>NZ_BAZF01000008.1 GCF_000813145.1 Geobacter sp. OR-1 | reverse complement strand
GCCGTTCAATGATCTCCGGAAAGGCTATGTTCATGTCTTCGCTCGGGTGGAAGAGTCTCATGCCGCATCCGGTGCCGTATTTGGTCGGTTTGCCGTTTTCGTCGAACCACCTCTTGCATCCGGATTTTTCCGGATCGTCGTCTAGCTTCCAGCCCAGAAACTTCTCGGCTATTGCCGCATCCAGCGAGTGTTTCTCCAGGAGATCCAGCGCCTTGTGAGTGTAGATGCCCATGTGCGACTCCTTTTTCAGTAAAAAATTATCATCAGTTATCTATTTTCGCCCTCTTCCCGAAGGGCGTTTTCCCGGTGCCGGTTTTCGACGATCTGCGCTACTGTACTGGGTTTCCCGCGGTTTTGGCGGCCTGGCTTCTTCCACCTTTATCTGCCGATCGATCACCAGGCAGTCATCCAGCGTGTCGATCGCTTCTTTAGCATCCTGCAAGGTCGCCATCTCCACGAATCCGCACCCTTTGAACTTGCCGGTGACGGGATCGGTCAGGAGCTTGATATGCTTGACCTTGCCAGCTACGGAAAAGTGTTTCCAGATATCTTCTTCCGTTGCCTGAAAAGAGATGTTCGTTACATAGAGCTGCTTTCCCATGGGATTTCCTTTTCGCATTCAGCGTTAACTGCGGTTGTCTTTCGACGGTCAGCTGCGTTGAGAGTAACCAGCCATATATATGGGACCATCCCGTAGTTCCATGCCAGGCAAAGTCTCCTGTAACCAGAGAACAGCAAGCCGTCATCAGCCAATGCCAGGATTATGGGGGCTTTCAGGGTCAACTCCCCATTGCGCTGGAGGTCATTCTCCATTTTTGCATAGCTTAACCGGTATCCCCGCTTCGCCTTTGCCAGATACCTGGAGTAATCTTCGTAGTTGTGGTACGAAAGCGAGACCTTGATAGTGCCAAGCTCGCCGGAACGGGGGTACGGGATCAACTCCCCCTGGTTGCTCGCGGAGACTATCTCCGGCCAGTCAATGGCGTGGCGCTGATAATACTCCTGTTTTGCGGGATGGCGGGAAAATTCCCACTGCTCTTCTTCAATCTCCGGCTTAATCCAGGTGATTCTGATGCTGGAATTTGAAATCATGGTAAAGCCTAGTCCAGAGATGAGCGCAACTTTTTTCTCTCGGAAAGGATCTTTTTTTCGGAGAGCCGTTTTTCCTTGGCACGCCTTGGAACCTTGGTCGCTATCCGCTTCTTAATTACCCGGTCGCGTTTTTCAAGTGCCGTCCGCAACCGTTCAAGGGCCATCTCTCGATTTTGCGCCTGCGACCGGCTTTCCGATGCCTGTGCGACTATGCCGGTCGGGAGATGCCTGATCCGTACCGCTGAGTCGGTAGTGTTCCGGTGCTGTCCGCCTGGGCCGGACCCCCGGTAAAACTCCACGCGAATCTCTGATTCCTTTATTTCGACCGCCATCCCTTGTTTCTCTCTGAAGCTAACCCTGTTTTAAACGCAAAGCTACTCTGCAACTGTTTGTGCTGTCAAGAGATAACCTGTTTAATAACGGTCTCTGCCTGATAATCTCATTCTCGATTTCCGGAAATGCCGGATGCTAGCCGGAATATCGGCAATGTCTGCCAAAGTCCATGCTGTTGCCCGATTTTTGCCGTTGCGGCGGACGCGCTCGTTACATGGTATCATTTAAAAAAATGATATAGAAATTGCCCGGTATCTATTCCACCCGGACTGTCTTGATCAGAGGGACGTTAATGAGCCTCAGTCGGTTATACAAATTGCGCCGGATAAATAGTTTTGCAATCGCCTGGTTTATGTGGTTGTGGATCTTCCGGGCCATCGGGTCTCTTGCCGCTGAAGCGCCTGCAGCCCCCCTTCCACCGGCGCAGACAACCCCTGAGAGCAGCCAGGAAAAGACCATTGCCCAGACTGTCGAGGAGACCCATGATCAAATCGAGCGGGACATTCTCGAACAGGTGATCCGCTTCGATAAATTTTTCGGCAAGATCGAGGCAGAATCCGACCGAAAGACCGAATATCATCTGCGCTGGCGAAATTCTCTGCGACTGGACAATTCCGGTCACATCAACTACGGCACCAACCTCAGGGCCAGCCTCGGTCTTTCCAGGATCAGCGATCGTTTGCGACTGGTGATTGCCGGCGAGGATGAACCGCAACCCCTGTCACCGAACATCCCTCAGGATCCGGGCAGCCCCGGATATGACCGGACCTTGACGCCGTCTACCCGTATTGTCAATACGGAACTGCGGATCGGCTTGTTCAAGACCTCATCGATGAATATGTTCCTCGGCGGCGGCTTTCGTATTGCCATTCCATTTGAACTGTTTGTTCGGAGTCGTTTCCAGTATACTCATCCCCTTGACGACCTCTCTCTTGTGCGGTTTGCAGAGACTCTTTTCGTGAACAACAGCTCCGGGTTCGGGGAGACGAGCGAAATTGGCCTGGAGCGGCTGCTGCCGTGGGAGTTCCTTCTGCGCTGGGCCAACTCAGGAACTGTATCCGAGAAGATCCCCGGACTGGAGTGGGGCACCGAACTCTCGTTATTGCGGGAACTTTCTCCCAAAAGCGCTGTCACCGTGGGGGGAGGCATCTATGGTAATTCTGCCGCAAGTCCGGTGTTGGCCAATTATCGGGTTTTTACCTGTTATCGCCGGAACATTTTGGTCAACTGGCTTTATTACGAGCTGGAACCGGAGATTTTCTGGCCTAGGGGTTCTTCCGGCGCGTTTGTCTCAAATTATGCCGTTACTTTCCGTCTTGAGGTTGTTTTCCGAGGTTCTGCAAAAGGCAAATGAGAGCCGGATTTCCCCTTGGTGCTTGAAAAAAGCCTGGCCTGATGCAGCAATTAAAAAAATATTTTTCGCATGATTTATTCGTTTGACTTTGTTGGGATAAAACTGCTACGTTTACAAAACTTCCGTGGAACACCCCGGATCAATTTAACAAGGCAGCATCAGGAGAAAGTAAGACAATGGTAAATGGAACAGTAAAGTGGTTCAATGACAGCAAGGGGTTCGGTTTTCTTGAGCAGGAGAGCGGCGAAGACGTATTCGTGCACTTTTCGGCTATTACTGGTGAGGGCTTCAAATCTCTTGCCGAAGGCGACCGCGTAACGTTTGACGTTGTGAAAGGCCCGAAAGGCCTTCAGGCAGCAAACGTAACCAGGGTTTAACAACTAGTTTCGACCCATACAAAAAGCCCCGGAGCGATCCGGGGCTTTTTTTTATCCGGTTTTGACACATATGGCGAATTTCAGGTACCGCCCTTCGGGGAACGTCACCGGGTAAGGGAAGTCCTCGGGCTGGCCAGCAAGCGAGATGACCCGAAGTTCGCTCTTTGCCTGAAGCGCGCCGCGGCGCAGCTCTTTCAGGTATTCGGCAATATCAACCTTCTGGTGGTTCGATGATGTGACGAGCATCCCTCCGTCAGGCAGAATTGCCAGAGCCGCGGCGACCAGGTCGGAGGTCCCCTTCCTGGTGGTAAACATGCTTTTGCCCGTAGTGGAGAACGACGGCGGATCCATAATAATCATGTCGTACCGGTCCTCTTTTTTTGCCAGATCCTGCAGCACCGAAAAACAATCGCCGACAATGAACCGGTGTTTTTTCGGATTCAGCCGGTTTGCTCCGAAATTCTCCCGTGCCCACTCCATATATCCGGAAGACGCATCGACACTGGTTACCAGCGATGCCCCGGAAGCCGCTGCCGCGACTGAAAATGCCCCGGTATATGAAAACAGGTTCAGGACACGCTTCCCTTTAACCCGGGGCATTATTTCACGGCGGTTCTTTCTTTGGTCGATAAACAGGCCGGTATTGAGCCCTGACCTCAGCCTTACGAGGAAGTTCAGCCCGTTCTCCCGGACAAGCAGTTGCTCCGGCGCGTGAACCCCGGCAATCAGGCTGCCGTGCACCCTGCCTTCACTCACTGCCTCAAGTTCTCTGGTCTTCACGGGTCGGGACTTTTCGTAGACCCCCTGCGGCGAAAAAACGTCCTGAATTGCCTGGACCAACGGTCCAAGATGGGGCTTCCAGGCAGAACTGAAGAGCTGAACCATCAGGAACTCACCGTACCGGTCGACAGTCAGCCCCGGTAATCCATCCCCTTCTGCATTCACCAGCCGGTACGCATCAGAGTCGGCAAGATCTGCGTGATCTTTGCGCAGTCTTGCTGCAGCCTCCAACCGGGCCTTTAACCAGCTCCTGTCCAGCCTGATCCGTTCTTTTGCCAGTACCCGCGCCACAACCCGCTCGGCGGGGTCAAGCAGCGCCGTTGCCAGAAAGCGCCCGGATCCGTCCACGAGTTCGATCAGGTCTCCGGTCGCTCCCCCTTGCCAGCGCTTGGTGAATCCGTCGGCAACGACCCATGGATGACCGAGTTCCAGCATTCTTGCCGTTTCAGGACTTATGGTGCGAGAGAGTGGCTGTTTCATGATCACCTTTTATCGAATCAGATGCATGCGTCAGGAATTGCACAACGGATATTCCTCTTATTTGCCTTTTCAGTCAAGTTTCATCACTCGCTGGAATCTTTGTTTGCCGCAGGGTGGGAATCGCGCTATTCTGTTCGGACTGTATCTATTTCAGCGACAGGCATGACGCCACGCAGGGGGAAATAATGAACAAAAGCCGAAACCTGACCCTAAGTTCCATGGTCCTCGTTGTAACGTTTCTCAGCGCAATCTCTTTTTCCATGGCTGCAGAGAACCAACCCGCCGTGCCAGTTAAGGCTGAAGCGCCGCCGCCGGTTCAATCGCCGCAACCTCTTGCCCCTGCGGCAGCAGGAAATGGCAATATCCAGACCTCTGTTTTTTCCATACCAACCGGGAAGGTCGGCTTGATAGACATCATGAGGATTACCGAAGAATCGACGCTCGGGAAGCAACTGAAGGGTCGTTTCAAGGACAAGAGCACCAAGCTGCAGGCACAACTGAATGCAAAGCAGAAGCAGCTTGAAAAACAAAAGTCAGCACTTCAGGCAAAATTGCCCACTCTTGCTCCTGAGCAGAGGGGAGCCAAGATCAAGGAATACGAGAAGAAGGTGGATGAGTTCAAAAAGACTGTCAATAATGCCGAGAAAGAGCTGCTGCCGCTTCAGGAGGAGCTGACCCGGACAATAACCATGGAGACCATGGCCGCCTGCGAGGCCTACGCCAAGGAACACGGTTTTGCCCTGGTCACTCTTAAGAAAGACCTCTTTTATGTCGGGTCAAACTACGAGCAGAAAGATATTACCTCAGAGGTGATAAAACTGATGGATGAAAAGAAAAAGTAGCAGTTTCTGCCGGGATACGGTTATTCATGCCGGATCAGGCCGTTGTCCCAACGGCTGAAAAAGTCCTTAATTAACCTGTTGCCCCGGCCGATGTATACATTACATCATGAAGACGATCTTCAAAAAAAATGACTATAAGATACTGGCCGATATCGACGAGCGAAAGGCATGCATTGTCAAGGGAACTAACAGTGTCTACGTTGCCCTTGAAGAGCTGACCCCGCTTTCTGCGCTTGCCGCCAAACATCTGAAGATGATGGGTTGCGATCCAGGGCGATATCTGAACATCGGCCTCAGTAACCATGTCATAATCAAGGAGGCAGAGGAGGCCTGGCAGGCCGCTCTGAAACAGGCGGAACAGAGGAATCTCCCCAGCGAATCTTCCATGATCCCCATGTTCTGGCAGCACCTGCCAGGGCTTATCGAACTGCGCGATGCCGAAGATACTTACGCGGCGTGTCAGAAGTCTGCCAGCCTGATGCTCGAATATCGCCAGCGAGGCCTGCCTCCGGCCCGTCTGATGGAACTCAGGAAGAGGTATCCGCGCGCGGCTGCCTTTATTACTGCCGAGACCTATGCATTCTCAGGGAACGAGACGGTTTCCGAGCGGGGGCGAAAGGCAATGCATATGCTGATATCTGGTGACCAGGTGGCGGATGCCCTTTCGCTGCTCCCTGATCTGTCCCCGGATATGCCCGACCAGGACCGCTCTCAGAGTGCCGATCGATGGTAGAAAAGCAGAAAAAACTTGAAGCCCACATCCAGGATCTGACCGAACTCATCGGTGTCGCACGAACAGTTGTTTCCACCTTGGAGCTTGACCAGGTTCTCGACCGGATACTTGAAAGCGCCCTGAATTTCATGGGGATGCCGTCCGGTATGCTTGCCGTATATGAAGAATCGTCAGACGAGATGGTGCTTCATGTCCACTCCGGGCTCTCACCTGAATTCGTCCAGGTGAATCGGTGGCCGGTTTGCGGCCGGGGTGATGCCCTTACCCGGGCGGCAATGGAAGATTATTCCATACGCTACGCACCGGATATGGGGGCGGAAGAGCAGCAGGTCAAAGAGCTTTCCGCAGAAGGTGTCAGGGCAATGGTCTGCTTGCCCCTCGCCGTTCATAACCGGCCGGTCGGAATCCTGTATCTGTATGATTTCACCTCCCGGCATCTGGAAGACCGGCAACTTAACCATCTTTCCTTGCTGGCCTCTTTTGCCGCAATGGCCATCGACAACGCCAGCCTGCACAGCCGAACCAAGCTCATGGCCCTGACTGATGCCCTGACCGGGTTGTACAATAACCGGTATTTCATGCAGGTATTCCCGCACGAAATGATTCGCGCCCGTCGGTATTCAAAACCGCTCTCCCTGATCATGATAGATGTGGATAATTTCAAAAAACTCAACGATACCTATGGGCACCCAAAGGGGGACCAGGTTCTGGCCAACCTCGGGAAGATCCTGTCTGCTTCTCTCCGGGCCTCGGATCTTTCGTTCCGGTATGGGGGAGAGGAGTTTACCGTCATACTCCCCGAAACCAGGCTGGAAGGGGCATTTCTGGTGGCGGAGAGCCTCCGGGAAAAGGTTTTCAAGGAGATTACCCCTCTATTGGGCCAAAGTGAACTGTCCGTTACCATCAGCCTCGGGGTTGCCGGTTATCCCTACGACGCCGCATCCACCGACACTCTCCTCTCTCACGCCGACGCCTGCCTTTACAAGGCCAAGCATCAGGGCAAGAACCGGGTATACTGGGAAAGCCCCTATGCGGCAACATGGCCGCAGCGCCAGGTTTGATCCGCGCCGGCAACTTGCCTTTTCCGCGCTCTTCGGATATAAACCCCTTCATTGATTCCACATTTTCCGGTCAGGGTCTTTTCATGTTGCGAATACCAGCCTTAATTATTGCCTGTGCCTTAATAGCCGCCGTTCCGGGCGCCCACGCCGAAGAACAGTGTGCCGAACTGCTGAAACAGAAGGACGAGGCGACTTTGTCGCTTGTGCAGGAGAATGCAGCCCTCAAAGAGCAGGTGACCCGGTTGCAGATGCCGGCCTTGACCGCAGGCGAACTCAACTCGCGCATGATTTCACGTATGCGCGAGATCGCTGCCGAGGTAAAAAGCCAGCGTCTGGCAATGAACGAGTTCCAGGGTTATGTGACCTGGATGTCCGGCAGCGTTGCCGGGTATTCAAAGTATATCGAGGCCGGTTCCATGGCAGCCGGTTTTGCCAAGGCTCTGCCGATACCTTATGCCGGACAGGCCGGAATGTTTACCAAGTTTGTCTCGCATTTTACCCTGTCCCTGAGCGCAGCCTCCAAATCGATTACCGTGTTTCTTGCCAGTTCCCAGCAGTTTGCCGACCGGATGGACGCCCTCGACCCGGCCAAAGAAAAGGATATCTATGACCTGGCCCGCTTTGCCGACGAGCAGTTGCTCCGGGACATTACCGATCTGCAGACAAAACTGGCCACCACCTCTGAATTGTCCGCTTCTGCATTGTCATTTCTGGAAAGCCTGAACCATTACATGTTGAGCAGCGATGAATACTGGGCCAGGGCCAAGTCGCTCGTGAAGAGGGACGCGGATAAAAAGGAGAAGAGCTTTCTTGCTGAGAGCGTCTCGGGGTTGAAAGGCAAGGCAGTTGGCTTTAACGCCAGGCTCAAAGGCTATGACGATTCCGTGCGCAAGGAGATCCCCCTGATCAAAAGCCTCGAAACCTATTCCGAACTCCTTGCCTTTCTGAAATGGCGCCAGGCCGAGGAAGGGCGGATTATGGAAGTATCACCATCACCTGCTCCCCCCGCGTCGGCACAATGAATAATATACTGCCGCGACCGCTGGAACTGGGTGAGATTCATCTCTGGCTCATAAGCCTGGACGTGGCAGCAGACGGCATTCCTGCTCTTCTGGGCCTTCTTTCCGTGGAGGAGCGCCGACGTGCCGAACGTATCCGCATATTGAAACCGAGGAATCATTTTATCGTGGCCCGCGGACTGCTGCGGAAAATTCTCAGCAGTTATCTGCCCATCTCTCCGGAAGAACTCGATTTCGATTATGGCCCGCACGGCAAGCCCGAACTCAGGAATGCCGATTCCAGCGGGATTCATTTCAACCTCTCTCACAGTTCCAATCTGGCACTTCTGGCCATAAACCGCAAATACCCGATCGGGGTCGATATCGAGACTGCCCGCTATGGCAGGTCTTTTATGAAACTTGCCGAGCGGTTTTTTTCCTGCCGTGAGATTGATGATCTGCATGACCTTGACGAAGAGTCGGTTCTCGCTGGGTTCTATGCCTGCTGGACGCGTAAAGAGGCCTATCTGAAGGCGATCGGTACCGGCCTTGCCACGCCTCTGAATGCCTTTGACGTCACGCTGAAACCGGAGGCCACTCCCGCCCTTGTCGGTCAGCGCCTGGACCCCGCAGAAACCGAACGCTGGAGCATCATCGAGATCAAGGTGCCTGCCGGTTATCGGGCAGCAGCCGCTACGCAATGGATCGCCCCCCGTATCGTCTTCCGGCAGTGGCAATCCGATGACCAAACCCCATGAAAAACCCCCTACCTTAGCCGTTTTTTATCTTGACTATAAACAGTCACTTGAGTAGAATCCGGTTCTACTTTTTCCTGTATACAGAATAGCGTAGTATCGGTATCGGGAATAGCCCAACAGCATTAGCAAAGATCTTTTGGATCTTGGCTGTAAACACAACATCAAAACAGGAGGTAGAAGATGTCTGAATTCGGTACACTTGAAAGTCGCGTTCGTCGCAAGTCGCTGCTCAGCAAGGTCATGAAGCCTGAAGACACCATCAAGTTCTTTCAGGCCGGGCAGGATCTCATGTGGTCCGGCTTCACCCCGGCAGGCTACCCCAAGGTGGTACCCATCGCCCTGGCCAACCATGTTGAGGCCAACAACCTGCAGGGCAAGATGAAGTTCAACCTGTTCATCGGCGCCTCTGTTGGTGCCGAGACCGAAGACCGCTGGGCAACTCTTGACATGATCGACCGCCGCTGGCCGTACCAGACCGGCAAGAACATCGCTGCCGGGATCAACGCCGGCCGCATCCGGATGGGCGACAAGCACCTCGGTCACTTCGCCCAGGACATCTCTTACGGCTTCTACACCGGCAACGGCCGCTACGACATCGGCATCATCGAAGTCTCGGCCATCACCGAAGACTGCGGTCTGGCCCTGACCACCTCCTGCGGCATCGTTGCCGAGGCGATTGCCCTCTGCGACAAGATCATCATCGAGGTTAACACCGGACAGCCCTCCTTCGAAGGGATGCACGACATCCATATGCAGCAGAAGCCGCCCCACAGGGCGCCGTTCCTGATCACCGCCGCTGACAGCCGTATCGGCACCCCGTATGTACCTTGCGACCCGGACAAGATCGTCGCCATCGTCGAGTCGAAACTCCGCGACAAGGGGCGCGCCTTCGCCGAGCAGGATGAAACCTCGGATGCGATCGCCGGTCACATCATGGAGTTCTTCTCCCACGAAATCAAAATGGGCCGTCTCCCCGAGAACCTGCTCCCGCTGCAGTCGGGCGTCGGCTCCATCGCCAACGCCGTCATCGGCGGCCTGGCCAAAGGTCCGTTCCGCAACCTGTCGGTCTACACCGAAGTTCTGCAGGACACCATGCTCGACTTCTTCGACGGCGGCAACCTGCTCTGCGCCTCCTCCTGCTCGCTGTCCCTCTCCGAGACCCCGGGCTTCCCGCGTTTCTTCGAGAACTGGGAAAAGTATTTCGACAAGATCACCCTCCGTCCGCTCTCCATCTCCAACGCCCCTGAGCCGATCCGTCGTCTCGGGTGCATCGCCATGAACACCCCGGTCGAGATCGACATGTACGCCCACGCTAACTCCACCCTGGTTGGCGGTACTCGTATGATCAACGGCCTCGGCGGTTCCGGCGACTTCCTCCGCAACGGCTACCTGAAGATCATGCACACCCCGTCGAGCCGGCCGAGCAAGACCGATCCGAACGGTATCTCCTGCGTGGTGCCGCATTGCTCGCACATCGACCACACCGAGCACGACCTGGATTGCGTAGTCACCGAGCAGGGTCTTGCCGACCTCCGTGGTCTTTGCCCGCGCGACCGCGCCCTGAAGATCATCGAGAAGTGCGCCCATCCGGACTACAAGCCGATCCTTACCGATTACTACAATATGGCCCTTAAGGACACCCTGGCCAAAGGTATCGGCCACGAGCCGCAGCTGTGGGATCGCGCCTTCAAGATGCACCTCAACCTGGCACAGAACGGCACCATGAAGGTCAAGAACTGGGACGTCAAGCTCGACCTCTGCGAATAGTCGTTTCTTGCTCCTGCAGTACCAAAGCCCCGCCGGGAAACCGGCGGGGCTTTTCTGTTCGGTCCTGTCTTGCACAAGCCGTTAAACGGGGTATCCTCAAGTTATGGAGTGCAGACAGTGAAACGTGTCGTAATCATAGGCATAGGGTTCGGCGGAATCCGCGCGGCCAGGGAACTGGCCGGCCAGGGGCTGGAGGTTGTGCTGGTGGACCGGAACAACTACCACCTGTTTCAGCCGCTGCTTTATCAGGTTGCGACCGCCGGTCTCGAACAGGAGTCCATCGCCTATCCGATCCGGGCCATGTCACGGCACTGGACCGGCACGCGGTTTCATCTTGCCGAGGTCCGCGCCGTCGATTTTGCCGCGTGCAAGGTGCTGACCAGCCATGGGGAGATCGGGTACGACTACCTGGTGGTTGCAGCGGGGAGCGTGACCAATTTCTTCGGTCTGGATTCGGTTGAGCGCCATGCCTATGACCTCAAGAAGCTGGCCGATGCCGAGCGGTTGCGCAACCAGATCCTTACCGCTTTTGAACGCGCCGTGGTGGAGCCGGACCCGGCGAAGCGCCGGGCTCTGATGACCTTTGTCATCGTCGGCGGCGGCCCGACCGGCGTCGAGTTTTCCGGGGCACTCATCGAGCTGGTCCGGTACGTGCTCGCCAAGGATTACCCCGAATTGAGCGTTCAGGCGGCGCGCGTGGTGCTCATCGAGGCGTTCGACCGCCTCATGGCGGCAATGCCTGAACAACTGCAGTCTTACACCCTGAACAAGCTTCGCAGTATGGGGGTGGAAGTCCTTCTTAACGCCAGGGTTACCGATGCCGGGCCGGAACGGGTGGTTCTTCATGATGGCGCTGTTATCCCGGCACATACCCTGTTCTGGTCTGCCGGGGTCAAGGCCGCTCCGTTGGCCGGCTCGCTCGGGGTGGGGCTCAAACCGGGCGGCCGCGTGCCGGTAGGGGCCGACCTTTCGCTCTCCGGCCATCCGGAGGTCTTTATTGTCGGCGACATGGCGTGGCTGGAACAGGATGGTGTACCGTTGCCCATGGTCGCACCGGTGGCCATGCAGATGGGGACCTATGCCGGTAAGGCAATAAAATTGCGTGAACAGAATCTGCCGGTTCCGCCATTCCGTTATCATGACAAAGGGAGCATGGCCACTATCGGCAAAAGCGCCGCGGTCGCCATGACCCATGGAATGAAACTGAAAGGGTATCCTGCCTGGATCGCCTGGCTGTTGCTGCACCTCTACTATCTGATCGGTTTCCGCAACCGGGTCGTCGTCATGCTTAACTGGATCTGGTATTACTGGTTCCATGAACGGCAGGTCAGGCTCATCACCGATCAGGACGGTACACGCTGATGAAGCCGCATTCGGATCGGGCGGCAAAGAGTGGCGAACCTAGCGGGAGTCAACTCCTCGCCCCCTGCCAGATTAAATGTCCGATTCATGAAGAGATCCAGCGAACCAATATTCTCATCTCTCTGCTCCCCCGGGACCCCCAAGCCGCAGCAAGTATAATCATCGAAATAGGCGATGACCTGTTCCGTAAAAACCCCTTCTTTACCGTGTGCGGCTATGTTTGCGGCATCTGCGAACTGGAATGCCGCTATGCCGAGACCGGCGGGGCGATCCGGCGACGGCTTCTCAAAAGGTTTATTGCGGACAGGTATCGTGACCGGTTGCATAACCTGGAGCCGCTTCCGCGGGGGGATCGTGATATGGTTGCCGTTATCGGCGGCGGCCCAGCAGGGTTGATGGCCGGTTATGAGCTGTCCCGCCGAGGGTTCCGCCCTGTGATCTTCGAGGCCGGTGCGTCCCTCGGCGGCGCGCTCCGGCTGATTCCCCACTACCGGCTACCCATGGACCTGCTTGACGACACTATTGACGCCATTGTCCGGGTGGCGGGAATAGAGATTCGATTCGATGCCCGTTTGGGTATGTATGGCTTCGATCTGGACCGTCTGCAGGAACAAGGGTTCCGTGCCGTATTCATTGCAGTGGGGAGCCCTGCTCCCCGCATCCTGACATTTGGAGGGAAGGAGCTGCCGGGGCAGAAGTCTCCGGGCGTCATATACGGGCATTCCTTCCTGTACGAACTGGCCCATGGGGCCATTCCGGCCGGATATCTGGACAACCGGAGGGTCATTGTGATCGGTGGCGGGAATGTGGCTCTTGATTCGGCCAGAAGCGCCCGGCGACTGGGGGCCGATGTTACGATTGTCTGCCTGGAGTCCGGGGTGGGAGAGTCCCCTTTGCCTGCCGACCCCCTTGAGGTGAAGGCTGCCGTTGAGGAAGGTGTGGCGATCATTTATTCCCGCGGAGTCTGCGCCATACACCACGACACGGGTCGGTTGACCGGCATCACCGCTCCGCGCTGCACCCGGGTCGTTGATGATCACGGCTTCAACCCGCAGTTCGACCTGGCGGACAGCATGGAGATAGCCGCGGACCTCCTGATCATCTCGGTAGGGCAGGGACCGGAACGCAGATTTCTGCACCACGAGGGTCTTCTCGACGAGACCGGCCGGGTTGCGTTCGACCCGCTGACTCTGGAGAGCCCTAACCGCCGGTCCCTGTTTGTCGGCGGTGACATGCTCAAACTGGGGTTCATGGTGGATGCCATGAGAGACGGCGTGGAGGCTGCCGAATCTATCGACCGGTATTGCCGTGGTGGTGATCTTAGGGCCGGCAGAGAAATCGCTTACTCGACCCCGCCGCCGCCAAGCCGGCACGATTACCGTCCCGAACCGGATGTCCAATGGCTTCCGCCTGAACATCGCCTGGACTTCAATCTCTTCGAAAGCGGGTTCACCCTGGAGGACGCGATTGCCGAAGCGAGGCGCTGCCTGACCTGCGGCCCCTGCAGCTCCTGCGAGGCCTGCATTGAGGCCGGAATCCGGTTGGATATACCCACGTGTGAAGTCATTGAAGAGCGTTGCAGCGGTTGCGGGGTATGCGCTTCCGCATGTCCGTTCGGGGCGGCCTCAGTAGTAATGCGGGAAGAACGGCTTTCCTCGGTTACCGACAGGCAGCTCTGCCGCGGCTGCGGCCTTTGCATCGCCGCCTGCCCGGCCGCGGCCCGTCGGCTCGTTCCTGCAAAAGCCCCTGAAGAAAAGCCTGCCGGCGATGGCCGAACGAACGTGAGCCCGCCCTTATGACCGGATTATCTCGCATACGGATTATCGCCTGCAGTTTCGGCTGGGGATACAGCGGTAATCTTGAACAACTCACCCTGGATCTTCCGGATTTGCAGTGCGTAGTCTGTTGCGGATCGGTCGGAGCCGAAGAGATACTGGGGCCGTTGCACAGCGGTTATGACGGGGTGCTGCTGCTGGCTTGCCCAATGGGGGAGTGCCACTTTCAGGACGGGGAATGGCAGTGCCTGAAAAGAGTGGGGTTGCTGAAAGCTCTATTGTCCGGCTATGGACTCGATCCGGAACGGTTGGCGGTCCGTTTCGGCAACGATCCGGAAGGGGAGAGTATCGCCGCTATTGCGGGCGAATTTGCCGAAAAACTGGCGGAGTTATGAGCAAGAGGCCGAAGATTGCAATCTATTGGCTCGGAGCATGTGGCGGCTGCGATTCCGCTTTGCTCGACCTGGGCGAGTCCCTGCTGGAACTCGCCGAGAAGTTCGAGGTCGTAATCTGGCCAGCTGCCCTGGATTTCAAGCATGACCGGCTAAGGAAGATGCCGGACAACAGCCTGGCTCTGGCAATCATCTCCGGGTGTGTCAGGAACTCCGATCACAAGGCAATGGCGGAACTGCTCCGCGCCAAATCCCGGCTGGTTCTGGCCTGCGGGGCATGTGCCTGTTTTGGGGGGATTCCCGGGCTGGCCAACCTCAGACCGCGCGATGAGATCATTGAGTGGGTTTATAGCGCTTCTCCGACAGTGACCAATCCCGAAGGGGTCAGACCCGAGCTGAGTTGCGATGTCAATGGGGAACAATTGACCATGCCGGAATTTTACGGCCATGTTTACGCCCTTAACCAGGCAATAAAGGTCGATTACTTTCTGCCCGGTTGCCCGCCGCCAATCGATCTCCTTCTTGATGCGATCAAGAAGATTGTCGGAAAAAAACCGCCGCAAAGGGGAAGCACACTTGCCCCTGCCAAACCGCTCTGCGATTCCTGCCCCCGGAATCGCTCCAAGCCGGCACGGATGGCGATCACAAAGATTCGTCGTGCCCACGAAACGGTTATTGACCCGGGAGAATGTTTCCTGGCGCACGGGATTATTTGTCTTGGCCCTGCTACCTGCGACGGCTGCGGCGGGAGTTGCCTGGCCGTCAATGCCCCGTGTCGCGGGTGCTTTGGCGCAGTTGAAGGGGTGCGTGACAGCGGGGCGAGATTCCTGGCCTCCCTTGCCCCCCTGCTTGCACCTGAAGATGAGGCGGGACTCCGGGCCATGATCGATGAGATCGCCGACGCGGCCGGTTATGCCTGCCGTTTTACCCAGCCGGTTTCGATTCTGGGGGAGAAAGAGCTTACGGAAAAGGACCGGGAATGAGCGAACGGATTGTCATAGACCCGATAACCAGGCTGGAAGGACACGGCCGGATTGAAATCTTCCTGGACGGGCAGGGGAACGTCAGCGATGCCTTCTGGCAGGTGCTGGAACTGCGCGGGTTCGAGCGGTTCTGCATCGGCAGGCCTGCCGAGGAGATGACCAGGATTGCGCCGGTGATCTGCGGCATCTGCCCGTCGGCGCACCACATGGCTGCCTGCAAGGCGCTGGATCGACTGTACGACGTCGTCCCTCCCCCGACTGCAATGCTCGTCAGGGAACTGGAATATAACGCCTCGATCGTTGACGATCACCTGTTGCATTTTTTCTTCCTGGCAGCGCCGGATTTCATTGTCGGTCCGGACGCCGACCCGGCGGAACGGAACATCTTCGGGGTCATGGAACGGCTGGGGAAGGATTTCGGCAGGAGACTGATCGACATCCGGAAGAAAAACCGCGACATTATCAGGTTGCTCTTCAGCAAGGCGCCGCACCCCGAGGGGGGTGTTCCCGGCGGGGTGCCGAGGGGCATTAAGGAAGAAGAGCGGCAATGGCTTGCTGCAACCGCAGCGGAAAGCGTCGCCTTTGTCGTTGAAGCTCTGGAGGTCTTCAGGGAAAGGGTTTTGGGGGATGCCGGCTGCCGCAGCCTGCTTGAGGACAGCGCCTATTCTGTCAGATGCTGCTCCCTGGCGCTGGTGGATGCCGGGGACCGGGTCGCGTTTTACGACGGCACGGTCAGGGTCGTTAATGCCGAAGGCCGGGAGATCAGCCGTTTCCCTAGCGATGAATACGCCGACAAGATCGCCGAATGGGTAATGCCATGGACCATGGTCAAGATGACCTATCTCAGGGAACTGGGGTGGCAGGGGCTTGTCGAGGGGAGCGATTCGCCGCTTTATCGGGTCGGGCCGCTGGCCAGGGTCACAGTGGCCGATTCAATGGCGACTCCACTTGCCCAGCAAGAACTGGAACGCTTCCGCAATTTTTTCGGGCCGGAGCCGACTCACCAGATACTGTCAAGTCACTGGGCCAGGCTTATCTGTGCCTTGCAGGCCGCGGAACGGAACCGCGAGCTTGTCGGAGAACCGCTGCTGACCGGGAGCGATACGCGCAATATGGATTTCAACCTGACCGGCAGAGGTATCGGTTGCGTCGAGGCGCCGCGCGGCACCCTGTTTCATCACTATGAGACCGATGAGAGAGGCATCTTGACCATGGTCAACCTGATCGTGGCTACTCAAAACAATGCCGGGCCGATATCGCTTGCGATCAAGAAGGCAGCAAAGAGGTTCATCAGGGGTGGGGAGGTGCGTGAAGGGCTCCTGAACCGGGTGGAGATGGCCTTTCGTGCCTTCGACCCCTGCCAGTCGTGCGCGACGCACGCCCTAGCCGGAAGATTTCCGCTCCGTTTGAATATCCGTGACCATCAGGGCCGAATAATCCTTCGGCTCAATCAATAGAATCTCATCTCACCGTGATTCGTATCACTGCTTGCAGCCTAAAATCAGACGATATTGATCTACATAAACTTACATTTATCTTCTGATAAGCGATAATACTAAACCACCAGCAATGGTGGGACGGAAAGCCCAAGGGTCTCACGCAGACAGCCGGGTACCGAAATATCAGATTCTGATCTTTCGGTGCGCGGTTTTTTTTGTTTTCGGGCGTCAACCGGATAGATAATTCAGGAGACAACCATGGAATTCAGATTAGATCCTGCAGTTGCATATCTGGCCGTTAAAGAACCATCGGTTCATGAACTGTTCCGGTCGTCCAAACCGGTGGTGCCTGCCGATCGGCAGATAGCAGAAGGCGCAACCGAAGCCTACATCTGCACCGAAAAGGAAAATAGTTGCCTGAAGGTGTACCTGGCATTCTGGGAAATCCCCCGAAAAACGACGCGTATTTATACGCCGAAATCCCAGCCGGGCGACAAGCGGGAGTATCAGGATTGTATCGATTCTGCGCTGACGTATTTGACCGGCCTCGGATATTCCATGGACCAGGTGAATCTCAATTACAGCACCGCCATGAGACAGGTCATATTGGGCGCAATCAAGATTTTCAAGGCACCCAAGGCAAACATCAAGGGTGGGGCAAAACCAAAGGCTCAGGAATCGCATTCTTCTGCCCGAAATGTTGATATCCCCGAGCCGGTCTCAGTGGAAGGCGCTCAGCTTGCGGCAACTATTGCGTGCAACCCGGTAGTACCACCCTCTCCAGTTGAGCCGTTACCGGCGATGAATATTAGTACTGATCTCGGATTGGCCGGGTTGCGCTTGGAACTCGACAATGCCAGGGATGAAGCAAACAGGCTTTGCAGTGAGCTGAATTTGCAGTTACAGACGCACCGGAATGATAAAACTGTTCTGGAAGCCGAGATATCGGTCTTGAAGGAGCGGTTGGCAAAGGATAACCGGGAATCGGCTTCTGAAGAGTCGGCAAGGTTGCTTGAAAACGAACGGACAATCAACCGGCTTTCCGAAGAACTTCAAGAGCTGCGTTCCTTACTGTCGGCAAGAGAGCTGGAAATTTCGGTTTCCGGGGAACAGCTGATTAATGCGGCTAATAGTCAGCGCGCTGCAGAAGACCGTTTCTCTGAGAAACTTCAGGCCATGGAAGCGGAGCGTGAGACCCATTTATCTGAGCTTCGTGCCCTGGAAAAGAAAGTGTCGGCGCTTGACGTTCTCCAGTCGGAAGCATGTATAAATAACGAAAAAGCCACCCGTGATTTTGAGCGGATCGTCTCAGTTGAGAAAGAGCTCAGGGAAAAGGCCGAAAACGAACTGCTGCTTCTCAGACAGGAAAAGGATCAGATCGAACGGGTTGCTACTGCAGCACTCAACACCGCGAGGGAGGAACGGAAGGAGCTGGTGGGAAAAACAGATCTGCTGGAGGCTGAAAATATGCGGATGCAAGAGATGCTCGTGCTGCAAACATCCGCATTGCGCCAGACAGAGGAAAAAGCAGCGGCAGAGATGCAAAGGCTCAAGAGAGAGCTGTTGGTAAAAGAGGGGGTGGCTGCCCGTGAACTGGCCGGATTGCGCGGGGAGTTGCGCCGGCTTATCGAGGAGCAGGCCGTTATGGCATCCGGGTGTCTGATGATCGAAGCACCCACTCCAGGACATGAGGAACTGTCTGCTGCTGAACAGCTCACGATAACTGATGTTGAATGTTACGCCGTGATCGAGCCTGAGGAGATTCGCGTCGTAGATATGGATACTGTTCCGGGAAAACCAATGGACCTTCCTTGCCTGCCCGGTGATTCCGCAGATGCTTCACCGTTCAGTCTGGGAACGGATGCCGGCGATTCCGTCACGGAATTCACGTCAAACAATCAGTTAGCTACCGTGCCCTGCCTGACACCTGATGATCTTGTAGTGCTTTATGAATCGTCAAACAAGGTTCAGTCGGCGCCGGAAGGATTCAGGAGCCAGAAAAGCGGCGGGTACATCTGTGCCATCAAACGTGGCGGGAACCCCGAAATTTTTCTCGTCTGGAAGATGCTGGAAAGCAAGCAGGCGGTTTTGTACACCCCGCGCAGTCAGCCTCAGGATGAAGTGTCTTTTCAGAGAGTGCTTCAGGATGCCCTGTTTTATTTTGACAGTATCGGGTTCATGATGGCGCCGGTGGACCTGAACGGACCGGTAAACAGGTCAAATGCAATTAACAAGATACGGTTGGCGGCGTAACGGTTCCCGGCTATGAGCCGGCATCAGAGTTTTATCCCTTCCAGCTCTTCCCAGCGGATCAGCAGCGTTTCCAGTTCTGCCTCGATCTCTGCCAGCCTGGCGTTGATTTCCACCACGCCAGCGCCGGCGTTCCTGTAGAAGTCCGGATCTGCCAGCCTGGCGTGGAGCGCTTCCTGTTCCTGCTCCAAGCTGGCAATCTTGTCCGGCAACGCCTCCAGCTCCCGTTCCTCCTTGAAGGAGAGCTTTCTCGGCCGATCCTGCTGCGGTTTCGGTTTCGGCTGCGCCGGCTTTGCCGCTGCCGGGGTCGGATTTGATTCAGCCGCGGCCTGTCGGAGCCAGTCGTCATAACCGCCGACAAATTCCCTGACCACGCCATTACCGGCCAGCACGATCGTGCTGGCAACCACGTTGTTGAGAAACTCCCGGTCGTGGCTCACCAGCAACAGCGTCCCGGTATACTCCATCAGCAGCTCTTCCAGCAGGTCCAGGGTCTCGGCGTCGAGGTCGTTGGTCGGTTCGTCCATGACCAGAACGTTGGACGGCCTGGTAAAGAGCTTGGCCAGGAGCAGCCGGTTCCGTTCCCCGCCGGACAGGATCCTGACCGGGGTGCGGGCGCGTTCCGGGGTGAAGAGGAAATCCTGCAGGTAGCCGATGACGTGCCGTTGCCGCCCGTTGACGGTGATGGTGTCGTTACCTTCCCCAACGTTTTCCTGGACCGTCTTGTCGAGGTCGAGCTGTTCCCTGAGTTGGTCGAAATAGAGGACTTCCCGCCGGGTGCCAAGCCTGATCGCCCCGGTTTCGGGTTGCAGATCACCCAGTAGCAGTCGGAGAAGGGTGGTCTTGCCCGAGCCGTTCGGGCCGATGATCCCGATCTTGTCACCGCGCATGATGGTGGTTGAAAAATTACGCACTATTGCCAGGTTACCGAATGAAAATGAGACATCTTCCAGCTCTGCAACAATGGCCCCGGAGCGGTCCGCTTCCTGAAGCTGGATCTTGGCGGTGCCGATCCGCTCCCGGCGTTGCCGCCGCTCTTCACGCAGGCTCTTGAGCGCCCGGACCCGGCCTTCGTTTCTGGTGCGCCTGGCCTTGATCCCCTGGCGGATCCAGGCCTCTTCCTGGGCCAGCTTCTTGTCGAACAGCGCCTGGCGGCTCACTTCCGCCTCCAGCAGCGCCTCGCGGCGCTCTACGAACTGATCGTAACCGCAGTCAAAGGAGTAGATCCTCCCCCGGTCGATCTCAGCCACACGATTGGCGAGCTTGCGCACAAAGGCCCGGTCATGGGTAACAAAGAGGATCGCGGTTTCGCTCTTGAGCAGGAAATCCTCCAGCCAGAGGATCGTGTCAATGTCGAGATGGTTGGTCGGCTCGTCCAGCAGCAGGATGTCCGGAGTTGCGACCAGCGCCCGGGCCAGCAGTACCCGCCGCTTGGTGCCGCCTGACAGGGAGGAGAATTCCGCATCTGCCTCCAGGGAAAGTCTGTTCAGTATCCGCTCCACTTCCTGGTGCAACTGCCAGCCACCGCAGTTTTCCAGTTCGTGCTGCAGTTCGGTCAGCCGTTCCAGCAGCTCTGTACTCCCTTCGATTTCCAGGTCAAGCGCAACCCGGTGGTACTCGGCCAGCAGGCTGGTAGCATTGCCCATGCCGGACGCAACCACGTCGAAGACCGAACCCGATACCTCTTTCGGCACCTCCTGCGAAACCAGGGCCACCCGCAGCCCCTGGCTTTTGTGGAACTCCCCGGATTCGGGCGGAATCTCGCCGGCGATCAGCTTCAACAGGGTTGATTTGCCGGTGCCGTTACGGCCGAGCAGGCAGAGCCGGTCCCCGGCCTCGATCTGCAGGTCGATCCCGGCAAAGATCGGCGGGCCGCCGAAGGCCAGGGTTATATCGTGCATGGAGATGAGTGCCATTTATCCTCCGGCCCGCTTGACCTTGAAGCCACGGTTGCCGAGTTCCGTTACCGCCAGATCGCAATGGTCGCCCTGGATCTCGATGACCCCGTCCTTCAATGTTCCGCCGCTGCCGCAGCGCTTTTTGAGCTCGCCGGCCAGCGCCTTCAGCTCTTCCCCCTTGAGCGGCACGCCAGTGATAACCGTGACTGTCTTTCCTCCGCGCCCCTTGGTTTCCCGCCGCACCCTGGCCGTACCGTCGCCAGTTGGCGGCTGCCCGGCTTTTTTGCAGATGCAGGCAGCTATCCCTTTGCCGCATTTCGGGCAGATTCGCCCGGTTGTCGATGACCAGACCAGCGGTCGGTCCGGATCGTGTGCATTTTTCATATTCAAACCAACCCCATAGTGAAGTTGAACGGAGACGTGCCGGGGATTTCCCGGCCCCCAGCCCAGGCATCCAGCACCCGTTGCCGTTCGTTGGCCGGCAGCTGGGTGAGGTCGGCGATAAAGGAGGAGCAGCCCAGCGCTTCGAGCCTCTCCCTGAACGCGGTGAATGAGAAGGGGGTGGTTGGCGTGATTACGGTCAGGCCGTCTTTCTGTGTGACCCGGTAGCTGTCCCCACGGTCGGACTGGACCGGCATGTCGCTCTTAACCCCCTTGATCGCGATCTTCGAGGTAATGGCCGGAAGGGTTCCGTAGATCATGATCCTTCGCTCGATCGGCAGGTCAGCGGCCAGGAGGTCGGACAGATTTTCGCTATCGTCTTCAATATAAAGGGTACACCGGTTAGCCCCCAGTTCCTCCCAGGCGAGGATTGCCTGGGAGTTGAGGGAAAAGAGCCGGTAATCGGTGCTGATCTCGGCGTCGATCTCTTCCAGGAGCTGGAAATGCGAGATGTTTGCGGCCTCGAAGCGGCGAAATCCTGCTCGCGCCAGTGTTGCCAGCGCCTCGCGATACCAGGGGAGGTCGCGGTCGAAGATGATGAACGGCAAGCGCCAGGAAATTCGCCCCTCTTTCCCTTTCAGCCGGCGGCCTGACAGCGGCAGTTCGTGCAGGTTCGCCTTGGATACCGGCAGGCTCAGGCCGCTCACCCCTTCCGCATTAAGCAGTTGGAGGTCTCGGAGATGTTCGACCCGTACCGTCAGTGCTGCCGGGCTGCGCATCGTCCCTCTGGTCCCTGCCAGCGATGCCAGGGCCTCCCTGATTCGGGATGCGCGCTCCCGCTTCAGGGCCGGAATAATGCTTTCCGCCAGTTGCAGATAGAAACTGCGCCGGATCTCCTTGAGTTTGGCCGGCGGGATCATCAGCGCCGGAAACCCGGGTGCCGCAAGGGACCTGAGGGTGAACTGGGTGTCGCCGGTCCGGCTGAACTGGGCGGCTAAGACCTCTGTCATATCCGCAGTGCGGGACGGTTCCAGGTCGCCGAGCGGGAACCCGACGCTGAATCTGACACCGACGCAGTCGGCTTCGATCTGCATGGCGCCGTCCGTTAAGGAAATGGCCAGATTGCACGGCAGCTTTGGCCTGCCGGCCGCCTCAAGCCGTTTGGCACAGGAGGCTTCGCTCATGGTAAAGGCCGTTTCCGAAGAGACCTTGAAGACCGCGTCGCCGATGCTGCAGGGGAAAGGTGACGGTATGGCAACCTGAGTGCCTTCTGACACGTTTTTTACTGTTCGATTGGCACTGAACAGCTCCTTGATGGTGAATGCCTTGCCCGCCATGTCGGTCTTCGGCTGGACCCGGATCCGGTCGCCGACATGAAGACGGTCCTTGGTAGTGAACGATAGCCGGTTGCCTCTGACCGAGGTCACCTCCCCCAGGAACCGTCCGGTGGCGCCCCGGAGCGAAGGTGTGGCGATGTCGGAAGGGGCGTGCGAGGCAAGAAAGCCTTTGGTCGGTACCCGGCCGAAGGAGCGCTTGATGATCTCCTTGGCCGAGGCGAGCGCATCCGGCCACTGCTTGGCCGAGGCATCCAGCGCCAGCCGGTACGCCTCCACCACGCAGGCCACATACTCGGCAGATTTCATCCGCCCCTCGATCTTGAACGAGCAGACTCCTGCTGCCACCAGCTGCGGGATCAGGTCGATGCTGGAAAAGTCGTTGGTGGAGAAATAGTACCCTTCCTTGCCCCGGTATTTGTACTGGCGCCGGCATGGCTGGGCGCAGCGGCCGCGGTTGCCGCTGTGGCCGCCGAGAAAAGACGAGAAAAAGCACTGTCCCGAGAAGGAGAAGCAGAGGGCGCCATGGATAAAGCACTCGATTCCGATCGGGGAGTTGCGGACAATATCACTGATTTCGTCCAGGTGCAGTTCCCTGGCGAGCACCACCCGCTCGAATCCCAAGGCGGCAAGCTGCTGCACCCCGGGGGTGTTGTGGACGGTCATCTGGGTAGAGGCATGGACCGGAAGAGAGGGAAAGAACCGGCGGCTAAGCCGGGCCACGGCCATATCCTGGATGATGACCGCATCGGCCCCCATCCCCTCAAGGGCCGCGAGGGTCTCGACCAGCTGGGGAAGTTCGCGCTCCTTGACCAGGGTATTGAGGGTGACGTAGACCTTGCGGCCGTTGGCGTGGGCATAGGCCAGCATCCGCTCCATTTGGTACAGGGAGAAGTTTTTGGCCTTGGCCCGGGCGGAAAACTCCTTCAGACCGGCATAGACCGCGTCGGCACCTTTTTCCATGGCCGCGAAAAAGGCCTCCAGCGACCCTGCCGGGGCAAGGAGTTCGGACTTATTGTTTCCTGGAATCTGCATCAGGTCAGACTAGCGGAACTGCTTGATGGCGTCAACAGTCTTGATTTATTTGCGTCATTGGTTCTGCATCTGTCCGGCGAAAAAAAGGGCCTCCGGATCGGAAGCCCTTTTGGAAGGGTTTTCGCGAACATTATTCTGTTGGGTCCGATTTACTTCCCGAAGGTCCCTGATTCAATTACAAGGTAGCTGCAATCTTCTCGGCAACAGTGCGGGCAAGTGCCTGGATTTCTTCCGGCGGCATCTCATCGATCCCGAACAGTTTCTTGTCGATATCACAGAGCTTGTAGCTTTGGACAATTTCCGGGGTAAGGCCGTCAATTACTCCGGCCATCATGCGTGAGGCACAGTTTACCGGGCATCCCTCCAACGCGATAAGTCGTGGCGAGTCGCGTACAAGGCCTCGCTGTCCGGTATCTTTGGTAAATGCCCCGCCCAGGCAGATCCGGACGGTTTTTTCAGGGGCCAGAGAGTGGCAGAGGATATTTGCCGCCTGTCGGGATATCTCCCCCCGCAGGCACGCCCCGTCGCAACTCATGACGGCGACCGGCTTGCTTTGATGCCGCTCCGCGTACCCTTCACAAAGAGCGCAGTTGCCTTTTGCCTTTTCGATACGTACCACTTCATAACCGTCGTTTGTTTCTGCATTGCTCCCTGACCCACAACAACCTGTCTTGAACATACGTCCTCCATCTATGGAATTGACTGCTATTGATTCCATAGACGGGGACTTATCGAAAAAGGATACACCTGTGAGAGGAATTATTTCGGTTTGCGATCGCACATGAGTTCGTTGCGTTCGTCGTGGTAGAGGCTGCACTGGGATTCCATAGCCTTCCGTAACTCGGTGCGGCCGCGATGGAGCCTGATCTTGACGGTGTCGATGCTGATATTGAGTATTTCGGCAATTTCGGGGTTCGTCAGTTCTTCGAAATCGCTGAGGAGCAAGACGGTGCGGTAACCTTCGGGCAACTGGTCAACCACGCCGCGTATGCAGGCATTCATCTCCCGGCGGATATATTCGCTGTCGGTCCCTGGCGTACCGTGATCGGGGAAATCGTCAAGCGACGCGTCCTCGTCGAGCTGCAGTTCGGAACGCTTTTGTTGCGCCAAAGCTGAACAGGCATGATCATGGGCCGTGTTCGTGGCAATACGGTAGATCCAGGTGGCAGGAGAGGCCTCACCCCGGAAACCTTCCAACGATTTGCTCACCTTGAGAAAGACCGCTTGGGTCAGATCCAGGGCTTCCGCCTCATTGATGAGGTTACTGAGATAACGGTAGATCTTCGGCTGGAATTCCCTGTAGATGCTGTCAAAGTCTTTCAAATATGCTCTCCGGTTGCGCTTGATTTGTGCATTTCTGTGCATCGCAAGGCTGGCCGCGGGTTTTATGGCTGGTCCAGCATAAATCCTGATTCTTAGATTAGAAATGCCAAGTGATCGTTCATAGGTACCTTGGTTGTTTTGCCAACGTGTCGCGGTGTGACCTGCGTGGCGCGGTTTTGCTGCGTCAGTGTCTACGCCGGTGTTAGATCTTGCCTGTGATAATTTTGTTCAGTATCAAACCAACTGCTATCAAAATAGCACCTGCGGCTGCCATCACTACGCCGAAATCATAGCTTTTGTTCATCTCTCTTAGCTTGTCATCTGTTCGGTTGTAATTCAGTTGTGGAATCGTCTGGTCAAACTTAAGATTGTATTCTCCTTGGACGTTTCCAGACCCGATAGCAGGCATTGCGCCGACCAATGCAACCGCTACTCCAGACCAAATCAAAAGTGTTCCGTACCTTGCGCTGGAATACATTGCTATTCCGCCCATTACGGCAAAAATCGCCCCATCAATTATTGTTATAGTTTTTATCGCCCTTATCATATTTCCCGATCTAACGTTAATCACTGGTTTCCCGATATAAGTAACTTTGTTACCGATATAAGCAAGTTATTACTCAATATAAGTAACATGCCTGGTTACCTATATATGGGCTTCATTCGCACGGGCCTTGCGTAGCCTGGCTCGGCAGCATCAGTTCATCGATGTTTCTTGTACACCTTCTTCTTGGCCTTGGCCCCGGCCAGGGAAAAGAGGTCGCTCTGGGAGATCCGCCAGATGTCACCCTCTCTGACCATCCGGTATGAACGGGTCTTGTACTGGATATCGCCATCGCCCTCCAGGCCCACCTTGGCCCTGACGACTGCTATGTCGTCATTCTCGACATGAACCGAGACGTCCTGCATCTTCTGCCAGCAGCAGGCCGGTTTGAAGGTGGCATTCCCCAACTTTCTGGCAAAGTCCTCTTTAGCGGTTTTGCCGCCGTGCTGGGTCCGGTCGTACAGGTCGTCGTAACGGTCGGCGCGCCATAGGTCGAGAATCTCCTCGAATGCCGCCCTGGCGGCAGTGGATGCCTCGCTGTCGGTCTGGTAGGCACTTCTGGCAAAGGCGCTGACGCTGCTGAGGGTCAATACGAAAACGGCTAATACGGTAATGAAAAATTTCATGTTCACACCTCCCTCGGCAATTTTAGCCGATAACCCTTTGGGTGCAAGTATCCGTTGCGACAGGAACCGGTCGTGATATACTCCCTTCCAGGTTGAGCGATGCAAGGAGGGACAAATGATTTCACTTACCGTCAATGGCAAGAAGTACCAGGTTGATGCTGCTCCGGACAGCAAGCTCCTCTGGGTGCTGCGTGAGCAGCTGGGGCTTACCGGGGCCAAGTTCGGCTGCGGGATTGGGATGTGCGGGGCGTGTACCGTGCTGGTGGACGGCAAGGCGCGCCGATCGTGCATAACCCCGGTCAGCGCGGTCAAGGGGAAGAAGGTCGTTACCATCGAGGGGCTACCGGAAAACCATCCGCTGAAGGTTGCCTGGATCGCCGAGCAGGTGCCGCAGTGCGGTTACTGCCAGCCCGGCCAGATGATGCAGGCTGCAGGGCTGCTCAATGAGCATCCCAAACCGACCGAAAGCGAGATCGACAGCGCCATGAGCGGATGCCTCTGCCGTTGCGGCACCTATCAGCGGGTTAAGAGCGCCATCAACCGTGCTGCCGGAAAGGGGAAGAAGCCATGAGCCCGAAAATGAGCAGACGTGAATTTCTTCAGCATGCCCTTGCCGGAACCGGCATTGCCGTGGCAGTAACCATGACCCCGCTCGGTTACAGGGTCTTCTCAGCAGCGGACGCCGCTGCCGGCGAATTCGTCCCGTCGGTCTGGCTGACGATTGCGCCTAACGAAACGGTCACGGTCATGGTCGCCAAGTCCGAGATGGGGCAGGGGGTTTCAACGTCTCTGCCGATGCTGGTGGCCGATGAGCTGGAGGCCAACTGGGGGAGCGTCAGATTCGTCTTTGCCCCTGCCGACGACAAATTTCGCGATCCGGTCTGGGGAACGCAGGCCACCGGTGGCAGCACCAGTATCCGGCACCTGTACGAACCGCTTCGGCTTGCCGGCGCCGCTGCCCGCGAGATGCTGATCGCTGCGGCGGCCAGGGAGTGGAAGGTTCCTGCGGAAGAATGCCTTGCCGCTAACGGCGTGGTGCGCCACAAACGGAAACTGAAAAGCTTTTCATTCGGCCAACTGACCTCAATGGTCGCCGGGATAGCGCCGCCGGCCAAGCCGAAGCTGAAGACACCCCAGGAGTTCCGGCTGATCGGGAAAGAGATCCCGAGACTCGACGTCCCGGAAAAGGTCTCCGGCGCCGCGATATTCGGGATGGATGTAAAGGTTCCGGGGATGCTTGTTGCCGCTGTGGCCCACCCACCGCTCATCGGCGCCCACCCGGCTTCATACAGCAGCGCCGCCGCACTGAAGATCAAGGGGGTCAGGCAGATAATCAAGCTTCCAAAAGGGGTAGCGGTCTGTGCCGACAGTCTGCCTGCGGCACGGGGCGGAGTTGACGTACTCAAGATCAAGTGGGAAGGGGGCGACCCCAAACTGGACAATGCATCGCTCGATGCCCGCTTTGCCAAGGCGCTGAACGAGAGCGGGATCAAGGCCAAGGAAACTGGTGATCCGGCGACAGCTTTCAATGCCGCTGCCAAAAAGCTGGAGGCAACCTTCAGCCTCCCATACCTTGCCCACGCCACCATGGAGCCGATGAACTGCACGGCGCATATCACAGCCGAGCGGTGCGAGGTCTGGGCACCCACCCAGAACCAGACCGGCGTCAAGGCGATGGCCGAGAAGATCTCAGGCCTGCCGGCCGACAAGGTCCTGGTCAACACTACCTACCTGGGGGGCGGGTTCGGCCGGAGGTTCGAGACCGATGTGGTCGAAGAGGCGCTGCTACTCGCCAAGGCCACCGGAAAACCGGTTAAGGTGATCTGGGCCAGGGAGGATGACTTCCGCAACGACTTCTACCGGCCGATGAACCTTTCCCGGGTTGCGGCATCCCTTGACAGCCAGGGGAAGATCACCGGCTGGCAGCACAAGGTGGTCTGCCCTTCGATCTTTGCCCGGGTATTTCCGGACACCATGAAAAACGGCGTGGACCAGGCCGCAGTCGAAGGGGTGGCCAATCTTGACTACGATGTGCCGAACCTCAGCGTAAACTATGTCAGGATCGATACACCGGTGCCGGTCGGGTTCTGGCGGTCCGTGGGGAGTTCGCACAATGCCTTTGTCGTTGAGACCATGATGGACGAGCTGGCGTATCTGGCCGGTGTCGACCCGGTCGAGTTCCGGCTGTCGCACCTGGGGGGGAACCCCAATGCCTATGCGGTGGTCAAGACCGCCTCGATGAGGGCCGGGTGGGGCAAACCGCTTCCTAGCGGCAAGGGACGTGGGTTCGCCTTCCACCGGTCGTTCGACACCAATGTGGCCATGGTAGCCGAGGTGGCGGTTGACCGGAAAAGCGGCAGGGTCAAGGTCAGCAGGGTAGTCTGCGCCGTGGATTGCGGGCCGGTAGTCAACCCGGAGATCGTCAGATCCCAGATCGAGGGGGCAGTCTGTTTCGGGCTGTCCGCCGCGCTCAAGGAGCGGGTCGAGATCGCCGCCGGCGGGGTAGTTTCCGGCAATTTCAGCAATTACGACCTGCTTCGGATGAATGAAGCGCCAAGGATCGAGGTCCACCTGGTCAAGGGGCAGGATAAGCCGGGCGGGATCGGGGAGCCGGGTGTGCCGCCGATTGCCCCGGCTGTCGCCAACGCGGTCTTTGCCGCCATTGGCGCCCGGTTCCGGGAACTGCCGCTCTCTCCAAAGGCTATCCTCAAGGCGCTGAAAAAGACGTGAGGCGGGAATTATGAACGGCGGAAATGAAACAGTGGCGGTTTTCGAGGAGGTGGTCCGGTTGCAGCGCGCCGGTCAGCCGTGCGTGCTGGCAACCGTGATCGCCAGCCGCGGGTCATCTCCCCGCAAGGCAGGCGCCAAAATGGTGGTCCGCGGTGACGGCACCAGTGCCGGGACCATCGGCGGCGGCAAGGTGGAGCAGGAGGTTGTCAGGACCGCGCTCAAGTCGCTGGCAGACGGTACCGGCCCTGTATCCGCAACCTTTGTCCTGGATGAAACCTTTGGCCATGCCTGCGGCGGGGAGCTGACTGTGCAGATCGAGCCGCTGGGCGGGATGCCGCGGCTGGTGATGTGCGGCGCCGGTCATGTGGGGCAGGCGCTGACCCATCTGGCCGCCTTGGCCGGATTCCGGGTATCTGTGGTGGATGAACGGCCGGATTACCTGGCACCCGAGCGGTTGCCAGAGGCAGCGGAGTACTTTAACGGCGATTATGCCGCCGGTGTGGCATCGTTCCAGCCGACGGAGGCGGATGCCGTGGTAATCGCCACTCCCGGCTATGCGAGCGACCTGACTGCGGTCAAGGCAGCGCTGGCAACCCCGGCCGGTTTCATCGGCGTTATTGGCAGCATGCGCAAGAAGGAGACCCTGTTCAAGGATCTGGCCGGGCTAGGGTTTACCTTTGCCGACCTGGAGCGGCTGACGGTCCCGGTCGGCCTCGCCATTGGTGGAAATTCGCCGCCGGAGATCGCCATTTCCATAGCTGCCCAGCTGATCGAGCGCCGCTACCGTGCCTGAACCTAAGGTGGCGGCCCTGATCCCGGCAGCGGGCCGTTCCGAGCGGATGGGGTGCTGCAAGATGCTGCTGCCACTCCCGGACCGGCCGGTGATAATTCGCTGCATCGAGACCATCAGACTGGCCGGTATCAACGATATCGTCGTGGTCCTCGCCTCACCGCACGGCACAACCATCCATGAAAAAATTGACCATCTCCCTGTCACCGTTGCCTGGAACTGCAATGAGGGAAGCGACATGGCCGGCTCGCTGAAAGTGGGACTGGAACATCTCCCTGCCGATGCTACCGGCGTGCTGGTCTTCCTTCCCGACACCCCGCTGGTAACTCCCGAGACCTGCGAGATGCTCTGCGAGCGTCATACGCAAAACCCGACCGCCATTTTCATCCCTACCCATGCCGGCCGCCGTGGCCACCCGCTGCTGCTCCCCCGAGTCGTGATCGACCAGCTCCCAGACTATCCGACCCTGCGCGACCTGCTGCAGCTCCGCCAGGAGTTGATCAATCTCTGCCCCACCGAAGATGCTGGGATATTGCTGGACATGGATACCCCCGAGGATTACGAGCAATTGAAACGGATGTAACAATCTCCCAACCTTCCTATCGAATTTCAATTCCATTCACGTTCACTGTGCCATCACTTATGGTAAGCGATCCGTTTATTGTAGTTGTGCCTCCGGGGGGTGGAGTGGTCACTGATGGGTCATCGCATCCCCCACCAATAGAGATTAATTTTGGGCAATTGATATTGATCGATTCAAAGGAAGAAGGCAGGCATATGCTGCCTTGATCTGGAACTATGGTGCATATGTCACCAGCACCACCGCAATAAGGCTGTGGCGAGGGAAGAAGATTTATGTACATTGTTTTGACCGCGCAACCGAAACTTGCCGTTACGTTCTTGGGTTCAGTCATTGACAAAATGCACGGACTTCCGCTACATGCTCCTGACCAGCTTCCGAACATAAAACCGTTTGTTGCTAAAGGGGTAAGGGTCACTAGAGAGTCGACATTCAAATATTGACTACAATTGGCAGTGCAACTTCCTCCGGTGGAGAGAAGCACGCTGCCTCTGCCAGATATGGTTATATTCAGTGCAGGATTGAACAAAAATCCTACCGTACAATCACCAATTATTGTGCCTGTGGTATATGAATTACCGTTCCATGTGCCTGCCGGGCAGGTTCCGTTTACTGTGGTTGAAAGCGAATAATCGGATGAAGGATTAACGGTGAAGGTCGAAGTGCCACCACTGGCAACGACGAGAGGGTTAGGGGATGAAATTGTGCCGTTTCCGCGACTTATAAAAGCGGTAACTGAGTATGGCCCCGTTGTTGTGACGCTGTTGGAAGAAACCGAAACCGGTCCTGCCCCTGATGCGTTGGTGGCATAGACATTAAAACTATAGGTGGTTCCATCGGTAAGGCCCGTGATTATGATCGGACTGCTGGCACCACTGGCTGTTATGTTGTCGGGGGTGGACGTCACGGTATATGAAAGGATTTTGCTTCCGCCATCTGCCAGAGGCGGCTTGAAACTGATAGATGCCCGGCCTGGGCCAGCGCTCGCAATGACATCTAGTGGGGCGCCGAGTGGAGCCGGTTTGAATTTTTGGATACGGTTATTGCTCTGATCGACCACATAAATATTGCCGCTTTCATCCACTGCAACTCCGGTAGGGTTACTGAACTGCCCGTTGCCGTTTCCAGTCGAGCCCCATTGGGTCAGAAGTTCGCCGTTGCTGCTAAACTTCTGGATGTGATTGTTGCTGTAAGACGCCACATATACATTGCCATTCGGATCCGTTGCCATGCCGTTTCCAGCACCGGTTATGTTCCACTGCGTCAGATAGCTGCCGTTGCCGGTGAATTTCTTCAGGATGGGACCGAAGCCAGTCACATAGGTATTGCCACTCGCATCCACAGCCAGACCATTGGGAAGAAAGAACTGTGTAGGCCCCTGTCCCGATGAGCCCCACTGAGTCAGATAGTTGCCGCTGTTATCGAACTTTTGGATACGGTTTATTGCTTGCATCAGCGACAAAAATGTTGCCGGTTCGATCAACTGCCAAGGTGTTCGGGTTGTTAAACTGCCCGTTACCGGTCCCGTATGAACCCCAAACGTTGAGGGAGTTTCCGCTGCCGTCGTACTTCTTGATGCTGTTTGGGACTGAAACAAAAACCTGGCCGTTTGCATCAACCCCTATCCCCCTGGGGACACTTAATGTGCCCCACTGGGTGAGATAATTACCGTTGGAGTCGAACTTCTGAACCCGGTTGTTATTTCCATCGGTAATATAAATGTTGCTGCTGGTGTCCACTGCAATTTTATTGGGTGTAGAGAATTGCCCGTCTCCGCTCCCGGCTGAGTCCCACTTATAAAGAAAGTTACCGTTAGAGTCGAACTTCTGGATGCGGTTATTCTGATCCGCTACATAGACATTACCCTTGGAATCAACCGCCACTCCCCACGGATAATTGAACTGTCCGTCACTGCTGCCAATAGTTCCCCAACTGGTCAGAGAGTTCCCGTTGCCGTCGAACTTCTGTACGCGACTGACCCCTTGTCCCACTGCGACTTCGAGCACATATACATTGCCATTGCTGTCAACCGCGACATTGCTAGGAAATATTTGCACTTCGTTTCCCAACAGGTTAATAAAATTGCCATCATTATCAAATTTATGGACGCGGTTGTTCCCACCTTCAACCACATAGACGTTATTGTTTGTGTCCACAGCTACGCCACTTACCCCGCTAAACGGCAGGTTACCGCTCCCCGTTGACCACTGGGTCACGAGGCTGCCGCTATTGTCGAACTTCTGAATTCGCTTGTTGGCATTATCAGCCACGAAGACATTTCTATTGTCATCCACAGCCACTCCATACAGCGAATCGAACTGCCCACCACCGATCCCAGCTGGCCACTGGGTCACCAAGTTGCCATTATTGTCGAACTTCTGAATCCGATGGTTGCCGCCATCTGATACAAAGACGTTGCCATTACTGTCCACCGCCACTCCATACGGGAAGTTGAACTGCCCGTCTCCGCTCCCGGTTGAGCCCCATTGATTCACCAAATATCCGCTATTGTCGAATTTACTAACTCGATTGTTCTTGTAATCCACCACATAAACATTGTCATTGGCATCAATAGCAATCCCTTTTGGTAAGTTGAAATACCATTGTTGAGGGATGTTAGGCCAGGCACAGTCAAAGGAGAAAAGCAGGGTCGGGTCTATGGTATAGGAGTAGTTTCGCACCTGTTCAAGGTTGCCATCAATATCTCTAGAAAAAAAACGTAGTGTCGAAGACTCTGTTATGGAGATGGGAGTACTGTAAACCGTTGTAGGCGTGCAGCTATTCCCCAAGCAGTAGTAAGTGGCCTCGCAACCGCTGCCAGTACTATCGTTGCAGGTAAGAGTCACGTTCTGAGGGGTATTGAATGTTCCCATAGAAGGCGAAGGGATGGTCAGGGGAGGCGTGGTGTCCGCAGCTGTAACTGCTTGCAACGACCCAAGCAGACCGATCAGTAAGGGGATAAAGAGAATGTGGCGCAATGTCCTTTTCATTGTGATCTCCTGGAAATGGGATCTGGCCCGTCATTGCCTTGAAAGAGAACTCTATCGACAAACAAAAAGCCGGGCTGCTGGTTGCGCTCTAACGTTGAGCGCACCGGCAACCCGGCTGACTTGTCGCAAAAATAAGTGAGTCCCGTGGCTTTCCGTCCCCCGGTCACCCGGGGTTTGGCGTATATGCAATTAGTGCCATTTTATTCACGGTAACTCATGTGTCAATACATATCTGACAAAAAAGTAATAATTTTCTAGTCCGGCTTACAGACTCCGTTCCACTGCCTCGGCCACCTTTCTCATCTGCTCCATCAGCCTGGCGAACTTCTTCGGCTTCAGCGACTGCGGACCGTCGCTTGATGCGTGCTCCGGGTCGGGATGGACTTCGATGATCAGGCCGTCGGCGCCACCGGCAATTGCGGCCAGCGACATCGGCCCGACGTAGTGGTAGTTGCCGGTGCCGTGTGACGGATCGGCGATGATCGGCAGGTGGGTCTTGGTCTTCAGGACCGGGATGGCGGAGAGGTCCAGGGTGTTGCGGGTGGCGGTCTCGAAGGTGCGGATGCCGCGTTCGCAGAGGATTACCGACTGGTTTCCCTCGGCCATGATGTACTCCGCGCTCATCAGGAACTCCTGGATGGTCATAGCCATGCCGCGTTTGAGCAGTATCGGCTTTCTAATCTGGCCGACCTTTTTCAGCAGGGCGAAGTTCTGCGAGTTCCGGGCGCCGATCTGCAGGATATCGGCGTATTCGGCCACCAGTTCGACGGTTTCCGGGTTTATCACTTCCGTGACAAAAGGGAGTCCGGTCAGTTCCCGTGCCTTTGCCAGCAGCTTCAGTCCCTCTTCCTCAAGCCCCTGGAATGAATAGGGTGACGTCCGCGGCTTGAAGGCGCCGCCGCGCAGGATATGAGCTCCGGCGGCCTTTACAGCCTTGGCGCTCTCGATGATCTGCTCTTCGCTTTCCACCGAGCAGGGACCGGCCATAATGATCACTTCCGGGCCGCCGATGGCGACGGTTTCGCTGATCCGGACGATGCTCCGCTCCTTTTTTACTTCGCTGGAAGCGAGTTTGTAGGGCTGGAGAATCGGCACCACGCTCTCGACGCCGTGCATCGATTCCAGCTGCTGCAGCACCAGTTTCCCCCGTTCGTCGCCGATGGCGCCGATGACGTCGCGGGTGGTTCCGTGAATCACATGCGGCTTGTACCCCAACTCCTTGATCCTCTTCAAAACCTCATCCTTGTCTTTTTTTGCTGCGCCTGCCTTCATTACCACGATCATGGTTCGATCCTTTCTTGCCAAAAGCAAAAGGCCGGAGGAATATCCCCCGGCCTTTGGTTCTGCAAAAAAAAATAAAGCCGGGGGAGACTCGTTGTCTGCCCTCGGCTTTTGGCTGTGTGAAGTGTTATGTTCCCTCGCTCAGACCTGTAACCGGGCAGACGGCCTAAAATAAAAGCCATACCAAAAAGAGAAGCCGGTAAAGTTCTGGAAGGAGAAATTTTTCATGTGGCTATCTTTGTCCAGCCGTAGCCGGTTTGTCAAGCAAATTGTTGCGGGAGGCCGTTGTTGCCGCAGCCAGCGGTAGAAAGGCGGGGAAGTCGGGGCTCTGCAGCAGTTTCATCAGTCTGGTTATACCGGGAGGTTCGTTGCCGTTGCCGTGCACCAGGATGATGCTGCCGTTCCGCGGCTCTTCCCCTTTGGCCAGCCAGGCATCGGCGCCGAGCGGGATCAGGGAGAGTTCGGCCAGCAGTTTCACCAGCCGCTCGTCGGCCACGAGGCCGGGGAAGCGAAAGAACGGCGCCGGGACCAGTCCCGCTTCCAGCATGGCAACTTCGTTTGCCAGGATCTCATGTCGCTGGTCGGTCTTGGCGGCCAGCATGAAGTTGCGCTCCAGCGGAAGCGTCGGGTCGTAGAAATGGGTCAGGGAATGGTTCACCCAGGTGATGGCCAGCAGCCCTTGCTGTTCCCGGGCTTGCAGCCAGGAGAGCTCTTCACGGTGTGTACGGAGCCAGGCGCCGGTGATGCAGATGGCAACCGGTGTCGGCCGGCCGCTTTTACTCGCAATAGCTGCCAGCGCCTCGAACGCCCCCTTCTCGAACGGGCGTTTAGACGGGCAGAGGTCAACGGTCAGGAACATCCCGGAGGGATTGGTCATGGCATGCGTCAGGCCGAAGTTCTGCAATTTGTACGGCGGGGCGGTGTTTTTTGCCAGGATGTCGCTAAAGGATGGTGGTCCTGCTTCTGTGATCGGTCTTACTGAAGAGGCAGGCGCTGTCCTGGTTGCGAGGCTGTTCAGGTCTACAAGCAGGTAATAAGGAACGCCTTCTTTGCGGAACGAGCGGATTGCCAGCTGTTTGGCGCCATTGTCGAGCCGGCAGGCAACTGTTGTCGGCCGGTATTCGGTGATTGTGGCTGCACTGAGCGGCACAGCCAGACAGAGGAGCACCAGCGTCATCAACATCCCCGTCAAACCGGGGTGGAGCCGCATCATCAGACGATTACCGATGCAATGGCCGAATCGATCTTCTCGACATCGACAATGGTATCGATGCACGGACCCTTGGGGCGCTCGTTTAGCACGCCGATAACCGGGAGCGGGTAGCAGTCCTTTATCCCCGAGGTGAGATCCCGTTCGCAGGCAACGGCGACCACCAGCTTGGGGCGCTTTTCCACGATGACTTTGCGGGCCAGGGTGCCGCCGGTGGCAACCGAGATATCGATCTTGTACTTGTCCCCCAATTCGGCCAGACCTTTTATGTTGCACCGTCCGCACCGCACGCACTTGTCGATGCCGCCGGTCACCTTGATGTCGCAGTCGAACAGCTGCAGGCAGTGGGGGAGGAGGATGAGGATCCGGTCCGCCGGGATCAGCAGCTTCTGGGAAGATACCAGGCTGTTGTTCATGGCGACGAACGACTGGCGGATATGGTCCTTGTGGATTCCGATGGCGCGACCGAGCAGTTCTATTGCCGGAAGCAGGAACTTGATCACTACCAGGCGCATGAAACGGGTGAAGAAGATATCTTTGCCAAAGGCCGTGGTCAGCACCAGGAGACCTGTGCCTAGAACGGCCAGGAGGGAGAGGGCGGCAAAGACCAGGCCGACTATCCGCGGCAGATCGGGGTGAAAGTTGGCCAGCCCTTTGGTTGGTATCCACCACATCAGGTAGATCACCCCGACGATCAGCAGGCATGTTACACCCATGAGCGCTACAAACAGGCGCTTCCGGGGAGGAGACGTTGTACCCATGCCGTTATCCTTCAACTGCGGAGCCTCTTGTGCCGAGTGTCATTCCCGGAGAGAGCCGGCATCCGGCGAGGAATTCGGCGGCCGGCAGCCGCTTTTTCCCTTCCAGTTGCAGTTCGTCGACCAGGATGCTGCCACCGGAACAGGCGATCTCTATCCCGCTTTTGTCGGCCTGCAGGACCGATCCCGGCGTCCCGGTGCCGTCGGCTGTCCTGACCCTGAAGATCTTCAACAGCTTGCCGTCAAGGTAGGTATAGGCGCCCGGCCACGGGGTAACGCCCCGGACCAGGTTCTTGATCTTTGCCGGGGGATCGTTCCAATCGATGCATCCGAGTTCCTTCTTGAGCATCGGCGCGTAGCAGGTCAGGTTATCGTCCTGTTTTTCCGGAACCAGGCTGCCAGCTGCCAGCAGCTCAAGCGTCTCGGCAAGCGCCTGCGCGCCGATTTGCGACAGACGGTCATGCAGCGATTGGGCATCTTCGTCCGGGGCTATCGGCGTTGTCTTCTTGAGCAGCATGTCGCCGGTATCCAGCCCCACATCCATCAGCATGGTGGTGACGCCGGTCTCGGACTCGCCGTTTATTATGCACCAGTTCAGCGGTGCGGCGCCCCGGTATCGCGGCAGCAGCGAGGCATGGACGTTGATGCAGCCATGTTTCGGGATATCCAGCAGCGCTTTGGGGAGGATCTGGCCGAATGCCACCACCACGATCAGGTCCGGTTCATAGGAACGGATCTCCTCGACTGCCTCCGCAACCCTGACTTTAAGCGGCTGCATAACGGGGATGTTGTGTTTTTGCGCCAGTTCCTTGACCGGTGGCGGCTGCATCTGCTGGCCCCGGCCCTTGGGCCGGTCCGGCTGGGTAACCACGGCCACCACGTTTTCGCCCCGATCGATCAGGGTCTGCAGGGTGGGACAGGCAAACTCCGGGGTGCCCATGAAAACGATCCGCAACCCGGTCATCGGTTATGCTCCTGCATCTCTTCCAGGGTCCGGCGGTACTTTCTCTTGAATATTTCGCGCTTGAGCGGCGAAATATGGTCTACGAACAGGATGCCGTCCAGGTGGTCGATTTCGTGCTGGAAGGCAATGGCCAGCAGACCGTCCGCCTTGCAGGTCACCTCTTCGCCGTCAAGGTTCAGCGCCTTGACCACCACGCGGGCATGGCGCCGGACATTGGCCGCGTACTTCGGCACAGAGAGGCACCCCTCCTCTTCGTATGATTCGCCGTCGCCGTGTACGATCACCGGATTTATGGCAACGATCAGATTCGGGTCCTCATCTTTTCCGGAAATGTCGATTACTATTATCCGCTGATGCACCCCGATCTGAGGGGCTGCCAGCCCCACTCCGGGTGCGGCGTACATCGTTTCCGCCATGTCTCTGACCAGCTCCCTGGTCTTGTCGTTGATAACCGTCACCGGATGGGACTTCTTTTTCAGGTCCGGGTCGGGAAATGTAAGAATCGTTCGTATCATCTGTCCTCGGTCTCCCTTGAGAATTCAACCACTATAACTAATTTCCCTGCCAAAAAGCAAATTCTTCCTTACTGCGCTTACCGGACGGTAAATAACTCTTGACCTCCTGGCTGGAATAGGTGTACTTACCGGTAGGTATATAAATTTGTGAGGCGGTGCACCATGACCGAAGAAGCAACAGCCGGGGCTCAGGCTAACCAGGCGGTCCGTGAGCGGCTCCTTGCCGAGGGGTTGCGGCTCTTTACCTCCAAGGGGTACGCCGGAACCACGGTGCGTGAGATCGTCGAAGCTGCCGGGGTTACCAAGCCGGTCCTTTACTACTATTTTAACAGCAAAGAGGGGATTTATCTCGAACTGATGGAGGGTGCCTACACCATCTTCGGCGAGCGGATGCGGGAACTGGTCGGCAAGAGCGGGTCGGCGCGCGACCGGATGGAAATCCTCTGCCTCGGGATTTTCGACGCCTTTCTCGAGTTTATCGATGTGGCACGGCTCATTTACGCGATCTATTTCGGTCCGGCGCAGGGCGCCCCGCAATTCGAGCACGATCAGGCCTTTGACTGGATGCTGGATGCGGTAAGGACCGTGGTTGCGGAAGGGATTGCATCCGGCGAATTCCGCCCCGGCGACCCGGCCGACATGACCTGGGTCATCATCGGATGCCTTAATGTCTGCATGGAAGAACAGCTCTGCCGGAACGACCCGAGGATCAACCGGGATGACACCAAAAGAATGCTTGCCCTTATTCTGGATGGGATATCGCGGGGAGATGCAAAATGAAAAAATATGCCTATTTCTTGATGACGCTGGCGTTGGCCGGCCTGACTGCCTGTTCCGGCAAAGGTGAGGCAAAGAAGGCGGGAGTGCAGAAGCCCCCGGTGGCCGTGGACGTGGCAAAGGTCGCGCCAATGCCTCTGGTTGAAGGGATCGAAGTCACCGGAAGCCTGGAGCCGAAGTTTTACGCTGATATCAAGACCCAGATCCCCGGCTTGGTGAAGCAGGTGTTCGTGACCGAGTGGGTCCGGGTGCGGAAAGGTCAGCCTCTGGCCAAGATCGACGTGGCCGAGACCGAGGCGCTTGTGAAGCGGTTCGAGGCCAATGTCGAATCGGCAAAGGCCGGGCTTGCGCAGGCCCAGGTGGCTGTAAGCCGGGCGGACCGGGAGTTGGCCAGGATCAGGAAGCTCAAGGAATCCGGGCTGGCGACGCAGCAGGCCGTTGATGATGCGACCACCGAGGCCGAGGCTGCTCAGGCGCGCATCGCGGCGGCCAGGGCGCAGATTAGGGCCGCGGAAGAGGAGGTTCGCCAGGGACGGGCCAGGCAGGCCAAAGGTATGGTGGCCGCGCCGATGGACGGCGTAGTATCGCTCCGCGAGGTCAATGTCGGCGATCTGGCCAGCGATGCCGCGGCTGCCAAACCGATCTTCAGGATCGTGGACAACCGGTTGCTCAACCTGACCGTCACGATCCCGTCGGCCGAGTCGGCGCGGGCCAGGGTCGGCCAGCCACTGGAATTCACTGTCGATTCCCTGCCGGGTAAGGTTTTCAGCGGCAAGGTGATGTACATCAACCCGGAGCTGAACTCCGGCGACCGATCCCTGAAAGTGATTGCCGAGGTGCCCAACGTTGGCGACCTTCTGAAAGGCGGGCTCTTTGCCAAGGGTAAAATCATCTCGGGAAAGCGGAACGATGTTGTCCAGCTTCCCCGGCAGGCCCTCTCTGCCTGGGACACGGCGGCAAAAACCGGGACCCTGTTTGTGGTGACAGATGATATGGCTCGATTGCGCCGGGTGACCACCGGGGCGGTCAGCAACGAGCTGGTGGAGATCGTGAGCGGAGTCAAGCCGGGCGAGACCTACGTGGTCCGCGGTGGGTTCAATCTCAGGGACGGTGACAAGGTGACCATGGCCGGAGGGGTGAAACAGCGATGAAGATAGATGGTGAGTTCATAAAGCTCGACAGTTTTCTCAAGGCAGTCAATGCCGTCTCCAGCGGTGGCGAAGCAAAGATCGCCATTCAGGACGGGTTCGTCATAGTCAACGGCGAGACCGAAACCCGGCGGGGGCGCAAACTCAGGCCGGGCGACACGGTCGAGGTCAGGGGTGGCAAGAGGTACGGCGTTGAGTAAACCGGTCCTGAAGGGGGGGAAGATGAGCAGCTATTGGTTGCTGGTTCTGATGTTCTGCGGCGGTATGGCTGTGGCGGTCCAGCCGTCCATAAACGCCAGGCTGGCGCAAAAGGTCGGCCCTTTTGAAAGCTCATTCATATCGTTTGCAGTCGGGACCCTGGCCCTGCTTGCGGTTGTTATGCTGACCGGCCGCGGCGGTATCAAGGCGATCGGCACCGCGTCGTGGTGGGAACTGACCGGTGGGCTGCTGGGGGCCTTTTTCGTAACGCTCACCATTATTGTCGTGCCGCGGATCGGCACGGTCGCCGTAATGGCCGGCGTCATCGCCGGACAGCTGGCCACCGGGGTGCTGCTTGACCATTTCGGGCTGTTCGGTCTGAGGCAGGTCCCGATGGAGCCGAAACGGCTGCTCGGAATCGTGCTGCTGGCAGCCGGCGCCGCTCTGGTGCTCAGGAAATGAAAGGAGAGGCAATGAAACCTTACCTGGTATTCGTCTACAACGCCGACACCGGCGTCTTCAACACCCTGACCGACATCGCTCACAAGATCTTTTCGCCCGAGACCTATTCCTGCAACCTCTGCGCGATCACCTACGGCAATTTTTCCATCCGGGCAGAGTGGAAGGAGTTCCTGGAATCGCTCGATGCGGAGTTTGAATTTTTGCATCGCGATGAGCTGGAACCGAGGTATGGGGTCTCCGGCGTGCCGCTCCCGGCGGTCTTCGTGAAAAAAGGGGAAGCTGTCGACATCTGGATCAATAGCGAAGAGATCAACCGCTGCGGTTCGATAGAAGATCTGAAAGCGCTGATAACGGCAAGGCTTGCCGGTTGAGACACTGAACGGCATCGGCATGCAGGGGTGACCCTGCGCTGATCACGGCCAAAAAACATGCAAGGAATAACCAGATGATTCTCTCCGATCTCTCCATAAAACGGCCGATCTTCGCCACGGTCATGGTTTTGGCGCTCGTTACCCTCGGGATCTTCTCCTACAAGCGATTGCCGGTGGAGATGTTCCCCAACGTGGAGTTCCCGCTGATCTCGGTGGTGACCACCTTTCCCGGCGCATCTCCTGAGACCGTGGAGCGGGAGATATCCAAGCGGATCGAGGAGTCGGTCAACCAGATCGCCGGGGTCAAGCACGTTTTCTCCACCTCCCGCGAAGGGGTCTCGACCGTCATGGTCCAGTTCCAGCTGGAGCAGAAGGTGAACGACTGCGCCCAGGAGGTCCGGGCCAAGATCGGCTCCATTCGCGGCAATCTGCCGCAGGGGATCGATGAGCCGATCATCCAGAAGCTCGACTTCAATGCCGCGCCGGTGGCTGCTCTGGCCGTACAGTCCGATACGCTTTCGGCCAGGGAACTGACCTCGCTGGTGGACAAGAAGATAAAGAAAAGGTTCGAGAGCGTTGCCGGGGTCGGCAAGGTGGAGATGGTTGGCGGCCAGAAGCGGGAGATCAATGTCGAGCTCGATCCGGTGAAGCTCGACTCCCTCGGCCTGGGGGTGAACGACGTGGTGACCGGCATCAGGTCCGAGAACACCAACACGCCGCTCGGCCGGCTGACCCGGGGTACCGCCGAATACCCGATGCGGATCGACGGCAAACCGAACCGGGCCGAGGAGTACCGGCTGATGCCCGTGGCCCAGAGGGGCGGCCGGCCGATCACGCTCGGTGAAGTGGCGCAGGTAACCGACGGGGTCGAGGAACAGCGGAAACTGGCCCTGGTGAACGGCAAGCCGGCCATCGGCCTCGATATCTACAAGCAGTCCGGCGGCAATGAGGTCGAGCTCGTGGATACGGTCAAGAAGGTGATGGAAAAGGTTATAAAGGAGCTGCCCCCCGGGGTCTCGTTGACCATGGTGCGCGACGGCACCATCATGACCCGGGAATCCCTGGCCGATGTGGAGGAAACCCTGATCATCGGCGGCATCCTCACGGTCCTGATTGTGTTCTGCTTCATCAACTCCTGGCGGTCCACGGTCATCACCGGCGTCACCCTCCCGATTTCGGTCATTTCAGCCTTCATTATCATGAATGCCATGGGGATGACCCTGAACGTCATGACCCTGATGGCCCTGTCACTGGCGATCGGGATGCTGATCGACGATGCCATCGTGGTGCGGGAGAATATTGTCCGGCATCTGGAGCTGGGCAAGGATCATATGGAGGCGTCCCGTTTCGGGACCGCCGAGATCGGACTGGCCGTGTTTGCCACCACGATGTCCATTGTCGCGGTTTTCGTCCCGGTGGCGTTCATGAAGGGGATCGTCGGCCGGTTCTTCTATCAGTTCGGCATCAGCGTGGCCTTTGCCGTGCTGGTCTCGCTCTTCGTTTCTTTTACCCTCGATCCGATGCTGTCGTCCCGCTGGAGCGACCCGTCCATCCACCTGCACGGAGGTCGGAAAGGCATTGCCCGCTGGCTGGAGCGCTTCAACGACTGGTTCGACATCTCCGCCGACCGCTACCGCGCTGCCATCGGCTGGGCGCTAGACCATCGCAAGACCGTAATGCTCGCGGCGCTGCTGGCCTTTATCGGAGGGATCTTCATCTTCGGCACCCTGGAATCCTCGTTCATGTCCCGGGAGGACAAGGGGGAGTTCCAGATATCGTTCAAGACTGCGCCGGATGCCTCGATGACCGAGACCGATGGCCGGTTGCGCGCCATACTGGCAGCGGTCGCCGGGATTCCGGAGATCGATCACAGCTATGCGACCATCGGCGCCGGTGACAACGGCACGGTGCGCGACGGACTGCTCTATCTCAAGCTGAAAGAGCGCAAAGAGCGGCAACGGGGACAGTTCGACCTGCAGCGCGAGGTGCGGCAGCGGTTGCAGAAGATCGCCGGTATAACCTTCTCTATCGAGGAGGTCGGACAGATCGGCGGGGCGCGTAAGCCTCTGACAGCAGATCTGAAGGGGGACGATCTGGCGGTCCTGAAGCAGCTCGGGCTGAAGCTGAGGGAGGAGTTGTACAAGGTGCCGGGGATCGTTGACCTGAGCGTCACCCTGGAGCACGACATCCCCGAATACCGGCTCAAGGTCGATCGGGAAAAGGCACTTTCCGCCGGGGTCACCAGCAACGATATCGTCGGTTCTCTCAGCCGCCTTGTCGGCGGGGAGGCGATCTCGACTTACGAGGACGAAGACGGCGATGCGGTCGACGTCCGGGTGCGGCTGCCGGAAGCGCTCCGGCGAAATCCGGGGCAGGTCGCGGATCTTAAGGTGTCGGTGCCGGATTCCGGAGGGGGCGCCAGGCTGGTTCCCCTGGCAAGCCTCGTGACTACGGCAGTTGCCGCCTCGCCAACCGAGATCAACCGGCGTGACCTGGCTCGCCAAGTCACGGTATCGGCAAACCTTGACGAACTCCCGATCGGCACGGCCGTAAAGCATGTGGAAGAGGCGGCCAAACGGATCAACATGCCTCCTGGCTATTCAGTCAACCTTTCCGGCGAGGCTGAGGACATGGCCGAATCGTTCGGTTACATGGGCGAATCGCTGCTGCTGGCGGTGATCTTCGTTTTCCTGATTCTGGCGGCCCAGTTCGAGTCGTTTTTCGAGCCGTTCGCCATCATGCTCTCGCTGCCGCTCTCCATCGTCGGCATGGCCGGGATGCTCAAGATTACCGGCGACACGGTCAACATCATGTCCCTGATCGGCCTGATCATGCTGATGGGGCTGGTGACCAAGAACGCGATCCTGCTGGTGGACTATGCCAAGGTCCTGCAGCGGCGGGACGGCCTCGGTCGGCGCGATGCGGTCATCCTTGCCGGCCGGACCAGGCTGAGGCCGATCGTCATGACCACCTTGGCAATGATCTTCGGCATGATGCCGCTGTTCCTCGGAATCGGCGCCGGTGGCGAGGGGCGGGCGCCGATGGCCCGGGCCGTGGTCGGCGGGCTTCTTACCTCCACGCTGCTGACGCTGCTGGTGGTGCCGGTTATGTACACCTACATGGACGATTTCGGCGCCTGGTTGAAACGGAAATGGAAAAAGCAAAAGCGCCGAACAGCATAAAGCAGCAGCCGTCATCATTGCCCTCATTGCCGGAATGCTCCTAGCAAAGCCTCTCTATGCGGTCGAACCGCGCATCCTGACCCTTGAAGGGGCGGTCGACATCGCTTTGAAGCAGAACCGCGATCTCCTCAGAGCCCGCGAATACGCCAATTACGTCCAGGGGCGGTATGTCGAGGAGCGGGCGGCGGCGTTGCCGCATTTCTCCATAGATGCGTCGGCAACCGTGGCGCGGGACGACAGCACCCGGCTACTTGCCCCAACCGATCGCCAGTACAGCCGCGTTATGGACCTCTCGGTGTCACAGGCGCTTTTTACCTGGGGGAAGATCGGTGCGGCGATCCGGGCGGCAGAGGTAGGGCTGAAGACCGCGGATGATCAGTTGCGGCTGTATCGGCAAGCGGCGCAACGGGACGTGTCGGTCGCCTTTTATGACGTGCTGCTGGCAAAGGAGCTAGGGCGCTTGGCGCAGCAGAACCTGGAACAGAAAAAGAGGTTGCAGGACGAGGCCCACAAGAGGTTCAGCGCCGGGGTCGCCACCGATTACGACGTGCTCGCCGCCGATGTGGCGGTGGAAAACGCCCGCCCTGAAGTGATCCGCACCGAGAATGCGGTCCGGACGGCACGGGACAGGCTGCGGTTTCTGCTGGCGCTGGACAGTGAGGATATCGACGTGACCGGCAAGCTGGAGGCGCCGCCGATGAAAGCGGAAACCTATGAGACCGCATTTGCCGCTGCGGAGCAGCACCGGCCCGAGTTGGCCGACATCAGGCACCGGGTCGGGATCTATGGCGAACTGGTGACCATTGCCGCGGCCGAAAACAAGCCGCGTCTCGATCTCAAGGCCGGCGCTGGTTTGCATTACCTCGATACCTACGGCCGGGACGAAAACGGCGCTGCCTGGAACCTCGGCGTTTATCTCAGCTTCCCGTTTTTTGACGGCTTGAAGACATCGGGCAAGGTTCAGCAGGCCAGGAGCGATCTCAGGACCAAGGAGATCGAGGCGGCCAAACTCCGGGACAGCATTGCCCTGGAGACGCGGAACGCCCTGAACGGGGTGCGCGAGGCGTCCGAGATCGTCTCGGCCCTGTCCGGCACGGTCCGCCAGGCGGAGCGGCTGCTGCAGATGGCTGAGAAGGGTTACGAATACGGGGTCAAGATCAGGCTCGAAGTGGACGACGCCCAGTTGAACCTGCTGCAGGCGCAGAGCAATCTTGCCCGGGCGCAGCGGGATTATCTCTCTTCGCTGGTAAACCTGCAATGGACCATGGGGATATTGGGAGAGTAATTCTGGTGTGGTCTAAAGCTAGAAATTTTATCAGGCTTCGTGCAACAAGTAATCTTCCGAGATCTGGGTTTCATCAAAACATGGGACCATATCTCGCACGTAGTCGGCAACGATATCAACAGCGAGATCTGGGAAATAGCCAACCGCACAATAATGGACAAAATCAATAACTCTACCAACAAGTTCAAGATATGCGGCTCTTGATATCCTCTTTTCCCAAGGCTTGGCCAATTTGATTACATCTGAGAACCAGGACTCAAATTCGTTTGCACATTCCTGCTTTGGCCATGCAATTTCAAAATACTCTTCGTAATTTCTGCAAAACTGCCGGATGATCTCATCTTCAAAAGCCGAGAAGTCCTTGGCTTCGCATTGCCATTCTCTGCTTGTTTCCCCGCCGATAATCGCTTTGACAACATAATGTGAAAGCTCACGTGACATATAACCATCATCCGGGGATTCCAGCTTGATGGCGATTGAGTATAACCGGGTTATTTCGGGCAGATTTCCATCTATGCAGATAAATGAAATATTGGAGGGCGTTTCTGTCGCAATTTTCTTAAACGGCCTTGACCTGTTATTACGCACCGTGAAGGTGGCCTTTAACATAAGTCGATGCTTTTTTGCCAGTTCAAGTATAGGAATTACGGGGCCTGAAAAAGTTGCGGTTTCGTTTTGTGGCATCTGAATCATTGTTTACGGGCTGATGTACCTGCCAACTTTGGCAGGACGATGTACTACGGGGTAACGGCTATTGATGTCAGTCACTAAGGAACGTACTTGCTTTTAAGTTTCTCGGCATATCCGGTTAGCTGTTTACTCTTGCAGAGGTTTGCAATGACATCTTCGGTTGCAACTATTGATACCCTGTCCCACAAAGTCGAGAGTTGAGGTCTGACTTCATCTAATGTCTTCCAGAGTTTTTTATTCGCCTGAGGAAGCAGGAGAATCAATCGAGCCTTGTCATCCTGCGCAATAAGCCACATATACCTCATGAGCTGATAATATTTGAAGAACTCTTTCGGGTCGAGTAATTTCGCATCAACTTTTCCCGCAAGTTTAGGTAGATAAGTCATTTTCAGTTTGTTGCGATGCTCATCATCGTTTTTTGCCTTTCCGAATTCAGCTTCTGAAAGCTTGACTTCGCAATATGTCTTTGAACCATCTAAACTCTCCCAATAGACATCGATATTTGTTCCTTCTTTATGAAATTCAATTTTCTCGAATTCAGGATTTTTGATTGGTCCTGTTTGCCCCAGAGCTTTCAGAAGTGTTTCCGGATTCCCTTTTGTATCGAAAAAGTAGGGGTAGAAAAGGTTGAAGGCAAAAGCCTGTGAGGAATTGAGGTGGTGGAAATATCTGTGGAGCGAAATACCTTTCTGGGCCACATGGCCTTCAATCTCTTCTTGTATTCCTTCAAAAACATTGAGCCACTTGTCCTCGTAAGCGAGAATATGGGGGTATAGTTGTCCTCTGAAATATCCGGGCTTCTGGGCTTTCAGTACATTCTTCTTGTAGTCTGCCAAGTGTGTCGTAAGCTGCTTCTGATATGTCATGTTACAAGATCTCCCTCGAAATGATTGGATTGAAGTATACACAATGAGAATATACAAACAACTACATGCTGAAATCCGGCAGGGCATAGCCATAATTTCGATGCACCCTGCAGTACGTCACTTTTTTGTAAAACCTTCCTGTTGTGGCATCTATGAGAACGGAGACACTAAACCGACAGTTGTAGAAAAGGAATTTGCGAATTCTTCCTTCTGCCCATTCAAGACATTCTTTAGTCGGGTTGTTGTACAACTCGGTGAGCGATGAGTCGTTGACATCCTGTTCAAGGTAATGACCGGTCACGAATCCAGGCATGAGATAGTGAAAATCTCTCTCAAAGCGCAGTTCGATATGCCCGCTCTCCATGAATGCGACACCCTTTACCTCGTGACTACCGTTGCCGACCGACAGCAAGATCAGCCAGACCGGTTGATTATTGTGTTTGCGCAGCAGAACCTCATGAATCTTGAATGAAATGATCGGCAGCCGTACCTGCAAATCGTCAAAGCTGTTAAGTTTCATCCAAAGGCACCTTATGCTGTTTTGTCCCTTGCAACAACTCTTTGTAGACCTGGGTTCGCAGCGTTGCAGGGCTTACAACTTCGACCGACGGGAGCCAACGGTAAAGCCAATGTTTGATGGTTTCGGTGCCGATAACGGTAAAGCTCAGTTCGATCCTGCCATCTGGCAACCGCTTCTCCTTTTGCGAGAGATGCCATTTTTTGCGCATTACCTGCCTAGCAATTTCGGGATTGAATCGTAGAACCACGTCAGTCGGCTCACCGTCCAGTTGCGGTCCGAACGCCGATTCAAGCTCCTCTGCCTCGTTGATGTCGTATTTCCTGTAATGCTCATTGGTAACATCGAGAGCAATAATCCGGTCGAAGGCGAAGGTGCGAAGGTTATCGGCATTATGGCACAGGCCGCGCACATACCAGAATCCGTCATGATTGAAGAGATAGAGCGGATCGATCTTCCTCCCAAACGGTTCCGTTTCCGGAGACAGCCGATAATTGAATTCAACAACCCGGCGCTCAGAGATGGCCCGATACAATTGGGACAGATAATCTGCAATCGTCCCTGGCATGTTCCGGTCAGGGTGGATGATCTTCTCAGTCTGTTCAGATGACGTGCCACAAAGCCGGTTACGAATTCCTTCAAGTGCTTGCGTCACTTCTTTTCCCATAGGCTCAACTAATGACTGGGCAATGGAAAGCGCCACTTCCTCCTTGAGGGGTATTTTCTGCCGCTTGAGCCGATATCCTTCCACAAAGGCGTATGTCTTCCGTTTGCGGTCAAACCAGATTGGGAAATTCGCAATAATAAGGCTCTGAATATAGCGATAGGCGCTCCGTTCGCTTATGTCCAGTTCTTCCATTAGAGAGCGGTTGGTGACTATCTCACCGGAATCAAGTTTGTTAAGGATTATGAGAAGGGAATCGAATCTTAACGACATGCACACCTCCAAATGTGAGGCCAGTATACCATATCACCCTGCCATATGTGTGGCAGGGTAAAAACGACAAAGCTTAAACGATGATATTGAAGTGCACATTGCCTCAGGAAAGCTTGGAAATTTCAACTCCGGTGTTTTGGATTCGTAGAAAAGTGTGGCCGCGAGATTATGGTGAGGTAAACAGCAAACAAGGGATCGGGGCGAAAGCCAGCCGATCCCTTGTTTCAATGTGGCGCCGGTGCGGTTGTTACTGGAACCGCGGATTTTTGTTAAAAAATTGGAAGCAGGACTCCATTCGTTGCGTCTGAGCAGACGAGAGTTGCTGGAACTCCACCCCGAGCAGCGTATTTTCCCCCTCCAGCCGTACCCATACCACCCTGGCGGTCACACGCAGCGGCGTCTGCCGGTCATATTCATTCAGAGACTTGAAAGGGGTCATGATCTCCAGGTCAGCCTTGCTGCCAGAGGCAATCTCATGCCGGCCTGGGAGGCGTAGCTGCATTCCGGAGACACTGAAATCACTGGATATCCCTTTTACCTGCACCTGCATTTCCTCGTTTTTCACCAGTACCAGCAGGCTGTTCTGCGCCCGGGGATTGCGGCGGCACTCCTTGACGCTGTTCGGGGGTATGGTTGAGGTCGTGTCAAAGGTAAACCGGGCGATTAAACGGTTGAACTCATGGGTCAGTTTGTTTAGATCCGAACTTATGGTAGCAGTGATTCCTACCTTGGTGCCGTTGTCACTGATGGTGAAAAACAGCGACTCCAGGCTCTGCTGTAAAGCGCTCAGCTTGTGCATCTGCGATTCGCTTACCTCTGAAATCCTCTTGTTGGAGCTGGTCACTTCCCTGACGCTGGCGACCATCCTTTCGATGACTGCAGCAGTGGCGTGGGATTTCTCCTCGGTAACATGGACCCGTTCAACCACCCGCTCCATGGTTTTGGTATTCTGATTGGCCTGGGCGGAAAGTTCGTTGATGATTCGGGAGATCTGTTCGGTCTCCTTGGCGGTCCTCGATGCCAGGTTCCGCACCTCGTCCGCCACCACGGCAAATCCCCGCCCCTGTTCGCCGGCCCTGGCCGCCTCGATGGCAGCGTTGAGCGCCAGCAGGTTGGTCTGGTCCGCGATGTCGCTGATGCTCTCGATGATCGTATGGATCTGCTCGCCGATCCGGTTGAGCCCTTCGGTTTCCTGAGCCGCCCTATTGACCTCCTCCACGGTCAGCTGCAACTGGTCGATATTTTCCCTGGTAGCCAGAAGCCCCTGCTCCGCCTCCCGTTCGGTCTCGATCGACATGGCGCGCATGCTTTCCGCCAGTTCGAGAACGGTTTCGGAGATCATCCTTACTTCCGTGGTTGCAGAGGAGACATCTTCAGCCCTTTTCTGCTGGGTTTGGCTGGCGCCGGCAATTTCATTCGATATCTCTGCAATCTGATAGGACGATTGTTCCATCTGCAGGCTGGCTTCGTTGATGTTTTTCAGGACCTCGATCAGATTTGCGACCATCTGTTTCAGGGATATCAGGATCTTGCTGATTTCATTCCGGCGTTTTACCACTACCTCCTGGCTCAGGTCCCCTTTTGCCATGACCTGGAGATGATTGATGGTGCGGTTGATGGCGGATGTGATCGCCCAGATGTTGATTCCGCCGAACAGCGCGCCGAGTCCTATGAACAGGACCACGGCAATGATCTGGAGCTGCGGGGAATGAAGTGTTCCGGCAACGGTTGCGGCGACGATGCAGAGGCTGTAACAGGTGCAGAGAATGATCAGTCGGTTGCGGATGCTGATGCTCAAATACCAGTTCCATAATGCCATCAATTGCTTGACCCTCCGGGCGCTGATTATTTACCGACGCCATGCAGAAAAAGCAGAGACGCGGCACTTTCTTGTATCGGATTATGATTTCTTAACTTGAAGGTGAAAAAGGATTCTGTGCGATGTTGTGAGGAAGTCCGTGTATTAGCAAAGTGTTCTCTTATCCGCCAAGTCCCCTTGCTCTTGGAGTAAATGGCGATATCATTAAGTTAATTTAAATTCTTGTGGCCTCGTCATCAGATTTGTAACGGCAGATCCGGTAAATTTCCAGACAGCCATTAAGTGGAGGGAGATGGAATGCGGTACCCCGGAATCATTTTCGTCGTGTTGTCTATCGTTACGCTGTTATTTACTCGTCCGGTGCTCAGTCAGACCATTGTGCTCAATACGGCCAACGACTCACCCAATGCAACGGATGATCATAAAGGGATCTGCGACAGGATCATGCTTGAGGCGTTCAAGCGGATGGGGATACCTGTGAAGATCATTGTTCTCCCGTCAGAGCGAGCTCTGATAAACGCAAACGAAGGGATAGATGACGGGAACTATGCGCGGGTCGAGGGGCTGGACAAGCAATATCCCAACCTGATCCGGGTCAAGGAAGAGATCACGACCTTCGAATTCGTCGCTTTTTCCAGAACAGTTCCATTGAAAATCACCGGATGGGAAAGCCTCAAACCCTACAATGTCGGCATAATCACCGGATGGAAAATCCTCGAAAACAACATTGTGGGAGTTAAGTCACTCTCCAAGGTGAGTAACGAACAGCTTCTTTTCAACCTCCTGATCTTAGGCAAGGTGGATCTTGTTGTTTATGACCGCAGGCAGGGGAAAGTCGTTCTCAAGCAGCTGGCTGATAAGGAGATCAAAATTTATAATCCGCCGCTTGCGGTAAGAAAGATGTATCCGTATCTGCACAAACGGCATGCCGATCTGGTCCCACGGCTGGAACAGGTTCTCAGAGCCATGAAGAAAGACGGCACATATAAAAGAATCGTTGACGAGTCACTCCGAACCATTTCAGTAACGGAGTAAATAGATGTCGAGCAGGTTTGGCAGTTCCATAGCAAACAAGTTGACGGCTGCGGTGCTGATCTTCAGTCTGGCGCTCACCCTTTTTTCGGGAATGGGCCTGTTTGCGCTGTATTACCAGGAGGCGATAAATAAAGTTGAGCTAGACCTTCGGCAGATTGGAAAAGCCAATTTGCCCGGCATAACCACCAGCCTCTGGTTAATGGACATGCAGCAGCTGAAGGTTCAGTTGAACTCGCTCTTGAATATCCCCCATGTAGCGGAAGTGAAAATTGAATCGCATGGCCGGATACTGATGTCTGAGGGGGCCGTAAAGCCGGGCCGTACCATGGAGCGGGAGTTCCCGCTCATATACCACTTTGACGGCAGGACAATGCCCTTGGGGACCTTGCAAGTAAAGGTTTGCTCTTCGGATATTTACCGCGACCTTATCGCGGCAACCTACATCAGGTTCCTGTTTCAGGCCGGACAGATAGCCCTGGTATCGATTTTCATGCTGTACATATTTCGGAATATCGTCACACGACGTCTTTCAGCGATATATAAACATATGGCCAAGCTTGACACCGGCAGGCTGCAAGAGTTGTTGATGATGCCGAAGCCGCTGTTGTTCAAGGGGAGGGACGAGCTGGATACATTGGGTGAGTCCTTCAATACCATGATTCACCGGATCGAAGCAGGCATCGACGAGCGCAAACAGGCGGAAGAGCAAATAATAAAACTTAACGTGGAGTTGGAAAGCAGGGTCATTGAACGCACTGCCGAGCTCGAGCGCATGAACAGGGAGCTGGAAGGGTTTTGCTATGCGATTTCGCATGAGTTCAGGGCTCCAATCGCCAGGCTCGAAGGTTTCGGGGCCATGATGCTGGAGATTGCAGAGGGGAAAGGTGAAGTTCAGCTTGTCCACTGTGCCCGGCGCCAAGTTGCTGCCAGCAACCGGCTCAGAACGGTCATCGACTCGCTTCTTGACATGAACCGCCTTTCCCGGGCCGACATGCTCAAACAAAATGTAAATCTGTCGCTGATGGCGACACAGATAGTTGCGGAACTTCGCATAAACAGCGCAGAGCATCCGTTTCATACTGTCATAGCCCCGGAGGTAACAGCCACGGGTGATCGGCGCATACTGGAAATATGCCTGCGTAACCTGCTGGGAAACGCGGTCAAATACAGTGCCCGGACTCCTGATGCTGCGGTCGAGTTCGGCCAAAAAAACATTGACGGGGAAAGAGTCTATTTTGTGAGGGATAACGGCGTGGGATTCGAGATGGAGTATGCAAAAAACATCTTCCAGCCGTTCTGCCGCCTACACCACGAAGGCGAATTCGAAGGTACCGGAATAGGATTGGCCACGGTTCACCGTATCATCGAGAAGCATAATGGCAGGATCTGGGCTGATGCGGCTCCGGGGGAAGGCGCAACCTTTTACTTCACGCTCGGGGTTCAAGGAGGGGAGTGATGAAGGGTCTGCCAGTGCTAGACCCGCCATCGCTCCCCATTACCTCGTCGAAATATCATGCCCTGACGTTTTCAGCTCATTAACCACCGTTTCGGCAAGCTTCGGCAGCAGTTCGGCCAGGATCGGCGACAGCTCGACGCCGGCCTCGTAGGAAGCCGGGATCACGCCGAACAGGGTCACTTCATCAGGTGTCCGGCCGCGGAGATCTGAGAGGGTGAGCACCTCCTGGATACCGATCTGGTGCGGAGACATCTTGATCGGCAGCTTACCGAGCAGGAACTCTTCCTTTTCAAAGCGGAATACATCGCCCGGCTCACCTTTGGCATCTATGACATCAACCAGGTAGACCCGGTCGGCCTCTTCCAGCAGGTGGGTGACCATGATCCCCAGCGTACCGCCATCGTAAAGCTCGACATCTTCGGGAAAGGTGTAGTTGTCCTGCAGATATTTGATGAAATGAACGCCGAACCCCTCATCCGAGAGAAGCAGGTTACCAGCGCCAAAAATCAGAGTTGTCATAAAAGTTCCTCTGAACGTTCTATTTTTCGCAAGATCAAGGCTGTCAAGGGATTGCGCGGAGGCGTAGCAGCGCTACGCCGCACAAGGAATCCCGAAGACTTACGCAGATATTGCGGAAAAGAGGACGTTCTTTACATCACCTTGACCTTGGTGATCTCTTTCCCCTCCGGATCGATGGTATGCACGGCACATGCGATGCACGGATCAAAGGAGTGAATGGTGCGGAGCACTTCCAGCGGTTTATCCGGCTGTGCCACTGGGTTGCCGACCAGCGAGGCCTCGTATGGCCCCAACACCCCTTTCTCGTCTCTCGGCGAGGCATTCCAGGTCGAGGGTACTACTGCCTGGTAGTTCTTGATCTTGCGGTTTTCGATCACGATCCAGTGTGACAGTGTGCCGCGCGGCGCTTCATGGAATCCGACCCCCTTGAAATCGCCCTTGGGAATTTCTGTATGGTTTGCGTAGACCTTGTCCCCCTTGCCAACATTCTCCACCAGCTTGTCCAGGTATTCCAGGGAATAGTCGGCCATGATATGCGCCCTGATCGCCCTGGCGCCCAGGCGGCCCATGGTGGAGTGGAGGTCGTTGACGCCGACCCCGATCTTACGGCAGGTATCGTCAACCAGCTTCTTCACCTTGGCATTGCCGCCGGCATAGGCTGCCAGGAGCTGTGCCGGCGGACCGACCTGCACCGGTTTGCCGTTCAGGCGCGGCGCCTTGCACCAGCTGTATTTGCCGTTATCCTGAAAGTCTGTGTACTTCGGTTTGGTCTCGCCTTCCCAGGGGTGAAGCGTGCGGTCCCCCTCGTACCATGCATGTGCCACGTTTTCCTTGATGTTGGCGATCAGGTCGAGATCCTGGTGGTTGGTGATAACCCTGGCACCCTTGACGTCACCGTTGGCGATGATTGCGCCGGGGAGGGCAAACTTGGTGTTCCTGGTGTCTTCCGCCATCTCCGGTACGGCCAGGTAGTTCACGACTCCGCGGCCATACTTGAACCACTCCTTGTAGGCAGAGGCGATGGCGACCATGTCCGGATAATACACCTGCTGCACGAAGTCGCGGGTTTCCTCCATAAGTGCCCGCATGGCCGCGATCTTCTCTATGTTGATGGTGGCAAGGTTTTCCATGTTGATGGCCGTGGCGACTCCGCCGACGCAGAGATTCTGGATATGGGGGTTCTTGCCGCCGAGTATGGCCACAGCCTGGGCAGCCTTGCGCTGATAATCGAGCGCTTTCAGGTAGTGGGCCACAGCCATCAGGTTCACCTCGGGCGGCAGCTTCATTGCCGGGTGTCCCCAGTAGCCGGACGAGAAGATCCCGAGCCTGCCGGTGTCCACAAAGGATTTCAGCTTCTGCTGCACCGCCTTGAATTCGGTTTCGCTGTTCCCCGGCCAGTTGGAGATGCTCTGGGCTATCTGGGCGGTCTTCTTCGGGTCGGCCTTGAGCGCCGAAACCACATCGATCCAGTCAAGGGCGGAGAGGTGGTAGAAGTGGACGATATGGTCCTGCACCGAATGCTGGGCCATGATGATGTTCCTCACGTACTGGGCGTTGAGCGGCACCTCAACCTTGAGGGCATGTTCGACCGCACGGATGGACGAAATGGCGTGGACCGTGGTGCAGACGCCGCAGAACCGCTGGGCGTAAATCCAGGCGTCCTCGGGCGGGCGCCCCTGGAGAATGGTCTCTATGCCGCGCCACATCTGGGCGGATGACCAGGCGTTGGTGACGGAGCCGCCGTTTACTTCAACATCGATCCTCAAATGACCTTCGATTCTGGTGATCGGGTCAAGGGTTATGCGAGCCATATATTTGTTCCTCCGGGAGATGATTTCTATTGCTTACGTCTTGGGGGCCTCTATGCCTTCTGGGCCGTTTCCGCCGCGGCATCGATCTGCTGTCTGGTGTGCAGCCGCGGCAGCACCGGCAGGATCTTTACGATCACCTGGTAGCCGAGGATCTCGAAGGCAACGATGCCGACGGTGATCATCAGTTCCGCCAGTGCCGGGAAATAACGCCATCCTTTCCCCGGGTTGAACCCGATGAGATAGACGTTGAAACGGTACAGGGCGCCGCCGACCACTATCAGGGCTGCGGAGACGAAGAGCCAGCGGATCGACTCCCTTCTGCGGCTGCTGAACAGCAGGAACGACCCGGCAGCGATCAGGCAGAACTCCAGCAGGAAGAACCGGGAGTAAAAGTCGAATGACAGCGCCTTGGCCAGCTGGCCGCGCCAGGCGAGATCGCCGATCACAACACTCAGCCAGATGACCGTCAGCCAGGGGATAATCCTTGCCAGTCCGGAGAGTTCCTTGGTCTCGAACGGGCGCTTGAAGGCATAGCACGAGATGACCGATTCGAGAATGGCGATGGAGTAGCCGATGTACATGCAGTTGATCAGGAACAGGAGCGGCAGGAACCCGGTATGCCAGAGCGGATGGAGCTTGGTGGATGCGATCAGCAGCAGCGAGCCGAGCGACGACTGGTGCATGGTCGGCAGGGTAATCCCGAGCACGATGATGAAAATCAGCACCTTGTCCAGCCTCGGCTTGAGCCAGGTTGCGCCTGCCCTGACAAAATCGAGCTTATGCTGCAGGGCCTCCTTGTCCGGCGCGATCCTGGGGCTGAGCCAGGCAATAATCGCCTGGGCCATTTCCCACTTGGTGTTCTCTAGGGTGGTCAGGATTGCCGGGAGGAATTCGATCGCCAGAACCGTGGTGTAGGCCATGACGCAGAGCGCGACCTCGAACATGGCCGAATTCGCCTGCCACTGGGAAGGGATGAAGAAGTTATAGGCGTTCCAGGGGCGGCCGACATCGACCATGACCGAAAATCCCGCCAGCCCGTAGCCGAACATGCTGGTAAGGATTGCCGACCGGATCATCGGGTGGTAGTGCATCCTGTTCCTGATATAGACCAGGATCGCCATGGCATAGCCGCCGCAGGCTATGGCCGTGCCGGTGGCGACGTCGTAGGTGATCCAGATCCCCCACGGGTAGCCGTCGCTCATGTTCGAGACCGCGCCGATCCCCTTGATGAAGCGGAGCGCCACCAGGCAGAAGCCGATAAGCGTCAGCACCAGCAGGACTATGAATGACGGGGTGAATATTTTTGCCTCATGTTTTTGGTACTCGCCGTGGCCCATCAGGCACCCCCCTGCTTGTCAGTATCATTATGATGATCCTTCTCATCCGGGCCGTGCGTGCGCATGTTCTTTACCGCGATCCAGCAGAGGGTGCCGTACAGCGCTACTGGAGCGACAAAGCCCTTGTAGATGGTGTGCTGGATTTTTTCCGAGAATTCTGCCGGCGCCTCATCTTTCAGCACCGGCAGGCCGAGCTTGTTGAACTGCATGCTGGCAAGGTAAAGGTGGTTGGCGCCGCCGACCTCCTTTTCCCCGTAGATATGGTTGAGGTATTTGCCCGGGTTTTCGGCCAGACGTTTTTGCGCCTCTGCCAGCAGATCGCCCCTCTTGCCGAACATGATCGCCCCGGCTGGACAGACCTCGGCGCAGGCGGTGATCCCTTTCTGGCGCAGGTTGGTGTTCTTGCAGAGATCGCATTTGACGATCTGGGGGATGGCACGGTCCCACTGGAACTTGGGGATGTTGAAGGCGCAGGCGACCTGACAGTAGCGGCAGCCGATGCAGGTGTTCTTGTTGTAGTCGACGATGCCGGTCTCCGGGTCGCGGGTCATGGCCGCGACCGGGCAGACCGATACGCAGGACGGTTTCTGGCAGTGCATGCAGGAGTATTTGACGTAAGACCAGTCTCGTTCCGACTCCTTGAACAGCTTGATCAGGGTCCGGGTGCTGCCGGAGAGGTCCTGCGGAGCATCCCAGAGGCCGTCCCGGTCGAACGATGCCTGTTCGTAAGCGAGACTGCCGTAATCGCCGTTCACTCTCTTGCAGGCCGCCATGCACGCCTTGCAGCCAACGCATTTCGTGGCATCGTACAGCATTGAGAGGGTGTTGTTGTTGACCTTCCGGTGCGCTTCGGATGCCGAGGCCTTGCCCGTGGTCAGAATAGCCGCCCCTGCTGCCGCTACCTTCAGGAATTGACGCCTATTGGTCTTTTTCATGCGTCTCCTCCCCCTTGTCCGGAGCATCGGGAAGTTTGCGGGCAAGCATGGCGCCGGCGCCGACGGCGGCCCCTGCGGCAAGGCCGATCACGCCGGTCGTGAGCGGATCCGGCCCTTTACCCTTTTCCTTCAGGTCAACCGGGGCATAGCTGTCGAACGGGGTCGGCTCGTGGATCTGGACTTTATCGGCAATGGCGGTCTTGAACAGGATATCCGGCTCGGTGCAGCCGATGCATGGATGACCGACCGAGACCGGCCAGACACCCATATCGTTGAACCGCTGGACCGAACAGTTGGCATAGGTTGCCGGCCCCTTGCACCCAAGCTTGTACAGGCAGTACCCCTGGCTGTGGCCGTCGTCGCCGTAGGCCTTGGCAAACCGGCCGGCATCGAAGTGGGGCCGGCGCTCGCAATGCTCATGAATCTTCCGGCCGTAGGCAAATTTAGGGCGCCCCATGGCATCGAGTTCGGGGAGCTTCTTGAAAGTCACGTAATAGAGCACTGTGGAGAGGAAGTTGTACGGGTTGGGGGGGCAGCCGGGGATATTGATGATCGGTTTGTCCTTGACGATATCCCTTACCCCGACAGCGCCGGTGGGGTTGGGGCCGACCGATTGAATCCCGCCGTAGCTGGCGCAGGTGCCGATGGCAATGATGGCAAGCGCACCGTCTGCGGCCTTCTGCAAAGACTCAAGGGCGGTTTTGCCCGATATCTTGCAGAATATGCCGTTTTCCTTGGTTGGAATGGCTCCCTCAACAACGAGGATATATTTCCCTTTGTTGGCCAGCATCGAGTCATGAAGCGACTTTTCGGCCTGATGCCCGGACCCGGCCATCAGAGTCTCGTGGTAGTCGAGCGACACCAGGTCCAGGATCAGGCTGGACACCGTCGGATGGGTCGAACGGAGCAGCGACTCGGAACAGCCGGTGCACTCCTGAAAATGAAGCCAGATAACTGCCGGCCTGTTGTCTTCCTTTTGTGCCGCTTCGGCAATCCTGGTGACCATGCCGAACGGCAGACCGAGCATTGCCGAAACCGTAACGCAGGTCTTGATGAAATCGCGCCGGGAGACCCCGGAAGTACTCTTTTGCTCCGCCATGTACCCTCCGAACCGCCTTAATATTGTGTAGACATGTAAACGAAATCAATCCATAAGGGCAACCGGCGTGCCATTATCGTTAACCCTTTGTAACTGGTCGTAATTACAGGGTATAGTGAGGTTAGGAGCCGGATGAGAGTCCCTGCCGGGGAAAAGCATGTTGCATCATTTTGTCCGGTATTGTATCGTTTTGACGCAATCCTTCGCGAGGTTCAGTTATGAAGACCGTATTTATCTGTGATGACGAAAAAGATATACTCAACTTCCTGGGCAAGCTGCTGAAGGTCAACAGCTACAGGTTTGAAACCTTCGACTCGGCCACCGCTCTTTTGGCGAGGCTTGAAGCCGACCCGGCGCCGGAATGCGATGCGGTGCTCATGGATGTCCGGATGCCGGATCTGGACGGTATTCAGGCGATGAAACGGTTGAAACGCCGGTCGCCGGGAATCCCGGTCGTGGTCATGACCGGACATGGCACCATAGACGATGCGGTGCACGCCATTAAACTTGGTGCTTACGACTACATAACGAAGCCATTTCCCAAGGAAAAGCTCCTCGGTGTCCTGGACCGGCTTTTTGACCATGCCCGGCTCGCCAGGGAGAACCGGGAGCTGCGCGAGGAGCTTCATCTTTCTGCGCATACCGGACCGATCGTGTTCCGGAGTGCGGCATTCCGGGAGGTTTATGACCTGACGCTCCAGGTTGCGGCGAGTGACGCCAATATTCTGGTTACGGGCGAATCCGGCACCGGCAAGGAGCTGATCGCGGCAGCGGTCCATAATAACAGCCTGCGCAAGGGGAAGCAGCTGGTCTCCGTGAACTGCGCGGCCCTCTCGGATACTTTGCTCGAAAGCCAGCTGTTCGGCCACATGCGCGGGGCCTTTACCGGTGCGGTCATGAATCAGAAGGGGCTTCTGGAAGAGGCTGATGGCGGCACGCTTTTTCTTGACGAGATCGGCGATGTCAGCCCGGCGATCCAGGCAAAGCTGCTGCGGGTGATCCAGCAGAAGGAATTTATCGTGGTCGGCTCGACCAAACCGCGTTCGGTCGATGTCCGGTTCGTGGCTGCCACGAATCGGGACCTGATGCTGGAGGTCAAGGAGGGGCGATTCCGGGAAGATCTGTACTACCGGCTCAATGTCATAGGCATTCCCCTGCCGCCGCTCAGGGAGAGGCTTGATGATGTCGAGCCGCTGGCCCGGCATTTCCTGGCAATCTATTCGGCCCGGATGAAAAAAGGTGTGCGCTCCATAGCCGAGGATGCCATCCGGCTGCTGCTGGATTACGACTGGCCGGGAAATGTCAGGGAGCTGGAAAACGTGATCGAGCGCGGGGTGATCCTGGCCAGAACCGATATCCTGACCGCAGATCTGCTCCCGGTCGGAGCCCGGAAAAAGGATCAGGCGCAAAATCTAGCGGGGCAGCTGATCCCGTTGGATGAAATAGAGCGGCGGCATATATGTTCGGTTCTGCTGGAGACCGGTTTCCACAAGAGCAGGACTGCCGAAATCCTGGAGATATCCCGCAAGACCCTTGACCGAAAGATCGCCGAATATAACATTGCCGATCCGGGCAATAAATGAAAAGCATCAGATCGTCCATACGGCTTAAGCTCACCGTTGCGACCATGATCCCGCTGGTGGCGGCAATTACCCTTTTCTGGATAATCGGTTCGACTCTCATAACCACCAGGATCTTTGCCCAGGCCCAGAACAAGGTAAAAACCGATCTCAACGCGGCACATGAACTGCTTGTCGCCGAGCAGACCCGGACCGAAGACATCATCCGGCTCACCGGGCTTTCCCCTGAGCTCGCCGATTCGGTCGAGAATTCATCTCTGGCCGCGATTGCGGTGCAGCTCAATGGCGTGCTGCGCAATGAGCGGCTTGCCTTCCTGACGGTTGTCGACCGCTTCGGAATGGTCATCTACAGGGCAGCCAACCCGGGGCTCAAAGGAGATTCGCTCGCCACCGCCCAGTTGGTGGCAAAAGCGCTCGACGGGGTTGCTTACAGCGGAGTCAGCGTCATTGCGGCCAGTGAAGCGGGCAAAGAAAACCCGCTGCTGCCGGGACTGATGCAGGTGCCGATTAAAGAGACTCCGCATGCACGGACTTACGCCAAAAAAGTGGAGGACCGGGGGATGTTTCTCGTGGCGGCATCCCCGCTTAAGTCGGCTGCGGGCAAGACCGTCGGTGCGGTATACGGCGGCACGCTTCTGAATAACGACAACTCCCTGCCTGACCGGATCAGCAGGGTTGTATTCGACCGTGGGGAAGGTGGGAGCGGGAACGCCACGATTTTCCTGGACGATGTCAGGATCGCCACGACCGTTATTGACCAGAGCGGCACCAGGGCAATAGGTACGCGCATGTCAGAAGAGGTGTTCGGTGAGGTCATCCGGGGGGAGAAATGGACCGGCCGGGCCTTTGTGTTCAATGCGTGGCATTTGTCCGCTTACGAGCCGGTTCGCGACATTACCGGCAGCATTGTCGGCGCTCTCTATGCCGGTACTCCCGAGCAGCCGCTGCTTGAGGTTCGGTGGCGCATTCAACTGATTTTCACCGGCGTAATCATGTTCGTGACCCTGCTGGGAGTATTTGTCTCTGCCTGGATAAGCTCGCGTCTTTCCAGCCCGATAAAGGCGCTCGAAGAAGGGGCGAGAAGGATCGCTTCAGGGGCAAGCCTTCCGGATATCCAGGTTGACACCAATGATGAGATCGCGTCGCTGGCCAACGAGTTTAATGCGATGAAAAAGCGGCTTCAGGAGCGGGAGGCAGAGATCCTGACCTTGAACCGGACCCTTGAGCATAAGGTTGTCGAACGTACGACGCAGTTGGAAGAGCAGGGAGCGAGATTGCTGGAGGCCCAGGCCGAACTGGCACGCTCCGAAAGATTGGCTGGATTGGGTATGCTGTCAGCAGGGGTGGCGCATGAAATCAACAACCCGCTGGCCATAATCAGGGGGAATGCCGAATTGCTGCAGTTGGCCAGCCCTGCCGATTCCGAAAACGGCGATGAAGTTCTTGCCATTATGCGCCAGGTTGCCAGGATCGAGCGGATCATCCGTAATCTGCTCGTTTTCTCCCGCGGTACGGAAAAACGGATTACCAGGCTCTCTCTGGGCGGCCTTCTGGACGAGATTCTCGATCAGATTCATCATCAGGTTCAAATGGACCATTATCTGGTTTTCAGAGAGTACCTGAGTGTACCGGTAACCCTTGAGGGGGACGAGGACCAGCTGAGGCAAGTGTTTACCAATCTGATCGTCAACGGCCTGCAGGCCATGGACCGGGGCGGGGCGCTTACTGTCGGCGTGGCGGTGGATGACCCGGCAGACGTGTGCCGGGTCAGCATCGCCGATACCGGCCCCGGGATAGCTGCCGAACAGATGGATAAACTGTTTACTCCATTCTTTACGACCAAGCGGGGTGGCACGGGGCTGGGGTTAGCAGTTTCCTACGGAATAGTCAGGGATCACGGGGGCGATATTTTTGCTGAAAGTTCTGCCGGCAACGGCGCGGTATTCACGGTGTTGCTGCCGTTACGCCAGGAAGGCACGGGAGAGCTTTAGTTGGCAGCAACGGTTAACCTGTTGGGAGAAAGGGTGGGCATTTCCCTGGTTGGCGTGGGCATAACAAGTGAAAGCTTGACCTTTTCCCTGGGGGTCTGAGCAGGAACGCTGCTGCGACATTTTATTATGTCGGTAACCTTGTAGGACAGGCTCTGTTCCTTGATAGCCCGTTCATGCACCATGCGGTTGTAATCAGCGGTGGTCCGCGTTATCCGGCTCTCGACTTCGTCGAGCCTGGACAGCATTGTTCTAAAAACCGGATCTTTCATGAGCTTAGGGAATGTTTCCTGAGAAACAACCAGTTTGGCAAGCGTCGCGGTGAGCGCTTCCTGCTGGTCCCGATAAGCGGCAATTCCAGCCGGATCCGCAGGTGTTGCCGGGGTACAGCTTGTCGCCGCCTTGAACGATTCTGCCAGGGCGGTCAGTTCAGCGGAAGCACTTGACAGGCTCATTCCCCTCTGAAGGAACGGACCGATGAGTGCGAGCCGCTGTTGATAGGCTGCTTCGGCTTTACTCCATGCCATAGCCACGGCATCGTCCTGGTTCGGATTGCCGAGCATGCAGGCTGTTGTTGTTAAAAGGGCAACAATGCTGAGGAGTGCAAAATGCCACTTGTTCATATCTTCCCCTTTCAGGGGGTGCTTGCATATTGGGTAAGTTAGACTAATGTATTATCCGGGCATCATTAAAATTAACTGAAGCAATAATTGTTCCATTAGGATATGGGAATTAATTGCTGTTCATAAATATTGGCTATTTTGCCGATCTTTGCGAGGAATGTAGCAATGTGACGCGGTATTGCTGTCATTTGACCGGATGTTCGGGTCATTAGGCGTAGGGGGTAATATGGGGCGGGGAAAACCGGCAAAGCGATACTCGCAAGCAGGGCGAGTACACGACATAATCAGGCTTATCGAGGCACGTCATGGCATGACTGTAGAGGAGCTTGTCGAGGAGACCGGCGTTACCAGGAGAACAATCCATCGCGACATGAATGTCATTCATGAGGCCGGTTATCCGCTGGTGTCGGAATGGCAAAACGGTCAGAAGAGCTATCGTTTCCTGACCCGTTTCAAGGATGTGCCGCCGGTGAGCTTCACGCTTCAGGAATTAGCGACAATGTATTTCCTTAGAAGCCAGTCGGAAATTTTTCACGGGACCCCGTTTGCCGAGGAACTGGAGGGAATTTTCCGCAAGGTCAGATCTGTGCTGCCGCCACGCTTTGCTGCGCATCTGGAGAGGATTGCCGGAGCCGCTATTCCGCTGTTCCAGGGGCGGCACGACTACACCGGCCATGCGGAAACCATAAAGCAGGTGCGGGACGCGCTCGTGCATCAGAACCGTCTGACGGTCAGCTACCGGGCGTCAGGAAGAGAGCATGCCGACACCTATCTTGTTGACCCCTACACCCTCGCATTTTACAAAGGGGGGCTTTACCTGATTGCTTATGCCCATAATCGCGGGGCATTCCGGACCTTTGCCATGGAACGGATAAGCTCCGTAACAATGGAAAGAGAACGCTTCGAACTGCCCGATGATTATCAGCCGGAAGGGCGGTTGCGGGATGCCTTCGGGATCGTGGCCGAAGACGCCATGGCGGTAAGGATCCGGTTCTCTCCCGTGGTGGCGGATAGCGTCAAAGGGCGGATCTGGCATCCGAGCCAGAAGTTTACGGACACGAAAGATGGCGGTGTAGAGCTGACCTTTTCTGCCGGCGGGAAGCTGGAAATCGCTTCCTGGGTGTTGTCGTATGGAGAACATGCGGAGGTGCTCGCACCGGTGGAATTGCGCGACATGCTGCACCGGGCCGTTACTGGTCTGTCTGGGATCTATGGCCGTTAGCGGAGATATTGCCCAGGCGGAGGTTTCGGCTCCGCCTTGCGGCACATCAGTAGCCGATCAGCTGCTGACCGTCTCCCTTGAGGAGCTTGATGAGTTGGAAATGCTTGGTGGTTGGGAAGCCGACGGTCACCATGATTATTGGCCCGGAAATTTTGAGTTCCGGGGTGGCGATGGCCTTGACCGCATTGGTGAGCCCGCTGGACGGGATTATCCCGATGGCATTGGGATCGCTTGCCACTTTGGCAACGATATCGGCAACACTTTTCGCCTTGACCCGGATGTTTGTTATCGGCTCACCGTCCATGATTTTGTCAGCGAGTATCCATGAGGCGCCGGTGCTCCATTCTCCCCAGACCACCGCAACTGGCGCTTTCGGGCCGTCCACATCATCCCACTCCTTGTATTTCCCGGAAAAGATGCGGTGCAGCTCTTTTTCAGAAAGCTTGCTGACCGGGTTCGCAGGGTTGACGATCACATTGTAGGCGACCTCCGGCAGCAGCACGGAATGCTGGGTCAGCGCTTTATTGCGTCTTTCCAGGCCGGCCTCGGTTGCAAGCCGGTTCAATTCCTCGAAAGACATGGCCACCACCAGGGCGTCGCCGATACCACTATCGACGTCAGCCAGCCCTTTGACTGCAGACTGTTCGGCGATGATGAGCAGTGGCATTTTGTTTTCGCTCTGAAAGGTCTCTTTTAATGGAAAGATGACCGCAGCCAGAGACTGAGAGTCGCCTTGAATCTTGAACAGTTCCGGCGGCCTTGGCCGTATGGCGCTCGCGGGTGAGGCAACAAGAACTGTCAGAAATGCTGCGGTAACGATCGTTGTGAAGTATCTGCGGATCATGACCCTGATCCCCTTTTCTGGATTTGACTCGAATTCTCTTTATGGGTTGAAACCTTATCGTATAGCCGCGGATTCTTCTTAATGCTACCATGGAAAAACGGAATGTCACCATATCATAAACAAAGAGCGCCGCAAACGGTCAACACGCATATCCCGATTTTTTCTTGTTGCGTTTCGACAATTTTGCTATGAAGAGTTGACTCGGCAACATATTTCAGGAGGTTATCAAATATGAGATTTACCAAGATGCATGGGGCAGGGAACGACTATGTCTATGTCAACTGTTTCGAAGAGCAGGTTGAAAACCCTGCCGAGATCGCAATAAAGGTCAGCAACCGCAATTTCGGAATCGGCTCGGACGGCCTGATCCTGATCATGCCTTCCGACAAGGCGGACGTGCGGATGCGGATGTTCAACTCCGACGGTTCGGAATCCGAGATGTGCGGCAACGGCATCCGCTGCGTGGCCAAGTATTCCTATGACCACGGCATTGTAACGAAAAAGGAGATCACGGCCGAGACCGGCGCCGGAATCCTCACCCTGCAACTCTTCACTGGCTGCGACAACAAGGTGGACCGGGTCCGGGTCAACATGGGCAAGCCGCGGCTGACCAAGGTCGAGATCCCGATGCTCGGTGATCCGCAGGACGGCAAGACCGTGGGCCAGCCGCTCAATATCATGCACACTACCTTCAACATCACCACCGTATCCATGGGGAATCCGCACTGCGTGATCTTTGTCGATGACGTGGAGAGCTTCCAGGTGGAAAAGTACGGGTCGCTGATCGAAAACCACGATCTCTTTCCGCGCCGCACCAATGTGGAGTTCGTCCAGATCATCTCCCGCTCCGAGGTCCGGCAGCGCACCTGGGAGCGAGGCGCCGGCGAGACCCTTGCCTGCGGCACCGGTGCCAGCGCGGTCTGCGTGGCCGGGGCGCTGAACGGTCTGACCGACAAGAAGATCCTCAACCACCTCTCCGGAGGCGACCTGGAACTGGAGTGGGCAGAGGACGGTTATCTCTACATGACCGGCCCGGCTACGGAAGTCTTTTCCGGGGAAATTGACATCTGATTTGTAGGGGCGCCTCTTGTGGGTGCCCCCTTTTTTCGGGCAGGCACAAGACCTGCCCCTACGGGAATCAAATGACCAACTGCCCGATGTGCACCAAATGGAGCGATGAGCCGGAGATTAGGATTGCGGAGCTTGAGCAGTGCTACGTAATGCTCAACCGCGACCAGTTCTTCCCCGGCTACTGCTTCGTCTTCACCAAGGCCCATGTTACCGAGCTGTTTCATCTGGACAGGGACGCCAGAGCTGCGGTCATCGAAGAGGTGAATGCGGTGGCCGAAGCCCTGTTCACGGCATTCCAGCCGGCCAAGATCAACTATGAGCTGCTCGGCAACATGGTGGCGCACATGCACTGGCACATCGTCCCCCGCTTCACGACCGACCCGCTCTGGCCGAGGCCGATCTGGAGCGAATCGCACCAGCCGGTCGAACTGACGCCGGCCGAGTGCGCCGACCGGATCGCCCTGATCCGCTACCAATTGAGGTAACCATGAACGACTTTCTCGGCGCGCACATGTCCATTGCCGGAGGGATTCACCTGGCCGTGGACCGCGGGGCTGCCGCCGGCTGCGGGGTTATCCAGGTCTTCACCCAGGTCTCCAACCAGTGGCGGGGCAAGATGCCGTCGCCTGCGGACGCTGCCCTGTTCCGCGAAAAACTGGCTGCCTCCGGGATGCACGAGGCGGTAAGCCACGATATTTATCTCATCAACCTGGCCGCACCGCCGGGTGAAACCCGCGACAAGAGCCTGGCCGGTTTCGGCGAAGAGATGCGGCGCTGCGCCGATCTCGGGATCGGCAAGATCGTCATGCACCCCGGCTCCCATGTCGGTGACGGCGAAGGGACCGGCATCGCCCGGATCATTGAGGCGTTCGACAGGCTCATTGCCGATACTCCGGAATTCTCCGGCAAGATCCTGCTCGAAACAACCGCCGGCCAGGGGACCAACCTGGGGCATTCCTTCGAGCATCTCGGCGCCATCATCAACGGGTCCGCTTTCCCGGACCGTTTTGCCGTCTGTTTTGACACCTGCCACACCTTTGCCGCCGGCTACGACCTGACCTCACGGGACAGCTATCTGAAGGTCTGGGACGAGTTCGACCGGATCATCGGCATCGGCCGGCTCGCCTGCTTTCATATCAACGACTCGAAAAAGGGGCTCGGCTGCCGGGTGGACCGGCACGAGCATATCGGCCAGGGCGCCATGGGGGTGGAGCCGTTCCGGTTCATCATGAACGATCCCCGTTTTGTTGCCGTCCCGAAGATCCTTGAAACCCCCAAGGAGGACGACCTGGGGACCGATATGGACGAGGTCAACCTCAGGCTGCTGCGCAGCCTGGTGGAGAACTAAAGAGGTGTAGATGAAAGAGAAGATCGAGATCATCCAGGCCGACATTACGACGCTTGCCGTCGATGCCATCGTGAACGCGGCCAACAACACCCTGCTCGGCGGCGGCGGCGTGGACGGCGCCATCCACCGGGCTGCCGGGCCGGAATTGGTGCAGGAGTGCGCCACGCTCGGCGGCTGCGAGACCGGCGACGCCAAGATCACCAGTGGATACCGGCTTCCAGCCAGGCATGTGATCCACACTGTCGGCCCGGTCTGGCACGGCGGGACCAAGGGTGAGCCGGAACTGCTCCGGAGTGCCTACCGCCGCTGCTTCGAGGTAGCGCATGAAAACGGCCTGAAATCGATCGCCTTCCCGGCCATCAGCTGCGGGGTGTACGGCTACCCGATGGACCAGGGGTGCCGGATCGCCATTGAAGAAGCGAAAGCAGCGCTGGCAAGCAACCCCGAACTGGAACGGGTCATCTTTACCCCGTTCGGCGCTCCGGCGCTCGCACTGTATCAGCAGGTATTCAAGGCGGTTTTCGGATGAAGGCAGTCATCCAGCGGGTAACTGAGGCGCGGGTCGAGGTGGATGGCGCGGTCACCGGCGCCATCGGCAGCGGCATACTGGTGCTGCTCGGTGTGGCGCAGGGCGATACGGAGCGGGACGCCGACTTGCTGGTGAAGAAGATCACTGAGCTGCGGATCTTCGAGGATGAGGCCGGGAAGATGAACCGGGCGCTGGCCGAAGTCGGCGGAGTGCTGCTGGTGGTGTCCCAGTTCACCCTGCTCGGAGACTGCACCAAGGGTCGGCGGCCGTCGTTCATCGCCGCTGCGCCCCCTGACGAGGGGAACCGCCTTTACGAATACTTTGTCGCCAAGGCTCGCGCCACCGGCACCCGCGTCGAGACCGGCGTTTTTCAGGCCATGATGCAGGTGCATCTGGTAAACGACGGCCCGGTGACGTTCATTCTCGACACCAAAACCCGCTGACCAAGCACCTGTCTGACCGGCAATACGCTCACCCTGAGCGGAACAACCTCCGCTCCTGAATCCTGGCAGCCCGTACATGATTTAGGGAGAATTCCCACCTGCAGGAGGACTGGAAACTGGGTTATCAACTGTAGTAGGATTCATGAAAGGGAAAGAGGTCAATATTCCTGATATCGCTTGATGTCAGTATATTAAGGAGTGATATTAACCAAATCAATTTCAACCAATAAATCACCCGTCCTGAGCCCGGCGGGTGATTCCACTCCGGTCCGGATCAGACCGCCTTGTTGAAATACTCATGCGGCATCAGTACATTCGTTTCGCGAGCCAGAACGCCGATATCGCTATACCAATCCGTAACCGCCTTTGTCGATGTGCTGATGATATACCAGTCGCCCAGATTCGATTTTTCGCTCTCGCTGCGCGACATCACAAGGCGTCGTCGTCCTTTTGCAAGTACCCTGTTGATTCTCTGTACCAATTCTTTCGTATCTACGGCCATTTTGAAATCGTCCATATCCACCTCATTCATTAACAATATGCCAAACGGCAAACAATACCAAGTTAATAAGTTTCAGTGCCGAGTTCAGAAGTTTTGCTCTCTCAGCGTAGGATGTGCAGCATAGACCTTGGACCTCATATCTGACCATAACTCCTCTGTCCTCTTTAGCCACTAATAACCTCTTGTATTACCTCCGAAATTCTATATCCGATAATTTTTCTAAAGAAACGTGGTTAGCTTCCGAAAAAAGGAATTGTTAATTAATGGTCATGAATATGCGGAGGGGGTATGAAGCTGAAGACAAAATTCATTTCTTTCAACATTGTCACCATCACCCTTGTCGTCTCGATCTGTGCAGCTGTTTCCCTGGTTCAGTTCAGGAAAGATGCTGAGCGTCGGGCAACAGTATCGCAGGAGAGCCGGATCAAGACCTTCTGGGAGCTGCTTCGGGCCAAAGGGCAGCAGTTCAGGATTGAGAACGGCACATTGATGGCTGGAGATTACGCGGTAAACGGTAATTTTGAGCTCCCGGACAAGTTGAAGGAGCTCTGTGGCGGAACTGCCACTGTTTTCATGAGGGATGAGCGGGTGTCTACCAATGTCATGAAAAAGGATGGTTCCAGGGCTATCGGCACCAAGCTCCAGGGACCGGCCTATGATGCGATTTTCAAGGAGGGAAAGCCGTACCGAGGGGAGACCAAGATCCTGGGCGAACCGTATTTCACTGCCTATGACCCGATAAAAAACCCGCAGGGGGAGACCATCGGTGTCCTTTATGTAGGGGTGAAGAAGATCGAATTCATGAGTGTGATCAACCGGCTTACCTGGCAAATCATAGCTATCGCGGCTCTCCTCATACTGTTGGGTCTGATTGCCGCTACCCTCTTTGCAAACAGGATCTGTGCCCCGATTAACCACATGAGCGATGTGCTGGCAAATGCCGCCACCGGTGATCTGTCGGTACGGGTCAGATGCACGGGCCGAGACGAGATCGGCATGCTTTCAGGCTCGCTCAACAAGATGCTCGGTGATGTGGGGAGCGCCATAGCGCAGGTTGCGGCAAACGCCCATGAAGTGGCCACTGCCGCGAGCCAGCTCAACTCCACGGCGGAGCGGATCGCCGGCGATGCGGAACAGGTAGCTATGCAGACCGTGACCGTTGCCACGGCCAGCGAGGAGATGGCTGCCACGGCCGGCGAAATCGCCCAGAACTGTATGATGGCAGCGGAAGGGGGTAAGCGGGCTGATAATGCCACCAATACCGGGACCGCAGTCGTGGGACAGACCGTGGCAGTAATGCAGCGGATCGAGGAAAAGGTTCAAGCCACCTCTAAGACCGTGGAGGCGCTCGGCGAGCGAAGCGACCAGATCGGGGCCATAATCGGCACTATAGAGGATATCGCCGAACAGACCAACCTGTTGGCGCTCAACGCTGCCATAGAAGCGGCCAGGGCAGGCGAGCAGGGACGAGGGTTTGCGGTGGTCGCCGACGAGGTGCGGGCGCTTTCCGAACGGACCACCAAGGCCACCAGGGAGATCAGCGCGATGATCAGAGGGATTCAGACCGAGACCAAAGGTGCAGTGGCGATCATGGAGGAAGGGGTTCGTGAGGTTCAGCAGGGGAGCGCCGAGGCTGCCAGCTCCGGCCAAGCGCTTCAGGAGATCCTGGAAGAAATTAATGCTGTGAGTCTCCAGGTGGGGCAGATTGCCACGGCAGCCGAGCAACAGACAATTACGACAAACGAGATCAGCAGCAGCATCCAGAAGGTAACCGAGGTGGTCTATCGCACTGCAAGCGGTGCCCAGGAGTCTGCGGAGGCATCGTCGCGACTGGCCTGCCTTGCCGGCAGCTTGCAGACGCTGGTGGGGCAGTTCAAGGCGGCCTGATTCACAATAACCCTGTGGGGGCGGAGGTGCAATCTCATTGCAATGACTGACCCCGGAAATTTCCCTCAGTAAGCAGAGACACTCCTCAAAAGTAGGAGTGTCTCTACTCCAGCCTATTCAGGAGAAAACGTTTTTCCACATCGGCAAATCTTTGATCTTATCCTTGCCTTCAATCAGTAGTTTGTTTTACTCTGTCTAACTACTGCGACTGGGCAGGATTCCCGTAACCTCATAAGCTCACGCGCAATACCGGGCGTACACCTGCAACGAGTGCGCAAGGAGAACATATGTCCCGGCACCCCGGTATCATCCCGTCTTGGGGTATCATCGGGTCCTGTATCTATCTGACAGGGTTTACTCTGCCGTATACCTTTACGTTCGACCCGTTTCTGTCTGCGTTGGCCTTCTGCTCGGCAGCAGCGGCAGTGTCGCATCGCCACGCGAAGCAATTGACATCGATACCGCTGATCCTGCCAGTAGCGCTCTTCCTGGTCTCAAGCGGGGTCTCAATCCTGTTGTCTGCCGATACAGCCGGAAGTTTGCGGGCAAGTACCTCCATCTTACCCGGCATTCTCCTGTTTTTCCTGGTATCCAGCCATGTTGACGGCACAACTGATATATATCTTTTGTCTCTCACCTGTTCCGCAGTCGCTCTGGCGCTGGCCGCCGAGTTGTTGTGGGCTTGCCTCGGCAACTGGGGCGGTGATCCTTTCAACTGGGTGACGAGGACGGGAAGCCCGATACTGGTGGTGAAAAATGACGTGGTATTCCTTGCCATTTTAAGCCCTCTGTCGTTAGCCGCTTATTTTTACCGGCCGAAGGGGGTTTGCGGGGTGGTGCCGGTGATTTCCCTGCTTTTGTGCCTGGTCATCCCGAGCCTGTTTCAAAGCCGGGGGGCAGCGGTGACGATGCTTTTTGCCACGGGCTGTTTTTCTTGCTGTTCCGGCCGAAATTACTCGTAGCATATGGCATTGTCGCACTCGGCATTATGTTGCTGGCCGACGCTGCCACCGGATTCAGGCTCGTGGAGCGGTCCGCCACTCATGGCTGGAACAGCACGGCACGGCTCCCGTTCTGGTTGTGCGCTTGGGACATGCTATTGGATGCGCCGGTTGTGGGGCAGGGGCCCCGCACGTTCGGGTCATTTTATGCGGAATACCTCAGGAAAGCGGCTCTGCCGCCAGGGCTGATCGCCGATCCCCGGGCCGTTCCCTGGCCGCATAATCTCTATCTCGAAGTATTGGCCGAACGAGGTCTGGCAGGGTTTGCCGCCCTCTCACTGGTGCTGGTTAATGGGTTTTTAGGGGCGAGGAAACTGATGATGTCGGTCTCGGATGAAACGAGGATTCTTGGCTATGGGGCTTGTGCGGCTTTGGCCGGATTTTGTCTGGCCGCCACAATCGAGCTTACCTTTCTGCGCCAATGGGTCGTAATCGTGTTGTTTATGTTGGCAGGAGTAATCTCGCACCTGGTGCGTCTCGAAAAATGGACATAGTGAGAGGAATCTATGAATAGTATACTGCGTCACCTGAAGACCGGCACTGTCATGCTGTTCGCCTTGGCATCCGGAGCCTTATCGATTTTGTGGCCGGAATGGGCGACTGACCTGAAGGCGCAGGGGAACTATCCCGCCCCGGCCCGCTCCGGCGATTCTCAGCGATCCGGGCAGGATGCGGGCATTACCCCGTCTGGGTCCGAACAGTTACATGGCACGGAACAATACAATAACCAGATCCAGGGCGGGTTCGACCGGCCCGCACCGGCCGGACAGGACGGCTACGGCACTACTCCGGCAGAACCGACTGAACCTTTCCAGACCGGCCGGGAGAGCGAACCGTCCACTGCCACCCAACAGCAGGCCGGTCGTTTTACGGTGGAAGGCGACTGCGTCGTCGACAACCAGACCGGTTTCATGTGGGCAAATGACGGCAACCTTCCCGACAGCCAGCGCACCTGGCAGGGTGGGCTCGACTTTATCACCGCGCTGAACAACGGTGCCGGTCTATGCGGGTTCAATGACTGGCGGGTCCCTGCCATCGATGAATTTTCTAGCCTGGCCGAATCCGGACGGCCGCCAAGCGGCGGTTGGCTCAATTCGTCTGGTTTCAGCAATGTGGGATCGTATTGTTCCTATTGGTCGTCCACGGTCGATACCAATGACGGTACCAGAGCCTGGGCTATCGATATGGGAAGTGGCGACAAGTGGCTGGCCGACAAGACATCTGTCTTTTGCGTCTGGCCCATAAGAAGGAAATGACAGCCGCTGCCGGCTCGGGTCCCGGCAATGGCCGGGCCATGTCGCGTTGTACCAAGGGCCGGTTGCCACATCGCCTATACTCGCCCGGATCGGATACATGAACCCGGTTTACTTTTCAATTCGAGACCACAAACCGTGAACCGAACGCTTAAAGACATCCTCGATCGCCTATACGAAGCCCGCTCCCTGGCCCATCTAGCCAACGATCCGCTCTCGTTCTGCCACCGCTACCCCGGCCCGGCTGACCGGGAAGTTGTCGGCCTCATCGCTGCGTCGTTTGCCTATGGCAACGTCAAGATCATCCTGAGAAACCTGGAACGGATCTTTTCGGTCATCGGCCCCGCTCCGCGCCGGTTCGTGGAGCAGTTCGAGCCGGAGCGGGATGCCCGGCTATTCAGCGGGTTCAAGCACCGGTTCAACGATGGCCGCGATCTCTGTGCCCTGTTGCTGGCCATCCGGCAGATGCTGGCCGAGACCGGCTCGATCGAGAGCTATTTCCTCAAAGGTTTCGATCCGCAGAGCGGCGATATCGGCCCCGGGATCGCCTCGTTTTCCGGCCGGGTCCTGGCCATGGATTTCTCGCCGCTGTTCGGCCCGGCCGGGATTTTCAAAGATTCGTACTTTCCGTTCTTTTTCCCATCACCCGCAGGCGGCAGCGCCTGCAAGCGGCTTTGCATGTATTTGCGCTGGATGGTGCGGCCGGCCGACGGCATCGACCTTGGGTTATGGACAGGATTGTCGCCGGAACGGCTCATCATCCCGGTGGATGCCCATATCCAGCGGATCGGGCAGTATTTGGGGTTTACCCGGAGAAAGCAGGCCGACTGGAAGGCCGCACAGGAGATCACTGCCGCGCTTGCGGCCCTGGATCCGGCCGACCCGGTGAAATACGACTTTTCCGTCTGCCACCTGGGGATATCGGAGGGTTGCGGAAAAAGCGGCCGAAACGCCTGCCTGAGCTGCGACATCGCCGGGGTCTGCAGCGGTATTGTGAAAAATTAACTTGCCTTTTTCGGCAGTTAGTGTCATAAAGTTATGTTTTTCGGACGGGCAACAGCCCGTCTCTTTTTTTTGTCAAAGCAGCGGAATTGAATGAAACAGGGATTTCCCGGGAGAAATGAGTAATGCAAGAACTGATTCGCAACATCGCCATCATCGCCCACGTTGACCACGGCAAGACCACCCTGGTCGATGCCATGCTGAAGCATGCCGGAGTATTCCGGGAAAACGAGGCGATCACTGAACGGGTGATGGATTCCAATGATCTGGAAAAGGAGCGGGGGATCACCATCCTCTCCAAGAACCTGTCGGTCCATCATGGCCGCTACAAGATCAATATCGTCGATACCCCCGGCCACGCCGACTTCGGCGGCGAGGTGGAGCGGGTGCTCACCATGGTCGACTCGGTGCTGCTGCTTGTGGACGCCCTGGACGGTCCGATGCCGCAGACCCGTTTCGTGCTCAAGAAGTCCCTTGACCTGGGGTTGAAGCCGATCGTGGTCATCAATAAGATCGACCGCCCCGGGGCGCGCCCCGATGAGGTGGTGGACATGGTCTTTGACCTGTTCTGCGAACTGAACGCCAACGACGAACAGCTCGATTTCCCGATCGTTTACACCAGTGCCAAAATGGGGTATGCCAAGCTGGACATGTCCTCGGATTCAACGAGCATGGAGCCGCTCTTTGCCGTGGTGGAGAGCAATGTTCACCCGCCCAAGGGTGATGCCAAGGCGCCGTTCCAGCTGCTGGTAACCAATATCGACTACAACGACTACATCGGCCGGATCGCCACCGGCAAGATCTACAGCGGCAAGGTCAAGACCGGTGAAACCCTGGCCCTGATCAAGCAGGACGGAGTTATCAGCAAGGGGCGGATCAGCAAGCTGCTCGGTTACGAAGGGCTGAAGCAGGTGGAGATCCCTGAGGCGGTAACCGGCGACATCGTCACCATTGCCGGATTCGATGACGTCGGCATCGGCGAGACCCTGGCCAGTGCGGACGCACCCGAGGCGCTCCCCTACGTCGCCATTGACGAACCGACCATCAGCATGAACTTCATCGTCAACAACTCCCCGTTTGCCGGTCGGGAAGGGAAGATGGTTACCTCCCGCAACATCCGCGAGCGGCTGGATAAGGAACTCCGCACCAACGTCTCGCTGCGGGTCGAAGACACTGACAACGCCGATACCTTCAAGGTCTCGGGCCGTGGTGAACTGCACCTCTCCATCCTGATCGAAAACATGCGGCGCGAAGGGTTCGAGATGGCGGTTTCCAAGCCTGAGGTCATTTTCCGCGAGGTGAACGGCAAGAAGCTGGAGCCGATGGAATACCTGGTGGTGGATGTGCCGAGCGAGTTTCAGGGCGCGATCATCGAGAAGATGGGGCCGCGCAAAGGGGAGATGACCTCGATGCAGCCGATGGGCGAGTTCATTCGCCTTGAGTTTGTCATCCCGGCCCGCGGGCTGATCGGCCTGCGGAGCGAAGTGCTGACCGATACCCGCGGCACCGCGGTTATGACCCATACCTTCCACGACTACGCCCCTTACAAGGGGGAGATCCCGGGCAGGAAAAACGGCGTGCTCATCGCCATGGAGAACGGCGAGACCACCGGCTATTCCCTGGACGGGCTCCAGCCGCGGGGGATCCTGTTCCTCGGCCCCGGAATCGAGGTCTACGGCGGCATGATTATCGGCCAGCACGCCAAGGACAACGATCTGGACGTTAACCCATGCAAAGGTAAGAAACTGACCAACGTCCGCGCCTCAGGCACCGACGACGCCCTCAAGCTTGCTCCTCCCCGCATCCTGACCCTGGAGCAGGCGCTGGAGTTCATCGACGACGATGAACTGGTGGAGGTAACGCCGAAGTCGATCCGGCTCCGCAAAAAGGAGCTGGAACCGACCAAGAGGAAGCGCAAGAACTAGCCCGGAATCAGCACCGCGTTGACGAAAAAAGGCCGCATCCCGCTTGGCAGGATGCGGCCTTTTTATTGGGCCCGGTGGTCGTTACATCTGGTGTCCGCCATGTCCCATATGCTCATGGGAGCCTTGCGGCTGATCCAGTTCCGCCTGTTCATTCTCGGTAATTTTCAAGGCTTCCTCGTACGTCGCGACCTTGCCGCCATGCCCCTTGATAAAATCCAGGGCTCCCTGCCTATTCGCAAACGCCCATTTGGCAACGCTGGTCATGACCCCTTGCTTGTCGCCGCCGATCACCCAGGTCGCGCTTCTCGCATCGGTCAAGGCCCTGCTGTCGTAATCAGCCACCTGGATTGACTGCACCTGTGCGCCGGGAACGCTCTTCATCTCGGTTGCCACGCAGTTGATGCTGCAGGTGCCGACGCTGCTGCCGTCGGTATAGGTCACCAGCATCCGGCTCTGGCTGAACATGGTTCGGTCCATGCCGCAATGCTTGCAGTCATCCGGGGCTTCGACCTTGTCAGCGGCGATTCCGGCAGCACAGAGAGAAAAAAACAGCAGGCACCCCATCCAGATCTTTTTCATCGCTTAATCCTCCTTCAAGTTTTACTGCAATTGATCCCGTTGGATCTGCCCTGCTCCATCGAAAATGCGTGGCATGTCTCTTAACCATGGTAAATATTTTTGACAACCGGATCGCCGGTAGTCGGCATTCGCGACAGAATCAGAGGCAAAGGCCGGAAAGATGCGGGTCTGGCCCCGCTTTCAGTTAAAGTTTACAAAGAATATGCCATCCTGTTGCTTGACCGTTCCTCAACTGCTTGCCGTTGACAATCCTGGCCAAATCCTCTAAGTTGTCGACGGAATAAGAGCCTGGAGAAACTATGAATATAAAAATAAAAATCGCGCTGTTGCCGGCGCTCTTACTGGCCATTGCGGGCTGCTCCTCCACTTCATCCGCGGTAAAAAGCGCTACGGAGTATTTCAAAGATGGGGAACAGGCTTATACGGAAAAGAACTACGAACAGGCCATCGCCCTCTGGAAAAAGGTCAAGGATAGCTATATCTCGCCGGAGCTGACGACCAAGGCGGAATTGAACATTGCGGACGCAATGTACAACAACGGCAATTTCATCGAAGCCGCCGCCGAATACGAGAATTTCCGGAAGCTCCACCCGAACCACGAAAAGGCGGCTTATGCGCTGTATCGACTCGGGATGTGCAATTTCCAGCAGATAACAGGCATCGATACGGACCAGACCTCTGTAAGCAATGCAGTGCACCTGTTCAATTCATTCCTCGAAACTTACCCAACTTCCGACCTGGCCAAAGAGGTGCGGCAAAAGCTCGATGAGGCGGTTACGGTTCAGCTTCGTCACGAGATATATGTCGGCAGGTTTTACATGCGGACCGGAAAGTATGCTGCGGCAATCAAACGGCTTGAAGGCGCCCTGGCCAAATTCCCCGGTAAAGCGGCCGATGATGAGGCCTTGCTCTACCTCGGGCAATCTTACCTTATGTCCGGAGATAAGGCCAAGGGGCGCGAAGCGTTCAACAGGCTGGCAACGGAATACCCGGCAAGCCCTTTTGTGGGAGACGCAAAAAAGTTCATGGAAAAAAATTACTGAGTGATTCCGGTTTAATACCGGGGAGGGAAGATGTTCACCGCTCCGACAACCGCCGGTCGTTCAGGGATGATCTTAACGTTCGGGACGATTTGGTGAGCTTGTCCTGGTACATACGCTCATCGGCCAGCTTGATGGCATCTTCCAGCCCTTCCGGGTTGTCGGTGGTGGCCGCGCCGATTGACAGGCTGAGTTCGAGTCCTCCGAACGAACATGTTGACTGATTGATTACATCCCGGATACGGTTCATGGCCTTTTCCGCAACATGGTGCTCGGCGCCCGGAAGAATAACCACGAATTCATCCCCGCCGATTCTGGCAACGATATCTTCTGATCTGAATACCGAGAACAGCACACTGGCAGTCTGTTTGAGCACCTTGTCTCCTGCGGCATGGCCCAGGGTGTCGTTAACCTGTTTGAGCCCATCTACGTCCAGCATGATCACGCTTACCGGAGCAAACCGTTGTTCGGCAAGACGTTTCAGCTCCTCTTCAAAAAAAGCCCTGTTGTAAAAGCCGGTCAACGTATCGTGCGTGCTCATGTAGCGGAGCCGTTCTTCCGACTTTTTCCGTTCAGTGATGTCCTCACATGCCGTGATTATCGCAACCGGCTCGCCTGACTGATCCAGCACGACGCTTGATATCAGATATACAGGGAAAGTGTCGCCGTTCTTGCGGACGTTTAAGGTTTCCCTCCTCATGCAGACAAATTTCTTGATGTCCTCTTTTTTCCACACTTTGCGGTGTTCAGGCACGGAGAAAATCCTGGCGTCGCATCCCAGCAGCTCATTTACCGTATACCCATGCATCTCGGCTTCAGCTTGGTTGGTGAATATTATTTTCCCTTCAATATCGGTAATGGTAACCCCTACCGGTATCGTTTCAATCGCATGTTTCAGGGTTCTCAGCTCTTTCTCGGCGTAATTGCGCTGCCGGCGCATTTCGGACTCGGCCAGTTCCCGCTGTATGGCGGGCGCCAGCCGCACGAGATTCCCTTTCAGGATGTAATCGTGGGCTCCGGCCTTCATCGCTTCTACCGCGGTCTCTTCTCCGACCTTGCCCGAGACTATTATGAACGGTATGTCCTCACTTCTTGATTTGAGCAGTTCAAGCGCTTCCAGGCCGCTGAATCCGGGCATGATATAGTCGGAGACGATCACATCCCAACTTTCCCTTTCGAGGGCAGCGATCATCTCTTCCGGCGTATCCACCCGCTCCCAGGAGGCTTCAATGTCATTTTTCTTCAAATGCCAGAGAAGCAGCTCGGCATCTTCCGGAGAGTCTTCCACCAACAGTATGTTTATCGGTCTGTCAAGCACCTGTCACCCTTAGAAATAGATTAGTCATGTTTTATATAATATCGGAATATTGATATGCAACCTTAAACCCGAGACGAAAAAAATGCCCGTTCTCCGGAGAGAACGGGCATTCGCGGGCCTGGCAGAATCAGCTATTTCTTTGATTCCATGGTGTCTTCCAGCAGTTTCACCCCGTCCTTGGCCGCCTTGATGGCACCGGTGAGGGTGTCGCGGGCGAGATCCGGATTATGGAAACCGTCGGAGTTCTCGGCGGTCCAGAATTCCCAGAGTACATGGGCCTCTTCATGCTTTTCGCGGGCCTTGGCAAGGGTCTCTTCGCTGACGCCGGACCTCTTGGCAACGGCGTAGGAGTCGATGAGCTTGCCGATCCAGTATTCGGCCTTGCGCATCTTACCCTTGGTATAGTTCTGGATGGTCTCGATCTGATATAGCTTTGCCTCAACCGTGTACTTCGGATGACAGCCGAGGCAGGCCTCCTTGATGTGATTCTTGGGCCGTATCACCCCGTGCGTCGAGAACTGCTTCCCTTCTTTACCTTTCAGTTTCGGCATATGGCACTGGTGGCATTGCACGCCGGCCCGGTCGTGAACGCTGCCGGCGTAGGTCTCGGCTTCGGGGTGCTGCAGTTTGATCAGCCGCGCCCCGGTCACGCTATGCCGGAAATCGTAGAAGTCGAGCTTCTTGTAGTGTGCCAACAGATCCTTGGCATTCTTGAGCGGCATATGGTTGGTACGCTGGTCGTCATAGCCGACCTTTTTGTTGTCCGACCATTGCGATCCGGTATTGCAGTTGTATTCCACATGGCATTGGGCGCACATCATGCGGGAGTCGGTCTTGGCCATCACCCCGATCTTGCGGAAGCCGCGGAAATCGATCTCTTTCATGTCTGTTCTGCCGGACTTTGCGAAGATATTGCTCCCGGGATCGCGCCCGATCGCCTGGATCAGGGCGTCGCGCACCACGCGGGGCTGTGCGCCGTGGGGATCGTGGCAGTGGATGCAGCCGACCGGGTTATTGGTGTCCCTGGCCACGTCATTGACATTGGAAGTACGGTCCCACTTGGCCCGCGGATCCTTGTCACCCAGGAATTTCCACTTCAGAATATGGTCGGAGGTCTTGCACTGGATGCAGGTCGGGTTTCCGGCCATTGCGGTTTCAGGCAGTTTGGTCTTCTCCCCGTTGTCCACCAGGACGTCCCAGGTCTTGCCCGGTTTGTCGTAACCGTACCAGCGATCCTTGTACTGATACCGGCCTCCCTGGAAGCGATCTACAATGAACTGGTCGGTTACCATGAAGGCATGGCCGCGCGGCTCATTATGCTCGAAGGTGAAGCCATGGCCTGCAAGCAGCTTGTCCTGCTGCGGCGAGCGGCCGGCCGGGACCCCTTTTTCTTTGCGGGCGCCGGATTCGTAGTTCATTTTGAAGAAGCTGTCGTACTGGTCCTTGTGGCACTTGCCGCAGAGAGCGGCATCAATCCTGGTTACCGGCTTGACATCCCCCATGCTCTCCAGGTGTTTCCCCAGGTTGTCATGGCAGGTCTCGCACGCAAGCTTTGCATGCCTGGAGTTTTCCTTCATGGTCTTGATCTCGTCGTGGCATTGGTAACATGCCTCTTTTCCCTGAGTCTTTCCGGCCGGTTTTGCCTTTGCAGCGGTGAGCTGCGCCGGAATCCCCAGGCAGAGTGCCGTACCGCATACAATCACCAGAGCTGTAACGGTTTTCTTCAGCATAAGCGTTTCTCCTTTTCATTGCTGGTCAATTTTGAAAACGGCCATATCAGGAGTAATTATAAATTAACACATTCAAATTTTTGCGCAAGCCAACAATCGTGTGGGCGACTCTATCCGAGTCTCTGGCGGCAAGCCTTGACGCAGGTCAAAAAAAGCCGAAATCTATCGCGCCTTGGGGTGAGCCTTGTCGTAGACCTCCATCAGGCGGTCGATGTTGACATGGGTATACTTCTGGGTGGTGGAAAGGGATGAGTGGCCGAGGAGTTCCTGAATGGCGCGGAGGTCCACCCCTGACTCCAGCAGATGGGTCGCAAAGGTATGACGGAGCGTGTGAGGAGAAACCTTTTTCATGGTGGCGAGATGGAGGATATAGCGATCGATGATCCTGGCAACACTTCGACGGGTCAGTCTGCCGCCGCGGTTGTTAAGGAACAGCGCCCGGTCCGGTCCGGTGGGGGGGAGAGCCTGCAGGTACGATGAGACCGACTTGACGGCATGGCTGCCGACCGGGACGATCCGTTGTTTGCCCCCTTTGCCGAGTACCTTTACCAGGCCTGAGCTGAGGTCGATGCCGGATATGTTTAGCCCGGTCAGCTCGGAAACCCTCAAACCCGAAGAGTAGAGGAGTTCCAGGATTGCCTTGTCGCGCAGCGCCGGGGTCGAGGTTCCGCCGGGGGCCTCGACCAGAGCCGTGACCTCGTCGATGGCCAGGTGATAAGGAACCTTCTTCTCCTTCTTGGGAGTGCTGACCAGTTCCGCAGGGTTTTGGCGCACTGCTCCCTGCCTGATCAGATAACGGTACCAGGATCTTATGGCGGCAAGTTTGCGGCCGATGCTGCTGCGGCTATGCCCTTTCATCAGCTTGGCAAGAAAACGCCTGATCAGGAGGTGGCCGATCTCTCCTGGTGCGGCAGTCTCTCCGAGCTCTCCCCGCACAAATGCCGAGAACTGTTCCAGGTCCGATCGGTAGGCTGCCAGGGTATGGGGGGAGACGTTTTTCTCGGTGTCCAGATAATGACAGAACTGGGCGATCGCGTTCTGCAAAAGGTCACTCCTTTCCCTTGCGCAGATCCACGAACTGCATCAGTTCGTTGATGCGAATCATGGCCAGTCCTTCGCCGATGATCTCCTTGAACTCCACGCCGAAACCGTCGGGATAATCCGGTTTCCTGTTCCGGCCATGGTTGACCCAGATTACCTTTCCGCGGGCAACGGTCATTGCCGGGGAGGTGTCAAGCAGCCTGAATGACAGCACAATCGAATCGCCAACGCTGGGAAGCCATGATGACGCGACATACATCCCCATGTAGCTCAGGTCAAAAGAGGTGCCAGTGATAATGCGCCCTTCGATCTGCACCGCGATTTCCGTCTGAAAGAAGATCCGTTTTCTGCGCCGGTCGATGGCATTAAGAAATCGGCGCGCCTTTTCCAGGAAAAGCCTTCCGTCGACGGGCTTGACAATGAAGTCGTCGCATCCGGCTTTCCAGCTTTGGTCAAGATCGCCATCGTTGCTGGCATTGGTGACAATAATAACAGCCGTTCCGGCAAGGTCCGGGTCACTCTTGATCGCCCGGCAGCAGTCAATGCCATCCATCTTGGGCATGTTTATGTCCATGACGACCAGGGACGGGCGTTCCTGCCGGACAATTTTCAGGGCTTCTTCACCATCCCGCGCAGTGAGGATCTCGACATTTGACTGCTCCAGAAGGCGCTTCTCGATCTCCAGAAAAAGCTGGACATCATCAACCAGAAGAATTTTCGGAATTGCCATCTTCAGACCCCGGAATTTGTCAACTTTATGGAAAGTCTAACAGATATCAATCGTCTTTGCTGCAGGCACGAGCAAATTCTTTGACTGCTCCGCATTTTTCGCCATATAGTGGCAATATGCAAACCTACGTCGTCAGTACAGCCAGAGTTGAAGAGTATCGCGATTCAGCGGTGCGCGCCGGCCTGGATGCGGTCCTGGCTCCCCTGGGGGGGATGGAGAACTTCGTCCACCCCGGCGACCGGGTGCTCATAAAACCGAACCTGCTCTCGGCCAAACATCCCGGCCAGGCCGTAACCACCCACCCGGCACTGGTAAAAGAGGTCATTCTCCTGGTCCGTGAGGCCGGTGGAATTCCATTTGTCGGCGATTCTCCCGGCGTCGGGGGGATACAACGGGTAGCGGAAAAATCGGGCATCATGGAGGTGCTGCGGGAAACCGGCACTGCTTTGGTCGAATTCTCCGCAAGCCGGGAACTGAACGGAAAAGGGGTTTTCAAACGGTTGCCGCTGGCCGTTCCTTATCTCGACGCCGACCGGGTGATTAATCTCCCCAAGCTCAAGACGCACGAGATGATGACGATCACCTGCGGGGTCAAAAACCTTTTCGGCGCCGTGGTCGGTACGGCCAAGGCGGCCTGGCATCTCAAGGCCGGCGCCGATCGGGAACTGTTCGCGCGGCTGCTCGTGGAGATCTACCTGGTCCGCCCTCCGGATCTGACCATTGTCGATGCCGTAACCGCCATGGAGGGAGATGGTCCCGCAAGCGGCGACCCGCGCTTCGTGGGATGCCTGCTGGCAGGAGCAAATCCCCTCGCGGTGGACAAGGTAGCTGCCGACATTGTCGGGATACCCGAAAAACTGCGCTACGTTGAACGGGCTGCGGAAAAAATGGGGCTCCCCGGCGTTGATGCCGCATTCATACGGATTGCCGGGGTAGCGCTTGACGATCTCAGGGTCAAGGGGTTTCGGCTGCCTCATATAACCGATGTCCAGTTCGGCCTCCCCGTCTTCCTGAAAAACCGGCTCAGGAACCACCTGACATCCCGGCCGGTGCCGATCACGGAGAAATGCTCGCTGTGCGGGATCTGCCGGGATACCTGCCCGCCGGGCGCCATCACCATCGACAACGGCCGGCTCAGTGTTGATTACCGCCTTTGCATCAGGTGCTTCTGCTGCCGGGAACTCTGCCCGCATGCAGCGTTTGCGGTCCATGAAGGGGTGCTGCTGAAACTGGTGCAGAGGTGCTTTTAAGCCGGAATTAATTTTGCCGGTTCATTGACATTCCGTAAATCAGGATTATCATATAATTAACCTCAGGAACCGTTCTGAGGGTAGTAAATTCACAGCGAAAGGAGACCTACTGAAAAATGTGGACAACAATCTATATGCTTCGCCCGGTAACCCGCTGTAAAGAGGGTTGCCCTAGTTAGCCCGCCGGTTAAGCGCGGCGGGCGATCCCAAAAGAGGCCCCCTGTTATCAGTACAGGGGGCTTTATTTTTGTCCCGGACGTTACCAGTCTCTGCTACAACCTCCATTTGCCCGCAACTCAGTCAATCTCCGAGCAAAAGTCTCTTTAATGCTGTTTGACCCGTTTCGCAAACCGCTCCGCTAATCGGGCCAGCGACGGGGCATCAGGATAGTTTCTCAACTGTGCCTCCAGCCGTTCGATCCGCTCCCCCAGCGGCGGGTGCGTCGAGAACCAAGACCCTTTCTTGTTGGCGCTCAGCGCTTCGATCTTCTGCAGTTTCTTCAATACGGTGATCAGCCCCCGCGGGTCGTAACCGGTACGGTAGGCTGTTTCCATGGCCGCGGCGTCCGCTTCGAACTCCAACTCCTTGTCCAGCCCCTTGTCGAACAGCACTGTTTGGAGATCGCCGATCATCGATTCGAATTGCTTCCCCTTGTTCCCTTTCATGGTGGCAGCGGTGATGCTGCCGACCCCTTGCAGGAACTGGCTGCGCCGGATGGTGCCGATGGCGTGCTTGCCAGCCACATGTCCCACCTCGTGGGCCAGAACTCCGGCCAGTTCAGCCTCGCTGTCCATGATGCCGATCAGCGCCTTGCTGACGAAGATGATTCCGGCCGGGGCGGCAAAGGCGTTCTGCACCGGGCTGTCGAGTACGGCAAACTCGTAGGGAATGGTGGCGCGCTTGCTGTTGGCGGCAACGGCGTCCCCCACCAGGTTTACGTACTGCTGCAGGTTTTCATTGGCCATCGGCCTGCCGAAGCGCTGCAGGCCTTCCAGGGCGAGAGATTCACCGATGGTCCGCTCGGTCGGATAATCGATCTCCTTGGCGCTGGAAAGCACCTGTGTTGCTCCTGACAGGATTTTCCCCTCTTTGGTATTGGGGTCGACGAACTTCTGCAGCTCGTCGAAAAGCCCGGCCATTGCGGTTCCGGACCAGAGAAACGACATAATCAATGCCGCGGAAACAATCTGTCTCATAAACATCCCCCTACGGCGCAAATTCGCCGATTTTCCCTTCACGCAGGAACGCCTTGAGCTCCTTGGCGGTTACCTTGCGGCCCAGTATCTTATCCAGGTCCTTCCTGAATATCTCGGGGGTACCCCGCTGTTTGGCATACTGGTCAACCTCCGGAGACAGCCCGCGGATACTCCTGGCGCTATCGGCCTTGGCGGTATTGATCTGGCTCTGCTGCATGGTCTCGCCGAAAAGGCCGCCTTCCCCGGTGACCTCGGCTGCCGGAGGCGCATCTGACAACCGGCCGGCATAAACCCACCCCTCCTTCTCATCGGCGGTCCTGACCTTGATCCAGCGGCCTGCCGGCTCGATCACCGACAGTTCCGTCCCCACCGGCAGTGGGCCCAGATCCTCCGCAGATATCGACGCCTCCTTCTTCAGGGTTGTCCCGTCGCTGGAGACCCAGCGCTTTTCCTCAGCCAGCGCGACCGTACCGGCCAGGACCAGCAGCAGGAGGAGCAACGTCACCACTCTTGTGCACATACTTGACCTCCATGCAGCAGTTGCTGCAACAAATCTCATGTAGCAATGATAACGCGTCCGGACCTCTCATGCAAACCGGGCGCTCTCTTTACCGATTATCCTGATGCCGGTATCTGCGGAGGCTTGCGCGGATGTCACCGGAAATCGCCGATCAGGGTAAACGCACCCCAGTAGCCGGGGTGAGGATAGCGGTTCTTTACGTGCAGCATGGCCCGGCGCAGGCTTTCCGCCTTGTCGTTCCGGCTGTATTCGCGGTAGAACTGCTTCATCAGGATGGCGGTGGAGACGTCGCTCACTCGCCAGAGGCTCGACATCAGCGCATGGGTGCCGGCAAAGATGAAGGCTCGGTTCATACCCACCACGTCGTCCCCCTTCCGGATCTCTCCCAGCCCGGTCTGGCAGGCACTCAGCACCACCAGGTCGGCCTTGATCTGCAGGCCGAAGATATCCTCGGCCATCAGCCGTCCGTCCGACTTCTTGTCCGGCGCCAAGCGGATGGCGGAAAAGAGCGGATTGACCGGGTCAAACTCGCCGTGCGAGGCGAGGTGGATGATGCCGAACTCACCGATATGCTCCCGCACCCAGCTCTCTGTGGCCCGCTCCCGGGTGAGGGTGGTCACCGACGGATAGTCCCAGCGCAGGACACCGGCCTCCCGTTCGGCAAACGGCAGGTCGAGTGAGGGGTCACCCAGGTCGGGGTTGCCGATCGCCAGTACCCGCAGGTTCTTGGCGGACTGGCGCCGGGAAAGGGTGTAGCGGAGCACCGAGGTTGCCGGGAGGTAGAAGAGCTGCTGCCGGTCCACCACATAGTCCCGGCCGTCGCTCAGGGTGGCAAAGGAGAGGTAGTGGAGCGGCCCGTGGGGAATGATGCCGAGGGCCTTCATCTCGCCCAGGCCGGCCAGCGGTTTGGCCAGGAGCCGGTCGTAAAGCTCCCGCGACTGCTTCTCCAGCGGCTCCAGGTTCTGCAGCATCCGGCGGTAGCTGCTAATGGATTCGGCCAGTTCCTGTGCAGTAACAGGGAAGATGAACAGACTGGCCTCGTCATGACCGATCCGCCAGCAGAGGAGCCGGTCCGTCAGCTGGTAGTAGGAGAGCAGGATCACTCCCGGTTCCAGCTGTTGCCGGACCTCGGCAAGCTGCACCGGCTGCACCTTCACCAGGGACAGGAGTTCCGGCCGCTGCCGCTCGATTTCCAGCAACAGGTCCTGGTAGTCGGCCTGCAGCCTCTCCAGCGCCGAGCCATAAATTACCTTGTCCTTCGGGTTGGCCTGGGCTGCCAGTGTCTCCTGCTCCAGGATCTTTTCCCGCAGCCGGTTCTGGCGTTCGTACAGCTCCCGGTCCGCAGCCCCGTTCAGGGAGAGCCGCTGGCGGCCGAGGATGTCGATGAGGTTGCGGGCCCGGGAGCGCTCGGCCACGGCGAACGCCTCGTCACCCCGCTGCAGGTCGACCAGCAACCCGACCAGGGCAGCGTAGAGCTCCTGCTTGTTCGCCAGGAACCCGTCTTTGAGCTGGTCGAGGCGGATCTCGGCCCTTAGGTCCTCCACCGTGTTGATGGCCTGGCGAAAGGTGGCTACCGCGGTTTCCATCTCGCCGGCCGCCTGTTGCAGCCGGGCAAGGCCGAAGAGCGCGCGCCACCGTACCTCACGGAGCAGCATGGTATCCGCAGCCTCCAACGCCCGGCGATAGCTGGCCGTGGCTGACGCGGTGTCCTTCAGCGCCGCCTCAGCGTCTCCCCGGGCGAGGAAGATCTTGGCCAGGTTGACCTGGTCGCCGATTGCGCCGGCCAGGGCACCGGCCTCGGTCAGCAGCTGCACGGCCGTTTTCGGGTCACCCATCCGGAGGCGGGTCTGGGCCAGGTTGCGCAGGTCGTAGGCCATGGCCCAGCGCGAGCCGAGCGTGCGGTCGATGGCCAGCGCTTTATCCAGAGTGGCGAGCGCCGCCTGGTAATCGCCGGATTCCCGCTGAACCAGGCCGATGTTGTTCAGGGTGGTGGCCACCTCGTCCCGCCGTACCTCCAGTTTCTCCGCCCGGGAAAGCGCCTCCCGCAGCTCCAGCAGCGCCCTGTGGTTGTCCCCCAGGGTCCACCAGATAAGGCCGCCGGTGTTCCTGGCCATCACCTGCTCCAGCGGCCAGTTCTCACGCTTCGACGCTTTCTCTACCTGCTCCCGCAGGTCGAACGCCTCCTGATAGCGCCCCTGGAACCAGGCGTTGTTGGCCTGCTCCAGCACTATCCGCATTCGGGTGCGCAGTTCCCTGTCCCCAACCATTTTGAGCGCCCGGTCATAGAGGCCGTCCGCTGCCGGGAAGTTCCCCAGCAGCCGCTGACAGCGCCCCCGCTCCAGGAGGGTCTCAGCTTCCAGCCCTTTGTTGCCGGCCCTGCTGTAAATCTCGCCGGCCTTGGCGTAGTACTGCTCTGCCAGGGCGCACTGGTTCAGACGCAGATCATGGAGCCGTCCCAGGTTGCGGTATTGCTCGGCCAGCGGAAGCTCGTCCTTCAGGGTCCGGCGGATGCCGGCCGCTTCTTCGAAGAGGGAGCGGGCTGTCGGGTATTCCACCGCATTTTCCATCACCACGCCGAAATCGGCCAGCGCCCCTGCCTGCTCCTTGGCCAAGCCGAGATCGGCGAAGATGGCGACCGCCTCTTTGAGCGAGACAGCCGCCTCAATGAACCGCTCGGCCCGCCCCTGCAGGAGTCCGAGTCGCAAGAAAGCATCGGCGTGGTCCGCCGAATAAGGCTTCTCCTTTGCCACCAGCTGCAAAAGCGCTGTTGCGTGCAGGATGGCCCGTTCCGTATCGCCGGCGGCATAGGCGCTCTCCCGGGCATAACGGTGCAGGACGGCCCGTTGCTTGGCCAGGTCAACGTTTTCGTCGGCAATGGCCAGGGCGTTCTCGAACAGCGCCAGTGCTTCGGTGTAACGATGGCTGTTATGGGCCTGCACCCCTTCCTTGCCGAACGTCATGAACTGCCTTTTGCCGACCCGGGCCGCTTCGGCGGCATCGGGGCCGGTGTCGCCAACCAGCAGCCAGCCGGCCGGGAGGGTTGCCCGCGCAGTTCCGACTGCCCCGGTCCCATAGGCGGCAACAAACTGCGGCGGCACCGAGCTTGACCGGTCAGACAGCAGCAGTGACGGAACCCCTGCCAGCGTCAGCAAATGACCGAGGCCGTAAGCAGCTTCAACGCCGGCCTGCGGAGCGATCACCAGGGAGAGGCCGTTCGCGGCAGCAAAATCCAGCAGCGGCCGGCGAACGCCATTCGTCTCTTCCCAGAGAGGAGCCTGGGTCTCGCCTTGTCCCGGCTCTGACGGCACCCGGGGAAGCAGTCCGGCCCGTCCCGGCAGGATCATCGTATGGGCAAACGCCAGCCGCTCTTCCGGCCGCTCCGGCGCTAGTTTCGTGAAGTTCGCGCCTGTCGGCCACCAGCCGGCCGGGTCAAGGACCTGTCGCCGGAAGGGGCGCCGCTCCTCCAGCGTCCGGAGCAGCTGGGTAGCGCTAAGCCCCCATCCCGCCACCGGCGTGTTGCCGAACTGCTGCGGCTCCTCATAGGCAGCCAGTACCGGCGGGACTGCGGCCAGCCGCGTCGTCAACCCGGCCATGTCCACGGTCTCCGCCCGGACCCCAGGCTTCCCGCCGACAGTGAAGAGGAGCCAGCGTTGCTCATCCAGAGGGGTGAAGCGGAGGATGGTCCGTCCGGGCATCATTTCCAGGATGTCGACCGCTTCGGCCGGCTGCGGTGTCACGGCCCTGCAGAGGCGTCCTTCCGTGCCGGCGATGCACGCTTTGTGATAGCTGCGCTGCAGATCGAGGAACCGCTGCCGAGCGGCAGCTTCGGCTTCCGGCATGGCACTGGTTTCCGCTCCCGCCTGCAAGGCCGCGGCGGCAGCAGCCAACCGTATGAGCCCCGCACCGGTACGGCGATAGAACGGCGGCAACCGCTCCAGATCCTTACCGAGGAGGTCGTCTACCAGGGTCTGCTCCTGTCTCTGCCGCAGTTCCAGGTATTCCCGGTCAACGGCGGCAGCTCCGGCGAGCCGGCCATTCAGCCGGTCCAGCTCAGCCAGGTGCGGCGCTACTGCTGCCAGGACTCCCAGCACAGCCGGATCGTCCAAGGCGAGGAGGCTCTTGCCGATGATATGCACCCGTTCCAGCTCGCTCAGCCACTCCAGCAGGGCAAACCCCTGTTCCGGGTCAGATGCGGCCAGCTCTGCCAGCCGTGGGGCGAACCGCTCCCGGATCTCCCCGAGTGTTACACCGTAGGCGGCCGGGGACAACCGTTCCAGCTCCTGCAGCGCCTCTTCGTAACGCCCCAGCCCTGCCAGAGCCCTCCAAACGTAGCCGTCGACCCGGCCCGACCGGGCGTCGTCAAGGGCCGTCTTCCGTGCCGTCTCTGCGACATCGGCAAGCCTGAGCCCTGTCAGTACCGTCCCCTTGTTCAGGTGGGCGGCTGAGCGGAGCAGGAGTCGGTCGCGCTCGCTTCCCTCTTCGCGGTTCTTCGCTGCTGCCAGCGCCCGGTCCCACTGTTCGATCGCTCGGTACAAAAGAGCCTGCCGGCTGATATCGTCCGGTTGGCTGTTAGCCCGGCGGCTGAGAATGACTCCCACGTCGTTGTGGTAGCGGGCCAGGGCCAGAGGGGGGAGGGTGTTGCGGTATGAGTTCGCCAGTTGCGTCGTCTCTGCTTCCAGCTTGAGGAAATCGGCCACCTGGTCAGCGGCTCTGGTGTCAGCCGTCAGCTCGCCCCAGTTCACCAGGTTCAGCATGGCGCTGACCGGATTACCGGCTTGCAGGGAGAGCAGGGTGGAGCGGCGGAAACCGGCAGCAGACTCGATGCGGTCATTCAGGGCATACGCGACGTGGGCGGTGCGGTGGGTGAGGAGCCCGACCCCATAGAGGTCGCGGACGTTGATCCGGCTGTTCTCCTCCGGGTAGCGCTCCAGCTGACGCTTGAGGAGTTCGCCGGCTGCAGCCGGCTCGCCCAGTTCGGACAGGATTCGTGCCAGGTAGGTCTCTGCCAGCCGCTCCTCCTGCACAGCTGAGAAGCCGTAGGCCGCCTGGGTGCTCCCGCCCTTGTCCAGCGCCACGGTGGCAGCGATGGTGATGAGCCCGCTTCCCCGGGAGGCGGCTTTCTTCATCTGCGGCGGGTAGAGCTTGATCAGGGAGAGCTGTTCTCGGAAGCCGTCCCTTGCCAGGCTCAGGAGCCGCAACCGCTCCTCTCCCGAGACGGTTTGCGCTTCACGGTAGGCGGCGATGCTCGCCGAGCGGCGGTTTGCCGCCAGGTTAGCGGTACGGCCGAGCCCCTTGTTCAGTCCAAAGGCGGTGTCGAACTGTCCACGGGCCGGGCCGAAACGTTCCGCCTCAAGAAGGGCCAGACCCAAACGGTCGTGCAGCTCCGCAGCGGTTTCCACCAGGCGCGGAACATCGGCGAGACTCTCTTCAGCCCGTTTCAGGAGCGCCTGCAATTCGACTCCGCTGCGGGCCATCGCCTCCCGGTGCCATGACGCCGCATTGTCAAGCAGGCCGCGCTCTCTCTTGAGCTGCTGGCGCAGGGCCTCGGCGAAGCGGTCCCAGCCGACGGAGGGTGGCGCCTCCGGTACGGAGCTGCCGAGTCGCTCCAGTTCGGCGTTGATATCCTGCTGCTCCTGCAGCGCTTTCTCTGCCGCTCCGCTCAGCAGCTTATCCTGAAACAGCCGCTCCATGATCCGACGGGTCAACCTGCCGGAGAGTTCCAGCGGGAGCGCCGGTTTGATCCGGCTTTCAGCCAGTTGCAGCGCCCGGGTGTAGCCGGTGATCGGTTCCTCTTTTTCCCGCATCTGGAAGGCCACGGCAGCATAGCGCTGCAGAAAGATCAGCTCCGTCTCCGGGTTGTCGAACGGGATGGCGGCGGCGAGCCTGCGGCGGTAATGGTTCCAGGCAGTGGCGTTGCTGCCGAGGAGATAGGCGATGTTGCCGATGTTGAGGTCCAGGTTGGCGCGGTTCTCCGGGTTCTCACGGCCACGGTTGAGTAGCCAGGCCCGGCGGTATAACTGCATCGCCCGTTCCAGCCCGCCCCGCTCGCCCTGCACGGTCTCCATCACCTCAGCAATGTAGCCCCGGGTCTGGGGCGGGTATTCGGATTCGGGCATCCGATCGGCAGCCCTGGCAATCCGCTGGTCCGCAGCGGCAAGATGCTCCTGTCCCGGCAGGTAGGTTTCGGTCAGCCCAGACGCATAGAGGAGCACCGGATCGTCAGGATAGCGTTGCAAGAGGCGGTTGTACAGCCCGAGCAGCTCCTCTGCCTGCCCCTGGGAGGCGACGGACTTGATGTAACCGCGATGGGCCTCGATGCTGCGGCCGTCGTAGCGGATCAGGTCGAGGAAGGCCGCCCGCGCTGCCGCTACCTCGCCGGTACGATACAGGTTTTCGCCTGCGGCCAGAGTCTTGCGGATGTAGGCTGCCCTGGCCAGGCCATAGAGCGGCGCGTCCTCGGCCTGGCCGGCCATCTCCTGTTCGTAGAGCGCTGTCGCCTCGGCGTACCGCTCCTCACGGTAGAGGATCTCGGCCAGGGCAAAACGGGCCGCGGCCGTCGGAGTGGGGAGCGGAGGGAATTTCTCCAGCACGGTGCGGTAAGCGTCCTTGGCCTTGGCCCATTCGTTGTCACGAAAGGCGAGATCGCCGATCCGGTTCCAGGCGCCCATGGCGAGCCGGGGGAGTTCGGTGCGATACCGCTCTCCAAGGGCGGCGTAGCCGGACTGACCTGCAGCCTCAACGGTGACGAGCTGGTCCAGAATGGCGGTAATGGCGGACTCGGCCCACTCCTCCTGGTCGTCATAGTCGCGGGCTACCGTCACCAGGGCAGTCAGCGCTCCTTCACCCTTCTCAAGCCTGGCCAGAAGCGCCGCCCGCCGGTAGGCGGCCTCTGCCAGCAGCAGCCGGGACGCGTCGGTCACGGCCTTTGCCTGCTCCAGAAGGCCGATGGCAGTCAGCTGGTCCCGTGCTCCGCTACCAAAGTCGGTCAGGAGCCGCCCTGCGTCGATGAAGGCGCGGGCCGCAGCGTCGCCACTCTTGTTTCCGGCTGCAGAAGCCATTGCTTGTTGCGCTTCGCCGATCAGCCTGGTGCGGATACCAGCATCCCGCTCTCCTGCGCAGCGCTTGGCCGTCGCGACACGGAGCCGGGCGATCTCCGCCAGCGCCGCTTCCTGCGGGAATGCACTCGAACGCCTGGTCACGGCGGTATAGGCCGCGACCGCTCCGTCAGGATCATTGTCGCTTTCCAGAAGCCTTCCCAGGGCAATGCCGGCCAGCGCCCCTTGCCGGGAGGGAGCCTCTTCCATAGCCAGTACCCTCCAGGCAGCGAGCCGGGCATGGGGGAGATCGGGCGGCTGGCGGTTGATGATCCGCTGGGCCAGTTCCCACTGGGCAGTCACGCTTCTCTGCTGCGGGATCTCTCCGCTGGCGGGTAGCGACAGGAGCTGGCCTCCGCTCCCCTGTCCCCCCACGAAGAGAAAACTGTCTCCAGCCGGGAGCGGGGCCACTGCGGACAGGGTCCCGGCTGTGAGGGGGAAGAGGGCCGGCCGTCCGTCGTCGCCGGTCCGGTCGAGGTGGAGACGGAAGATCTGGCCGGCCGCCCCTTCGCCAGTAGCGGCGAATCGGGTGAAGAGGAGTGCGCCGTCCCCTTCCCAGACCGGGTAGAGGTCGCGGTCGGCGCCGGCGGTGAGCTGCTGCCGTTCGCCGGTCCGTTCGTTCCAGAGCCAGAGGTCGCCGCCCGGGTCGTCCGCCCGGGAGACCAGCACCCACCTGGCCCCGTCAGGAGCTGGCGCGCTAAATCCGGCGTCGATACCAACCGGCAGCACGCTGCTTTTGCCGGTACGGTAGTCGAGCCGCACCAGCTCCCGCCTGTCTACGCCGGGGAGCTGCCGCTGATAGACAAGGGCTGCGCCGTCGATAGTAAAGACCGGCGCGTCGTCAGCCGATTCCGGGCCGGTGAGTCGTTGCGGCTCCCGGTCGCTTTTGGCGAGATCGAAAAGCCAGATATCACCCTTCACGTCATCACGGGCGTCGCTAAAGGCGAGCAGGGTGCCGTTATTGTTGAGGGCCGGTGTGGTGAGCCGTACCGGGCTGGTCAGGAGCAGCCGCGGCAGTTCAGGGGAGTTGCCGGTCGGCTGCAGCCAGAGTTCGTCCCCTTCGTCCCCCTTTTCCACGGTGGCGATCCAGCGGCCGTCGCCGGACCTGGTGGCGTAGATAACCGAACGGGAGGTAAAGATGACCGGCCGGGGGGCGATTTCGGGACGGGATCTTGGCGCGGGACGCGGCGCTGCCGGTGCCAGGAGGTCATCTCCCAGTGTCGTGGCCTGGGAAACGCCGCTTCCAAGCAGGAGCAGGGCCGCCAGCAATGAGTGCAGGATCGGCCGGCTCATCGGCTCCCCCAGCTGCCGTCATCCGCCTGGACCTTGGTGCCCGGCGTGCTGTTCTGCCGGTTGATGCCGGCAAAAACCTTCCGGATTGCCGGGAGGTCCTTGCTGGTGAAGTTCTCGTTGGTCTGTATCACCCGCTGCATCAGCACCTCGCGGGACTGGTTCACCTCTTCGATGACCTGGCTGAATTCGGCGTCGTTGTAAAGGGTGGCGAAATCTTTCAGGTCAGCGGGTAGAGTCTTCGGGATCTCCCGGGGGAACGGAGCGATCAGCCCCTCCCGGTTCTCGCCGACCCAGCCGAGCCGTTTGAACGACTCCAGGTCGTCGGCGTGGAAGGCGATGGTCTCCAGCGCCCGAACCGCATCCTGCTGCTCAGGCGAGCGGCGCGGCGGCGTCTCGATCCTGCCGGTGGGGGAGACCCCCCGCACCGAGGCGACCAGCAGCAACTCCTCGTTCAGGCTGTTGTAGGTACCGAGCACCTGGTTCTCCAGCGAGGTCCGCTCGCTGACCACGTTCACGTCCACCTTGGCCAGGGTGCACCCGCTCAGCGCCAGTATTACAGCCAGCCATCGCCAGAAACTCATTGCGTTATTCATTGTTCCTCCTGACCAGGGAAATCTTTCCCTCCGGTCCCACCAGCAGTGTATCCGACCGCACCAGGTCCAGCGTCTTGCGTAATGCCGTCACCTGGGAGACTGTCTTTGCCATCTGTTTGCTGATCGGCAGATCGGCGAGCCGAATCCGCTCCACCGGCGGAAGGGTGATATTAACCCCTTTTACCCGGACCTCGCCCTCCAGGCTGAACGACCCGTCCAGGGTGCCCGCCCGAAGCCAGTTCAGGTTGCCGTTCCGCAGCAGTTTCCGTTGCGACACCAGCTGCTCGTTCCGCTCGTATGGATCAAGGCTGAAGAGCGCCCGTTCCAGCGTATCCCGGCCGATCCGGCGCAGGTTAAGCCGCATTTTGAGCCCCTCCAGCAGCGCCCGCTGTCCGGTCGCCAGCGGGGCGTCCAGGGAAATCTCGCCGGTGACGGCCGTTTCCTGCTTTTGTGTGCGGCTCTCCTGTCTGACTTCGGGCGGCAGCAGCATGAAGGTCTCCAGATTGGAGAAGGAGCAGGCAGCGGAGACTGCCGGCACCTCCGGCCTCAGGTCGATCATCCCCCGCAGCCGTATGGTCCCTCCCAGCGTCTCTGCCTGAAAGAAGCTCAGCCCCATCTCCTCGGGTGTCAGCAGCAGATCCCCTTCCAGGGCGGTTAGCTCCAGCGGGGTCTTGCCGTTGCCGGCGACCAGCCGGCGGATCGTGAACCGGCGGCTGTCGTGCTCCTGTCCCCGCAGGTCCTCCCTGACCCTGTTTGTCAGCTCCGTTGCTCCGGCCGACCCGCTCTGCTCCGGCAGCGGCCGTACCAGGGACGCGGAGAGCGGCGTCCAGCCGGTCTCCTTCCCCCGGGCCAGGGCGTAGTCCCGTTCAAAAAGCAGATCAGCGGTCATTCCCTCTATTGTCGTGCCGTTTTTCAGCCTGAGGCCGAAGTCGCGGGTCGCTGCAGTGGCGTGGACCCGCAGGCCGCGTCCGGCAGTGAGGTTCAGCCGCAGGCCGGCGTTTCCTTTGCCTGAGAGTTCCATCCCTCCCGGAATCGGGGTCAACTTAGCAGGGAAACCGGCTGCCGCCTCGGTAATGATCGTAGCGTCGAGCCTCTGCAGTAACGCCGCTGTGGTTATGCTCTCCTGTTCCAGCAGGCTGTCGAGCCGGCCGATCGCTACATCTGCGCGCTGGGAGAGCCCGAGCGGCTGGATCTTGAATTGCTCGCGCAGCTTGAGACTCTGCCAGTCGCTCAGCTCACCGTCAAAGGAGAGTGTCCCGCTCTGCGCCGGCAGCGTTGCGCCCGCACCGGGGAGACCGCTCAGCCTTGCAAAAGCGAGCTCCCCTTCAAGCCGGAGCTTTCCGTCTTTCCCCGGCAGTGCCAGCCGGACCGGCCTGGGGGTGCGCAGTTCAGCTAAAGTGAGCTTGCCGTTGGCGAGCGGCCAGGTGATCGCCCGGTTCGCCAGGGTCATGGTCAGCTCGCCGCGATCGATCAGTCCCAGGCTAGACCTGGCCATGCGAAGCGGATTCTTCTCCTTTGCCTGAGGTTTCTGCCCGGCCAGGGCGGCCAGATTCCAGGTCAGGGTGGTGATGCCGCCGCAGGCAACCCCTTTGGGAAGAAACGGCGCGGCCAGGGGTAGGGCCCGGTCCAGGTCGATCCTGAGAGTGCCGTCGGTGACGGCTTGCTGGCCGGGGGAGAGTGCGCCGGTGGCCGAGAGCTGCACGGCTCCGCCTGCCGTGACCGTACCCGAGGCATGTTCCACAGACGGTCGCGCCCCTTTAGCCGCCGGCAACCGGATATTGGTGGCGGTCAGGACCGCAGTGAGCGGCAGCGGCCGGAGTTTTTTCCCGCCAGCGATCCCCTGCAGGGCCGCAAGAGTAAACTTCATTTCCGGCCGGGTCATCTCGATCTCGCCGTTATCCCGTAAATAAACCTGGGCGGTGAGCTGTTCATGAAGGGCATCGACGGCCAGCGTACGCTCTAGACTGAGACGCTGCAGATCGAACGACTGGCGCAGGTCAATCTTTGCGGAAATCTTGCGCGGCGACCGGCTCTTGAGATTCAACTCCTTCACCGCGACCTGCAGACCGCCGCTCATTCCGTCCGCCACGACCGGCTGCTTTCCGGCAACGCTGCAGCGCTGCGACGCCCAGGATAGCTGAGCATCGATCCTGGATGGCTGCATGGCCTCAAGCGGCAGAGTGGCCTTCTCTACCGCAACGTTCACTCCGGTGGCGGTCAGCTCTCCTTGTGCCAGGGGGAGCCGTAGCCGGGTAAGGTCGAGTCCCAGCCCGCTAAGCGTGATTTCACCCCGGGTGCGCCCCTGCAACCGGGCTTCCAGCTGCTGCAACCGGAGTTCTCCCGCCAGTTCACGGATCGGCAACGGTCGCGCCAGCAGAGGCGCGGCCAATGCCAGCCCCTGCCTGAGGTCGATCCGGACCGGACCGAGTCTTGCCGCAAGGTTCCGGTCCCGGCTTGCCGGCCGGTCCACGGTCGCCTCCCATGAGGCATCCAGCAACGTGCCGGCAGTAAGCCTGCCATCGGTGAAGCGCACCTGCTGCCGCCGATGATCGGAGGCGACCTTCTGTTGCAGCTGCAGTTCCAGCGGCCCGATCCGCCCTTTACCAAGTCGCCCCCCCGTGCAGTGCGATCCGGGAGCCGGTCAGCTCCAGGGTGGCGTGGAGGTCGTGCGTTGTATCGCTCCTGGCGTGCAGGTCAATCGCCACACTCCCCAGCATTGCCGGCATGGCCGGCGCCAGCAGCGGACCGGCCGCGGCAGTCAGCCGGGGCAGATCGAGTCGGAGCAGGGCGTGCATTCCGCCTGGTTCCTTAAGTCCGCCGTCAATCGTCAGCATGGCTCCCGGCAGCTTGGCAGTGGCTGACACGTAAGCTCGTGCCGGACGGATGCGCCGCTCCGGACTTACCAGCTGCTTAAGCTCCAGCGCCAGGTTCAGTGCCTCCAGCCGCTTGCCGTCCACGGTCAGGTTGCCGCGGAATCCTGCCGTGACCGGACGGTCCGCCAGGGAGGGGAGATCGAGCCGAACCGTGCCTTTGTCCATGGTCAGCTCCCGTCCGGTACGCGGATCACGGTACTGCAGCCGCATCGGCTCAATGGTAACCGTTACCCCGAGATCCAGCGGCAGCGGCCGGTCCAACGATTCAAATTTTTGCAGTGCCTTGGCAATGGTGGTCAGCGGCTCCTGGTAAGGTTTGGGTGGCGCGGGCGGTCCAGGGGCGAGTTCGGCGGCAACGGTCCGGATACGCAGCAGCAGATCGAGCCGCACGCGGCCATTGACATAAGAGAAGCGCGGCACGGCTATCGCTTCCCCCACGTTTCCGCTGAGCAACGGCGCTGGCCCGGTCCCGAGTTTGAGCCCCTTGAGGGCCAGCCCGCCGGACCAGGAGAGGGTCAGGTCGGCCCAATCCACCTGGCGCTGAAAGCTCTTGGACAGCTGCTGACGGAGAATCGCCTGGACCGATGATGTCGAGAGCAACATCGGCAGGGCTGCCACCAGCGAGGCCAGCAGCAACAGGCAGATAACAGCTGCACTGCCGCCGAGCCAGAGGACCCGGGCTAATCTGTGCGTACGGAAAGTACGTGGTATGAGTGTGGCCATTGCCATAATTCCGGAATAGGTTTGTATAAATTGTACCCGAATGACCGGCCAATGCCAGAATCGGCAGGATATAATAGCAGATCATATTTTTCTCGTCAGCGGAACCAGGATGTATTAATATCGAATGTTGAATTTTCAATTTACACCCCAGAGGCCCTAATGAAGAAAGTCCTGATAATTTCCGTGGTCATTGCCATAATCGCAGGCATTTCCTGGTATCTGCTCAAGGGGAATAAACCGGCGGTAACTTACAGGACGGTAAAGATCGAAAGGGGAACAATCCTTTCCACCGTTGCCGCCACCGGCAATCTGAGCGCGGTCACCACGGTTCAGGTCGGAACCCAGGTATCCGGAACCATCCAGAAGCTGTATGTGGATTACAACTCCCGGGTGAAGAACGGGCAGACCATTGCGGAGATCGATCCGTCGCTTTTCAATGCCGCTGTCGAGCAGGCCCGCGGCAACGCGCTGAATGCCGAGGCCAACCTCCAGAAGGCCAGGGTAACCCTGGCGGATGCGGAGCGCACTCTCACCCGGTACAAAAAACTGCTCAGCGACGGCATCGTCTCGCAAAGTGACTATGACGTTGCGGAAACGGCCAGCCAGGCGGCCAGGGCATCGTTAAAGGCAGCCGAGGGGAGCGTGGCCCAGACCAAGGGGGCGCTGCTCCAGGCCAAGACCAATCTCCGCTACTCCGTCATCCGTTCCCCGGTCGACGGGGTGGTGATTTCCCGGGCGGTGGACGTTGGTCAGACCGTGGCCGCATCGTTCCAGACCCCAACCCTGTTCACCATTGCCCAGGATCTCACCAAGATGCAGATTGAGACCAGCGTGGACGAGGCGGACATTAGTCGGGTGTCGGTGGGGCAGAAGGCCAGCTTCACGGTTGACGCTTACCCGGAGTTGACATTCGGTGGCAAGGTGGTTCAGGTCCGTAGCGCACCGGTGGTCAACCAGAATGTCGTTACCTATGTGGTGGTGGTAAACGTGGACAACAAGGAGTTGAAGCTCAAGCCCGGGATGACGGCCAATGTCAACATTGAGGTCGGCAGAAAGGAAAATGTTCTCAAACTGCCGCCGGCGGCGCTTCGGTTCAAACCCAAGGCAAAAACGGACGAGGCCAGGGCGAAAAAGGGGAACGGTTCTCCGCAGGGGGGGAAACCGGGCAAAAAGGATAAAGGTCAGCAGGTTTATGTCCTGAAAGATAACAATCCGGTGCCGGTATCGATAAAGACCGGGATCGGCAACGACAGCAGCATCGAGCTGCTGGAAGGGGCATTGAAAGAGGGAGACGAGGTGGTCGTCGAGCAGATGGGCGGCGATACCAAGAAAAAGGCCGGGAGTGCAATGGGCGGCTCGCCAATGGGTCCGAGGCCGCACTGATGCCTGAAGGGAACGGCAGCTTGAATAACGTAATCTCACTCTCAGATATCCGCCGGGTATTCGTCATGGGAGACCAGCAGTTCGAAGCGTTGAAAGGCGTATCCTTCGGCGTGGCCGAAGGGGAGTTCGTTGCGATCATGGGGGCGTCAGGCAGCGGCAAATCGACCTGCATGAACATCCTCGGCTGCCTGGACCGCCCTACTGCCGGCGAGTACCTGCTTGACGGGGTGGATGTCGGGGCCATGAACCATGACCAACTGGCTGATATCCGCAACCGGAAGCTGGGGTTCGTATTCCAGGGGTTCAACCTTCTGGCCCGGACTCCCGCGGTGGAAAATGTCGAGCTGCCGCTTGTCTATGCCAAGGTTTCGGCAAAGGAACGGCATCGTAAGGCCATGGCGGCAATGGAGCAGGTGGGGCTCGGCGGCAAGGAGATGAACCACCCGAGCCAGCTGTCTGGCGGCCAGCAGCAACGGGTGGCCATTGCACGGGCGCTGGTGAACTCGCCGGCGGTCATCCTTGCCGACGAACCGACCGGCAACCTGGACAGTACCACCAGCGAAGAGATAATGGCCCTGTTCACCGACCTGAATCGCCAGGGGATCACCATCATCATGGTGACCCACGAAGCAGACGTGGCAGCGTATGCCGGACGGCGGATAACCTTCCGCGACGGCCGTATCATCGGCGACACCAGGGGATAAATATGGATCTTCTGCAAACCCTGAAAATTGCGTTACGGGCTCTGCGGACCAACAAGATGCGGTCTTTCCTGACCATGCTCGGGATCATCATCGGAATTGCGGCAGTGATCGCGATGATGGCGGTGGGAGCCGGCGCCAGTCATGTGATCGCCCAGCAGATAGCAAGCATCGGCTCCAACATCATACTGGTAATCCCCGGATCCACCACGAGCGGCGGCTTGCGGGCCGGATTCGGTTCCTCGCAGACCCTGACCAGCGACGACGTTAAGGCACTTCTCACCGAATGCCCGTCGGTCGAGACTGCCGCTGCCACGGTCCGATCGTCAGGCCCGGTAGTCTACGGCAACATGAACTGGTCCACCATTCTCATGGGAACAACTCCGGAGCTGTTCGACATCCGCGAATGGGGTGTGACCAGCGGCAGGGGGATGGGGCAGCAGGATGTCGATGGCGCGGCCAAGGTCTGCCTGCTCGGAGAGACCGTGGCCGAGAACCTGTTCGGCTCGGACGATCCGGTGGGAAAGATCGTCAGGATCAAGAAGGTGCCTTTTACCGTGATCGGGGTTCTTGACCATAAGGGGCAGTCGCCCCAGGGGCAGGACCAGGACGATGTGGTCTTTGTCCCGCTCCGGACGGCGCAGCGTAACCTGGTCAGGTCGCAGACCCTTAACAGCGTCGGGGCCTTGATGGTCAAGGCCAGGAGCGAGGAACTGCTTGGAAAGGCGGAGCAGGAGATCCAGTCGCTGCTCAACCAGCGCCACAGGATCACCAACGGCAAGGAGCCCGACTACTCCACCCGGAACCTGTCGGAGATCCTGGCCGTGGCGGAACAGTCATCCAAGGCGATGTCGCTGCTGCTCGGCGCGGTAGCCTCCATCTCGCTCATAGTTGGTGGGATCGGGATCATGAACATCATGCTGGTGTCGGTGACCGAACGTACCCGGGAAATCGGGATCAGGATGGCGATCGGGGCGCGGCGCAACGATATCCTGATGCAGTTCATGACCGAGGCGGTGCTGCTGACCATGATCGGCGGGGTGATCGGCATCTGCCTGGGCGCAGGTGGGGCTCTGGTGGTATCGAAAATGCTCGAATGGCCGACCCTGATCTCGGTCGAGTCGGTTACCGTTGCCTTCATTTTCTCGGCTGCAGTCGGGATATTCTTCGGGTTCTACCCGGCCCGCAAGGCGGCGAGACTGAACCCGATCGATGCGTTGCGTTACGAGTAGGTTTGGGGAATAGCGGGTTACCGGGGAGGAGAAGCGCTCATTTCGATTGCACGTCTGACCCTTGACACGATTCTGACGGCATTGACCGGTTTGGCGATGAAATCAAAAAAACCGGACGAGAGCGCCTTCTGCTCTTCCTCGGGCGAAGCCTTTGAAGTAAGAAGGATCACGGGGATTTTCGCTGTTTCGGCCTGAGCGGAGAGGGCGCGCTTCAATCCGAACCCATCCATTTTCGGCATAACCGAATCGCAGAGGATAACCGAAGGCTTGAAACTCATGGCCATCTTGAGCCCTTCCAGTCCGTCGGCAGCCTGAAGCACCTCGAACCCTTCACGCTCAAGCGCTGCCTTGATCACATTCGCCACCACCGGCGAATCCTCCACTGTAAGCACGCGGACCAGCGACGCAGTCGATCCTTCGTTCCCCGTCAGGTAATACTCCTTAATCGCTCCCTTTATCTCCTTTTCCGTAGACAGTAAGGTCATGACCTTGAGACCGGTTTTACGCGAGAGGTTATCGACTATATCGATCGCATAAGGGTCTGAGACTGCCACTGCCAGCACTCCATCCTTGAGGCGGAGCGGGAACAGGCTGTTAGCTATGGCATACTCGGCCGGCACCATCTCGAAAAGTTCCGGAGCAAACCGGTACCCTCGAATTTTCTTGACGGTCTGCATGGATAGCTGCCTGGACAAGACATCAACTACCTCCTCCTCGGTCACAACCCCCATCTCCTCCAATACCATCCCGAGTTTTTTGCCGCTCCCTTTCTGGCGGCCAAGAGCGCGTTCCAGCGTAAGGGGCGAGATGATGCCCAGTTCTACAAGGATTTCCCCCATCGGTTTGTTCAACGGTTCCTCCTGCGATCAAGCCGGCAGTCAAAGCGCTCTTAATTAATATTGTGATTTCAAAATAGCCATCTGTATATTATCAAATAGATATCCGGAATCAAGGTAATGATTAAAGAAACCAGCTGATCGGCGCGGCAAGACGTTCCAGCAACCGTACGAGCCACCCCCGTTTTTTCGTGCTCGTCGAGGAGTATCCGTCTGGACATCTCCAGGTCGCGAGCCAGCATCTCCTCTACCTGGGCGCCGAAAGTCTGGCTGTCCACGATCAGGTTCACTTCGTAATTCCGGTGGAAACTCCTGTGATCGAGGTTGGCTGACCCGATGATCGACCAGCGGGAGTCAATGAGCATCACCTTGGCGTGCAGAACGGTTTCCTGCCGTTCGTAGATCTCGATCCCCCCTTTCAGCAGCGTGGCGTAGGAACTGCGGCTCACCAGTCCCACCAGAGGCACGTCATTGATCGCCGGCAGTATCAGCCTGACCCTGACATTTCTGCGGGCCGCCCGCATGAGTGACCGGATGACCCTCGGCCCGGGGATGAAATAGGGGTTGGCAACGGTAATGCACTTTCTGGCCCTGCCGATTGCCAGCCGGAAGGCGTTATGGATGTGAGAACGGTTGTGGTGCGGTCCGCCGCTGACGATATGAATCGTTGCATCACCCTTCCTGTCCGAGGCGTTGCCTGAATCCAGGTAAAGGCTGTCCGGGTCAATGCCGGCCTCCGCCTGCCAGGTCTCGAAGAAGAGCCGCTGCAGTTCGACCGCCCCGGAGCCTTTGACCGAAAGCCCCACATCGCGCCACCGTTTCCGGTCTTCGCCGTAACCGGCATACTCTGAACCGACATTGAGCCCTCCGGCAAAGGCATTGACCCCGTCGATTATTGCGATCTTCCGGTGATCACGCTTGTCAAACCAGGCAAGACCCCGCTTGAACGGGGGCGGGTTGAACGGCAGACAGGCCACCCCGGCCTGTTCCAGGTTGCGGAAGTAGGAGGCGGGCGTATCGAAACAGCCGATGTAGTCGTAGATGATGGAGACCCTGACCCCGCGCCGGACGGCATCGGCAAGGATTGCCGCCAGTTCCCTGCCAGTTGCGTCATCCCTGATGATGTAGAATTCCAGGTTTATGGATTGCCTTGCGCTGCGGAGAGCTGCGAACAGGGCGGAAAAGAACTCCCCGCCATTCGGGAGCAGTTTCACCAGGTTGCCATGCGTGACAGTTGCTTCCGTACTCCTGCGGAAACGGCCGAAGAACCGCCTGGCCCGGGAAGAGTTCCGTTTCTTTCGCAACCGGATAAGGGACATTTCAATTACCGTTCAGTTGAGCTATGCAACATACAGAAAGGGCGCGAAATTGCTTCCGCGCCCTTGACTTGTGCAACCTGTTTCCGGTTACACGGAAACAACCTCTTTTACCCCGGGAATCTTTTCCTTGAGGGTTCTCTCGATTCCCATTTTCAGGGTCATGGTGGACATGGGACAGGAGCCGCAAGCCCCTTTCAATCGGACCTTGACAACGCCGTCTTCGGTAATTTCCACCAGTTCCACATCTCCGCCGTCGGCCTGAAGTGCAGGACGAATCTGGTCTAGCGCACTCTTTACTTCTTCGATCATTTGAACTGTCTCCTTTGTTTTGATGGCGATTTTTAGCCTTGATTCTTCGGCCCCTTATCAGCCCCTGGAACTCCCGGGCTGGTAAGGGGCAGCGGATCGAGCAGCTCTGCAAGCCTTGCCTCTGAGAGCACACCCCGGGCCAGGGCGACCTCGGCAATGCTCTGTCCGGATGCTACCGCCTCTTTGGCAATATCTGCCGCTGCCATGTAGCCGATATGGGGGGCAAGGACAGTGGCCAGGCCCAGTGATGCCTCCAGGTATTGCCGGCATTGTCCGGAATTTGCGGAAATGCCTTCTATGCAGGCGGATGTCAGCTTTTGGACGGCATTACCGAGAATCTCCAGGGCAAACAGGAGATTGAAGGCAATAACCGGCATCATCACATTCAGCTCCAATTGGCCTGCCTGGGCAGCCATGGTAACGGTCGTATCGGCGCCAATCACCTGGAAGGCGACCATATCGGTCATCTCAGCCATGGACGGGTTGATCTTTCCCGGCATGATCGAGGAGCCGGGTTGAACCGGCGGCAGCGTTATTTCGGCCAACCCGGTGCGCGGGCCGGAAGCAAGAAGCCGCAGGTCGTTGGCAATCCTGACCAGGTTCACGGACAACCCCTTGAGCGATGAGCTGAGGCTGACAAACGGGTCCATGTTCTGCATCCGTTCGACCAGATCTTTGCCGCGCACGAGATTATAGCCTGTTTCCGCTGCCAATCCGGCGACGACATGATCAATGTAGGCATCTTCGGCGTTCATGCCGGTCCCGACTGCCGTACCCCCGATCCCGAGCTCCTCCAGGTCAGGGATCACAGTCTTTATGCCGCTGACATTGCCGTCGATCGCCTTTGCCCAGGCATTGAATTCCTGTCCCAGTCGTATCGGCACCGCGTCCTGCAGGTGGGTGCGCCCTGATTTGAGAATCCCGTCAAAGTCCCGGCCTTTTTCCCGCAAAGAAACGGAAAGCCCTTCCAGGGCGGGGATGAGCCGCTCGATCTGTTTCCGGCAAGCCAGCCTCATGGCCGTGGGAAAGACGTCGTTGGTGGACTGCGCCATGTTGACATGGTCGTTCGGGTGCACCAGGCGGTAACTGCCGCGGGCGCCGCCCAAGTGCTCCGCTGCGCGGTTGGCGATCACCTCATTGGCGTTCATGTTGTGCGAGGTGCCGGCGCCGGCCTGAAAAGGGTCAACGACGAACTGGTCCGGCAGCTCTCCGCTGAGCAGGTCGTCGGCCGCCCGGACAATCGCCTCCCCGATCCCGGCATCAAGCCTCCCGGTGGCCATGTTTGCCTTGGCCGCGCACTTTTTGATCAGAACCGTGGCCCATACCAAGGCCGGGTGAGGCTTGAGCCCGGAAATCGGAAAATTTGCCACTGCCCGGGCCGTCTGCGCCCCATAGTAAGCATGTTCCGGGACATTGATCTCTCCGAGCGAGTCCCTTTCAACACGATAGGTCATGTTATCGCCTTGTGCTTTTCGGCAATAATGCGCAGATGCTCTTTCTCTTCGTTCAACAAGGTCTGCAGCATGCTCCTGCCGTCCGGGTCAGAGGTCTTGTGCAGCAACTCCTCAAAGAAGGCGATCCCCTTCTTCTCGATCGCCATTGCCAGCTCCAGGGCCTCCCGGTCATTGGTGTCAAACCCGATATGGCCCCCACCGTCAGGCTCAAGCTCAATGGTGGTGCCACCGTAAAATACCCAGCGCTCCCCGTTGTTGAGGGAGTTGTAGAGCTCGGTCAGTTTCAGGTAATGCTGCTCTTCGCTGCTGGCGAGCCAGCGAAAGATCCGCTTCCCCCCCTGGTTGAAGGTCTTTTGTTCGGCCCGGGTGTAGTAGTCGAAGGTCTCCTTTTCGATTTCCATGGCCCGCAAAACGGCATCCAGTATCTCTTTATTGGTTTCGCTCATTATTTCCCCCGCAATCGAATTTTTCAAGCTCCAGAAAATCTTCCAGGGTGGTGACCAGGTGGACCTTTGCCCCCATGCTTTCGGGTAGTCGCAGATCGATATCGAAGCGATCCCCGACAAAAAGGCACTCCGAAGGTCTTCTCCCGATTGCGGCCATTATTGCTTCAACTGTCGCCTTGTTCGGTTTAGGCTCCCAGTCGTCTTCGATGGTGAAAACCCTGGTAAAAAACTCGCTGACACCAAGAATAGCCATTATCCGGGCTGTCAACGAGATGTTGTTGTTGGTATAGATGTAGAGCGGGAACCGAGCCGCCAGGCCGGACAGCACGGCAATCACCTGTTCCTCTCTCTGTAAATGCGCCTCAGGGGTTATCTTTTCAGAAAACCACCGATGCAACTCGCGCAGGTCTCCGCCGAGCGTTTCGCAAGCCAGGCTCAGGGAAGCCTCGCTGCCGTTCTCTGCGGTCAGGCGCCGGCGCGTTTCCTTTATTAGTTGCCATGCCGCCTGCTGATCAATCCCCTTGATCATGGCGATATACTGCGCGGCAACGCGGCCGATCTCCCGTCCCAGGGAGTCGTTGAAATACAGGGTGCCATCCAGGTCGAAGATTCCTGCTCTGATCGTCACTTGCCACACCACTCCGAAGCTGCAGGATATTCCGTCACAGCAGGGTGCTCCAATCTCTCATGCAACGCAGTTGCGGAGCCTCCACCCCTTTTGACTGCACCAGGACCTGAAACGTATCGCCCATCCCCCCTTCGGGAAGCATCAGCTTCTTCAGGGCGAGCCGGTGCCTGATTTTCTCCTCCTCGCTGGACGCACGCGCCTCCAGTGTCATCAGTTCCTGAATTATACCACCACCCATGAGAAAACGGTATTGCTCTCCGAACCAGACCGTCGCAAGCCCTGCAGCCTCACCGGCCAGCATCAGCGCGGTGAAATCCACATGAGCGGTGATATCCTGAAGGCCGGGACGGATATATGGGTTCTCTTCCAGGGTATGCCGATGATAACAGAGCAGGGTCCCGTTCATCCGGCCGGGGCGGTACAGGACCTGGGCGGTAAAGCCGTAATCGATGGTGAGCACGAAACCGTGCCCGAGACAGGAAGCCACGGCTGTTATCCAGGCCGGGGCGCCGAGGTTCACTTCGGCGCGCTGGCCGGTGACCAGGGTGGCGCCAATCCGCTCCAGGTAGGCCGCAATCTCCTGGTCTGAGATTTCGTCCGCCTGCTCGCTCAGTTCGCCATTGCTGTTGACCGCAACATAAATCTCCCGGAGCCCTTCTTTGGTCTGTTCGACTAGGTGCACCGGAAATGAGTCGATCAGCTCATTGGATAACAGGCAGCCGTTTATGACGAGCCTGCCGCTGAGGAGCTCGTCAGGATCGCTCCAGGCAAGCTTTGCCGCATGGCCGGCCAGTTTTTTCGCCTGCGCGCCCTGCAGTGACGGCTCTTTGTCGATGAAGCGATAGGTTACGGCCCGGTAAAACTCCGGGGCTGTCTCTGCCAGGGTGTCCATGATGTCGAGCGCCAGCTGGCCCCCGCCTGCGCCGGCCTCGACCAGGTCGAACGAGTCGGGTCTGCCGAGGCATTCCCACATCTGGCTGATCTCGGCGGCAATAACCCTGCCGAATGCCTGATGGACATTGCTGCTGGTATAGAAGTCGCCTTCGGCGCCGACCTTTCGTCCCGGCGAGGTATAATACCCCAATCCGGGCTCGTAAAGGCAGGCGGCCATGTATTCGGCAAAGGTAATCCTCCCCTTTGCGGCAATCCGCTCATTTATGAGCATTTCCAGTTCGTTTTCAGTATGTTTGGTCATAGTATTATCCGAGCGATTATTGTATAGACCATGCCCTTTCTTTTGTCAATTGCGGGAGCGCCTTCTGTTTGTACTCAGATGCTTGACCGCCACCGATCATTCCGGTAACATCACCACAATAATTCCCCAGGAGGTTAGTGTTGGAACTCAAGAACAAGATCTGGATGAACGGCAACCTCGAGTGGTTTGCCTACATTGGTGACGATGAAGTGTTTCTGGGACGGCGCGAGGTGCCGGCTCCCCTGGAAGAGGGGGATAGCTGGACGAATGAGCTCGGCGACAAATTCCAGATCGTTGACGGAGAAATAAAGCTGTTGGGCCGCTTTGAGCCACCTAAAAAGTTCTGGTAAGGAAAGGAGAAAGTCTATGCGTCTTTCAACCAAGAGCCGGTACGGATTGCGGGCACTGTTCGACATTGCCTACCATGCGGCCAACCGGCCGGTACAGATCCAGGACATTGCCCGGCGGCAGGAGATCTCGCCCCGCTATCTGGAGCAGATATTCCAGAGCCTGAAACGGGCCGGTCTGCTGAAAAGCAAGCGCGGTCCGCAGGGGGGATACCTGATCGCCAAGCCGCTCAAGGATGTTACGGTAAAGGACATTGTCAAGGCCACGGAAGGGGATCTCCTGCTGGTGGACTGTTCTCCGGGGAAGCGCCGCCGCAAGAAAGCCGTCTGTTCATTTGACGGCACCTGCGTTACCCAGACCGTGTGGACCGAGGCCTCCAGCCGCCTGGAAGCGCTGTTCTCCGAGATATCTCTGGCATTGCTGTGCGAGCGCGGCGAGTCCATGGGGCTCAAGCAGGAAGAGGACCTGGCTCCGGCGAGAAAGCCGAGGCGGAAACCCGCGTCATGAATGAGCTGAAAGTCAAATTTGAACTGCTCCAGTCGATCATCAGGGAGATGGGGTCGGTGCTGGTGGCATTTTCCGGCGGGGTCGATTCAACCCTGCTGCTCAAGGTCGCCCATGACCTGCTGGGAGAACGCGCCTGCGCCATAACCGCAACTTCCCCGACCTATCCGGAGTCGGAATTCCGGGAGGCGGTCGCGTTGGCAGAAGAGATCGGCGCCAGGCAGATCGTTGTCGATTCCAACGAGCTGGAAATTCCCGGATACGCCGAAAATCCGCGGGACCGGTGCTACCACTGCAAGAAGGAGCTGTTCGGGATCTGCGCCGCCAAGGCCGCGGAAATGGGGTTTGCCCATATCTGCGACGGCACCAACTGTGACGATTTGGGCGATTACCGCCCGGGACGGCGAGCCGCCGGCGAGTTGCAGGTCCGCAGCCCGCTTATGGAGGCCGGCCTTTCCAAGGATGATGTGCGGGCGCTCAGCCGCGAGCTCGGGCTGGCAACCTGGAACAAGCAGGCCTATGCGTGTCTGGCGAGCCGTTTCCCCTACGGCGTCGAGATTACCGCCGCAAAGCTGAAGATGATCGAGCGGTGCGAGGAGTTCCTGAAGGCTGAAGGGCTCCGGGTCTACCGGGTCCGGTATCACGACGATACCGCGCGGATCGAGCTGGGGCAGGAAGATCTGCCGCGGATGCTTGATGGTGACTTGAGAAATAAGGCAATTGCAGAGTTCAAAAGGGCTGGATTCAAGTATGTTGCGTTGGATTTAGAGGGGTATCGCACAGGGAGCATGAATTAGGGGCGGGTTTGACGCCGCCCCTGCAATGCGCAATTCCATGGTGTCCCGTAGGGGCAGGTCTTGTGCCTGCCCGGTTATAGAGCCATATCGAAAAGGGCACCCTCAAGAGGTGCCCCTACGTTGTTATTTCACTTCCACGGTTATCTGTTTCGGTTTCTTCTCCCCTTTTTTCGGCAGCGTAATGGTCAGAACCCCCCGGTCGCATGATGCCTTGATCTTCTCCTGGGCGATGGTGTGCGGCAGGTGGAAACTGCGCTGGAAGGTGCCGTAGTACCGTTCCACCCGGTGGTAGTTCTCCTTTTTCACACTCTGGTCGTGCCGCCGTTCCCCTTTCAGGGTCAGGGTGTTGTCCTCGATCTTGACCTCGATATCCTTCTGGTCCACATCCGGGATCTCGGCTTTGATCACCACCGATTCGTCATCCTCGTAGATATCGACCGCCGGTTGCCAGACCCCTTCGCGCATATCTTCGCCGGTCTCCCGGTTCCAGGCCAGGTCAAGCAGCCGGTTCATCTGTTCCTGCATCGTGCGAAGCTCTTTAATCGGGTTGTATTTTACTATTGCCATTATCTGACTCTCCTGATCAACTTAACTCTCTGAAAGCGCTTCAGACTTTCTTCCCTTTCGGGACGCTGTGCTTAAGCTTCTTTGATCCGTCATAGAGGCTGAGCTTGGTAACCGCCCGCCTCGCTTTGAGGTCTTTGCGCTGATAATCGGTTTCAAGGTGTGTCTCGGTAAGTTCTGCAATTTTTTCGAAAGATACTTGCTGCTCGTTGATCATACCGTGGCTCCTCGCTTCATGTTTGTAGGGTCATTTGACCTCGTTGTCGCCGTGCCGCTCACCTCCTTTCCTTAATGTGAAGTTTAGCACCATTTCGATCGCCTGCAACGGGATGCAAATCAATGTTGCCACCCTTGGCCGAATACACTACTATTGCCGAAATTATGACCCGGAGGGGACCATGATCAAGTACAAGGTGGTTGAAATCACCACCGTTTCCGAGGATATGATCGAAGAAACGCTCAACGAGTTGACCGCCAAGGGGTGGCGGTTCGACGGGCTGCATTTTGCCATGCGCGAGTCGCAGAAACGTCCGAGCATGGCATTCGTGCTGTTTACCAGGGAGGTAACGGAATAGATGACGGACAAGACGACCCTTTATCTCATCGACGGCTCGTCCTACCTGTACCGGGCCTACCATGCCATCAGGCATCTCTCCGGGCCGGGCGGTTTTCCGACCAACGCCATCTTCGGTTTCACCCAGATGTTGCTGAAAGTGCTCAAGGACCGGCAGCCGTCCTATGTGGCCGTAGTGTTCGACATCTCCCGCAAGACCTTTCGCACCGAGATCTACCCGGAATACAAGGCTAACCGGGCCGCCATGCCGGATGATCTGCGGCAGCAGGTGGAGCCGATCAAGGAGCTGGTCCGGGCGTTCCGGATTCCGGTGCTGGAGTTGGACGGTTACGAGGCGGACGATATCATCGGCACCATCTGCCGCGACTGCGGGGAGCGCGGAATCGACACCGTGGTGGTGACCGGCGACAAGGACCTGATGCAGGTTGTGGGCGACCATGCAACCCTGCTCGATACCATGAAGGACAAGGTTTCGGGTCCGGCCGAGGTGGTGGAGCGGTTCGGGGTCGGTCCGGACAAGGTTATCGATATCCTCGGGCTGGCCGGCGACTCCTCGGACAACATTCCCGGTGTGCCCGGTATCGGCGAAAAGACCGCCATCAAGCTGGTGCAGGAGTTCGGCTCCATGGATGCCCTGCTGGCAAGGGCCGATGAGGTCAAGGGAAAGACCGGGGAGAATCTCCGGGCCTTTGCCGACCAGGCGCGGCTGTCACGGCAGCTGGCCACTATCGACTGCCATGTGCCGATTGCCTATGACCTTGGCGATTTTGTCGCCGAGCCACCTGACAATACGGTTCTTGCCGGGCTGTTCAAGCGGTTCGGCTTTACCTCGCTGATGAAGGAGCTGACCAGCCGCTCCACCCTCTCCACGGAAGAGTACCGCACGATCCTCACCGAAGCGGAGTTTACGGCGATGCTGCAGGAGCTGGAAAAGGCCGAAGAATTTGCCATTGACCTTGAAACCACCAGCCTGGATGCCCGGATTGCGGAGATCGTCGGCATATCGCTCTCCTGGCGTATGCACGAGGCGTACTACATCCCGGTCGGCCACCATTACCTCGGTGTCCCTCCCCAGCTGGAGCGCGCAACCGTGCTTAACCGTCTCAGGCCGCTTCTGACCGACCCGGCCATACGAAAGATCGGCCAGAACATCAAGTATGACTACCAGGTGCTACGCACTGCCGGGGTGGAGATGCATGGGGTCTGGTTTGACACTATGCTGGCCGCCTACCTGGTCAATCCGGGGCGCACCAGCCAGGGGCTCGATGCCCTGTCGGTGGAGTATCTCGACCACAAGATGATCTCCTACGAGGAGGTGGCTGGCAAGGGAAAGGATCAGAAGCGGTTCGACGAGATCGAGGTGGAAAAGGCCGCCCGCTACTCCTGCGAGGATAGCGATGCCACTTACATGCTGCATCGGTTGCTGCTCCCAAAGGTTGCCGTAGCCGGGATGGAGAGCCTGCTGTTCGAGCTGGAGATGCCGCTGGTGACGATCCTGGCCGAGATGGAGCTGCTGGGGGTCAGGCTCGATCTGCCGTTCCTGGCGGAACTCTCCGCAGGACTCGGCAAACAGCTTGCCACCCTGGAAAGCCGAATCCATGAGCTGGCCGGCGGACCGTTCAACGTCAACTCACCCAAGCAGCTGGGCGAGATCCTGTTCGAGAAGCTGCAGCTCCCCACCGGCAAAAAGACCAAGCTCAAGACCGGCTGGTCCACCAATGTCGATGAGCTGGAGCGGCTGGCCGAGGCAGGTCACGAGATCGCAACGCTTCTGCTGCAGCAGCGGGGTCTGACCAAGCTCAAGTCCACCTATACCGATGCCCTGCCGCAACTGGCAGACAGCGACGGCCGGGTACACACCTCCTACAACCAGGCGGTGACCAGTACCGGCCGGCTCTCGTCATCGGACCCGAACCTGCAGAACATCCCGATCCGGACCGAGGAGGGGAAAAAGATCCGCCAGGCGTTCATCGCCAGGGAGGGGTGCAAGATCCTGTCGGCCGACTATTCGCAGATCGAGCTGCGGGTGCTGGCCCATCTCTCCGGCGACCCGGTTTTCTGCGATGCCTTCGTCAATGACGAGGATATCCATACCCGCACCGCGGCCGAGGTGTTCGACCTGCTCCCCGGCCTGGTCACCGCTGAGATGCGGCGCCAGGCCAAGACCATCAATTTCGGCGTCATCTACGGTCAGAGCGCCTTCAGCCTGGCGGCCCAGCTTGGTGTTGCCCGGAAGGTCGCCGAGGATTTCATCGCCACCTATAAGGCCCGACATGCCGGGGCCATGGCCTTTCTCGACTCATGCATTCAGCTGGCGCGGGAGCATGGTTATGTGACCACCATGCTCGGCCGGCGGCTGCCGATTCCTGATATCAACAGTCACAACTTCCAGGTGCGCAGCTTTGCCGAGCGGAACGCCATCAACTACCCGATCCAGGGGTCGGCTGCGGATATCATCAAGAAGGCGATGATCAACATCGACCGGCGGCTGAAGCTGGAAGGCGCGGAGAGCCGTCTGATCATGCAGGTCCATGACGAACTGGTGTTCGAGGTGCCGGAAGGGGAGCTGATCCACCTGGAGCAGCTGGTGGAGCATGAGATGGCCCATGCCGTAGAGTGCCGCGTGCCGCTGAAAGTTGATATAAGCTACGGCAGCAACTGGGCCGAGGCGCACTGACCGCTTCTAAGTCAGGCTTTTTTGACGAACCCGGATTTCAACTGCATGGCGCCGATGCCGTCGATCTTGCAGTCGATGTCATGGTCGCCCGAGACGATCCGGATGTTCCGGACCTTGGTGCCGACCTTGACCACCAATGACGACCCCTTGATCTTCAAATCCTTGATGACCGTCACCGAGTCGCCGTCCTTGAGTTCATTGCCGAAGGCGTCGCGCACAATAGAGTCCGCTTCCGCGCTTGTCGCTGCCAGCATCGGCCATTCATGGGCGCACTCCGGGCAGACGTAATTGTCGCCGTCTTCGTAGGTGTATTCGGAACTGCAGCCGGGGCATTTGGGTGTGGTAGTCATAATCTAAATCCTTGAAAGAAATATTTGCATCGTTACGAGTCACATGCGGTTAGTTGCTTAAGAATCAGGGTCAGAGCAGCACCGGCAGCCGCTTGATCAGCCTGATCTCCGTGGGTGACACGCTAGCTCGGTATGCCAGCGCTTCGACCCCCTGGGAAACTACCTCTCGCAGGAGCCGGCCGTATTCCGGGTCGATCCGGTCCGCCGGTGCTACGGCCTCGGCATCCTCCCGCTGCACGACGTAAAAGATCACCCCGCGCTCCCCCTGCCTGACCAGGCGGAGCAGTTCGCGCAGATGCTTCTGGCCGCGGGTGGTGACGGCGTCCGGGAACAGGGCGATCCCATCCTCGACCAGCGTGACGTTTTTGACCTCGACCCAGCAGGGCGATTCTCCCCCTGACAGCAGCAGATCGATTCGGCTCTCGCCGCAGGTGACCTCGGGGCGGATGGAAGGATACCCCTGCAGCTCCTCGATGGTGCCGTTTACGATCCCCTCTGTGACCAGTTTCGGCGGATAACCGGTATTGATCCCGATCCAGATGCCGTTGACCTGCACCAGTTCCCAGGTGAGCGGATATTTACGGCCCGGCGAGCTGCTGCGCCACAGCACTGCCCGGCTCCCCGGAACGGCACATCCCTGCATGCTCCCGGAGTTCGGGGTGTGGGCGGTAACGATGCTGCCGTCGTCGAGCTGGATGTCGGCAAGAAACCGCTTATACCGTTTTATCAGGGTGCCGGTAAGGTATGTGGCCGGGAGGTGCATGAATAGTCTTCTCAGGGAGTGTGTTCTGCTGAAGAAGCGGCGCGGTTGCCCGCGCCGCTTCACTGTCGCGCATTTCAGTCGTGCTTATGTTTCTTGTGCTTCTTGTGCTTATCATGCTTGTCGTAACCCTTGTGCTTGCCCCGGTCGTGCTTCTCCTTGATAACCACAGTCCGCTCCCTCTCGACGATAATCGGGGGCGGTGGCGGTTGCGGCGACCCGACCCGGACGCTGACCCCCGCCGGGCCCGGAACGCCGACATTGACATCCACGTTGGCAGCGGCCAGGACCGAATTAGCGGTAAATGCCAGCAATGCAGCAGAACCAAGAACTTTTGCGATCATTTTCTGCTCCTTTAAATAGGTTTTTTGACGATTCGACCATAACATTGCCGTCGAGACCGAGTCAATCCGATTCGGGGCAAAATCCGGGCAAGCCCCGGATAGTGGGCGTCTGTGAACGCTCCCGGCCGCTTTCCGTTTGCGACATCTCCCGGTCTTGATATAGTTGAACGGTAATTTTACTGCCGAGGAGATTTGCGGAATGAAGATAGAATGCCCCAACTGCAAGCTGACTGGCGAGGTCAACGATCATGACGTGCCTCTGGACGGCCGTTATATCGACTGCCCACGGTGCAAGACCGGGTTCCAGGTAAAGAAACCTCTTGCCAAAGGGTGGAATCCAAATATGATGAGTGTCTGCCCGGCTTGTCAGTATTCCACCTTTACCGACGAGATGTTCGATGTCTGCCCCAAATGTGGTTTGCAGGGGAGCGTTTATAACGCGAAGAAGCGGAAACTGCTTGAAGAGGAGCAGGTGAAGCGCGACATGGAGCGCCTCAACGCCAGTCTAAGGCCCGATGATTTCATCAAACCGCCGGTGAAGGAGATTGAGCCCGAAATTGCCACGGCTCCCCCCCTTGTCAGGTATACTGCCGGCGGTGTTCTTGCAGTTGCCTGCGTGGTGGCGCTTTACGGCTTAATCGGTGTAATGGGGTATGACGGAGACGCCTTGTTGGTAAAGATCAACGAGACCTCTCTTGAGCCGGTATCTCCGGCTGAGGTCTTTCTCGCCAACGGCTTGCTGCCGACGGTGCTGACATTGTACGGCGGGTTAATGGCCATGGGTGCGGCGATGTTGCTGCGCAACCGGAAAGAGGCGGTAAAAGGACTGGAGTTGGGGGCCTGGGCCGGGCTGGCAATCGGGGTCGTATATGAGGTCATCGACTACATCGCTTATATCAGGCGCTCGTCCGAATCGCCATCGTTTGCCTATTATTTCGTCGGGTTGGCCAATTCCGTGTTGATGCTGGCGGTATGGGTTGCGCTGCCCCTGGCTCTGGTCTGGTGGTTGCGAAGTGATCGTTTCCGGGAGGAAATGGATGGCGTGTAAAGGGGAATAGAAGGATGTGACCCCTTGAGGGGCAGGTTATCCGGTGGTCCGGAGAACGGGGCAAAAAAGGATTGTACGATCAGTGATGCCGGCTACTGCATCCTGTCCCTTTTCCGATCCGCAATACCGAATAGGCAAGCAGCCTTGGCGCCATCGAGTCAAAAGTCACGACGTATTCCCGATAGCTCAGGAACCGCTCGTGATTGCACCGGTGGCAATGGAGCGGTCTTGACATCATGAAATCGCGTTCGAGCACGGCTATCGCGCCCCCGCACTTCATGCATTCGGCAACAATCGTCGGTGTGTCTTCGCCGGCAATGTTCCGCAATTCCAACTTCATCAGATCACCTTTTCATTCTTGGTAAATATTTTTACTTAGAATAACAGAAAAGATTGTGATGTAAACAGAAATATTGTTTTACAATAGAATATTGGCGGGCAGTGCGAGGCGTTCCGCAGATGCGGGTGGCGCCAAGGGGTTAATTATGAGGATCGACGACAAGCTTCCTTCGAGAAATGTGGCCAAAAAGTCCCAGAAAGACGGCTCCCGGAAAGGGGAAGTGGTCAGCAATTCCCTGTTTGCGGCGAGCCTAACCGGCATGGGGGACAAGCTTACCAACCGGGCGGTCGAACTGGAAGAGCTGAAAAGGGAAATCGACATGGCCGGAGACAGCCTGGAGCGTGACCCGAGCATGGCCAACTACAAGTCGTTTCGGGAACTTCTCGCCATGTTGGCGAAAAAGGTTACGGCCGAGGCCTACAAGGTGGAGCTGCTCGGCGGTACTCCGGGCGCGCCAGCCTATCATGAGGTGATCCGTGTCATCGACAGCCATGCTGACTCGCTCTACCGGATGATCGTCAGCGAACAGAAGGACCGGATCAAGATTGCGGCGAAGATTGAGCAGATCAAAGGGCTGGTCCTGAGTTTCAGGCTTTAGTTTGCGCTGAAAAACGCCCGTCTGCGGCGTTGCCCTCGTCATTCGTCATTGCGACGTACCGTTGTACGCCTCATTCCTCACTTCTCGGCGCCTTGCATCCGGTCATTTTTGAGCGCAAACTGTTTTCCCTGTTCGTAATGCATTAAAGCTAGGAGTTGGTTACCAGTGTTGACATTTGCCGTCAGTGAAGAGAAGAACAGGAAACTGCTTGAGTTGATGGCTGCTGTCGGCTTGGTCGAGACCGATATCGAGGAGCGGTTTGTCCGCTCCTCCGGCGCGGGCGGCCAGCATGTTAACAAGAGCGCCACCTGCGTCCAGCTGAAGCATCTGCCGACCGGCATCGAAGTGAAATGCATGCGGGACCGGAGCCAGTCGATCAACAGGTTCCTGGCACGGCGGGAGCTGGCGGAAAAGCTTGCTGAAAAGGCCGGAATAGCGACCTCCAGAAGTTCGGAACAGGAGAAGCTCCGGCGCCGGAAGGCCTCCAGAAACCGCAAATCCCGCCAGAAATACGCAAACCCAGAGGCATCCCCAGATGATAAGCACTGACACCCTGAAGAAACTCGAATTTACCAAGCTGCTCGAACGAATCGCCGAATTTGCGCACTGCGAGACGACCAAGGTGCAGATCCTTGCCATTGCCCCTTTGATGTCCCTGGAGGAGGTCGAACTCCGTTTCGGGCTGGTCGGAGAGATCCGCCACCTCTGCGGGATGGGGATCTCCCTGCGACTGGCGCAGTTTGACGATATCCTCCAGCCGCTGGAACTGCTCCGGCCGGCAGATGCCGTTCTGAATCCCCTGGACCTGCAGCTGTTCATTAATCCGTTCCGGATTCTGTCCGCGCTGGCGCGCCAGTTTTCGTACCGCGAGGATATCCCCCTGTTGAAAGGGATGGCCGGGGGACTGACCGGTTTTCCCGAGATCCTCGAAGCCCTCGAAAGGACGATCGATCGGGACGGCAGCATGCTGGACAGCGCTTCCCGGCTGCTGAAGGAGTTGCGCGAGAGGAAGCGCACCCTGACAATCCGGATCCGGAAGCGGCTTGAGGAGATCGTGCGCGAGAGGAGCGTCGCCATATTTCTCCAGGACGACTTCATCACCCAGCGCTCGGGTCGCTGGGTCATCCCGGTCAGGATGGATTCCAAGGGGATGGTGCCCGGCGTGGTGCATGACGTGTCCAATACCGGCGAGACCGCGTTCATGGAGCCGATAGAGATCATCGGGCTGGCCAATGAGCTGGAAAACCTGGCTGCGGAGGAGAAGGCGGAACAGATCCGCATCCTGAGGGAGATCTGCGGCTGGATCAGGGAAGATGCGGCTTTGATTGAAGCGGAGTTCGAGATCCTGGTGCGGCTCGACCTGCTGAACGCCATCGCCATGTTTGCCGATCTCGTCGCTGCCGAAACGCCGACGGTCTGCGCCGGACCAACAATAAAACTCGAAGGGGCACGTCATCCTCTGTTGCTGCTCTTTGCGCGGGAAAGGGGTGAGGCCGAAGTCGTGCCTCTCGACCTGGCGCTCGGCAACGATTCCGGTTGCCGCAGCATGGTCATTACCGGCCCGAACACCGGCGGCAAGACCATTGCCATCAAGACCGCCGGCCTGCTGACGCTCATGGCGATTTCCGGTATTCCGGTCCCGGCCTCTTCGCTGTCGCACTTCCCGTTCGTGACCGACATGCAGGTGGATATCGGCGACGAACAGGCCATTGAAAGGAGCCTGTCCACTTTTTCGGCGCATCTCTCCCGGATTGCCGAAATCATCAGGAATGCCGATGCGAAGACCCTGGTGCTGCTGGATGAACTGGGTACCGGCACCGAACCGGTCCAAGGGGCGGCGCTGGCCTGTGCCGTGCTCAAGGAACTCCACGAACGGGGCGGCTTGGTCCTTGCCACCACGCATCTGACCGAGATCGTCGGTTATGTCCATCGCTTTGACGGGATGCAGAACGCGGCCATGGAGTTTGACCGGAAGAGCCTCCTGCCGCTGTACCGGCTCAAGGTCGGGGAACCGGGCGAGTCGCATGCCATTGAGACCGCGCGGCGTTACGGTATCCCGGACCATGTGGTCGATCATGCCCAGACCCTGGTCGGGCGGGTCGGGAGCGAATTCCACGCCCTGCTGGCGGAGTTGAAAGAACAGAGGGATGCCTACGAAGGGAAGTTGAACCTGTTAGCAAGCCGGGAGGCCGCCCTGCGTGTCCGCGAGGAAAACCAGCGGTTGCTTCTGGCCGAGATCGAGGAAAAGCGGCGCACGAGTCTGGAAAAGGGGTGGCGCGAGGCAAAGGATCTGGTTCAGTCCACCAGGCGGGAGCTGAACCAGATCCTCGAAGAGGCCCGTCGGGAAAGGCGCGAGGCTGCGGCTGTCGAGCGGCTTCGCGACAAGGAACGGATGATCGCCACGGAACTGAAGGCCCTGTCTGGCGCTAAACCGGTAGCCTCCGGGGAGATCAGGGAAGGGAGCCGGGTGCATGTCCTCTCCCTAGGTTGCGATGCCGCAGTGCTCAAGCTGGATAGCCGCCAGGCACGGGCCCGGGTAAGGGCCGGCAACCTGGAGATCGAGGTGGCGCTGGCGGACCTTTCCCCGGCATCTGGCAGAGATAAGACCGGGGACCGCCGGCCGCGCCGGACGAAAACCGATGCGCCCGAGGCCGCGAGGGAGATCAACCTGATCGGAAAACGGGTCGAGGAGGCGGTGACAGAGCTGGAGCCGTTCCTGAATCACGCCTCTCTGGAGGGGTACGGCGAGGTAAGGGTCATCCATGGTCTGGGGACCGGCGCTCTCAAGCGTGGCCTGCGCGAGCATCTTCGGGGGCATCCGCTGGTTTCGGCTTTCCGTGATGGTGAATCTTACGAGGGCGGGGGCGGCGCCACGGTAGTGATGCTGCGGTAAATGGACTTGAGCCGCGGTGGCGCGGGAGTTGCCGATCAATATCGATTATTTCGATCTTTTGGCCGATTTTTTCATGTAGACGTCGCCGGTACGGGTGTTGAAAATGATCCGTCTGCCGCTGCACCCACCCGTTTCGGAGGCAACCACGGGAATGCCGTACTGTCGCATCAGCTGTTCGGCCAGCTCCATGTTCCGGTCGCCTATGGCATAAGCGCCGCTGTTCTCATTGATCATGCTCGATCCCCCGAAAATCTTTGCCACAAGGTTTTCTTTTCGGCAGCCCAGATCGGCCAGCATGCCAAGAAGCCTCTCAATGGCAATATCGCCGTACTTGGCGCTCGACTCACCTTCGCCGGTCCAGGCCGGGAGCATGAAATGGTTTATTCCGCCGGCCATGAGCCGCTTGTCCCACAGGCAAAGTGCCACGCACGATCCGAGGACGGTCGTGACCAGATACTCCTCCCTGCTGGCGAAGATCGTGGCCGGAAGGAGAAAATGGCGTAACGGCTTTGGCATACTACGCTCCAAAGGGTTATTGATTATACCTGTTGGTGTAACTGTTAGCGATAATACTTTACCATGATTGTACCCGGATGCCAGTATTGCGATTGATTGCGCTTTTGCTGCAGTTAGGCTAGAGTTTGTCCCATTGTCCGGAGGTCGAAGATGGTTTCAATCATAGCGGCAGTGGCGCGAAACAGGGTGATCGGCCGGGCAGGAGGGATTCCGTGGGATATTCCCGAGGATCGCAGGCGTTTCCGGGCGCTGACCATGGGGCATACCCTCGTCATGGGGAGAAAGACCTTTGAGAGCATCGGCAAACCGCTGGCAGGGCGCAACTGCATAATATTGAGCCGCCAGCCAGGCTATAGCGTGCCGGGGTGCCGGGTCATCGGGAGTATCGAAGAGGCGCTGTCTCTGTGCCCGGAATCCGAAGAGCTCTTCGTTGCCGGCGGGGCCGAGATCTACCGCGAGTTTCTGCCGCTTGCCCAGCGACTCTATATCAGCCTCGTCGGCCTGGATCCGGATGGGGATGCCGAATTCCCCGAAATTCCGGCTGTGGAATTCGTCGAGATCAGCCGGGAACAGCTTGCGGCCGATCCGCCGTGCCTGCTGGTGACTTATGAGCGCCGGTCGTCCGGCCGCGGGAAGGTATAGATGGAGATTGGCAACTGCCGGGGGGTTGTGCTTAATCTTGCCGATTACCGGGAGAGCGACCGGCTGGTGACACTTTTTACCCTTGAGCATGGCCGGATATCAGGGATCGCCAGAGGGGCAAGGCGGAGCGTCAAACGTTTTGGCGGGGCACTGGAGCTGTTTGCACTGCTCAATCTCCAGGTAAAGTTCAGGAACGCGTTGTCCGAACTGCTCGAAGCAGACATCGTTACCATCCACTCCGGTATCCGAAGCGATCTCAACCGGATTGCCCATGCGGCGTATGCCTCCGATCTCATCGCCACGTTCTCCCCTGAAGGCCTGGCCAACCAGAGGCTGTTCCGGCTGCTGACGGCCTACCTGGCGCATCTTGACGCCGGCCTGGCAACTGTTTCGGACCGGCGCTTTTTCGAGATCAACCTCCTCAATATCATCGGCTACCGACCGGAGCTTGATCAGTGCAGCCGCTGCGGCTCTTTACTCGGCGAAGGTGCGGAGCGGGCCGGTCGGATCTTCGGGGGAGAGGTGGTTTGCCGGCGCTGCGGGATTTCGTGCCGGGAAATTTCGGCCGAAACCCTGGAACTCCTCTCCCGTTCGCTCAAAACCGGACGGTTCGGGCTGCTCAGCTTCTCTTCTGCAACGCTTGACGAAGCAGGAGCGCTTCTGGACAATGCCATCGAATCCCATCTGGAAAAGCCGCTCCGGTCCCTGGCCTTTCTTCGGGAACTGGGGGATAACCAGATCGCTTCACTCCCCAGTTGAGTCGCAGGCAAATCGGTTGACCGGAATACTGGGCCGGAGTATAGTAACGCCCCTGCATGGCTTCGCAAAAAGTCCATTGCTGATGGTCAGCGATGTTTTTCCCGAGCGTAACTCAAAACAGATGTTTTCAGGTTCACTATGTCGGTAAACGAAATCCACAAACTGCCGCCCCAGAGCATTGAAGCGGAGATGTCGATCCTGGGGGGGATACTCCTGGAAAACGAGGCGATCAACCGCGTCATGGAAATGCTCGTGCCGGAAGACCTGTACCGGGAGTCGCATCGCAAGATCCTCCGGGCAATGATCGACCTGAACGAGCGGGGCGAGCCGTGCGATCTGATCACCCTGACCTCGATCCTGAAGCAGAAGGGGGAGCTGGAAGAGGTCGGCGGGGCCGCCTATCTGGCGACGCTGGTCGATTTTGTCCCGACCGCGGCGAATATTCATTACTACTCCAAGATCGTGAAGGAAAAAGGGGTGGTCCGGAAACTGATAACCGCTGCCACCGACATCGTTTCCAAAGGGTACGAAGACCAGGTCGTCGTCGAAGAGCTGCTCGACAATGCCCAGCAGGTGATCTTCCAGATATCCGAACACCGGATCAAGGCGCCGTATTACAAGGTGAGCGACCTGCTCAAGGGCGCCATCGAGAACATCCAGTACCTGTACGAGAAAAAGGAGCATGTTACCGGTGTCCCGACCGGCTTTGTCGATCTCGATGAAATGACCGCCGGGATGCAGAAGGGGGATCTGGTAATCATTGCCGGCCGGCCGTCCATGGGTAAGACTACCTTTGCGCTCAACGTCGCATCCTATGCCGCGGTAGAGGCGGAAAAACAGGCGGCGGTGGTCGTGTTTTCCCTGGAAATGAGCAAGGAACAGCTGGTGGAGCGGTTGCTCTGCTCGCTGGCACGGGTCGATCTCAACCGGCTCCGGACCGGCCACCTGGTTGACAGCGACTGGCCGAAGCTGACCAGGGCGGCGGGATGGCTGCATGATGCCAGGATCTTCATCGACGATACCCCGGCGCTGTCGGTCATGGAGATGCGGGCCAAGTCGCGCCGGCTGGTGGCTGAGCACAAGATCGGGCTGATCATGGTCGATTACCTGCAGCTCATGCGGGGGAGCTCCAACCCCGAGTCCCGCCAGCAGGAGATCTCGGAGATCTCCCGGTCGCTCAAGGCCCTGGCAAAGGAGCTGGAAGTGCCGGTTATCGCGCTGTCGCAGCTGAACCGGGCATTGGAAAACCGCGCCGACAAACGGCCGATGATGAGCGACCTGCGCGAATCCGGCGCCATCGAGCAGGATGCCGACCTGGTCATGTTCGTCTACCGGGAAGAGGTGTACGAGAAGGAGAAGGAAGAGTTGAAGGGAAAGGCCGAGATCATCATCGGCAAACACCGTAACGGCCCGATCGGCAAGGTCGATCTGGCGTTCCGGGGGGAGTACACCCGGTTCGAGAATTTGAGCAGACGGGAAGAGTATTGACATCAGTGAATAGTGAAGGGTGAAGAGTGAATCGGATTCTGAGTCCTTTATCACTTTTTACTATTCGCAATTCACAGTTTTTGGAGGGAATGAATGAACTACAATCCTATGAGAAATCTGCCTGCCGATGCGGGCTACAAGGCGGGCGACGTTCTGGTGCTCTGCGGGGAGCTGTTCGGCCGGGGTTATGCCAACGGTATTGTCGAGCAGGCCCGGCGCCTGGGGATGACCATCATCGGTACCACCGTGGGCCGGCGGGAGAGCGACGGCACACTCCGCCCCCTGAACCAGGACGAACTTGCCGCTGCCGAGGAACTGCTCGGTGCAAAGATCATCAATATCCCGCTCGAGGCCGGATTCGACATGGAGCCGGCAGCAAATGGCCTGACCCCGCTGGACCAGTTGAAAGGGGCAAAGCCCGATGAATGGAGTACCATCCGGCTGGACCTGAACGCGCTGGAGGAGTCGAGAGCTGCGGGGACGAAGCGACTGCGGGCAAATCTGGCTGCGGTTGCTGCGGAGCTGGCGAAGCGGGTCCCGGCAGGAGCCAACATGCTGTTGGTTCACACCATGGCCGGTGGAATCCCGCGGGCGCGCCTTTTCATGCCGCTCCTTAACCGGGTCTTCAAGGGCCAGGGTGACAAATACCTATCATCCGCGGATTTCTGGGGGGCAGATCTCGGCAAGCTGTGCGACTGGTCGTTCAACGAAGTTACTGCCGACTCGCTGGCCTACCTGATTGATGAGACCGCTTCCCTCAGGGACCAGGTCGCGTCGGCCGGGGGTAAGGTGAGTTATGCCGCCTACGGCTACCATGGCTGCGAAGTGCTGGTCAACGGGGCCTATAAATGGCAGTCATACACCCCTTACCTGCAGGGGTGGGCCAAGATGCGGTTGGAGGATCATGCCGCAGCTGCCTGGGCAAAAGGTATCAAGGCAACGGTGTACAACTGCCCGGAGATCCAGACCAATTCCAGCGCCCTGTTCCTCGGGGTCGAAATCTCTCTCTATCCGCTTCTTGAGGCCCTGAAAAAGGAAGGGGCCGGTGTTGCTGCAGAGGTAACTGCCGCCTGCAACAAGCTGCTTGCCGAAGGGGCGACCCTGGAAAAGATGCTGGAGCGAGCGAACGATTATCTGGCGTCGCCGGTAATGAAGCCTTTTGACGCCATCTCTGCCTGGCCCCACCACAGCACCAATGAGCAGATGGAGTTCATGTTGACGCGTTCCGCGGAACTTATTGCCATGAACGCCAACCCGAAGGAGATCGTCTGCAGCGTACTGTCCGGCGCGGTATTCCGCGGGGTGGGCAAGCTGATGCTCGATTCCTCCTGGGAACCGCAAGCGCCGGTCTGGTGGCTGAACCATGACATAATTGCCAAGAGGCTGGCAAAAGATTAGCCGGAAAAAGCCAGAAGAAACAGCAAAGGCCGCCCCGATTGGGACGGCCTTTCTTGCGTCAATTATCTATGAGCGCGCGAATATGGCTGCTAATTACCAGTTTTCGCCGAGGATTTCAAAATGCGCCTTGGGATGCACGCATGCCGGGCAGCTGTCCGGGGCATCGGTCCCTTCGTGCAGGTAGCCGCAGTTGCGGCAGCGCCACACCACCGGCTCGTCGCGGTGGAACACCAGCCCTTTGTCCAGATTCTCCAGCAGGTCGCGGTACCGCTTCTCGTGCTGCTTTTCAGCTATCGAGATCGCGTCGAAGGCGTCGGCAACGTTGTTGAACCCTTCCTGGCGGGCAATCCTTGCGAACTCGGGGTATAATACTGTGTGTTCATGGTGCTCGCCGCCGGCGGCGGCCAGCAGGTTTTCCGCCGTGGTCCCGATTTTCCCGGCCGGGAAGCAGGCAGTAACTTCAACGTCCCCCCCTTCGAGAAACTTGAAGAACCGCTTGGCATGCTCTTTTTCCTGGTTGGCGGTCTCTTCGAAGATGTCCGCGATCTGGACTAGCCCTTCATTGCGGGCTTTGGCGGCAAAGTAGGTATAGCGGTTACGGGCCTGGCTTTCGCCGGCAAATGACCCAAGCAGGTTTTTCTCGGTTTTTGTCCCTTTCAGGCTCATGTCGTCTCCTCCGTCAGCAGTTGGATTTGGCTTTATCTTACCAGCTTTGAGAGTTTTTTAAACTCGTCGGTTCCGGCCACCTTCAGGAGCTGGAACAGTGCCGCTTCGGTGGATGTGATCACTGCTCCGGCATCGCGCGCCGTTTCCACCCCTACCTGCCAGTTTTCCTTGCGCCGGCTCATCACTGCATCCTTGACCAGGTGCACGGTGTAACCGGCATCGAGCAGCTCCAGCACGGTCTGCAACACGCAGACATGGGTTTCCATGCCGGTGACGATGACCTGCTTTTTCCCCAGTGACTGCAACCGGTCCGGGAACCCTGCTTCACCGCAGCAGCCAAAGGTCATCTTCTCGATGGCAGGGGCGCAGAGACGCTCTTTCAGGGGAGAGAGGGTTTCCCCCAGTCCCTTGACGTATTGTTCGGTGGCAACAATCGGTATGGCCAGCTCTTTTGCCGCCTCCTGCAGGATGGAGATGTTGCCGGTAAGCCGGTCGAGCACCTTGTCGTCCATGGCCCGGCAGAGTTTTTCCTGGACATCGATTACCACCAGAACGGCATTGCTGCGGTCGAGAAAGAACTTGTCATTGATTCCCATGTCATACCTCCATGAATCGGATTGGTAAACGTCTTTGACGGATACGGCTGCTGTCAGTCTCTTCTCAGGTCGATGCCGAGCTCCTGGATCTTTTTCCTGAGGGTATTGCGGTTGATGCCGAGGATGTCGGCAGCCCGGACCTGGTTGCCGCGGGTCTTTTCGAGAACGAACCGGATCAGGGGGCGCTCCACCTGCTCGATGACCATGGTATAGACATCGCCGCTCTGCATCTTGTCCATGTTGGCAAAGGAGAGCCTGAGTTTCATCTCGACGATCCCTTCGAGGGAAAGCCCTTCGCCGTTGTCCGGGATATCGCTCGCTTTCGCCTGGTTGCGGAGCCCGGGGAAATCGTCGCTGGTGAGCAGCTGGTCGGAAGAGAGGATCACTGCCCGCTTGATGCTGTTTTCCAGCTCCCGCACATTGCCCGGCCATGGATGCGAAACCAGAAGCGACATTGCCGACGGATCGCACTGCCGGGGGGGGATCTCCAGTTCGGTGCACGCCTTGGCCAGAAAGTACTCGGCCAGCGGCTTGATATCTTCTCTACGCTCCCGCAGCGGCACGAGATGAATCGGCACGACGTTCAGGCGGTAAAAGAGGTCTTCGCGGAAGGTGCGCTTTCGGACCATTTCTTCCAGGTCCTGGTTGGTCGCGGCAATAATCCGGACATCGACCGCGATGCTCTGGCTGCCGCCGGTGCGGGTGATCTCCTTTTCCTGCAGCACCCTCAGGATCTTGGCCTGGAGGTCACCCGGCATGTCGCCGATCTCGTCAAGGAAGATGGTGCCGCCGTTTGCCTGTTCGAATTTGCCCAGCTTGCGCTCCACTGCCCCGGTAAAGGCCCCTTTCTCAAAGCCGAACAGTTCGGATTCCAGGAGTTCCTTCGGTATTGCCGCGCAGTTTAGTGCTATGAACGGTTTCCCGAGCCGCCGGGAGTTGAAATGGATCGCCCGGGCGATCAACTCCTTGCCGGTTCCGGACTCTCCCTGGATCATGACGGTGATGTCGCTGGGGGCCACCTTGCCGATGGTCTTGTAGATCTCCCGCATGGCCGGTGAGTTGCCGATGATGGTCTTTTCCAGCTGATAGCGGTCTTTCAGCTCCTCTTTCAGGATGGAGACCTGGGAGGTCATCTCCCTGGCCCGGTTGACCTTCTCGACAATGGCGTCGATCACATCCAGGTCGAACGGCTTGGTGAGATAGTCGTAGGCGCCGCGTTTCATAGCCTCCACGGCGTTTTTCATGCTCGCTTCGGCAGTCATGATGACAACCAGGAGATCGCTCTTGAGGTCGCGCAACCGATCGAGCAGATCCAGGCCTGATATCCCCGGCATCTTGATGTCGAGGATCGCCAGATCGTAGTTCCCTGCCTGGATCATTCCGAGCGCCTGTTCGCCGTCGGCTGCCAGGTCAACGGTAAACCCCTTCTTTTTCAGCGCCTTGGAAAGTACCCAGCGCATGCTTTCTTCATCATCTGCTACCAGAATTCTGCTCAGTGGCATAATTGACCTCGATATCTGTATTTTTCGGAACGGTAAAAAGGCGCGATTCATTGTATCAGGGGGATCATTATGGTGAAGGCCGTACCCTTCCCCTGTTCGGAAACAACCTTGATCAGGCCGCGGTGCTCGGTGACAATCTTGTGGCAGATGGCCAGCCCCAGGCCGGTTCCCCGCGATTTGGTGGTGAAGAACGGCGTGAACAGCTGATCCAGCTGCTCTCGCGACATCCCCGGGCCGTCATCCGAGACCTCTACCGCAACCATCCGCTGCCGGCTCTCCCCCTTTTTCGTCAGGGTATAGTCGGACAGGATGCGGCTGGATATCCTGATCTGACCGTTTTCGCCCACTGCTTCGACGGCATTCTTGATCAGGTTCAGAAATAGCTGCGTCAGCTGCTCTTCGTCAGCCAGGATGGCCGGGATGCTCGGATCGAACTTTTGTTGGAACGAAACCTCCCGGCCGCCCAGACCGTTTTTCTGCAGGGTGAGGATGTCTCCCAGGATCTGATGCAGGTTGACCTTGGAGAGTTTGAGCTTTTTCGGCGTGGTCAGCGCCAGCAGCTCCTCGACGATCCGGTTGACCCGCTGGGTCTCCTTGATCATGATCCTGGTGTAATCGAGCAGTTCACTGTCCTGGGGGAGTTCCTTTTCCAATAGCTGGGCCGCGCCCTTGATCCCCCCCAGGGGATTCTTGATCTCGTGGGCCAGCCCGGCGGCCAGTGTCCCGAGCGCCGCGAGCCGGTCCGCGGTCCTGACCGCCTCCTCCAGCTCGCGGATGCTGGTGAGATCGCGCATCAACAGGATGGTGCCGATCCGCTCGCCATTTGCCAGCATGAGCGGGGAGGTGGTGGCGCTTACCGGGGTCGGGTGGCCGGCGCGGTACAGGACGATATTCTCGTGGTCGGATATGGACATCCCGGTTTCGGCAGTCTTGGCGACTATCTCCAGCAGCAGCTCTTCGCCCTTGAAGACCGTGGCAAAGGCCATCCCCTGGGCAAGTTTGCGCGAGACCCCGGTCAACTCCTCTGCGGCCGGGTTGAGGAAGGTTATGCACCCCTTGGAATCGAGTACGACGACCCCGTCACCGACGCTGTCGATTACGTTGGCGTAAAACTCCTGAATCTGACCGCTCAAGAGACCCAATCCCCCTGTTGCCGGAAAAAGTCTGTGACCGCCTTGATGATCTCATCCTTGCCATCGATGCGGTTGACTAAATCCCTGAATCGCGAAGCTCCGGCTAACCCTTTGACATACCAGCATAAATGTTTGCGCATCTCTCGCACGGCAATATGCTCGCCTGCGGCAGAGACGAAGCCTTCGATGTGCCTTAACGCCACTGCCAGCCGCTCTTCCCTGGCCGGGCAGTCCGGCTCGGTACCGGCCAGGAGCTGCAGGACTTCCCTGAATATCCAGGGATTGCCGAGCGCCCCGCGGGCGATCATCACCCCGTCGCACCCGGTGCGTTCGAGCATCGCAGCGACATCCCGCGCGCTGAACAGGTCGCCGCTGCCGATGACCGGGATTCCGGCCAGCTGCTTCAGTTCGGCAATCTGTTCCCATTCGGCCTTGCCGTCGAACATCTGGGAACGGCTCCGGGGGTGCAGGGTGATGGCATCGCACCCTTCGCCGGCGGCAATCCGGGCGATTTCCGGGAAATTGCGGTCTTCGGCCTGCCATCCCGACCTGATCTTTACGGTCAGGGGGAGACCGGTTGCGGCTCTCACCGCACGGATGATCTCTTTCACCTTTGCCGGTTCGCGCAGGAGGGCGCTCCCCGAGCCGCTGTTGACGACCTTCCTGACCGGGCATCCCATGTTGATATCGATGAGATTACCGTATTCCGAGGCTATGCGGGCTCCTTCGGCCAGAAGTCCGGGGTTGTCGCCGAACAGCTGGACCCCCAGCGGCCGGTCCGATTCCGAACTGGCCATCAGGCTAAGGGTTTTCCTGCCGTCATGCGCAATGCCGTTCACGCTCACCATTTCGGTGAAGCAGAGCGACGCCCCGTATTCACGGGCAAGAAGACGTACCGGTTCGTTGGTGATTCCTGCCATCGGGGCGAGGATGAGGTTGTTGGCCAGGTTGAGCGAGCCGATAACAAGCGATTTTATCATGGTCGAATAAGTTGCCTATTTTTTGGGCATAATAGCATGGGGGAGAAAAAAGGCAAGGAAATAAGTGTGATAAGTTTGGCTGTCGCAGGGGGAATGAAGGGGCGGGACGGATTAATGCTCCGGTCCGAGTTTTCTCCTGAGATGGTCGCAGAAGCAGGCGACAACCCTGGCATCGTAATGGGTCCCGGCTTCCTGCTCCAGTTCACGGATTGCCTGATATGGCGTCAAGGCCGCCTTGTAGGGGCGCTCGGAGACCATGGCGTCGAAAGAGTCCGCGACGGCAACGATTCTGGCGTCCAGCGGAATGCCGTCCCCCTTTATCCCGCGGGGATAGCCGGTGCCGTCGATCCGCTCATGGTGATTCAGAATCCCAGGAAGGACGTCATGCAGCTGCTCGATGGGGGAGAGGATCGCGACCCCCTTCTCGGGGTGCAGTTTCATCGGCGGGAACTCGTCTTCGGAGAGGAGCGCCGGTTTTTCCAGGAGCGCCTCAATGATCCCGATCTTGCCGATGTCGTGCAGAAGACCGCACAGCCTGACCCGCTCCACATGTTCATCGGGGAGCCCCAGTTCCCGGGCAATGGTGGCGGATATCTCCATGACCCTTTCGGAGTGCCCCTTGGTCCAGGGAGACTTGGCGTCGATGGCATTGGCCAGGCTGGAGACGGTGCTGATGAAAAGGGAGCGCATCTCCTGGAAGTGCCGGGCATTTTCCAGCGCTACGGCCATTTGGCCGGCAATCTTCTCGATGGTGAAGGCATCCTCTTTCCCGAACTGGCCGGCAGTGGTGTCTCCCAGAAGCAGCACGCCGCGGATCGCCTCTTTGCTTATCAGCGGGATAGCCATTGCCGACTGGATCCCTGCCAGCGCCAGGGCCTCGTCGACCGGACCGGGGTTGGGGATTGCGGAAAGTGTCGGGACATATGAGCTCTTCCAGGTGCCGAGAACCTCCTGGGCCAGGGAGCTGCCGCTGATTGCCTTCCCGGGAACGATCAATGGCGGCACAGTTATATCCTTCCCCCTGGCGGCAAGGACAGTCAGTTCCCCCTTTTCTTCGGAAAGCACTGCGACAAATTCGCATTGTATGATCCGTTCGATATGTTCCATGGCGGTTTCAATGATGGTGGTCGGCGAGAGGGACGAGGAGATTGCCTTGTTTATCTCGTCCAGGGTCAGGATGATATCGATCCGGCGCCCCATCTCGACCGCCATGTCCAGGGACTCGTCGAACAGGCGGATGTGGCTTATGGCGAGCGCTGAATGGGCGACGGTCTCGCGCACCACCGCGATCTCTTTTTCGCTGAACGGCGGGTAAGCGGTGGAGCGGGAAACCACGACTGCCCCGATTACCTGATTCCGGACCACCATCGGCAGAACCATCAGGGTAAGGTGTTGCAACTGTTTGCCCAGTTCCGGGGTGAGAAAGGCCAGTCTTTTGCTGCCGGTAATGATAAGGTGCTGCTTTTTGTCGAGCATCTTTTTCAGGAACGGGATCTCACCCGGGTTCAGTGCCAGATTCTGGAAGAGATGGGTCTGGTTGCGCGGGATGCCGCTTATCCGTGCCGGCAGGAAATTCCGCTGTTCCTTGTCGATAAGGTATACTGCCGCCCAGCGGCTTTTCACCGTTCTCTTGAGCAGACGGGACAGCCCTTCAACGACCTCGTCCACGCTCCCCAGCCGCGTGATCTGCTCTGATATCTCGAATACCTTGTGGATGTCGTAAGTCATGAACGCCTCTTTATTTAGTAAAGCATAAAAACCGGCATTACGCTTGCCATTGCCAATAAATTTTATTACTATTGCCGCCAATCACGTATCTAATTGAGGAGGAGTGCCGGATGGGGCTTCTTGAAGGAAAAAAGGCACTTATTTTCGGAGTTGCCAACGATAAAAGTATTGCCTGGGCCATAGCGGAAGCGTTCAGAAGGGAAGGGGCTTCCCTCGCCTTTGCCTATAACGGGGATACCCTTGCCAAGCGGGTAATACCCCTTGCCGAGAGTATCGGCGCCGAAATGGTCCTGCAATGCGATGTCCGCAGTGATGAAGAGATCGCCTCGGTTTTTCGGGATGTTAAAGAACGTTGGGGCGGGCTTGACATCCTGGTTCACTCCATTGCCTTTGCCAACAAGGACGAGCTCAAGGGGTCGTTTCTCAACACCACCAGGGAAGGGTTTGCCCTGGCAATGGATGTGAGCGCCTATTCCCTGATCGCCTTGGCAAAGGAAGCAACTCCGCTTATGGAAGGCCGGGAAGGGGTAATTCTTACCCTATCCTACTATGGCGGGCAGAAGGTGTTCCCGAACTATAACGTAATGGGTGTTGCCAAGGCCGCTCTGGAGATGAGCGTCCGTTATCTCGCCGAGTCGCTGGGTGGCACCGGAGTGCGCGTGAACGCCATCTCTGCCGGCCCGCTCAAGACTCTTGCCGCGGCAGGGGTCGGCGGATTCAACCAGATCGCCGGGGTAGTGGCCGAGAAGGCGCCGCTCCGGCGCAATATCACCCAGGAAGAGGTGGCTGATTCGGCCCTCTATCTCTGCAGTAATCTCGCGCGGGGTGTTACCGGCGAGGTGCATTTTGTGGATAGCGGTTATAATATCATCGGTCTGTAGGGCAAATTGACGACTTCCCCCGGCACTGCGAGGATTTCCAGATAAAGCAACTACACGGCAATCTTTTGGGTTTGAAACCCAGTCAGCTCAAGGCATTGGAGCGGCTTTACCGCAGGCGCGTTTCCCCCGCCGAAACCGTGACCCTTGACCTGGCCCGCCATCTCATCGAACTGTCGCAGGATATCCGCCGCCAGATCGGGGTTTTGTTCAATCGCGTCGGCGAACCGGCCTATGTCATCGTCGGCAACGAACGGGGACTGATGATCCCCCAGCTCGACGATTACCCGCTCGGCAAGCGGATGCTGCGCGGCCTCCGGCTGATCCATACCCACCTGAAGAACGAACCGCTCACCGATGACGATTTGACCGACCTTGCCATGCTGCGTCTCGACATGGTCGCGGTCCTCATGGCTGCCGATCCTCCCATGATCCAGCGCGCCTGGCTCGTAGCGGCAACCTCTGCCGGCTCCCCCCCCTATCATATCGACCCGCCATGCCGGGTTACGGCCATTCAGCCGGGATTCGACCTGTTTATCGCCGAGCGGGATGCCGAACTCGCCAAGGCTGCGCCTCCGGCAGCAGAAATCCGTGGGGGCGAGCGGGGGATACTCATTTCGGTGACGCACTCGTCGCGCGAGGAGGCGGAAGATTCCCTGGATGAGCTGCAGGAGCTGGCAAGGACTTCCGGGGTCCAGGTGCTGGAGACCACGATCCAGCGCCCCAGGCAGCTCAACCCGCGCTATCTGATGGGCGAGGGGAAGATGAGGGATGTGGTGATACGGGCGCTCCAGCTCGGGGCGACCATGCTGGTCTTCGATCAGGAGCTGACCCCGGCCCAGGTGCGTTCCATTTCCGCCATGACCGAACTGAAGGTCATTGACCGGAGCCAGTTGATCCTCGATATCTTTGCCCGGCGGGCGACGAGTCTGGACGGCAAGGTCCAGGTCGAGCTGGCCCAGTTGAAGTATCTGCTCCCGAGGCTGACCGGCAGAGGGGTGCAGATGTCCCGCCTTATGGGGGGGATCGGCGGGCGCGGGCCCGGCGAGACCAAGCTGGAAATAGACCGCCGCCGGATCAGGGACCGAATCGCCAAGCTGGAAAAGAACCTGGACGATCTCTCTGCCGGGCGGTACCAGCGGCGGCAGAAACGGGTCCGGGCCGGGGTCCCGATCGTTTCCATCGTCGGGTATACCAATGCAGGGAAATCCACGCTCCTCAACACCATGACCAAGAGCGAGGTCTTTACCGAAGACCTGCTGTTTGCCACACTCGACACCTCTACCCGCCGCCTCCGGTTCCCCCGCGAACGCGAGGTGATCATTACCGATACGGTCGGCTTTATCCGGTCTCTGCCGGCATCGCTCATGGGGGCATTCAAGGCGACCCTTGAGGAACTTCAGGATGCCGATCTTCTGCTGCATCTGGTTGATTGTGCCAGTCACCGTTTTGTCGAACAGGTCGACCAGGTCGACCGGATCCTCGAAGAGCTTGGCCTGGGCGACAAGCCACGTCTGGTTGTCTTCAACAAGAGCGACCTGCTTGCGGGCCTGAAGAAGAAAGACCCGATTACCTTCATGAAGGTGAAGCAGCAGGCCCGCCGGTTGGGGGCAATCACGATTTCGGCCCGGGAGCAGGGGACCCTGGCCCCGCTTCTTGCCGAACTGGAGCGTCGTTTCTGGGCCTGACCGGATAGATTTCCCCATTTTCCCGGAGTCAGCTTTTTGGGGTGGTCAAGCCGAAGGCGTTTTCTTTCTATTCTCCCGGATTTGTTCATGTTTCCGGCAGTTGCACTCCCTAAGTCGATATCTCTCGGATTGACATCAGCACCGGCATAAAATATACTTACCCCTCCTGCGAGGGGAATGTCACGCCGATCATTTTTTCGTCCGAGGAAGGGGGCACCGGGGATGAGCGTTCACAGAATCATTCATCTTGTTCTTTTGGCCCTTGTCCTGGCAGCTTCGACAGCAGCGGCCGATACGAACCGGGATGACCGTGGCGGCAGCTTCCTGCAGAGAGGCATGCAACCCACCCTTGTAGCGACCAAAGCAAGCGGTTCGCCGGTCCAGCTCGCATCCCTCTCCCGCGAGCAACAGCTCCACCAGGCCCTTGAACTCCCGCCATCCGAGATATTCGTTCAGAACGAACCGGAAGCCGAACCCGATGATTTCGAGCTGGTAATCCCGGAAAAAGAGCTCCCCGAGTCGGACATCCCCCTGACCCTGAACAGCAAGGTCGAGTTTTTCATCAACTACTTCCAGACCAGCGGCCGCGCAGCCTTCAGCCGCTGGCTTTCCCGCTCGGAACGCTACATCCCGATGATGAAGGAGGTCCTTAAAAAGAACGGGCTTCCGGAGGACCTTGTCTACCTGGCGATGATCGAGAGCGGTTTTTCGCCGCACGCCTACTCGGTAGCCGCCGCAGTCGGGCCATGGCAGTTCATCTCTTCCACCGGCAAGCGCTATGCTCTTCGGATCGACCAATGGATCGACGAGCGCCGCGACCCGATGAAATCATCGATTGCGGCCGCCCTTTATCTCAAGGAGCTCTACGACCTGTTTAACAAGGACTGGTACCTGGCCGCTGCCGGGTATAATGCCGGGGAAAACAAGATCCTTCGCGCCATTGATATGTACAACAGCCGCGATTTCTGGCAGCTCTCCCGCGGTTCCTACCTCAAGCGCGAAACCAAGGATTACGTCCCCAAGCTCCTTGCAGCGGCAATCATTGCCAAGGACCCTTCCCGGTACGGGTTTGCCGACATCGCCTATCTCCCTCCGATCGAGTTCGATACGGTCTCGATACCGACTCGCACCGATCTTGAGCTTGTGGCCCGTCTCACCGGGGTCACTTATCAGACCCTGAAAGATCTTAATCCGGAACTGCGGCGCTGGTGTACACCTCCGGATTACCCCGGTTACGAACTGAAGCTCCCCAAGGGGAAAAAGGGGCAATTTGAGCCGGAATACGCCAAGATACCGGAAACCGGGCGCTACACGGAAAAGATCGTGTATGTGCGCCATAAGATGAAGCGGAAGGAGACCCTGGTCGCGGTTGCCAAACGTTACCAGACGACAGTGGAAAACCTGACCGAGCTGAACCATCTGTCCAAGAAGAGCCGCCTGCGCGGCAAATCCATCCTGGTGCCGGTGGTTGCCGATGCGGCGCCGAAACCACAACCTGCGGAAGAGCAGAAGCAGGCCGTTTCCGTTTCCAAGCTGTTCAACAAATATTACACCGTCAAAAAGGGGGATACGATCCGTTCCCTGTCCAGGCGGTTCAACGTCTCCGAGAAGATCCTGTCGGCATGGAACAATATCAGGCATAGAGGGAAGGTCGCCTTGAAGCCGGGCCGCAGGATCATCGTGGCAAAATACGTGGAAAAAAACGGCGAAATGGTCGTATCCGGCGGCTAGGGTACATTGCCGCAACCGGCCGTATCACTGTCTGACATAATTTATTCAAGAATCTGAAAGGGTCTTTCGATGTACACTATCATCATCTCCGCTGTTTCTGCGCTTCTGGTCTTTGTTCTGCTCAAATTCGCCGCTGGTCTCCACTGGCTCATCGCCCTGTTTAGCGCTCTCCTGATCTTTGCTGCCATATTCTATTTCCTGTCGCGCTTTATCATGAAAAAGGTTACCGAAATCATGGACACGGCGACCAAGGATCTGCAGGGGCAGCGGGTCGAAAAGGCGATCCGTGAGCTCAGGGAAGGGTTCAAATACGCCAAGTGGCAGATATGGCTGGATGGCCAGATTAACGCCCAGATCGGCAGTGTCTATTATATGCGCCGCGACTTCTCCAATGCCTTCCCCTACCTGGAAAAGGCCTTTTTCAAGAACTGGGTTGCCATGGGGATGCTTGCCATTACCTACATGAAGAGGAACAAGAACGACAAGATGCGCGCCACTTTCGACAAGGCCGTGCAGGCAACGCCGAAAGAGCCCCTGTTGTGGTGCCTGTATGCATACTGCCTCAGCGAGATCAACGACAATTCCGGGGCTAAGGAAACCCTGGAAAAGGGGTTGAAAAAGCTCCCGGGCAACGAGGCCATGAAGGGGAACCTGGGACTGCTGGAAGAAGGGAAGAAGATGAAGATGCGCCAGTTCGGCGACATGTGGTTCCAATTCCATCTTGAGAGTGTCGGCGCCCTGCAGAAACACCAGATGGCGGCCATGGGCGGCGCCAAGCGCAGGATCATCAGGAAATGACTTCGGGCAGGCCTGCTGCTGGGGCCGCTCCGCTGCATCGCATATCCGGCGGGGATTTTTGGAGAAAACCCTTCAATCCCCTGAATTTTCTTAGCGATTCCGTCTTCTTATTGGTTTTCAAGTCATCACCTTCCGCTGTTCGCGTCTTGCCGGAAACATCCGCAGGCCGGCCGGCCTATCGCACCCCCCTCGTTTTGACATTAAGCCGCTGCCTGTTAAAATTTAACAAACGGATGCCCGCATGGCCGATCTGCTGAAAACCGCGTCAGTGCTGGTACTGGTCCTGATTCTGCTCCGGAAAAGGATCTTTATCGGCACCGTCATGGGGATCGCTTCAACATTGCTGGCGCTGTTGTATCTCACCCCGATTCCCGTCTTCCTGGGTTGCCTTTATCGCGCCGTTCTCTCGCCGAACGCCGTCGAGATGACCGGGATGCTTTTATGCACTGTGATCATGGAAAACATCATGAGAAAGAGCGGCGCCATGGCCAGCATGGTTGAGAACGTCTCGGGGCTGTTTCCTGACCGCCGGTTCGTCATGGCCGCAATGCCGGCGACCATCGGGCTGCTCCCCTCAATCGGCGGGGCGCTCTTCTCCGCTCCGCTGGTCGAACAGGCTGCAGCAGGTGCGGAACTCCGGCCAGAGCAGAAGGCCTTTATAAACTACTGGTACCGGCATATCTGGGAGTATGTCTCACCCCTCTATCCCGGGATAATCCTGGTCTCGGGCATGACTGGCTTTTCTTTCCGGGATCTTGCCCGCGCGAACCTCGTCTTTGCCGCGGCGGTCACTGTTTTGGGGATTCCGTTCTGCTTTCACGGCATAAAGAGAATCAGGGGGACGGAAAGGACCAATGGCCGGGTTACGGCGCTAATCGAATTCTTGAAGGCGGTTTCCCCGATAATGCTGGCTATGGGGCTGGTTGTGATCGTCGGGGTCAACCCGCTTCTTGCCATGTCGGCTGCAGTGCTCAGCCTGCTTCTCTGGCATCGCTATACAGCCGGAAAGATCCGGGAGACCATCAGGGAAAGCGTTTCGGCCAAGGTCATCCTGCTGGTGGCCGGAGTGCTGCTGTTCCGGGAGATCCTGGAGGCCACCGGCGCACTCATGGGCGTATCCGGATTCCTTGCGGCCAGCGGGCTGCCGTTGCTCTCCCTGATCATGTTCATCCCGTTTCTTGCCGGGGTCATGACCGGCCTCACGGTCGGCTTTGTGGGGATCACATTCCCGTTTCTCCTGCCGCTCCTGGCTGCCAAAGGCCCGGCCATACCGGCGTTGACAGCCATCGCCTTCGGCAGCGGTTTTTGCGGCGTCATGCTTTCGCCGCTGCATCTCTGCCTGGTACTCTCCGGCGAGTACTTCAACGCCGATTTCGGTAAGGTATATCGCCGCCTGTTACTGCCGTCGGCCCTGGTTCTGGCCGCCGGCCTCACCCCATACTATTTTTTCCCATAAGGAGGACACCATGAAGAATTGCAGAATGTTCCTGTTTCTCGCAGTTGCCTGTACCTTTGCCGTGAGCGGTTGCGTCTCAAGCGGCAAGTACCAGTTGAAGGAGCAGGAAGCCACCCAGCTGGGAAGCGACCTGGCCGACTTGAAACAAAAATATGGCGCGCTCAACAAGGAGAACGACTCCCTGAAGAGTGAAGTGGCGAAACTGAAGGGGAATGTCGCCGGCCTGGAAAAGGACAAGGCGAAACTGACTATTGACAACAAGGAGTTGAACGATCTCCTCAAGGCCAAGTCCGATACCCTTTCCAAGAGCATAACCGAACTGCGCCAGAAAATCGCCGACCTGGAGGCGGAAAACGGCCGCTTGAAGCAGGAGGTGGCAAATCTGCAGAAGGTCAAGGAGGAGGAGGTCAAGAAGGTCAGCAAGACCCTGGAGGAGATGACCGACAAGATGAAGGAGCAGATCGCAAAGGGGGATCTGACCATCAGGGAGCTGCGCGGCAAGCTGACGGTAGATATGAAGGCCGCGGTACTCTTCGACCTGGGGAAGGCAGAGGTCAAGCCCGAAGGGATCGAGGTGCTCAACAAGATGGTCGATACCTTCAAGAGCCTGCAGGACAAATATATCCGGATTGAAGGGCACACGGACAACAACCCGATCACCGGCAACCTTGCCAAGACCTACCCCACCAACTGGGAACTCTCCGCGGCCCGGGCGATCAACGTGACGCGTTACCTGCAGGAGCAGGGGGTCGATCCGAAGATCCTGTCTGCCGTTGCCTACGGCGAATACCGCCCCAAGCCGGATGCGGACAACAACACCAGAGAAGGGCAGGCCAGCAACCGCCGCATCGAGATAATCCTCGTAAACCGGGATGAACCTTCGTCGTTGCCGTCTGCTCCCCAGTAAGGGGGCGACCAATGGCCAAGGAACTGAAGAACAAAGGAAACAGCGGCAGCAAGAAGTTCGCGGTCCGGCCGTTCACGGCCATCAAGGGGCTGGCGGTTGATAAAGCGCCCGCGCCGGCCAAGCCGGTCGTCACGCCGGTAACAAAACCGGAGTCCGCTAGCCAGGCCGAAGACGATCTGCTCTTTTTGACCGAGATGGCGGGCGTAGCCAGGATTCACACCCGCTCAGCATCTCGGCAGGGGAAGCGGCCCGAGATTCGGCCGGCAAAGCCGGAGCCTACTGTCGAGCCGGATGAGAGCAGGGTCTTTCTGGACGCCCTCAAGGCGCTGAAGCTCGATGTCAGCTTTACCGATGCCGTACCGGAAGAGGATATCCCGAGCACGCCGCGCCGGATCAGCCGGATGCGGCAGTTGCGCCGGGGCACGATCCGCCTGAACCTGGAGATCGATCTGCACGGCCTGACCAGAGACGAGGCGCTCGACGCCCTGACCTCGTTCATCCCGGCGGCCTGCAGGCGCGGCCAGCAGGCGGTGTTGGTGATCGCCGGCAAAGGGGTGCATTCGCCCGGCGAACCGGTACTGCAGGGGGCTGTGGCCGAGTGGCTCGGCAACACCGGCAGGGAATGGGTGACCGAGTTCGTTCCTGCCCCGGAGAGCATGGGGGGAGACGGCGCCTATGTGGTGTTTCTCAAGCCCGGCAGCAGTGGCTAGATAACCAATATTTAACTGAATCCTCAAAAGGGGGAGCGCATGGACAGACGGGATTTTCTCAAATCCGCCGGGATGGCGACACTGGCGCTGCAGCTGGCGCCGCAGGAGCTGCTGGCGGCTCCGGGGCCGCAGGTGGCGGTTGCCGAAGGGAAGAACTACGCGAAGACCACCCGGAATGCAATCAATGCCCTGGGCGGTATGAAACGGTTCGTCAAGCCGGGCAATGTGGTGGTGATCAAACCGAACATGGGGTGGGACCGGAACACGGAGCAGGGGGCCAACACCCATCCCCAGGTCGTGAAGGCCCTGGTCGAGGAGGCGCTGGCCGCGGGCGCGAAAAAGGTGAAGGTCTTTGACCGGACCTGCAACGACGAGCGGCGCTGTTATGTCAACAGCGGCATCGAACCGGCCCTGAAGGGGATGAAGAATGTGGAGGTCAAGCACCTGGAAGATGAGCGGTACAAGAAGGTCGCCCTGAACGGCAAGGCTCTGAAGGAGTGGGATCTGTACGGCGAGGCGCTGTCGGCGGACGTGTACATCAACGTGCCGGTGGCAAAGCACCACGGCCTGTCGAAGCTGACGCTCGGGCTCAAGAACGCCATGGGGATCATGGGTGGTAACCGCGGCAATATCCACAAGAACATCGACATCGCCCTGGCCGACATCAATGCCGCCCTGAAGGTTCATCTCACGGTGATCGACGCCACGCGGATCCTGACTGCTCACGGCCCGCAGGGTGGCAACCTGAAGGATGTGAAGGTGATGAACACGGTTATCGCGTCAACCGATATCGTGGCAGCGGACGCCTATGCCACCACCCTGTTCGGCATGAAGCCGGAAGAGATCCCGGTAACGGTCGCCGCCTTCCAGCGCGGCCTGGGCGAGATGCGGCTGGACCGGATCAAGATCCTGAAGGTGTGACCGGCATTCGCAACCCGCTGGAAGGGTTACGACCTGTTCAAGCTTTGCAGTTGACAGTTTTCGTCCGGAATCTTATGGTTAGCGGACTTTTATGTTATGGAGCCAATTATGGCCATGCAACGCGCATGACAACTGAAGCCGCATCACCGGTAGCCGCCGGTGGGGCGGCTTTTGTCGTTGGGAGAGAGTAAAAGCTCCGCCGCTGGTGCCTTGAGACGTTGGAGGAGAGAATTGAAGACGATTAAAACCTTACTTGTTTTTGCTTTGTTGGGTGCTTTCCCCACGATCTCTAGTGCAGAGAAACAGGCGAGCCCAGAAGACCAAATACGGCAGCATCTCAAACTCCCAACAAACTCACCTATCGACCTATGGAAGATAAGAGCGAAGGTTTTGACAGTGGTGCGTATCGGTCAACCGTGGCAAGAGGTAGAAAAGGCGATTTCAACATTTGATTTAAAAAAAAGCCCAAGTAGAAGCAAAGATACGCAAAAGCCGTCGTGCTGGCCTTGCGACAACGGATTGGTCTGTGAATTCAGAGCAGATGCATCAGACCCCGGAGGTAAGAGAACATACTGGATCGAGTTTTTCTACTGGAAGAATGAACAGATCCTTGAAGACGTCGCAGTAACGCTATTCAGGGGGAAGAAGACTCAGAGTACGAGCAAGTTCTATACTGAAAACTGAGAGCCTCCAACCACGTCCTTGGACCTGCCCGAAAAACCAGGCAGGTCAAGGCCGACACTGTTGGCTGGAAATGAAAAAAGTAATAACTGAAATGGTGAGGGTAAAAATGATTATCGATTCAACAGGGCTAATTCTCTTTTCTCCGACGCAAACTACCAAGAAGATAATCGAAGGTATCGCACAAGGACTGCAAGTAACAACAAAGCAATATTTTGATCTGACACTACCTGATACAATTGCCCATCCGAGCCAAGGATTCACTCAAGATTTGGCAATCATCGGTGCCCCAGTTTATGCCGGGAGGCTACCTTCTGTCATGCTCTCTAGGTTTAAACAAATTAAAGGAAACGGAAGACCGGCTGTCATTGTTGTAGTTTACGGTAATCGAGCATACGAAGACGCACTTATCGAATTGCGGAATGTTGCCATTGAGATTGGCTTCAAGCCCATTGCGGCTGGAGCATTTATTGGAGAGCATTCCTATTCAACTTCTGACTTGCCAATTGCAAAGAGTCGGCCTGATGCTGACGACATGGCAACAGCCCATAAATTCGGAAAAGAAATTCGCAAAAAATTTATGACCGAAATCAGCAATACAAACGAACTTCTTCAAGTACCTGGAAATTTCCCCTACAAAGAAATTCAGATGCTTTCAGGCGTAGTGCCATCTGTGAATGAAGCTCTTTGTTTAAGGTGCAGGAAATGTGTCCCCGTCTGCCCTACGGTGGCAATAGACAAAGAAAATCCCATGAATACGGCAAAGGATTTGTGCATAAGGTGCTGTGCTTGCGTCAAAGCATGCCCAAGCTATGCAAAATTATTGGATGATCCTCGTATTAAGCAGGCTGCCGAGTGGTTGTATGCAAACTTCAGTGTTCGGAAAGAGCCTGAAATATACTTGTAGGGACAGCCAACCAGGAGGCGGCACACAGTCGGCGCGATAAACTATGCGCCGCTGGTGCGCCCCCGAACCGTTAGGCAATAAAATGAGGTCATACTGATATGATCGAAGACGACCACTATGTTGTAAATACCAGGAACGCGCACATCGATACCTCGGATTTTCAGCGAGAAGTGCGCAAGGTACTGACAGATAACAAGTGCGGCATCAATGAGGCTCTTGAATGCATCTATGACATAGCATTCCTAAGGACAGGCACCGTGCCGCAGGAACCAGACCATACTCAGCTGATATGCAGGTATCTGTCTCCGTCGAAGTTCATTCAGTTCCTTCATACGCGTTCGATTAGCTTTCCGACGGCAACGCAGTTTTCCGACCATTGGGAGTGTCGTGTTCCGGAGGATTATGAAACGGCGGTACTGCGCATCCTCTATGATCTCAATATGTCTGCGGACGATTGGAGCAGCTTGGTAAGAAGGAAGGCTGAAGAATGGAACATATCTTGTTGGACTCAGCTGGATAACCATTTCGATGATCATCTTATGTGGGACTGTTATGCGGGTGGTCCGCAGGGCGTCGGAATTACCGTACGCTACGGAGTTCTAAAGGACAGTCTTGCCAATTCCGTTAAGCAGCTTGATGTTGACAGTTTGCTTCATTGCGGAAGCGTCAACTATGAAACCCTTTCCCTTCTTCCATTCAACAAGCACCACATGTTCAGAAATGAAAATGAGGTCAGATTTGCTTTTAGGGCTCGCCACTGCGGCGCCCTCAGTGTCTCAATCGACGACATCTTCGGTTCATTCGGAATTCGGATTTCGCCAGCCGCCACCGTCGAGCATCACGATGCTATGCGCAGTCTTTGGCTCAAGTACGGTGGCGTGGACCGAGTACAATGGCCTCAGTGAGCGTCTGGGGCGTCCGCAAGACGCCTAACCACGTCCATAGACACGGACAGCTAACGCCGCCGGTCATGGCCGTCCTCGTTGTACAACGAAAGAATGAGAAGAAATAAGTTACTGGCAAGTTGAGCCGTCCAGGGCATAGAGGGATGCAGCAAGGAGGAAACCATTCAGGAGATTACCGGCGATATCTGGAACTTTTTCGGGAAAGCAATCATCTGTATCACAACCAACGGCCACATCAATCGCAAGGGCGAAGCAGTGTTGGGCCGCGGGTGCGCTCTCCAGGCCAGAGAGCGTTTCCCCGACCTTTCTGCACGCCTTGGGGGGCTGTTGACAGCCGAAGGCAACCATGTTCATCTATTGGGAGACGGCCTCGTTAGCTTTCCGGTGGAAGAAAGCCCGTGGGCCAATCCTGACCTGCGGCTGATTCGGCGTTCGGCAGAGGAACTGAAAGCCCTGGCCGATCTGCAGGGTTGGGCTCGTATTGTCGTCCCCCGACCCGGATGTGGTGGCGGCGGGCTCGATTGGCCGGACGTTAAGCGACTACTTGTTGACCTTTTCGATGACCGGTTTACAGTAATCACCGTTGGGACTGCCAACCACTCGGCGGCACACGGGCTTCGCTAAACGCTTCGCAGGTGCGCCTCAGCCACGTTGTCTGAAAAAAAATAAGGGCAGGAGAAAGAATATATGTACCAACGGACCCACGGGACAATCAATATTACCTTTTCTTGACAACTTGTCACGAAAAGGTAATATTTAAGAAAAACAGCGAGGATCTTTATTATGCAAACCATGACAGTCGGTGAGGTCAAAGCTCATTTTTCAGAAGTCCTCGACATGGTGCAAAGTGGCGAGGATGTAGTAATCAGCTTCGGCAAGAAAAAGGAGAAGATCGCCGTTCTGGTCCCTTTTTCGCACTATCAGGGCAAACCGGAACGCAAGCTTGGGCTGCTGGCAGGGAAGGCGACCTTTTCGCTTCGGGAAGATTTTGCCTTGTCCGATGAAGAATTGTTGAAGTCATGAATTTTCTTCTCGACACCCATACGCTGCTCTGGTCACTGTTCGAGCCGACTCGACTGGGCAGAAAGGGGGCGGAGATTCTTGGTAATGCCGACGAAACCATATTTGTCAGCGTGGTCTCCTTCTGGGAACTGTCGTTGAAGTATTCTATCGGCAGGCTTGAACTCAACAATGTTGGCCCCGAAGATTTCCCCTGCCTTGTCCGGCAGGCAGGTTTTGAGGTTTTGCCGCTTGCCGAAGCTGATGCTGCAACCTTTCACCATTTGCCGCGACTGGAACACAAGGACCCTTTTGATTGTCTGCTGATCTGGCAGGCAATCTCAAGAAAACTGACTTTTATCTCACAGGACAAAGCATGTGCAGCGTATAAAAAGCAGGGACTGAAGGTGATCTGGTGAGAGTGTGATGAAAAAAATTACCTCCAGCCGCATAAGCCAGCTGCTGTTCCTGGCGCTGTTCCTGGTCCTGTTCGTCCGGACCGAATACCGGGGAAGCGACGAGATCAATGCCGCGGTCAATGCGTTCTTCCGTGCCAACCCGCTGGTGCTCGTCAGTTACCTCCTCGCTGCCAAGAGCTGGTCCTGGCTCCTGTTTCCGGCAACAGTGACCCTGGTTGCAACTGCCCTGCTGGGGCGGTTTTTCTGCGGCTGGATCTGTCCGCTCGGGACTGTCCTGGACCTGGTGACCGGCCGAATCGCCAAGTCGGGGCCGATCCGGGCTCTAGGCGGCAATACCAAATACTGGCTGCTGCTGCCGCTGCTGTTTGCGGCGCTCTTCGGCGTCAACCTTGCCGGACTGCTCGATCCGATCGCCATCCTGCTCCGCGCCCTGACCTTTGCCCTGTATCCGCTGGTCGGCGAAACCTTCAGGTCGGGGTGGGTCGGCCTGTACCGGGTGATGGGCGACAGCCGCGATACCATTGCCCCTGCCTATGCGCTGATCCGCGATTACCTGCTCCCGTTCCGGGAGACGATCTATCCGCTGGCGTTCCTCTCGCTACTGATATTAGGCCTGATCCTGTTCCTCGAAAAATACGAGCCCCGCTGCTGGTGCCGTCGGCTCTGTCCGCTCGGCACCCTGCTCGGGCTCTTTGGACGGCTGTCCCCCTTTGTTCGCATGCCGGCAAAGCTGTGCAGCGACTGCGGCTCCTGCCAAGAGCTTTGCCCGACATCTTTCGACCGGGAGGTTCTGCAGAAAGACGAGTGCATCCTCTGCATGGAGTGCCAGCTCCACTGCCCGCACAACAGGGTAAGGTTTCGCCTGACGGGCCTTGCCGCCAGCGGCGGCGATTATCTCCCTGAGCGCCGGGTTCTGCTGGGAGGGATCGTTTCCGGCTTGTTCGCTTCCCGGCTGTTCCGTTTCCGGAAGCCGGAGGCCGAGGCGCGGCTGCTGCGGCCGCCGGGGGTGCGCAACGAACATGAGTTCCTGCAGAAGTGCGTCCGGTGCGGCGAGTGCCTTAAGGTCTGCGTGAAGAGCGCGCTCTACCCGGCGATCATGCAGGCGGGGCTGGAAGGGGTATACACCCCGGTAGTCTTGGCGAGGCTCGGTTACTGCGAATACAACTGCACGCTCTGCGGCCAGGTCTGTCCCACCGGCGCGATCCCCAACCTGCCGAAGGAGCGGAAGCAGCGGGAGGTGATCGGTAAGGCGGTGTTCGACAAGAACCATTGCCTGCCGTTTGCCCGGAACACCAGCTGCATTGTCTGCGAAGAGCATTGCCCGATCCCGCAGAAGGCGATCCGGTCGCGTCTGGAGAGGCAGAAAACACCGGACGGCCGGACAGTTGAGGTCCTGGTGCCGTATGTCGTCACTGAGATCTGCAACGGCTGCGGCATCTGCGAATTTGTCTGCCCCCTGGAGGGTAAAGCCGGGATCGAGGTCTTCGGCGTCAAGGACAAAACCCCTCTGAAAGAGTCCGCCGAATTGCCATCGCTCTCCGAAACACCTGCGGAAGCCGATCCGTATCAATGAAAGATCCCGAAACCCGCGAATTTGCCGGTTGACGAAGTCCGATTCTCTGGTACTCCTTGAAGGGTAGTCAACTCTGAAGGAGGACCGGCATGTCTCTCATCCTCACCCAACTGCAGGACCAGATTGGCACCATAACCTTCAATTATTCCCAGCGCCGCAATATCCTCTCCAAGGCGATGGTGGACGAGATCATCCAGGCGGTCGAAGCGCTTCAGAAAAGCAAAGCCAGGGTACTGATTCTTCGTGCCGAAAAGGGGAGCAAGGTCTGGTCCGCCGGCCATGATGTAAGAGAGCTCCCCCTGCCGGGCCGCGACCCGCTTGCCTATCACGACCCGTTGCTGACGATCCTCCGCACGGTGCAGAGTCTCACCATGCCGGTCATCGCCATGATCGAGGGGGGTGTCTGGGGTGGCGCCTGCGATCTGGCGCTCTCCTGCGACATCCTGATCGGCGCCAGGAACTGCAGCTTCTGCATGACCCCGGCGAAGATCGGCGTGCCGTACAACGTGACCGGGATTCTTCATTTCATGAACATAATGGGGGTGAACGTTGCCAAGGAGATGTTCTTCACTGCCCAGCCGCTGTCGTCCGAGCAGGCGCGCAAGGCCGGCATCCTCAATCACCTGGTGGAAGACGGAGAGCTTGAGGAGTTTACCCACGACCTGGCCATGAAGATTACGCAAAACAGCCCGCTTACCATTGCCGTCATCAAGGAACAGATGAGGCTGCTGGCCAGTGCCTATCCCATGAGCCCCCATACCTTCGAGCGGGTGCAGGGGCTCCGCAGAATGGTTTATGACAGCAAGGACTATGCGGAGGGGATCAAGGCGTTTATGGAGAAGAGGACACCTAATTTCACCGGAGAATAGAGAGACGCGCCTTGCACGAAAATCGCGTCTCTGAAGACATAGAGATCAAAAAAATCAGGACTATTGTGTTATGACTGATCCCCCTCTTTCCGCAATCCGCAACATCGGCATTATCTCCCATATCGATGCCGGCAAGACCACGGTGTCGGAACGGATTCTCTTTTACACCGGTGAGACGCACCGGATGGGGGAGGTGCACGACGGCCTGGCCACCATGGACTGGATGCCGCAGGAGCAGGAGCGCGGCATCACCATCACTGCGACTGCCACCTGCTGCAACTGGCGCGATATCCGGATCAATCTGATCGACACGCCGGGCCATATCGACTTCACCATGGAGGTGGAGCGGAGCATGAGGGTGCTGGACGGCGCGATTGCCGTATTCAGCGGCGTGGAAGGGGTCCAGCCGCAGAGCGAATCGGTCTGGCGCCAGGCCGAGCGTTACCGGGTGCCGCGGATCTGCTTTGTTAACAAGCTGGACCGGGTCGGCAGCGACCATGAAGCGGTACTGGCCCAGATGGAGCGGCGGTTGGGGGCCAGGCCGCTGCTGCTGCAGCTCCCTGTGGGGAGCGAAGCTGCCTTCAGCGGGGTGATCGACCTGCTTGACCGGCAGATGATCACCTTTGCCGACACCGATCTCGGGATGACGGTAACCAGGCAGGAGCTGCCGGACTCGTTCCGGGAGCAGGCAGCCGTTGCCAGGGAGAAGCTGGTTGAGGCGGCGGCCGACTTTGACGATACCATCCTAACCGATTTCCTCGCCGGTGAGGATGTCTCTGCCGAGCGGCTGCGCCTGGCAATTCGTACCGGAACGCTGGCCTGCTCTGTTTTCCCGGTACTGTTGGGATCTGCCTTGCGCAACAAGGGGGTTCAACCGCTGCTCGATGCCGTTGCCTTTTATCTGCCGTCGCCTCTCGACGTGCCGCCTGTAACCGGGAAAAATACCTCGACCGGAGACGAGGTCAGTATTCCGTGCACTGTAGATGCCCCCTTGTGTGCATTAGCTTTCAAGGTTGTCGCCGAGGAGGGGCGGAAGCTTACCTATCTGAGGATCTATTCCGGATCGCTGAAGCCGGGGATGGCGCTGGCGAATGGTTCCAGGGGGAGGTTCGAAAAGGTCGCCCGGATATTCAGGATGCATGCCCACAGGCGGGAAGCGGCGGACCATGCCGGTGCCGGCGACATCGTTGCCGTTACCGGGTTCAAGGATGTGCTCACCGGCGATACCCTCTGCGACCCGTCGCTGCATCTGGAGCTGGCCGGCATGAACGTTCCCGAGCCGGTAGTCTCGCTGGCTGTGGAGCCAAAGGGGGTGGATGACCGGGAAAAACTCCTCCCGGCCCTTGACAAGCTCCAATGGGAAGACCCGACCTTCCGGGTTCATGAGGACCGTGAAACCGGGCAAACCATCCTCACCGGCATGGGGGAACTGCATCTGGAGATCATTATCGACCGTTTGGCCAGGGATTTCGGTGTCGGGGTAAAGACCGGGAGACCTCAGGTAGTTTACCGGGAGACGGTCGCCAGGGGGCTGACGCATCGGGAGGTGTTCCGGGTCGAGCAGGAGGGGAAGGCGGTCGGCGGCGAGGTGCTGTTTTCCCTCAAGCCGCTGGAGAGGGGAGCCGGGGTGCAGCTGTCGCTGGACAGGCTCAATGACGGCGCATTGTCAAACGATTTGAAAAACGCCCTTGCGGAAGCCATGCACAAGGGGTGCGCTGCCGGCGGCCTGGCAGGCTATCCGCTTACCGATCTTGCCATCGAGATCATTGAAGCGCCGTTCGAGCAGGGGGTGACCAGCGAGGCCGGGATCAGGGCAGCGGCGCAGCGGGGGTTGATCAGGGCATTGAAAGATGCCGGCGTTGTCATGCTTGAGCCGGTTATGGCCCTTGAAATCATCACTCCGGCCGAAGCAACCGGTCGGGTCATCGGGACGCTCCAGCAGAAACGGGGCCGGATCGAGGGGATCGACGGCCTTGGCGAGATGGAGGTCATTCACGCCCTGGTTCCGCTTGCCGAGCTTTTCGGTTACATGACCGAGCTCAGGAGCGCCACCAAGGGGCGCGGCACATTCAGCATGGAGTTTGACTCTTTTGTCAATGCCCCTCAGGAGCTGCGGCTAAAATTCGGACTGTAGTTGCGGAATTTTCTGCCGATTATAAGGATAACGATGTTAGTGGGGTAACTATTCTTAATTGAAGGGATTCCCTTTGGCTACTGTATCAATCGACAACCTTGCCGCCGGCATGATCCTGAAGAGCAATGTCTGCGATCGCAGCGGCCGGCTTTTGTTGCCCGAAGGGGTTGAGTTGACGGAAAAGCACCTGCAGATTTTACGCACCTGGGGGATTCTGGAAGCAGAGATCGTCGGGGGAAGCGAGACCGAAGCCGCCGGTCACGGGGACGAAGAGATCAGCCCGGAGGCGCTCGCCGAGGCAGAGGCCAACGTGAAGCCGCTTTTTATCCACAATAACCTTGAGCATCCGGCAATAAAGGAACTGCTCCGGCTATGCATAATAAGGAAGGCAATGCATGCCTCCTGACCTCAAAATAAGCATTGACGAGATTATCCAGGATGTCTCCACCGTTCATTCTCTGCCGCTGTTTTATGCCCGCCTTGACGAAGCGATAAACAACCCTAGGAGTTCCATTACCGATATCGGCAAGATCATTTCCGAAGACCAGGGACTGACCGCGCGTATTCTGAAACTGGCCAACAGCCCGTTGTTCGGCTATTTTTCCAGGATAGAGACGATCAGCCATGCAGTTACCATTATCGGCATCCAGCAGGTCAGGGATCTCGCTCTGGCGTTATCGGTAATGGATGTGTTTGCCGGGATACCGAAAGAGCTGATCAACATGGAACAGTTCTGGCGGCACAGCATCGTCACCGGGCTGACGGCCCGGTTGATTGCTACCAGTCAAAGGGAATCCAACCTGGAGCGTTTTTTTGTCGCCGGGATTCTGCATGATGTGGGCAGACTCATAATGTTCATCAAAGTCCCCGAACTCTGCAAGGAAATGCTCGAAGAGTGCCGGGGCCAAGGGCGGCTCCTGTACCATGTGGAGCGGGAGCGCCTGTTGTTCGACCATGCCGAGGTCGGCGGCAGGCTCCTGAGGAAATGGAAAATCCCTCCCAGTGTGGCCGAGCCGGTTGAGTTTCATCACCGGCCCAATAGGGCGGAACAGTACCCGCGCGAGGCATCTCTGCTGCATCTGGCTGATATTATTGCCCATGCGCTCCAGATCGGCAGCAGCGGCGGCCTTTTTGTCCCCCAGCTTGACGAAAAGGTCTGGGCCGGCCTGAATCTCTCCCCTTTTCTGTTTGCATCGCTCATCAAGCAGATCGATAAAACGGTTACCGAGACGGAACAGGCGTTGTTCGGGAGGGGGGCAAGTGCCTAGTCAGAGCGACAACCCGGCCAAGCTTCTGGAACGGATCAGTTTTCTCGAAGAGAGCAACCTGAACTATGTCCGGACCCTCGATATCCTTGCCGCCTGCAACGATTTCCAGTCCGACATCTATCGCAAACAGGACACTTCGGTCGTAATCAAGGCCATGTTCGGGCAGTTGCGCCGGTTGATACCATTTACTACCCTGTCTTACTACAACATCGAGGAGGATGCCAGCTTCAAGCTGATGCTCTGTGATCCGCACGAGGCGGAACCGGTACTGGCGGCAGAGGTTGATGCGAAAATTCTGGACGGCACATTCCCCTGGGCCCTGAACCAGAACCGTCCCGTAATTGTTCCGGTGGAAAGCGGGAGCGAATCTCTGGTCCTTCATGTGCTTGCGACGCAATCCCGGATACACGGGATGTTTGCGGGGATTCTGGAAGGGTGCCGCCTGAATTCCGACTTTGCCTCACAGACTGCCATGAGCATCATCCTTACCAGCACCGCCTATGCCGTGGAGAATGCCTCGCTTTACGAGATGCTGCACGATCATATGCAGAATCTGGAAAAGATGGTGCAGGTACGGACGATGGAGCTCGAGTCGGCCCGCAGACAGGCAGAATCCGCGACCAAGGCCAAAAGCGAGTTCCTGGCCAACATGAGTCATGAGATCAGGACCCCGATGAACGGCATCATCGGCCTGGCAAAGCTGATCAATGACACTGAACTTACAGAAGACCAGCGGCTTTACGTCGATTCCCTCCAGCTCTCTGCCGATAACCTGCTGACCATCATCAATGACATCCTGGATTTCTCCAAGATCGAAGCCGGCAAGATCACCCTGGAAGAGATCCCGTTCCGGGTCCGGAAATACCTTGAGGGCACCCTGCAGCCTTTGAAACTCAAGGCAAAAGAAAAAAACATTTACTGCGAACTGAAGCTGCCGGAAGATTTCCCGGAATCGGTGGTGGGAGACCCGGTACGGATCGCCCAGATTCTCAACAATCTTCTGGGCAATGCCATCAAGTTTACCTCTCATGGCGGTGTTGTCCTCGAATGCCGCGAGGAGAGCCGGGGCGAGGGGAAGGTCAAGGTCCGGTTCACCGTCACCGATACCGGCATCGGCATCCCGTCAACGGCGCTGGCACGGATCTTCGACAAGTTTACCCAGGCGGACAGCTCTACGACGAGACTTTACGGGGGGACCGGCCTCGGCTTGTCGATCACCAGGAGCCTGACCCAGCTGATGGGGGGCGAAATCGAGGTGCAGAGCACGGAAGGGGCGGGGAGTGCGTTTTCGGTTACCATCCCGCTGCAGCTCCCGCTGACCGGGCAATGCCCGGCGCTGCCGCATGAAGAGCTGCTGCAAACGTTTGTCTGCCGGCCTTTGCGGATACTGATCGTTGATGATATCCCGGTCAACCAGCTTGTTTCCCGGAAGATCATCGGCAAGACCGGCGATCATGCCATCACTTGTGCCGAGAACGGCAAGCAGGCGCTGGAGATGTGGGAGCAGGAGATGTACGATCTGGTGTTCATGGATATCCATATGCCGGTCATGGACGGACTGCAGGCCACCAGGGAGATCCGGCGGCTGGAAGAGGGGAGCGGGAGGCGGACGCATATCTGCGCCATGACCGCCAATGTCATGAAGGAAGATGTGGAGGTCTGCCATGAAGCAGGGATGGATTCGTTCATTGGCAAACCGGTCAAAGAAGAAGAGGTCTACCGGGTCATCAACCGGCTGGATGAGGCAAAGGACGGCATGATCCTCTCCCCGGAACGGCCGGTTGTCACTGGCCAAAGCGCCGAAGAGAATCCGGACCAAGCTGACTCGGATGAGGATGTTTTCAATCGTAAAGAGCTTCTGGACCGGCTGGATGGCGAAACTTCGTACCTGGTCAAATTTATCGGCATGTTCATAGACGCCGCTGAACCCAATATTGCCGAACTGGGAGAAGCGATCGAGACCGGTAATGTTGAGAATGTCAGGATAAAGGCGCATACGATCAAAGGGGCAGCGGCAAACATTGCTGCCGGCAGAATGAAGAGGATTGCCGCAGAGATGGAAGACGCTGCCAGAGCAGGGTCGGTCGCAGGGCTGTTACCCCGTTATCGGTCACTTAAAGAGGAGTTCGATGTTTTCAAAGATACGGTCAGAAGCGATCTGGCTGCAGTTTAAGCTGCGCTGCGCTGTTTCAGCCCCGGAGTTGTTGCCGGTGTTGAATTGTGCCCGGAAGCCTTTGTTCTGTTCTTCAGGGGGGAGTCATGGCGGATAATGCCGTGGTTGGCCAGAAAGAGGCCAAAAGGTTCGAGTTCAAGCGTCTCGGCTATACATTAATGCTGGAGGTTGCTCCGGACGGCCTCGTGTGTAAATCCACCTACACGCCGTCGCCAAACGGCGCACCCCTGTCCCACGAAGAGCTGTCGAACTATCTGGCCCAGGCCAAGGTCAGGGAAGGGATCAACGACGACGCCGTGGAAGAACTGCTCGCGGCCGCAATTTCCCATACCGAAGTAGACGGACACCCGCTGGCTTATGGCATTCCGATGGTGCCGGGCGAAGACGGCAGTATAGCCCTGACAGTCAAGGATTCTCTGGAATCGGCCGAGGAGGATGCCGAAGAAGATGCCGAAAACGAAACTGTCGATTTTCGGGTCGTGCAGAGTTTCTGCAATGTCACTACGGGGGACCTGGTCGGCCAGGTGCTGCCGCCGGGCGAAGGTACGCCCGGATTAACGGTTTCCGGCACGGTAATACCACCAAAACCCGGTACTCCTTTGAATCTCGTTCTGGCCGGTAATGTCTCCCTGGCTCCGGACGGCTGTTCTCTTCATGCCGAGGCCGATGGCCGGGTCTTCTGCCAGGGTGGCGAAATTTCCGTCGAAGATGTGTACAAGATCAGGGGAGACGTGGACTTCAAGGTCGGCAATGTGCTCTTTAACGGTTTTCTCGATGTGTCCGGGGATGTGCTGGACGGATTTTCGATCAATGCCAGCAAAGGGATAAAGGTGCGCGGAAATATCGGGGTATGCCGGGTAGAGAGCCTCGGCGACATCTCTTTTGGCGGCATGAACGGTCAGGGCAAGGGGGAAGTTTCAGCCGGAGGGAATGTGTTCGCCAATTATATCAATGATGTGGCGATTGAGACTGCCGGCGACATAGTTGTCGAGTACGAAATGCGGAACTGCAGCATAAAGGCTCTCGGATCGGTCCGGGTCAACCGGGGCGGGTTGTCCGGCGGCGAGTGTGTGGCCATGGGAGGGGTGGAAGCGGCGAGCATCGGCACCGTCACCTCTTTGCGCACCTTGATCGTGGTCGGGGTCAATTATCGTGACCAGGAAGAGATCAATCGCCTCTTTAACGACATGAAACAGTTGATCGCCAGTTTCAACGCCGGCAAGGGGACAATGGATAAAACCGATTTCTCCCGGGCGCGGGCCGAGATTGCCAACCGGATTCAGGAGGTTCGTGCCCGGCAATATGTTGGCTGCAATCCCAAGGTAAATGTAAAGAAAAAGCTCTATGACGGGGTGAACATTACGGTCGGCAGCATCTGCGAAGAGATGAAGGAGGAACAAAACGGACCGATTTCGATCATTGAAAACACGATCGAGGGTGGCTTCAGGTGTATCAGCCTCACTGATCTGTCGGTCCGGGCGCAGGATATTGAACGCGCGTATGTACAGCAGCACGAGTTCATGCTCAGAAGAGCGAAGGGGGTAGCTTCATGAAGGCGCTTATTGTCGACGATTGCCAGTTGACGCGGGAAATGCTCGGTTTTGCCATTCAGGCTGAAGCCGAGATCGATTATGCGGTAAACGGAGAGGAGGCTATCACTCTGGTCAGCCAGGCGATTGCTAAAGGTGCGTATTATGACCTGATCTGTCTTGATATAACCATGCCGGTAATGGGAGGGCTGGAGGCGCTGAGAAAGATCCGGGACCTGGAGGGGGCCGGCAAGGGGGGGCGGGCGACGATTTTCATGATCACTGCCAGCAGTTCCCCTGACGACATGATCGAGGCGATCAGCGAAGGGGAGTGTGACGATTACCTGACCAAGCCGGTTATCGGCAAGACATTCAAGGATCTCCTGAGAAAATACAATCTCCCCAGCTGAACCAGGCTAACCCAGAGACGAGAGAAACTCCAGCACACAACTGTTGAAGGTCTTTACATCCTCCAGATTTGCCAGATGCCCGGCGCTTGGTACTATGCAGAGCCTGCATCCCGGGATACCGGCGGCGATCGCCGTGCTGGTCGCAGGGGGGGCTGCCTGGTCAAGTTCCGCGCCTATGGCCAGTGCCGGGATGTTGAACGAACCGAGCGCTGCAGAGTAGTCCTTCCGTTCCCTCATTGCCAGGAGGCCACCCGCAAGCCCCCTGGAATCATTGGCCGCCATCCACCCGTATACCTCTTCCACCAGTTTCGGCCGCTCCTGTTCCGTTCCGGGTGCAAACAGGATCGACGCAAACGGGTCGGCCACCATCTGCGGGCCCAGTTTCCTGACTTCCGCGGCAAGCTGGAGCCTGCGGGCCTTGGCGGTCTCATCGTCCGGGGTTGCCCTGGTCGTGATGAATATGGCGCCTTTGACCCGTTCCGGGTAACGCTCCACCAGGTTGAAAAGCACATACCCCCCCATCGACATCCCGCCGATAACCGCCCGTTCGATTTCCAGGTAATCAAGCAGTCCGATCAGGTCGTCGGCGAAGATGTCCATGCTGTACGGGCCTTCAGGGGCATCGCTTTCCCCGAAACCGCGCAGGTCCGGGGCAATCACCCGAAAACCGGCCAGCGGGAGCTTGTTGACCTGGGGACGCCACATTTTCCGGCAGAGGGGAAAACCGTGAATCAGAAGAATGGGCACACCTTCCCCGGTATCGTCGTAACCGAGGGCAATCCCATTGACAAAGGCCTGCATCTGTTATTTCTCCTTTACCTGGTCATAACCGTTTACCAGGAGGTCCAGGTGACCGTCGTCTGGGCAGAATATCAGGCCATGGATCGGGACATCCTTTGGGATCAGGGGGTTTCGCCGGATTTTCCCCGTTACTGCGGCCACGTTCTGTTCCGGGCAGGAAAATGCGCCGATCCACCGTGACAGGTCAGGCACATAGTCTTCGATGATTTGCGGATCGATACCGCGGGCCAGCATCCGCCGCCGCAGCTCGTCCGGGTCTACGCTGGCCATGCCGCAATCCCGGTGACCGATGACGAAAATCTCCTCGACCCCGAGCATGAAAATGGCAGCAACGAGGCTTCTGATCACTCCGCCGTGGAGGGCGTCGACAAGGGTATTGCCGGCATTCTTGATCACCTTGGCATCGCCCCTTTTGATCCCCATTGCCGGTTCGAGGAACTCCACCAGTCTGGTGTCCATACATGTAAAGATCGCAAACTGTTTCTGCGGGTTTTTGGGAAGCGGCGGGAATGCCCCGGGTTTTACGAACTTGCCGTTTGCTTCGAGGATCTTGTCGAGCAGCTTCATGTCGTGTCTCCGGTGGTGTCGATCTCCAGCAGGAGTGCTTCGGCAATGGTCAGGCGCTCCTGTTCCGGTTTCGAGGCAAAGAATTCGTTGATAAAAACCCTGTTTATCGAATCGAGCAGCGTATTGAGCCGGTCCAGGTCGATCACCGCATTACCCGGCAGGGTCTCCACCCCCTGGAAATTGCTGGGGCAGTAATCGATCAGGCCTTTGCCCGCCTCTTCCCTCAGGATCGGCAGACCATGGGTGCGGCAGATGATCGGGCGATAATCGTACATGGCGCATCTGTCATCAACCAGCAGGGGGCAGGGGCCGTTCGGCTTTGCATATTGCGCCCTCAGCCTGATCGCCTCCACCTCGTTCGGCGGCAGCTTTTGCAGGGCAGTGGCAAGGGCCATCGCCTCCACCCAGGCAAGGGTGATATGCCGGCAGCATGAGGAACATCCGCTATGACAGGCAAGCTGGTCGGAGAATTCCGTCTCGATCTGCCTGCAGAGGTCGTCGACCTTGTTCACAAGGGAATAGTAATTTGCGAGTACATCTTCCATATTTTATCGGCTCGCCAAAAGTCCATCTGCTGCGTTACGCTCAGCTTTCGTCACTGCGACGTAGCCTCCGGCTACGACTCGCTCCTCATGCTTCGCAAGCCTTGCATATGGAGCTTTTTGCTTTGCCGTTGCAATCATCGTCTTTCGCCGAAGATTGCCGAGCCAATCCTCACCAGCGTTGCCCCCTCTTCGATGGCGACCCGGAAATCCCCTGACATCCCCATAGACAGTTCAGCCATTGTCACGCCCGGTATGGCTTCCCCGGCAATCGCTGCCGCCAGCTCCCGCAATTCGCGGAAGTATGGCCGGGCTCCTTCGGGGTCGTCAAAGAACGGCGGCATGGTCATGAGCCCCCGAACGCTGACGTTGGGGAGTTTGGCGATCTCCCTGATCAGCGCCGTTGCTTCCGAGGCCGTGGCGCCGCTCTTGGTCGGTTCTCCCGAGACATTGACCTGGACCAGTATGGGGCAGGAACCGCCGCTTTTCCCCCATTGCCGGTCGATCTCCTCTGCTAGCGAGAGCCGGTCCACCGAATGGATCATTGCTACCAGTCCGGCAATCTGCCGCACCTTGTTGCTCTGCAGGTGGCCGATGAAATGCCACTCGACCGGTACGGAGACTGCAGCTGCCTTGCCGGTCAGCTCCTGGACGTAGTTTTCACCGAAAATCAGCTGACCGCTCGCGGCAGCTTCTTCTATCGCTGCCAGCGGCTTGTATTTCGATACCGCCACCAGCCTGATGCCGGAGCTGTCCCGGTTCGCCTTTGCCGCTGCCGCGGCAATCTCCGCCCGGATCTGCCGGAGGTTTGCAGCCAGGTCCATACGTTACCTCAGATTGCGCCCATCTCCCGCAGGGTTTCAATCACTTCGCAGAGCGGCAACCCGACGACATTGGTGTAAGAGCCCTCGATCCGGGCCACCATGTGGGCCGCCCCTCCCTGGATTGCGTAGGCGCCCGCCTTGTCCATCGGGCATCCGGTGGCGATGTAATCGTTGATTTCCCGCTCGGTGAGGGTCTTGAAAAATACCCTGGTCTCCACGGCGGCGGTGCGGATGGCGCCGTTTCCGGCCAGGACCGCATAGCCGGTGATTACCGCGTGTGAGATGCCGGAGAGCTTTCTGAGCATCCTGGCGGCATCGGCGGCATCAGTAGGTTTCCCCATGATCTCGCCGCTGCAGAGTACGATGGTATCGGCGCCGATGAAGAAATCCCCTGCCTCGCGCCGGCTGACTTCGGCCGCTTTTTCGGCGGCAAGGCGGAGCACGTGATCAACGGGCGGTTCGGCTGGGAGCGGGGTTTCGTCGATATGCCCCGGTACCACCTGAAAGCGGATTCCTGCCGATTCGAGCAGTTCGGCCCGCCGCGGCGAGGCTGACGCCAGGATTATCCTACTTTCCGGCATCCCGGTCCCCTTTTTCCCGCTTTCTCATCTCCTCGTAGACCTGCTTCATCTTTTCCTGCTCTTCCCAATGGCTTTTCCAGTCCTTTTTCCGGACAAAGTGCAGGATGATCGCGCCGGTAATGATCATGCCGCCCCAGAAAAGTTGAATGGATTCACCGGTATAGAAACCGGAGCCGAGGGAGATCAATCCCATCAGGAGTATCAGCGCCTCCATGCAGAATATCCTGCCGATCAGGGATGCTTCTTGGGTTTCTTTTTCTTTCATGGGAGACCTTGTCGAATTTGATAACCGCTTTAACGGCGAAATTGTAACGGATTGGCGAGAGCGTAACAACTTAAAAGTAGCTGGGGATCAGTCCATGGCCTGCTGCCAGCCATCCAGATCAGCCAGTGCCCGCTCGGCCAGTAGTGACCGGCGTTCCTTCTTCTTCACCCTGCCGGGGAGTTCGGGGAAGAGGCCGTAGTTCACGTTCATCGGCTGAAAGTGCCTGACATCGGTATTGGTGATATGCCTGATCAGCGCGCCCAGGGCGGTGGTCGGCGGCGGCAGCAACGGAGCATAGCCCAGCGCCAGTCGGGCGCTGTTGACCCCGGCCAGGAACCCGCTTCCGGCTGATTCGACATAACCCTCCACGCCGGTGATCTGGCCGGCAAAGAAGATACGGGGGGCGGACTTCAGCTGCTGGAGCGGGGTAAGCAGTTGCGGGGAGTTGATGAAGGTATTGCGGTGCATGGAGCCGAGTCGCGCGAATTCGGCGTTTTCAAGGCCGGGGAGCATCCGGAATATCCGGCGTTGTTCCGGCCAGGTCAGCTTGGTCTGGAACCCGACCAGGTTGTACAGGGTTGCTTTCCGGTTTTCCATGCGTAACTGGATGACGGCATGCGGCTCTTTCCCTGTTGCCGGGTCGATCAGACCGACCGGCTTCATCGGCCCGAACCTGAGGGTTTCCCGGCCGCGGCCGGCCATCTCCTCAATCGGCATGCACCCCTCGAAATGCACCCCCTTTTCGAAGTCGCGGTACGGAACCTTTTCCGCTGCCAGCAGTTCGTCGACAAAGGCGTTGTAGAGCGGCTCGTCCATCGGGATGTTGAGGTAATCGTCGCCGTCCCCCTTGCCGTACCGGGACGCCTTGAACAGCTTTCCCAGGTCGAGCGACGAGGCGGACACGATCGGGGCGATGGCATCGTAGAAATAGAGGGAATCGCCGGTAACGGCTCTGAGGCTTTCGGCAAGGCGATCGCTGGTAAGCGGGCCTGACGCGACGATGACGGCGCCGGCAGCAGGGAGCTCGGAGAGCTCCTGCCGCTCGAGTGTGATGAGCTGGTGTTGTTCGATCTTTTCGGTAACAAAGGCGGAGAACAGCTCCCGGTCAACGGCAAGCGCCCCGCCGGCAGGGACTTTGGTTGCGTCTGCCGCTGCCATGAACAGGCTCCCCAGACGCCGCAGTTCTTCCTTTAGAAGCCCGACCGCGTTCTCCATGGATGCGCCGCGCAGGGAGTTGGAGCAGACCAGTTCCGCAAGATTTGGAGAGTGGTGGGCCGGCGAGAATTTTTGCGGCTTCATCTCGTGCAGGGAGACCGGTACGCCGAGCCGGGCCGCTTGCCAGGCTGCTTCGCAGCCGGCCAGACCGGCGCCGATGATGGTGATTGAAGGGATGGTCATGGTCAGTGTGATTTGCCCGGATCAGAGCGGCAGATTCGATTCCGTATCGTCGGTGCAGACGATCGATTCAAGCGCTTTAAGTATCTGTTCGTTGAAGGCGCCTTTCATCTCGTGCCTCATGATGTGCAGGCAGATGTTCGGGGACATGATCTTATTGCCATCCCTCCCCATGGTCATATTGCAGAAAAAGTCGCATGCCGATGCTACCTGTGCCCCCCTGGGGATGAGTTCGCCACGGATTCCACGCGGGTAGCCGTTGCCGTTGTTCCGCTCGTGATGCATGCGTACTATTGCCAGGGCAATATCGTTCAGGTTGGTGTTTTCCTTGAGATAGCTGTACCCCTCCTCGGGGTGCCTCTTGAAGCGGGCAATCTCCTCTTCGGTCAATCTGCCGGTCTTGTTCAGGATCTCGTCCGGCAGAAAGGTCTTGCCGAAATCGTGCAGCAGGGTGCCGATGCCGACGTCCATCATTTCGTCATGCTTAAGCATGTAAGCTTCGGAGTGGATCATGATGCTCAGGGCAGTGACCTGCAGGCTGTGGACAAACGTATGGTAATTGTGGGCAATGACCGTTTCCAGGGTCGAAAGGGTCCTGACGTCACCCGACAGGTAGGTGAGGAGGTTTTCGATCAGCCGCCTGATCCTGTCGCTGTCGTTGGTCTTTTTGGGATTGGAAAAGAGGTCGTTGATGAAGTTGATGGAAGTCTGGAAGATCATCTTCCCCTTGACGGTGCGGGTCAGCTCTTCGCTCTTCAGGAACCGCTCAACGTTTGCTTCCATGTACTCGTTGATGACGTCCATGTCCTGGGGGCTGACATAGAGGAATTCAACCTTGTTGCTGGTGAGCCTGTCGGCGTCCAGTTGCGAGAAATCCCTGCCGTGGCTTTTGTAGAGCACAAAGTTGCCGCCGGTCTTCAGGTAGAGGGCAACATCTGGGAACGCCATCGGCTCGATCCCCTCGATGGCAATCGGTATGTATGATTGTTCCTGCATGGGCATCTCCAGGGTTGAACAAAAATATCGCAGGGAAGTGCTATTCTTTTTTCGGCTCCTTCCCCCCGAGCTTGTAATCACACCCCTCCTTGGGGCATTTGAGGAACTCTCCTTCCCGTTTGTACACCTTTTTCACCAGGAGCGGGAAGCCGCACTTGGGGCAGGGGCCGGGCTGGGGAGGGTCCCAGAGAGCGAACTTGCATTCCGGGTACTTGTTGCAGGAGTAGAACATCTTGCCGTAGCGCGATTTCTTTTCGGTCAGCTCCCCTTTGCCGCACTCGGGGCAGGTAACACCGGTGCCTTTCGGCTTTACCAGAGGCTGGATGTTCTTGCAGGCCGGATAACCGGAGCAGGCAAGGTATTTGCCGTAACGGCCGTCCTTGATCAGCATCGGCTGGCCGCACTTGTCGCACTTTTCTTCGGAAATCTCCGGCTCAGGTTTTTCCGCCTGTTCGGCTGATTCGATGTTCCTGGTGTAGCGGCAGCCGTCCTTGTAACCGGTACAGGCGATGAACTTCCCGCGCCGGCCCAGTTTGACCGCCAGCAGTTCCCCGCATTCCGGGCATTTTTCGTCCAGCGCCTCGGTGGTGACGTCGGATTTGCTGACTTCCCCCTCCTTCTGCTTGAGCAGGGAGGAAAACGGACCCCAGAAATCACGCATCACCGGCTTCCACTGCTTCTCGCCCCGTGAAACCTGGTCAAGTTCCTCTTCGAGGCGGGCGGTGAAGTTGTAATCGACATACTGGGTAAAATGCTGGGTCAAAAGGTCGCTGACCACCATCCCGACATCTTCGGGGAAGAAGCGTTTCGTCTCCAGCCGGGCATATTTGCGCTCCAGGAGCGTGTTCATGATGCTGGCATAGGTGGATGGCCGCCCGATGCCGTATTCTTCAAGGGTCTTGACCAGCGTTGCCTCGGTGTAGCGCGGGGGTGGCTGGGTAAAATGCTGTTCAGGCTTGAGCCCCTTGAGGTTCAGGGCTTCCCCTTCATTGAGCGGCGGGAGCAGCCCTTCCTTCTCCTCGGTCTCGTCGTCGATCCCCTCGATGTACAGTTTCATGAAACCGGGGAACCGGATCACCGTACCGGTCGCCCTGAGCTTGAACCGCTCGCCGGCAGCGATATCCACGGAGGTCTGGTCGAGGAGCGCCTCTGCCATCTGGCAGGCAACGGTCCGTTTCCAGATCAGGTCGTAAAGCTTGAACTGGTCGGACGAGAGGATCTTTTTCAGCTCGGCAGGGGTCTTGTCGACATAGGTGGGGCGGATCGCCTCATGGGCTTCCTGGGCGTTCTTGGCTTTGTTCTTGAAAAAACGCGGTTTTTCCAGGGCATACTCTTTGCCGTATAGACCGGTGATGACCTGACGGGTCTCATCCAGCGCCTGGGAGGAGAGGACCACGCTGTCGGTACGCATGTAGGTGATCAGACCGACTGCGCCGCTGCCGATGTCGATACCTTCGTAGAGTTTTTGCGCAGTGGACATGGTCTTCTTGGCCGAGAAACCCAATTTTCGGGACGCCTCCTGCTGCAGGGTGGAAGTGGTGAACGGCGGCGCCGGGGTCCGTTTCCGTTCGCTCTTGGCAACCTTGTCAACCCGGTAGCTGCACCCCTGCAAATCCTTGACAATACCGTCGGCAGATGCCTGGTCCGGGATGTCGAACTTGCCGAGTTTTTTCCCGTTGACCTCGATCAGCCCGGCAGTCAGTTTCTGTCCTTCCTGCTTGGCAAGCTCGGCCCCGATGGTCCAGTATTCCTGGGTCTTGAAGGCCTGGATCTCACGTTCGCGCTCGCAGACGAGGCGGAGCGCGACCGACTGGACCCGGCCCGCGGACAGGCCGTAACGGATCTTTTTCCAGAGGAACGGCGACAGCGTAAACCCGACCAGGTAGTCGAGCACCGATCTTGCCTGCTGGGCATCGACAAGGTCGTGGGCAATGGTGCGCGGGTTACTGACCGCATCCACTATGGCGTTTTTCGTGATCTCGTGAAAAACCACCCGCTGGACCGTGATCGGGGATTTCTTTTCGTCGATGCCGAGGGCGGCCAGCAGGTGCCAGGAGATCGCTTCCCCTTCGCGGTCGGGGTCTGTTGCCAGGAGCAGGGTGTCGGACCCCTTCAGTTCACGCTTGATGGCATCGATATGCTTCTTGCTCTCGGGGAGCACCGCGTATTTAGGCTCGAAATCCTTTTCCGTATCCACCGAGCCCTGTTTGCTTGGGAGGGCGCGCACATGGCCGAACGAAGCCAGGACCTTGTAATCCGGGCCGAGAAATTTTTCGATGGTCTTTGCCTTGGCAGGCGATTCAACTATAACCAGGTGTTGGGGCATGATCTGTTGTTCTCACTTGAATTGGATCCGTTTCAGTCACGAAAGGGTAAAAAATTTGCCCGGAAGTTGAAGTAATAGGCCTTTCAACTCCAGGCGGAGTAAAATAACGGAAAGCTCCTGGACTGTCAACCCGGCTTTCCGGGCAATTTCGTCGATATGAACCGGCCCTTCGCCCAGTGTTGCCCAGACCGATTCTTCGTCGGGCTGGAGGAGCAGCTGCGGCTGCAGCGGGGTACGACAGCCTCTGCTGCCAGTGGGCAGCTCTTCCATGATGTCTGCCACCACATCGACCAGTTTGGCCCCCTGTTTAATCAGCCTGTTGGTGCCACGGCTCGTGCCGGAAGTAACCTGGCCGGGGATGGCGAATACCTCTCGCCCCTGGTCCAATGCAAACTGGGCGGTTATGAGCGACCCGCTCCGTTCCGCCGCCTCCACCACCAGAACACCGAGAGAGAGCCCGCTGATGATCCGGTTCCGCCTGGGGAAGTTTTTCGGCAACGGGCCTGTTCCCAGCGGGAACTCGGAGACCAGTGCCCCTTTGGCGGCCATATCGTCGTATAACCGGCTGTTTTCAGCCGGGTAAACTATGTCGATTCCGCAGCCGAGAACGCCGATGCTCTTCCCGCCACCGGCCAGGGCGCCCTTGTGGGCAGCGGTGTCGATCCCCCGGGCCATCCCCGAGACTACCGTAACCCCTTGTTCCGCCAGTTCCGTTGCCAGCCTGCCTGTCGCCTGCAGTCCGTAGGGTGTTGCCCGCCTTGATCCGACTACGGCCACGGCAGGTTCGCAATTGTCCAGGCTACCTTTTACATAGAGAAAAGGGGGCGGATCAGTGATCTCCAGGAGCAGAGCCGGGTATTCCGGCGACCGGAAGTCTATGATCCTGATCCCCTGCTTTGCGACGGCCGCGGCCTCTTTTTCGGCAAAGGGGTGGTAGTCGTGCGCTGCTATGGATGCCGCGACCGGATGCGAAACAATCCTGCTGCGCACCAGCTCCGGCAGCGCACTCTCCAGAACCTTTTCCGGCGATCCGAAATGTTCCACGAGCCGGCGAAAGGTGACGTTGCCGACAAGCGGGACCGATTTCAGGGCAAACCAGTAGAAATGATCAGTCATCGGATAGATACAAAAAGGGGCGGAATCCCCGCCCCTTTTTCCCCATGCTTTTTCAGCGCCCCTTGAGCAGTTCTACCCGGTCTGCGCGGTATATTGTGTCGATGCTCTTGATCACAAGGGCGGTTGAAGTTGTCTTGTTGGTGTCGACCACCACCAGTGCGCCGATGACCTCGGGTGGCAGCTTGCCGACCGGAACGTCTATGAACTTCGGGTCAGGCTGCACATCCCTGACCACGTATACCATGTTACCGGTCCTGATGCCATGCGATTCGCCCAGGTCCAGATAGGCTATTTCTCCGGTGGCGATCGCCTTGTTCCCGGTTTTGGTTTCAATGATATATCCGGACAGATCCAGATCCGCAGCCTTGAGAGGGATCGCTTTTTTCCTCTCCTTGTACGGAGCCAGTTGTGCTCCCGGGCCGATTTCCTGATATGATTCCGTGATAATCGCCTTGGAGACCTTGTCTTCAAGTTCCGCAAGCTGCAGGGTCCCCAATGGAATGACCTTGTACCCGGCAATCATGTTGGTGAGCGGATGACTGATCGCCCCTGATTTCTGATAGATGGAGAAGCGGTCGCCGACTTTCGCCCCCCTGGTTCTCCCTAGGTCGGTGTAGACGATATCGTCTTCTCCGGATAACTGCCGGTTCTGGTAGGTGGATATTATGGTGCCGAAAGGCCTGTGCTCCCCTTCTTCGATAAACCCTTCTCCTCCGGTGACTGAAAAGGTTATCTCCTTAACACGCTGCTCCACCGGTTTTGCAGCAACCGGCGCTGCAGCCGGCTGTTCGGTGGCCTCTGGCGCTGGCGCCGGTGCGATTTCGATCTTGCCGTTTCTGAACAGAATCTTCTGGCCTGGGAATATGACATGAGGATTTGTGACTACTGGGTTTTTTGCCCAAAGGTCGGGCCAGTAATGCGGGTCATTCAGGAACTTTTCGGACAGCCCCCAGAGAGTATCCCCCTGCTGGATTACATAGGTCTGCGGTTCTGCGGACCCGGCGAGGACCGGCAGGGCATAAGAGAGAATAGCGGCAGCCAGAACAGTAAATATGGCCTTTTTCATTTGTGTTAACCTCTTGAGTGATTAGGGTCGATTGAGTCGCTCTCTTGCCTTGGCCGCGGCCGGGCTTTTTGGGAAAGCCTCAACCAGTTTCTGCATGGTGGCCCTGGCAGCGGGCTGATCGTTCAGGCTCAACTGCGAAAAGGCAATCTTTAACATCGCATCCGGGACTTTTTTCCCTTTCGGGAATTTTAGCGGCACGGTATTGAAGGCAGCGAGCGCGCTCCGGTAGTCCTTCCGGGAATAGTGGCATTCTCCGATCCAGTACTGGGCGTTGGCTGCGTATTCGCTGTTGGGATATGCGGCAATGAAGTCAGTAAAGGCGCTGATCGCTTCGTCGTACCTGTTGGCGCTGAAAATGCCGAAGGCCTTCATGTAGGCCTCCTGTTGCTGCGATTCACTGTCTGCCCTTGCCGGCTCGGCACCGACGACCTCAATAGTCGACCGGGTCTGGGCAACCGGCTCTGATTTTTGCAGCGCGGCCAGCTGGCTTTTTAATGCCTCGGTTTCGGATTTTTGCGCTGCCAGGGTAGCTTCCTGGTCAGACACCTTTTTCGAGAGTTCCTGTAGTTCCCGCGAAAGCTCGGACAGCTGCGTTCTCTGGGCGGCACCGGCCTGAAGGACCTGCTCCAGTCTACCTTCGGTTTCCATCTGTTTCTTGGTCAATACATCCATGGAACTGCAGCCGCTCAAAAGGGCAATAGCCAGCAAAAGCCCCGGGCTTTTTAATCGATTCATTGCTCAGCCTCCCGCAAAGTTACCATAATTAAAGCTTCTTCCGATTCGTTGTCAAGGGGTTGCGCCCCTTTTGGGTTCCTTTGGGGGTAGGGATGTGCTAATATCCGCCTTTACGCCGCCAAGGGGTGAGGATTCAATGAAGATACCCGAACTGCTGGCTCCTGCCGGCAATATGGAAAAGTTGAAAATTGCGGTTCATTATGGTGCCGATGCCGTCTATCTCGGCGGCAAGTCGTTCGGACTGAGAAACCTGGCCGGCAACTTCTCTGTCTCCGAGCTGGCTGAGGCGGCGGATTATGCCCATTCCAGGGGGGTCAAGGTCTATCTGACCCTGAACGCGTTCCCTGCAAACAGTGATTTTTCGCATCTCCAGGACTACCTGTCAGAAATTTCCCCGATCCCGCTGGACGCCTACATTGTTGCCGACCCCGGGGTGATCGACCTGGTCCGGGAAATCTCCCCCGGTATGGAGCTGCATCTTTCCACCCAGGCCAATACCGTAAATTGGCGCAGCGCGCTTTTCTGGCAGAAGCAGGGGATCCGGAGGATCAATCTGGCCCGCGAAATGTCGCTGGCCGAGATCAGCGAGACCGCCGGCCGGGTAGAGCTGGAACTGGAGGCCTTTGTCCACGGAGCGATGTGTATCTCCTATTCCGGGCGCTGTCTGCTCTCCAGCGTCATGTCGGGACGGAACGCCAACAAGGGGGAATGCTCCCACCCCTGCCGCTGGGGGTATGCCCTGGTCGAAGAGACCAGGCCGGGCGAATACTTCCCGGTCTTCGAAGACGAAAGCGGCACGTTCATCTTCAACTCCAGGGACCTGTGCCTGATCGAGCACCTGCCGGAGCTGGCCGCGGCAGGGGTGTCGTCCCTGAAGATCGAAGGGCGGATGAAAGGGATCAACTACGTCGGCGCCGTCATCAGGGTCTACCGGGAAGCGCTGGACCGGCTGGCTGCGGAGGGGGATGCGTACCGGTTCCGTCCCGAATGGCTGGAGGAGTTGTACAAGATCAGCCACCGCGGTTATACTACCGGTTTTGCCTTTGGCGCGCCGTTGAATGTGGGGCAGGAGTATGATTCCCGCTACATCAGGAGTCATGAATTTGTCGGCGTGGTCGAGTCGGTCGGGGAAGACGGCACCGCTGTCATTGCCGTGCGGAACCAGATAAAATCAGGCGATACGATAGAATGGCTCGGTCGGGGGATGCGGCTGGGGGTCATGCAACAGGTTGAGCTGCTTGACCTGGACTCCGCTCCCCTTGAGGTTGCCAACCCCAACAGCAGGATCCGGCTGAAACCCTCATTCCCGGCTGAACAGCACGACCTGTTGAGGAAGGCGCGATGACCGGTCGTGATCTGAAGTGGGCGGCCGGCACCTCGGCAATCATGGCGCTCACCGTCCCTTTTGCTGTAATGCCGCTCAGGATGGCCACGCAGCTGGGGGAAAAACTCGGGCTGATCCTTTATCAACTGTTGCGACGGTGGCGTTCGCTCGGTTTTGAGAACATGGAGAAGATGCTCCCCTGGTTGCGCCGGCAACCGGGGTGGAACCCGTTATACAACGCTCCGGCGCATCTGGCCCGGGAGCTGTTCGAGAATATGGGGAAGCTGGTTGCCGAGATCAGCAGGCTTTACCATGGGCTCGATGAAGATCTTTTTGCAACGGTCGAGTTCAGGGGGATGGAACATTATGAACAGGCTTCCGTCCGCGGCAACGGCGTTTTGTTCATAACCGGCCACTGCGGCAACTGGGAACTGCTGGCGCTCTCTTTCGGCGCAAAATACAAGCCGTTGGCGGTGGTGGCCAAGCCGATGAAAAAACAGTACATCGACCGGCTCCTCGAAAAGATGCGGTTTCGCCACGGCAACAGCGTCATTTATCGCGATCACGCCGTGCGCGAGATCCTGACCCGGTTGAAATCGAACGGGATTGTCGGCATTCTGGTGGACCAGGTGGCCCGACCCCCTCACGGCGTGATTGCCGGCTTTCTGGGGCAACCGGCCTGGACGACCATGATGCCGGTCAAGGTGGCGATGAAGTCAAAGGCTGCCTTGGTGCCGATCTTCATCCATCGCGAAGCTGACCGGAATATCGTCACGATTTATCCCGAAATGGCGCTCAGCAGCGAGGGGAGTCAGGATGAGCGGATCCGCCGGGATACGGACCGGTTGAATCGTTATATCGAAGAGCAGATTGTCAATTATCCGACCCAGTGGAACTGGTTCTACCGCCGGTGGAAGGGGACGGAGAACCTATAATCCGGAGTTGAAGGGGAATCGATGCAGCAGATTATCCAATTCTTGACCGAACGAACCGGGTCCGCACGCAGGGACCTGACAGTCATAGCCCTGATTTTCGGCACTGCCTTTTTCCAGTTCCTGGGGAAGTTTCCCCTGATGGAGCCTGACGAGGGACGCTACAGCGAAATCCCCCGCGAAATGCTCGAACGCGGTGATTTTGTCACGCCGATGCTCAATTACGTCAAGTATTTCGAGAAACCGCCGCTTCATTACTGGCTGAACGCGATATCGATGCGCATCTTCGGCGAGAACGAATTCGCCACCCGCTTGCCTGGAGCGCTCTGCGGGCTGCTGACCGTGCTGTTCATCTACCACCTGGCCAGGAAACTGTTCGGCAGACGCGAGGGGTTGATGGCAGCCCTGGTCCTGGGGTCCGCAACCGGTTTCCTGGTTCAGGGGCGGATCAACCTGACCGATATGACGCTGACCTTCTGCATGACCGTGACGATCGGTTGCTTTCTGCTCGCATCCCATCCGGCGGAAGCGCGCAAAGGACTTTACTACCACCTCTTCTACCTCTTTTCCGCCCTGGCCTTTCTGGCCAAGGGGCTGATCGGGATCGTGCTGCCGGGCGGCGTGATTTTCCTGTACCTGCTGTTCTGCAAGAGATGGTCGCTTTTGCGGGAAATGCGGCTGTTTACCGGCATGATCCTGCTGCTGGCCGTGGCCGCGCCGTGGCCGCTGCTCGCTTCGCTGCGCAACCCGGAGTTTTTCAACTTCTTCTTCATACATGAGCATTTCACCCGGTTCCTGACCAAGGTGCACGGCAGATACCAGCCGTTCTGGTTTTTTGTGCCAATCCTGTTGCTGACCATGCTCCCCTGGTCCTTTTTCGTGCCGCAGGCTCTGGTGCGAGCCTGGCGGGAACGGAAGAGCCCCGGCGGCGACCGGATTCTGTACCTCATCATCTGGGCGGCGTTCATATTCCTCTTTTTTTCCAAGTCCAATTCCAAGCTGATCCCGTACATCCTGCCGGTCTTCCCGCCGCTGGCAGTCCTGGTGGGGTTGCTTTTCGGCAAATGTTTCGACGGCGAAGCGCTGCCGAAAAAGACCGCGATCACACTTGCCGTGGTGCTCTGCATTGCCGGTTGCGGGGCCATCGCCTATCCCTTTGTCGATAAGAAGCCTTATGCATCGGCAGCTGGTGGGGCGGCCCTGGGGATCGTGTTCATTGCCGAAGGTGCCCTGGCCATTGTCATGGCGCGCCGCGGCGATGCCAAGCGGTTGTTCTGCGTGCTGGTCGCGGGTGGGCTGCTCCTGTCGCTGGTCGCTCCCCATGCGGTTTTCCCTGCCATGTCCGGGAAAAAGGCGAGTTCCAGAGAGCTCTGCCGCATGGTGCGAAGCGTTGCCGGCCCGGATAGCGCAGTTGTCAGCGTGGGTTACGAACAGGGATTCCCGTTTTATGCCGGACGGCGGGTGATCATTGCCGGCGGGATGGGAGAACTGGAGTTCGGCGCCAAGATCGGCGACCAGTCCGCCTGGTTTATGGAACGGGAGAATCTGCCGTCACTCTGGGATTCGGGTCGTCATGTCGTTGCCCTGATCAAGCCCAATGATCTGGAGTCACTGAAAGCCAATATCAAGACCCCGGTAAGGGTGCTGGGGCAGGACAGCCGCAAGCTCCTTATTGCAAATCGCTGAGTCGCGGGAAATGATTTGCACCGGCAGGTGATTTGTGCCATAAATAAACGATTTTACGAGTCATCCGGAGGTTTTGTGCGCAGCGAGTTTCTCCCCTTTTCCACCCCAACCATAGAGGACGCGGAAATAAACGAGGTGGTCGATTCCCTCAGGTCTGGCTGGATCACCACCGGACCAAAGGTGAAGCGTTTCGAGGATGCATTCAAGGCGTATGTGGGCGCCCCTTTTGCCGTGCCGCTCAGTTCCGCAACCGCCGGGCTGCACCTTGTTCTCCTTGCCCTCGGGATCAAGGAAGGTGACGAGATCATCACTACCCCGATGACCTTTGCCTCCACGGTCAGCATCCCGATCCTGTGCGGGGCCAAGCCGGTTCTGGTGGACATCGAGCCGGGGACGCTCAATATCGATGCAACCAAGATCCGGGAAAAGGTAACGGAGCGTACCAGGGCGATCATTCCGGTCCATTTTGCCGGCCAATCCTGCGATATGGACCCGATATTCAAGCTGGCAAAAGAGTTTGGCCTGACCGTGATCGAGGATGCTGCCCATGCCGCCGGCACCGAATACAAAGGGGCGCGGATCGGTTCGTTTCCCAGCATCTCCATATTTTCGTTCCACCCCAACAAGAATATGACCACCGGCGAGGGGGGGATGGTCTGCGCTGGCGACGAGACCCTGGCCGAAGAGGTCTCGCTGCTCAAGTTCCATGGCATGAGCCGCGAGGCGTGGAAGCGGTTTGCTGCCAGCGGCAGTCCCAACTACGACATCATGATGCCGGGATACAAGTACAACATGATGGATATCCAGGCCGCCATCGGCATCCACCAGTTGCCGAAACTGGACGGCTTCATCGACCGGCGCCGGGAGATCGCGGAGTTTTATAACCGGGAGTTCGCCGATGTGCCGGAACTGGCCCTGCCGGCTTACGCCCCGTACGAACAGCGCCACGCCTGGCATCTGTATACGCCGCTGGTCAGGATCGAGCATCTGAAACTGGACCGCGACGGCTTCATGGCCGAGCTGAAAAAGCAAAATATCGGTACCGGTCTCCATTACAAGGCGGTGCATCACCACGCCTGGTACCGCGAGAACCTCCCCCAGCCCGCAGGTTCGCTCCCCAATGCCGATTACGCCTCGGACCGGATCCTGTCCCTGCCGCTCTTCCCGAAGATGACCGACGGTGATGCTCGTGATGTCGTGGCTGCGGTGAAAGACGTGATCGCGAAGAACAGGAAATAGATTTCGTAGGGGCGCGACTTGCCGCGCCCACGTCAGTCCGGGCGCAGCAAGTCGCGCCCCTACAGGAAAATGCAATGCCCGATAAACCTTACATATCCATTGTCATACCGGTCTACAACGAGGAGGGGAATCTCGCCAATCTCTTCGATCGGCTCTACCCGGTCATGCAGGGGTTGGGAAAGCCGTTCGAGATCATCCTGACCGATGACGGCAGCCGCGACCGGTCCCTGGAGATCCTGAAGGAGATGGTGGCCAGATACCCCGAGGTCCGGGTAGTGGAGTTCAACGGCAACTTCGGCCAGCATATGGCGATCATGGCGGCCTTCGAGATCAGCCGCGGCGAGATCGTAATAACTCTTGATGCCGATCTGCAGAATCCGCCGGAAGAAATCCCGAAGCTGGTTGCCGAAGTGGAGAAGGGGCACGACGTTGTCGGAAGTATCCGCCAGAAACGGCAGGACACCTTTTTCCGCAAGACCGCCTCGCTGATGGTGAACATCGTCACCCGGAAGATGACCGGCATGAAGATGAGCGATTACGGCTGCATGCTCCGGGCCTATCACCGCAACGTGATCAACAATATCAACCGCTGCCAGGAGACCTCCACCTTCATTCCGGCGCTGGCCCAGACCTTTGCCGCCAGCCCGAGCGAGGTCGAGGTCGCCCATGCCGAGCGCCAGGAAGGGGAGAGCAAGTACTCGCTCTACAAACTGGTGCGGCTGAATTTCGACCTGATGACCGGATTCTCGGTGGTGCCGCTGCAACTGTTCGCATTGCTCGGCATCCTGACCTCGCTGTTCAGCGTTGCTTTTGCCATCTTCCTGCTGGTGCGGCGGTTCATTGTCGGCGCCGAGGTGGAGGGGGTTTTCACCCTGTTCGCCATCCTGTTCTTTTTCATCGGGATCACCATCTTCGGCATCGGCATCGTCGGCGAGTATGTCGGCCGGATCTACCAGGAGGTCCGCCGCAGGCCGCGCTATGTGGTGAGGAAGGTTCATGGAGCCGATAATGAGCATTAATCAAGGACAACCATTGGATTTGGCTTCAGGACAAGGCGGGAAGGAGGATGCGACGCAGGCGTACACAGCAGTACGTCGAGGAGCTGACGACGCAGCCAACACCGTCATGGAGACAAAGGCAACGGTTGTTGTCTGTGCCTATCATAATGTCGGTTACCGCTGCCTTGAAGAACTGCTTCGCCAGGGGGCCGACATCCGGCTGATCTTTACCCACGAAGATTCACCGACCGAGGAGATCTGGTTCAAGTCGGTGCGGGAACTGGCCTGCAAGCACGGCATCCCGTTCCTCACCAGCGACATCAACCTGCCGGAGAACCAGGCCAGAGTGGCGGAGATCGCACCGGCGTTCCTGCTCTCCTTCTACTACCGGAACATGATCAAGCCGGAACTTCTGGAACTGGCGGCCCGTGGCGCCTTGAACCTGCACGGCTCGTACCTGCCGAAATACCGGGGCCGGGTGCCGGTGAACTGGGCGGTGATCAACGGCGAGACCGAGACCGGCGCCACGCTGCACTACATGGTGGAGAAACCGGATGCCGGCGAGATCGTGGACCGGGAGAAGGTGGCCATAGAGTTCACGGACACCGCCTTTGACGTCTTCAACAAGGTGACCGATGCGGCAGTGACGGTTATCCGCCGCACTTGGCCGATGCTTGTGGCCGGAACCGCGCCGCGCATCCCGATGAACCTGAAGGAAGGCAATTACTGCGGCGGGAGAAAGCCGGAAGACGGCCGGATCGATTGGACCAGGAGCGCCGTTACGATCTACAACCTGGTCCGCGGGGTTACACACCCGTATCCAGGCGCTTTCACTCACCTCTGCGGCCACAAGGTCGTCATCTGGAGTGCCTGGCCGGTTGCCGGCAGCTCTGAGCCGGGCAAAGTGGTCTCTACCGAGCCGCTGCTGGTCGGCACCGGTGACGGACTGCTGGAGATCAAAAAGTTGCAGGCAGATGGAGAAGTCGAAACAACTGCTGCTGTCTATGTAGAAAAGAATTCGCTGGAACACGCGTGTTTCGAATAAAAACAAGGAGATTGCGACAATGAAAGTACTGATACTCGGTGTCAATGGATTTATAGGCAATGCGTTGACCCATCGTATATTAACCACCACCGACTGGGAAGTCTACGGCCTGGATATGGCCTGCGACAAGCTGGAGCGCTCCCTGGGGCATGACCGCTTCCATTTTCTGGAAGGCGACATCACCATCAACAAGGAGTGGATCGAGTACAACATCAAGAAGTGCGACGTGGTGCTGCCGCTGGTGGCGATCGCCACGCCGGTAACCTACGTGAAGGACCCGCTCCGCGTCTTCGAGCTCGACTTTGAGGAGAACCTGAAGATCATCCGCCAGTGCGCCAAGTACAAGAAGCGGGTCATCTTCCCCTCTACCTCCGAGGTCTACGGCATGAGCCCGGACCGGGAGTTCGACGAGGAGAACTCGCCGCTCATGCTCGGGCCGATCAACAAGGAGCGCTGGATCTACTCCTGCGCCAAGCAGATGCTCGACCGGGTTATCTATGCCTATGGCGCTCACGAGGGCCTGCAGTACACCCTGTTCCGGCCTTTCAACTGGATCGGCCCCAAACTCGATTCCATCAGCACCGCCAAGGAAGGGAGTTCGCGGGTGCTCACACAATTTCTCTACAATATTCTGGCCGGCGAGCCGATCCAATTAGTTGACGGCGGCAGCCAGAGACGCTCATTTACTTTTATCGAAGATGGCATCGACTGCCTGATGAAGATCATCGCCAATGAGAACGGCGCGGCGGACAGCGGCATATTCAATATCGGCAACCCGACCAATGACCTGTCGGTCAAGGAACTTGCCGAGAAGCTGCTGTTGCTGATGAAGGAGTATCCGGCCTACCGTGACAAGGCGGAACAGTGCCGGATCATCGAGGTCACCTCCGGAGAGTTCTACGGTAAAGGATACCAGGATATGCTCACCAGGGTGCCGTCGGTAAAGAACGCTAAAGAGCGGTTAGGATGGGAGCCGAAGACTTCCATTGATGATGCTCTCAGAAAGACCCTCGATTTCTACCTTGTGGACGAAAGGGAAAAGATCGAGCATTTACTCTAGAACCATGGGCTGGAGGTATTGACGATGGGACACCTGATATTCTTTGTTGTTACGGCGCTATTGCTGGCGCTGCCGGGTATGGGGAGCAACGCAGCTGCTGCCGATTATGACTGGATGAGAAAGAAGGATCAGGTGGAGACCTCTGGCAAGAAGTATGTTAATCAGTACGCCCTGTTTCGCGCCGGCGGATTTTTCCCGGAGGGATCTCCCGGGATGAATATCGGTGAAGGGGCCGAAGCCGGCTACGGCATACAACCGATACGCTGGCTGGCTGCGGAGGCATCGTTCGGTTTCATCGCGGCCGACGACTACGATGACAACCTCAAAAACCTGCATCGATCTCTCCAACTGGTTCCGGTTACCGGAACCATCCGGGCGATCTATCCTTTCAAGCAATTTGACATCTATGCCTTGGCCGGCGGGGGGATGTACTACTCGATGCTGAAAGTTGAGAATCGCAACCAGGTCACGGCCTCTATTGAGGATGACAAGGTTTTATTCGGTTACCATTACGGCGGCGGTGTTTCCATGCTGCTTGGCGGCAGCTCTTCTCTCGGTATTGAAGTCAAGCGTTTTGAGACCCGTTGGGATGATCATGACCTCGATATCAGGGGCACATTCCTGACCGCATTCTTCAGGTTGGGGCTTTAAACCATTTTTAGCGTAACTGTCTGATCAGGAGGGTTGTCAGTCAATGCCGGGTCTTGCTCCTATCATCGCCTTCAAGGTCGATGTGGATACCTACTCCGGTACCCGGGACGGCGTCCCGCATCTGGTGGAGATCCTCGGCAGGTTCGGCATCCGGGCAACCTTTTATTTTTCCATGGGGCCGGACAACTCGGGCAAGGCCATTCGCCGGATCTTCCGGCGCGGGTTTCTGCGTAAAATGATGCGGACCGGCGCACCGTCGGCGTACGGGTTGCGCACAATGTTGTACGGCACCATTCTACCGCCGCCGTACATTGCCGAGCGCCTTCCTGACACCCTCCGGAGCGTGGAACAGGCAGGCCATGAAGTCGGCATCCACTGCTGGGACCATGTCAAGTGGCACGACTATCTCCCCTGGCTTCCCAAGCAGACCGCGCTGATGGAACTCGGCCGGGCGAGCGCGGCATTCGAGGAGGTCTTCGGCCACCGAACCCGGACAACCGCTGCGCCCGGATGGACCGTGACCCCCGATTCCCTGGAGATCCAGGATGCAATGGGGCTTGCCTACTGCAGCGATTCCCGGGGCACCCGCCCGTTTTATCCGGTGATGGAGGGCCGGCGTTTCAACACCCTCCAGATCCCATCCACCTGGCCGACTCTTGACGAAATCCTGGGCGAGAGCGGCATCACCACGGACAACATCAACGATCATTATCTTTCGCTGGTCAGGCCCGGCCTGAACGTTCACACCATCCATGCCGAGCTGGAGGGGAATGCCTATAGCGCAACATTTACGGCACTTCTGGAGCGGTTGTCAGAGATGGGGGTCCGGTTTGCGACCCTTGGTGAAGCGGCGGAGCAGTATGAAGACGATGCCCCGAATTGCGAACTGCAGATGAGTTATACCGGCGGCAGGGCCATGCCGGTGGCGATACAGGTCGAAGCGTAGCCTGGCCGGTTGCGGCGTTGTGCCATTGTGTCACCGTTCTTATATCGTCTTTGGAGTTGGAATGACAGCGGTAGATAAAGTCAGCTATTTCCGCGTTGATCGCCGGAATCTCGTTTATCTCAAGTTTATTCTTGAGGCTTACGAAGGTCTTTCGACCATGAGCACTGCAGACCGGAAAGAGGGGATTGTGCGGATCAGCTGTCCGGAATGGGCGGCGGCGGATGTCAGGGACCTGCTTGATTCTTTGTCCAGAGAGATTGGACTAGTAGAGGTTGACGAACCGATGGAGGCAATGGGTGCTTGAAAATATAGCGATCGACAGGATTTTGCGGACTGCGCTGGCCAATGGCGGCGAGTTCGCCGACATCTACTTTGAAGAGGGTTCATCCACCGGTATTTCCTGTGACGACGGCCGGATCGAGCGAGTAATATCAGGCAGCGACCGGGGAGTGGGAATCCGGGTCATCGCCGACCTGCGGACCGCCTATGCCTATACCAATAACGTGACCGAAGAGGCGTTGCTGGAGCTGGCTCGTACTGTCAGCCGAGCGGTGAAGGGGAAGAGCTTCGATTCCGCCATCGATCTGCGCAGCCGCAATGTTGCCCCCGGGTTTACGATTGTCGACCCGCCGGAACTGGTTCCGCTTGAGCGGCGGGTGGCAATGGTCAACGAGGCGGACCGGGCCGGCCGCGGTTTTGATCCGCGTATCCGCCAGGTTTCGGTCAGCTACCGGGACGGCCGTTCCAAGACCCAGATCGCGAACTCGTGCGGCGAATTTGTCGAATTTTCCCGGACCGGGGTGGTCTTTGCCGTGCAGGCCGTTGCGGCCGACGGGTCGGTAATTCAGACCGGATACGAGCCGGTCGGCGGGTTCTGCGGCCTGGAGATTCTGGGGACCCGGCCGCCTGCCGAAATTGCGCAGACCGCGGCCCGCAGGGCGGTAATGATGCTGGGTGCCGCCAAATCCCCAGGAGGGATGATGCCGGTGGTCCTGTCGTCCGAGGCCGGCGGCACCATGGTGCACGAGGCCATAGGCCACGGGCTGGAAGGGGATCTCGTTGAGTCCGGCGTTTCGATGTATACCGGCAAACTCGGCACCATGGTGGCCTCGCCCCTGGTGACCGTGGTTGACGACGCGACCATTCCGAATGCACGGGGCTCGTTCTTCTTTGACGACGAAGCTGTCCCGGCCCGCAGGAATGTGCTGGTGGAAAACGGCATCCTGAAGGGCTATCTGTACGACCGGCTCAGCGCGATGAAGAGCGGCGCGGAGTCGACCGGGAACGGCCGGCGCGAATCGTACGCCTCAAAACCGATCGTCAGGATGACCAACACCATGATCCTCCCCGGAGAGACCGAGCCGCAGGAGGTCATTCGGGAGGCCACCCGCGGCCTGTTCGTCAAGAAGATGGGGGGCGGCCAGGTAAACACGGTTACCGGCGATTTCGTCTTCGAGGTCACGGAAGGATACCTGATCGAAAACGGTGCGGTCGGCGAGCCGGTACGGGGGGCCACCCTTACCGGCAATGGCCCGACCGTCCTGCAGAACGTAGTCAGGGTGGGGAACGACCTCGGCTTCGGCATCGGCACCTGCGGCAAGGACGGCCAGGGTATCCCGGTATCCGATGCCCAGCCGACCCTGCTGATCTCCGAGATCACCGTCGGCGGGGCGGCCTGACAAGGGGGGGACAATGCGCGACAGGTATAAGGTCGGGGCTGAGCAGACACTGGCAGCGGTAAAGCATGCCGGTTTTCTCTCCGGGTTCACCCTTGCCCTGTTCCGGCAGGGTCAGAAATCGGCAGCGCCTAACGCCTCATGGCCATATGCCGGTGCCGGCGCTCCTCCGCCTGTTCTCGAATGGCTGGGGCAGCCGTTTCTGATCGATCTGCTTGGCCGGGTGGCCCGGATCGGCTCGCCGCAGGTCTCCCGTTCCGGGGCGGGACTTTATTGTTTTGCCGTTCCGCTGGAGGATGACGGGGGTGATTTCTGCATCGTCGGGTGCGGGGTGCGCGACTCAAGCCTGGACCTGGTGACGGTTGAGAGCCTGGCGCGCCGGTCTGGGACTGACACGATCGCACTGCTGGCCGAGCTGGAAGCTCTGCCGGTTGTCACCTTCGGCAGCGTATCCGAGGTAGCCGCCCGGGTCATGGCGCTCGCCAAAATGCTCCGGGGAGGCGAATCTGCAGAAAAACCGGGCAGTGTCGATTCCGAAAGGATGCGGCTGGTGGGAGAGATTAGCGCCGAGCTGGACCGGGCCGAGACCGGACAAGATGCCATTGCCCTGCTGGGCGAGTCTATCGGCCTGATCTTTGACCTCCCCGGGGTGGCGATAATCCGCGCCTCTTCAGGGGGGTGGCTGGTGGAGCCGCTCTGGGGGATCGATTTCGAGCCGGCCGGAATTCCCGGCGACCGGGTAACAACGCTGCTGTCCGGCCGCAAGCCTCTGTCGCTTTCGCCCCACGAACTGGCGGAAATCCTCCCCATAGCTGCAGGGAACAGGGGTGGGCTCATCCCTCTAAATGCCGGCGGCAGGAGCTTCGGGGCGCTGTTGTTGCTGGGAGGCCGGCTGTCCGCTACCGATTTGTTGCTTCAGGATCTTCTGGCCGGCCGAGGCGCGCTACGGCTGGCCCTGCTCGACCGCGAACAGGAACTCAGCGCAAGGAACCAGCGGACCGAGCAGCTGTTCGACATCTTCAACCAGCTTGCCCTGATCGATGATCTCGGCGAACTGGCGGCCGAGTTCCTCGACAGGGCTGCGGAGCTTGCCGGCGCCGGATCCGGTTCGCTCATGCTGCTTGACAGCCAACAGCAGACGCTCAATATCTCGGCAGTGCGGGGAATGAATCCAACCCTGGCGCGCACGCTTGCCGTGCGGGTCGGGAGCGGTATTGCCGGCCAGGTTGCCAAGAGTGGCCAGCCGGTCCTGGTGAACGACATTCAAACCGACAGCCGTTTTGCCGTCGGCCGCCGGCCCCGGTTCAAGACCGGCTCCTTTGTCAGTATTCCGCTCTGCTGGAAGGGCGAGACGCTTGGCGTTCTGAATCTTTCGGACAAGGCCGATCATCTGCCGTTCGATCAGGCCGATCTTGATGTCCTGTCCGCCCTGGCCGGCCATACCGCCTCGCTGATCGCCCGCGTCCGAACCAGCGAAGGGGCAAGGCACCTTGAGCGCCTCGCCATAACCGATCCGCTGACCGAGCTTTACAATCGCCGTTTCCTTGAACGGCGGATGGACGAGGAACTTGCCCGCAGTTCCAGGCACGGCCTCAAGATGAGCGTGATGATGCTCGATCTGGACAGTTTCAAACTTTACAACGATCTCTGCGGGCACCAGGCAGGCGACATTGCCCTGAAACGGGTGGCCGATGTCCTGCGCCGCCTGGTGCGGGAGATGGATATCGTGACGCGGTACGGGGGGGAGGAGTTTTGCATCCTGCTCCCGGATACCCCCAAGATCGATGCCATGTATGTGGCCGAGCGGATCCGTTACGGCATCGAGCAGGAACCGTTCCCAGGCGAGGAAGGCCTCCCCTGCGGACGGATGACGGTAAGCATCGGGCTTGCCTCGTTCCCTGACAACGGCACCGGCGCGATCGACCTGATTGCCGCCGCGGATGTGGCCCTGTACCAGGCCAAGTCTGCCGGCCGGAACAGGATCATCGGTTCTTTCGACCTCCCCGGCAGCAAAGGGGCGCGAACCTTCAGCTACAGCGGTTCCCTGCAGACGCACTGAAAAGATTCTTCTGAGAGGACCATACGATGACCGATGTGCGCAGGCTGGGGACCGCCTCAGCCCATGACTCCCAACTGCTCATCAAGCAGCTGATCCATACCCCGATTGTCAGTGCCCCGGACCAGGAGATCGTTTACCGGGGAGAAAAACGTTATACCTACCGGGAGCTTTACGGTCGAATCTGTCGGCTGGCCAATCTGCTCGTTTCGCTCGGGGTAAAGGCGGGCGACACGGTTGCAGTGATGGACTGGGACAGCAACCGCTATCTGGAGTGTTTCTTTGCGGTGCCGATGATCGGCGCCGTGCTGCATACCATCAACGTTCGCCTCTCACCGGAGCAGATCCTCTATACCATCGACCATGCCGAGGACGATCTGTTGCTGGTAAACGGCGAGTTTCTGCCGATACTGGAGCAGATTCGCGGACGGATCGATACCGTACGCCATTATATCCTGCTGAACGATGAACCGGCGGTGCCCGAGACCCATCTCACCTTCAGTGGCGAATATGAAGAGTTGCTGGCCGCGGCAGCCCCGGAGTTCGATTTCCCTGATTTTGACGAAAACAGCCGGGCAACCACCTTTTACACCACCGGCACCACCGGCATGCCCAAAGGGGTGTTCTTCAGCCACAGGCAACTGGTGCTGCACACCTTGGGCGTGATCGCCGCGCTAGGCACGCCGCTTTCCCAGGGGCGGCTCCACCGCGAAGATGTCTACATGCCGATTACCCCGATGTTTCATGTGCATGCCTGGGGGCTCCCCTATGTCGCCACGACCATGGGGATCAAGCAGGTCTACCCCGGCCGGTACATGCCGGATCATCTCCTGGAGCTGATCGCCAGGGAAAAGGTCACCTTCTCCCACTGCGTGCCGACAATCCTGCATATGCTGCTCAAGAGCCCGTTATGCAACAAAGTGGACCTGTCGGGGTGGAAGGTGATCATCGGCGGGGCGAGCATGTCCCGGGCGCTCTGCCTGGAGGCCACGAAGCGCGGTATCGATCTGTTCACCGGTTACGGGATGTCCGAAACCTGCCCGATCCTGACGATTGCCCATCTGTTGCCCGAGATGCTGGACCAAGGCCCTGAGGCCCAGGCCGAGATCCGGTGCAAGACCGGTCTGCCGCTGCCGCTGGTGGATCTGCGGCTGGTTGACTCCGAAATGACCGATGTCCCCAGGGACGGAATGGGCAGCGGCGAGATTGTCGTCCGTGCTCCCTGGCTGACACAGGGGTATCTCAAGGATCACCGGACGTCGGAGAAGTTGTGGGAAGGTGGATGGCTCCATACCTGCGACGTGGCGAATATCGATGCCAGGGGATACGTGAAGATCACCGACCGAACCAAGGACGTGATCAAGATCGGCGGCGAATGGATCTCTTCCCTGGAGCTAGAGGATATCCTTGCCCATCATCCGGCGGTCAGCGAGGTCGCGGTCATCGGCATGCCGGACGAGCGATGGGGGGAACGGCCGCTTGCTCTCGTGGTGCCAAGGCCGGATAACAGGGAAAAGGTTACGGAAAAGGCTCTGCAGCATCATATGCATGAATATGCCGACAAGGGGATGATTTCCAAACAGGTCGTACTACTGAAGGTCCGTTTTGTGGATGCGATCGACAAGACCAGCGTGGGAAAGATCAGCAAGGTTACACTCAGAGAAAAATATCTGCCTAAGGTCTGATGACTTCGCCAAGTTCTTAGTTTTCTCAAAAGTTGTTCACTACAGGATTATTTCTAATTTTCAGTGCCCGCTCCAGGTTTGCCCGGTAGGAACGGTTCAACGGATCGAGCCTGACTGCTTCCCTGAATGCCTGCAGCGCGGCGTCTATCTCTCCTCTGGCCGCCAGCGCTGAGCCTAGGTTGTTCCTGGCTTCGGCAAGCTCCGGCGCGATCCGGAGCGCTTCCCGGTAGGAGCGGATCGCCTCGTCAGATCTCCCCTCTCGCGACAGCAGCACTCCCAAGGCGTTATGGGCCTCGGCCAGCCCTGGGTCCAGCCTGATCGCCGCCTGATAATCGCTCATCGCACTCGTAACATCCCCTTTGGCCGCACGCAGAACTCCGAGGTTGTACCGTGCCCTGGCATGGCCCGGTTCAATGGCCAGCGCGGCATTGAACTCCTGCTCCGCAGCTTCGGTGAGCCCTCGTTTACTCAGGATCGTTCCCAGGTTGTAGTGCGGTCTGGCCTTTCCCGGCGCTTTGGCAACGGCGTCGCTCCAGAGCAGCAGCTCGTCGCTCCAGATAAGATTCCGTTGCCAGGTTGCCGCGGCCAAGAGCAGCACCAACAACAGTAGAGTGGTGTTTACCGCCTTGGTGCCAAGACGCAGCGCAAGCCATCCCAAGGCTGAAGAGGCCGTTATCGAAGCCCCGGCCAGAGGCAGGTACAGCCGGTGCTCGTTGATGACGTCGGATAGCGGTACAAGCGCCTCGGCGCTGAGGGCGGCCAGAAACCAGCTCATTCCGAACCCGGCCAGCCTGGAAGATCTTGTGCCCTGGCGGTAAAGGTACAGGATCAGCCCGATCAGGGCGGTCAAAAGCAGGATGCCCGCAAGTACCGGGAGGGCGGTTACGGCTTGGTAAACCTGGTAGTCATAGTCGATAGTCTGGTTAATCGGCAGAAACAGCAGCCTGAGATAGGTGCAGAGCACCGCCGGCTGCGTTATCAGGTAATTTGCGTACGTCGTTGACGGCAACCCGGTTTTGGTCAGCATTGTTAGCGTGGTAAGTTCTGAATCGGTCGCCGCAAAGAGCATCAGGACCGGGATTGCGAGCAAAGCGCCAAATGGGACAAGCAGCATCAGCCTCTTCCTGATGGTTCCGGGAAAGAGAGTGAGTTCAAGCAGGGCGATGCTGAACGGGATTGAGAACGAGATCTCCTTGCTGAACATGGCGCCGACCGTGGCAAGGATTGCTGCGCTGTACCAGCTGTTATACGGGGCGCTGTTCGAGTTTCCCGTTGTTCTGGACTTTGCATAGCAGAGAAGCGCCAGGAGGTAGAAAAAGGTCGCCAGCAGGGTGAACCGCTGGGTGATATAGGTGACCGCCTGGGTTTGAACCGGATGGACTGCGAAGATCAGGGCAGCGCTGAATGGCGCTGAAAATGGCTGTGCCGTGGTACTCCGGCCTTTGTTCTCTACGCCGCCGGTCAACAGCAGTCTGAGAAACATGAACAGCAGCAGTGCGGTAGCGAGGTGTATCGCCAGGTTCACGGCATGATATCCGAACTGGTTCAGGCCGCCGATCCGGTAGTTGGCGGCAAAGGAGAGCTGCCCCAGGAAACGCCGCGGTGCGGCGCAGAACAGGGCCGGGTCGGTCAACAGCCTTTGAAGGCTTCGGATTAATGGGTTATTTACGATCGAGGTGAGGTCGTCGAAGACAAACGGGGCGCTGAAGCTGTTGGACCAGGCAAGAATGCCGGCGCCCAGAATCGCGATTATCTGCAGCGGGATCGGGTTGCCTTTTGCCGGATCGGCGTAGCTGGATGGAAACATTTTGTTGCTTGGCGGGCCGGAAAGCCCGGCCCGCCCGCGTACTTTATTCGATCGGCTTGACGGAGTTGATCATAACCGGTTCGACCGGGACATCGCTATGCCCACCCTTGGAACAGGTCTTCACCCCTTTGATCGCATCGACGACATCCATCCCTTCGATCACCTGCCCGAATACGGCATAGCCAAAATCTTCCGGCCGCTTGCCTTTGTAATCGAGGAAGGCATTGTCGACGACATTGATGAAGAACTGCGAGGTGGCGCTGTCGACCACGGCGGTCCTGGCCATGGCCAGGGTGCCTCGTGTGTTCTTGAGCCCGTTGTTTGCCTCGTTCTTGATGGCAAATTTAGTCTTTTTCTGCTGCAGGTCGGCATCCATGCCGCCACCCTGGATCATGAAGGTCGGTATGACCCTGTGGAAGGTGAGGCCGTCGTAATAACCGTCCTTGACATAGGAGAGAAAGTTTTTAACGCTGATCGGCGCCTTGTCCTTGAACAGCTCGATGGTGACGTTGCCCATGGATGTTTCCATCAGAACTCGAGGGTTGGCAGATTCGGTCATTGCTGAACTCCTTATTGAAAGAATTCCCCATTCTCTATCACAAAATGATCCCAGGGAGAACAGTTTTCTCGTTACGGATTCGTCCTGACAGCAGTCAGAAACAGCCCGGTAGCGCTGTTAGTTGCCTGGGATGGAAAGTTGAAAGGTGTTGGGTGCCGCGGCAGTTGTAAACCGCGGAGCATCAGGGGGGAGTGAGTTACAGCTCCATGAATTTGAAAGAGCTTTTGCCGCTATTTTTTACCTCATACATAAGTTTATCCGCCTGGATAATCAGCTCGTCCAGCGATTGGGCCGGCTCCGAGCAGCAGACAACCCCGGCGCTGAATGACACGTTGTAGTTGAAAGCATTCATCCTTGCCGAAACTGCGGCAGTGATTTTGCCCATGATGAGAGCAATGGTGTCGGAACTCGTATCCGGGAATATAATGACAAATTCGTCGCCGCCAAATCTTGCCGCCTTGTCGGTGACCCTGATTGTCGAGATTATGGAATCCGCGACGTCTTTAAGAACCGTATCCCCAATATCATGGCCGTATTGGTCGTTAATTTCCTTGAAATTGTCGAGGTCAATAAAGGCAATTGAAAATGGGGAGTTCGTTCGCTTCATGATGCACAGGTAATTCTGGGCAATTTCGTAGAAGGACCTGTTGTTGAGCAGTCCGGTCAGGTGATCGGTCCGGGAGAGGAGCTTTTCATGGTCATACATGACCCGTGATCTATGAGTTATGATTGAAAACAGGCAATAAAAGCCCAGGTTGGTGACTGTGTTGGAGATCAGTGAGGCGGTTTGCAGGTCATGGTTGGATGATGCCCAGATCAAGGTGCAAATGACAGACATGGCAATCGCAGTTCTTAAAGAGATATACCAGACATACAACCCGATCGGGATCAGGTAGAATAAGGCCAGTGAAAATGTCTCGCCGGTCAGATTGTCAAGCATGCCGATCGCCATGGTAAAAATGAGGCCGAGAGATATTATCGCTCTTGAGTTTTGGTTCTCAAGGAAATACAGGCATTCGATTATGACGCACTTCTTCAGCATGGCACCCTCGCTTTAATGAGAACCAAGCATAATGCGTGCCTTGTCAGGATATCTTTCCTACACCGGTAATTAACCGCCAGATTTTGCTCAATTGCATTCGGCCGGTTCCTGTTCAGGCAAATTGGGGTGACAAAAGTCACATTATGGTGATTGTTGTTAGTAGGGTTTTGCCGCTAATTTACCCAGGAAAGGATAATGACGCGTACCATCAGATGCAAACGGCTGAATCCGGCTGATCGTGTTCTGACAATCCTGTTATCCGGCAGGGATCGTGTTGTTGCCGATGGCCCTGGAAATGGAATCCTCGTAAACACAGGCCAAATAACGTTTTAATTGACACGTTTCAGTTATTGGTATAAAAAAGATTCGTTTTGTAGTGCCGTTGTGGCTCAGGGGTAGAGCAGCTCACTCGTAATGAGCAGGTCGTCGGTTCGATTCCGACCAACGGCTCCAGTAATCAAGAAGCCCCGCGGGGAAATCCGCGGGGCTTTTTGTTGCATCGTTTCAGGCAGTTTTATCAGAAAAGAATCAGGCCGGTCTCACTCACGGCCATGTCTGCCACGGTCATCTCTTTCATTGCCGCGATCTTCCCTGCCCCGCTTCCGGTCTTCTTTCCTCTCTTCTTTTTCTATTTTGCGTTCCATCTTTTCATGCCTTTTCTCATCCTTCCATTGTTCCTTTTCGGCTCTGCGGTGCTCCTGCCATTCGCCCCGGTCTGATCTGAAATGCCTGCCGTGGTAATGGTCGCGCTCGCGCTCGTACACCCGATATTCCCGGTCACGGTAATTCCGGATCCGGTCGAGCCTGTGTTTGCGTAAACCAGGGGGCAGGTGTCGGCGCTCTACTGTTACCCACGGGCCTCTGTGGTTGGGGGCCCGGTACCAGTTGCCGTCCCGGTAGGTGAAGTAGAAGTTGTTCAGGAAGAACAGATCGAACGGAACCCCAACCCCGACATAAAACCCAAGCTCTGGGGGATAGATGAAGTCCACGTCGTCTTCAATGATGATGGTTCTGGAAGGTGGTTCCCGGACAATGACCCTGGCGGGCGGGGGCGCTGGGTTGCCGATCTGAAGATTAAGGTCAACGCCGACGTTGGCTGCGTCAGCGGTGCTGATGCCCAACAGAAGCAGGGCAGCAATGAACGGTACGATCTTAGGCATGTTAGCCTCCTTATCTATTTTTGGCTTATGAATGAAAGTAACGAAGCAGTTGCGCATCGGTTGACATTGCCAGTCGTAAAATTATCATCTCCGGACGATATCAGAGACCTATAGCAAAATAATCAAAAAAACAAAAAGGTCCGAAATTTGCTAGAAAAGGTCGATTCCCGCATTGACGTATTTCACTAAATGGGCGATACTTGCCTGAATTAAGCAGGTTAGCAGATTGATCGCTGGCCACCTGCCGCCAAATGCCTGTTGACATCGGTTTCATTAAGCCGATTGCGTCTTGCGCTTGCTAAAAAGGACTTATATCAATGAAAAGTATACTCGTTACCGGTTCATCCGGCCTGATCGGCTCGGAGGTTGTCACCTTTTTCCATAACCTCGGTTTTAGTGTCCACGGTATTGACAGCAATCAGCGGGCGGTCTTCTTCGGCCCGCAGGGCGATACCCGCTGGAGCCAGCAACGGCTTGTCGATACCCTCCCCCGCTTCAGTCATCACGAACTCGATATTCGCAACCGCCAGGGGTTGATTGAACTGGTCAAGCAACTGAAACCGTCCGGCATCGTTCACACTGCGGCCCAGCCTTCCCATGACCGGGCTGCCGACATCCCGTTCGACGACTTCGACACCAACGCCGTCGGCACCCTCAATCTCTTGGAGGCTGCCCGCCAGGCCTGCCCCGAGTCTCCATTCATCCACATGTCCACCAATAAGGTCTACGGCGAACTCCCCAACTCCATCCCGCTGGTGGAACAGGAGACCCGCTGGGACTACGCCGACCCGGCCTATAGCAACGGCATAGCCGAATCATTCTCCATCGACCAGTCCAAGCATTCGCTCTTCGGCGCCTCCAAGGTTGCCGGTGACGTCATGGTCCAGGAATACGGCCGGTACTTCGACATGCCCACCTGCTGCCTCCGCGGCGGCTGCCTCACCGGCCCCAACCATTCCGGTGTGGAACTGCACGGTTTTCTGAGCTACCTGGTCAAATGCAATCTGGAAGGGAAAGAGTACACCGTATTCGGCTACAAAGGGAAACAGGTGCGCGATAACATCCACTCCGAAGATGTGGCCCGGTTTATCCATGCCTTTTACGAGACCCCCAGATGCGGCGAAGTCTACAACCTCGGCGGCGGCAAGGGAAACTCCTGCTCCATCCTGGAGGCGTTCGCCCTGACCGAAGAGTTCACCGGCAAGCAGCAGGTATACAGGTATGTCGACCAGAACCGGATTGGTGATCATATCTGTTACTACAGCGACCTGAGCAAAATGAAAAAGCATTATCCGCAATGGGATATCACCAAATCTTTGCGGCAGACGGTCCGGGAGATCGTCGCGTCCTGGCAGGGGCGGCTGGGATGAAGAATCCGGGCGATTCCGGGGGGCGAGCTCCGCTGCAGCTCCTCTCTGTAGTTCTTCCGGCTCGTGACGAGGAGGGGTGCATCTGCTCGACCGTGGAGCACCTTCACCTTGAACTTCGCCTGCAGGGTGTTCCTCACGAGATCGTGGTGGTCGATGACGGTAGTTCAGACCGGACCTGGGCACTGCTGCAGGATCTCGCCGAAAGGGTTCCCCAGCTCAAACCGGTGCAGAACAGCGGGTTGCACGGTTTCGGCAGGGCGATCATCTGTGGGCTTGATAACATGACCGGTGATGCCGTCGTAATAATGATGGCCGACGAATCCGACGACTGCCGCGATGTGGTTCGTTATTGGCAGGAGCTGAACAAGGGGTATGACTGCGTTTTCGGCAGTCGCTTTATCAAGGGTGGCGGGACCATCGACTACCCGGTTGTGAAGATGGTTTTCAATCGGCTGGCCAATAAATTTCTGCAGCTGCTTTTCGGGATCAAGTTGAACGACACTACCAACGCTTTCAAGGCTTATCGCCGGGAAGTGATCGACGGCTGTCGTCCCCTTATTGCTCCTCATTTCAATCTGACTGTAGAACTCCCGCTCAAGGCGATTGTCCGCGGTTTCACCTGGACCACTATCCCGATCACCTGGCGCAACCGGAGGTCCGGGGTTGCCAAACTGAAGATCAAGGAGATGGGGAGCCGCTATCTCTTCATCTGTCTCTATGTCTGGCTGGAGAAATATTTTTCGTGCGGGGATTACCGTAGACAATGACGCTTTGATTAATGCGAAGCATGTTATCCATAGACAGCCCGGTTGTTATCTTATAACTTTGATGCAGCAATGAAGGAATAATTCGGCAAATGACTTCCCTCCCCAAAATATCTATTGTTACCCCGTCATTCAACCAGGGGCGGTTCATCGAAAAGACGATCCTCTCGGTCATAGAGCAGGATTACCCGAATCTTGAGTACATCATTATCGACGGCGGCAGTACTGACGAGTCGGTTGAGATAATAAAGAAGTACGAGAAACATCTGGTCTACTGGGTAAGCGAGCCGGACCGGGGCCAGAGCCATGCCATCAACAAAGGGTTCGATCGGGCGACCGGCGAGATCTTCGGCTGGCTTAATTCGGATGACTGGTATCATCCCGGTGCGCTCAATGCCGTTGCCGAGGCGTTTACCGCAAATCCGGATGCCGGGGCGGTGGTGGGAGGGGGAGATTATGTTGATGAAGGAGGAATGGTTATTGTTCGAACAGTCCCATCTGTAGTTACAGTTGACACAATCTGTACTTGGTTTGATTCTCATTTTTGGCAACCGTCATGTTTTTTCACAAATGTAGTTTGGGGGAAATGCGGGCCATTGGATGAATCTCTTGATTTGGCAATGGATATTGATTTATGGTTAAAAATTGCAAAAGAGTTTACTTTTTCAACTATTGAAGAAATCTTGTCATCAAGTCTAAGGCATGCGACAGCCAAAACTGTGGCGTCAAGTCATCTTTCAGATATGGCAACACTGAAATTGGTATTGGGGCATTGTGGGGCAATTGGTGGGGAAAAAATATTAAACAGCTACACTCCCCGTTTACTGGCCTTTGCAAGAGAATATCAAGCAACAATTACTGAATTGAACGAGAAAAATATTATTATTGCTGAATTGCATAACCAGCTTGAAGCTGTTATTAACTCCAAAACTTGGAAATCCACCGCATTTGTGAGAAAAGCTATCAATTGTCTTTCAAGGGCTGGGCATAAGAGTTCTGCCAACAACCATTGAAAAGATTCAGGTAATTAAGTGGAAGAAGATCAAATAAAATCAGCGTTGAATCCCGATTCACCTGTTAGGATTTTGTGCATAGTTCCCAGGCTTCCGTATTTCGACAGGGCATCGGGAGATCTGCGCCTGTTTCGCATCTTACAGATACTAACCAAGTTTTCTGAAGTTTATATTTATAGTATCGGATATGGTGAAGAATCAAATTATCAAAGGTATATTAATGAATTGATAAACAACAAAATTAAAGTAATTTATCACGATAAATTCATTGAAATGCTTCAGTTAGAACTGATAGATGCCGTCATATGTGAATTTTATTTTATCGCAGAACAATTTGTGCCGGTTGTAAGAGAAATATCCCCCAAAACTATTTGTATTGTGGATAGCGTTGATGTACATTTTTTCCGTGAAGCCATGATGGCAAAAGTATTGAACGATGACGAAATGTCTCAGCAGGCACTAAACACCAAAATAAAAGAGATGAAAGCGTATTCTTTGGCGGATCGAGTGTGGGCTGTAACAGAACAAGACAAGAAAATCTTAGTTAATAACGGAATTTATGCGAACAAGATTCATATAATACCAAACGTGCACTCAATTCGAAGTTCAGTTCCGCCGAGAGAGGAGCGAAATCCAAATTCCCTGCTTTTCGTCGGAGGCTTTAAACACCGGCCGAATGTTGATGCAATGTTATTCTTCTGCGAATCAATCTTGCCAATAATCAAGCGACAAGTACCCGATGCGAGATTGAAAATTGTTGGCTCTGATCCCCCCCAAGAGGTCATACAACTTGCTTCTCCTTCGGTAGAGGTTACCGGGTATGTGTCGTCAACGCAGCCCTACCTGGACGAAGCAATGGTGTCAGTTGCTCCTTTGCGTTTCGGTGCAGGGATGAAAGGCAAGGTAGGCGAAGCTCTTTCCAATGGATTACCGTTAGTTACAACCAGCATAGGCGCGCAGGGAATGAGTCTGGTTTCAGGCAGAGAATGTATAATTGCCGACAACCCAGAAGAATTTGCCGCTGCAGTGATAAGGTTGCTAACGCAAATCGATTTATGGAAAGGGATGTCATTAAATTCCATAAAATATATGGGGTTGGAATTCAAATACGATGCAATAATATCATCACTGCAATTTGCGATTGAATCAATTTACCAGTGTCAATCTGATGAACTTTATCTCGAGAAATCAGTGATCGCCAGTGAAATTCAGAAGGATCTTAATGAGTTATTTCCCAAATTATTGGTTAACGAACAATTATTATCAGAACGGAGTCAACAGTTAACTGAGCAAAAGCAGCAGTTAACTGAGTTAAATCAACAATTGGCACAAGTTATTTCAGAAACTATATACTTAAGGCAATACAACGAAAACATGCTAAATTCGTTGAGTTGGAAAATAACAGCCCCTTTTCGTAAAATGTTGTCAATAATGTCTCGTGCAAAATAAGTTATCTGGAAATATATTTATGAACACTGCAAGTAAAGATCGAAATTCCATTGAATTAATAGAAAAACTAGATCGAACTGAACAGCAGTTGCAAATAGCTAAGATAAGGATAGCCCAACTTGATAGTCAGTTAAATCTTGTTTACAGCTCATTGAGTTGGCGAATTACATCGCCTTTACGTAGGGTTGGGCTAAAGTTGCCTCAGTTATTTAGATTAATAAGTAAGTGGTTAGGTGGGGCTTCTCCCTCCTATTCAATCCATTCTAAGCACAAAACGTTAAAGGGGCAGTTGTTTGATGCCATATTGGACGCAGAATCGATAAGCAGTACAATTGGGATTCATCTTCATCTTGATTGTTTTGACTTGCTTGATGAAATTGCATCGTATCTTGTTAATATCCCCTTTGATTTTGACCTGTATGTTTCTACAATCTATCAATACCACGAAAACGATGTTCAAGTTAAGATGGCATCAGTCAAAACTGTCCGGGGATGTTTTGTAAAAGTTGTTCAAAATCGCGGGAGCGATATTGCTTCCTATGTTTCTGTCTTTGCTGCTGATCTTCTGAAATATGATTACGTGTGCTACATTCACAGCAATATATCTCTTTACTCTGACATACAGCAAAACGAATGGCGGAAACATCTTTTGGATAACCTTATGGGGTCTGTGCCAATTGTGCGAAAAATCTTTGGGATATTTACTGCTTATGAGGATGTCGGAATAATTTATCCTGAGACATATTTAACGCTGCCGTATTGGACACATGCTTGGTTAAGCAACAAGCAGCTTGGTCAACAACTCTGCAATATGTTCGGGATTGCAGGAGATTTTTCAGGATATCTGGACTCGCCGAAGGGGGCCATGTTCTGGGCGCGGCCAAAAGCGATTGCACCGTTGCTCTCTGCTGGTTTTAAGATTGAGGAGTTCCCTGAAGAGTCAGGACAAATCAAAGGTACGCTAATTCAGACATTAGAAAGGATGATAGTTCCGATAGCCCACAACCAAGGATACACTTTTTGTGAAATTAATACGTTAAAAAAAGAGTTTTCAATCTCATTTGGCAGTAGAAATCTTCATCAATATTGGCAAAAGAGTCTTGATGGGTTGAAGCAGGAAATCCTGAAATATGAAGTTATTACCTTTGATATCTTTGACACCCTTGTTACCCGGCCATTGATCGATCCCGATACCGTTTTTGATCTGCTGGAGATTGATGCTGCAAGATCTGAAGACGTGAAAAATTTTCGCGAAATACGAAAAAGGGCAGAAAGCGAAATCAGAGGTGAGATTGGTTTTAGCAGGGATGTGGGAATCGAGGAAATTTATCACCGAATAAGAGCTATTCTTAAGATTGATGGATCGATCATAGAAAGGCTTTGTAAGCATGAAATGGAGATTGAAGTTTGTTTTACTCGTGCCAGGCCAGAGGTAGTAGAGGCACTGCGTTTTGCGAAGGAGCACAATAAACATGTCATTCTGATGTCCGACATGTATCTTGACGCAAAGACTATTCGGGCAATACTTACTGCAAACGGGATCGCTGGTTACGACGAACTGTACTTATCATCAGAGTTGGGTGTGCGAAAAGATAATGCAACCATGTGGATGAAGTTGTTAGAGAATTATTCTAGAACATCCATACTTCATATCGGAGACAACGAACATTCTGATGTTCAAATCCCCAGCGAATTGAAGATAGCAGTTTACCATGTCATGTCTCCTAAAAATCTGTTCAATAATTCATTTATTGGAAGAGAACTAAAAACGTTTTCTCTTGCTCATAATATTGCCAATTCAGCTATTTTAGGAATGACTATTAATTACCTGTGCAATAATCCTTTTGCTATGCATGATTATGCTGGTGACTACAAATTCTCAAACAAACACGGGTTTGGTTATGCAGTAATAGGCCCTGTTATTTTTGCGTATCTTACCTGGCTTCTAAAATCAGTAATTAAAGACAACATTGTAAAAATACTATTCTTAGCTCGTGAAGGCTATTTGCTTAAACGCATTTTTGACATGTTCCTAAAGCATAAGGATGTTGCAAATAAGATAACTGAAAGAATTGAAACAGTTTATTTGCTTGCTTCTCGGAGAGCAACAACGGTTCCTGCAATTGCTAATCTTGAAGATGCTCTATATATATTGAAAAAACCCTACAAGGGTGATCTGTTTAATCTTATGGAAACTCGTTTTGGTATTAGCACGAGTTATCTAAAGGGGAAAAACGTTGCGAGTTCATATGTTGAACTTCCAACTGACATTAATAAGATTGCTGGAATTGTCAGGAATAATTTTGATGCAATATTAGCTGTTGCTAGTAAAGAAAATGGAAATTATCTGACGTATCTAAATGAGTTAGGTATTAATGCTGACAAGGTCGGTATTGCAGTTTCAGACGTTGGGTATAGTGGCAATATTCAGAAGGCGCTATCTAGGCTGTTAGGCAGTTCTCTGACGGGGTACTATTTCGCTACGTGCTTAGACATTCAAGATGGTGATAAGTTGCATAATAAATTTAAAGGCTATTTAACAGAAAATGATGATCCTTTGAATACTGCAAGTGATATGTACCGATATAGCTTGATTTTTGAAAGCATATTAACTGCGCCGGATGGTCAACTTGTTTGTTTCGAACACAGAAACGGAGAACTTGAACCCGTTTTTGGAAAACCTAACGAACAATTTAACCACTTGATGGAGATTCATGAAGGGATTACGGCTTATTGTTGTGACATGCTTAATTTGCACGGACGCTATCTCTTGGGTTTTGAGCCAGACAGAAAGATTGTCGAATATCTTTTTGGAAAAGCTATTTCAGAAAATAAGGTTGATAAAACAATACTATCAAAGCTAAGTGTTGAAGATAAATACTGCCAGGATCAATACATAGCTGCGATATAGTCAATTGTGAGGGAAAAATCAAGGATGGAATTAAATGTATTTGCACGTGAGCAAACTTACTTTAGTAGTGTGCGAAAAGGTTTAGCCGATATATTTTGTCGCACTTTGTCAAAATCTTATTCTAATTTTGCTTCGTTCATAGAGGCCGTCAAAAAACTGATCAGAAGTCAATCAATTCGCAAGCAGATACAGCAGCTAAATAAGTGGGATTCGCAGGCTCCCCTTTTTTCTGTAATCATACCTGTATATGACAGAACTTGGGAGCTTGAAAAGGCCATAGATAGTATATTAAGCCAAACTTTTAGGAATTTTGAATTGATACTAGTTTGTGATGGTTCTCCTGAAAATACTCTAACCATTGTTGATAGATATGCTTGTCATCCTCAAGTTCGGGTACATAAATACACTGACAATAGTGGTAACGCATGTAGAGGTCGAAACACTGGAATCAAAATGGCAAAGGGGCACTACGTTGCATTTATGGACAGTGACGATATCTCAGTACCTGAAAGGCTAGACATCACCCTTTTTTATTTCATGCTTACTAAAGCTGATATGGTATATGGATCTGTAACAATAATATCTGATGGTGCAAGGCAGATTGAGGGGGTCTGGGACGGGCAGTTTAGGAAATCTTTTTCACTGAATTTGAAAGAGATGGAAGAGGTGAATCCTGTGTGGACTTGCACTGCATCAGTAAAGAAGGACGTTTTAGACCGTTATGGCGCGTTTCGTGTGGAAATGCGTTATCGTGAAGATCATGAATTGTGGTTGAGACTTGCCTTTAATGGTTGTAAGCTCTTTCCGATCATTGAAATGTTGGCTTATTACAGATTTCATAAGAATAATGCGGAGCTCCTTTTTAAAGATCAAGATGCGCACTGGAAGTCTCTGATGCTAGAAATATATAAACAGCCCTATTATTTTTGATGAATAGTTACTGTCAGTAAAACAACTAGTGTTCTCTGGATAAGGAAATGAACCTAATCAAATTACTAAATGTTGTTGCCCGAACTTTTTATTATGAAGGTATAAACGGCATTGTTGCACGAATACAGACATTATTAAGAACTAGAGGTGTGAGCCAGTCTACTTTAGCTGCTTCCCTGACAATAGACTATTCCTCACAACATATAATGGATGTTAAGCGTCAGCTCGATGAATCGCAATTTGTAACATTGCCCGAACGTGTTGAAGTGAACCACGATAACGGTAATCGCCCTGTTGATATTTCCATGTTGTCTTTTCTTATGTTGATACCCGAACCAGAGCGAGGTTCAGGGGGAAGAATGACCATGGCCAGAGTATTAGATTATCTTATAAAAAAAGGTGTGAAGTGCTTTGTCACGTTCTACCCTGAGGTTATTGAATATCGTTATTCAGAATGTGAGAAAGCTTGGTTTGAAGAGTTTGGATTTGACGCGGTCGCCTGCCCTGTGCTGAGATTGGATGAGGCGATGGCAATGTATTTCGATATTGCCGTGGCGACTTACTGGCCTGGTGCTTATGTGTTGAAAAACTGTATTTCGGCTTCATCCAAGGGATACTTTGTCCAGGATTTTGAACCTTATTTCCATCCGCCAGGAAGCATGGCGGCGTTTGCCGAAGAGACTTATCGTCTGGGGCTATGGGGTGTATGTGCATCTCCATGGCTTGCTGAAACTCTTTCTTCAGTATATGGGATGCGCACCGCTGGATTTCTATTAGGACTAGAAAAGAGCGAATACTACTTAGACAATTCAGTAATTCGTGAAGAAAATCTTGTCGTAGCCTATATTCGCCAACATACGCCAAGGCGCGGTTATGAACTGATCATGTGGGCGCTAAAACTGCTCAAGGATAAGATGCCAAATGTGAGAGTAGAGATATTTGGAGATGCAAGACTCCCGGCTGGTAAGTTTTTGTGGATTGACAAGAATCATGGCATAATTGGGCACGAGGAATTACGAATTCTCTATAATCGTGCGACAGTTGGAATTGTGACATCTTTTACCAATTATTCTCTTATACCTAATGAAATGATTGCATGTGGATGTGCCGTTGTTGACTTGGACACGCCATGTATGAGATCAGCTTTTCCTTCGGGCGTTATAACATTGGAACGAGCGACACCTCAGCGTTTAGCTACTGCTGCTCAATTATTGTTAACGAATAATGATATGCGCGTGGCACAAGTGGATAGAGGATTTAAATATGTTTCAACGATTAGCTGGGAACAAAGTCTAGATTCAATTTATTTTGCAATACAAGAGTTTTCACATGACCAAACTGGCAAGATGTAGCTAATGGCTACTCACTTTTAATATAATTGTTAGAAGTTTTGGGAATGGAATTAAACTTAAAGACGACATATTGTTATTGGTTGTTTATATTTGCATTATCATCAATCTGTACTGTTTGGTACGGGTCTTTGCCATATCTAACTTTTATGGGGGATGATTTAAATCTTATTGTGAAGGCCCAAGATGGTGGGTATGCCAGTAGTATTGCCAAAGCATTTACAATGGTAGATGCTGAAAAGTATCGCCCCGTAATGGCCCTATTCTATTGTATTGAAATCAAATTACTTGGGAACAACTTTATTAATTATATCTGTGTTAATATTGTTATTCAATGTATTAATACTGCCCTTTTGGCATATGTCTGTTGGATTCTTTCAAATAACAACTACTTAATATTAATTGTTGCTGGATTGACTGCTATTGTATCAAGATTTGCGTATTATAATGTGTTGCAAGTATGGGGGGCAATGGAAGGGCTTGGCATCTTATTCCTCTTACTGTTAGTAATTAATGTTGTCCGAGCAATGCAATACGGAAGAGTATCGAACATACTTTGGGCAAATGCTTGGTTCATGATTTTGATTTTTACGGCGGAACGTTTTCTAGTGGCAGGGCTATTTCTCCTTTTTGCTGCCTTTATGGTAAATCCCAATTACATATCCAGAATACAGCGAACCTACCTTGCCACTATCCCGATGCTTATAATAGCATTTAATTATTTTATTAAAAAAAAGGTATTAGATGTGAATTTTCTAGTTGGTACTGGTGGAACTCATATAAAATTCGAATTTGTAAAGTTTGTCTCGTTTGTTGGTTCGGCAATAGCGAACCTTTTTGGTTTCAACGTGGGGCCTGACTACTTATCGGGTCTTAACGTTATGGATACTTGGATACCTGGTGTTTTATTTGGAGTTGGAGTTACTGTTGTCATATTGTCGATCTTTTATTATGGGTTTAAATCGTTTCGCTTTGGAAATGTCGAAAATTCTCAAAACAAAATACTGATATTGTTATTATTGCTACTATTTTCACTGATTGCAGCTGCATCAATCACAATTCGTCAAGAGTTTAGGTGGCTTTATTCCCCGTATATGGTTTTTTTAAATGGTGTTGAGTTTAATCTCTTCTAGAATAACAAGTAAGTTTAAGCTAACATGGCTTCTTGTGACCTTTCTGGGACTTATTATTCCTTTAGAGAGTTATTACCGCGGATATTTACCTAAT
>NZ_BAZF01000009.1 GCF_000813145.1 Geobacter sp. OR-1 | reverse complement strand
AAAGCAATTGTCTGATGAAATAGTAAGACTTGCTTATAATAACTTAGCATTTAATAGCTTATATTTCGGAAATACTTCTGATGCTAATACATATATCAATAAGATAATTAAATATATTAATACTGAATCTTACTGTACTGCAACATATGGATTATTTAACATTAAAAAACGGTAATATCGATAAAGGATTAAAGTATTACGAATTGGCTATCATAATAGCAAAGTCAAAAGACATGAAAGACAGAATTAGACAAAGAATGAATCTCGAAATTGGCAAATATTATTACAGCATTGGCAATATTAAAGATAGTGTAAAGCACCTTACTAAAGCAATTAAAGAAACAAATGGTTATAGATATGCTGTTAAAGAAGGAAATACTATTTTGAAAGCAATCCAGTGAATTAGTCCAGTTAATTTTATGACAAGAACTGATATAGTTTCCCAATTCGTAAGCCAAGATATTCTCCCAAATAAAATGACTTTCCATGTTGCAAAAATCGAATGGACTGACTCACATTCTCCTGTCATATCATGGGACAAGTATTCAGAACTGGCAGGTTCCTTTTCAGAGTCTCAACAAGAAAAGGAAATAAACCGAATTCTGGCTGATAAGAAATACTTTGGTACTTGCCGCGAATGCAATGAATTGAATCCGGTAGGTTGGATGTTTGATAAACATATTTGCCAGGACTGTGCCGAAAAGAACCATGGTGTAGTTTTCTAAAAGGCCATTAAATGAAAAAAGGTACTCGATTCCTTTTTGAAAAATCCCTTGATTCCCTCCTTCTATCCATCGAACACTTCAACCGCCCTTGGGACCGTGGCCGTCCCGAAGCCGTGCTTATCCTGCTTGACCGTGCTTTTGAATTACTCCTTAAAACTATAATTCTCCATAAAGGTGGCAAAATCCGCGAAACAGGTGCAAGAGAAACCATTGGTCATGAAAAATGCGTCAGGAAGTGTATTACTGAGGTTGGAGTTAAATGCCTTACCGAAGACCAAGGGTTAACAATTCAAATCATCAACAGTTTCCGTGATGCAGCCCAACACGATATCGTTGAACTCTCAGAACGTGACCTTTACACATATAGTCAGGCCGGTGTCACTCTCTACCGTGACCTGATTCGCAAAGAACTCAAAGAAGACCTCAATACATACCTTCCAGGTCGTGTCCTCCCCATATCAACAGAACCACCGAAAAACCTGCACGCCATGATTGAAGCCGATTTTAAAGAAATCAAAGACCTCGTGCATCCTGGTGCGAGGAAACAAATTGAAGCAAAGGCCAAACTGAAAGCGTTGGCAATCATCGAATCATCGCTTGAAGGGATACGCTCTCAACCCACGGAATATGAACTGCAAAAACTCGTTAAAGAAGTGCAAACCGGTAAAACGTGGCAAGATATTTTCCCCGGAGTAGCAAGCCTTGAATTGAGCACAGAAGGGGAAGGTATCGGTATCAGCATTCGGATAAGCAAGAAGGAAGGTGAAGCGGTCTGTCTCGTTCCTGAAGGTACACCCGGTGCTACGGTACTGGCCGTAAAGAGAGTTAATGAGCTGGATTACTATTCGCTCAGCTTGAATGATATTGCGAAAAAACTCGACTTAACTCCACCTAAAACAGGTGCTCTCATGCACAAGTTGGGAATTTGCGATTCAGATGACAACTACAAGAAAATAAAAATCGGCAAATCAGCGTTCAACAGATATTCGATGAAAGCACTGGATTGTCTAGCCAAAGCTGTTCCAACTGTAGATATGTCCGAAGTATGGGAAGAGTATAAAGCAGCAAAGAAAACATAATCGAAATTTATGTTTTTAAGGAAACAAAACCTGCCTTTTAACACCACACCATTAATAACAAGCTGTAAATATTATAGTTTTCACCAAATACAGAGATTATATTTTCAGCCATACCGAAATATACCAACTTATGCAACCATAATGCCATAAAACGCAAAGCAGGAGCGGTTTTACAGAAAAAGCTTGACAAAGTTTATAAACCTGTGCTATTTTGGTTTTCGCATACTAAATCCGTCTTTTTTTCTTAAAGGAGAAAAAGGGGGATTTTTTTATGTTCAGGTGCCTGAACCACACAATTGCTTGCTTTCAAAACCGCATAGCGCAATCCCCCCTCTATCTGTACCCATCATTTGCAACACTCCCCTACAACCATCAGCTTAACAATAAACCAAACCAGAAGCCCGTGACCTTAGGGATAATTCCCGTCACCGGTTCCCTGTCTACATATCCAAATTCATTTCACAAAAATAAAGTAAATCCGCCTCGTGCGGTTGATTAGATATTTAACACTACATCAGCGATGAAGAAAGCGAGGTATTTATAATCTTAATGGCAAATGACGCACTTTTTTTGGGGATAACTTGTTAACCATGCACCAACGGGAAATTGATGAGTAATCTGAAATACAAAGAAGATGAATATTCATCAGGCAACGAATTGGACTTTGAGAGCCAGGATGTCCGCGAATTCCTGGACCACATCGCCCGTGTTCTTGCCAGAAAATACGTTGACTGCATGAAGAGTGCGGCATCGAAAGTTGAGGTGTAGCCAAGGGTAGTAGAGCAGTATAATACAATAAAAAAAGGAGGCAGAATGAAAAAAACAGCAGTCTATGCAAGGTACAGTAGTGATAACCAAAGGGAGGAGAGTCTTCAAGACCAAATCGGCTCATGTTTTGTGTATGCCAAAGCAAATAACCTCTTCATCGACCCACAACACATTTATTCCGATGCTGCAACTTCAGGAACACTGAAGGAACGGGATGGCCTGAACAAGCTACTGCAAGCAGCAAGAGCACATGAATTTCAAGTCGTACTCGTTGATGACCTGTCGAGACTTTCCCGCATGAATGCCCAGATGCTTATTCACATCCAAGAATTAACATTTATGGGAATCGAGCTGCATTCTGTTGCTGACAACCTCAACACGAGCGATGAAGAATCCAAACTTGCATATCAGCTTAAAGGGATTATCAACGAAGCATATATTGATGACTTGAGGAAGAAAACCATTCGCGGCCAATTGGGGCAAAAACTTCGAGGTTTCTTTTTGGGTGAAAAACTTACGGATTCATATCCGAACCGTATGGAAACGTGACAATCGACAAAAAAGGCCGGTCTCGTCCAGAAGGCTACAAAATGTATATCGAACCGATTGAAGCCGCAATAATCAAAAGAATTTTCGAAATGTACGATTCCGGCATGGCTCTGACCAGGATTGGAAAAGTGTTGAACAACGAGAAAATCCCTAGTTGTAAGCAGACAGATGGTGGTTGGAACGAATCTACCGTTAGACGCATACTGAAGAATGAAAAATATACTGGTCTGTGGGTTTGGGGCAAATTACAAAACAAGCGGAATCCAATTACCGGAGCTATTCGACAAGTTCCTAGAGACAAACCTTTACATACCGCAACACATGAAGATTTGCGGATAATCCCGCAAGAACTATGGGACCGCGTTCAAAAACGGCTAGTTGAATTCAATAATAATGGAACATCCCAAGTTGGTAAAGCTGGTGGGTTTCCAACAAAGCAAGTCAGCAAAGTGCATACATTCCCGCATGAACTGCTTTCCGGGGCGATGGTCTGCGATGTTTGTGGCAATACCATCGGGAAAGTCACTGGGAAAGGTGGTGGATATTACGGTTGCATGAAAGCTGTTCGTGGTGGTTGCACCAATAAATTAATGGTCAGGAAAAGCATTGTCGAGCCAATTATCATGGGTGAACTGGCAAAATTGCTCAACAACACAGAAATGCTTAAATTCATCATGACCAAAGTCGAAAAATACGTAAAAGAAATGTGCTCCACTGTTCCTGAGGAAATAGTCGTCAAAAAAACTGAATTATCAAAACTTGATAAGGTGATTCACAACCTCGTTAAGTTCATTTCTGATGGTCGCAGCAGCAAAAGCATTGCTGACTCTCTACAAGTTTCGGAAGAACGGAAGGAAGTTTTATCGACTGAATTGGTAATTTTGGAAGCAACGCACATGAAAGTATTCAAGGCTCCGCCAATCGAGTGGATTACTGACCGGGTTTCAAATATTAAAGAGGTTCTTGAGGAAAAAACAGAGCAGTCAGCCTTACTGATTCGAAAACTTATGGGGCAAATCAGACTAAAACCGGTCACTCCTGACATCGGTAGAGCATATCTCGTTGCTATCTCAAAATTCCAACCCCTTGCTTTATTTGAAGAAAAAAGGCCGTCTCCTAAAAAGGAGCGGCCTTTATCATTAACATCCGACACCGATTGGGACGGTGGTACGAATGCGCGTTCGTGGTGGAGGTGCCGGGAATCGAACCCGGGTCCGAAAGTCATCCACAGAAGGCGTCTACATGCTTGTACCAGTTTTTGATTTAACCACCTGAAGCTCCACTGGCCGGGATTTTCAGGAAGCGGTCCTGCTAAGGTTTCGCTTCAGATACGCAGGCTCTCTCATCGGCTATCCCACATTAATGACGATCTGTCCTTCCCAGCGGGAGTGAGTCGGCAGATCGGTAGCAGGTTATTAAGCTGCTACAGCGTAATTATAGTTATCGGCGTCTATAAACGCTCGGATTGTTTAACGAGCCACCCGAACCTCGGCATGCAACCTTTGCTTATTACCCCCGTCGAAACCTTTACACCCCCATTTCGGATTCGGAAAAAGTCCATCTGCTGTGTTACGCTCGGCTTTCGTCGCTGCGACGTACCTTACAGGTACGTCTCACTCCTCTTTCCTCGCAAGCCTTGCATCTGGAACTTTTTGCGAATCCTCATTCTCTTGGTTCAGAAAAAATCCATCTACGGTGTTACGCTCGGCTTTCGTCGCTGCGACGTACCTTACTAGGTACGTCTCACTCCTCTTTCCTCGCAAGCCTTGCATCTGGAACTTTTTGCGAATCCTCATTCTCTTGATCCGGAAAAAGTCCATCTGCTCTCTATATCTTCAATCTAGCACGTTACATCAGGCAAAGCAAATTAACCCTACCCGCGGTGACGCTCCTTGAGCGCCTGGGCAAGCTCACGCTTATGGTCTTTCTGCTTCAGGTCCTCGCGCTTGTCGTACAGCTTTTTACCCTTTGCCAAGCCGAGTTCGATCTTTACCAGCCCATTCTTGAAGTAAACCCTTAACGGTATCAGCGCATAACCCCGCTCCTGGGTCTTTATAAACAGCCTGCCGATCTCGGCTTTGTGAAGCAGGAGCTTGCGAACCCGGTCGGGATCATGGTTCTCGCGGTTGCCGAAATCGTACGGAGGGATATGGAGGTTGTGAATACTGACCTCTCCCCCGCGGACCAGTGCAAAAGAGTCACCCATGTTCGCTTTGCCGGCCCGGAGCGATTTCACCTCGGTGCCGAGCAGGGATATCCCGGCCTCGAACTTCTCCTCAATGAAATACTCGTGATAGGCCTTCTTGTTGTTGCAGATCAGCTTTTCGCCCATGATGAGGGATAGTAGCAGAGGGTTTTGGATACTGCAAGGAGAACCAGCTACGAATCGATGCGTTCTCCGGCAAGATAGACGGTTGCGACAACAGCGGAATCGAGGAGCAGATCGGCCAGTTTACCGGAGGTCAAAGCACCTGATGGGGAAAGCACCTGGATATCGGCCCGTTTGCCCACCTCAAGGGTTCCGGTCCCGCTGTCGAGATGAAGCGCCCTGGCGCCGCCGATGGTGGCCATTCCGAGCAGTTCGTCGGGGGTGAACATGCGGGGGTATCGCTCAAAAAGGAAGCGGATCTCATCCCACATGGAGAGCGAATCATTGCTCGCGAGCGAATCGGTCCCGATGGCGAGCGGAATCCTGCTCCCCCGGAACAGCATCAGCGGTGGAGCGCCCACAACAAGGCGATCGTTGCTTCTGGGGCAGATCACGATGGCAACACCCCGATCGCGGAGGATGCCGACATCAGCCGGGGTCACGTGCACCGCATGGACACAGGTGGTCATGGGCGTCAGCACCGCGAGAGAGTCCAGATAGGCCACCGGCGACATGCGGCGCGGTGGGGGAAGATAGGGCTCCCAACCGGCCATGGGATAGATCTCGGTGGCTATCCGGCCGGTCGTGTCAAACCAGAAATCTATCTCGTCGGCGGATTCGGCCAGGTGGATCATGGTCGGCAGACCGAAAGAATCCGCCATGCCGGTAATATCCCTCATGAACTGCTCGGAAAGGGTATGCGGAGCGTGCGGGGAAACGCCGGGGAGCAGCGAAGCAGCGGTTATGGTCCTGATCGCGGCTTCCATGTCGGACTTTCTCGCCTCGCACTGCACCGGGTCATGGCCGATGGCTTCCAGATATACCCGCCCGGATACCGGCAGTCTCATGTAGTCGGCAAGAAGAGTCAGGTTGCTGAGGATATCACCGACAGTTGTCGTGCCTGCCGCCAGGGAAATCCGTGCCCCTTCGTCAAGGGAATGCCGAAGCTCATCTTGGGTAAGAGCCCTGCAGATCTTGACCACCTGCACGATCCAGTCAACATACTGCCTCGGCATGTAATCAACCCCTTTGCGAATCTTCCACGAAGGGAAATGCGTGAGCTCCAGATGGGTATGAGCATTCACCATGCCGGGCATCAGAACGCAACCGGGATGGTCTTCCACCGGCCAGGGGAAATCCCTGCGGACATCGTCAAGCGGGCCGACGGCAACGATTCTGCCGTCGCGTACGGCAACAGCGCCGTTGGCTGCAGGCGTTGAGCCGGGATTATAGAGGTATGAGGCAGCAATGATCTTCATGAAGAAAGTCTACCAGTGAATAAATCAAAGGGCAACCGGCGATTGCCGATTGCCCCTCTAAACACTTCACCGTCTCAGGAAACGCGATTTTTTCGCAAGATCAAGGCTGTCGAGGGATTGCGCGGAGACGTACTGCAGTATGTCGCACAAGCGGTCCCGAAGACTTACGCAGATATTGCGTAAAAGGCGCGTTTCCCTCTCTACCAGACGACCTTTTTGAGCCTCGCCTGCCCGGCCTCTTCCTTGCGGGTCGGGAGCATCCGGTTGTTTTCATCGACAAAGACCAGCTTCGGTTCATGCTTGAGCGCCTCTTCGTTCGCCATATCGACAAAGCTGGCGATGATTACCAGGTCCTTTGGCGCAACCAGACGGGCCGCAGCGCCGTTAAGGCAGATCACGCCCGACCCCCGCTCCCCCTCGATGGCATAGGTCTCAAGCCTGCTGCCATTGATGACGTTCCATATTGCGACCGCCTCGTAAGGGATGATGTCGGCAGCCTCCATGAGATCCAGGTCGATGGTGACGCTCCCTTCGTAGTGCAGGTCGGCGCCGGTCACTGTTGCCCGATGAATCTTGCTCTTCAGCATCTTCCTCTGCATTTCAGTCATCCTCCCCCAATACTCCGTTATCTATCAGCCTGGTCGAGCCGATTTTCAATGCTAGCGCCAATAAGGTATTACCGTTGACACGATCGCATTCGGCAAGGGTGGTCGAGTCGCGCAACTCAACGTAATCGATCACTGCGCCCTGTTCACGGCCGATCTCGGCAAGGGCGGACTTCATGATGATCTCCGCCGATAACTCCCCGCCCCGGAAAGCCGACCGGGCGGCCATGATGGCGCGGCTGAGACAGAGTGCGCACTTCCGGTCTGCATCGGAGAGGTATTTGTTGCGCGAACTCATTGCCAAGCCGTCGGCCTCGCGGATTATCGGCATGCCGACGATCTCGACCGGCATGTTCAGGTCTGCCGCCATCCGGCGAATTACCGCGAGCTGCTGGAAATCTTTCTTGCCGAACAGAGCCAGGTGCGGGTTCACGATATTGAAGAGTTTGCAAACCACCGTGGTGACGCCGCGAAAGTGGCCCGGCCTGCTGGCGCCACAGAGCGGCAGGGTCAGTTCCTCGACATTGACCCAGCTCTGAAAACCGGCAGGGTACATCCCGGTTGCGGTCGGAGTAAAGATAACATCGACCCCTGCCTCTGCCGCAATCCGCGAATCCCGCTCCATGTCGCGCGGGTAACGCTCGAAATCCTCGCCAAAACCGAATTGGCTCGGATTCACAAAGATGCTCAAGACCAGCAGGTCGCTGCGCCGGCGCCCTTCACGAAGCAGCGAGGCATGCCCCTCATGCAGAAACCCCATGGTGGGAACAAAGGCAATCCGCTTGCCGCTTTGCCGGGCATCAGCAGTAATCTCCTGCATCTCGGTTATGGATGATATTATCTTCATACCTTAAAACCTAAATGGCACAGCAAAAAGCTCCATATGCAAGGCTTGCGAAAGCTGAGGAACGAGTCGTAGCCGTAGGCTACGTCGCAGTGACGAAGTTTTTCGCGTAACGCAGCAGATGGACTTTTGGCGAAGCCATATCAGTTGAACGAATGCGCCTCTGTCGGAAACTCCCCCGACTTGACCTCGGTAATATAGGCATTCACTGCATCGCTGATGACAGAGCTGACATCTGCGTAACGTTTGACGAATTTGGGAGAATACTTCTCGCACAAACCAAGGATATCGTGCAGTACCAGCACCTGACCGTCACAGTCGGGACCGGCCCCGATGCCTATGGTCGGGATCGCCAGCCTGCCGGTAATCCTCTGGGCAAGCTTCTGCGGAATTCCTTCCAGGACCACGGCAAAAGCGCCTGCCGCTTCGATCGCCAGCGCGTCGGCCATTAGCTGGTCGGCCTGTTCCTCTTTTTTGCCCTGGACCCGGTACCCCCCCATGCGGTGAATCGACTGGGGAGTCAGGCCGATATGCGCCATGACCGGTATATCCATCATGGTGATGGCGCGGATGGTCTCAGCCATATTGGCGCCACCCTCCAGCTTGACCGCCGCTGCCCCGCCATCTTTGATCAACCGGCCGGCATTGGTGCGCGCCAGGGAGAGATCGGTCTGGTAAGAGAGAAAAGGCATGTCAGCAACCACCAGCGCGCGGGGGTTGGCCCTCATTACGGCGCGGGTATGATAGAGCATCTCCTCCATTGTAACCGGCAGCGTGTTTTCATGACCGGCGACAACAACTCCCAGCGAGTCTCCCACCAGGATGACGTCGATCCCGCAGCTGTCCATGATTCTGGCCGTGGGATAATCGTAACAGGTGAGGACGCTTATCTTCGTGCCCTCAGCCTTCATCTTCTGAATATCCAGTATGGTTACCTGTTTGCGCATTTTGCACCAAAACGAAAACGCCCTCCGGGACAGAGGGCGTTTTTTCCATGCGAACGGGGAAATCCCCTGAAAGTGATCGCCGGCTATTGCCTTCCGTCCCGGTTCATTGCTGAATCCAGGCGGTATGTGTGAAATAAAAAAACAGGTGGGGGTTTGTCGGCTCCGCTCTCGTAGCGGGCTGCACCCACACCTGTTTCGATTTAACATAACAGGGTTATATCTGTCTACAAATTTTTCACTCGCTGAACTCTTTCATCATCTCGAGTTCTTTCACTACGGCAGCGCTTTCATTACGCCGTTTCTCCAGGTCCTCGAATATGCCGAGCACCATCTTGCCCACGGACTCTACGGCGTGCTTGATCTCCTTGCCATCGTCGACCTGGCGTCCGGTTGCGCCTGCCATCTCCTGGGTCATCTCCTTGATGGTATTGACCGCTCTCAGGATGTTGCGGGTGGCGTTGGCCTGTTCCTTGGATGCGGTAAAAATCTGGGTCGTCATGGTGCTGACATCTTCGATCGACCGGGTCACCATCTGAACGCTCTTGGCCTGTTCTTCGGTGGAGATCCTGATCTGATTCGTCATATCCATGGCCTGATTTGAACTTTCGAGGATTACCTTAAGGGAATCGCCGGTTTCCTGGCCAAGCAGTACCCCTTTCTGGACGAGATCCTTGGTAAGCGTTACATTGCTGGCCGCGGCCCGGGATTCGGTCATGATCTCCTCGATTATGCCGGTAATCTCTCCGGTCGACTGCCCGGTCTGCAAGGAAAGATTGCGGATCTCATCCGCAACAACGCCGAAACTTTTGCCGTATTCTCCGGCCTGGGCAGCGATAATCGAGGCATTGAGCGCCAGCAGATTGGTTCGCTTCGTAATGTCGTTGATTACCCCGACGATCCCTTCGATCCTGCTGCTGTTTTCCGCCAGCCTTTTGATGCCGTCATAGGAAAGCTCGACCGAAGTCTGAATCTCGTCCAGGGAAGCGATCGTTTCCTCAACTATGACGCTGCTTCGATCCGCCTGCGCCTTGACCTGGCTTGAAACCTTATGGGAAACAACCGTGTTCTTCTCGACGGTAAAGAGGGTCGCGTTGATTTCCTCCATTGCCGAAACCGATTTTTCCACGGTCTCGGACAGGGCGTCCAGGTTCCGGCTTACCTGCTCAATGGCCACGGAAATCTCTCCTACCGAGGCGCTGGTGTCGTCGATAGCGGTCATCACACTCTCCGCAGCCCCGGCTATATGGGCGGTATTCTCGGTAAGAGAATCCACGAATCCTTTCAAATTGATGACATTTCGCGAATGCCCCTCTCTATTTTTCAATAGCGAGACAAATGTGTTCCCCAGTTCCAGGGTCAGGGTGTCAATGGATTTGAGGAGATTGATTCTTGTCAGAGAAGATGCGGCCTGGTCGGCAAACAGCCTGACCGTATCGAGATCGGAGTCATTGAGCGGCCGCTTGCTCACTTTGTTGTCGACTCCGAACACGCCTACCGACTCGCCTTTGATGATGATCGGACAAAGGATGAAGCTTCGAGACCTCAAAGGTTCGATGGTATCGTACGGGGGCTTGATATGGTATTCGGCCGAAAAACTGTTGATATCGTCCACGAGGTACTGCCGTTTTTCTGCCATGCACTTGTATATGATACCTGCCCGCTCGTCAAACGGCAGAACCGCAGTATGCGGATCAAAACCTTCCGTGCGGGCGCTTACCGCAAACCGGAGAGATGAGCGGAGTTCGTCGGTGATCAGGATATTGACCCGTTCATAACCCAGCACCTCGCTCAAACCTTCTGCGCACAGGGTTAACACCTCCTGCGGGTCAATCGTTTTCTGGATGCGGCTGCTTATCTGGTGAAAGCTTTTGATACTGTTGTCAAGTGCCGTGAAGCGGGCTTCAAAGAGCTCTTTCTGTACCACGATCTTCTTGTTCAGATCTTCGGTCTCATGCTTCTGCGCCTTTAGCTCGTCACTGTTGCGGCCGACAAAATAGCCGAGGCAACCCATCACCGCACTTGTCCCGAAAAACATGTAAATATAAAGCGATATCTGCTCGGTACTCTTGGTAGCGTCCGCATACATCCGGGCAAAAAACGGCTTTGACCCATCCCCGAAAAACATGGCGCTCAGAAATGCCCACATGATCGGGGCGCCGACACCGAAGAGCGCGCCCAACATCAGATAACGCAACGATTTACCATTTGATGTCTCGCTTTTGTTCATAAGACGGAACAAACCTCCGTATTTTTTTCAATTAAACGGCAGATCAATGGAAAGCATGCCGGACAGCCGCTGAAAATGGCCTGCATGGCGACCAGATACAGCATAAACGCATCCGGTAATTACTTTCACCCGGCTGTGCTTCTTAATCTTTTATTCGGCGCGGCAACATGAAACTGAAATACCGGATCCGGGCAAACAGGCAGATTACCGCCCCAGCATTATTCCAAGCTCTTCGGCGGCTCTCACCATCTGTCCGCGGGGGTTAACCAGCTTGAGCCTCCGTACCGCTTTTTCAATTCTTACCGAACGGATGACAGTCCCCTTCAGGCAAACCATTTCGCCGAAAATCCCTTTATCGATCAGCTCAAGCGCCTTGATCCCAAAACGGCTGCCAAGACAACGATCAAAGGTGGATGGCGATCCCCCCCTTTGCAGATGGCCCAATACGGTGACCCGGGAATCCATGTCCAGGCATTTGCCGATCCGTTTTGAAACATATTCACCGATGCCGCCGAGCCGCTCGACCTGATGCCGCAGATCCGGGCCGGATTTTACCACCCGGTTGCCACCCTTTTCCAAGGCACCTTCAGCCGCAACAATGATACTGAAACGACTCCCTCTGGACCTTCTAAGCTCTATCGATTCGCAGATCCTGTCAATGGAAAAAGGTATCTCCGGGATCAGAATTACATCCGCTCCCCCGGCAATTCCCGATTCCAGGGCTATCCACCCGGCATACCTCCCCATAACCTCCATGACCATTACCCGGTGATGGCTCTCCGCGGTTGAATGCAGCTTGTCCAGTGCGTACGTTGCCGTTTCCAGTGCCGTATTGTAGCCAAAGGTCACATCAGTTTCCAGAAGATCGTTATCGATGGTCTTCGGGACACCCACTATCGGGACCCCTTTTCGCATCAATTCCAATGCAATCGACAATGAACCTTCACCACCGATGGTTACCAGGGCATCGATTCCCATTCGTTTGATGTTATCAACCACTCTATCGGAAATATCAATAATCTCAAGTTTTCCATTCTTTTCCACCGGGTAGGAAAACGGATTGCCCCGATTGGTGGTCCCGAGGATAGTCCCGCCCCGTGGGAGTATCCCCCTTACTTCATCCAGCCCTAACGGCCGATTCTTCGCATTGTCCAGCAGGCCGTCAAAACCGTCTTCTATGCCGACCACCTCCCAGCCACGCTTGAGAATCGCCCCTTTGACCAGGGCGCGGATGACCGCGTTCAACCCTGGGCAGTCACCGCCACCAGTGAGAATTCCAATCCGTTTTACCATTCAATCCCCCCAGACATTGATGCTCAACCAACCGAAATGCATCGAATCAAAAAGTGCCATACCGGTCAAAAGCAACCGCTGCGGCTCCGAGCACGCCGGCGTCATCGTGCAGATCACCCCGTAGAATCTTAAGCCGCGCTACCGAGGGCCGGTACGCCCTCAGACAGAGTTCGGTACTCATGGCTTCCCGCATGATACCAAAACTGGCGGCAACCCCACCGCCGATAATTATCGCTTCCGGATTCAGGAGGTTAACCGCTGCGGCGGCAGCAGAACCGAGATAACGCCCCGCATCTTCGAACAGCTTGGTCGCCATCAGGTCTCCAGCAGCGGACATTGCGGCAAGCGTTTCTACGGAAGCATCAGGAGAGGATAACATCCCCTGCTCCCGGGCGGTTGCCAGGATTGCGGTGGCAGAGGCATATCGCTCTACGCAGCCGTTGTTGCCGCAAGGGCAGCCTCTCCCGCCTGGAACCACGGTGAGATGGCCGAATTCTCCGGCAAACCCGTCGGCACCGCTCCAGAGTCTGCCATCGAGGATAATCCCGCCGCCAATGCCGGTGCCGATGGTTATCATTATGAATGTCCGAAGTGACCGGCCCGCGCCAAAACGGTACTCGCCAAAGGCCGCAGCATTGGCATCGTTGACTGTCACTACCGGTAAACCAGTCAATGATTGCAGTTCCGTTGCCAGGTTCAGCCCTTCGCAATAGCTGAGATTAACCGAAGAAAAAATCTCGCCGGACGGCGAAATAAGACCGGGCATCCCGATACCGACGCCGAGCATTCCGGCATTCAACGCAACCGCTTTGTCTGAGAGCAGCAGGATATTTTCGGAGAGCTGGGAAATGAATGCGGCCCGATTGCCGCCGGTCGGCATTTTGAGTCTTTCGATCACGTTTCCGTTCTCTGCAACCAGAGCAAGGCGCAGGTTTGTACCACCCACATCTATTCCGGCAACAACTGACTCCCCGTTATTCATGCGGTCTCACCCGGTGCGAGCGAGTCAAAAATAGGCGCAAGACGGTCATATGTAGCAGTGAGCGCCTCGGGAACGACCCTGGTATCCGCGGTAATCGTCATAAAGTTGGTGTCGCCGCCCCATCTCGGGACGATGTGGAAATGCAGGTGTTCAGCTACACCGGCCCCTCCGGCGAGCCCCAGATTCATGCCGATATTGAATCCTTGCGGAGACAATGCCTCAATCAACCCACGCCTTGCCAGGCGAAGGGTCTTGATGAAATCGAGCAGTTCGACATCGTCCAGGTCATCGAGTGATGATGTGTGCCGGTAAGGGATGACCATCAGGTGCCCGTTTGTATAGGGATACAGGTTCAGGATTATAAACGAGGCAACCGACCGGTACAGAATCAGTTTTTCCCGGTCCCTGGCCCGGTCCTGATCAGGGTCGATACAGAATACACAACCTGCAGGCTTATCTTCGTTAATATACGCCATTCGCCACGGTGCCCAAATCCTTTCCATACGATAAACCGCCTCTTGACCTTTATTTGTAATAAGCCTTGGGAAATAGTAGCTGAAAACTGATGTTTGACAACCGAAAGAAGCAGTCTATAACTGCAGTTATATGAAAATATTTTGGTTTTTAATTTGAATAAATCTTGACATACCACAAACAATGGCATTAATGTAGAACGACTTTTGATTTGGGGCGGCACTGCGAGCAAATTGAGCTTTCCCTGCAAGCAACATAGATTTTTACTCTGAGTAAATTTAGGTAAGGGGGTAAGGTAATGGGAAAAAACGAAGATGCATTGGAATATCACTCAACTGGACGCAAAGGCAAGATAGAGGTTATTTCGTCAAAGCCGTGCCTGACATCGCGTGATCTGTCGTTGGCATACACTCCTGGCGTAGCGGTTCCCTGCCTGGAGATCGAGAAGAACCCTGAAGATGCGTACAAGTATACGGCAAAAGGTAACCTTGTCGCCGTTATTTCGAACGGGACTGCCGTGCTCGGCCTTGGCAACATCGGGGCGCTGGCGGGCAAACCGGTTATGGAAGGGAAAGGGGTTCTCTTCAAGCGTTTTGCCGATATCGATGTGTTCGACATCGAGGTAAACAGCGAAGATCCGGAAGAGGTCATCAAGTTCTGCCAGTTGATCGAGCCGACTTTCGGCGGCATCAACCTTGAGGACATCAAGGCCCCGCAATGTTTTCATATTGAGGAAGAACTCAAAAAAACCCTTAATATTCCCGTGTTCCACGACGATCAGCACGGTACCGCCATAATCTCGGCCGCTGCCTTGATCAACGCCCTTGAGCTTATCAACAAGAAGATCGGCGATATCAAAATCATTATCAACGGAGCAGGGGCTGCAGCAATAGCCTGCGCCAATCTGGCCATCTCCCTTGGCGTTAAACCAGAAAACCTTATCATGTGCGACACGAAGGGGGTCATCTACAAGGGCCGGACAGAGGGGATGAACAAATATAAAGACCGCTTTGCAGTTGATACCCAGATGCGGACGCTGGAAGAAGCGGTGGTCGGGGCCGACGTTCTGTACGGGCTCTCGTCCAAAGGCGCATTTACCCCTGATATGGTCCGGGCAATGTCAACAAACCCGATCATCTTCGCAATGGCAAACCCGGATCCGGAAATAACTCCGGAAGAGGCCCAGGCGGTCCGCGGCGATGTGCTCATTGCCACCGGCCGTTCCGACTACCCGAACCAGGTAAACAATGTTCTCGGGTTCCCGTTCATCTTCCGCGGCGCCCTGGACGTCAGGGCGTCTTCCATAAACGAGGAGATGAAGAAAGCCGCAGTTTTCGCCCTGGCAGAGCTGGCACGAGAGGAATGCCCCGATTCCGTATGCCGGGCCTATGGCAATGAAAAGTTTACCTTTGGTCCCCGTTATATTATTCCGAAACCTTTTGACCCGAGGGCACTTCTCCGCGTTGCCCCGGCAGTAGCCAAGGCAGCAATGGATTCCGGGGTCGCCAGGCAACCGATTGAGGATATGGAGAAGTATGTCGAGCACCTGGAAGCCCTTCAGGGTAAAGCCAAGGAGACCCTCCGCGGCATCATAAACAAGGCGAAAAGCGATCCAAAGCGGATCGTGTTCCCGGAAGGCGACAACGAAAAGATCCTGAAGGCCGCGCAGATCCTTGTGGAAGAAGGAATCGCACATCCGATCCTCATCGGCAACCATTCCAAAATACGGTCCGCAATCGAAGAATTGGGGCTGGATCTCAACGGTGTGCCGATAGTTGACCCCGAATCGTTCGCAAAATCAGACGAATATGCAGAGGAGCTGTTCCGGATCCGGCAACGAAAAGGGTTGACCCTTTCGGAATCCAAGAGAATCATGCGGCGCAAGTCGCGCACCCATTTTGGCTGCATGATGGTGCGCCAGGGAGATGCCGATACCCTTCTGGGCGGTATCGACACCCACTACCCCGAAACCATCCGTCCGGCCCTGGAGGTTATCGGGAAACAGGAAGGTCTTGCCAGCGTCCACGGTCTGTACATGATGGTCTTCAAGAAAGGGATTCTCTTTCTTGCCGATACTACGGTCGATATCGATCCCACAGCCGAAGAGCTGGCCGAAACCGCCATCCTTGCCGCTGAAAAGGCGAAGATGCTCGAATTCGATCCGAAGGTCGCCATGCTCTCCTTCTCCAACTTCGGTTCCGTCCATCACCCCGGCCCTCTCAAGGTGAAAAAGGCAGTCGAGATTGTCAAGCAGAAGGCCCCGGACCTGGAAATCGACGGCGAAATGCAGGCGGATACGGCAGTGGTTCCGGAAATCCTGCAGAAGAACTACCCGTTTGCATCCCTTAAGGGGCAAGCAAACGTACTGATCTTCCCGGACCTGAACTCCGGCAACATCTGCTACAAGCTTCTCAACAGAATCGGCGGCGCGGATGCGATCGGTCCGATCCTGATGGGGATGAAAAAACCGATCCATGTCCTCCAGAGAGGTGACGATGTCCTGGACATCGTCAATATGGCGGCTATTGCCGTGGTTGACGCCCAGAACAACTGACCGTACTGCATCCTCTCAAGACCTCATACGGGGTTGCCGCAAGGCAACCCCGTTTTCTTTATTTATTGGCCCGGCATGTGCTATTATGCACCTGTCTCATTAATCATCTTTCCGGCAATTCAGCCGTGCGGGGCTTATGAACGAAGATCTGCTGGACATCCAGGAAGAAAATGCCGAATCGGTCGTAAGACCTTTTTTCCCAAAAATGATTGCCATTTCGCTGGTCATGCACGTTATCTGCGCCATAATCATAACCGGCGGGGGAACGGGTCACCCCGGCGATCCGACCATCAACTACCTCGATCTCACCATGTCCGATCCAACGGCAGCCCCGGCCAAACCAGCTGCGCCGGCAACGGCCGCTGCCGCTACTCCCGAGCCTCCAGAAGCCCAGGCTGCCCCAGCCGCGGAAGAACAGGCGCCCGCCCCTCCCACCGAAGCGGAAAAACTGCGCCAGGAGGCGCAAAATGCCGTTAAAGCCGCTCCCCAGCAACCCGAAGCCATGCAAAAGGTGTCGTTCGGCCTGGGTCTTCTCAACGGGCATTTCGGAACCCTTGCCGATGGCCGGACCCTCCGGAACGATATGCGGGAATACCATCTCGCGCTGCTCAGAGCCATCAACGAAAACTGGTGGCGCAACGGCAACAAGTTCGAAGGGATGAACAGCGCAATCGTCAACATCGTCGTAGCCCGAGATGGCGAAATCCTTGCTGCGCAGATCATGCAGAGTTCCGGCAACCCGACCTATGACCGGACCCTGGTGAAATCACTCCTTGGTGCCGGCCCGCTGCCACCCCTGCCGTCACAATTTGAGTCCCCCGTGTTCACCGCTCCGATACGATTCAACCCGCCGTTAACCATGTTTGGCACCCCCACCGGGTAAAACGCCCGGCGCGCCTTCGCTGCATATTTCTTGCTGTGTGGTACACTTGTGAGCAGTCATAATGAGGTGCCTCCATGAGCGATCCGCAACGTGCGGCGATCCTTGAAGTAATCAATACCGTCGCAACCAGCTACCTTCAGGGCAAGATCAAGGCAGTCAAACTATCTTTCATAGCAATGCTCTCCGGAGGACACATCCTGCTGGAGGACATCCCAGGCCTCGGCAAGACAACCCTTGCCCTCACCATTGCGCAGGTTCTCGGCCTGACCTTCGGCAGGGTCCAGTGCACCAGCGATCTCCTTCCGTCAGATATTACCGGGCTCTCCATATTCAACAGGGACGAAAACCGCTTTACTTTTGTCCGCGGGCCGATCTTCAACAATATCCTTCTGGCGGACGAGGTCAACCGGGCCATGCCGAAGACCCAGAGCGCCATGCTGGAAGCCATGGAGGAACGAAGGGTTACAGTGGAAGGAACGACCTATAAACTCCCCGACCCTTTTCTGGTCATCGCTACCCAGAACCCGACCGAGCAGGCCGGCACCTACCCGTTACCCGAGTCACAGATCGACCGGTTCCTGATCAGGACCGGACTCGGCTATCCGCCGGCTGAAATAGAGCAGGCGATTATCAAACAGGGGGGAATCCGCGAGGAAATCATGAAGATCTCCCCGCTTCTTTCTGCAGAGGCAATCCATGACGCAAGAAGATCGATCCAGGAAAAGATCTACCTTTCCGACAAGGTGACCGGCTATATCATGCAGATTATCGCTGAAACCCGCGCCCACCCGCTGGTGGCGGCAGGGATTTCAACCCGCGGAGGTATCAGCATTGCTCAGGCTGCCAAGGTTCACGCCTATCTGGAAGGGAGGGAATTTGTCGCGCCCGAGGATGTGATGGCCATTGCCGTTCCGGTCGGTGCGCACCGGCTGGTTCTGAAACCGGAAAATGAGCATCTGGACAAGGAGGAGATCCTACGCGCGGTAATAAACGATCTGCCCGTCCCGCTGGCCTGACGATCACCCGCGCCGGCGGATTTTATATCGCAATTACCCTGTTTTTGGGGTTCTCTGCCGTAAATACCGGGAATAATCTCCTTTACCTTATTGTTGCGCTCCTGCTCGGTTTCATGGCCACATCCGGCTTGGTGGGGTGGCTGAACATCAGGGATGTGGAATGCGAGTTATCCTTCAGCGATGAAATATACTGCCATACCCCCACGCTGGTATCTCTGGACATCACCAACCGCAAGCGGCTTATGCCTTCCTACCTGCTCGATGTCCAGGTTGCCGGACAAAAGCGGCTGTTCACCTCTGTCCCGCAAAAGGGAACCGGCAAAAACAGTTTCATACACACATTCAACAGCCGGGGACGGCATTCATTAACTACCGCCACGGTTTCGTCGCCCTTTCCGGTAAATTTCTTTGTCCGGGGGATGGTGGTCCCGGTCGAAAACGAGATCATTGTCTTCCCTGCCCCGGCAGCGGCCGGTATCAACCCGTTCCAGGCGCACACCGGCAGCAGGGGCGAACGTTTTGCTGCTGAACGTGGGTTTGACGGCGAGATGCGCACCATTGCCGAATATACCGGCGTCGAGCCTCTCAAGCAGATCCACTGGCGGCTTTCCGCCCGCCACGACTGGTTCAAGGTCAAGGAGCTTACCGCAACGGCTGCGCAACCGATAATCCTCGACCTAACGGCAGAGAGTTCTCTGCCCCTGGAAGAACGGCTTTCCTGGGCGGTCTTTATAATCAACAAGGGGATCAGGGAAGACAAGGCCATAGGGCTCAGGATATCGAGCGACAAAGTGATTCCTCCGGATAAGGGCCGGGGGCATCGGATCAGGATGCTGCGGGAGCTGGCCCTTTATGAATAGCCCGGCCAAGCTCGTCGAAATCCTGGTCCTGGCCGCCTCGGTTGCCGGGATTCTGCCGCTCTACCCCTATCTGGAGTTTTTCCCAAAAATTTTTCTCCCGTTAGCGGCGCTGGTCGGAATATTCATGACCAAACGAGGAATGAAAGTCCCGCCGGCAATCCTTACGCTGGTTTCCATCGTAGTTTTCATCTACTATGCATTGCAGGCCGGCCACGGCAATGTCGTGGCTCCGGCAGCAAACCTCCTTGCCTCATTTCTCGCCATCCGGCTCATGGGAGAAAAAAGCGGCCGGGCTTTCCTGCAGACATCCGCGTTATCGATCTTCTGCCTGGCCGCATCGACATTGTTCGCTCTCGGTCCGGTCTTTCTCGGGTCCCTGATCCTGCTTGCCTTCCTTCTCGTATGCATCCTTGTGCTGCTGACTTTTCAGGAAACAGAACAATCGATTGTCCTGAACCGCTTTGAACTCCGCTCATTGGGTAAACTCGTCCTGGCAATCACCGGAGTCACCATCCCCCTCATGCTCCTCTTCTTCATCATCCTCCCGCGTACCCAGTTTCCGCTCTGGAATGCCTTTGTCGGCCAAGAAGCGGCATCGGCAGGGATCAGCGACCGGGTGGAGCCGGGGCGGTCGTCAAATATCGATACCGGCCGGGCCGTGGCCTTTCGCGCCGAAATGCCGCCACTGGACAACGAGATGCTGTATTGGCGCTGCACCGTGTTCAACAGGTACAGCACCAATGCGTGGCTGAGGAACGCCCCGCCGGCCGGTGAAGCGGATTTTGCCGGACCAGGCAAGAGAATCCAGCAGACAATCTTTGCCGAGCCGGGCAGACTGCGATATCTGCCGGCTCTAGACCCTCCCCTGCAGGTCCGAGCGGCACGCACATCGACCAGCGCAGATCTGGTAACCTCTCAGAGGATGGGCGGCTTAAACAGGATCAAATATGAAGCCGTCTCGATGCCGGGAGAGACAATCAAGGTCAGAAACGGCATTGACCGGAAATTCTACCTCGGTTTACCCACTGAATTGCCCCCCCGGCTTGCAAAAGCCGCAGATGAAATCAGAAGCCGCGGCAGGAGTGACCGGGAGCGGCTGGCCCTTGCCCGGGAGTTTTTCCTTGCCAGCAAACTCAGCTACACAACCAGCAATCTGCCGACCGGCAAGGACCACCTTGATAAATTCCTGTTTATCGAGAAAAAGGGGCATTGCGAGTATTTCGCCTCCTCTTTCGCACTGATCATGCGCGTGGCTGATGTCCCGGCACGGGTCGTGGGAGGCTACTACGGCGGTGTCTATAATCAGCTAGGAGGATATTTTGTCGTCAGCGATGATATGGCGCATGCTTGGACCGAAGTATTCATCGACGGCGAAGGGTGGCGCAGGATCGATCCGAGCCGATGGTCGGCAGGGTTTGCCGATATCGGCGCAACCAGGGGAAAAGGGTTATTGCAGCGGCTGGCAACAATGCTGGACACCTTTTCCTATTTCTGGAATGTTACGGTCATCACTTACGATCTCGGCAGTCAGCTCAAGCTGGCGAGAAATACCGGCGAGCTGCTCCGAAACGCCGGTATGGCCGACATTCCGAGGCCATCGGCAAAGACGATATTACAGTTTGTCACTGTTGGAGCAGCACTAACGGCAATTTTGCTTCTTGCCCGCTATTGCGGCAACAGGACCGACAAGCAACTTGCCGCTCAATTCATCCGGTTGTCGGGTTACGACCAGCCGCCACCAGGTAAAGGGATCATGGAAATTGCCGCAGAATGGGGGGACAGCGATGCCGAACGTTTTGCCGTTGTCTATTCCGGTGCCATATATACCGACCGGAAGATTTCCACAGCAGAGCGAGAAGAGCTGCAAGCGCTGCTCCGGAAGTTGAAGGCTCGGCGAGCAAAGGCATGATGCTTGACATGAACCGGCTATTACATTACTTTTCAAGACATTACAATAATCTCTAATTGAGCGGTACAGGTACAAATTGAGTACAAAAAAAGACAAATTCATTGAGAGTGCGCAGAAACTGATCATAAAGGGTCAACTGGAAAAGGCCGTAGTTGACCTGGAACAGGCGGTTGCCCTTGATCCCGGCGATCTGAAAGTGCGCCAGAAGCTTGCCGAAACCTTGGTGCGGGTAAACCGGCAGAGTGAAGCGGTCTCGCATTACGAAACCATCGGCAAGTCATTCTCAAACAGCGGCTTCTACCTGAAGGCGATCGCCGTCTACAAACAGATCCAAAAACTGGACCCGGACAATACAAAAATCACCTTAACCCTGGCGGAACTGAACGTAAATCATGGCCTGATCGGTAATGCGCTGTCAGAGTTCAGCCAAGTGGTAAATATTTATCTGAAGACCGGGAAACAGGCTGAAGCGCTGCAGTTGCTGGAAAGAATGCTTGAGATCGATCCGGCAAATCTCAACACTATGCTCAAGATGGCCGAGACCGCCTTGGTTGCCGGCAATATCGACAATGCTTACAACTATTACTGTCAGTTGGCGCAACAACTTTGGGAACGTCCCGACAAGACGCCGTATTTGCGGTTAGCCGAGCGGATCAAAACCCTCTTCCCCGACAAAGAAGACCCGTTTCTATCCTCGGTTTCCACCATGTTGGAACGTGGCGATACAGCCGGTGCCTACGCGAGCCTGAAGACCCATATCTCACAATCACCGGACAACCTCGACGCCTGGCATCTCATGGCTGCCACAGTCCGCAGCATGGGGGACACCCGTCAACTCAGGGTGATTCTCTCCAGGATATCGGAACGTTTCCCCGACGAAGCCGTATCCAAAGAAGAACTGATCAATCTGGCATTAACAGAGCAGGAGATCGACACTGCAGTTGCTCTGTTGGGCGATTTCCGGCAGCTGCTCCTCGATAAAGGTTGTGCCGGAAAGCTGGAGAGCTTCTACACCCAGCTCCAAACCATGGCGCCGCTTGATTCCCGTCCCTTGGAGGGACTCTGCTGGCTATACGAAAAAACCGGGAACCCAAGACTCAACACAACCAGAGAGCAGATTGCGAAACTGAGTAAAGCACCGGCTGAAACCGCAACAATCGAAGAGGCTGCCAGGCCGATCATGGCGGAAGAACCCGCCCCGCCTGCAGCTATTGAAAGTCCGGTCAATGAACCCGACACTGAGCCTCCGGCACCTTTGTCTCTGGAGCCTGAACCTATTGACTGGGAAGAGGATATCGATCTCGGTCTTGATGAAGAACCGAAAGAGCAGCCGGAAGCGTTGCCTGCCGCTGCTGAGATAGCCGTTCCCGAGCCTGAGCAGCCGGAGGCGTTTGCCGAACCCGCAGCAGAGGCAACTGAAACCGAATTTGATATTTCCCGGGAACCGGAACCGGATGAACTCGCGCCGGCTGAACCATTGGCTGTGGAAATTTGTGAACCGGAAATCATCCCTGAGTTTGTGCCCGAAGAACCGGAAGAAATTTCACTGGCAGAACTTGAGCAAGAGGAGTTCGAATCTATCCCTGAAGAGGCAGCATCAAGGGTGATTCTGACAATTGAAAATCCGCTTCCCGTAGAGACTTTCCTAATGCCGGCGGCTGGGGTCGTGGAACCATTGCCGGAGCCGGATATTGAGCCGGAGCAAGCCTCTCCCTGGGACGCCTTAAACGCCGATGAACCCTTAACCGGTATATCACCGACAAGCCACGAAAAGTCTGCTGTTCCTCAGGCAGAAGAGCTGGTGGACCTGCTGGTCGAACACCTGGAATCATTCGACTGGGGCGCCACGGAAACCGGAACCAAGGCGCCCGCTTCCGGGCTTTCGGCCCCGGAAGAGCTGGAATTCGAAATCCTTACCGAACACGGCGAGAACAATGAGGCCCCTGCCTTTGAACTGGAAGACCTGACCAGTTTTACGGAAGCGCTGTTCGGCGAAGAGCCGGCCGAAACAATGGAAACGGCTGACGCAGGGGAGTACAGTCTTGGCAGCCTGCTCTCCGCCTTCAGGAAGGGTGTGGACGAGCAGCTTGACGAAAGCGATACTGAGTCGCATTACAATCTTGGCATTGCTTACAAAGAGATGGGACTGCTGGACGAGGCGATCCATGAATTCCGCTCCGCCGGACGCGACCCGCAACGGGCTGCCGACTGCATTTCTCTCCAGGCGATCTGTCTGCGGGATAAAGGGGATATTACCGGGGCGGAAGCGGTCTTCAAGGAGGGGCTGGATCTGCCGGTACTCTCGAGCGAGGCCCTCCTCAACCTCAAGTATGAACTGGCGCTGCTGTATGAGCTGGCAGACCGCCATCCTGAAGCGGTCAAGATCTATCAGGAGATTGTCCGGATCAACCCTTCGTACCGGGACGTTTCGCTCAAGCTGTCACATCTGGCCGAAGAGGATGATCTCGATATTCTGATTGAGCTTAAAGAAGAAGGGGACTAAGGGTGCATATTTATTTGTTCAGTTCACGAAAATTATCCAATATCATTAATTATCCCTAACTCAGCCACAGACAAGCTTTTATGCCATTTACATCCATGCCGGCACTGTATCCTTTTCCCATACAAGATCTTCGTTGAGACATCCCACTAACTTCCCCTTCGATAATTACATTCTTACTTTTCAGCAAGTTACACGGCTTTATTATTTTTTAATTTATCGTGATTAATCATGGCACAGGCAGTGCATAATAAGAGACAGAGCAATTAAATTGGAGTTTAGAAGGAGGACGCCATGAAAAAGTTAACCACCACATTATCTGCAACTGTTGCTGCCCTGCTTCCCGCAGCCACCGCTTTTGCAGCGTCCGGAGCCCGTGAAGACAACATCGGTTTCTTTGCATGGCTGTTCATGGGATTCTGCGCAATCGTCATAATCGGGCAGTTCGTGCCTGCCATCATGATGATGCTCGGGATGGCGCGAGGGCTTAAAAAAGGAACAGAAGCAAAGACAACCACCTGAGAGGAAGGATACACAACATCCCTGCTCAATGCTGAAGGGCCGCCTGTAAAGCGGCCCTTTTGGCTGCTGCCGCCCCCTTCTCCACTTCCCATTTAACCAATTTCCTGCTAAACTCCCCCAACATCAAATATCATGGAGCCGTGCAATGAAATATATCAGCACCAGGGGCGGTATTGAGCCCTTATCCTTCCGCGATGCGGTCATGATGGGGCTTGCCACCGACGGTGGCCTGCTGCTTCCGGAAACCATACCAGCCATCTCCCCGGAGACGCTGTCAGCCTGGCGGAAGCTCTCCTACCAGGAGTTGGCCTTTGCCATCATCTCGATCTATGCCGACGACATCCCACCCGCAGACTTGAAAGCCCTCATCGACCGCTCCTACGCAACCTTCACCCACCCGGAGATCACCCCGGTGGTGGCAAAGAACGGGGTGGAGATCCTTGAACTTTTCCACGGACCGACGCTGGCGTTCAAGGATGTGGCGCTGCAACTGCTGGGCAACCTGTTTGAATACCTGCTGAAAGAGAGCGGCAAAAAACTGAACATCATCGGCGCCACCTCCGGCGACACCGGTAGTGCCGCAATCCACGGGGTCAGGGGGAAAGAGAACATCAATATCTTCATCCTCCACCCGCTGGGTAAGACCTCGCCGATCCAGGCGCTCCAGATGACCACCGTTACCGACCCGAATGTGCACAACATCGCGGCCCGCGGCACCTTTGACGACTGCCAGAACATCGTGAAGACGCTCTTCAACGACCTGTCGTTCAAGGAGGAGTATTCCCTTGGCGCAGTGAACTCAATCAACTGGGCGCGGGTCCTGGCGCAGGTGGTCTACTACTTTTATGCCTGGCTCCGCGTCACGGATCAGGGGATGCAGAAAGTGGTCTTCTCCGTTCCGACCGGGAATTTCGGCGATATCTTTGCCGGCTACGTAGCGAAGTTGATGGGACTTCCAATCGACAAGCTGCTCCTTGCCACCAATGAGAACAACATCCTCACCCGGTTCATAAATCACGGCGACTACTCCCTCGGCAAGGTGGTCCCCACGGTGTCGCCGTCCATGGATATCCAGCTCGCCTCAAACTTCGAGCGATACCTGTATTTCCTCTATGACCGCGATCCGGCCAGGGTGAGAAACGCCTTTGCCGAACTGGCAAAGGACGGCCGCATCACCTTCAACCAGAGCGAAATGGATCGGGTCCGGTCCGAATTCCTCTCCCTCTCAGTCAACCAGGAGGAAACCCTGGCAGTTATTGCCAACTTTCACAAGGAAACCGGGTATCTCCTTGATCCACACACCGCCGTAGGGGTAAAGGCCGCCCTTGCGCTGGCTGCACCCGGATTGAAGGCGATCTGCCTGGCCACTGCGCATCCGGCCAAGTTCGGCGAGGCCGTTGCCAAGGCCACCGGCCAGGACCCGCCGCTCCCCCCTTCCCTGCTCGGTATCGACAAGCTCCCCAGCAGGTGCGAGACCATGGATGCGGATCTCGACCAGATCAGGAATTTCGTAAAGGAAAGGGCCCATTAAGGGCCTTTACCATATCCGATGACTATCGACTGGAACCTCATCGACACCGTCCTGCTGGACATGGACGGAACGCTTCTGGACCGCCACTTTGACGACCACTTCTGGCTGGAGCATGTCCCCAGCGCCTGGAGCCGCAAGCACCGGGTGCCGCTGCACGAAGCCAAACCGATGCTCTATGACATGTTCCGCTCCCAGGAAAGGACCCTCAACTGGACCGACCTCGACTACTGGTCGGACCGGCTCGGACTCGACATCCCGCTCCTAAAAGTGGAGGTCGATCACCTGATTGCGGTCCACCCCGGCGTAATCGAATTCCTGACCTTTCTCCGGCAGAGCGGCAAAGAGACCTGGCTGGTAACGAATGCTCACTCCAAGACCCTCGACCTCAAGATGAGGAAAACCAGGATAACCGGCTATTTTAACGGGATTATTTCGGCCCATGATCTGGGACTGCCGAAAGAGGAGACCGCATTCTGGGGCAAGCTGAGGGAAAAGATCCCGTACAATCCGGAGCGCACCATACTCGGCGAGGACAGTGAGACCAACCTCGGAACTGCCCGCGCCTACGGCATCCGCTATCTCGTCTATGTCAGCCGGTTCAGCTCCAGCATCACACCCGAGCCGTCAAAGGAATACCATTCGATCCATTACTTCACCGAGCTGCTGCCACCCGTTGCCCAAGCCAGCCTGAATAAGACAATAACCCCATAAACGCAAAAACGGCGCTCGGGGGACAATCCCCGCAGCGCCGTTTTCCAGCAAACTCCGCAACCTCGCTTACCGTTACCGGTTACTCCAGGTTGTCCTCAATCCTGATCAGGATGCTCTTGCCGTTGATCACGTCAAAGCCGTCAATCTCCGCCAGGGCGGCACGGATCTCGCTCTCCTTCGCCTCGTGGGTCATGATGACGATCGGTACCGTCTCGCCGGCGCTCCGCCCCTGCTGGATCATCGATTCGATGCTGATGTTGTGCCCGCCCAGAGCCCCGGCGATCTTGGCCAGCACGCCCGGCTTGTCCTGGGCGCTGAATCTGAGGTAGTACTTGCTGATGATCTCGCCGATCGGCTTGATCGGCAGCGTCGCCACCCGGTCATCCAGATAACCGAGCGGCGCCGTTCTGCGGGTCGCCCCGGCTACGATGCTCCGGGAGACCTCCACCACATCGCCGACCACGGCACTGGCGGTCGGGTCCATCCCGGCCCCCCTGCCGATGAACATCACCGCGCCGACGAAATCGCCGGTCAGCCGGATGGAGTTAAAGACGCCGTCAACGTCGGCGATCGGGTGGCCGACCGGGATCATGGTCGGGTGCACCCTGACCTCGATCTGGCCGTTATCCCGCTTGCCGATGGCCAGCAGCTTGATCTTGTAACCGAAGTCCCTGGCAAAGTTGATATCCAGGGCAGTTACCGAGCTGATCCCCTCGGTGTAGATACTCTTGAAATCGACCCTGGTGCCGAAACAGAGCGATACCAGCAGGCTGATCTTGTGCGCGGTGTCGATCCCCTCGATATCGAAGGTCGGATCGGCCTCGGCATAGCCGAGTTCCTGGGCGGTCTTCAGCACCTCCCCGAAATCGGCCCCTTCCTGGGTCATTCGGGTCAGGATATAGTTGCAAGTGCCGTTCAGTATCCCGAGCACGGTCTGGAAGTTGTTGCCGGACAGGTTCCCCTTGATCGCGGACAGGACCGGAATGCCACCGCCGACCGCTGCCTCGAAAAGCACCTCGACTCCGCGACGGGCCGCAGCCGCGTAAATCTCCTCGCCGTGCAGCGCCAGCAGCGCCTTGTTTGCCGTCACCACATGCTTGCCGTGCTCTATGGCCCGCAACACAAAGGTCCGGGCCGGCTCATAACCGCCGATCAATTCGATCACGACTGCTATCTGCGGATCGCACAGCACCTCGTCCGCATCGGTTGTAAGAACTCCATCAGGGATCACAACCCCGCGATCAGTGACGATATCGAGATCGGCGATCCTTTTCAGCACCAGCCGCGCCCCGGTCTTTTCGGACAGGAGCGTTGCGTTCTGCAGCAGCAGCTTGGCAACCCCGGCGCCTACGGTGCCAAAGCCGACCAGGCCGACATGTATTTCTTCCATTGATTCCCTCTCAGAAAGATGAAGTTATTTTTGGGCACAGCAAAAAGTTCCAGATGCAAGGCGTAGCGTATGCTGAGGAATTTTTGGCCAAGCCGCTATTTTTCCGGCACTCCGGCGGCAATCTCGTCCAGGATACCGTTGATGAACGCCGGCGACTCCTCGGTGCCGAACTTCTTGGCAATCTCGATCCCTTCGTTGATGGTCACATTCCGCGGAATATCCCGGCGATACAGCAGTTCAAATGCGGCCAGGCGCAGGATGTTCAGGTCCACCTTGGACATTCGGGCCAGCGACCAGTTTTTCGACTTCTGCTCGATCAAGGTATCGATCTCGGAGCGGTGCTCGGCCACGCCGGTAACCAGCTCTTCCGTGAACTCCCGTATCGCCTGCGGCGCCCGCTGCCCCTCCCAGAACAGGGCCAGCCCGATGCGGAGCCCGACCGGGTTGAGATCCAGCGCATAAAGGGCCTGCAGGGCGAGTTCCCGCCCTTCCCGTCGAGCCCCCACTATTTAAGCCCCTTGAGGAGGTTGGCGGTCTCGATTGCCGTTACCGCAGCATCGAACCCCTTGTTCCCGGCCTTGGTACCGGCGCGCTCAACCGCCTGCTCGATCGTGTCGGTGGTCAGAACGCCGAACGCCAGTGGACAGCCGGTCTGGAGCGATACCTGCGCCACCCCTTTGGAGACCTCGGATGCGACATAGTCAAAATGGGGCGTAGAGCCGCGGATGACCGCGCCTAGGCAGATCAGGGCATCGTATTTACCCGATTCAGCCATCGCCTTAGCTGCCAGCGGAATCTCGAATGCGCCGGGCACCCTGGCCACATCGATCTTCTTGTCGTCGGCGCCGTGCCGCACCAAGGCATCCAGAGCCCCCTCCAGCAAACGTTCGCCAATGAAGCTGTTGAAACGCCCCAAGACGATCCCGAACTTGAGCCCCTTGGCGTCCAGGTTTCCTTCAATGAATTTCGGCATAATCTCCTCCGGAAAACGACAGCAGGACGGTCTCAGATATTCTCGATGAGATGTCCCATCTTGTCGCGCTTTGTCTTCAGATACTTGATGTTGCTCTTGGTCGGCTCTACCTCTATCGACACCCGCTCGACTATATTGATCCCGTACCCCTCCAGCCCTACGATCTTCTTCGGATTGTTAGTCATGAGCCGGATCTTTTTGACCCCGAGGTTGACGAGAATCTGCGCGCCGATGCCGTAGTCACGCAGGTCGGCCTTGAACCCCAGGGCGAGGTTGGCCTCGACCGTGTCCTGCCCCTGGTCCTGAAGCGCATAGGCCTTGAGCTTGTTGATCAGCCCGATGCCGCGACCTTCCTGGCGCATGTAGAGCACGACCCCCTTGCCTTCCCGGTCGATCATCTCCATGGCAGCATGCAGCTGGTCGCAGCAATCGCAACGACGGCTGCCAAATACATCACCAGTAAGGCATTCCGAATGGACTCTGACCAGGACCGGCTCATCGCCATGGATTTCACCCTTGACCAGCGCCAGGTGCTCAAGCTTGTCGATGTCGTTTTCAAAGGCAATGGCCTTGAAGTCACCACCGTACGACGTGGGAAGCTTGACCTCGGCGGCACGCCGGACGAGAGACTCGTGTTTGAGCCGGTAGGCCACCAGATCGGCAACCGTGCAGATCTTTATCCCGTGTTCCTTGGCAAACTTGCGCAGTTCCGGGAGCCTCGACATGGTGCCGTCGTCGTTCATGATCTCGCAGATCACACCGGCCGGTTTTAGCCCGGCAAGTCGCGCCAGATCGACCGAACCCTCGGTCTGTCCAGCCCGGACCAGAACCCCGCCCGGCTTGGCGCGAAGCGGAAATACATGGCCGGGGCGCGCCAGATCCTCTGCCTTGCAATCGTCGGCAACTGCGGTAAGGATGGTGTGGGCGCGATCGGCAGCCGAAATCCCGGTTGTGACCCCCTTCTTGGCTTCAATGGAAACGGTGAAGGCAGTGCCGAATGACGAGGTGTTGGTGGAGACCATTAGCGGCAGCCGGAGATGATCGCACCTCTCGGCGGTCATACTGAGACAGATCAAGCCGCGGCCGAACCTGGCCATGAAATTGATTGCCTCAGGAGTGACCTTTTCCGCGGCCATGGTCAGGTCACCTTCGTTTTCGCGGTCTTCGTCATCAACCAGGATCACCATCTTCCCCTGGCGGATATCTTCTATCGCATCTTCAATCCTGGAAACAGGCATATGAAGCTCCAAATTCGTTTATAAATGTTCTGCAGCAGACGGAATCGATTGCCCAGCGGACAGTTATCTCATAAATAACCGGCTTTAGCAAGCGCCTCCAGGCTCAGCCCCTTGCCTTTGCCGTCATTCCTGCCCGACATCAGCCGCTCCAGGTACTTAGCCAGGATGTCAACCTCGATGTTGACCTCGTCCCCCGGATGGCGCAGATGCAGCGTCGTTGCCCGGGCGGTGTGCGGGATGATATTGACCGTGAAACCTTCCCCATGCACTTCGTTCACCGTAAGGCTCACGCCGTCCACGGTCACCGAACCTTTCGGAGCCAGGTACCGGGTGAACTCCGCCGGGATGCGGAACTCGAAGACCAGATTGTCGGACTGCTCCCTCCTTCCGGTTACCGTGGCAACGCAATCCACGTGGCCGCTGACCAGGTGCCCACCAAGCCGGTCCGATAGCCGCAGCGCCCGTTCGAGGTTAACCGGAGCCCCGGGATTGAGCCGCTGGAACCCGGCGGTACGGAGCGTTTCCGGCGACACGTCGAACGATACCGACCCGTCTCCTTTGGCGACCACGGTCAGGCAGACGCCGTTGACCGCCACCGAGTCGCCGATGGCAAACTCAGCTAGCGGGAGTGAGGTCGCCACGACCAGGGAGGCGGCTGCGCCATGTTTCTCCAGGCGGACAACCCGGCCGGTATCTTCAATCAGTCCGGTAAACATCGGTAGATCGGCTCTCCTTCCACAATGATATCGTCTCCGCAGCGACGTACCGCAACATTTCCGATCTTGACGGCATCACCCATCCGCTCGACCCCGTTCGCCGCAAACAATCCCACCCCGTCGCCGCCGACCAGCTTCGGCGCATAGAAGAAGAGGCAGCGGTCGATCAAGCCGGCAGCGAGCATCTCCCCGGCCAGACCGGCACCCCCTTCGAGCAGAACCGACTGGATGCCGCTCTCACCGAGTCTGGCCATGAGGTCACGAAGATCCACCCTCTCACCTATTGCCCGGCAGATCAGGACCTCGGCGCCAAGCGCCTCGATGGCCCGAACCTTCGCCGGATCAGCGGTGATGGTGGCGATTACGGTGCGCGCCGATGAGGCAACAGTGAAAACCTGCGCCAAGAGCGGTATCGAGAGCTTGCTGTCCACGATCACCCGCACCGGGTCGCACCCCTTCCTTATGCGGCAGGTAAGCAGCGGATCGTCGGCCAGCACGGTTCCGATGCCGACCATGATCGCATCGCTCACCGCTCTCATCCGGTGCACGAGCCGGCGCGAGGCATCCCCTGTCACCCAGCGGGAATCGCCAGTAGCGGTGGCTGTCTTGCCGTCCAGAGTCATGGCGCTTTTCAGCGTCACATAAGGGAGGCCGGTGGTGATATGCTTGATGAATGGGTTGTTGACGGCACGGCACTGCTCTTCCAGGATACCGACGGCCACCTCGATCCCTGCGGCTTTCACCTTTTCGATCCCACGACCGGAAACCTTTGGGTTGGGGTCCACCATACCGACAAAGACCCTGGCAACACCTGCTCGCACCAGGGCATCGGCGCAGGGAGGAGTCTTGCCGAAATGGCTGCAGGGCTCAAGGGTCACGTAGACATCGCCGCCCCGGGCCAGTTCACCCGCGTCCTGCAGGGCGTGCACCTCGGCATGTGGGGTTCCGGCGCGGCGGTGCCAACCTTTGCCCACCACCTGCCCGTCACGGACGATCACACAACCGACTGCCGGATTGGGCGAGGTCTTGCCGACCCCTTTGCGGGCCAGAACCAGTGCCTGCCGCATGAACCGGTGGTGGATGTCCGCCACGAAAACTCCCTCAGAACTTTCGATTACCATCTTGGAAAAAACCCTGCTATTTTTTCAACAGATCCTGAAGTTCCGCCATGAATTCGGTGATATCCTTGAACGAGCGATAGACCGAGGCAAACCTGACATAGGCCACCTGGTCGACCTGATGCAGTTCGTTCATGACCCATTCGCCGATCATGGTGCTCGGAAACTCCTTTTCTCCGCTTTCCTGAAGCCGAGATTCCAGCCGGTCCACCATCTGTTCGATCTGTTCGACTGAAACCGGCCGTTTCTCGCACGCCTTCTGAATCCCGCCGATCACCTTAAGGCGGTCGAAACTCTCGCGCCGTCCGTCCTTCTTGAGCACCAGGGGAAGGATATCCTCGACCCGCTCGTGGGTGGTGAACCGCTTGCCGCAGGACTCGCATTCGCGCCGCCGGCGGATGGTCGATCCGCCCTTGTCCGGCCTGGAGTCGACAACCTTGGAGTCGTGGAACCCGCAAAACGGGCATTTCATTGCTCTTCCCCCTTGGCATCGGCATCGAAGCGGTCCACGATGACACCGGATTCCGCGATCATGCTAGCGCTGAGATTGTCCGAATACCCGACCTCGTAGACGATCCTCTTGATGCCGGCATTGATGACCATTTTGCTGCAGATGATGCACGGCATGGTGGTGGAGTAAAGCGTTGCCCCTTCGATGGAGGTGCCATGCTTGGCAGCCTGGATTATGGCGTTCTGCTCGGCATGGAGCCCGCGGCAAAGCTCGTGTCTCTCGCCCGATGGGACCCCCATCTGCTCGCGCAGGCAGCCGACGTCAAGGCAGTGCGCGACCCCGGAAGGGGCGCCGTTATAGCCGGTAGCCAGGATATTCCTGTCCTTGACGAGGACTGCGCCGACCTGGCGCCGCAGACAGGTGGATCGTTTTGCCACGAGATGGGTGATCTCCATGAAATACTGGTCCCAGGTAGGTCGAGCCATTGTCAATACTCCGTAAGGTGCGTGTTTGCGCAAAGTTACCCGATAATCGGCCCCAGGTCAAGGAGAGACGGCAACCGCCCCTTGACATCTCTCGGGCCGTGAAGGCATACTTTGATCCCATGAACACTGAAGCGCTCATCGAAAAATATTTTCCCGACCTTGCCGGCCGGGCGATTGTCCTGGAGCACAGCCGGCTGGTGGCGGCAAAGGCGCTCCGCATCGCGGCCACCCTGGGAAACGGCGTTGACTTGAAATTCATCAGGGAAGCGGCCATGTTGCACGACATCGGGATTTGCCGCACCGCTGCGCCCGGAATCGGCTGTCACGGAAGTGACCATTACCTCTGTCACGGCATCCATGGCCGGGCAATCCTGGAAGCCGAGGGTTTGCCGCGCCATGCACTGGTCTGCGAGCGCCATATCGGCGTCGGACTCACTGCCGAGGATATCCGGGACGGGGAGCTGCCGCTGCCGCACCGCACCATGGCGCCGACCTGTATCGAAGAGGAGATCATCTCCTTTGCCGATCTCTTCTATTCCAAGACCCCGGAAACACTGTCAGTTGAGAAAAGCGCAGCCGTCGTGCGCGCCGGGCTAGCCCGGTTCGGCAGCGGCAAGACGGCCATTTTCGACCGGTGGCTAGGACTCTTCGGCAACCCCTCCCCCGGAGCCCCATAATTTCCGGCACTTGTTCTCCCCTGTTTTTGTTGTATTTTTAAAATAAACAACACCGGAGTCCGCATTGTCCGACACAATCGACACTAACAGTGACCAGACCTGCAGGGAAATAGAGTTCATTCCAAAGTTGATCGCGGCAATGGAGAGCGTGATAGTGGGCCAGAAGGCCCTGGTGGAGCGGCTGCTAGTTGCCCTGCTTGCCAATGGCCATATCCTGATCGAAGGGGTGCCGGGTCTGGCCAAAACCACGGTGGTCAAAACCCTGGCCGGCCTGATCGACGCCAGATTCCAGCGGATCCAGTTCACTCCGGACCTGCTCCCGGCCGACCTGGTCGGGACCCAGATCTACAACCCCCGCGATGGCCACTTCTCCACCAGAAAAGGACCGATCTTTGCCAACATCGTGCTGGCCGACGAGGTGAACCGCGCGCCCGCCAAGGTCCATAGCGCCCTGCTGGAAGCGATGGAGGAGCGCCAGGTAACCATAGGCGAATCCACCTACCCGCTCGATGAACTGTTCATGGTCCTGGCCACCCAGAACCCGATCGAACAGGAAGGGACCTACCCGCTTCCCGAGGCGCAGATGGACCGGTTCATGCTCAAGATTTCCCTCGATTACCCGTCGTGGGGCGAAGAGCGGGAGATCATCCGGCGGGCCGGGCATACTGCCAGAAACAAAGAGATGGAACCGGTGCTCCACCCTGCCGACATCCTCCGGGCCCGCTCAGCCGTTGACGCCCTCTACCTGGATGAAAAGATCGAACAGTATATCCTCGACATTGTCTTTGCCACCCGTGATCCCTCCCGCTGCGGCCTGGAAAGGCTTTCCCGCTACATCGAATTCGGCGCATCCCCGCGGGGGAGCATCTATATGGCAATTGCGGCAAAGTCGCTCGCCTTCATCCGCGGCCGCTCCTTTGTCACCCCCCAGGATATCAAGGATATCGCCCCCGACATCCTTCGCCACCGGATCATAACCAGTTATGAAGCGGATATCGATGGTATGACCACCGGCAGCCTGGTTGCCGAGATTCTTGCCAACGTCAGGGTTCCTTGATCATGGCGATCCCGATCCGCAAAGCTGCGCAGGAACAGACGGGCCGGGCAGTCCGGACCCTGCAGATCAAGGCAGCGCGGCTTGCCACCGGCATCTTTGCCGGCGAATACCTGAGCGCATTCCGGGGCCGGGGGATCGAATTCGAGGAGGTCCGCGACTACCAGCCGGGCGACGATGTCCGAACCATCGACTGGAACGTGACCGCGCGGCTCGACCGCCCGTTTGTGAAGAGGTTCGTCGAGGAACGGGAGCTGACACTGCTGATCCTGCTGGACTGCTCCGCATCCATGGATTTCGGAACCCGCCGCGTGACAAAACTCCAGGCAGCAACCGAAGCCGCGTCACTGCTCGCCTTTGCCGCCCTCCGCTCCAACGACCGGATCGGGCTGATGACCTATTCCGGCGAGGTCGAGAGCTTTCTGCCGCCGGCCAAGGGGAAGCGTCATGTCTTGCGCCTGGTGCACCAGGCAGCAGTCGCGTCCCCGGGAAGAGGCGACTCCGGCCTTGAGAGCGCGCTGAACTATCTCCGTAACGGTATCAAAGGAAGGGCGCTGGTCTTCGTCTTTTCGGACTTTTTCGATTCAATCCCGCTGAAACAGCTGGCAGCGGCCTCATTGCGTCACGACCTGGTGGCAGTTACCGTGACCGACCCGGCTGAACATGAGCTACCTGTTGCAGGGCTCGTGCAGTTACGCGACCCGGAAAGCGGCCTTAGCCGCCTGGCCGATTCCTCCAGCCCCGTGGTGCAAGACCACTACCGGAGAGCTGCAGCTAAGCGGCACGAGCTGATCCGGAGCCGGATCGCCGCTTCAGGGGCGGAGATTCTCTACCTGGACACCATGACCCCGCCGCTGCACCCTCTGATCCGTTTTTTCCGAAACCGGGGACGCCGGAGAAGAGGGTGACATGGCCCGACCTGCCCCGATCCTCCTCTGCACAATCTGTATTCCCATCCTCCTGCCAATGATTGCAGCCGCATCTGACGGCGTCATTCGTGACATTCGCGGACCGGTTCCACCATCGGGCATCCCGCCTTTTGCATATACTGCCGCGCTTCTTGCAGCGCTCGGCATTACGTTATGGCAACTGAGAAGAAGGCAAACCGTACGGCCAGACGAAACAGCTCACCGCCAGAGGCCTGAAACTGGCGGCAATGACCTCTCCGGCATCGTTGACAGGTATCGATCAGGAGCAATTCCGCTGACTGTCCTGTTCGACCGGATAAATATCCTGGTCCGATGCCATGTTGCCGGACTGTCGTCCGTTGCTCCCGAGCATCTCACCAATAATGAGCTGCTGGGGATCGCCGTGGCACTGCTGCCGCACGACTCTTTCGTGCAAGCTGCAGATATCCTGGGGCTTTGCGACCTGGTCCGTTTCGGGATGGTTCACCCCGACTCTTGCAGGATCGACCGGGCGCTGGACGCAACGGCGCAGTTACTCAAGGCGGGCTCAGGTGGCGAACCATGACCTTCCATGACCCGCTTGCCTTACTCCTCCTGCTAATCATGCCAATCGTCTTCATAATCCGCAAGCGACGCAACCAGACTGCTCAGCTCAGCTTTACCGACGTACAGATTATGCAGGGACTCCCCAATACGCCACGTCAGCAACTGGCCGCAATGCTCCCTGCTGCCAGATGGCTGGCCATTGCCCTGGCGATCCTCGCCCTGGCACGGCCGCAACTGGTAGTGCGGGAGAAGACAATAACCAGCAGGGGTATCGACATGGCGCTGGCCCTGGACATATCGACCAGTATGCTGGCCATCGACCGGACAGCGATTGCCAAGGGGAAGCCGAGACTCCAGATTGCCAAGGATGTGATCAAAGAGTTCGTCTCCAAGCGCACCAGCGACCGGATCGGGCTCGTTGCCTTTGCTGCCCGCCCTTACCCGGTGGCCCCGTTGACCACCGACCACCAATGGCTGATTAGTGCCGTCGAGCAGCTTGATACCGGCGCCATCGAAGACGGAACCGCCATCGGCGATGCCCTGCTGGCAGCCGTCAATCGGCTCCGGTCCTCCCCGGCTGCCAGTCGAACCATTCTGCTGATCACCGACGGCCGGAACAATTCCGGCGCAGTGGCGCCGGCAGTTGCAGCCCAGGCGGCCAAGGCGCTCGGGATAAAGGTTAATGCCATAGGGATTGGTGGCAAAGGAGGCGCCGATTTCCCGGTTGAGGACCCGTTCGGAGGCATAACTTATCGCGAGGTCAAGGCAGATCTGGACGTGCCAACCCTAACCGATATCGCCCGCATCACCAACGGCAGGTTCTTTCTGGCTGACGATGCCGATGCCCTGAGAACTATCTTCAAGGAGATCGACCGGCTGGAGAAGCAGCCGATCGAGGAGAAGGTCAGCAACAGCGCTCAGGAGCTGTTCGCCCCTTTTCTGCTGGCCGCATTTACCCTGCTGGCGGCCGAGTCTCTGCTCGGCGCAACCTGGCTGCGCAGGATGCCATGAACATGATCTTTGCTGACCCGGAATATATCTGGCTCTTGCCGGTGATAATAGCGGTCGGGTTTCTCTCCCTCCGGCATGAATACCGGCGCAAATCGGCCCTGGAGAGATTTGCCGAGCAGCAGCTGGCGGACCGGCTTACACTGCTGCCGTCGTTCGGACTCCGGATCACCGCAGTTGCTGCCCTGTCAGCAGCCATGGCATTGCTGCTCCTTGCACTGCTGCGACCGCAATGGGGCCTGATCCAGGAGGAGCAGACCCGAAAAGGGCTCGATCTGGTCATTGCCCTGGACGTTTCTCGCAGTATGCTTGCCGACGACCTGAGGCCCTCACGGCTTGCCGTTGCCAAGGCTGCGGTAAACAAGCTGCTGGATCGGTTGTCCGGAGACCGGGTCGGAATCCTCGCCTTCAGCGGAACCGCCTTCACCGTCTGTCCCCTGACCGGTGACCATGCAATTGTGCGCAGGATGATCGACGAGCTCGGGCCGGAGATCCTTCCGAGAGGCGGCAGTTCTATCGCCGCGGCAGTTAAGGAGGCGGAGCGCTCTTTCCGCAATTCTCCGCCGCAGGGGCGTGTCCTGATCCTGATCAGTGACGGCGAAGACCATGACGGCGGAATCGCCGCGGCAGTTCGGCAGCTGCAGATGAAAGGAGTGACAGTACTGGCGGCGTTTGTTGGGACCGAAGATGGCGCCCTGATCCCGGAACCCGGGGAAGGCTTTGTCAAGGACCGCAGCGGCGCGGTGATCAGGAGCCGCGGTTCTCTGGCAACCATCAGGAGCATTGACCCGGAAGCGATAACCTTGAATGGCGACGGTGCCGGTCTCGAGCTTCTGCTGCAGCGAAGCCGCGCCATTGCCACGTCAACCGTGCGCAAGGAACGACGCCAGCGGCTGGCCGAGCGATTCCAGATCCCGCTGGCCGCGGCCCTGGTTCTGCTGGTAACGCTAACCGTTTTCAGCGGGAGGAGAAAGGAATGAGACGGTTTGCGCGACTGTTTTTGCTGATAGCGGCAGTCATGACGATACTCCCGTTCCGATTCGATCTCTCCCGTTACCGGATGGAACGGGGATACCAAAGTTATCAGCGCGGCGACATGGATGGGGCACTGGCGAACTGGTCGCTCCTCGGGGACCGAAATGATGCCGCTTTCAACCGGGGCACGGCGCTGTTCCGCAAAGGTGAGACAGACCGGGCGATCCAGGAATTTAGGGGTGCGGTCAGGTCAAATGATCCGGCCCTGCGGCAGCGAGCACTTTACAACCTGGGCACCGTCCTGCTGACAAGCAGCGCGAAGAAAACCGTGCAACTGCCGGAAAAGGTGCAACGCGATCTTGAAGAGGCGACCTCGGTTCTGGAGAATGCGCTCCGTCTCGACCCGAGCGATGCCGCTGCCCGGCAAAACGAAGCGATCGCCCGCTCGGCGCTTGCCGAGGTAAGGCGTCTGCTCGCGGCAAAAGGACAGGGGGAGCGGATAAAAACAGATGGTTCCCGGTCCGGCAGACAAGATGACCGAAGTGATACCAACCGCAAAGGCGAGCAGAGCGACAAGCCTGGCCGCCCAGGCAAGGCAACGAACGAAGGGGACACTAAAGGAAAGTCTCGTCAGGCCCCGGACATGACCCGCGAACAGGCCGACCGGCTCCTTAACGACGCCCGGGGCCGGGAAACCCTCCGCTCCGCCATATCCGCCGGTTCGAAGCCGTCCAAACCCACCCCTCCGGAAAAGGATTGGTAACAGATTGAATAGATACTGCTTTTACATACTGCTCTTGGCTCTGTTCATCCCGCTCCATAGTGCTGCTGGGACCGTCGGAGAAAATCTGACGCTTGAAATCGAGCTGGCAAAGAAGCAGGCCTATCCCGGTGAAGTCGTACCTCTGACTGTCACCTTCCGGGCAAATGGTGTTACGGTGCGCAACATCGGGTACCCGAATCTCGGACTGAAGGGGAGCGGCCGGATACCCTTCGCCAGCCCGTCTCAGGTAAGCGATGATGACGGTCGCGTATTGGCTTACCGGTTTTCGGGGAGGCTGATTGCCGGGGAAGAGAGCGCTACCATCGGCCCGGCCACCCTGGAGTGCGAGGTCATGGAACCGGCTGCCGGCAGTGCCGCATTTTTCGGCGAAGCCACCCCGGCCAAGGTCACCGTCACATCTCCGGTTGCGCAGCTGCAACTGCTGCCGCTGCCGAACGAAGGGCGTCCGGCCTCGTTCTCCGGAGCAGTGGGACGCTTTAGCGTAACAGTTGTCGGAAAACCTGACACTGTTAATATCGGCGACCCGATCACTGTCATAACGACCATCAGCGGCACCGGCTCCCTTGAAGGTGCACAATGTCCGAATCTGAGCGCTCCGGGGGTGCAAAGCTTTCCGTCCAGATCGACACGTACGGGAAAAGGGCTCAACTGCGAACAGATCGTCATTCCCCGCAATCAAGCCGCTGTCCCGCCGGTCAAGTGGAGCTATTTCGACCCGGCTGGCAAGAAGTACGAGACTATAACCAGGGCAATACCCAGCGTCGTCAACTCTGCCACCCGAGTGCCGGACGCTTCCACTCCACCTGTCCCGGTTCCTTCATCCAAGCCGAAAGCATCCGGCTCGCGCAACATTGCAAAACCTTTGACAATCTCCCTATTGTTGGGGGGAGCACTCTTTCTGGCCATATTTTCCGGCTGGCGGTTGCGTACGCTGAGAAGGGCTGCATGCCGCTCGTTACCGTCCGTTGACCTGGCGCAACTAATCAACGAGGCAGAACTTTCGTTGCAATCAGGTGATGTCGAAAAGTTTTACACTTTGCTTTTCGGAATTCTGCAGCATATTGTTGCCAAGGATGCCGGCATCCCCGCCCACTCCATCTCAGGGGGGAATATCGTGTCCGCTCCGAGCGTCGAAATTTCCGCCCTGTTCCTACACTGCGATCAGGTCCGATACGGACAAATCACCCCAAATTCCGCTGAAATGAATAGCGATTTAAATCTTCTGAAAAAAGTATTCTCCAGCCTGAATTTACCGGTAACGCACTAATACTTCCGGCCTACCCTCACCCACCACATAATCGTTATTCAGACAGTTAAGCACCAATACACACAATATGACGTCTAAACCGTTGTCGATTATTTTTACACTCCCAAAGATTCACATTTATTCCTTAATGATTACAATAAGTTCAATATGGCGTCATTATTGCAAAAATATTTACACCCAAATCGGGTGGCTGGAAAAGCTGACATAATTTAAATAAATGATGAACGTCTTAAACATCGTATCTGATGAATCCATCAGACTTCTAAACAGAAAGCGAGGTAAACCAGATGAAAAAATTAGTATCACTATTGGCAGGGGTGGCGTTGGTGGCAGTCGCAATGTCCAGTTCCGCACTGGCAGCGACCTACCATCTCGCGGACACAAACGGTGCATTCATGTATTGGAATGGCGGGCCAGCAAGCCCCAATTGGGGCACGTTTGAATCGAATAACGCCACTGATGCCGCAGGTCTCGGCTCTTTCAGCCTGACCTTTACCGGTGGCGGTTCCCACAAGGCCGGCGCCTACATCGATATAGAAATCGACCAGTATGTTAACTTGTGGTGGAATGAATACGGCATCGCCCATGGCACGAACTCGGATTCGCGCTTTTCCTGGCAGTTCCTTGCCCCTGTTGGCGACCCGCTTCCTCTTGACACCTTGATGAATCTCGACAACAGCATTCTGACGGGTCCTGAGGATATGGCTGTTGCCATGCTCTGGGACTTCACGCTGGCCGACAATCAGAAAGCAACAATTACTTTCAACTCGACAACCACAGCTCCGGGTTCAGGTTTTTTCCTTGAGCAGTACGATGACGGAACGTTTGATGGTGAGATCCTTTCCGACCCGGCATCCGTTTATTTTACAAGCGAGATCAGAATTACCAATATCGACAACAACCCGGTCCCCGAGCCGTCTACCATGCTGCTGCTCGGTGCAGGGCTTGCAGGTCTGGGGATATACTCCCGTCGCCGCAACCAGAAGTAAGCTGAACATTTAATGAAATGGCGAGAGACCGGACAAGTGCCGGTCTCTCGATTGTCAATGTCGCAAAGTTAATAACGACTAAATATAAGGAGGTTTTTATGAAAGTCAGACAGTGGTTGAAAAATACCTTTCTCCTGACCGCTATCCTGTCACTGCTCCCCCTAACTGCCTTCGCTGCCGCACCAGAGGTTAAGACCGTCCCCTGGGTCGCCACCAACACGTTGATCCCGCATGACACCTACTCCGGCAAAGCCATCTTCCTCAAGGGAACAAGCGATGTCCAGGGTGCAAACATCAAATACATCTGGGACTTTGGGGACGGCTCACCAGTAGCTACTAGCACGGTCTCAAACCAGTACATTATCGAAGCGCTTCACACCTATACCGGCGCCGTCGGCACAATCTTTACCGCCACTCTGACCGTCCAAAATACCACCACTGGGGAAACCGGCAGCAAGAACTATTTCGTCAGGATTCAGGAGAAGAAGCTCCCGGTCGAGGTAAACATCGCAATCGACGAAGGGTTATGGACGCTGCACAAAGCCATGAGCCGATCGACTTCCGGCGGCGTGATTCATGGGAACTGGGCTTCATGGAACGGCTATTTTGCGCTGCAAGGGGCCAACCTCAACGCCTTCGAGGTCAATGGCCATCTTGAAGACGGTCCGGCTTACGACCCCTATACCGAGACGGTCAAGCGCGGCATGAACACACTGTTCACCTACCTTTCGACAGAGGGAACCCCGTTACAGGCGCTAGGCAACCCTGACTCCAACGGTAACGGCTTTGGCATTCGCGTTAATCAGGGCAACCAGTATTACCAGGGCGGCGGCATGATGGATGCCATCATCGCCAGCGGTACCCCGGACAAGCTGGCAACAACCGGCCCGGCCAATGTGGCCGGCCGGAAGTACAAGGATATCGTCCAGGACATGGTGGATTACTATGCCTACGGCCAGTATGACAACGCCAGCTATGGTGGATGGCGGTACAGCACTAACGAATGGCCGGACAACTCTGCCTGTCAATGGGCCGCCATCGGCATGATACCGGCTGAACGCAACTGGGGGCTTACGGTCCCGGCGTGGGTCAAAAATGCCAACAAGAACTGGCTGGCCTATTCCCAGCATCCCAATGGGTACTTCGGCTACACCGATTATAACTATATCTGGCTCGGCCCGTTCGCAACCACTGCCTCAGGTATGGTGCAGTTGGTGTGGAACGGCATCGGCCGCGGTACAACTGCATGGGACAAAGCGGAAACGTTCATGCGCAACAACTTCGATAATACCGGTGGTTATGGCACATATGGCATGAAGCCATACAACTATTACGCCATGTTCTCCTTTACCAAGTCGCTGCTTCTGCACCAGCCGCCGATAACCATACTACACTCGACAACCGGCGGCGTCCCCGACATTGACTGGTATGCAGCAGAAACAGCAAAGGGTGACCCGACAAACGGTATTGCGAGAACCCTTGTTGATGCACAAGCCAGTAATGGATCCTGGTGGTCCCATAGCCCGATCGGCCAGGATGCATTCGAGACTGCCTGGGCAATCATGATGCTCAAGCAGACCATGTTCGAGGCTGGTGCTCCGGTAGCAGTGGCAACCGCGACTCCGAACCCGGGCGTGGCTGGCCAGACCATTAACCTGAGCGGTTCAAACTCGTATCATCAAGACCCGACAAAGACTATCGTCAAGTGGGAGTGGGATCTCGACAACAATCTCACCAACGGCTTTGAGGCGACCGGACCGAACGTCAGCAAATCATGGCCAGCAATTGGCAACTATCCGGTCACACTCCGCGTGACCGACAACAACTCGCCGGCCAAAACCGCCGATACAACACTGACTGTCGTGATATCGATTCCTCCTCTTGCACCGACAGCAAATGCCGGCGGTCCATACAACTTCTGCCCCAACAAGACCTGGTTCCTGGACGGCACCAAATCGAGCAACCCGGATAACGGCCAGAGCGAGCCGGGCATGCCTGCCGACTTCATCAAGTCATATCAGTGGGATCTTGACGGTGACAACGTGTTTGATGACGCCAGCTCTGCCCAGCCAGACGTTACGGCATTCTTCTCTGGCAAGCCGTTGGGCCAATATCTGATATCTTTGAAGGTGACCGACAACACCGCGGCATCGTTCCCGAGCAGTGGTTTCGGCGATCTGAGCAGCACCGCGTCTGCCGAGGTAATACTGAAGGCAGCAACAGACCCGGCCTGCAATGCCTGCACTGTCCTTACAGCTCGGCCGAAGAGCGGCAAGGTTGGCTTGACATGGGTGAAGAAGGCGACTGCAGCCAGCTACAACATCTATCGCAGCACTGTCCAGGGCGGACCGTACATCAAGATCGGGACCGCACCCGGCAGTACGATCGCCTACTTCGACGGCGCCGTTACCAACGGCACCACCTACTACTATGTGGCACGGGAAGCCGGGGCAAGCGGCAACGAGTACTGCCAGTCCAACGAAGCATCGGCTAAACCGACTCTGTAATATCTTAGTCTCACTCTGATTATTGAGGGGGCCTGTTAACTCAGACCCCCTTTTTTCTCTCCGAAAGGTGGCATATGCGTTATTTACGTGCGGCAATCATGTCCCTATGCTTAATTGCCATAGCCCTTGCCGCTTCGGCGTCGTCTCAGCCAAGGGTTTCCGGTGTGGTCGGTCAGGAAGGCGCATGGGTGCTGGCAATCATCGAGACCGATGCCGGAACATGCAGCGTGGTTTCGAAAGGTGACCGAATAGGCGATGGCATTGTTTCCGAGATTTCAGCGCGAGGCCTGCAGGTTACATACGGCACTGAGACCGAGTTCCTCCCGCTGTTGGGCGGGACCTTCACCAAAACCAGCGACCACCTGCCGGCTGATGCCGCGCGGACAACATCGCTCAATGTCTCGCGCAATGATACGGTCACCGCACTGGAACGGCCTGATGGCAACAAGAAGCAGTCGGTCAACGAGATCATAGGGCTCCCCCTTTCGGCGCATATTTCCGCGATTAACGGCACTATAGTCACCTCCCAGCAAGAGGCCGGAAAAGTGCTGCTTGAACAACTTAAAACCGGCAGAGTTTCGCGACTCAACGTTTCCGGCGTTCCCGGCATGACCGAAATATACCTAGTCACTGATCCTCCCCCGGAGCTGCCGGAGAATGCCGATATACCGCCGTGGGAACGCACAAAACCCCATTAATGCCCCCAATCCAGAACAAAAGGAGAACTTGTTAAATGCGAACGTCCCTGTATGTGCTATTCATGTTATTGCTATTCTCCTCTGCATTTGCCGACGGCCCGCCGCCGCCGCCGCTATTCGACCCGAACGCCGTTACCCCGCCGATTGAAGGCGCTCCCTCCTCATTCAGCGGAAAAGGGACCGATACGATGATAGATAAGGTATCGCCCGGTATCTATCGGCTCGGGGCAATCCAAATCGACAAGGGGAATAAGACCATCTCGTTCCCGGCAGAAGTCAACATGGGCAAAGGGATGCTGGAATATCTCCTGGTGCGGACTGGCGGTAAAACCCATGAAAGTCTGCTGAGGACAAAAGTGGAGCCTTATCAGTTGCAGATCGCCTGCCTGCTGATTGGGCTTGAAGGGACCAACAACCCTCTGAGCTTTCAGGGTGATCCACGAGTACCGGAAGGGACACCTGTGGAGATACAGTTGAAGGTCGCCGACAAGAATGGTACATTTATCGAGCTTAATCCGACCCTCTGGCTGGCAAAGATGGTTGATGCCAAAATCCAGGCTGTGACTGACGGTTCATGGGTCTTCACCGGCTCAATAATCCGGGACGGGCGGTTTCAAGCCCAGTCAGAAGGGTCAATCGTCGCTATCTACCACGATCCGGCCGCCATGATCGACAATTCTTCACAAGGAGCGGAAAGCGACAAGGTGTGGTTGGTAAACGAAGGGTCTGTCCCTCCTGTCGGCACTCCGGTAACAGTCACCATCAAACCCGCGAAGTAGGAAAGGAGAGATTTACCGATGAAGAAGCTCTGTATTGCGATGACGTCTGTCCTTATGTTTGCGCTCCCCTTATCCTCAATGGCCGCCGAAAAAGTCGTTGCCAAGACGAAACCGGACCTTTCCTTGAAACTCGAACTGGAAAATGCCATCGGCAAGGGGCTTACCTGGCTGGCAGCAAAGCAGCAACCTACCGGCAACTGGGCTCAGCCTGAATATCCGGCGCTGACCGCATTGGCACTGACCGCCTTCCAGGGTGATCCATCGAAATTTTATAAAAGCAAATACGAGCAGAATATCAAGAGCGGCTATGACTATCTGGTCAAGAGCGCCAAGCCTGACGGCGGCATCTATGGCAAGGATCTGGCGAATTACAACACCTCCATCTCCATGATGGCACTCTTGGTGGCCAACAACTCGGCGTACGAACCGCTGCTCAAAAAGGGTCGCAAGTTCCTGGTCGGCCTGCAGGACGATTTCGGTGAAAAAGGGATGGGCGACGATCCGCTGGACGGCGGCATCGGTTACGGCGGCAGCTACAAGCACTCGGACCTGGCCAACACCACCTTTGCCCTTGAAGCGCTCTACTATACCCGCTTTCTGAAGAGCGACGTGGCCAACGATCCGGACGCAAAAGACCTGAACTGGAAGGCAGCGATACAGTTCATCAGCAGGACCCAGAACCTCCCCGGTTCCAATGATCAGAAATGGGCCAGTGACGATCCGGCCAACAAGGGTGGCTTTGTCTATTTCCCGGCCGACAGCAAGGCAGGAGAGCAGAAAATCGAAGGGGACAAGACGGCGCTCCGCTCATACGGAAGCATGAGTTACGCCGGGCTGCTGAGCTTCATCTATGCCCAGGTGGACAAAAACGATCCGAGGGTAAAAGCGGTTATCGACTGGCTCTCCAAAAACTATACGCTTGCAGAAAACCCAGGAATGGGCCAGGACGGCCTGTACTACTACTTCCACACCATGGCCAAGGCACTTTCCGCCGCCGGAGTAGATACCTTGACCACGAAGGACGGAAAAAAGATCAACTGGCGGCAGGATCTGGCCAGAAAACTGCTGGATCTGCAGCGGGAAGATGGTTCCTGGGTCAACCAGAACGGCCGCTGGTGGGAGCGAGACCCGAACCTCGTGACCAGCTATGCAACGATTACTCTGGAGATCCTGCATCGGGGTTTATAAGCTGACAGAAGCGTTCTGTGGAAACCGGTAGCCAGCAGTTCGGTTCCCCAGCCGTTGAGCCCGAGGAATGCCATGCGGACAATAACTCAAAAATTTGCGGTCAGCTACTCTTACCAGGTGCTTTTTACCAGGGGGCTTTTCGACCCGGGCAACGTCACCCTTGCCGGGCTGCTCGGCCAGACCGGCAAATCGCCTAATCGCGCCCTGGTTGTGATCGACAGCGAAGTTGCCAGACTTACAACAGGGCTTCTCGAAAAGATCAGCAACTATGGCAAGCAGCATGACGCCCTGATCGAGTTTGCCGCCCCTCCCTTTATCGTCCGTGGCGGAGAGATCTGCAAGCAGGAGCCTCAGGAGGTCGACAAGATTCACTCGCTGGTTGAACGGCATCGCCTCTGCAGGCACTCCTTTATTATTGCCATCGGCGGTGGAGCGGTACTCGACGCCGCCGGGTATGCAGCGGCAACGGCTCACCGCGGCGTACGCCTGATCAGGATGCCGACCACAGTACTCGCCCAGAACGATGCCGGCGTCGGTGTGAAAAACGGGGTCAATTCCTTTGGCAGAAAAAATTTCCTCGGCACCTTTGCGCCCCCTTTTGCCGTAATTAACGATCTCGACTTTCTCCATACCCTTCCCTCCAGAGAACTGCGCTCAGGGATTGCCGAGGCGGTGAAGGTGGCTCTAATCAGAGATCGCAGCTTTTTCGATTCTCTCTACTCGGACCGGAAACAGCTGGCACTTTTCGAACCTGCAGCCATGGAACGAATGATTTTCAGATGCGCCGAGCTCCATCTGGAGCATATCGCAACCAGCGGAGACCCGTTTGAGTTCGGCTCATCCAGGCCGCTTGACTTCGGCCACTGGAACGCCCATAAACTCGAAGAATTGACCGGCGGCGAGATCCGTCATGGTGAGGCCGTTGCCATCGGCATTGCCCTCGATTCTCTTTATTCGAGTCATTCCGGCCTGCTGGGCGATCTTGACCTGCGCCGCATCCTGTCGCTTCTGGAAGATCTCGGGTTCAGCCTTTATCACCCGGCCCTCTCATGGCTGGATGTGGAAAAGGCGCTGCGGGAATTTCAGGAGCACTTAGGGGGAGAGCTCACTATCCCTCTGCTTGAGGGGATCGGAAAGAAGATCGAAGCACATCAACTGGATACAGAGCTGATGCGACACTGCATTAATCTACTGGCTGAACGAAGATCACTGCTGCCGGTATCGCTACCTGCCGATCCCGCACCGGTTAGAGCCAAGGAGAACTGACATGCCCCCCTACCAGCAGATGACCGCATCCGAGATCCTGGACCTGTATTTTATTGAAAATCGCGCCCGGCTTCTCGATATCGCCTCATTCCTTGACCGGATCGACCGTTACGAAGGTGCAGCAGAAGCCAGGCAGGATTTCCGTTACCAGGCATTTGTCAAGGCATTGGGACTTCTCGGCAATGAGGGACAGGGGCGGACCGAGGCAATCCAGAGTTCATTCAGCGATCCGACCTCAGAGCCTTTGACAAGCGCCGTCGGCCTTAAGGCGTTCGGCGCTTGGGATGGGGGTAAGCGATGAAGGCGATCGATCCCCATATCCACATGGTATCGCGGACAACCGACGACTATCTGAAACTTGCCATCAGCGGAATACATACGGTATCGGAACCAGCCTTCTGGGCCGGGTTTGACCGGAGTTCCGCCGCCAGTTTCCGCGACTACTTTTACCACCTCACCGTGACCGAACCGGCCCGGGCAGCAAGGTTCGGCATCAGGCACCACTGCTGGATCGGTCTAAACTCCAAAGAGGCGGAGAACCTGCACATGGCCGAGGAGGTGCTGGCGATCATGCCGGAGTTCCTTGATGCCCCTACGGCCATCGGCATCGGCGAAGTGGGATTGAACAAGAACAGCCGCAACGAAATCAAGGTACTGGAACAGCAACTGGAGATGGCCGTGAACCGGAACGAACTGCTCCTGATTCATACCCCGCATCTTGAGGACAAGCTGAAAGGGACCCGGATCATAATGGACATGATCCTGTCAGAGCCGCGCATCAAGCCGGAACGGGTGCTGATCGACCATGCCGAGGAACACACCATCAGAGAGATCAAGGCGAACGGTTTCTGGTTCGGCCTGACCCTGTACCCGAACTCCAAAGGGAGCCCGGAACGGGCCATCGATGCCGTCGAGATCTACGGCACGGACAGGATCTGCATCAATTCGTCCGCAGACTGGAGCGTCAGCGATCCCCTGTCGGTCCTGAAATGCGCCAATGAAATGAGAAGACGCGGCCACCCAGAAGAGCAGATCAACAAGGTGTTCTTCGAAAACCCGGCACAGTTTCTCGGTCAATCCCCAAAGTTTTCTATCGGCTGAGAGCAGGTCCACTCCATTTTCATCACAGACCTGGACGGTAATTATCACAGGTGCTATCAACCTGATAGACTGCCCCATCGTATTACCTAATCCCCTCCTGATTATTCACCTAAAGTTTGTCGATTTTTTTTACACATCGTATTACCACCAAATAAATTTTCTTTATTATTAGCATGTTACCTAATGGCTCAGTTTTTGCTCCTTAATTAAAACGATGTTGGAATAACCATTTATTTAATTTTTTATAATCAAATATTTCAGCCATTCACTTTTCATTCAGACTCTTAGTAAGGGGAATTCTATGAAACCGATCAAATATTCCTACCTGTCAGGGCTGTTTCTTCTGATCGTGTGCTGCTTTCTGCCGGCATCGTCCTACAGTCTCTATACCACCGACTGTTCCGGTAATTTCGAGGTAAAAACCGTCTACGACAAGAACGACACGGTATGTGTATCCGGACAGGCGCTCTCCAAGATAAACCTGTACGATTTCTACCCATGTACCGACGCCTACATCATGGATAACCGTATCTGGAGCGGCGGCGAGACACTGGCCGATGTCATGGGATCGGAAAACCGCCTCTGCAATTACATGATGGGTGGTTTTCTCGACGAGGTCATCGCACTCCCCCCACTGAAGGTCGGCAAATACGATGTGGTCTTTGATAACGGAGACGCCAAGTTCGGCGCCGGGGATCAGGTCGAGAATAGCGGCGCCGGTTATCTGTTCGAGGTTGTTGACCTTGGCCATCCACCTGTTGATTCATCGGCGTTGAAAAGCGCTGCGCAGGGAATATCTCTCGGTTACAGCGATGCCATAGACAAATGGAATGGTGCCTGCAAACTGATGGATGCCATGAGCGGCGCACTCAGCCTGATGTCCGGGGATGTCGTGGGTGCGGCTATTGGCGTTCTCGGCAGCATCACCGGCATTGCCACCGACTATAACGGTGCGGTGATCAACATGGCCACGGATCTTATCGGTGCCTTTGACAAGGATAAAACACCGCAAAAGGCATCGGGCATCTACGGCAATATTGCCAAGCATTGGTACGATCTCTATGAGGATCCGCCCGATGCCAACTTTACTGCCCTCGCCCCCCTTGATTTTGCAGCAATTAACGCCGAACTGGCTGCGGCATCGGTTCAAGGAGCATACCCCTTCCAGGTCAAGGGGAGTGACGCTCGGGAAGCGGTGCTGATCAAGATAGCCAACCGTTCCGTCGAGCAGGGGGCATTGGTCAAGGCGCTCAGGCAATCATTCGAAAAGTACCAAGGTGCTGCAGCAGTATCCAATTACGAGTATGCCTTCAGTCAGATCGAACAGGCAAAACAGTATGGCGAGTGGCTGGCTGGAAACTTGGCCGCCATGAAGAGCGATCTGCAGAACGTAAAGAACGTATACACATCTTACGGAACTGCTGACCAAGTAATTCATGTTGCCGACATGCAGGCATTGAAAGACAGGGTCACAGCATCGGGACTAACGGCAGAAGAGATTCAATCTCTGAAGAACGTCGGATACAGTGATGCCCGAGTCCAACTCCTTACCCAGTACGTAAAATCGCTTCGGGTACCTGCCGCCGACTTCTCCCTGGCAAGTTCGATCAACGCAATCACAGCCCAGATTGATACCGCCATCCCTGCAGTACAGACATTCAACACCAATGCTCTGGCTACCATGAACAACCTGGTGACTGAATTCACCCTTCACCGTCCTCTCGCTGATGCAGGCGGGCCTTACCTCGGAACGGCCGGCACCCAAATCTCGCTTAGCGGCGCCAACTCTTCCGACCCGGATGTCGGCGATACGCTCAGTTATGCTTGGGACCTTAACGGTGACGGCAATTTTGACGACGCCACCGGCAAAAACGTGCTTTATTCTTGGGCCAAGCCGTTTTCGGGACTGATCGGACTGAAAATTACCGACTCCACCAACAGGAGTGCCGTCGGATATGACCAGGTCATTATTTCTGCAGGTAATGCTCCGCCAGTCATCTCGTCATTCTTGCCAGCAGCCACAAACCCGAGCGCAAGCATAGTGCAGCCGTTAACCTTTACCGTTGCCGCTTCCGACCCGGAAAATGACCCGCTGACCTATGAATGGACCGTGGATGGCACGATTGTGGGAACCGGCACCAGTTTCACCTTGACTCCGGGTGCAACTGAGAGCGGAACAAAGCTAGTACTCGTGACGATCCGTGACAACAATGTTGCCAGCAGGGACACCGTCGAAGGGCGAACCGTAAGGATATACTCCGATGCCGACGGTGACGGCTACGACTCATCTGTTGACTGCAACGACAACGATGCTACGGTTCACCCCGGAGCCATCGAAATTCTCAACAACGGCAAGGATGACGACTGCAATCCTGCCACCGCGGACTTTGTCTGCGGCGGGCAACCTCCGACAACGTTCTACCGTGATGCCGATGGCGACGGATTCGGTAATCCGGGACAAAGCGTCCAGGACTGTTCCGCACCTGCCGGCTATGTCACCAACAACCAGGACTGTAACGACGCCGACGCGGCTATACATCCGGGAGCAGCAGAAGTTTGCAACGGCAAGGATGACAACTGCAACGGCCAGATAGATGAAGGAGTTACCACTGCATTTTATGCGGATGCGGATGCTGACGGTTACGGCAACCCTCTAACTGCGGTTCAGGCCTGTTTTGCACCGGCTGGACACGTGACGAACGGCACCGATTGCAATGACGCAAACGCTGCGATCAATCCGGGCGCCACGGAGATCATGTACGACGGTATCGACAACGACTGCAATCCGCTGACCTTCGATACAGCGGATGCGGATGGTGACGGGTATCCGAGCAATCTGGATTGCAACGACAATGATCCGACCGTAAACCCGGGACGGCGGGAGATCCTCCACAACGGCAAGGATGACGACTGTAATGCAGCAACTATGGACAACTGGTCCAAGAGCTTTGTCCTCGGCATCGACGATTCCTCCTGGATCTACTACGCCAAGAGCAACGGCGACGGCACCTTCAGCAATTACCGGACTCTGGACTATCTAGGAAGCTCCTATTCACGCGGCATCATCATCGAAGACTTCAACGGCGACGGTTTCCTCGATTTCATTGCCGGTCGCGGTGACGGCTCCATGTTCCTGTTCCTTAATGACGGCAATGACAATTTCGTCAACAAAGGAGTAGCCGCTACCCATCCGAGTACTGGCAGTTATGCCATGGACATGGCAGCCGGCGACTTCAACAATGACGGTCTGCCTGACTTTGTCGCCAATGGCAACACCAACGTCCTCGCTGTATTCATTAACGACGGCAAGGGCGGGTTCACCAGAACGACCATAACCCTTCCCAATACCGGCCGTGGCCTTGATGTAGCCGACTTCAACGGTGATGGCAATCTGGATATTGCTGTTTCGTTCTCCGGAACGAACAACGTCTGGGTATACCGCGGTGACGGCACAGGCAAGTTCACCGGAGCCTCGATCGGCACCGCCACAACTTCGGGAAATGACAATTATGCACTGGCAGCAGCCGACTTTGACAACGACGGCAAATCCGACATTATCGTCAGTGGCAGCTCCAACGGCGACGCCTATTTCTTCAAGGGGAATGGCGACGGGACCTTCCTGACCGGCGGGCTGGTGCCTTCATTGGACATCAACAACTATCACAGCTCAATGGACGCCTATGACCTTAATAATGACGGCAATGTTGATATTGTCATGGGGGACTACAGTTACAACAACAAGCTGTTTTTCGTTCCCGGCAAAGGTGACGGTACATTCGGCACCCGTACTGCCATAAGTCCGACGGCAACACGTTCTAACCTGTTGGCGGTATCGGCTCCGCCAACCGGTAACAGGACTGCAGGGTTCCCCTTTGCAGTGATCTCTCCGAAAACCCAATCCACAGCGGTCGGTTCGGATGCGAACTTAAGCGGCAGTTTCTCCTACGATCCGGATGGCTCCATTGCGGCCTATAACTGGGCTTTTGGTGACGGCAGCACCGCCTCAGGCATGACCCAGGCCCACTCTTTTGCCGCAGAAGGGCGTTACCTGGCAAGCCTCGTTGTAACTGACAATGCCGGGAATAAATCTGCCGATACCGCAGTGGTATATGCCCTGGGAGCCCCGCCTGTTGCCAATGCCGGCGGCCCTTATTCGGTCGGCGAGGCCAAGGCAAGCAATGGGCGCTATACGGTCAATCTCGACGGTTCCGGCTCGAGCGATGACAGCGGCATCGTGAGTTACGAATGGGACTTCGGTGATGGCCTTAGCGATGACTTCACTGACGGAAACGCCAGCGGCTGGACGCCGATGGCCGGCAGCAGCTGGACCGTGAACGGTGGGGCGTACGAACAGACCAATGCCAGTCCGGACAGAACCGACACAATGATCGGCAATGCCAAGTCCGGTGATTACACCGTCGAGACAGACGTGATGCTCGTCTCCGGCAGCGGCCAGGAAGCACAGCTCATCTTCCGGGCGCAGGACACGAACAATCACTATGAATTCATATTCAGGGGAAGGGGGCAGAACGACCTCCTGCTCTACCGGCAACTAAACGGCAGTTTTGGTCAGCTGGCCCAGATCGCACTTCCATTCGTGCCCCAGCTGAATACCTGGTACCACCTGAAGGTCGAGGCATACGGCAACAACATCAAGTGCTACGTAAACGACTCACTGTACTTCAATTACAACGACACCTATTTCGCCACCGGTATGGTCGGATTCTCGACCTACCGTACCGATGCCAAATTTGACAATCTGAATGTCTATTCACGCTCGTCCGGACCGGCTGCGACACATCAGAAACCGACCCATCTCTATGCGGAAGGGACATACACCGCAACCCTCAAGGTAACAGACAAGGCTGGACAGACCGCGGCTGCCACCACCCAGGTGACGGCTGCAAAGGGAACCCCGCCGCTGGCCGATCCAGGCGGCCCATATATCCTTGACGAAACAAAAGCCAACCAGAATACCTGGGCTGTAGCCTTTGACGGCAGCGGTTCCAGTGACGACACCGGAATCGAATCATACGCCTGGAACTTCGGTGACAACACGACCGGAACCGGGGCCAAGCCATCCCACACCTACACCGGTGTAGGCGCAAGAACCGTTACTCTTACGGTTACCGACAGGTCTGGCCAGAGCGACACAAAGACCACAACAGTAACGATATCGGCGAATGCCCCTCCTGTCGCCAATCCGGGAGGACCTTATAACGTCAACGAAGACCAGGTAGTCAACAAGCACTGGACCATCAACGCCGACGCTTCTGCGTCGACCGATGACGTGGCCATCTGGAAGTACGAATGGAACTTCGGCGACGGGACCCCGGTGGTGACAACTAAGACCGTATCCCACACCTACGTAACGCCAGGCACCAATACGATAACCCTGAAGGTCACGGACCACGCGAACCAATCACATACCACTACCACCACCGCATCGGTCGTTGCCACCGCCGCACCCACGGCAAACGCAGGCGGTCCGTACTTCACCGAGCCTAACATGCCGGTCAGTTTCGACGGCACAGCTTCCACCGACAATACCAGTATCCTTTCCTATTCCTGGGACTTCGGTGACGGTACATCCGGCAAGGGGGCTCAACCGACCCATGCCTACGGCACTACAGGGACCTACACCGTTACCCTGACGGTGAAGGACGCGGCCCTGCTGACCGCCACCGCGACCGCCACCGTGACCGTGACTATCGGGAATGCACCAACAGCAAATGCAGGGGGACCGTACTTGTCGAATATCGGTCTGCCGGTTCGGCTGAACGGCTCGGGATCAACCGATGATTTCGGCATCAAAGGCTACAAATGGAGCATCGGCACGGCCAACTACCTCGTTAATGACAGCTTTAACGGTACAATCATCGATACCGCAATATGGTTGTACCCTGCCACAGGCGTGACGCAGAACAATGCGGTAACCCTTACCGGCAGTGGGGGATGGGGTTCTCGCTACCTGTTCACCAAAAATGATTTTACCCTAGACGGAACAGGGATAATCACCGGCCAGGTACTGCAGACGGCCAGCGGGAATCTGATGTTCGGTTTCAAGAATACTAGCACCAATTACAGCTATGAGCAGATGCCGTACGCACTCTATTTCGACAACGGCACGCTGAGAGTTTACGAAAGCGGTTCCCACCGTGCCCAGGTGGGGTCGTATTCGCTTAACGTTCAGTACGACGCCAGGGTGGAACTGAAAACATCGCCATCCGGAGCGATCGCCGGAGCCCGCTACTACTACAAGCCGGCATCATCCGGCGATTGGGTCATGCTGTATGATTCAAGCTATGTACCAGCCTACTCGACCTTCAAGGCAGGGGTTTCCTATTATACAGGGACGTTCATCATCGACAATATGGCGCTTACAGCCGGCCTTCAGATCCTGCAGGGCGAGAAGCCGGTATTTACGCCGAGTAGTGCCGGTACCTTCCCGGTCCAGCTCACCGTTACCGACGGCGCTGGCCAGAGCGCTACGGCATCATCGACCCTGACGGTCAGTTCTGACCCGCTGGTCATAACCGCACCGTGGCAGTTCACCGGCGGGGTAGAAGTACCGCATGACACCTGGAGCGGCGAAGAAGTGATTCTCAAGGCCGTAGTAAAATCAGGCAAAGCGCCGATCACCTATGCTTGGGATTTCGGCGACGGCACATCTTCGACGCCGGCAACGGTAACCGACACCTACAATCTCTCGGCAAAACACACCTACACTGCTGCCGACGGGACGCCGATAACGGCCCGGATAACCGTAACCGATGCCGACGGCAAGAGTTCTTCGGATACCTATCCGATCATCATTCGGACCAAGACCCTTAATGTCGAGGTAAACAAGTCGATCGACGATGCATTGTGGTATATCCACACCACCCAGGACAGAACTGGCGGATCATCAGACGGTCGCTGGTCCGGATACTCCAGCCATTACTCATCAGCAACAGCTTCTGCACTGCACGCCATGGAAATAAACGGCCACCTGGAAATCGGGGATTTCAGCAACGATCCATATGTGGAGGATGTCTCGCGCGGGATGAGCTATATGCTCTCAGCTATTCGACAGACTGCCATAAACGATCAGGCTTACGGAGACCCGGACCTGAACGGCAACGGCATTGGTATTGAAGTTACTGACGGCCAGCCGATATACCAGGGTGGTCAGGTCATGATGGCCCTGGTTGCGTCCGGCACGCCGAACATGAAGGCAACTTCCGGCGATACGGGCATAATCGGCAGAACCTATCGCGACATAGTCGAGGATATGGCAGAGATGTATTACTGGGGACAGGTGGATGAAGGGTACTCTTCCGGCGGCTGGCGCTATGGCTGGAACGGTGATGCCGACAACTCCGCCTGCCAATGGGCAGCCCTCGGTTTTGAGGCGGCCGAAGAACAGAACTGGATCAAGATCCCCCAATGGGTCCGGGACAGGAACCTGGTATGGCTTGCCAACAGCAGAAACGGGGATGGGAAAGGGTACGGATATGCTGGCCCCGGCAATGGTGAGGCAACGACACCGTCCGGTCTCGCTCAGTTGGCTTTCGACCGCGTCCCGACGACCGACCCGCGCTGGAGTCTGGCTGAAAACTTCCTGGCTTCATACTGGAACAATTGGTACAACGGCAAGGAAAACTATTACGCATTTTATGCCCTTGCCAAGGCAATGAGGATCGCCAAGCCCAAGGAAGTCGTCATCATGGGCGAAGGGACTGCCAACGCCATAGACTGGTACAATGACCCTGACCGCGGGATTGCCCGTACCATCGTCAATGATCAGAACGCAAACGGAGAGTTCGTCTCATCTTCCGGGTATGTCACCGGTGCCTTCAAGACGGCGTGGGGCGTCATTGTCCTGACAAAGACCCTCTTCGTGCTGCCTCCGGTAGCCATTGCCGGCAACAACATGGTTTGGGGGATCGACTGGCCGCTTACTTTTGACGGCTCAAAATCCTATCATCTCGATCCATTCCGTAAGATTGTCAAGTATGAATGGGATTTCGACGGCGACGGCGTCTACGACTCCAGCAGCGACCAGCCAACGGCAACCCATACCTATACACAGCTCGGTACCTTCAAGGTTACCCTGCGAGTTACCGACAACAACGCCCCGCCCAAGTATGACACCAACACCATCACAGTGATTGTTGCGGTGCCGCCGCATGCACCAATAGCCGACCCGGGAGGGCCGTATGTCGGCTATGTCGGGATTCCTTTACAGCTTGATGGCAGCAAATCGTACGACATCGACCCGACCGATATCATCACTGCCTACGGTTGGGAACTGGACGGTGCCTTCCCGTATAACTTTACCGATGCCACCGGCGCCAAACCGACCTTCACCTGGAACACTCCGGGCACTTATAATATCGGTCTCAAGGTTGTTGATAATGGGGTGCTTAATCCGCCCAACTACGACAAGCTGACTTCCGAAGCGCGTTGGGCTACAATTACCATCAGGAGCAACAATCCACCAGTGGCCAATGCCGGCGGTCCCTACACATTAAACGAGGGAGGAACAATTCAACTTGATGGTTCCGCATCATCTGACCCGGATGGCAACCCGCTCACCTACTCTTGGGACCTGGACAACGACGGCACCTTTGAAACCTCGGGCAATAAGCCGTCATTCAGCCGCCCGGATAACGGCTCGTTCACAGTGCGGCTCAAGGTCTCGGATGGCGCTCTGGAGTCTATAGCCACCACAACTGTTGAAGTTCTGAATGCGCCGCCGATCATTAATCAAATCCCGGGGGCAACCATAAACGAAGGCGGGACCTATACGTCAACCGGAAGCTTTGTTGATCCGGGCGCAGACACATGGACTGCTACCGTGGACTATGGGGACGGCAGCGGAGCCCAACCTCTGGCCCTCACTGGCAAGGGTTTCTCCTTGAATCATCTTTATCCTCAAAATGGGGCCTTCACTGTGACCGTAACAGTGACTGACAAGGATAGCGGCGCCGGAACAGGCAGTGCCCTGATCACTGTGAATAACGTTGCTCCGGTCGTTGAGGCCGGACCGGATGCAAATCTGGTGGGATCCGGTTCCTTCTCCAGTAGCGGTTCATTCATTGATCCGGGAGCGGACAGCTGGACGGCAAAGGTCAATTACGGCGACGGAACCGGTGATCAGGCTCTAGCCCTGAATCCAGACAAGTCGTTTGCTCTGAACCATCTATACTCTGCAAACGGCAAATTCACCGTGACCGTAACAGTCAGCGACGCCGATGGTGGCAGCGGCACCGACACCGCCACGGTCAATGTATCGCCTCTTCCCCAGGCCGATATCGCCATCACCAAGACGGTCGACAAGACCAGCCCCGGCATCGGGGAGAACGTCACCTTCACCGTGACAGTGACCAACAGCGGCCCGGCCAACGCCACCGGCGTGCAGGTGACCGAGCTGCTGCCGACCGGCTACACCCTGGTGACTGGTCTCCCCTCCCAGGGGACCTACAACCCGCCCAGCGGCATCTGGAATATTGGGACGCTGAACAACGGCGCCAGCGCCACCCTATCCGTCACCGCTACCGTGCTTCCCACAGGTCTCTACAACAACACGGCGAGCCGCACCGCCTCCACGCCTGCTGACCCCAACAGCGCCAATGACAGTTCCACAGTGGTCGTGAGACCGCTTGTGCCGGTTCAGACAATCTTCAATCTGACGGCACGCCCCAAATCGGGCAAGGCCGGTCTGGTATGGAGCTGTGTGCCCGGCAAAGTCACCTACAACGTCTTTAGAAGCACAGTTGCCGGCGGTCCATACGCAAGAATAAAAACTGGGCATACCTACTGCAACTATGCCGACGTTGGCCTGACTAACGACACAACTTACTACTGGCGAGTCACCTCTGTGGATGCCACCGGACTTGAGTCGCTCTATTCAAACGAAGCGAACGCAAAACCTACACTCTGATCCAGGCAATCAGCCCCGCGCTACTTCTATAGCTTTCAGGAAGTAGCGCGGGGCGTTTTTTTGTCGTACAATTGCCTGCATGATCACCTATTGCACCAATATCCATCCCGGCGAAACCTGGGACGCGGTGTTTGGAGCTCTTCAGCAGCATATTCCTGCCGTCAAATCGGCGGTATCCCCAAATGCCCCGTTCCCCATCGGCCTGCGTCTCCCGAACCTTGCGGCAGTCCAGCTGACTGCAGCAGAAAACAACCGCTTCCAGCGCTGGCTTGAGGAACAGGATTGCTTCGTCCCCACTTTGAACGGCTTTCCGTACGGTTCGTTTCACAATTACCGAATCAAAGAGAACGTCTATCTACCGGATTGGCGATCCCCGGAGCGCTCCGCCTACACCATTCGGCTGGCCGATCTCCTCTCGACCTGGCTGCCGAAGGCAATTACCGGATCGATATCAACTGTCCCGTTAGGGTTTAAGGGGGCAGCCCGCAAAGATGACCTCCCCACGATCCTCAAACAGCTGGAAGCGGTGCTTTCCCACCTGGCGAGGATTTACGAGCAGTCCGGAGAGAAAATCCTGCTGGCGCTGGAACCGGAACCTGGCTGTCTCCTGGAAACTACCGCCGAGGTCTGCCGTTTTTTCAACGACTTTGAGCTTCCGGAACGGCTGCGCCGGCATCTTGGACTTTGTTACGACTGCTGCCACCAGGCAGTGGAGATGGAAGATCCTGTTGCGTCGCTTGCCGAGCTGAGAGGGGCAGGGATCGAGATCGCAAAGGTCCAGATTTCATCGGCAATCAGAATTAAAGACCCGGCGGCGACTCTGCTGCAGCCGTTTGCCGAACCCTGTTACCTGCACCAGGTTGTCATTCGCCGCCAGGATGGTAGCATTACTCGGTATGCGGACCTTCCTTCAGCCCTTACCGGCCATGACCGGCAATCAGGGGACGAGTGGCGCTGCCATTTCCATGTGCCAATATTCCAGGAACGGTTTGGAGATCTGGGGACAACTCGATCATTCATTCAGCTGCTCCTGCCTGTCGTGCCGACCGGCGTACTCCTGGAAGTCGAGACTTACACCTGGGATGTTCTGCCGAAGGCACTCCGGTGTGAGTCAGTGACCGACTCGATTATCCGCGAAATTTCCTGGCTCAAGGAGCAGCTCAATGCAGCGCACTGTGATCCTTAATGTCGTCGGCCTTACCCGATCGCTGCTCGGAGGACCGTGCACCCCGCGGCTAAATCATTTTCTTCCATCTTCCATTCCGATAAGGACAATAACACCTGCTGTCACCTGCTCGGTCCAGTCAACCTACCTGACAGGCAAGATGCCGTCCGACCACGGTATCGTCGCTAACGGCTGGTTTGAACGCGATCTCGGCGAGGTCATGTTCTGGAAGCAGTCCAACCGCCTCGTCGCTGGGGAAAAAATCTGGCACGAGGCGAAACGCCGCAACCCGGGCTTTACCTGCTCAAACTGCTTCTGGTGGTATGCCATGCAGACCGACGCTGACATCACCATGACACCACGCCCCCTTTACTGTGCCGACGGCCGTAAACTGCCGGACTGCTATACGGTCCCTCTGGAGTTGCGCGACAGATATAACAGCCAGTTTGGGCAGTTTCCGTTATTCCATTTCTGGGGGCCGGCAACCTCGATCGTTTCCAGCGAATGGATCGCCAATGCCATGGCGACGGACAGGGAATTTTCACCAACCCTGCAACTCGTCTATCTCCCGCACCTTGATTACTGTCTGCAGAAGTCGGGGCCAAGGGGCGACGTCTCCGGGGATCTGGCCGAAATTGATGCCCTGTGCGGCAAATTGTTTGATTTCTTCGACGGGCGGGGGTGCCGGGTCGTTGTCCTCTCCGAATACGGCATCACCCAGGTGTCACGCCCGATCCACCCGAACCGGATCCTGCGCGATGCCGGTTTCCTCTCCCTGAAGATCGATCAAGGGCGCGAATACCTCGACCCGATGATCAGCAGGGGCTTTGCTGTTGCCGATCATCAAGTCGCCCACCTGTATGTCCGGAATCAGCAGGACATTCCGGCGGTCAAGCAGCTTTTCACAACGGTTCCCGGAGTAGAACTAGTGCTGGATGCAGATGGCAAGCGAGCCCACGGACTGGACCACCAAAGGTCTGGTGAACTGGTACTAGTTGCAGCTGCCGAAAGCTGGTTCTCCTACTACTGGTGGCAGGACGACAAAAGTGCCCCCGATTATGCCAGAACGGTTAATATCCACGCCAAGCCGGGTTACGATCCGTGCGAGCTGTTTCTCGACCCGGCTATCCGTTTCCCCAAACTGAAAATTGCTGTGACCCTGGCAAAGAAGATCCTGGGGTTCCGTTACCTGATGGATGTTATTCCTCTTGATGCCGCTCTGGTTAAGGGTTCGCACGGTAGAATCACCGACAATCCCGACGATGGACCGCTTTTCATGACCAGCGCTCCGCAACTACTTGAAGGGAGCGAAATCGAGGCAACTGCAGTTCGTGATCTTATTCTGCGGCATGTTTTCGACGCCTGATCATGGTTTTTTCCTCAACCATCAAGCCGTACCTCGATCTCTGCAGGATCAGCAACCTGCCGAGCATCTGGACCAATGTCCTCTGCGCATTCATGCTGGCGAACGGACAGTTTGCACCCGAACCATATATTGTGCTGGGAGTTTCTCTTTCGTGCTTCTACCTGGCAGGTATGTGTCTCAACGATATCTGCGACGCTGGCTATGACCGGGTTTACCGCCCTTCGCGTCCGATCCCGTCGGGACGGGTCTCCATGGCCGGGGCGGTTGCGCTCTCAGCCGCTCTTCTAGCGACAGGTTTTCTGCTCCTCGCCTTCCTTCCGTATCGACAGGGTCTGTTTGCCGCCCTGCTGCTTCTGGCAGCGATCATTTGGTACGACCTGCATCATAAGAAGAATCCTTTGAGTGTCCTGTTGATGGCCTCCTGCCGCTTTCTGGTATTTGCCGTGACCGCGCTGGCCACAACCGGGACGTTCCCCCCACAGGTAATCTCTGCCGGTGGCATTCAGTTCATATACGTCATAGGGATCAGTCTGGTAGCGCGACATGAATACAGCCGGAAGGAGCCGTTTACCTGGCCGGTGATACCTCTGATGCTAACCGGGATATGCATCTTGGACGGAATCCTACTGGCATTACTTGTCTCCCCGGTTTGGCTGGTTGCCGGACTTGGCGGTGCGCTGCTGATGTGGTTGGGACAGAAATTCGTGCGAGGGGACTGATTATTGTTGTTCTCCAGCATAGTGTCGAAATATTTTACGTTTGTGTAATCGTTCCTGGCACCCGCAAGTTAACCCACTATATTTACAATCTTTTTTCATAATGGCACACGTTTTGCTGCATGTGTTTATACTAATTGGTAATTTCATATTTATCTTTAAAAGAAAGGGGGAAGTATGAATAAGCTTATTGTGTATCTATGCTGTTTAACGTTTATCTTATCAATGGCGGTATCTGCGGGGGCAGAAATAATCAATGGGGGATTTGAAACCGGAACCTTGACAGGGTGGAATTCTTCCGGGCAGACAAGTATCGTAAGTGCAGGTTTCGACCAACGGACTAACAACAATCTCAATAAGGTCGGAATCGGGTCCAACGCAGCTAAAGTAGGGGATCAAAATGCGTGGGGGTATAGCGGTAACCAGTATAGCTCCATTTCCCAGCAATGGGTAAAGACTGATACCTTTTCCCATCTTTACTTTGCTTGGGCAGCAGTAGGTCTTGTGCCAACCAACGGCTTTCCTCATTCCTACGATGAAACCCCATGGTTCCAGATTAAAGTCGTTGACATTACAACCGGCGGTTCAATTTTGTTTTCTGAAGACTATTTCACTGGGAATATCGGCAGCATAACGCCGGGATGGCTTGCAGGGGCTACACACAACGGGGGTTTGGGAACTGATGATGCTGGAATCTGGTACTATCGTCCGTGGGATACATTTGATCTGGATCTGGCAGGAATAGCCGACAACGACGTGCTTAAAGTAACGCTAACTACTAGAGACTGTGATCCAAGCGGCCATGCATCTTACGCATACCTTGACGGCTTCGGCTCAATTCCACCCGTTATTAACCCAGTTCCAGAACCTTCAACCATGCTCCTCCTTGGAGGAGGTCTTGCTGGATTAGCATTGTGGAGAAGAAAGAAGCAGCACTAATTAACAGGAAACTGCCCAAAAAGGACGGCCAAGTTGACCGTCCTTTTTTATTAATAGCCCCACAACTGCATTTCTGAATCTCTAACCTCTTCCAAGCAAACCATTAAACAACGATGTCGGGCTTCTTTACACAACCAAACAATAGCCCCACAGCCATTAAACCATGCATTTCAGTATGTTAGCAAAATAATCATTAATCAATTAATATCAATTGATAAAATCAGCTGTCGATATTTTTTTACACAGAATAAACATTTTTTGCATTAGTATATATTTATGTATCATATCAGCTTAATACTAAAGCATTATTTGCCAATGGCATATATCCTGCTTCTTACGGTTGAATCTCAACAAATGGAGGCAATATGAAATCGCGATTAATTACTCTTCTCGCATGCGGCTTGCTGCTAACAGCAGCAATGGCCACAAAAGCCCAGGCAGCATTGGTGGATCTTGGACCTGGGTCATTCTCCCCGCTCGCCTCGGTTATCACCTTTAGCGAAAAGCCGCTGTATACCACAAACCCGGTATACACATTCACCGGCCTTCCCAGTTACGGAAACTTGACGGTCAGCTTTGGTGGTAATTTTGTCGGTCAGGCTGCGGGCGGCTCTCCGGTAACCTTGACCGATCATTCGCCGAACGGCCCGCTTGCACTTGATCCGAATGCTCCCCTGACCCAGATCGTGGGTGACGGAGCAGCGCCGACATCACCGGTGCTCAGCGGCTCTCCCATTTTCAACGGTCCGATTTCCGTACTGTTCAGCCAGCCTGTTGCCGGAGTCGGGCTGTCCGGTGGCTATTTTGACGCGATAGGCGGCACAACCATCGAGGCTTACGATATCAACGGCAACATCCTGGGGAGCATCACCAATACCCAGCTCGGTATCGAATTTTACGGCCTTGCCGACTCGACCGGGGCAAACATCATTTCCGGCATCTCATTCTTCATCACCGGCAACGAGCCTGCCGGATTCGGGATCGACAACCTTACTTTCGGCGCAGCTGATCAGATCATCGATCCAGGCGTCACCCCGACCGTTCCGGAACCTTCCACCATGCTCCTCCTTGGCGGCGGCCTTGCCGGCCTGGCTTTCTGGAGAAGGAAGAAGCGCGCTTAATCCGAACATGCAGCCAATACAGAAAGGGCGATCAAATGATCGCCCTTTTTTTATGGTTCACATATATAAAAATCGGCACTCCAGTCGAATTACGACGAAGTGCCGATTAGTCTTTTGTTCATTACAGCCATAATGGAGAGCAATTGCAGGCGACTACTGACAAATCCAGGTCAGACTGCATCGCCGGTCAACTCCCGGCGGCCGAAAATTGCCTTCAGGGAGTACCCCTCCGCTTCGATGTTCTCGCGCCCCCCCTCTTCACGATCGACCAGGGCAACAATCCCCAAAACCTTCAGCCCTTCTTCTTCGGCCCTCCGGACCGCTTTCATGGAGGAGCCGCCCGTGGTCACCACATCCTCGACAATCACCACTTTTGTCCCGGCGGGAAGATTTTTGCGCCCCTCAAGCCATTGCCCGGTGCCATGCCCCTTTGGCTCCTTCCTGATGATGAACGCATGCAAAGGATTGCCATCCAGCAGGGCGGCAACAGATGTGGCAGTGGCAATCGGGTCGGCGCCAAGGGTAATGCCGCCTACTGCCTGCACCCCGGCGAATTCCCTGGCAGCCTGGTAGAATAGTTTCCCAACCAGAAACCCCCCTTCGGCGTGAAGTGTCGTCTGCTTACCATCAAAATAAAAGTCGCTTTCTCTTCCGGAAGCGAGGGTCACCCTCCTCTTTTCATAGGACAGCTCCATAATGATCTGCTTCAGTCGTTCACGGTCGGTCATCTCTTCTTGCTCCTTTAAGAATATTAGTATCCGAAACTAGAATAAGTCGAGTTGCGGCTCAGGGCCGAGTCGGGGAAATCCTATCGGATAAACGCCGGAAAAACAGGCATGGCAAAACGATTCCTTATCTCCGCCCACAGCGGTCAGCAATCCTTCAGAGGATAGATACCCGAGAGAATCTGCGGTAATATAGCGCCGAATCTCTTCGAGGGTATGCGAAGAGGAGATCAGCTCCTTCCGGTTCGGCGTGTCAATGCCGTAATAGCAGGGATAACTGGTGGGAGGAGACGAAATCCGCATATGGACCTCGCTGGCGCCGGCCTGACGAACCATCTTCACAATTTTGCGGGATGTGGTGCCACGGACGATCGAATCGTCGATAACCACAACCCTCTTCCCCTTCAACAACTCGCGGACAGGGTTCAACTTGATCTTGACACCGAAATGCCGGATCGACTGCGCAGGCTCGATGAATGTCCGGCCTACGTAATGGTTTCTGATCAGTCCCAGTTCGAAACGGATTCCGGATTCCTCGGCATACCCCATTGCAGCCGGCACCCCGGAATCCGGCACTGGGATGACGATATCGGCATCGACTGCATGTTCCCTGGCCAGCTGCCGACCCAGCTCCTTCCTGACCTGATAAACATTCCGGCCGAAGATGAATGAATCCGGCCGGGCAAAATAGACATGCTCGAAAATGCATTGGGAGGTCTTGACCTTCTTGAACGGAAAGAGCGAGGTCATTCCGCCGCGGCCAATGACAATCATCTCGCCCGGCTCGATTTCGCGAATGAACTCGGCCTCGATCAGGTCGAGGGCACAGCTTTCAGAAGCAACGACGTAAGACTCGCCCAATTTCCCCAGGCACAGCGGACGAAAACCGTGCGGATCACGCACCGCCACCATGCGGGTCTCAGTAATGAACAGGAGGCAGTAAGCCCCCTTGATCCTGTTTAAAGCTTCAACAACCCGATCCTCCAGGCTGCTGGCCTTAGAAGCGGCAAGGAGATGGACTATGATCTCAGTATCCATGGTAGTCTGGAAGATAGAGCCCCATGCCTCCAACTCGGCTCTGATCAGCTGGGAGTTGACAATATTGCCGTTGTGAGCGACCGCGATTGCACCGCGAGAGTAATTCACCAATATCGGCTGGATATTCTTCGAAACCGAATCGCCGGTGGTGGAGTACCGCACATGGCCGATGGCTGAATCACCCGGAACATTGCGGAAAATCTCCGGATTACCGAACACATCGGCCACCAGACCCATGCTCTTGTGGGAATATAAACGCTGTCCGTCCGAAGATACGATCCCGCAAGATTCCTGCCCGCGGTGTTGCAGGGCATAAAGACCCAGATAGGTAAGGTTTGCCGCCTCACGATGATTATATATTCCGAAAATGCCACACTCTTCTTCAGGCCGATACAGGTTCATATAACCCTTTCTTGGTTGATGAATCATGGTTACACAAGATTGTTTCGAACATACTCTGCTGCGTTGCGATAGAGAATCAAGCCATCCCCGGTTTCGGGGAGCTGTTCGCGACTCCATCTGGGGTGTTGGGTATAATGGACGAAGGCCTCGGGATGCGGCATGAGCCCCATAAGACGTCCGGTCGGATCGCACAGGCCGGCAATGGCATTCTGTGAACCGTTGGGGTTAAGGGGGAAATCCATGGTCGGCGCCTGGAATTTTTCATCTGCATACTTCAGAACTGACAGATGTCCGGCCTCGATCCGGCCCATGGTGTCCTGGTCAGTGCAGAGAAATTTGCCTTCGCCATGCCTGACCGGCAGGTAGATCCCGTTCACTATGCCTTTGGTATAGATGGAAGGAGAATCGGCATCAACCTTCAGGTAACACCACCGGTCCTGGAACCGGCCGCAGTCATTGTGGGTAAGGGTCGCGGTCTGGTTCAGGTGATTGCCGTCCAGAGCCGGGAGCATCCCCATTTTGACCATTAGCTGGAACCCGTTACAGACCCCGAGGATCAGCTTGCCATTATCGATAAACCGGATGAACTGTTCCACCAGCCGTTCTCCGGTGCCGGAAACCCTGGCGTTGGTAAGGCGATTGGCCTGGGCCTTGGCGCTCCCCAGGTCATCGCCGTCCAAAAACCCGCCGGTAAGATTCAAAAAATGGAAGTCATCCAAAGTTATCTCTCCGGACAGGATTTCAGCGATATGGGCTATGACCGCTTCGTCAAAACCACCCAAGCGGCAGGCATGCGCCGCCTCCGTTTCACAGTTGGTGCCGTTTCCGGTTATTACTATTGCACGTGTTTTATCCGACATTTCAGAGTTCCCTCAATGTATTCTGCCAGGATTCCTTAAGCTCGGCAAGTCCTGCCTTGATCACTTCGGACCCGTTCAGGCCAATAATCGCAAGCAACGGCTCCGCCGTTACCACACCCACACAGGCGAAACAGTTGCCGCTCATGAGCGATTCAAATTCCCCCCGCCTGTCCGGACGGACGGTCACAAGATGACGCGATGCGGACTCGCTGAACAGGAGAGTGAGATCGTTTCTCCCAGCCTGGTCCCCGTGCCATAACACCTTGGCAAGATCCATTGAGATGCCGAACCCTCCGGCAAAAGCCGCTTCTGCCGCAGCCACGGCGAGTCCGCCATCCGAGAGGTCGTGACATGATGCGACAGTTCCTGCCATCACCGTCTCGTGATAGGCCTTATATCGGCGATAAGCCCTTTCAGCATCTACTTTTGGGACCTTATTGCCGACCAAACCCTTCATGGCCAGGAACTCGGACCCGCCGAGTTCATCAGCAGTCTTGCCGAGCAGGTATACTAGGTCCCCCGGCCTCTTAACATCCATGGTAACGGCCTTGCGGCTGTCATCCATCTTGCCGATCACCGAGAACAGGAGCGTCGGTGGAATGGAGATCTTGGTCGTACCGTCGTAAAAATCGTTTTTCATAGAGTCCTTGCCCGAGATCAGCGGCAGGTTGTAAGCCAGGCAGAGATCGTACAGGGCCTGGTTCGACCGGACCAATTGAGCCATCTTGTAAGGACCGTCCGGAGTCTTCTCCGACAGAACCGGATCGCACCAGCAGAAGTTGTCGAGACCGGCAACCAGTTCCAGAGAACCGCCGACAGCAACATAGTTGCGCAACGCCTCATCAATGGCGTTGGCAGTCATGTGATAGGTATCGATATCCGAATAACGTGGGCAAATGCCATGTGCTGTCACCACCCCCTCGAAGGAGTCGAGTATCGGCCTTACCACCGCTGCGTCGGACGGACCATCGTTGGCAACGCCGGTAAAAGGCTTGACCACAGAGCCCCCCTGAACCTCGTGATCATAACGCCTTACAACAGATTCCTTTGAGCAGATATTGAGGGAAGAAAGAAGCGCCCGCAGATCGTCGGCATAGTCGGCCTTTCCCTCCAGCACCGGCTCTGTATGGACCGGCGGGGTCCACTTTGCCGGAAGCTGCATCGGCGGAAGCCCTTCGTGCATGAATTCCATCGGGAGCGAGGCAACCGTCCTGTCGCCGAAAAGGATGTGAAAAACTCCCGTGTCGGTAAACTCTCCCAGAACGGTAGACTCCACGCCGAACCGCTTCGACATGGCCATAAACTCATCGATCTTTTCAGGCGGCACAGCAAGAGACATCCGTTCCTGTGCCTCGGAGATCAGTATCTCCCATGGGTTGAGCCCTGGGTATTTGAGTGGCGCCTTGGCAAGATCCATACGACACCCGCCGCATTCGCCCGCCATCTCACCGATGGATGACGACAGCCCGCCGGCACCGTTATCGGTAATAAACCGGTAGAGACCCTTGTCGCGCGCACGGATCAGAAAATCGAACATACGCTTCTGGGTGATCGGATCGCCGATCTGGACGGCTGTAACCGGCGAGTTCTCGTTCAGTTCCTCGGACGAGAAGGTAGCGCCATGAATGCCGTCCTTGCCGATCCTGCCGCCGGACATCACGATCAGGTCGCCGGGCATAATGCTCTTCTCGTGCCCGGGGCGACCGTTGACCTCGGCGGGCATCAGACCGGCAGTACCGCAAAAAACCAGCGGCTTGCCGCAGAACCTCTCGTCGAAGACGATAGAACCGTTGACAGTGGGGATGCCGCTCTTGTTCCCGCCGTGTTCCACCCCTTCGATGACCCCTTCATAGATGCGACGCGGATGAAGCAGCCGCGCCGGCAGCGGTTTGTCGTAAAAAGGGTCGGCAAAACAGAATACGTCGGTATTGAAGATCAGCTTTGCGCCTTGGCCGGTACCGAACGGATCCCTGTTGACCCCGACGATCCCGGTCAGCGCTCCGCCGTAAGGATCGAGCGCGGACGGGGAATTATGGGTTTCGACCTTAAAAACCAGCGAATGAGTATCGTTGAATCGAATCACACCGGCATTGTCCTTGAATACCGAGAGACAGAAATCCCGGTTGCCCAGCCTCTCGCGAACATCTTTGGTAGTCCGCTGGATAAAGCTTTTGAAGAGCGACTTGATCTCGGTGCGGTTGCCGTTTTCATCCTCGTAGTGTACCGTTCCGGCAAATATCTTATGTTTGCAGTGCTCCGACCAGGTCTGGGCAAGGCATTCAAGCTCAACATCCGTTGGCTTGGCCCCGAGCCCCTGGCTGCGGCGCATCTCGATGACCTTCGGGTCGCGATAATGCCCCTGGATGATCTTCATCTCCTCCAGAGTCAGGGCGAGAACGCCATCCTTGCTGATCCGCAGCAGCTCTTCGTCCGAGACCTCCAGATCGATCTCCCGAACCTCGGCCCTGGTTTCACCGGACACCTTCGGCACATAGGCAGGGAATCCCCTTTTGGCGGCAAATTCGGCAGAAGAAACAACGGCATAGCGCTGGATCAGTGTGTTGCAGAGCAGCCCGCTGGCAATCTTCTCGACGTCTGATTGCTGCAGATCCCCTTTTATCAAATACTGGACCGAGTAATAGACCCCTTCTTCAGAAGAAAATGGGCGGGGAATCAGGTATTCGGCCGCTTCACGTGCGGTTCTCCCGACATTGTCGGTAACTCCCGGGCGGAATCCGACCTCAACCGCAAAATCAAAGTCTTTCCCCTGAGGTCGATCAACGGTCCAGGTCTGAATAACCGGGTCGCAGAAAGGACCGGCAGCGATCTTTTCCAGAAGATCGCGGGATAGTTCGGCGTCCACGGTGTAGACGTCTATCGATCTGACTTCATGAACCGGGAGATGGAGGAAGTGCGATATTTCATCACATATCCGCTCTCCGCGGGCATCTCTGACATCTTCCCCAAGTGCAATCTCGATTCGGTGTGCCATCAGTCTTCCTTATGAAGGTAAATGGTCCTGGTTGGAAACGGAAATACGATGTCCGCTTCGCCAAACCTTTTAATTATCAGTTCGTTTATCAAGTCAGTGGCAACGAACGCCTTGGTATAATCCGCTACCCAAAAGAATAGCGTCATATTGAGGGCGCTGTCGCCAAATGAAGTAAAATAGGCCTCCGGAGCCGGATCCCTGAGCACGATGTCGATCTCCAAGGCAGTCGCCACCAGGGTCTTTTTCGCCAGCTCGACATCGGTGCCGTAGGCTACCCCGACAGACACCTTCCCCTTGGCCCTGATATCCGGAAATGCCTGGTTAATGACCGTAGTGTTGCATAAATCGGAGTTGGGAATGATCAACAGGGTATTGTCCACCGTCTTGATCTTGGTGGTACGAAGCCCGATATCCGCGACATCGCCCCAATTGCCGTCCTTCAGGTGAATCCGGTCGCCGATCCGGAATGGCCGGTCAATCATCAGGGTGAAACCGGAAATCATGTTGGCAAGGGTATCTTTTGCCGCCATGCCGATGGCCAGGGAGCCGATTCCGAGAGCAGTCACAAGGGATAAAATGTCGTAGTTGAAATGCTTCAGAACTATTATCAGCGCTGTGCCGACAAGGAATATCGTTACCAGTTTCTCGGCAAGGGGAAACAACTGCCGGTCGATCCCCTCGCCATGCCTCTGAACCAGACGGGCGGCATACCATTCGAGGATTTCGTCGGTACACCGGTAGGCCACATTCGTGAGGATAGCGATGTTGAAGATAAACACCAGACCGGAGGCTATCAGATGGACCTTCTGCGGCAATGACAGGTAGCTGATTGCGTAGTAAAGGCCGGCAAATACCACCAGAAGCGAAATGGGTGGGGTTATCCGCCGGAGTATCCGATCGTCAAGATCTGTTGCGGTAACAGAGGTGAAACGAGGCGCAACATGGACCAGGACCCAACGTACCACCTTGGATAACCACCAGAATCCGGCAAAAATCAATAATGCTACCAGGATCTCCTTGACCCAGAAGAGATACAGGCTATCCGATTCCTGCAGTCGATAGAAATCAAGGATTCTATTCACCGAATACCCTCTTGAATATTGTGTCCACATGTTTCAGATGGTATTTCAGGTCAAACGACTCGCGAATCCGAGCTTCGCCCAATGCGCCGAAGACTTCGGGATCGGCCAGCAGTTCGGTGAGGAAATCCTTCCCTTCCTGCCAGACCTTCATGGCGTTCTTTTGCACCAGCCTGTAGGCATCTTCGCGTGAAACTCCGGCCTGGGTGAGATCTAGCAGTATCTTCTGGGAAAAAACCAGCCCCTTCATCTGGTTGAGATTCCTGATCATGTTCTCAGGATAGACGACCAGATTTTTTATGAGGCCATTCAGGCGACGGAGGGAGAAGTCGAGTGCCACCGTGGCATCCGGGGCTATGTACCGCTCCACTGAACTGTGAGAAATGTCCCGTTCATGCCAGAGGGCCACGTTTTCGAGCGCCGGGATACATAGCGAACGAACGTATCTCGCCTGTCCGGTGAGATTTTCGGAAAGGATCGGGTTCCGCTTGTGCGGCATGGCAGACGAACCCTTTTGCCCTTTGCTGAAAAATTCTTCGGCCTCCAGCACCTCGGTCCGCTGGAGGTGACGGATCTCGATGGCAATCCGCTCCATGGAAGAGGCAATAACTGCCAGCGTGCAGAAATACTCGGCATGCCGGTCTCGGGGAATGACCTGGGTGGAGACCGGCTCGGGCTTGAGCCCCATCTTCCCGCAGACGTACTCCTCGACAAACGGATCGATATTGGCAAAGGTACCGACAGCGCCTGAAATCGCGCCGGTAGCGATAGTTTCCCGGGCAGCGGCCAACCGTACCCGATTCCTCTTCATCTCGGCGTACCAGGAAGCAAGTTTGAGCCCAAAGGTAACCGGCTCGGCATGGATGCCGTGCGAGCGCCCCATGCACACCGTATCCTTGTGTTCCATTGCCCGCGCCCTGATCGAATCGAGAACCATGTCAAGGTCTGTCAACAGCTCGTCCGCAGCCTGGACCATCTGCATGGAGAGACAGGTATCCAGCACATCCGAGGAGGTCATCCCCTGGTGGATAAAGCGGGCCTCTGGACCGACAAATTCGGCAACCGAGGTCAGAAAAGCTATCACATCGTGTTTGACCTCCAATTCAATGGCATCTATGCGTGCTATGTCAAAGTTACCTTTTTCTCGTATTACCGGAATCACTTCTTTAGGAATTACCCCCAGTTCGGCCTGGGCCTCGCAGGCCAGTGTTTCAATCTCAAGCCAGATGCGAAAACGGTTTTCCGGCTCCCAGATTCGGGCCATTTCGGGTCGGGTGTAACGTGGAATCATTGCTGGAACCTCTCTATCTCATTAATTAGATTGTGAGCATTGCGCTTGGCTGATACTGGTTGCCGACAAAAAGTTGCGGATTGCAGGAGTTCTGTCCGGCGAGAAAAGCCGCTGTCGCGGCAACGGCCTTGTCCGGGTTGTTGTTCACCTCTGAAAGATGGGCCAGAAACAACCCTTCCAGTGCTTCATGATGAAGTTCACGGAGCAGCTCCACCGACTCGGCGTTTGACAAATGACCATGCCTGGACCTGATTCGTTGCTTGAGATGCCATGGATAAGGGCCGTTCATGAGCATCTCTTCGTCGTGATTGGATTCCAGGACCAACGCCCGGCACCCTTTCAGCTTGTCCTGCACCAGCCTTGTGGCAATTCCCAGGTCAGTCGCAATACCGGCCCTGCCTTCAGTGCTTTCAATAATAAATCCCACAGGGTCAACGGCATCATGCGTTATAGGGAAGGGATCAATAAGAATATCACGAAACACAAACTGATTGCCAGACTCGAACTCAAACAGTTCGCATCCGGCAAAATGCTTGTTCGTCACTTCAAGGGTTCGATGACTGACGATTACCGGAATCTTGAGCTTGCGGGACAGTACCCCGACTCCGGAGATATGGTCGGAATGTTCATGGGTAACGACAATCGCGTCAATGGACTCAGAAGCCAGTCCCCTGCTGGTAAGCCTTTTGCAAATCTCTCTTCCGGAACAACCGGCATCGACAAGGATTCTGGTCTCGCCAGCCTCGATAAAAACGGAGTTCCCCTTGCTGCCACTAGCCAGCAGACAGAGTTTCATAATCAACATCTCCGGTTCGGGTTTGGGGAATGGTCCAAACGACTATAATAAACACGTATCTATACATCAACGCAACAAGTCGTTCAAGGAGAAATCAGATGATATTCATGTATTCAATAGTGGCATCAACAGCGAGAGGATTCAAGGGAAGCAAAATATGAAAAGTAGAACCGGGAAATTTCTCCGGACTGTATCCAGCTGATTCAACCCATATTTCTCCGCCGTGCATCTCAACTATACCCTTGGCAATGGCTAACCCGAGACCGGCGCCTTTCGCTTTGAAAGCAACCTTGCCGGTACTGTGTTCCTCGATCTTGCCTGCCTCGTAAAATTTTTCGAAAATCCGGATCTTATCTTCGCTATCAATACCGATACCGGTATCGGAGATGGTGATTTCAACGAAAATATGATTTTCCTTCTCGTTGGTTACCGCTGTCAACTGCGAATGACCGATATCCGGACCCCGCTGGCCGACAATATATTTTGCCGAAGTTGTAACGGTTACGGCCCCTCCGTCCGGAGTAAATTTAATCGCATTACCTAAGACATTGGATAGCAGCTGCATAAGACGAATGCTGTCCCCCCTGATGGGTGGTATAGATTCGTCAAGATTTACCACCAGTTCCTGGTGCCGCATGTTGAAAAAGAACCTTAGTTCATTTACGGCCTCATCCACCAACCGGTTCATATTAATATCTTCCAGTTTCAACCTGAGCCGCTTTTCGTCAATCATCGACAGATCTACCATGTCCTTGACAATCGCATCGAGACGTACAGCGGCATTAGAGATGTTTTCCACCATCTCGAGAACAGTACTGTCGATCTGATCGGCCATATCCGACATGATCAGTTCGGCATAGCCCATTATCACGGTAAGCGGCGTCTTCAATTCATGAGATGCCAGGCCGAGGAACGAATCCTTCATCTTGTTCAATCGTGCCAGATCTGCAGCGCTTTTCCCAAGATTAAGCAGAGTTTCGCGTTCCTTGGTAATATCCCGGAATATGGCCTGGGCGACAAACTGGTTGCCGCTTCTGCTGGTACTCATATTTACCCGGGCAAGGATAGTCTCGCCATTTTTCCTTGTGAACTGCATCTCCTCGCTTACATGTTCACCGGCAAGGGACTTCCTGAAAAGTGCATGTATCCGCGGAATGTTTTCAACATTCAGAAGCAGCAATAACTTGGTCAGCTGCAAACCAGCCACTTCGGCAGAGGAATACCCGAAAAGATCCTCGGCCATCTTGTTGACCATGCGAATGATCTCGTCGCTGCCGATAAGCAGTATGGCATCACCTGAGTCTTCCATAAGAGATTTGTATAGATGTTCGGAACGCTCCAATTCATGACTCAGGTTTTCCAGTTTCTGATAGGATTCCCGAAGTTCTTCATGCGTCCCGGCCAAGTCGCGATAATTACGCTGAATCTCCTCGTCACGGCTTCTGAGGGACTCGGACATGAAATTGATATTTTTTGCCAATTGGTTGAATTCATAGATAGGTACTTCCTCAATCTTCGTGTCGAATGCCCCCCGGGCAATCATCTTAACCCCTTCCAGCAGCGACGCGATCGGCTTGAGGATGCTTCGATTGACAAATATGACCAGAAATGAAAATGACCCGAGAAGGGCGGCAACCAGGACAAAACACGACCTGACTATCTTTGTGTTCAGGCGTGCATATACACTGTCGAGTGGGAAGCCGACATGTATTATTGCACTGAGCTTCCCGTCTGCAGAATAGGCATCGGTAACGGTATCGTAATATTGGTGAGGAGACCCGATAATCCTTGCGACACGGCGGTCTTTGGTGGTTATGGTTTTGGTGACGTCATTGAGTTGAAGCTGGAGAAAAACAGGATTGTTCAGAAACAGGTAACGACCGGTAGGGTCTGTGACGATACAATAGGTAATCTCAGGATTGTTGCCGACAAGCTCACGGCATTTTTCAGAGATCCCCGAAACATCTTTCAGTTCCAATCCAAGTCCGACAACCTTTTCCGTGTAACTTTTCATGGAATTGCCGATATTCTGGGCGCGAAGGACAAGGATATTTACGTATTCACGTTTATCCTCGACTATCTCCATGGCAGAAAGACAGAAGATGAGAATAAACAGAAAGATAAAGGAAAAAAAAGTTATCCTGAATTTGAGCGTGTTTTTCATGCCAGTCGCCATGATGCGGCTTGACTAAGAAGAATCGGAATACTATCGGAAGTATTGGCTTTTGCCATATATATTATTCCGGCTAATGAACAGGTAAGTTTTTCGCAACAGCAACCGCACGGTCCAGTCGGGTTAAGGTTACTTTCTTCCCGAGAGTTTCGACAACTTCAAATATACCCGGCGCTGCTGTTTTGCCGGTTAACGCCACCCTTGCCGGCTGCGCAACCTGTGGGAGTTTGACCCCCATATCGGTGCAAAGCTGTTTGAATGCGGCTCCTATTGTCTCGGCGTCAAATGATTCCAGGGCTGAAAGCCGGATCTTCAGCTCGGCCAGCAGAATAGAACTTTCGGGAGTGAGAAACTTTTCAGCAGCAGCTTCATCGAACTCATAATCTTCCCGGAAGTAAAAGAGTGCGCCGTCGGCCATTTCGATCATTGTCCTCGCCCGCTCTTGGAGGGTCTTAACTACTGCGGGCAACGACGGGCCGGCGTCCGGATCCACCCCGCGTTCATTGAGAAACGGCACCAGAAGGCCGGCCAGCCTTTCCGGATCGCCATTTTTGATATAATGGGCGTTCAACCAGAGGAGCTTATCCGGATTGAAAACACCGGCTGATTTACCGACCGCTTCGATTGAGAACTTCTCAATCAGATCTTCACGGGAAAATATCTCCTCATCGCCGAAACTCCACCCCAGACGAACCAGGTAATTGACCATCGCCTCGGGAAGAAATCCCATATCCCGGTAGGCCATCACGCTCGTAGCACCGTGACGCTTGGATAAACGAGTTTTATCGCTGCCAAGTATCATCGGTACGTGGGCAAACTGCGGAACCGCTTTCCCAAGCGCCTCATAGAGCAGGATCTGACGGGGGGTGTTGTTTATGTGATCGTCCCCCCTTATGACCATCGAGATCCCCATGCTGGCATCGTCGATTACGACTACGAAATTATAGGTCGGCGTGCCGTCGGAACGCTCAATGATAAGATCGTCCAACTCCTCATTGTTGAACGAGATCGGACCTTTAATCAGGTCATTAAACGCGGTCACACCTTCCTCAGGGGCACGGAAACGGACAACTGACGGCCTTCCGGCATCAGCAACCGTCAAATTACGGCAGGTCCCGTCATACTTGGGCTTGCGTCCCTCCTTCATTGCCCGTTCGCGCTTCGCCTCCAGCTCTTCCGCGGTGCAATAACACCGGTATGCCTTACCCTCATCAAGAAGCTTCTGCACGTACTCCTTGTAAAGCGGGAAGTTGTCCGATTGGTAGAACGGCCCTTCGTCCCAGTCCAACCCCAGCCACTCCATCCCTTGAAGTATTGCATCAACCGATTCCTGGGTGGAACGGGCAACATCGGTATCTTCGATACGAAGAATAAACACCCCTTTAAGCTTTTTTGCCAAAAGCCAGTTAAAGAGCGCGGTGCGGGCACCGCCGATATGCAGGTATCCGGTAGGGCTCGGGGCAAAGCGAAGGCGAATCTTGTTCATGCTGACCTCAAAATTATCATTCAGTTTCAGGATAGGCGTCATCCGGTAGTTGTTCACAGGGGACAGCGTATTCCCCGGCTGCCCATGCCCCCAGGTCGACCATCCGGCACCTGTTACTGCAAAAGGGGCGGTCGGGATTCCCTTCCCAGACCACAGCCCTTCTGCATATGGGGCAATTCACATCAGGCGCCATGATGCTATTTCAACCTGTGGGCGTACAGCGGAAAGCGCCTCATGAGATTATTGATTTCTGACTTGATAGCTTCAAGTTTATCTTCGTTGCCGATATGAGCAACCGCATCAGCAATAAAACCGGCCACCAGTTCCATTTCAGGCTCTTTCAGGCCGTGGCTGGTTGCAGCGGGTGTACCGATCCTGATGCCGGACGTCACGAACGGCGAACGGGTCTCGAACGGTACGGTGTTTTTGTTCACCGTGATCCCGGCCTTATCCAGCGCTTCTTCGGCAGCTTTACCGGTAATATCGGTTCCGGAGAAATCAACGAGCATCAGATGATTGTCCGTGCCTCCACTTGTGAGCTTGAAGCCGCGCTTTACGAGCGCTCCGGCCAATGCCTTGGCATTTTTCACTATCTGCTGCTGATATACCTTGAATTCAGGCTGGAGAGCCTCCTTGAAGGCGACTGCCTTTGCCGCGATGGCGTGCATCAGCGGACCGCCCTGAATGCCTGGGAATATCTGCGAATTCAGGTTTTTGGCAAACTCCTCACGGCAAAGGATCATTCCGCCGCGCGGACCACGCAGGGTCTTGTGGGTCGTGGTGGTAACATATTCGGCATACGGAACGGGACTGGGATGCAAACCGGCTGCCACCAGACCGGCAATATGTGCCATATCGACCATTACCACCGCACCGACCTTATCGGCAATCCTCCGGAACGCCTGAAAATCGATAATTCGCGGGTAAGCGCTGGCTCCGACAACGATCATTTTCGGTTTGTGTTCATCGGCGAGACGCTCGACCTCTGCATAATCAATGGTTTGCGTTTCAGGAGATACTCCGTACGGAACGATATTGAAAAAGCGGCCGGAAAAATTAACCGGGCTGCCATGGGTCAGATGGCCCCCATGAGAAAGATTCATCCCGAGGACAGTATCGCCCGGTTTACATGCAGCAAAGTAGACTGCCATGTTCGCCTGCGACCCGGAGTGCGGCTGGACATTGGCATGCTCGGCGCCAAAAAGCTCCTTGGCACGGTCTATTGCCAACTGTTCAACTATATCAACCTGGTGACAGCCGCCGTAATAACGCTTGCCGGGATACCCTTCGGCATATTTATTCGTAAGCAGAGATCCTTGGGCCTCAAGCACAGCCTCGGAAACAAAGTTTTCCGATGCAATCAGTTCGAGGTTGAACTCTTGCCGTTCGGTTTCACGCCTGATGGCGCCAGCGATTTCCGGATCGAATTTCTCTAGAATTGACATCTCCTTCTCCTTGTATACGCGATGTAAAAAAAGCAAACGGGACATTTAGTCCCGTGTTGTTTATAGTAGCGCATCAAATTCTAAAATCTAATTGCAGAATGACTTTTCCAGTTGCGCGATTTTGTCCAGGCGCGCCTGGTGCCGCCCCCCTTCAAAGGTGGAGTCAAGCCAGGCGGCAATGATTTCGCAGGCCTTTGACTGGTCAATAACCCTACCCCCTAAAGCAAGCACATTGGCATTGTTGTGTTCCTTGGCCATCCTGGCCATGAAACTGTCGGTCACGAGTGCGGCACGGATTCCCGGAATCTTGTTGGCGGCAATGGAAATACCGATGCCGGTGCCGCAAACCACAATCCCGCTATCGACATCGCCGCCGGCAACAAGTCGTGCCACTTTTTCACCAAAATCCGGGTAATCTACCGACACATCCGAATCGGTTCCGACATCCATTACCTCGATACCTCGATCTTTGAGGAATAAGACAATCTCCTCTTTAAGCTGGTATCCCCCATGATCGCTGCCCAAAGCGATTTTCATATCCCCTCCTAAAGCTTCCTGAAGAGAATAGAGGCGTTTGTTCCACCAAAACCAAAATTGTTACTCATCGCATATTCGATTTTTGCGTCACGAGCAGTGTTCGGGACATAATCGAGATCGCACTCCGGATCGGGCTCCTGATAATTGATAGTCGGTGGTACAACTCCCTTGTTCATTGCCATAAGGGTGAATACCGCCTCTATACCGCCTGCGGCGCCAAGAAGGTGTCCCGTCATCGACTTGGTGGACGATACCATAACCTTTTTTGCATGATCGCCAAAGACACTCTTTATTGCCATGGTTTCATAAAGGTCATTCATGGGAGTCGAGGTGCCGTGTGCATTTATATAGCCAACCTGTTCCGGATTAATGCCGGCACCTTTAAGTGCCATTTTTATACAGCGGGCAGCACCTTCGCCGCCAGGGGCAGGCGCTGTAAGATGATAGGCGTCGCCGGTAAGACCATAACCGACAACCTCGCCGTAAATTTTCGCACCGCGCTTCCGAGCCGACTCATATTCCTCAAGAACTACTATGCCGGCACCCTCGCCCATGATAAACCCGTCGCGGTTCTTCTCAAAAGGTCTGGAAGCAGCGGCAGGGTCGTCATTTCTCGTCGAAAGAGCCTTCATAACGGCAAATCCGCCGATACCGAGAGGAGTAACGGTAGATTCCGTACCTCCGGCAATCATGGCGTCAGCATCACCACGCTTGATGATGTGATAGGCATCGCCGATCGAGTGTGTCCCGGTTGCGCATGCCGAGACCGAAGATATGTTGGGTCCCTTGGCACCGTACTTCATGGAAATATGACCAGGTGCAAGGTTTATGATGAGCATGGGGATGAAAAACGGAGATATCTTCTTATATCCGCCTTCGATGAGCGCCTGATGATACTTTTCAATCGTAGGCAGCCCTCCAAGGCCTGCGCCGACAAGCACTCCGACCCGTTCGGCGTTGCTGTCATCAATTACCAGACCTGAATCTTCCATGGCAAAATGTGCTGCAGCCAGAGAATATTGGATAAAGAGATCCATTTTCTTGATCTCTTTTTTGTCGATAAAATTTTCCGGGTTGAAATCCTTGACCTCCCCAGCAATACGGACAGGGAATTCTGAGGCATCAAAACGGCTGATGCTGGTTATCCCTGACCTACCCGCGGTCAGGGCACTCCAATTCATTTCATTGCCGGTCCCCAGGGGTGATATGACGCCGACCCCAGTCACCACAACTCGTCTCATAGGTATTGTCTCCTGAATACCAGAAAAAGGGTGCCCTCTTGAGGCACCCAAGAAAATCGAAGCTTTCTTTCCCAGTAGAGAAAGGCCTAGGTATGCTCGGTTATATAATCAATGGCATCCTGTACGTTCTGGATCTTCTCGGCGTTCTCATCAGATATTTCGATATCGAACTCCTCTTCGAGTGCCATTACCAGCTCTACGGTATCAAGGGAATCAGCGCCGAGATCATCCATGAACGAAGCCTCGTTGGTAACCTGAGCCTCATCGACTCCCAGCTGTTCCGCAACTATTTCCTTGACTCTTTTTTCTATTGTCGACATTCCTCATACCTCCATTGATGGTTTACCTTTATCAGGCAGTGTGTGCGTGTCTTTGCTTCTTAACATGATTCTATAAATTTGCAAACGGTATTTTTTACATGTACATCCCGCCATTGACGGCAATTACCTGACCGGTTATGTAGCCGGAACTCTCGGCAGCCAGAAATACAACGGCATTTGCGATATCTTCCGGCGACCCGAGACGCTCCAGGGGAATCTGAGCAGTCAGTTCCCCGCGCACCTTTTCCGAAAGGGCGTCTGTCATTGCCGTGGCGATGAACCCCGGGGCAACTGCATTTACTGTTATATTCCGCTTTGCCAGTTCCCTGGCATTAGATTTTGTGAGCCCGATAAGCCCGGCCTTACTGGCACAGTAGTTTGCCTGGCCGGCATTACCCATCTGCCCGACGATGGAAGCAATATTGATTATCCTCCCGGAACGCTGCTTGGTCATGACCTTTGACACAGCCCTTGTGCAGAGAAATGCACCTTTGAGATTGACGGTCAGAACTGCATCCCAGTCTTCATCCTTCATCCTGAGAAGAAGGCCATCACGTGTTATCCCGGCATTGTTCACCAGAATGTCGACACGGCCAAACTCCTTTACAGCGGCGTCTACCATCTTTTCCGCATCTTCGGCCACGGTTACATTTCCCTGAACGGCAACAGCCTCAACGCCTGACTTTTTCAGTTCCGCCACCACAGCTTCTGTGGCAGCGAGGTCAATGTCTACTGCCACGATCTTTGCACCCTGCGCTGCAAGCGCCAGTGAGATGCTACGCCCTATACCACGAGATGCACCGGTAACTACGGCTACCTTTCCATTTGGCATTGCCTGGCTCCTTTTGAACAAGTCGGAAATTATCTACTAAGCCCCTGCAACGAGGCAACATCCTCAATATTTGCCGATGAGGATTCCTTGGAAATCCTTTTAACCAATCCGGAAAGGACTTTGCCGGGCCCGATTTCCAGAAAAGACGATACTCCGGATGAAACCATGAAAAGGATCGAATCCTCCCACCGGACCGGGGCACTCACTTGCCTGACCAGCAGATCCCTGACCCTGGCAGGGTCAGAATTCGGGGTAGCTTCCACATTGGTTACTACAGGCACCGAAAGTGAATTGACCGGAACCGCATCAAGAGTTGCAGCCAGTTTTTCTCCTGCAGGTGTCATCAGAGAGCAATGGAACGGAGCGCTTACCGGCAGCAACATCGCCTTGCGAAACCCCTTCCCTTTCGCAATCTCGATGGCCCTGTTTACAGCAGATACATGGCCGGCTATGACAACCTGCCCAGGGGAATTGAAATTGGCCGGAGATACTACTTCTCCCTGAGCCGCTTCAGCACATATTTCGGCGAGAACCGCAGGTTCAACTCCCAGGATTGCGGCCATGGCGCCTGTTCCGACGGGAACAGCCTCCTGCATGAAAGCACCGCGGGACCGGACAGTCCTTACCGCGTCGGCAAACGACAAGGCGCCCGAGGCAACCAAGGCGGAATATTCGCCCAAGGAATGCCCGGCCAGAAAATCAGCGGTAATTCCGGTTTCGGATTCAAGGACGCGAAAAGCGGCAATACTTGCCGTCAAAATTGCCGGTTGGGTGTTGGTTGTCAGTTTAAGCTGTTCTTCAGGGCCATTGAAGCAGAGTTGCGAAAGGCCGAAACCAAGCGCTTCATCAGCTTCATCAAAAACTTCCTGAGCGACTTTGAAGTTTTGGGCCAGATCCTTCCCCATTCCGGCATATTGGGAACCTTGACCCGGAAAAATAAAAGCACGTTTAGACATTGATATCTCCATGGAATGAGTCTAGCAAAGCTACCAGCGAATCAGCGCGGACGCCCAGGTCAATCCCCCACCAAATGAATCCAGAAGCAAGAGGTTACCAGGATGAATATGCCCGGCGCGGTTTGCTTCATCTAGGGCAATAGGGATGGATGCTGCCGACGTGTTGCCGTATTTATGGAGGTTGACAAAAATCTTATCTGGGTGAATGCCTAGACGCTTGCCAATTGCGTCAATGATGCGTCTGTTCGCCTGGTGAGGGATGAACAAATCCAGATCCGCAAGCCCGACACCATTTGCCTCAAGGGCCTCGTTGGCAGCCTCTTCCATTGCCCTTACCGCAAGCTTGAAAACCTCGTTCCCTTGCATTTGAATAAACATGAGCCGTTCATCAACCACCTTTTGCGTTGCAGGGTTTCTATTGCCAGCCCCTGGTTGATGAAGTAATTCCCAGTAACTGCCATCACTATGTATATGGGTTGACAGAATGCCGTTCCCATCTTCTGAAGCACCGACAACCACTGCTCCGGAACCATCTCCGAAAAGACAACAGGTGTTGCGATCGCTCCAGTCGACCACGCGGGAAAGAACTTCTGCGCCAATTACAACGGCTTTACGGATAGTTCCGGTCATTATCATCTTTTCAGCGAGTGATAATCCGAACAAAAACCCGGAACAGGCAGCCGAGATATCAAAGGCGACAGCACGTGAGGCCTTAATATTATTCTGAACAAGGCATGCCGTCGCCGGAAATGGGAAATCAGGGGTTACGGTGGCAACAATGATCAGTTCGATCTCGTCTGCGGAAACCCCGGCCATTTCAAGGGCACGCTCTGCGGCTTTGGTTGCAAAGGTGGAGGTGTATTCACCGGGAGAGGCTATCCGGCGCTCGGTTATTCCGGTCCTTGTGGTTATCCACTCGTCGGTGGTATCAACCATCCGCTCAAGATCGATATTTGAAAGTACCTTTGCCGGCACTGCACAACCGGTTCCGAGGATTGCTGCCCGCACCATCCGTTCCCCCACTGACTCAGTCGACTGCCGTTTCTTTGGTTAACACTTCCGGCTGAAGAGAACGGGCAAAGTTTTCCTGAAGCTTTTCCGCCATCTTCTGATTGACGCCGCGCTGGGCATACTCATGGGCGAAACGGATGGCATTCTTGATCGCCTTGGTATTGGAACCACCATGACAGATCATGCCGACTCCATCTATACCAAGAAGTGGAGCGCCGCCATATTCGGCATAATCCACTTTTTTCATGAAACGGTGGAATGCCGGACGAGCAAGCAGAAAACCGATTTTAGGAAGGAAACTTTTAAGAATCTCCTCCTTCAGCATCTTGCCAACAGCTTCAGAAAGGCCTTCCGAAAGTTTCAGGACAACATTGCCGACAAAGCCGTCACAAACCACGACGTCTACAACTCCGGCAAAAATATCCCGACCTTCGATATAACCTGAATATTCAAGGGGAGCTTGTTTGAGAAGTAGGTTGGTTTCCCGGGTAAGTTCGTTCCCCTTGCTCTCTTCCTCTCCATTGGAAAGAAGGCCTATGCACGGGTTTTCGATACCCATGATCGACCGGGCATAAACTGAACCCATTATGGCAAAGTGAACAAGATGAATCGGTTTGCAGTCGACATTTCCTCCGACATCAAGGACAAGCGTCCTGCCTTTGAGGGTTGGAAATATCTGCGCGATGGCGGGGCGCTCAATACCTTTGATCCGTTTAAGAACGAACATCCCTGCAGCCATTGTAGCGCCGGAATTACCCGCGCTGACCACTGCTTCGGCTTCGCCGCTCTTTACCAGTTCAAAGGCAACACGTATTGATGAGTCTTTTTTCTTGCGTATTGCATCTGAAGGGGAGTCATGCATCCCAACAACTTCGCTCGCATGCTTGATAAGAATATCAAGCCCCTTGGAGTCATGAAGAGACAGTTCGGCACGAATCCTGTCCTCATCGCCTACAAGGGTTACGGGTATGCCGAATTCACGGGCAGCGTTGACAGCCCCCTCCACCTCGACACCTGGAGCGTTGTCTCCCCCCATTGCATCTATAGCAACTCTCATAGCATTTAACCAGTCAGGGTGGCAATATAATCAGATTTAGAGATCTTCTGTCTTGAGAACTTCTTTTCCTTTGTAAGTCCCGCATGTGGGGCATACCCTGTGCGGCTGCTTCGGCGACTTGCACTGCGGGCATACTGAAGAAGCAGGGGCGGTAAGGAAATCGTGAGCCCTTCTCATATTCTTGCGCGATTTGGACGTCTTTTTCTTGGGTACTGCCATATGTTTGATTCTCCTTTAGGTTATCTTTCCACCTTGAAATTCTTTAATGCACTAAAAGCAAACCCCGAACGATTGTCCGAGCAATCACAAACCGTTGTATTCAAATCAACCCCGCATGATGGGCAAAGCCCGCGACAACCTTCGCTACAAAGCGGTTTGAGTGGAAGTTCTATTAACACATGTTCGGCGATTTCCGGCGAAACATTTATCTCTTCACCTTCATAATACGCCGAAACGAGCTCTCTTTCGCCAAGCTCCACCTCCTCATCCGGGACAAAGCTGCCGGTGGACTTTGAATAGAAAACCGTAAAATTCGACTTCAGGGTCGTTTCGTACGATGCCAGACACCTTGAGCAGTTAAGCGCCACGACCACTGTTACATCAGCTTCCAGACGAATATGGTCGTATTCTCTGACAACTGTCACATCAACAGTAAGAGGAGAGCGGAACAGACATTCACCCTCATCCTGTAACGCCTTGAGAATAGGGTGCTCGTCAATTGCCTCAACAGCAGCTAAGCTACGCACCTTGTCAGTAATGTCATTGACACGGACGATCATGAAACACACCCGCCCCTTGTCGTTCAAAGCTTTTCAGTATAGTGATACAGAAAGAGTTGTCAAGGAATTTTGCTTCAACAGCAAACTGGTCAGGAGATTCTCTTACCGTATCGATAATGAAATTGCAAGAATTAATGAAGAATAGTCCCTGGAGGGAAAACTAATGCACTGCCTGATTTATCCGCACCAACTGACATCGCCCACACCGACCCTTAGAACCTCCGGCCGATCACCGATAAGACTAATTACGGAGCTTACATCTGCGGGGAGGAGCCCACCATCAACAATGATATCCAGATCGTTTCCCATCTCATCGACAATTAGCCTAGGGTCGCCGATAGGATCTTCCCCGGAGCGATTGGCGCTCGTAGTAATTATCGGATGTGAAAGCCGTCTCACGATATCCAGGCAAATTCTGTTGTCAGGGATTCTGATTCCCACTGTTTTCTGTTTAGTTAGGAGAAGTTCCGGAACAATACTCCCAGCGTCCAAGACAAAGGTAAATGGACCTGGGAGATACCTTTTCATAACTTTGAATGCATAATTGCTGACTTTGGCATAACGCGCCACTTCGGAAATATTCGCACAGATAAAGGAAAACGGCTTTTTCTTCTCCCGGTGTTTCAGCTGATAAATCCGCTCTATCCCGCGCTTATTGAATATACTGCAGCCAATGCCATAGGTAGTATCTGTGGGATAGGCGATTATACCCCCTTTTTCGAGTAGTTCTCCTACCATGCCTATGAGTCGAGGCTGCGGATTTTCATGGTTTATTGCAAGCAGCATTTTACCCGTCCGGGTTTAGACAGGTCAGCTCCTTATGGACGAACAGCCCGTCTTTTTGAATCAGTGTATCATCGAACCATATCTCACCATCACCGGCCAGAATCTTTACCATGTCCCAGTGAACCGCGGATTTATTACCATTGTCGCACTCGTCGTAACATTGGCCGGGAGTAAAGTGGATAGACCCGAATATCTTCTCATCGAAAAGAATATTTCGCATCGGCCGACGGATGCCGGGATTAACCCCGATAGCGAATTCACCGATGTATCGAGCCCCCTCATCGGTATCGAGGATCTTGTTCAACTGCTCATCCATGCCCGAACAAGTCGCCTTGACTATCTTCCCCTTCCTAAACTCAAGCCTGATGGCGTTGAATTCCTTGCCCTGGTAGATAGTCGGACAGTTATAGGTAATATGACCTTCCACCGAATCCTTCATCGGTGCGGTGAATACCTCTCCGTCCGGAATATTGAACCGGCCGTCGCATTTGATGCCGGGGAGCCCGGCAATGCTGAACGACAGATCGGTGTCCGATGCGGCGATCCTGACCCGTTCCGCCCGGTCCATCAGTTTTTTGAGCTTTTCCTGCTTGCGCGATTCGGCTTCCCAGTCGATGCAGCAGGCGGCAAACACATAATCCTCGTACTCCTCCAGACTCATCTTCGCTTCCTGGGCGCCCCCATGGGTTGGGTAACGGGTGATCACCCAGTTGGTGTTTTTGACCCGCCAGTCCTGGATCGGTCGCATTACCTTCGCATGGGCGATCATTTTTTCCTGGTCGGCATTGGCCATTACCATGGAATTGTCCGCAGCCGATATGGCGATAAAAGCATTGACCTGCTTCATGAAATCCAACTTATGCTGGGGAAAGAAGCTTACTTGGGGCTTGGTCGCATCCCCGTAAAATCGGCGGGTTATCTCCGGTAATGTAAAGTCGTACTCGACATATTTCGCCCCCTTTTTCAGGCAAAGGGAATAGATCTCCTTCACCAGTGGAGCGGCCTCGAACCCGGATGCGGAGATAAGCACTACATCTCCTTTTTTAACCCTGGTCGAGTAGTTTACCAGTACATCTGCCAGCCGATTAATACGCGGGTCTTTCAAGACAACCTCCAGCTATTTGAAATTGCATCCAACAACCATTTCGACTTTCAACGTCCGGTGTGGCCAAACCCTCCAGCACCACGTGCAGTCTCTTCGAGTTCCTCGACTTCAATCAGAGAGGCCTGAACCACCGGAGCAATCACCATCTGCGCAATCCGTTCGCCACTTCTCACCATGAAAGGCTCTTCGCCGTGGTTGATCATAATCACACCGATTTCGCCCCTGTAATCAGCATCTATGGTGCCTGGTGAGTTGAGCATCGTAATGCCGTGCTTTATAGCCAGACCGCTCCTCGGCCTTATCTGGGCCTCGTAACCATCGGGAAGCACTATAGCCACACCGGTGGGAACAAGCATGCGCTTGCCAGGATGCAATGTCCTTTCTTCATCCAGTTCGGCATAAAGATCCATACCGGCAGAGTGGGAGGTCATATACTCGGGCAAAGGAGTCGATGACCGGGGATTAATTCTCTTGATAAGAACAGTGACCTGTTTCATTGCCATACCCATAAGAGTTTATATTGCAAGGGAGGACGCCGAAGGGAGAGTCAAGCCGGGCTTTCCCAAAAGGACCAGATTAAGCGAGCTTTCTGAAAAAAGTTCGCAGGAGAGTTCCTGCACCGAATCAGCAGTAACAAGGTCAAAACCGCTCATAATATCCTTAAGCGACTGGTACCTGCCAAAATATACCTCGTTCTTGGCCAGCTTGGACATACGGTTGTCGCTGCTTTCCAGTGAAAGAAGGATATTCCCCTTCAGTTGTTCCTTGGCAGAAGAAAGCTCTTCCGCTGTGAGCGGATCGACTTTCAACCGGCGCATTTCGCGCAGTATTATCTCAATCACTTCATCCATTCGTTCCTGACCTGTCCCAGCATATACAACCAGTGAACCACTGTCGGAATGGGAAGCAATATATGAGTAGATGGAATAAGCCAGACCCTGTTTTTCCCTGACCTCCTGGAAAAGCCTTGAACTCATGCTCCCCCCAAGCACCGCATTGAGGATATACGACTCATATCTTCGGATGTGATTCTGAGGAAGAGCCCGGGTACCGAGACATAAATGGAGTTGTTCCAGGTCCTTTTCACAATGAAGAACGCCATTGCCATGCGACGGCTGGTTTGTAGTTTCCTTGGACTTGCATGGGCCGAGAGTCTCAAAAAGATTTGCAACAAGCCGAATCAACGCTTCATGTTCCACATTTCCGGCGGCCGCAATAATGATATTGTCCGCACAGTAGGTCCCGCTTTTATGGGCAAGGAGGAAATCGCGGGTCAACGATTCCACACTCGCTTCAGTGCCCACAATCGGGCGACCGAGGGGATGCTCTTTCCAGAAATTCTGGCAATAAAGATCATGAATGAAATCGTCAGGAGTATCTTCAAGCATGTTGATTTCCTGAAGAATGACTTTTCTTTCTTTCTCGATTTCATCACTGTCGAATTTTGAATTCAGAAAGATGTCGGCCAACAGATCAACTGCCATATCAAGATGGGTACTGAGGACCTTGGCATAGTAACAGACATATTCGCGACCGGTAAAGGCGTTGAGTACCCCTCCTACAGCATCTATCTGTCGCGCGATATCAAGTGACGAGCGCTTTTGGGTCCCCTTAAACATAAGATGCTCTATGAAATGTGTCACCCCGTTAACTTCCAGGGATTCATGGCGCGAGCCGCTGGTGACCCAGATCCCAATTGAAACTGAATGAACTGATGGTATCTTCTCGGAGACCACCCTGATGCCGTTATCTAATATTGTTTTATTTACCATGTCGATACTATACCGTGAAACAGTTAAATTGCCAGTATGAGACCAAGAACAGATTAAAGACAAAAAAATTGGGTGGCCAGTTACGTTCGACCACCCAATCGATACCACATTTTAAAGCACTTAAATCAGCTTTCTCCGAGTGAAGCGCCAAGCGCCTCCTTACGGGAAAGCTTGATTTTGCCCTGCTTGTCGATTCCGATGCACTTGACCAGGACCTTATCTCCCTCATTAAGAATGTCGGAGACGTTCTTAACCCTTTCCTTGTCAAGCTCGGAAATATGAACCAAGCCGTCGGTGCCAGGGAAGATCTCTACAAAGGCACCAAAGTCCATGACCTTCTTGACTGTCCCCATGTAGAGCTTGCCCTCTTCGGCTTCAGCGGTAAGGTCTCGGATCATCTGGATTGCCTTGTCGCATGCTGATTTGTCATTGCTGGCAATGTTAATTTTACCGGAGTCCTCGATATCGATTGTAACTCCAGTGGATTCGGTTATGCTCCTGATGGTCTTGCCGCCTGAACCGATAACGTCCCTGATTTTGTCGCTCTTGATCCAGATAGTAGTAATTCTGGGGGCAAAAGAGGAGAGTTCCGTACGTGGGGCAGCAATACTCTCGGCCATTTTTCCGAGGATGTGCAAACGACCTTCGCGAGCCTGAGCCAGCGCAGTCTTCATGATCTCTTTTGTAACGCCGGTTATCTTGATATCCATCTGCAGGGCAGTCACGCCATTGGCGGTACCGGCAACCTTGAAATCCATATCCCCGAGATGATCCTCGTCACCCAGAATATCGGAGAGTATCGCGACATCGTCACCCTCCTTGATGAGCCCCATTGCAATCCCCGCCACCGGGGAGGTAATCGGTATCCCGGCATCCATCATGGAAAGCGATCCGCCGCAAACGGTCGCCATAGATGATGAGCCGTTGCTTTCCAGGGTATCAGAAACAATTCTAATGGTGTACGGAAAATCGTCATGTTTTGGCATTACCCTTTCCAGAGCCCGCTCGGCAAGAGCGCCGTGACCGATCTCCCTCCGCCCCGGTGCAAGGCGAAAACTGGTTTCCCCAACGGAAAACGGCGGGAAGTTGTAGTGAAGAATAAACCGCTTCTTGCTCTCACCGTAAAGAGAATCAATGCGTTGCTCATCTATGGATGTTCCGAGAGTTGCCGCAACCAGTGCCTGTGTCTCACCCCGGGTAAAAAGCGCGGAGCCGTGAGCACGGGGGAGCAATCCAACCTCTGTAGCGATGGGACGGATGGTCTTCGTATCCCGGCCGTCGATCCGCTCGCCGTCCTTGATGATATGCTCACGCACCAGCTCGTACTCGAAATCTCCGAGAAAACCCTTGATCTCTTTATCGCGCCCGTCAAACGAGGATGAAAGCGCCTCGATAGTTTCAGTTTTAATGGCATCGATCCGGTTATGCCGGTCGCCCTTTGCTTTGATCCGGACAGCCTCTTTCATCGAGGCATATGCCAACTCACGGACCCGCCCTTTCAACTCTTCATCCACCGTTACCGGAATGATCTCACGCTTGGTAGCGCCTGCCTTAGATCGCAGTTCGGACTGCGCATCCAGTATCTTCTGCACGGATGCGTGCCCGAAGAATACCGCCTCCAGCATCACCTCTTCGGAAACCTCGGCTGCGCCCCCTTCAACCATGCATACGGCATCCCTGCTTGCTGCAACTACAATTTCAAGATCGCTCTGCTCGAGCTGCTCTGCAGACGGGTTTGCAACCAGTTCGCCATTGACACGCCCCACCTTCACCCCGGCTATAGGACCGAAAAACGGGATATCTGAGACTTCCAGAGCCGCAGATGCTCCGATCATGGAGAGAATGCCGGGATCGTTGTCGCGATCCGCAGAGACAACTGTTGCCATGATCTGGGTGTCGTTCAGAAAATTTTCAGGGAAAAGCGGGCGTATCGGCCGGTCAATAAGACGACAGGTCAAGGTTTCGTTGTCTGAAGGACGCCCTTCACGCTTGAAGAACCCTCCCGGTATCTTGCCACCGGCATAGGCCTTCTCCTGATAATTGACGGTAAGAGGAAAAAAATCCTGCCCCTCTTTGGCCGACTTTGCGGCAACTGCAGTAACAAGCACCATTGTGTCGCCACAACTGACGACCACTGCGCCGTTGGCCTGCTTTGCCATCTTGCCGGTGGAAATGGTGACTGTCCTGCCACCAAGTTCTGCCTGTACGGTATGTTCCATTTTTAACAGCTCCTCAACTTTTGATGGTGTTGGGGCCGTCGATAAAAAGGATGACGGGCAAACATTGCCGGTCAGCCGCTTTATCCACGCCCCCAACAAAAAATAAATGGGCCGTCAAGCCCATTGTGAAAAAACTAAAAGGCAATATACCCCAGTAAGGGATATACTGCCTTTGCTTACCTGCGGATGCCAAGTTTCTCGATAATTGCCTTGTAACGTTCGACATCGCGTGACTTGATATAGTCGAGCAGTCTCCTGCGCTGGCCGACGAGTTTAAGGAGACCCCGTCGACTGTGATGATCCTTCTTGTGAATCTTGAAGTGCTCGGTGAGGTAGGTAATCCTTTCGGTAAGGATTGCAATCTGCACTTCCGGCGAACCGGTATCACTGTCATGACGCTTGTGGCGACTGATTATCTCCTGCTTTTTTTCAGTCAAGAGCATGCACACACCCCCTTTCTATAGTTTTTTCAACATAAAGCTGATTGCAGACGAAGTGAGTAATAGCACAACAGCTGTGCAAAGTAAAGGAAAAGCTAGACAAAAACCCTGAGTAAGCGAACTGATTCCAAAGAATTACCTTCGGCTACTGCCAAAAGAGAACCATCCCTTTCAAGCAGAACCCGCGCCCCTCTTTCCGGCCATTTTCCGAATAATACGTTTCCCGGACCTGGAGCCACTCCATGGGCTATTCTCCTGGCAGCAGCATCATCCAGCTCAATGGTGTCAATATGTGCAAGAAGCTCACGGGCAGAAACGATATACTCATCCAGAGTGTCTGTGCGCACTATCTCTTCGAGCTGTTCCAAATTTACGCCGGAATCCAGAGTAAATGGGCCGCTTGCAGTTCTGGCAAGAGAAACGAGATGTGCTCCACAGCCGAGTATTTCACCTATGTCATTTGCAAGGGTCCTTACATAGGTCCCCTTGGAGCAGTTTACGCAAAAAGTAACCTGGGGAAGTTCGATCTTTTCGATAACAAGCGAAGCAATGAAAATAATTCTGACCGCCCTTGTTACCTCCTCCCCCTTTCGGGCTATCTGATAAAGCGGTACGCCATTCTGTTTGATTGCCGAGTACATCGGGGGAATCTGCTGCAACTCGCCGGTGAACTGTTCTGCGACCCGGAAAATCTGATCATGGGCAAGATGTTGCCATTCGCGCTGCTGTAAAATGCGTCCTTCACAGTCCTGAGTATCGGTGGATAGCCCAAGGCGCATGACTGCACGGTATTCTTTCCTGGACTCATCAAGAAATTGAATCGTTTTGGTCGCGTCACCGAGCGCAACAGGCAGCACGCCGGTGGCAAACGGATCAAGAGTGCCGGTGTGGCCGGCCTTCTTTTGACCGATCAGCCTCCTGACCCGGTTAACTACCGAATGAGAGGTCATACCGGCGCACTTGTTTACGACAAGAAAACCGCTAAGGGTCACAGAACTTTATCCAGGTGGGAAAAAAGACGATCTCTGACTTCAGTGAAGGTGCCATCCATATTGCAGCCGGCAGCGTTATGATGTCCACCTCCGCCAAAAGCGGCGGAAAGGCTCGCTACATCCACCTTCCCTTTGGAACGGAAGCCGATCTTCCATGAACCTGGCTTCAGTTCACGGAAAAGGAGCGCAACCTCAACCCCATTGATGGATCGCGGGTAATTAATAAATCCGTCGGTCAATTCCGGTCCAGTACCGGTCTTTTCGTACATATCCATGGTGACAGTTACGGAGGCCACGTCACCTTTTGGTGAAAAAGTCAGTGTCGGCAGAACCTGGGCAAGAAGTTCAAGCCGTTTTCGAGGCTGACTTTCGTACAGCTTTTCGGCTATATTCCATGCATTTACACCGCATGCGATCATTTCGCCTGCAATTACAAAAGCCTCAGGATTCGAATTCGAATATCGGAACGATCCAGTGTCGGTTATAACTGCAGTATATATGCTTTGGGCTATCTCATTGGTTATGGAATGACCAGCGGCCTTGATTATCCGGTAGATAAGCGCACCAGTGGCACACGCATTTGAATCAATCAGGTTAATAAGTCCAAATTCGTCACAGGAAAGATGATGGTCGATATTGATAAAAGCGCCGATATTCGGACACGTGACAACTGCCTTGCCAGCCCTACCGAATTCACCGACGTCAAGCACAAAACAGATGTCATAATGCTTGTCGGGTATCGTCTGCGATACCGCCTCAGCCAATGGCAGAAACCTATAAAGATCAGGAACCGGATCACAGAAGTGAATGGTGACGTCCTTGCCGATTGATTTGAGATAGGACGCCAACGCAAGGCTCGACCCTACTGCATCGCCATCCGGGCTCTCATGAGTGGTAATGAGAAACGTGTTAGCGGTAGCTATCGTTTCATTGATCTTCTGAATCGTGGTGCTCATGCGTTTTTATCTCTCGCAATAGTTCATCTATCCGGCTGCCGGTATCAAAAGAAGTATCGTATCGGAAGATTATTTCGGGGACATAGCGCATATGAAGCTTCTTCCCCATTTCGCGGCGAATGAATCCGCGGGCACTGTTCAGGCCTGCTTCGGTCCCTTTCTTCGCCTCATCATCACCGATGACTGTAAAGTAGATCGTTGCATAATGCATATCATCAGTCACCTTCACACCGGTGACCGTAACAAAACCGATACGTGGATCTTTAAGCCCCTTAATCAGAAGCCCTGTGACAATCTCGTGTACCGCCTCCCCAACTTTTTCTGATCTTTTGTACATAATCCCTTTTTGATGCAATTTGTCAAAGGGACGTGAATTTTTCGCAAGGTCAAGGCGATCGAGGGGTGACGCGGAGGCGTAGCAGCGCTACGCCGCACAAGGAATCCCGACGATCAACGCAGAGATTGCGGAAAAGTCGCGTCCCTATAATGTGGCGGCGACTTTTTCCATTTCAAATGCCTCGATTATATCACCCTGCTTGATATCGTTATAGTTTTCGAGACCGATACCGCATTCATAACCGGTCGCAACTTCCTTGACATCGTCCTTGAAGCGGCGAAGGCTCGACATCTTGCCGGTATAAATCACGACGTTATCACGCAGCAAGCGAACTTGCGCATTCCGGACAACCTTGCCATCCTGAATGTAACTACCGGCGACATTGCCAATCTTGGGAACGGAGAATACTTCACGTACCTCAGCCCGGCCAAGATACTTCTCTTTGAAAGTAGGCTCCAAAAGGCCTTCCATGGCTTTTTTCACGTCTTCTACAGCATCGTAGATAACATTGTAGAGACGGATATCGACCCCTTCCTTCTCGGCCATACCCTGGGCCTTGACCTCCGGCCTGACACTGAAACCAATTATAATGGCATTTGAGGCAGTGGCAAGGTTTACATCGGATTCCGTTACCGCACCAACTGCGGAATGAATGACATTGAGGCGCACCGCATCAGTAGACAGCTTGCGGAGTGACTCGCCGACAGCTTCCACAGAGCCCTGAACATCGCCCTTGACGATAACGTTGAGGTCTTTGACCTCGCCGCTCTGGATCTTCTTGTAAAGGTCATCCAAGGAAAGCTTGCTATGCTTGGCAAGTTCCATCTCCCGCTGCTTGATCTGCCGCAGCGTGGCGATTTCCTTGGCCTGTTTTTCATCCTTCATGGCCACGAAAACGTCGCCGGCATCAGGCACGCCGGAAAGTCCGATCACCTCAACAGGCATCGCCGGGCCGGCTTCAAGAACCTTTTCCCCACGGTCATTCTGCATTGCCCTGACGCGGCCGGAATGGATCCCGACTACGCAGTAGTCACCCATCTTCAGGGTTCCTTCCTGCACAAGGACTGTCGCAACCGGTCCACGACCCTTGTCCAGTTTGGCCTCAACAATGGTACCTTTGGCCTGCTTATTCGGATTGGCCTTCAACTCCATGACATCTGCCTGCAGAAGAATCATTTCAAGCAGTTCTCCCAGGTTCAGCCGTTTTTTGGCAGAAACCTCAACCATGGTGGTGTCGCCACCCCAATCGGAGGACTGCAGGCCGAACTCGGTAAGCTCCTGCTTGACGCGGTCAGGCTTAGCATCAGGTTTGTCGATCTTGTTGATGGCAACGATGATAGGGACACCGGCGGCTTTCGAATGGTTAATTGCCTCGCGAGTCTGGGGCATGACACCATCATCGGCTGCTACCACAAGAATAACGATGTCGGTAACTTTTGCTCCTCTGGCACGCATGGCAGTAAACGCTTCATGACCAGGAGTATCAAGGAAGGTGATCTTCCTGCCGTTCAATTCGACATCGTAAGCACCGATATGCTGGGTAATCCCGCCTGCTTCGCCGGCGATAACGTTGGCTTCCCGGATAGCGTCGAGAAGAGAGGTCTTGCCGTGATCGACATGCCCCATAATGGTAACAACCGGCGGACGCATCTCAAGGGACTCCGGCGCATCCGGAACGGCTTCGACAATCTCCTCAAGGTCTATCGCCACGTTTTCAATCTCATAACCGAAATCCGCGGAAAGAATGGCTGCAGTATCGACATCAAGAGGATGATTGATAGTTACCATCATTCCTTGCTTCATCAGAACCCTGATGAGATCGGTAGCCTTAACTCCCATCCTCTTGGCAAGCTCGCCAACGGTGATCGATTCGGAAATCCGGATGATCCTCTTAATCGCCTTGGGCGTTGTAATTTCAGTCTTGCGACCTTCAGGTGCCCGTTGTTCCTTGTTCTTTTTCTTACCCTTGCCGGACTTGGGCCCGGGCTCGAAAATCCGTTCGCGCTTTTCAGCAAGGTCGGCCTTGCGTAATACCTCTTTTTTACGGTCCACGCCCTTCTTGGGCGAACCCGGTTTGCCGCGATCTCCGGCTGGAGGAGTTGCCATATCGACTTCGATACGTTTCTTGGCCTTGCGGTCGTCGGCAACTGCAGTGGTTGGCTGAGCAGCGTCGGTTGCCGGCTTTTCACGTTGAGATACCGGGCGCTCGGCAGGACGTTGTTGAGAAGTTCTATCCTGCGGCCTTGCGGAAGGTCGTTGAGAGTCGCGCCGGTCGGTCGGCGCCTCCTTGGTACGGACTCCGGGGATCTCCACCCTACCGAGGATAACGGCACGGTTTGCCGTAGCTTTCTGGACCGGGGGAGGTTCCTTTACTAGCACCGGCTCAACCTTCGGAGGCTTAGGCGGCTCAGGCTGAATGGTCTCTACCGGCTCTTCAGTCTTAACAGGCTCAACGGTTATCGGGGCCTCCTGTTGAGGCTCTTCTGCAACCGGTGCCGGTTTGACGATCTCTGCCTTTACAGGTTCCGAAACAGGTTCAGGAGCAGGCGTTGGCGGCTCTTCAGCCTGCTCAACAATCTTCGCTCTTCTGCGGATGACCGTACTAGTGACCCTTACTTCTTCCTTGGATACTTCGCGGGCTGGCATTGAACCCTTGGGCGCAGGGGATTCCAACCTCTTTGCATCCGCCTCATCAATCATGGCCATATGGTTCTTAACCTCGACCCCGGCAGCTTTAAGCCTTGTCATAAGCTCCTTATTGTCGATGCCCATTTTCTGGGCCAATTCATATACGCGGACTTTGCTCATTCATGCGCCCCTTCCTCAGAGAAATTCCTGAAGCGATCAATCTCTTTTATCACAACCGCCACAAAATCACCGTTCTGCACAGCAACTGCGCTACGAAGCCCTTTTCCAAGCAAAGCTCCGAACATGTCCCGGCTCAATGCGCGGTAACACGGTATCGATTCTCTTACAGCAATATGTTCGATTTTATGCCCGATTTCATTTGATACGTCATCGGCAATTATTACCAGCCCGACATTCTTTCTCTTTACTGCTTCAACAACCATGTCACTGCCGGATATCACCTTACCGGCCTTGTTGGCAAGAGCTATATAAGAGGCAACCCTGTCTTTAAGCCTTTCAACAACATTCTCAGCAAAAACATGCCTGTCTGATACAATGACCGGAGTCTTGAATACTCGTGAAAACTGATTTCTTTTCAGAGCTGCTTCGAGACAACTCCGCTTCAAGCAGGTATATGCACCCCGCCCAGGCAATTTTGAAAGAATATCCAGAACCAGACAACCATCAGGGGCCATTACAAAGCGAAGCAGATCCTGTTTAGCCTTTACATCGCGACATCCAAGGCAACTGCGCTCCGGGCTGTTTTTGGCCATTTCCTCTATTGAACCTCAACTTCGGAAGGTGCCGCGACTTCATCTGACGATGCCTCGGAATCCGAATTCACACTTTCGATCAACGTCCCGTCATATGAGGCAAACTCGAGCAGTTCACCTTCTGCCTGACGCGTTTCGCTCTTCATGTCGATCCGCCATCCGGTCAGTTTGGCAGCCAGACGAACGTTCTGTCCCCGCTTTCCAATGGCCAGAGACAGCTGATCATCGGCAACGACAATCTCCATGGCACGGTTCTCTTCATCGATGAAAACTTTCGTAACTTGAGCCGGCGAAAGCGCATTGCACGCAAATCGGGCAATATCTTCGGACCAGGGGATTATGTCGATCTTTTCCCCTCTAAGTTCGGAAACCACATTCTGAACCCTGCTTCCCCTCATGCCAACGCAGGCGCCAACAGGATCAACATCGGAATCGTGAGAGTAGACCGCGATCTTTGCCCTGCTGCCAGGCTCCCGGACAACCCCCATGATCTCAACGATCCCTTCGGCAATCTCGGGAACTTCAGCCTCGAACAGCTTAACCAGCATGCCGGGGTGAGTCCTCGAAAGAATTATCTGCGGGCCTTTGGTTGTCATCCGGATATCAGTTATCAACGCCTTGACGCGATCGCCCTGCCGGTAAACCTCACGAGGCGCCAATTCCTTATTCGACAGTATCGCCTCGGCCCGACCCAGGTCAATAATAAGGTCTCCCTTCTCGTACCGGCGCACCAGTCCGTTGACAACTTCGCCAACCCGATCCTTGAATTCGTTGAATATCGTCTCTCGTTCTGCCTCACGAACCTTCTGAATTATCACCTGTTTTGCGGTCTGGGCGGCTATACGGGAAAACTCGCTTGACGGAAGTTTCATCCCGATCGAATCGCCTATCTCGACCTCAGGGTCTTCTTCTCGGGCCTCATCCAGAGTGATCTCCTTATAGGAGTCCTGCACCTCTTCAACGACCGTGACGAACTCGAACAGTTCCACCTCGCCAAGATCAGGATTGTAGTGGGCCTCAAGATCACGCGTATTGCGATACTTCTTGTTAGCGGCAGTAAGAACGGCCTGTTCCAATGCCTCAAGGATCACCTGCCTGTCAATCGCCTTTTCCTTGACGATCTGATCGATGGTGTGTTTTAGATTAAAATTTGTTTCCACTGAAGTTTCTCCTTGGCAATAGTCAAAGATGCGCCGGATAAATTACTAGTTAGAACTCGAATTCCAGATTTGCCTTAGCAATTATATTTAATGGAATATCAGCCAGCTGTCCTTCTTTGAGCTGAATCCGAACGATACCATTCTCAATCCCGATCAAGGTACCCAAAAAAGTCTTGCGCTTGTTCCCTGCAGAATCCGGTAGCAGCTCAAAGGTTCTAAGCTTTACCAGCCTGCCAGAATAGCGGACATAGTCCTGTTCGCGCTTTATAGGCCTATCAAGCCCAGGCGAAGAAACTTCCAGGGTGTAATGCTCGCGGATAAAGTCTTCCACGTCCAGAAGCTGGGAGAATTCGTGACTGAAATCAGCACAGTCATCAAGAGTCACCCCGCCGTCCTTGTCGATAAAAAGCCTCAAGACCATGGTCCTGCCGGCGCGCTGATACTCAACATCCACCAATTCCAAACCAAGGGAAGCAGCCAAACTCTCGGCAAGGCTTGTAACTTTTACTAAAACTGAATCCTGTGACATATAAAATTTACCAAAAAAAAGTGAGCCGTAAGAGCTCACTTTTTAGTAGTGAACATGAATTGTGCGTAATATTTAGCATCCATATACCAAAATAGCAAGCATTTTTTAGGAGATTCTTTTGGTTTAGGTTCAATGAAATTGATTAATGTCATTTGTCAACCACAGAAGCAATTCAGGTTGACAAGCATTTGCACAACATGATAGTTACCTCAACATGAACAACAACATACACGAATTATCCAAACGTATCATCAACGGCAGCGGCATTACCAATGAAGAGGCGCTTGCTCTCGCTGGCCTTAAAGGCTCAGATCTTTATGAACTGTTTGTAGCCGCCTCACGGGTGAGAATCCATTATCTCGGCGACTCGATCCATCTCTGCTCGATCATCAATGCCAAATCCGGACGCTGTCCTGAAAACTGCTCGTTTTGTGCCCAGTCAGCGCACCATAAAACAGATGCGCCGGTATTCCCCCTCGTTGACGAAGAAGCCATAGTTGCAGCGGCAAAACGCGCGGCAGACGAAGGGTCGCAATGCTTTGGTATTGTGACCAGCGGCTCCGGAATCAGCAAAGGGAAAGAACTGGACCGGATCATTCGGGCCATCAGACGGATCCGCACAGAAACCGGAATCACGCCTGCATGCTCTCTCGGCATCATCGACCTTGAAACCGCCAAAACACTCAAGGATGCAGGCGCCGGGACCTACCATCATAATCTTGAAACCGCACGCAGCTTTTTCCCCAACGTATGCACCACCCACAGCTACGATGAAGATATTGCCACCGTAAAGGTTGCCAAGGAAGCGGGATTGAAGGTCTGTTGCGGAGGGATACTGGGGCTTGGAGAAAACGTGGCGCAAAGAATTGAGCTGGCGTTTACCCTGCGTGACCTTGCCGTCGATTCCGTGCCGCTCAACTTCTTGAACCCGATTCCCGGCACCAGTCTGGAAGGGGCATCAAATATAACACCTATGGAATGTCTGCAGGCAATTGCCCTCTTCCGCCTGATACTACCCGACCGACAGATACCGGTATGCGGGGGACGCGAACATAACCTCCGCGACCTGCAATCCTGGATATTCCTGGCCGGAGCAAGCGGCACCATGATCGGAAACTACCTGACCACTGCCGGACGCCAGCCGGAACAGGACTGGCAGATGCTGAAAGACCTTCAACTGGAGGTTACCACCTGTGGCTAAAGGGGTTTTCATAACCGGTACCGACACCGGTGTCGGCAAGACTGTTGCCGCTGCCGCTATAGCGCGATTATTGAAGCGACGAGGCATTGACGTAGGTGTGATGAAACCGGTAACCAGCGGCTGCAGAGACTGTAACGGCAAACTTGTCTCTGACGATGCCGAGCTGCTTGCCTGGAGTGCCGGAATACCTGATGTAACCTGGGAAATCGCACCATACCTGCTCCGCAATCCAGTTGCACCGTCCGAGGCTGCCTCTCAAGACGGGGTCCGGATCGATTTTTCCGTCATAAAAGATGCGTTCAACAGTCTGGCATCCCGGCACGAATTTATCATAGTTGAAGGTGCCGGAGGCTTGATGGTGCCGCTTGCAGGTGGATTTCTCATTGCCGATCTCATTACATACCTTGACCTTCCAGCCCTGGTGGTTTCCCGGCCGAATCTGGGCACGATAAATCACACCCTTTTGACAACCTTTAGCGCAAGGCAGATGGATATCCAGGTCTCGGGCATTGTAATCAACAGTTTCCCTGCCGAGCCGAATGACGCCGAATTGTCCGCACCTCACCTGCTGGGCTCTCTGGCAAGCGCCCCGATACTCGGTGTATTTCCAAAGATTGAAGAGACGGATCTCCATCTGGTTGTGGAACAACTGACCGATGCGATAACAGACCACCCACTAACCCCGTTTCTTCTCAAGGAGCTCGGCATTGTCTGACATCAACGACACAAGAACACTCCGGGAATACGACCGAAAACATATCTGGCATCCGTTCACTCAGATGAGGGAATGGGAAGAATCCGATCCGATTGTCATAGTTCGTGGCGAGGGTTGCTGGCTGATCGACAGTCTCGGCAACCGTTACCTTGACGGAGTCGGTTCAATCTGGACGAACGTCCACGGCCATGCCGTGCCGGAAATTAACCAGGCGGTCAAGGACCAGTTGGACCGGATTGAGCATGCCACCCTGCTTGGTCTTGCAAACGACAAGGCCGCCATCCTGGCAAAAAGGCTTGTCGATATAGCGCCGCCGGGGCTAACCAAGGTGTTTTATTCCGACAACGGATCAACGGCTGTGGAAATCGGCCTGAAAATGGCGTTTCAATACTGGCAGCACAAGGGAAGACCGGAAAAAACCCGCTTCATTTCATTTCGCAATGCCTACCATGGCGATACCATCGGCGCAGTAAGCGTGGGCGGGATAGACATCTTCCATGCCGTCTTCAATCCGCTCCTGTTCAAGGCTGTCCATGCGCCATCCCCTTATTGTTACCATTGCGAGCTCTGCCTTGAAAAAAACCACGCGGATTGCAACCGTGAATGCCTCAACGAATTAGAAAGGCTCATTACTGCCAATGCCAACGAGCTGGCCGGACTAGTCATAGAACCGCTGGTACAGGGGGCGGGCGGGATGATCGTGCAACCTCCCGGATTTCTGAAACGCATCAGGGAGCTATGCGACAGATTCGAACTTCTAATGATAGCCGACGAAGTGGCAGTGGGGTTCGGCCGGACCGGCAGCATGTTCGCCTGCCAGCAGGAAGGGGTAACGCCAGATATCATGGCCCTTTCCAAGGGTATAACAGGCGGATATCTTCCGCTGGCCGCCACCATGACAACGAAGGAGATATACAACGCATTTCTCGGTGAATACCGGGAGATGAAAACCTTTTTCCACGGTCATACCTTTACCGGAAACCCGGTCTGCTGTGCGGCCGCCCTTGCCAGCCTCGACCTCTTTGAAGAAAACCGGCTTATTGAGGCACTGGAACCGAAAATTGAATATTTATCGGAACGATTGAACAGTCTGTCGAAATTGCAGCATGTCGGCAATGTTCGCCAGTGCGGAATGATAGCGGGAATAGAGATGGTCCGGGACAAAACGACCCGTGAACCATACAACTGGGAAGAACGAGTTGGTATGCAAATCTGCCAGGAGGCGAAGAATCACGGCCTGTTTCTGCGCCCCCTGGGGAATGTGATTGTTGTTTTCCCGCCACTGGTCATATCGCTGGAAGAACTGAAATTCCTGCTGGACGGGATAGAGACCTCGATTATCAATATCTGCGGGTAACCTTTGATCGCAGTTTAGTTGCTGAGACTGCTAGCTCCCTAATACAATGGCAATGGCATCAGCCACCAGACTGACATCTCTCTGCGTACCGGCATCCATATCCTTTAGCTGTGCGGTTCCCTTGGCAATCTCGTCGCCTCCGATTACCAGCGTAAAGCGGCTATTGAACTTATCAGATCTTCTTAATTGGCTTTTAAGGCTTTTCCCGTCGTAATCTATCTCCACGCTGACGCCTTTGGACTGCAACTCTCCCATCAGCTTGAATGCACACTGGCGCGCGTCATCCCCCAAGGCGGCTATGAACAGATCCGGCCGGCCGGCAAAATCCCTTTCAGCAAGAAGCAGGGCCACTCTCTCAACTCCCATGGCAAATCCGATTCCCGGGATTGCAGGTCCGCCCAGTTCCGATATCAGCCCGTCATACCTGCCACCGGCAGCAACCGCACTCTGAGAGCCGAGCAGACCCGTAACCAGCTCAAAAGTGGTACGGGTGTAGTAATCAAGACCGCGGACCATCCTTGAATTTACTGAGTATCCGGTTCCGGAGATGTCCAGGTAACGTCTTGTCGCCGAAAAATGCTCCTCACAACCAGAACACAGATTGTCGAGTACGGACGGCGCGCCCTGAGTCGCTTCTTTGCAACCAGCAGCCTTGCAATCGAGGGCCCGCAGGGGATTGGTTTCAAATCTCCTTTTGCAGTCATCGCACAGGAGATCGAGCCTTGAACGAAGAAACTCCTTGAGGGCCTGACGGTAAGCGGGCCGGCATTCCGGGCATCCGAGCGAGTTGATCTCAAGATGGGGCTCGGTCAAACCAAGCTCAGCAAAAAAACTGACAAAGCATGTTGAGAACCTGGGCGTCTATCATTGGATCATTGACACCGGTAACCTCGGCGCCGATCTGATGAAACTGGCGGTAACGCCCCTTCTGCGGTCGCTCGTATCGAAACATCGGTCCCATGTAATAGAGCTTGGAAACGGAATCCAACGCATAGAGCTTGTGCTCAATGAAGGCGCGCATAACACTGGCGGTCCCTTCCGGTCTGAGCGTTACCCTGTTTTCGCCTTTATCGACAAAAGAATACATCTCCTTCTCGACTATATCTGTCGCATCCCCTATGGATCGAGCAAACAGCTCGGTCTTTTCCAGTATCGGTATACGTATCTCGCTGAATCCGTAAAGGCCGAAAACCTTGCGTGCAGTTGCTTCAATATACTGCCACTTCTCGACCTCTCCGGGGAGGATGTCATTGAATCCTTTAATACCGGTTATTGCCATACGTTGCCTGTCTCCTGTCAATAAACTCGATCTGAACTGGCATAATGTATCTTCCTGCACGACGAATTTCAACCACTAACCCGCTGTTCAAGCCTTGACACAAGATATTTCTTAATTTTTCACAAAAATTGCCGATAATATAGACACATAGGAGGGAGTTATGGAACTGTCCGATCTTGCCGGTATCGTCTTGCAGATGTCCCAAAGAAATAACCGCGAGGGATTGAGCCTGATGATGATAAAGCAGGCAGCAGAATCTCAGAAGCAGCTTGTGAATATGCTTGAAAGCCTGACCGTTCAACAAACGCCTGACCCACGCTTCAACGTGTCATTTTATGCCTAGGGAGTGGAGAAAGGTTTCCCATGAATTACATTAACAGCATAGCGCAAAGTGGCATCGAGGCAGCAACTGCAAAACTGGCAGTCACTGCTGACAATATCGCCAACGCAACCACCGACGGTTTCAAGGCAGCCCGCGTCGATACGACGACAAAAGAAAACGGAGGTGTGGATGTAGCGGTCGTCAAGACCGACGACCAGGTGGACATCTCAAAAGAAGCAGTCGAAATGCTGTCGACAGTCAACGGTTTCAAGGCAAATCTGCAGGTGCTGAAAGCCGATAAAGAGATGACCAAAAGTATCCTGGACCTTATCTCCTAGGTTCGCACCTAAGACAGGCAGCATTCCAAATGAAAAGGGCCGCGATATCGTCGCGGCCCTTGGATTTTTTCTGAATGTATTATCAATAAGCCTGTGGATCACCTAAGACGTCCTCTGTCCTAACCGGAGCCCTAAACACCCTGTAAACCCATATTTTATAGCATATTACCGTAGGCACCATTATTAACGCCACAATAGTCATGATCTGAAGGGTCAGCAGACTGGACGATGAGTTGAAGATCGTCAGGTTTGACGCCGGATCAAGACTTGATGGAATCAGGTTGGGGAACAACCCGGTTACACCGGTAAAAACTACAAATACTATGGTGAGGCATGAGAAGAGAAATGCCTTGTGCAAGGCGCCCTTGATGGCAAAGAGCTTTACCAGCAACAGCGACACAACCGCGATCAGCGGAATAAGCAACAGGATCGGCGCTTTGAGAAAATTATCATACAGTTTCGTTGCCGGATAGGTATAACCGAGGAATGCCACGGCAACTACCAGCAGAGGGAACCAGAGCTTACCGGCAAGGGCACCGGCCCGTTGGCTCAGATCGCCGGTAGTTTTAATCGCTGCATAGAGCGCACCGTGAACTGCAAACAGCAGTACGAACAAGATACCGGTCACAAGACCGTATGGATTAAGCAGACCGATCAGCGAGCCGTCATAATTGAAACTGAGAGCAGCAAAGTCATTCCTCATCGGAATGCCTTTGAAGATATTCCCGAAGGCAACGCCAAACAAAAGGGCTGGAAGAAAGCTGGAAACTATCATGGCTTTATCCCAGGTTTGTTTCCAGGCACTGCTATCCACTTTACCCCTGAATTCAAAAGAGACGCCTCGTACGATCAAGGCAAAGAGCAGAAGAATAAGGGCAGAATAGAGATTGCTGAACATCAATGCATAAGTTGTAGGGAAAGCCGCAAAAGTGGCGCCACCAGCTGTAATCAGCCAGACTTCGTTTCCGTCCCATACCGGGCCGAGGGTATTTATCAATACGCGTTTTTCAGTGTCGTTTTTTGCGAGAACCCCGGCAAGAAAACCGGTTCCCAATACAAAACCGTCCAGCATGAAATATACCGCCCACAAAACTCCCCACAGCACGAACCAGATAATTTGGAATACGGAGATATCCATGAGTTATGCCCTCCCCTGAACGTTTATGATACTGGAGACATCTTTATCCGGTCCCTTTTTGGCGTATTTGACCAGCAGGAAGATATCGATAGCGCCCAACATTCCGTACAGCACCGTGAAACCGATAAGAGACAGGATTACCTGAGTAGATGTAATTGATTTGGAAACGGCGTCAGCGGTTTTCAGCACTCCGTAAACAATCCACGGCTGCCGCCCCAATTCGGCCACAAGCCATCCCAGCTGTTCGGCCAGATAGGGGACAGGGATAGCACATACCATAAGGGTAAGGAATGCGCGATACTCGATGAATTTCTGACGACGCGACAGGATAATCCCAGCCAGACTGGAGAGAATCATGAACACCCCAAGCCCGGTCATCAACCTGAAGCTGAGGAATGTCGGCGTGACCGGCGGGCGGAGTTCCTTAGGGAATTCCTTGAGCCCTTTGATTTCGCCGGTCGCATCATGGAAGGCCAGGATACTCAACATGTTTGGTATGCAGAATAGGTCTACAGTGTTGCACTCACGCGCCACATCAGGAATCAGCAACAGGCTCATGCCGACGCCACGCTTGGTCTCCCATTGTGACTCCATGGCAGCAAACTTGGTAGGTTGGTGTTCGGCTATTTCAACAGCATGCATATCTCCTGTGACAGCTATACCGATGGTGGCCACAAAAGCCCACACCGCAGCCATCTTGAAAGATCGGACAAAGAAATCGTTTTCGTTTTTCCTTAACAGATGCCAGGCGGAAACACCCATGATCACGAAACCAGCTAATGCATAACCTGAAAGCAGTGTGTGGACGAATTTGATCCAGCCATAGTCGTTGGTAAGAACAGCCAGAAAATCATTCATTTCGGCCCTGTTATTACGAATTACATAACCAACCGGTTTTTGCATCCAGGCATTGGCCAGCAGGATAATCAGTGCGGATACGTTTGTGGCGACCGAGGCCAACCAAATCGAAGCCAAATGCGCCTTTTTGGATATCTTGTTCCAGCCAAAGATCCAGACTCCGATAAATACTGATTCCAGGAAAAATGCAAGAGTGGCCTCAATAGCCAATGGCGCGCCAAAGATATCTCCGACATACCGGGAATACTCTGACCAGTTCATACCGAATTGAAACTCCATCGTGATTCCGGTAACAACCCCCAAAGCAAAGTTGATCAAAAACAATTTGCCCCAGAATTTGGTCATGCGCAACCAGGTCTCATCTCCGGTAGTAACGTATTTTGTCTCCATCCAGGCTGTCATTATTGACAATCCTAGTGTAAGTGGAACGAATATCCAATGAAACATGCCTGTTGCCGCAAACTGCAGCTGACTGAGAGTGAGGACATTCATGAGGTGATACTCCTTTCAGGAAAAGATTTAGTTCTACATGAAGGGAAGTACACATCGTATTACGTTTTCATCCGTCACCTCCGGTTTAATTTGTATAAATTAAGCAAAAAAACCTAATACTCATTAAAAGGCCTTTTTGGTCCTTTAAGCGGGCAAAAAAAATCATTCGCCTTTAGAAAGCTCTTCAATTGTAACACTGCCTAGGATTTGCACAACTTTGCTTTGCACTTCTCGCCATACCGGATGGACCAGACAGGTTCGGCTGAATTCGCATCCAGACTCATCCATCATGCATCTATTCGGCATTATTGGGCCTTCTACCGCCTCAACAACTTCAAGCAAGGTTATTTTTGCGGGTGGGCGCCCCAGAACAAAGCCCCCCCCTGTGCCTCTGAATGAGTTTACAAGGCCGATCTTGGCGAAACTTTGCAGAATTTTTGCTAGAAATGTCTGAGGAACACCGGTTGACTCTGCAATCTCGCTAATAAGAGCCACAGAACCGGGCTTTAACCTAGCCAGATAAATTATACCACGGATTGCATATTCACCCTTTCGGGTCAGCTCCATCATAAAAGCCCTTTAAGACCGATTTTGTCTTTTATAGCGTGACTAATAATTATTGTCAAGCCATAATTATTGTATTGATTGATGCATAAGATTATTTACCGTACTGCTTGTCCAAAGAGGCGAGCCACTCCTGATAAACCGCCTGATAATCAAGGGTTAAATCTGATAAAGCTGACGAAACCGCATCGGTAATCCCTTTACCAGCACCCAGGTTAAGCAGGATATCCTTTATTTTATGCCAACCGAATGTCGAAATAATGTATTTTACGAAAGAGTAACTCTGTTGATAAGCAAGTGCTGCCTCCTTTGGATTCAGAGCAGCAAATGAACGCTCCATGGTCGACAATGGCAAAATCGACTTCTGCTTCACCGCGATTTCAAGCTCTTTCAGGGGATGACTAAAATCGCGCCTCCCTTCTAGTTCAGCAAGCCCTTCATTCAGCCACATCGGACAGTTTCCAGAAGTAAGATCCTGAACAACTACATGGGTGTATTCGTGAAACAGCAACGAACTTAGAATGCTATTCATATCCGAAGCCCCGCCTACAGGCAATCTAATCTTCCCGTCATAAAGACCTCCTGACCAATCCGGGCTCTTGGTCAAAGTCCGGTAATCGGATTTGGTATAAATCAGTACCGGGATTTTCATATTCGGGAAATGATTCAAATCTGACCCGACACGATTATAGGCTGATTCCAGGACATCAAGGATGCTGTCCGCCAGTTTTGAACTCCCCCCGGCATCGAAGGAAACGACAAACCTGGAACTGAACCCTTTGTCCATCTTCTCTTCAACCGCAAGTTCTCTGCGAGCCTTATCGGTCAGGCTTAAGATTTCCTTATGACCAGGCTGGATTTCAAGGGCTTTCTCCCAGACCTCAATCGCTGAGCGCAGATTCCCATTATCATAATGAGCTCGCCCGAGAATTAACAAGAGATCAACTGAGTCGCCTCCCATTCCCCTGGCACTTTCAAGCTCGACAATGGCAGCGTCATACTGCTTTGCCGAATAGAGCCCAATTGCAGAAAGGACTCTATACCTTTGGTTATCAGGGAAGAGTTCAGCGGCATTGTCAAATACCCTTGCGGCTTCCTGGTATTTACCTTCTGATATCAAGCGGTTACCAAGGAGAGTATAAACTTCGGCAAGGTTTTTTTTCAGGACAAGGTCATAGGGAAACAGACTTGAGGCTTGTTGAAGGTTTTCCAGGGCCTTTTCGATCTCACCCTTTTGCACTAACTGAAGGGCATAATCGTTCAAGAGCAATGGATCAGACGCGGTGGCCGTCCTGCTCGTACCAGCAATGGCCATTACTATGAGGATTACCGCCAGATAAAGATAAGATCGATGCCAAGACATGAAGCAACTATATCAGAAGTTCATAGCAGTTGAATATATGTATTAGCTGCCTAAGCCTGCTCAATAAAATAGCTAAGGGACATTTTGCTGTAATGCAAAATGTCCCTTAGCTCACTCCCGAAATTTCCGACTATGCAAAATTACCAGTTGGTCCTGGTGTTCCAGATCTGGTTCGACGGCACCCAGGCCGAGCCACCGGCAGTCGCACTATTGTGGCAGTTGGTGGTGTAGGCGGCATCCGGGGTGGTACCGGTTGTGGTCGTGGCACCGAAGGCCCACGGTCCCGGATACTTTGAGGTGCTCGGAGTGCCTGTCCAGCGAGCGCCACCCGCCGGGAACCGGCCGGCACCCTTGCCGGTAGTGATCGCAGTGGCGGCCATCATATTGCCGTTGTTGGTGGTCGGATTGTTCCCGGCAGTGGCGGCAACTGTGCCGCCGCTCGCTACCCGGCCACGGTGCTTGACGTCAAGGCAGTTGGTGACCATGAGACGCGGCAGTTGTGATACATGCGGCGCATGGCACTTGGAGCAGGTGTACGAATGGACCACGTTGCCGGCATTGCCGGTGCTGGTGGAGCCCCAGCCGGTTACGGTGTTGTGGATCCTGGAAGTGGTCTTCCAGGTCGGAGCCGTACCGCCGGCGTTCGGCGCAATCGCGCTCTGGTTGTGACAGGTCAGGCAGAGTCCGCCGGAGGTTGCTGACGTCTGGGTCTGCAGGGTGACCGCGGAGGTTCCGAACAGGCCGAAGGTCCGGCTTGGTACTGTCGCCGGCAGATGGGTCCGGTCGGCCTGGAAGGTGTTCTGGTCGATGTTGTATAGCGGGTCGCTGCCGCCGCCGACGCCGGGCAGGGTGTTCTCACGTGATCCACCGCCGCGGCTCCGGTTGGTGTTGGCGGGCGCTACGTCCTCAGCATACGGCGAGGTGAGCCAGGTGCCTTTGAGCAGCGGTACGCCGTAGACCGGGTTAGCGACCTTGGTGGTGTTCTGCGAGACGCCGTGCGGATCGTGGCACGGGGTGCAGAGGCCGTTGATGGAGCCGCTTACTGTTGTCCCCATGGTGGCGCTGACGCCGAAGTGACCGCCGGCCGGTTTGGCCATTGACTTGCCGTACCGGGTAGAAACCATCCCTTTGTATGGATACCTCTTTACTGAGTTTGTCGAGTAAGCACCGAAGTATGGGGTATCCCAGTAACCGTTCAGGGCCTGTGAGGAGCCGAAGATGTCGTTGTAACCCCATGGTGAGTAGCCGCCAAGTGCAAGCGCACTATTCTGAAGTCTGGTGTTGTGACAATCGAAGCAGACTGCAGCACCGGCGTTATAACTGTTGTACTCACCTGTAGAAGCTGTATGCGCTGTCGGCTTGTACTTGTTGGTGTAACCGCCGGTACCGGCCGAGGAGATGTGCTTGAGGATCGCACCTTTGTATTTGCCGGTGGCGCTGGAGTAGGAGCTGGTCACCCCTGCTGCCGCGGAACCGTGGGAATTGTGGCAGTCGTAGCAGTTGACATTGACGTTGCCGGTGAAGTTGGCCACATCAACCTCGTAACCGGTGGTCGAAGACCAGCCCATCTGGTTGTTGGCCGCGTTGCCATGGGCAGAGTAAGCCTTCTTGAGATGCTTCTTCCGGTTGGTATTGGCTGTGGAGTACTGGCTCCATGTGGTGGTGGTGCTGTTGCTGTACTTCTCTTCGATGCTTCTGGAGTCCCAGGCGTACCTGCTCGGCGATTTGCCGTCGCCGAACGGATCGGCCGGCGGGCTGGTGGTGCTGTGGCAGCCGAGGCAGTGGCTGTTAATCTTGTTGACTTGGTTACGCGAACCGTTGGCGGTGTAACGGATGAAGTTCGCGCTTCTCGCCCCGCCGCTCCAGATTACCAGGTCTACGGCAGCCTTGGTGGTCTTCTGGTGGTAGGAAGTGGTATTGCCGGAGGCATCGGCCTCCATATGGCAGAAGTAGCAGTCGGCATTGGTGACTGCGGAACCGTCGCCCTTCTGGATATGATGCGACTGGGCATTGAACTGGCCGGCAATGGCGGCACGCATGTTTGGTGCCGAGGTGCCGGTCGCTGCCTTGACCGAGGCGTGGCAACCGAGGCAGCTGCCGCCGTCGACAACACCGTTGATGTGTAGCGAAGGATCGTTGAAGGTCATATTGTCAGGGTTCAAATGCTTGTGGCACCCATTGCAATTCGTTGCCGTATGATCGTTCTGAGGCGGATACCCATGGCACTGGGCGCAATCGCCAGATCCCGGGTTATTGCCGCCTGCAACACCATCACCAAGAGTTGCCGAACCGGTAAGTAATAGAGAACTCCAAGCAGGGTTTGCTCTCGATGGGTTGCTTGCCGGAAGGCTGGCGCCATGGCAATAGGTATTACTGCAGATCCCGGACATGTATGAAGGATTGAGACCGTCAGTCTTGGCCAGCGCGTTGAAAGAAATCTCGGCCGGAGGAGCGGTATCGTAATGACCGGTAGCATTCACGTTGTCAGTTGGGAGGGCAATTGAAGCGGCATGACATTCGGCGCAGCTCATCGACCGGGAATACTTATAGGAAGTCGACGAGATATGGTTGAAGTGCGCTCCGACCTTAGCATCGCTGTTTGCAGTTGCACCGTTGAGGGCATTCCAGCCGGGGGTGCGATAGCCGTGACATTTCTGGCATTTTGGCTTGCCGCTGTCAGCCCCCCAGGACAACGTATTGTTGCCACCGTGGCAGATCACATTGCTGCATTGGGCATTACCCGGGTTAAAGCTGGCCGCAGCGCCGGCCTTTAGCGGGTCTAGGTAGACATTGGGAGATCCGTTCAGGTGGTATCTTACGGCGGTGTAATCTTTCAGGACGCCGGAAACACTTCTGCTAACGGTCTTGGCATGGCATGCAGAGCAGATTGTGGTGTCGGATGTTACCCCGACATGGCCCGGGTGGCTGTTTGCAGTCGGACTCGGCACAGGGCCGCCGTTCGGATAATCCGGAGCACCGGCGAAGCTGCCGCTGGTACCGTGGCAACTGGAGCAGCCATAGGTAGCGGAAACGTTCCAGGCGACCGGGTTTTGATAGACGATTGCCGCCGGATTACCATTACTGTGGCAATAGATATTGGTGCAAAGTTTAGTTGACGGATTGTACTTGACGCTGCCGCCGCCGTGCGAACTGGAAAAACTCGGCAAATCTGTTGGCATGGTTCGCATAGTTGCTTATGGAACTGTTGGTTGCGACGGTCTTGGCATGGCAATCGGCGCATAACAGGCCGTTACCCAGCCCCAGACTCGTATTGACCGCAGGGTTTAGGTGGTTCTGGTGTCTAGCGGAAAGGGTATTGCTGGTTGCGTTACCATGACAAGACGTACAGGTGGTTGTAAGTGAAGTCCAGTTGGGGTTGCTGTATGTAGGTGTCGCTTGTCCGTTTGAATGGCAGTAGACATTGGTACAGCTCGGAGATGTCCAGGTGCCGCCATACCGGGCATCCATGACAACGTTTCTGATCTTGTTGACATGGTATTTTGCCCCGGTGTACTGCTTGAGAGCCAGGTCATTGCCGGCATCAACCGTCTTGGCGTGGCACGATGCGCAACGGAATCCGTAGGTCGTAATCTCCACATGCTTGGCATGCTTTCCGGAAAGGGCCGAATTGTTCCCGCCGTTTGCGGAGGCGTTACCATGGCACCCGGTGCAATTGGCCGGGACAGAGGTCCAGGACTGAGCCACGAATGCCGGACTGGTTGCCTTGCCGTCGCTGTGGCAGTAGCCATTGGAACAGTTTGTACCGTTCCAGGTGAACTTGGCGAATGCGGCGGTTGATGAGATATTCCGGTAGCCGTTTATATGCCTGCGTTTATCGGATATGGAGGTGTTATTGCTCATTACCGTTGCGGCATGGCACGAATAGCAGCTGACATTGGCATTCCCCGCCTCATAGTAGCCCCTGATATGCCTGGTATGCGGCTTTGACCAGGTAGGCGCAGTGTAGTCATCAAATGCGGAGTTATGACACTCGCCGCACCGGAACTTGGTCGAGGTCCAGAGGAATGCGGTCTTCCCTGCTCCACCGCGGCCATCGGAATGACAATAGACATCACAGGTAGTTCCGGAAGAGAAGAGGTAACCGGCACCGTCCTGGCGTTGTCCGGTTCCGTACTGCACAGTGTTGGGCCTGGCGGCGCCCGCAGGCACAACCGGAATATTGAAGACGATCTGGGCAGCAGCACCGTTGACACTGACCGGCCCGTTCACATGGTCGGTAAGCGGCGCCACATTGTGGCAGGTACCGCAATAGAAAACGTGGGCGGTCTGGGTCGAAGAGTTGGTATTGGTCCAGCCGTTGGTGTTGCTCACGCTGGTACCGCTGCCGTAATGCTTGCGGTGGGTCGATGAAAGCCCGAAGGTGGCGCTATTGTTGGACTGGTGACAGGAACCGCAGTTTACCGTGGTAGCCGTCCAGTTCGGGTTGTTCCGGCCGTGGCAATAGGTGACGCTGCACTGCGAGCCACTGTAAACACCGCTCCGGTTGGCGAATTTGGCCATCCGGACATCCCTGGCTCTATTCAGGTGCATACCACCGGGGATCAGGTTGTAACTTGAGTCGGTAGTCAATTTGTGGCAGGTGTCGCAGGTGAGCACCTTGTGGTTGATCCCAGAGTCGCCGCTATTGGCCAGATGCTTCGTGTGTCTGCCGGTTGAGATCCTGGACTCGCCGTTCAAGCCGGTGCCGTTATGGCAATAATCGCAGGCAACCGTGCCTTCCGCACCGTTAACGATCGAAGTCCAGGCGGTCGGATTCCTGTAGGCGGGAGTGGCCTGGCCGCTGGAGTGACAGTAGATGTTGGTGCAGTTACCGGAACTGTATGTTACCCCGCCATTGGAGAGCGGCCCCCAGGAAACCGTTCCGGAACCGTTTACATGCAGGCCGGTGCCGGTCGGAAGGATCGAGGTGTTGTTGGCATACACTACCGTATTGTGACATTCGTTGCAGTTGAACCGAGTCGCACCGAATTTGGTTGTCTGGTTGTTTATGTGGGCTTTATGCCCAAGCTTGCTCATCGGATTGATCGAGCCTGCAGTACCGCCATGGCAGCCGGTGCATCTGCTCCCGGACATGCTTCCTCCCACCCAGTTGGGAGTGGTTCCGCCGTAATGACAGACAACGCTACTGCAGCTGGTGCCGTTCCAACGCATCGTCCCTCCGGCCAGGCTACCTCCGGTGACATTTATGAACCCGTTGGGATGCCGATCCCTTCTGCCGGAGATCAGGGTATTGTTGCCCGATGCGGTTGCCGCATGGCAGGCATTGCAGGTGGCGGCAGTCGAAAGCGTGGATGTCAGGTGTTTGGTGTGCGCGCCTGACCAGGTCGGATCGGCATCACCGGCCTTGTTGTGGCAATTGCCGCAGGTAGTGGTAGATGAGTCCCAGGACATTATGTTTACCGGCGCACCACCCCGGCCATTGGAATGGCAATAGGTCGCGCAACTGGTTTCCTGGGAATAGAAATAACCCGCACCATCGGAAACTACTGTAGTCCCTCTGGTGACGACGGAGATCCCTCCGGCGGGATATTGCCGCTCAGGCGGAATTACGAACGGCAGATTTATGACTACTTCGGCGGCAGCACCGTTCGGCATGGCCGGGCCGTTCACATGATGCGTATTCGGATCTTCGGAATGGCAGGTGCCGCACATGAATACGTTGTTTGTGGCAGACTTGTTGACATTGGTCCACCCCTCATTGGTGTTCCAGACCGGCGCCGTGCCGGAGTTGTAATGCTTTCTGTGGGCATTCGACAAACCGCTCGACGTGGTGTTGGTCGCACGATGGCACGTCCCGCACTGGTTGATGGTCGTTGTGCCCCAGGTCGGGTTGTTTCTGCCATGACAGTAGGTATTGTCGCAGCGGCGCGTCGTTCCGCCGACCCATGAACCGGAGCGGTTGGCAAACTTGGCAAAGGTGATGTCCCGCTGTCCGTTAAGATGCGTGCCGGTATGATAGTCGATGGAAGCACCATCAGGCCCGACGGTTGCGTCGTGACACTTGTCGCACCCCACCCCATTGTGCAGAATTCCGCCAGCCGGGCTCTGCCGGACATGGTTGTTATGCCGCTCGTCAGTCATGACCGTGGTATCGGCGATGGTCCCGCCGTGGCAGTAGTCGCATGAGACACTCCCCTCAGTGCCGTCTGCCACTTCCGTCCAATTTTTTTGCGGCGGCCTAAAATTACCATTTCCGTCCGAATGGCAGTATATGGTAGCACAGCCGTTGGTCAGGTAAGACTGCGCGCCGCCCCCGTTGGTCTTGGCAAGCGGTCCCCAGGCGACATCTTTCGAACTGTTGGCATGGAGCCCTTTGTTAATTATGTAACGGTTGGACGAATCAACGGTACTGTTGTGGCATTCATAACACTTGAAATCAAAATGGTCGAACTTCTGACTCCTGTTGTTCACATGAGCCTTGTGGGCATTCTTGTTCATCGGCGTGGCAGACAACTCATCATTGCCGTGACATCCCGAACAGTCTCCGGCTAGAGAACTGCCCCACTGGGGCGTCTTGTCGAAATGACAGTAGACATTGCTGCATGTTCCGTAGACTGGACTGGGGGCCATATTGCCGGTAGACCCGGCATTAGCCGCCACTCCGGAACCGTCTGCCTGATATTGCGCCCCGGCAACCCTCGGTTCTGTGGCGCTGAACTGCCAGCGCACGTTACCCTGAACATGCGAAATATCCGTGGCAGGATGGCAGAAGTTGCAGTCGTAGCCATAACCGGTTGCGGAACCGGCGTGAACAGCGTGGCTCCCCATTGTCGGCGGATTGGAAGATGTCGCTCCATGACATGAGCCGCAGGCACTCTGGCCGGAGGCATCCCATCTCGGGGTCTGGTTGGTGCCGCCGGTAAGCGGCGCTTTGCCAGGCGCTCCGGCGCCATGGCAATAGACATTGGCACATCTGTTAGCCTGAAGCGGATCCGTCTGCCCAGGGGCAATCACTGTAGATGCAGTCCCGGAAGCAAAAGGGTATCCCCTTCGCGACGATGTGAACGGAGTGTAAGTTCCGCTTGTCACCTTGCCGCCGAAACCGAAGAACCCGATATCAATAGTGCCGCTCTGGCTTGGCATCCGGGCTGTACCGTTATCGATATAATGGCAGGTATCGCAAACCAGACTCCTGCCTGTTACGTGAGTGGCATGTGCCCCAGCGGCACTGGTTTGCAGAGCAAAGGAAGGTTTCGGTTTACCGATAAGCCCGGTATCGCCGCCTCGAGCCGATGAAACGGGCGGGTTACCGTGACAGCCGCCACAGGCCGCCTTGAAACCGGTATTATGGGCGTGACAACTGGTGCAGACCTCCTTGGGGCTGGGGTGTCCGAGTCCGGCACTGTTGTTCGCGCTGTTCGCATTATGGAATTTGTTCTGGCTATGACAGACCTCGCAGATGCGGTTCGAGTCGGCATGCGCCCTGGTGTCGCCACCCATCCCAGTCTGATTGGTGAACGTTACTGAGACTGATTGTTGTCCGTTGGGCCACAGATCGCCGTCCGGGGTATGGATCACGGTACGGATGTTCTTCAGGTTCTCCCGGTTATTCGGCTCATGGCAGGTATCGCAGGTGAACTGTCCGTATTTCCCACCCGTAACCCCCCAGCCGTTGGGCCACTTACTGCTGTTGGACCCGGTATCGACGCTGTTGTGCAAAAGGTCGGCACCCTGGGAACCTGTAGCTGAGAGCAATACAACAACCATTATCCCGAAGGCGGAAAGCAACCCTTTAAGATCGCAACTTCTCTTTATCTCAAGATTCCTTCTCGTCATATTAATTTCACCTTTATTAAGCCGGATGGTTGTCATGATCCCCCCTTACTGCCGTGCATGACAGCTGACACACTTGAGTTGTCCGCCCCAGGTAATGTCGGGCTGATTGACATGGCATGCAGTCAGGCAGGTCTTGGTTGCCGGGTCCCAGGAGGCAACGCTGAGATCGAAACTGTCGTAAGAGTCTGATGACTTGTAGTTGCCGTTCCGGGTCCACCCGAGCGCATTGGCAACATTGGAAAGCTGTGCCTTGGTCTTGAATGTTATCGGTGCAAACTGGACATCCTTTGAGCCGTTTACATGCAGAGCGGTATTGGCGATCAGTCCGGTCTGGAGAGGGGTACGGGTAGATGAGTTATGGCAGCCGGCGCAACGGAACAGGCTGCTGCTTCCGTCCATGGCGTAAGTATCGATTGCCGTGCTGCTGGCAATGCCGCTATGGCAGATGTAACAGGATATAGTCGTGGCAACCCCATCATTGCCATGAGCCATGCTGCCGACAGACGAGAACCCGAGGAAACCGTTCTGCTTGTTACCCTTGCCGGTATTCATGAAATGGATGCCGACCATGTGACCGGTTTCCCGGTAAGGTGCCTTGCCGACGTTGCCGATGGCAGTCTGCGGGTTGTAGTGCGACTGACCGGCATACTGCGGTGGGTTGTCATGGCATGACCCGCAACGGTTCGGACCAAACGCGCCGCCATACCAGTTCGGAGTCTGGCGGTAATCGGCCGGCGCAAGAGCAAGCGCTCTGCCGTTGGAATGACAGTAAACCGTCTCGCAGGTGAGGCTGCCGCTTCCTTTGGTATAACCGCCGGAATCGGTGGTTACCTGGTTGTTGAGGCTGTTCAGGTAGCTCGCGCCAACCTTGTTGGCAGCCAGAGTTAGGTCAATCGTGCCGTTGCGGTGTTTTGAGGGATCGGTCGGGTGGCAGTTGGCACAGCCGAAACGGTACGATGTGCCGACCGACTTGTTGGCAGTGTACTGATAGAAGGTAACGATGCCGCTATCGACGAGATTGCCGATATGCTTGGCATGACCGGATGAAAGGTTGGCGTGGCACACCTTGCACCCGGCGCTCGACGGGTCGCCCCAGGTGGCGTTGCCGCCACTGTGGCAGGTGATGTTGGAACATACATTGACGCCGTTCCAAGAGGCCGTTGCTTCATTGGCACGATTGAAATTAACGTTCCTGGTGCCGTTCAGGTGCAGTGAACCGGCTTTTATCGCTGTTCCACCTGCGGTGACGGTATCGGTATGGCAGGTATCGCAACTAGTCGCACCGGTAGCAGTATGGGCCTTGTGGCTGTTTGCGTACAGCTGGTTGATTCCAGCATTGGCGTAGTTCGGTTCACCGGCAATGCTGGTGAAGGTGCCGCTACCGGTTGCCGCGCCATGACAACCGATGCAGTTGTCGATTACCGGCCCGGCACTCCAGCTGACCGCCACCCCTGCCCCAGCCTTGCCGTCCGAGTGGCAATAAGCGGTGTTGCACGCCGTGCTGTTCTTGCCGGAATATAAACCGCTGTAATCCGCAAAGCCGTTACCATGGTTGCCGATGCTGGCGATGGAACGGTCGGCCGTGACGGTACGGGCATGACATGCCGAGCAGGTTATGTTATCGCCATTTATTGCCGCCTGATTGATATGGGCCGAGTGCTTGCCGGTCGCAATCGGATTGGCACTGGAACTGTTGCCGCCATGGCATCCGGTACAGTCGGTCGGCATGGTCGCCCCCCAGACGGCATCAGCAGAACCGGTGCCGTGACAGCTGATATTCGAGCAGGTTTTTCCACCCGGATAATCGAACGATTTCCCGCCACCCTTGGCAACCTCGATGGAGCGGTTCAGGTGGTTTGCCGGGGTTGTGATCGAGATACCATCAGTTGTTGTCGCTGCATGGCAGTACCCGCAAGTCGAAGCCCCGGAAACACCGACATGTTTTTCGTGGCTGTTGGCATACAACAGACCCTGGCCACTGCTGGCGTAATTCGGTTCGCCCGCAACAGATGCAAAAGCCGGGGTTGCAGATGCGCCGTGACACCCTTTGCAGTTGATAATTGCCGGGCCGCTTATCCAGCTGACCGCCATCCCTGTCCCACCCTTACCGTCCGAGTGACAGTAAGCTGAATTGCATGCGGCGCTGTTCTTACCGGCGCGGGCGCCGGAGAAATCAACAAAACCGTTGCCGTGCAAGGTCTGATTGACTACGGCCTGATCCGAACTCACCGTAAGCGCGTGGCATTCGGCACATCCGAAGTTTTCGCCGTTTACTGTTGCATTGTTGAGGTGCTGGGTATGCATCCCGGTCTTGAGCCATTTGGCGCCGGTCGAAGCATTGCCGCCGTGGCAGCCGGTGCAGTCGGACGGAAAGGTGTCGCCCCAGACGGCGTTAACTGATCCGGAGCCGTGACAGCTGATGTTGGCGCAGGTCTTGGCGCCGATATAATCGAAGTTCTTACCGCCGCCTTTCTGAACGTCAATCACCATGTTGGTATGATTGCCGGTCAGGGCATCCCCGGACGCCACAACTGTAGCGCTGTGGCAGTAAACGCAGGTTGCCGCACCGGAGCTGCCGACATGCTTCTTATGGCTGTTTGCCCTGACCGCACCGGCTCCGGTCGTCACATAGTTGGGCTCTCCGGCAATACCGCTAAAATCAGGAGTGGCATCGCTGCCGTGGCACCCTTTGCAGTCAAGGCCAGCACCGCTGTTCCACCCTGATGCCGTGGTCATCTTCTGCGTGCCCTTGCCGTCAGTGTGGCAGTAAGATGCAGAGCAAACGCCGGTAGCACCGGTATAGGTCGAGCCGTTGCCTGCTTTGGCACCGGAGTAATCGGCCAGCAGGTTTACATGGTTCCCCCTGCCGCTCATGGTGATGTCGCCGGTAACCGTCCGGGCATGGCAGGCGTCACAGTTATAATTAACCCCCAGAAGACCGGCGTTGTTGATATGGGCGGCATGCCTGCCGGTGGCCATCGGCGCCACAGATCCAGCGTTGCCGCCATGACACCCGGAACAATCGGTCGGGAATGAGCTGTCCCCCCAGACCGGAGCAACCCGCGGTGTCCCGGACTTGCCATCGCTGTGACAGGCAACGTTGCTGCACTGGCCGTATGTCGGACTGGGAGCAAGATCGTTGGTCGCTCCTGCGTGTTCGTCGGCAAGCGACCCGGCGGCCCGGTAAAGGGCAGCAGCGACCCGCGGATCATTATTGGCACCGAACTGCCACCTGACGCTCCCTTGGACGTGAGACACATCGGTGGCGGGATGGCAGGTCGAACACTGGAATGCATAACCATTAAACCCTGCCGCAGAACCGGTATGCTTCACATGGCTGCCAAGAGTCGGCGGGTTGTCGTTGGTAGTCCCGTGGCAGTTGCCGCAGGCATTCTGGCCCTGGGCATCCCAACGCGGCTGCTGGTTCAAACCTCCGCCAAGCGGCGAATGGCCCGGTGCGCCGCCGCCGTGGCAGTAAACATTCTGGCACCGGTTCGATTCCTCATAGGTGGTCTTTGCCTGGGCAATCATGGTCTGGGCAGTGCCGGAAGCGAACGGGAATCCCCTGGTCGCCGAAGAATACGGGACATACGTGCCGTTGGTGACCTTGCCCCCGAAACCGAAAAAGCCGATCTGAATGGTGCCGCTCTGGTTGGGCATCTTGATGCTGCCATTGTCGATGTAGTGGCAGGTATCGCAGACCATGTTGCGCACCTGGGTGTGGGTATGATGCGCCCCCACCTGACCGGGCTCAAGCACTCTCGAAGGACGTGGAAGCCCGATCAGTCCGGTATTGGTCCCGAAAACCGCAGATGTCGGCGGATTACCGTGACACCCGCCGCAACCGGCCTTGAATCCGGTATTGTGCTTGTGACAGTTGGTGCAAATATCCTTTGGGGTAGGATGGCCGAGACCTTCGGTGTTATTTGCCGAGTCAAAGTTATGGAACCGGTTCTGGCTGTGGCAGACCTCGCAGATCCGATTGGAACTGCCTCTGGCCCTGGTATCGTCGCCCATGCCGGTCTGGTTGAGAAAGACAACCTGGACATCCTGTGCGCCGTTGGGCCAGGTATCGCCATTCATGGTGCTGATGACCGGCTTGATGTTCTTGAGGTTGTCGCTATCGGGCGCATGGCAGGTGGCACAGGTGAATTTGCCGTACTTGCCGCCGGCTACCCCCCAGCCGCCCTGGGCCTGCCACTTTGAGGAAGCGGTGTCCGCACTGTTGTGAATCAGATCGACGGCATCGGATCGGGTCGGCAATAACAGTGGCAGTGCCAGCAGCGGCACCAGGAAAACCAGCAGATATCCAATGCTTCTAGTATTCATGGTTGCTATTCTCGCAAGTATTGATCTCATGTCCGCCCCCCTACTGGTTCGCATGGCAGCTTGAGCATTGCAGCCCAGCGCCCCAGGTGATCCCCGGCTGGTTGACGTGACAGGCCGTCAGACAGGTCTTGGTCTGCGGATCCCAGGTGGAAACGCTCAGGTCGAAACTATCGTACGAATCGGCGGTCTTGTAGGAGCCTTGGCGACCCCAACCGAGCGCATTGGCCACATTGGACAACTGCGCCTTGGTCCTTACCGCAACCGGCGCAAAGGCTATGTTTTTAGCTCCGTTGATATGGAGAGAGGTATCGACGATACTGCCTGGCTGCAGCGGGGTTCTGCTGCCGGAGCTATGACAGCCGGCGCATTTGAATTTGCTGGTGGTGCCGCTCATGGCATAAGTGTCGATCTGGGTGCTGCTAACCACGCCGCTGTGGCACAGGTTGCAGGTAATGGTCGTGGCGAAAGCCGAGTTGCCGTGAGCCATGTTTCCAGAGGAAGAGTAGCCGAGGAAACCGTTCTGCTTGTTACCTTTCGAGGTATTCTTGAAGTGAATGCCGATCATGTGCCCGCTCTCCCAGGCCACACCCCGGCCATTATCACCAAGTTGGCTGTTGGCGACATAATGGGACTGCCCGGCATATTGCGGCGGGTTGTCATGGCACATACCGCATTTGTTGCCAGAATAACTACCGCCATACCAGTTTGGAGACTGGCGGTAATCACCGGCAACCTGAGCAAGGCTCTTGCCGCTGGAATGGCAGTACACGAGGTCACAGGTGAACTGCGTGGGAGAGGTTCTTGTATAGCCTTCAGCAGAGGTTGTTACCATGGTATTGAGGCCAGCCAGGTAACTCCTGCCCGCCTTGGTGCTGGAGACATCGATATCCACCGTGCCGTTGCGATGCTTGGCACTGTCGGTCGGATGGCAGTTGGCGCAACCGTAACGATAGACCGATCCGGACGACCTGTTTGCCGTATAGTTGTACATGGTCACGTAGCCTGCGCTCATCAGGTCACTGATGTGGGCGGAGTGGGCACCGGAAAGAGAGGGATGGCAGACGCGACATCCGGCACTGGAGGCATCGCCCCAAATGGCAGTGCCGTTGTTGTGGCAGGCGATGTTGGTACAGGTGCGATTACCCGCCGTCCAGACCGCAGTCAGTTCTTTTGCCCTGTTGAAGTCAACATTTATCTGGCGGTTCAAGTGAGATGAACCGGCCTTGATGACAGTGCCGCTGACGGCTACCGTATTGGTATGGCAGATATCGCAGGATGCCGCGCCGGTCTGGCCGGTGATCTTCTTGGTGTGGTTTTCGTGGCTGTTGGCCCTTAACCCGGCCGCAGTTGCATAGTTCGGCTCGCCGGCAACGCTTATAAACGAGCCCGCCTCTGAAGCCGCGCCATGGCAGCCATCACACCCCAGTGCCGGCCCGGTTGACCAGTCAACCGACCTTCCGGAGCTTCCTTTGCCGTCCGAATGACAGTATGAAGTTGCACACGCTGTCTTGTTCCTCCCTGCCATGGAGCCTGAGTAGTTGGTGAAACCGTTGGCATGGGTCAATGCATTGCTGATGTCGGTGTCGCTGGTTACTGAAACGGCATGGCAGGCGATACAACCGAAGTTGGCCCCCAAAACATTGGCATTATTGATATGCGCCGTGTGACGGCCTGTGGCAAGCGGATTTGCAGAGCCGCTGTTGCCACCGTGACAACCGGTACAGTCCGCCGGGAACCCCTGACCCCATTGAGCCGAAGGCGATCCGGCACCGTGGCAGCTGATACTGGCGCAGGTCTTATCTCCCTGTGTCCAGGTGAATGACTTTCCCCCACCCTGATCAACGTTAATGATCCGGTTGGTGTGGTTGCCGACAACTGCCGTACCGGCTTCATTAACCGTGTTGCCATGGCAATATACGCAGGTCGTTGACTGAGAAACGGTCCCCACATGTTTCTGATGACTGTTGGCCTTTGTCTGGGCGGCTCCGGTGCTGACGTAGTTAGGCTCACCGGCTGCAGAGACGAATGCCGGCGCGCCATCAGATCCATGGCACCCCCTGCAATCAAGGGTGGAGCCACTGTTCCAGCCGGTAGCCGCTGTCATCTTCTGGGTCCCTTTACCGTCGGTATGGCAGTAGGTGGCCGAACAGACACCGGTCGAGGTTGCATAACCGGCATCACCGCCAGCCCGGACACCGGAGAAGTTCTTATAACCATTGCCGTGATTGGCAGGGAAGGCAAAGGAGCGCTCGTCAGGATTGATGGTCTTGGCGTGGCACTCGGTGCAGCTGTAGTTGCTGCCGAGCAGCGCGGCATTGTTCATGTGCGGGGTGTGCGCTCCCGAAGCGATCGGAGTGCCGCTGGCTACGTTATTGCCGTGGCAGCCGAGGCAATTGGCCGTAAGCGGCGCCCCCCAGGTCTGTGTGAATGACCCCTTGCCGCCGTGGCAGCTGATATCGCTACAGGTCTTGCCTGTTGATGCCCAGGTGAAGCTTTTGCCGTTACCCGGCGCCACATCGATAACTCTGTTCGTGTGATTCCCGGTGATAGCGGTCCCGTCTACGGCAACAGTAGCAGCGTGACAGTTGATACAGGCAGCTGCCGCAGTATCGACATGGTTCTGGTGGCTATTGGCCCGGATGGAACCGGCACCGGTACTGGCATAGTTCGGTTCACCCGCTGAAGAGACAAAGGCCGGGCTGGCGTCGGAACCGTGGCACCCTTTGCAGTCAAGCGTAGCAGGAGACTTCCAGTTGGTCAGCGTCATATCCTTCTGCGCGCCTTTACCGTCACTATGGCAGTAAGAGGCAGAGCAGATACCGGTTGCCGTTGCATAACTGGATCTGCTGCCGGCAAGCGGGCCGGTGTAGTTTTTAAAACCGTTGCCGTGATAGGCAGGATCGGCAATGGTGCGATCGGAACTTACTGTCAGGGCATGACAGGTTATGCAGGGGTAATTCGTCCCGAGCAGCGCGGCATTGTTCATGTGGGCCGCATGCTTGCCCGATGTCTGCGGAAGGGAACTATCGGCATTGTTCCCGTGACAACCGGTACAGTCAGCAGGGAACGACTGCCCCCATTGCGCCGGAGCAGCACCGCCATGGCAGCTTATTGCGGAGCAGGTTCGTGAAGACGAATCGTAGCTGAAACTCCTGCCGCCGCCTGACGCCACACTGCGCGTACCGTCAAGATGCTTGGTAGTCGCAGTCAGAGCGCCGGTTGCATCAACAGACTCATTATGACAGAATACGCACGACGTCGCCCCTATTCCTCCCATGTGCCGCTTGTGACTGTTCGCCCTGGGCGTTCCGGCGCCACTATTGACATAGTTCGGTTCGCCGGCCGCGGAAACGAAGTCAGGTGCGGCGTCAGTACCATGGCACCCCTTACAGTCGTTGATGGCCGGGCCGCTGTTCCAGTCCACGTTAATTCCTGCGGCACCCTTGCCGTCGCTGTGGCAGTAGGCCGAATTGCATGCCGCCTTGTTCTTCCCGCTAAATGCTCCGGAGAAATCCTTGAACTTGTTGACGTGATTCGCAACATTGCCGATCGTCATGCCAGAGCTCAGGGTGTTGGCATGGCAGTCGGCACACGCTATGTTCCGTCCCAGCACTCCGGACTGGTTGATATGCTGGGAGTGCATGCCGGTATCGATCGGAGACCCGCTCGCCACGTCGGCCTTGTGACAATCTGCGCATCCCTGCAAGCCGGCGCCCCACCCGACCGTTTTGGTTGTACCGTTGCCATCGCTGTGGCAGTAGTTGGCAGCGCAGCTCCCATAACCATTCCCGGCAACATTCGGGCTCTGGCTGTAGCTTCCGCCCAGCGAACCGTCGAATAACACATCGATACTGGAATCGGCATGCTTTGTCGGCTGATCATTACCGGCATTTTTGTGGCATTCATTACAGCTGAAACCGTAGTCAGTTATGTGTCTGCCATGGGCGCCGGTGACCATGGGCGAGGAATCGGTCCGGATACCGCCGTGACAGCCGTCGCAACCGATTCTGCTACCACCCCAGGCCACGGTTTTGTAGGATGTCGCCTGACCCGATCCGTCAGGAGACTGCACGTTGCTGTGACAGTAGATATTGGTGCAGTTTCCGTATACCCCGGTAGTGGCGAGGTAGGCAGTGGAAAACTGGTTGAACCCTTTGTAGGTTGCGGATGGCGAAAGCGATGAAAGGTTGATCTTCACATGGCCGTTAACCATGTGCCGATTGGGCGTGTAGTAATCATCATGACAGAAGGCGCAGCGGGTCTTGTCATTGCCGAGCTTGGCGACATGGGTTTTGTGGGCGCCGGTTGAGATGTTTCCCATCACCGGAGTAGGCGGATTCGCCTGAGTCGTGCCGTGACATGACGAGTTTTCGCAACTCCCTAAAGGACCCTGGACCCACGACACCGCCTTTGTTGTCCGGCCTGATGAATAATTCCAGAATCCGCCGTGACAGTAAACGTTACAGGATGTTACATCAGGGGCACGAGTAAGGGTTGTTTCCGGATTGCTGGGAGCAACGGCAAAGTTGTTTCTGAAGCTGGCGGCACTTGTCCCGATGATCTCCCCCCTGGTCACAGTTCCTGAGAATGGTGGCCAGGTGTCCTGATCAATCTTGAATCCGAATTCAATCGCGTCATTGCCCGCATAGCCATGGCCATAATTGTTGTGACAGACCTGACATTCGAACCCCAGGATATTTCGATGTTTGTTATGGGCGCCGATGTTTTGCGGAGGTGTATCCACAGTACCGCCAAGTGCAAGCGTCGGCGGTGTTACCATCCCAGAAGGCCCGCCATAATAAGAATTGTCGATCGGCGGATACCCATGACAAACGTTGCATGCCTTTGGATCGGGTGGTTTATAACCGACGTTGTGCTTGTGGCAGTCTGTGCAATCCTTGCGATTGCTCTTATGGGATGTGTGTGTTTTGTCGGAGATCTTTGACGCGCTGTACTGATGATAAATCGTATTGTGATGACAGACTTCGCAGACGTTGCGGGAAGTTTGGGTATTTACCGTCCTCAGGTCATTGCCGAAAATCCCTACCGCACTGTTGGCGCCACCGGTGTATCTATTGAAAATCACCGGCCTGGCGCCTGTCGGTGTGATGACATTCGATTTAAGCTTCTTGACGTTCATTGATGCTGCTTTTTCATGACAGGTCTGACAGGTATAACTCGCGCCCCAAGTGCCGTATTTTGTACCCAGGTTCGCACTGTTATGAAGCATCTCAGCCGGAGAGGCGCTGGCAAGAGCCGGCAATAATAACAATGCCGTTATGCAGGCCAGCTTGAACAAACTGCCGGTCATCCGCTCGATACAATTTCCTATTGGGCCTAAAAGCGAACTTACAGGACGGTTCATACCGTTTCCCCCGCAAAGCCTACATCAGAAGTAGTCATTATTTTGATACCTATCAAACCTTCAGAATTTTTCTGATTGACAGTCCACCAGACTTAATTTGATACCCGCATGTTCCAGGTGACAATGCCCTGGCAAAAGGTGATACGAAAAGGTATAGACTGGTCAGATAGATGCTGGCGGGGACCTTCCGGAGGAAGGCGCAGAAGTAACGGACGTAACTTTGGATGAGTTTTGCTCAGCAAGGAGCAACCCCAAAAAAATCTTCGGGGCTAGAAAGATGAGGGTACAATAAAGCGGATCAATGGTTTGTAAATACTTTTTTGATTCACAACTTGCTTCAGTGACACTCAACTCTTCCAGATGAGGGGACGACTGACTGGCGTGAGGCAGCCCTGAAACGGAGTCCCCCATCCTGATAAAAGCAATGGATATCATCGCAATAACAACAAAATAAAAGATATATTTTGATTTAAAAGTTAACATCGATAGCAGTATTCCAATATCCGAACATTCGGTTAAAAAACCAGATTAACGTAGTTAAAAAGCTGTTTTAACCTTCATTAATTCAAATCGCTTTTGCAACTAGCTGATTTGCCAAAGCTACTAATTCGCGGCGTATTTTCTAATGAGAACATGCACGAATAGAGCCACAACAAATAAACGCATTTTTTATAATTATTTCAAATTATTATTTATTATTGAATGTATTCAAATATGCAAATAAAACCAAAACAAAAAAAACCAGAATAAAGGCAATGGTGCGCATACCTTCACAGACTTCGCAAAGATCCATGTATGTGGGCATCCTGTACGAGTTTGAACTTGCACAGCCATCACCCAACGAGTATGATTTAAAACTTATGTAACGTTAACATAGCGGGGACAGCAATGTCGTACTCAACCAAGATGATTATTTTCCCATTATTATTGTTGTATGCGGTTATATCTACGAACACTGTTTTTGCCGAACCCCCTCCACAGCCTGTAATTACCCTGGAAATTTCCGGAGTAATGGACTCCGGAGTCTACGCTAACCCGGTAACGCCCCAAATCCGGGTGCTCGGGAGTGACGCTAATTTCGAGGCAGTGCTTAATAATGCTCCATATGATTTCAAGGAAATATCGTCTGAAGGTGAATATCAATTGGATGTTTCCGCGGTAGATAAAACAGGAAAACCCACCAAACGATCCGTTAAATTTGTTATTGATCGAACTGCTCCGGTCACAACGGCCAATATCAATCCCCCGAAGCACAACTCTCCCAAAGCCCAGTTTCTTTCCTACGCCAGCACAATCGAACTATCGGCAGAAGATTCAGGCCCCGGGAGATCGGGCATTGACAGAATTGAATACCACTTCGGCGACGCCACCGAGTGGAAAAGTTTCCATGAGCCTATCGAGCTGAACCTGCTTTCCAGAGGGCCCCATATCCTCTCATTCAGAGCCATAGACAAAGCAGGCAACACTGAGCAGACAAAGATTCTTTCTTTTGTCCTCGACACAACACCGCCAAAGAGCAAAATTGAAATCGGCACCCCTATCTACAAGAATAGTGACGGGAAATCCTTTGTTTCCGGCGCCACTGCATTCACAATAACCGCAAACGATGAAGATTCCGGTCTCGCCCAGACTGAATACCGGATTGATGGCAAGGGATGGCTTTCTTACCGGGAGGCATTCCGGATTGAAGACGAGGGAGAACATAAAATTGAATTCCGGTCCAGTGACAACGTCGGCAATATTGAGGATATTCAATCAATAAACATTGCCTACGACTCAACCCCTCCAATAACTGACTTGAGTACTGACGACAAGAAGGACGTTTCTTCGGAAATTTTGTATACCAATAAACCTTTAAGGCTTCTTATATCGGCAACAGACATGCTTTCCGGCGTAAATAAGTCCGAATACCGGATAGATCAAGGGCCCTGGCAGCTATATTCGCCATTCACCGTTGACGACAAGAAAAACCATCTTGTCTCTTTCCGCAGCTCAGACAATGTCAACAATATGGAAATAACAAAGTCGGTTGAAGTTCATATCGATAAAACCCCGCCGGTAACAAAGATCAACATCGGCTCACCAAGCCTGAATATCTCCAAAGGCCACCCGACAGTAAACGACAGTACCTTTTTTTACCTTGAGGCAACGGACAATCAGTCAGGAGTAAGCCGTTCCGAGTATCGGGTCGACACTGGGGAATGGTCTCCATATGAACCTTTCACAATTCAGGATGGGGGGAAGCACTCAATCGAATTCAGAAGCATTGATAAAGCCGGTAACATGGAGACAGCTCGATCAATGGCAGTGATGGTTGATACTGATCCGCCAACCTCGATGATAAGCATTGACCATAACAAGACAGAGTACGGGGATACCATTTATTCCGTTAAACCGGTCAATCTTTCGCTATCAGCGATCGACAGTGAAGCTGGAGTCAAAACCTCACAATACAAGCTTGACGATGGCCCCTGGAAAACTTATCAGCCATTTTCAATTAGCGATGAGGGTATCCATCTTGTAGAGTTCCGGAGTGTCGATCAACTTGATAATGCGGAGCCGACAAGATTTGTAAAAATCATAATCGATCATCATCCACCGGTCACATCACTTATGATCGGAGAGCCCAAACAACCCGGTCAGGAACAAGTCCAGATTACCGACAAGACAGTGCTTTCGCTGTCGGCAAACGACGAACTGTCCGGCGCTGCCAAAAGTGAATATGTAATCATAGGAAAGGGTATGCGCCAAGGCTCTGAGCCGTTCACCATATCGACTCCGGGAGAATACGAAATCAGGTACTGGAGCATGGACCGGGCCGGGAATAGAGAACCGGAAAAAGTTTCTCATATCAAGGTTGTCATCCCTCCCCCGCCGCCACCGGTTATTGAGGACAAGTCAACGCAGGGCAACGGCCCGGGAACTCAGATCGCCTCAGGGCAACGATCTGATTCAGAGATCCCTGAATCAATCCGGATGACCGCTGAACCCATCCCGTTGGTGAAAAAAGAGATTAAGCCGGAAACTAAGCCGATACCTAAAACTAAGCAGAACCCTGAAGATGAGACATACCTGAAAGACCATTTCCAGGAAGATCCTTTAGGGCCAGGTGAGTTCAAAGATGATTTCGGCAAGAGCCACACAAAGGAATATCTCGGCATCGGTGGAATAAATGCCCTGATTATTACCATTATTTTCCTCATTCTCTAATCGATTCAAGACGAAGCGTTTTTACCCGATAACATATAATTGCCACACCGCATTTCCCGGATAAGGAGAATTAACATGAAAAAGGTTTTGCTTGTAGATGACAGCATTTCCGTAGCCCGCCAACTCGAAAAGATCCTTGTGGAAAGTGGGGATTTTCAGGTTGTTGGACAAGGTAAAAATGGTCTTGATGCTATCAAGATGTTCCAGACCCTCCATCCGGACATAATCTGCATGGACATGAATATGCCCGGCATGGATGGCATAACGGCCTTACGTACTCTTATGTCCTTGGACAAGACCGTGAAGGTCGTAATGATCACTTCTCTCGGCGGAGTCGGAGACAAGTTCAACGAGGCGATCAAGCTCGGGGCAATGAATGTCATTTCAAAGCCTTTTGAGGCAGAGAATGTGCTGAAAATCCTGCGTGGACTATAGAGTAAAGGCACTGATCACAAGCACAGAAGGAGATACATTATGGCGGTAAAGTTTTTTGGTCAATTCCTGGTGGAACAGGGTGCTATTTCCCGAGAAGCGCTTCTCAAGGCGATAGAACTCCAGGAATCCGTAAACAAAAGCATCGGAGATATAGCGATAGAAATGGGGTTGATGACCCAGGCCGATGTAGAACAGGTAAACCTTGCTCAACGCTCAGAAGATCTCCGCTTTGGGGACTTGGCGGTAAAGATGGGTTTTCTGACCTCGGAAGCCCTGCAAAAGGCGTTGCAGAAACAGTCCGAGTCTCATCTATATATAGGCAAAGCGATTGTCATGACAGGAGGACTCGATGCCGAGCAGATTGATCAATATCTGGCAGCATTCAAGGCTGATCAATCACTGTATGCCACAGACCGGGTATTGCTGCCTTCCGAACTGAAACATCAACCGTTATGGGAAATGATGGCCGACCTTAGTTATAAAATGTTGACAAGAGTTGCCCGTCTCACCTTCAGACCGGTTCCTTGTGAGATTGTAAAACGTTTGGAAGATTTTCACATAATTGCAGCAATGGATTTCACCGGTGATGTCAGATGCAGATATGTTTTTTCGGCCTCGGAAGAAGTCCAGACGCAGGTGGCCAAAGCCATTCTCAGCCAGGAAGAGGTATCGCATGAACCCAAGGAAGTGCTCGACGACACAGTCATGGAGTTCATAAACGTTGTCTGCGGCAATATCGCCGCTAAATCGGTGCAACAGGGGATCGCTCTGGATATACTCCCGCCTGAACTGCTTACAAGCGAAGGGGGGATCGACATCCCGGCAGGTTATACAGGATTGAACTTCCCCATTTGCCTTGCGGATGGCAAGGCATCAATAACAATCATAATTTATCCTTGACCGATATTATACATTGAATGAACAAAGCCCTGTATGGCAGATGCCAGCAGGGCTTTGTTTTATTGCGTTGAAAATCCGCAGGGAATTTTGTTAAAGCCTATTTTTGACCGCCTAAAATACCTTCAATTTTTTTCTCGTCTGCTCCGACGACTTCCTGGTCGTTAATAAAGAAGGTCGGAGTACCCTGAACCCCGACTTTTCTGGCAAGTGCAATATGCTCCTGAGCCAAGGCTTGTATAGCCTCGCTATAGGTAGCCCCCTGAGGAGCAGCCTTTCCAGCCATCATATCTTCATAGGCGGCAGCTTTGTCTTTAGCGCTGAGGATATGGTGAATTTTGGTGATTGCCTGGGGATGTGCAAACGGAGCAAAGAAAATGTACCGGGTTACGTCTTTCCGTTTATTGAGAAACGCCGAGGCCTTGCGGCAATAGGGACAATCCGGATCGGTAAATTCAATTACCGTGTTTTTCCCGGTACCGACTTTAACCGCTTTTTCAAGAGGGAGGGTCTTGACCAGTTTGAGTGTATTCTCCCGTAACTCTTTCTTTCGTTCCGCGGACAATGCCTTACGATCCTTGGTATAGATCTCTCCGACAAAGAGGTATTCCTTCTCAGGAAAGAAATAGAGGATATTCTGCCCGGAAACCACCTCGTACATCCCCGGGAGACTGGTCTCCTTCATGCTTTCAAAGTTAAGGTCAGGAAAGGCCTGGCGCAGGGCGACATCCGGCTTGACCACGGACGGTGCCGCAAAAGCAGACAGGGAAATCAGGGTTAAAACCAAAACAGAAAAAAATACCCGCAAAGATGCTTTCATTTAATCCTCCTGAAGAGTTTTTGATTCCTTTACAAAGCTATATTCATCTAGTTATTGGACATCTGGACAACAGATCGATAAGGAGTTGTACTCAAAACCCGGGGAAGATCCCCGGTTATCTCCACCTCTGGCCCGTCCTCCAACTCCTCCAATTCCCCGGTATCATCTTCGTATTCGTTTTCTCCAACAGCCCAATCGTAAAGCTTTTTGGAATCCAGCAGTACCGGTATTTCCGGTATGCCGTACATCCGTTTCTGCATGGATTCATCGAACAGACCGACACAGCCGTGGGATGCCGGTTTTCCCGGCAGGTCTCGGGCATGAATCCAATAGGAAACATTGTCCTTTCCGATATAGAAACGCATCGCATTGTCCATCGGGTATTGAGCGCTATTGTCATCGGTCTGATAAAGCGATGACGTATGATTTCGATGCCGGGCGTCGATGCGGAATATTCCGGTAGGGGTCTCGGTACCTTTCTTTCCGGTTGCAGCCGGCATCGAAAACACGAGCTTGCCGTATTCATAAGCACCGATCCATTGTTCGGTGATGTTCACGACAATATACTTTTCATGCCGTCTGGCAGGTTCGTACTCGCGCGGCAACGGCGTATAATTACGGATATCATCCATTTTTTCCGGAACTTTTATGGTCATGCCGGGATACAAATGCCTTCTGTCGATACGGTTAAATCGGGCCACTAACGGCCAATCCTTGCCGAACAGAAGGTCAGGCGTATCTTGGGGACGAATAAATTGCGGACGCCACTTGATTCCTGCAATGCTTGGATAAGCAACCCTGGTAAGATCCTCTTTGGCGGGGTCTTCAGGATTAGCTGCCGGATCAGAGATTGCCGACGGCCCTGACAGGATTATCCATCCGGCAAGCACCAGAGATAATGACGTCACCAGAACCTTCAGCAGGCTCCTTACCCTTCCGGACACAACTTTACTGGAAACAGGCCCTTTCAGTTTACTCCTCCCTGATTGCAGCACGTTCCGCAAGCACTGTGTCGACAAGCGTATAAGGGTCGGTGCGGCGTCCAACCAGATCATCGACAAAACAGTCAAATCTGCCGTCTGCCCTGAGTGGCATCATGACCTCGGCAAATAGACGCTCCTTCAGTATCTCCATGAAAATCCGGGCGCATTTCTCGGCCATGAACCGGTCTATTGCACCGGACCCGAACAGATAAGAGCGGTGCGATTCGAATTCATCAACAAGCAGATCGATTCCGGTGCCTCTGCTCGCTTCGGTCTTTAATACTTTCGGTTGCCAATCGCCATCTTTCCTGACGTTCATATCAAGCATGGCGCCCAGTTCACGGGCAGTCCTGTCCGCATCCGGCCGATCAGCCTTGTTGACCACAAACACATCGCCGATCTCCAGTATCCCCGCCTTGATGGCCTGGATATCATCCCCGAGACCGGGAACCATGACTACCGCTGTAGTGTGAGCCATCCGAACGATATCCACTTCATCCTGGCCTACCCCTACTGTCTCGATAATGACAACATCCATCCCCATCGCATCCATGACCAGGGCAACATCCCCGGTCGAACGCGAAATCCCGCCAAGATAGCCTCTGGTGGCCAGGCTGCGGATAAAAACCCCTTCATCATCAGCATGACGATTCATCCTGATTCGGTCACCCAGGATTGCCCCACCGGTAAAAGGGCTGGTAGGGTCAATGGCCACAATCCCGACCCGTTTGCCGCGTTTCCGGTATTCAGCGGTTATCTGATCGACAAGCGTAGACTTCCCTGCGCCGGGCGGGCCTGTAATCCCGATAAGGTAGGCTTTACCAGCATGTGGATACAGCGACTTCAATTCATCATGCGCAGATTCGAACCCATCGTCAATATCCCGCATAAGGCGAGCCGCAGCGCGGATATCTCCGGCAAGAATTTTCTCAGCCAATGGCATTGCTACGTTACTCCATTTTCCATTGTTCTATAAACGACAAGGCAAAGGCGAGGAATACCCTCGCCTTTGCCCAACTCGTCATCAATGTCTATTCTCAAGCTCTAGGCCTGATATTCTCGCGAACCCATTTCACAATGTCTTCAGTGGAAGTCCCGGGAGTAAAGACCTCTTTCAGGCCGGCACCTTTGAGGCCCGGAATGTCATCCTCCGGAATGACGCCGCCGCCAAACACCCCGATGTCATCTGCATTTTTCTCTTTCAGCAGTTGGCAAACCTTTGGCAGGAGCGTGTTATGAGCCCCCGACAATATTGAGAGCCCCACACAGTCAACATCCTCCTGGATCGCTGCCGAAACAATCTGTTCCGGGGTCTGGTGCAAGCCTGTATAGATGACCTCAAAACCGGCATCCCTGAAAGCCCTGGCAATGATTTTTGCCCCACGGTCATGACCATCCAAGCCAGGTTTACCAACCAGCACGCGCAAAGTTCTTTCAGCCATCACATCTCCTTTTTCAAATCAGTATTGATCACCGCAACTCAATATAACTATCTGAAATAATATAGAGGTAAACTACTTCTCAATGCCGACTCTGGCTGGAATTCCTGCCTTGTAATAATGTTTGATTTCGCGCATCTCGGTAACAAGATCGGCCACATCAATTATCCTTTGATCCGCGTTTCTACCGGTCAATACCAGTTCGACACAATCGGGCCGCGAGTGAATCAGCTCCAGAACCTGCTCCACCTGCAGAAGGCCAAAATGGATGGCGCCATTGACCTCATCAAGAATAACCAGGTCGTAATCACCCGAAGTCAGCGCCTCTGCACCGCATTTTAGCGCCTCTTCCGCGAGTCTGCGATCCTCAGGGTCCGGATTGTCGCGGTCTACCCACCCTCCCCTGCCGAACGGGATAATGGTTAACTCAGGAGCCAGGCGTTCCGCGGCAAAATGTTCACCATAAGGCCCGCCCCCCTTCATGAACTGAATCATGCAGACCTTTAAACCTCTGCCATAAGCCCTGAAAGCAAGACCCAAGGCTGCCGTGGTCTTGCCCTTGCCATTACCCGTATAGATCTGAACCTGACCCTTGTAAAGTTGCATCAGACCCTCATCCTTCAAATCCCAATAAGATTAGGCCGTAAGGTAATTTTTTGCGGAATATATCAGGTGAACAGTTGGAGGTCAAGGCGAAATGGAGCTAAAGCGCCGACATAAGCGACTCGGGAAGCAGTCAATCCTGAAATCCTTCTTGACAGCATAATCGGCATCTGCTATTGAAGCATACAAACAAGGGCGCATAGCTCAGCGGGAGAGCACTGCCTTCACACGGCAGGGGTCGTAGGTTCAATCCCTACTGCGCCCACCAATAATATCAAGAGGTTAGCGAGTCCAGCTGCCTCTTTTTTTTGTCTGTGCCCATCCTGTGCCCAAATTGTGCCCATCCCTCCAAAGTCACTTGACGATCAGTAGGCAGGATTTTGACCCCTACCCTTGCATTTTCACTCATTTGACCCCTACCGTCCCCCGATAGTAGTCATTGCTGGAATCGACACCGAATGACCACTACCCTGTCTCTTGTATTACATTGATTTAACTGATTAATTCTCAGGTTAACAGGGGTAGTGGTCATATTTTTGATCGATGACCCCTGCCCTGCCGTGCCCACTTTTTATGAGGTTTGTGACCAAATTTCTGCAAATGTCTTAAAAGAGGATTTGGCCATACGAACTGACGATTTTATTCTGTAGCGGTGATGTTCTCAAGGATATCATCCACTGCCATTGTCTTTGCATAGACGCTTCCGAGGGCAGCCATGAAGGAGGCGTGAACCTGTTTTGCCGGCACCGTAACGCCGTTGAAAGAGAGTTCCCTGGTGGCGCATGCATCGTGAGCCAGGATGATGCTAAATCCGAGGTCAAAGGCGGTACGTACGGTGGCATCGACACACATATGGCTCATCATGCCACAGACGAGCAGCGTTCCAATTCCATCTGCCTTTAGTCGTTCCAGAAGGTCAGTTTCCCTGAAACTGTTCGGATAGTGTTTGTTGATAACAGTCTCTTCTGGAAGAGGTTTCACGCAATCGTGGATCTCCGCGCCCACCGTGCCCGGCAAAAAAAATGTACTGCCAGGTCTTATTGATGAATGCTGTACATGGTATATTGGCCACTTTTCCTTGCGGAATTGGGAAAGGAGGCGCGCAGTTGCTGACGCTGCCTGGATGCTTCCTTCAAGTTCCATGTTACCGTTCGAGAAATAGTCATTTTGAATATCGATTATTAGAAGAGCAGTTTTCATATTTTCGTCGTTTTCTCCTCTACCGACACTTCCTCATCTGGGACATACTCCATAATATCGCTCACCTTACATCCGAAATATCGACAGAGCTTGTCAATATTATCAGTCGTGGTGTTGTAACCCCGCACTCCGGATATTTTTGACAGCGTGGTCCGATGAATACCTGTCTCATGCGCAATTTCTTCAAACGTAAGCCTTTTCCCTGACTTAAATTCTTGATCCGCAATAATTCCTTTTAATCTGAACCGAATCATATCTCTCCTCCATTACATGTAAGTAGTCCAAAGCAATATGCTGTCTTTCTATATAGCACGCCAGAACATCTCTCACAACACATATGCTTCACCAAACTATTTTATGTCGCTCTAATACATTATATGTGATTGACAGTCGCGTTTGTATTTATTATAATGCATTTACACTACAAATGACGAAGGAGATCATCAAATGGCACAAGCAACCTACATAACAACCGAGGAACTGGCAGGTCGACTTCACTACGACAGCAGGTACATCAGAGAGTATTTAAAAGATTCAGTACTACTTGAGGGAATCCACTACATCAGACCGTTCGGCCGAAGGAAAATCCTGTTCATCTGGGAGACTATAGAGCGCGACATGTTGAAATGCTCTGCCGAGGAAATGCCTATGATTCCGCTTGCGAGAGGGGGTGTTGTTAATGGGTAGCATCCGTACGCGTAAAGAGAACAGATCGGCTTACCGCCGCAAACGAAATCGCCGTCCGTAGCATCCGTACGCGTAAAGAGAACAGTCTGCTGATGTTCGATTTCAGGTATCAGGGCATCCGGTGCCGTGAACAGACAACCCTGCCGGAGACTTCTGATAACCGCAAAAGAATGGAAAAGGTGCTCAAGAAGATCGAGGCCGAGATCACCCTCGGCAGTTTCGACTACAGTGCCTACTTCCCTAATTCACCGTTGGCATGCAAATTCGCCGCGGCAAAAGAAGAAGTAAAGACACCGGAAAAGTCTACGACGACAGCCACCCCGTTGTTTGAGGAGTTCGTCTGGACCTGGTACGAAGAAAATTCTCTACAGTGGAAATTTTCGTATAAAGAGACCTTGAAGGGAACCTTCAACCGCTACCTGATCCCCGAGTTCAAAGGGAAAGAAGTCGGCTGCATCACCAAGGCTGAAGTCCTGAAGTTCCGCTCCACACTCGCCAAAGTACCGAACGGAACCAAGACAGGACTTTCAGCTGACCGGATCAATCATATCATGACGCCATTGCGCATGATAATGGCAGAAGCAGCCGACCGATACAACTTTACCACACCTTGCAATGGGATTAAACAGCTCCGTGTCCCGAAGACCGACGTTGATCCGTTTACACTTGAAGAGACCAATCTGTTCCTTGCCAATATACGCCCGGATTTCTCCAACTACTACACGGTCAGGTTTTTTACCGGCATGCGCACCGGAGAGATTGACGGCCTCAAGTGGCAGTATGTCAATTTCGACCGTCGCGAGATCTATATCCGCGAGACCATCGTCTTTGGCCAGGAGGACACTGCCAAGACCCAGGAGTCTCACCGTACCATCCAGATGTCGTTGCCGGTTTACAATGCCCTTAAATCACAGTCAGAGGTTACCGGCAAATTGAGTACCTTCGTGTTCTGCAACCGGAAAGGCGAACCGCTCAACTATCACAATGTTTCGAACCGGGTCTGGTACCCTGCCCTCAAGCGGCTTGGCATCAAAAGAAGGACCCCTTACCAGACTCGGCATACTACGGCAACGTTATGGCTTGCAGCAGGGGAAAACCCTGAATGGATCGCCAGGCAAATGGGTCATGTAAATACCCGGATGCTGTTCACTGTGTATTCGCGCTTTGTTCCAAACCTGACAAGACAGGACGGATCAGCCTTTGACAAGCTGCTTTCCGAGAAAGTCGGCACGAAGGGAGACAACAAATGTTAATCGCAGACCTTGTACATAGCCATGGAACAGCCTTCTCAGGTGAATACCGTATCCGTGCTCTCATGCTTGGCACTTCCCGAAGTGGTGCGCCGTATGCCTCTTTTGAGCTTGGCGACATGACAGGATCGCTCAAGAGCTATCTCTGGATTGACGCCGATTACGGACCGCCGGACCTAACGGAGATGGGTCATGTATCGGTCAGTGCCAGGCTGGAGTGCCTGGACGGGAAATGTGTCTGTCTCGTCAATTCGATACAGACCATAAAGGAATTCGTTGCACACCCGGTTGAGTTGATCCCGGCTTGGCAGTGCCCCCTCATTTGCCTGATGCCATACCTGCATCAAACGGTGATGGTAATCGAAAGCAAGCCGCTCCGGAACTTCCTGATCAGTATTTTCGGTGATGATTCTATTGCCCTGCCGTTCGTAGCTCTTCCTGCCAGCAGAGTCAATCATCACTCTTATGGCGGCGGGTTGCTGGAACACAGCCTGGAATGTGCAGAGATTATTATCTGCATGCCGCAGTTTTCACGCGAGACAAGGGAACTCGGCATTGTTGCGGCCCTGATGCATGATGTCGGCAAAATCAGAACGTTGTCCAATACATCGAAATTGAGCCATGTCGGCTTTTTGCTCAACCATGAAGCGCTGACCCTCGAAGTCCTCAATCCGCATCTTCAAAAGCTAGATCATGAGTGGTCGGACGGTGCCCTGGCGCTGCGTTATCTTCTGACCTGCAAGAATCACACGTATCGACGATTTTCGCTGATGACCATTGCCGAGGCCGTTCAAGCTGCCGACCGCATAAGCACCGGCTTAAGCCGTGAACTGAGCGCCTTCTCCGCCCTCCCCTCGTGGCGAAATGCCACGAAGTCTCTGTTCAAGAACGGCTTCTGGCGTCCGCTGCCTTATCAGGAAGGCCACGACAAGAGCCACAGCCGGTAATTTAAATATTCGCATCGATAAAAGGAGTTATCACATGGGAAAATGTGTCCGCATAGTCAACCATAGAGACAATCGCTTCAAGCTACTGGCAGAGACCCTTATTCGTGCCGCCAAGCTTGAGTTCCTCAACGCCCCGCCGCGCATGCTCAAGAAGGAGTATGCCTTGATCAGCACGCGGATGTGCCTGATCGACACTACCACGGATGCAGAGAAACTGCTCAAAGCCATCGAAGAGGTTCTTCTGCGCAATATATCCATCAACATGTCAGGCACTTCCTGCCTCAACTGCACATCATTCTATGAATGTCCGAATGTGGCGGAAGAGATTCCGGAGACAAACGATGCATTGCCCCCACAACCATATCCATACGGGGAGGATGCAATGAAACTTTGTAGCGAGTATCATCCGGACTGGGACAAGTTTGACGATGCAGCAAAGTTATATCCGGAGATACTGATCAGACTGGAAACATCCTTCGGCATTGTGCTGGATCGCAAACGGGTTGTTGGCAAACTGCTAGACGTTATGGGGAAATGGTCAAAGAGTGCAGGAAAGAGAATTCAATAGCTTCGGATTAACTCCTGTACCCCATCCTGGAACGATTCCGGATGGGGTACAGTTTTATCAACAGAGGTCGGATATCACTCGTTGATTGAGTTGCGCAGCAGGTTGCTCGGCTTGAAGGTCAGCACCCGGCGTGCATCCAAGGTGATCGACTCTCCGGTCTGCGGGTTTCTCCCCTTCCGCTCTTGCTTCTGCTTGACAACAAAGTTGCCGAACCCGGAGATTTTTAACGTCTCACCCTTCTCCAAAGTCTCCTTCATGATATCCAGTACTGCTTCAACAATCTCACCAGCTTCCTTCAAAGTGAGATTGGATACATCGCTAACCTTCTGGACCATATCAGCTTTTGTCATACCAGTCCTTTCATTACTTCTTCGTGCAAGTCAGGACTTTTTACACGGCATGCCGGATGCTTGTCAACAGTCAACCATTTCGGCATGCCGAAATCACAATTAGGAGTTTACGCAGAAGCTGGTGTGACCAAGATGATCATTCAGCACCTAGATGGCGAGGTTGTAGTGTCTGGACCATATCAGATTTTGTCATGACATACCTTTCAGAACACTTTCATGTAAATCATGACATTTTTTACACGGCATACCGGGCATTTGTCAATATCTCAGCATTGTTCCATACGGGTCATGAAAGTCATAATTGCAGACTAGGGACATTCCATAAAGATTGAACTGCTATGCAGACTTTCATTCCTGCTGAGCAAGCGATTAGAGAAATCAGGGATGAAAAGTCCCTAACCCAAAAAATAGTAATAGACCTGCGACCTTCTCCCTAGAGTAGGATTGATTCCGGGGAGAAGGTCATATAAGTTAGATCATACATCCTTTCTTGGAACGAAACCATCGCAGGAAGTAAGACCCCGCCAGTCTATATTTCAATTCGTATTCCCAGCTCAACGACGCGCTCGGGGGGTATCCTGAAGAAATCGGTCGCAGGCAGGGCGTTACGGGTCATGAAGGAAAACAACTTCTCCCGCCAGAGCATCATTCCGGGGCGCCTCAAGGAAGGTATCAGAGTCTCTCTGGCGATGTAGAACGTGGTGGTATCCAGATTAACCATCAGGCCTAATGATTCACATTCCCGTAATGCTACCGGCACATTGGGGCTTTGCATAAAGCCGTAGTTGACGATCACCTGGGAGAATCCCTGTTCCAGTCTGACAACTTCGAGCCTCTTCTCCGCTGATACCCGCGGGATTTCTCTGGTAACGACGCTGAGGAGTATGACCTGTTCATGCAGGACCTGGTTATGGGCAAGATGATGGAGTAGTTGAGGTGGTGTCCCGGGAATCGGCTTGATTAGGAATACTGCAGTGCCCGGAACGCGTAGTGGCGGTTTTGCAGCAATCCGGAGCAGGAAGAGCTCGATAGGTTCCTTTGTCTCTTCGAGACGTTTTGCGAGGATTTCCCTACCGCGTCTCCAGGTCGTCATCATGGTGAAGACAATCCCCCCCGCTGCCAGGGGAAACCACCCTCCGTATTCAATTTTAAGCATGTTTGCTCCGAAAAAGGAAAGGTCCACAGTCAGGAACAGCAATGTGACCAGACCAGCAGTTACTCGATGCCACTTCCATCTACCTACTGCTACAAAATATGCAAGCCCCACTGTAATCACCATAGTGGTCGTAACAGCCACGCCATAGGCCCCAGCGAGTCTGCTCGAAGAACTGAAGCCGAATCCACCGAAAGGCCGGTGGTTACAACCTGCGGCGGATTACCCCGTTTCACAACCTGGGCCCAGACGGTATTGTATGGTGGGAGGATCACGGCAGTGTCATATGATGGGTTGAGACAGTGCATCCCCAAGTCGTTCCAGGCAAAAACAACGTATTGCAACTTTGCTGTTGCAGCTACGACATCGCTGGCGCTGGCAGCATTTGAATTGTTCGCGCTATCGCTACAGGAGGTTAAGGCAAGTAATGCTGTCAGGCAAACAAGTGAAACCCAAAAAGTAACTTTGCCTGTTTTTCTCATACATCCCCCATGCGCATTAGTTATTTTATTACATCTCTGCCTCAGTAATTCTCTTAAGCAGATAAAGCGCAACTAATATGCCAAGGGAATCCTGTGGCTTTGCCTGGTTCAACAGCCTTATTTTACTAGGTAAACAGAGGAGGGTTTACTAAATGGATGGAAAAACAGGTTGCAACATTTGTGACAGCAGACAGAAAACAACTATGTACTATATTGGATCGGTTGCAATCTTTTAAAAAATGGTTGCGACCTGGATTACTTCGAGGTGGTGCTCGCCATTAACAACGGCGATCTTTCGGGCCACGAAAGAAAAATTGCCGCCACAGCAGAAATCGATCCTATTGCTTCAAAGACCTTGGCGAACCGGAAATCGGTGGCGACAATCTCGCCGATAGTTTTAACAAAAGTGGTTTAAAATTTTGTTTTGTGCATGGTTTTTCCCTAATTGAAGAACAGTGTAAAATGGCAATCTCCCTTTTGTGAGACCTTTATTTCTCAGCCAGAGTGGCTGCCAACTGTTCAAACCGGTGATGGACGTCCAAACCGATAGTTCTTTCCACCAGTTCAAATTTCTCTACCAGATCCTGTTGTTCTTCCTCGTTCAGAATCTTGTCGGTCATGGGAAAGAGGAGATAGTCTTCCTTCCAGATATGGTTAGGGTAGAGATTCACCAATCCTTGCAGGCTTGTGCGCAAAAGGTTATGGCCCTCCGGCTTTCCCTCCACATAAGCCTCGGTGGCCTCGCCCAGCTCCGCAACGAGCTTCCTGCCATTCTGATGCTCATGAATGAGAATCCCCAGGGGACAGCCGTTCACCGGCACACCTTTTGATTCAAGGAGTGGGAAGAGTATGCTCTCTTCTTTGCCGTGATGGCATTTATCAGCAAATACTTGCATGAACTCCACCAGATTCCTGAGAATCCCGACCTCCGGCTTCTTTCCTTTGTCCAAATCTTCAACCAAGATTGCCATAACGCCCACAACCTTCTGGATGATGTGATGTTCCTCTTCGAGTGTCTGTGTTGCCCTTTTTTTCATCTGCTCCTCCAATCGATTTATCAGTTTTCACTCACCAATGGTTTAATGTTTGTTCCACCATACCAGCTGCCAGGAGCGCAGCAAGTAACGGGCGGGAAAGGTGAAGATATGTACCAGTCTGGTAAAGGGAAATAGCAGTATGATTATGACTGCATTCACCATGTGAAGCTTTACTGCAACAGGCAGATGGACCACTGGTGATGGATCGGGGTGGAGAATCGCCAGGGAGCGAAGCCACGGAACAGCGGTGTGGAGATACCAGAGCGAGCCCCAACGGTAAGTCATGGCAACATGAACCCCCAAAGCCACCTGCAAAAAAAGAAGCGCCAGCAGAAGCCAGTCCATGCCCGAGGTCACTGCCCGAATCTTTGTGTCTACCAGCCGTCGGAGGATCAGGATGACTATGCCGACTAAAGTCAGCATTCCAAGCGCCATTCCAACCACCTCCAATGCAGTGAGCCGGTCGGGCCCACCGAGGAGAAAACCCCACCAGCCGGGAAAGATAATGGCCAGCAGGTGAGCAAGCAGGATCGGAATTATACCGTAATGCCAGGGGACCACTCCCCAGAACAGGAGCCGGTGCTCCAGGAGTTGTGCAGAAAGACTGGAAAGGGAAAACCGGTCGTTGAAATATCGATAGAACCCACCAACGATCGCCAGGGCCGTTGCCACATAAGGAAACACAACATAGAGGAGCATATCTGCCATGATTAATCCTCCTCTGACTCAGAAGTATTGCTCCCTGGATAGTCTCCCATCAGCAAAAGAAGTGACTGAAGCGCCTCTCGGTATGGGTTCGTTGATTTGGTAAACCCTTCAAGCATTTTTCCTAGAGCCGGAATCATGCAGTCCGTGATGAGCTCACCCTCCACTTCCCCAGGCTCCCGGCTGGCAAGAAAACGAAGGATGACGCAGAGATGGTCCGGCAGATCATCTCCAGCAGCGAACCCGTTGGACCGGTAGTGCTCCCGGAGCCGGGCCATGAACATGCCGCGCCGGTATTCCTCGCCGAACAGCTGATACCCGATGTAAGGGGAACATAGCGGTTGCAGATCGAACGTTACGGTATATATCTCTTCCAGCTTCTCAAGGGGATTTCCCACAACGAATTCCCGGAACTGCTGCAAAAGTTGAGTGGCTTGCCCATGGGCCCTTGCGATAAGCGGTAGAAGCTCTTCGAGCCTTTCGACGAGAACTGGCGCCGGGTAGTCTAGGATATCGGCATAAAGTCGATTTTTCTGCATGGGTGTTGCTCCTCAGAAGCTCAGATTATTACCTACCAACCTCTTTTTGGCGGGCGGATGAAGCCTGCTCCAGTCGACTCTTTCCGCTCAAACGGGTCGGTCGTGGCCTCGATAGCCATTTCCCGCAGGAATGGTGGAACTACATGACGCTCCGCAAAGGTCGCAAGTGAGGTCATCCTGTAGATCGCCTCAGCCTCTTGAGAAGTGGACCCTGCTTCCTCCAGTGCCTGTTGTACCAGCTCCTCCGGGATATCTCCCACCGTCTCACGCCGTCGATGAAGGCGAACAGCATGGAGTTTCCGGTATGCTGCCCGGACCGGCTGATCGTTGCCAGCGGCAAAGAGCGCAGCGAAGTAGCGGATGGGAAGACGCCCCGTCACCTGATCGTCAAAAGGGAGACCGCCCAAATCGTATTTCCCATCTTCCATGGTGGCGGCAACAGGCAGGAGTGGCGGGACATAGAAGAGCATGGGAAGTGTACGGGCCTCGGGATGGAGCGGAAGCGCCAGCCCCCATTCTTTGACGAAGTTATAGACTGGCGATTTCTTAGCCGCTTCAATAATCGCCTCGTGAACGCCGTCTTCCCTGGCCTTTTGACACACTCTCGGGTCGCCTGGATCGAGAATTAGTTCTCGCTGGGCCTCCACCAGTTCATGGTCAGGGAGGGACGCGCACCGTTCGATTCCATCCGCGTCATAGAGCAGGGTACCAAGATAGCGAATCCTGCCAACACAGGAGTGAAAACAGGCCGGTGACTGGCACGTCTCCTGCCGTGGATAGCAGAGAATGCATTTCTCCGATTTCCCGGTCTTCCAGTTGAAGTAGACCTTCTTGTAAGGGCAACCGGAGACGCACATCCGCCATGCCCGGCACTTCTCCTGGCTTACGAGGACAATCCCATCCTCCCCACGCTTGTAGATGGCTCCGGTCGGACATGCGGCAACGCATCCAGGGTTGAGGCAATGATTACAGATCCGAGGGAGATGAAAAAAGACCAGCCGCTCAAGAAGGAATAGCTGTTGTCGCTCCTCTGTGGTCAGTGCGGCAAGGTTGATGTCACCGGCGGCGTAGATTCCCGAGCCACCCAGGTCATCGTCCCAGTTGGGACCCGCTTCGATCGTCATTTCTCTGCCGGTGATCATGGAAACCGGCCGCGCAACCGGCTGGTCATCCCCTGACGGAGCGCTGGTCAAGTCACCGTAGCGGTAGCTCCACGGCTCGTAGTAGTCATCGAGGGAAGGAAGGGATGGGTTGTAGAAAATGTTCGCCAGCCCTTCACCCCTATTGTGAAGACGCAAACGGACAGATTTGCCCCGTTTCTCCCAACCACCACGGTACTTACCCTGGTCCTCCCAAAGGGTGGGATAGCCGGTCCCTGGCTTTGTTTCCACATTATTCCACCACATGTACTCGGTGCCATGACGATCGGTCCAGATGTTCTTGCAGGCAATGCTGCAAGTGTGGCAGCCGATATACGGTCAAGTCATTGTGCAGCTGAACTGGGTCTCCGTTATCACGGTAAACTTCTCTCGCTTTCTCAATCCTTTCGCGCAGGTCGAGTACAAGCTTGGTAACGACCTTCTCTTTCGGAACAAACCTGCTGCCGACATAATATTTTGCCTTTACTGGTTCTGTGCTATCAGCGCTATTCTCTTTGGCTTCCGCCGCTTCCGGAGCGTGGGCATTTGCCAGTTCGAAGCAGGCACAGCGGTAGAGTCCTTTCAGGCGCTCGATCTCATTTGCCGTGTAATGGACAGGAACCACGCCGAGAGGGTCATTCTTTCCGGTAATCGACATTGCTGCGGTAATGTCGGACCCGGGCATTCTTGTCAGTAAACTATGGAGGCATCCGGAAATACGTTGCAAGGACTGTCGTCCGCCTTCACGATGACGAAGATCGCTGAAGAAATGATCGGCGGCCTGCTCAAGGTCGGCTGGCTTGCTATGAAAAATTCTCACTGATCGGAAAGAGGGGTTCATCTTGTTTAAACGGCGACCGATAATGGCAGTAGCCTCAGTCGGGATATCAATGGTAAAGCGCACAGCGAGAGGCAGGGCCTGGGCTTCCAGTATGGATTTAGGTACAAGTTTCAATCTGGGAACAAATGGCTTGATGACCCAGGTGGCATCCTGTTCGCTGCTCCAGCAGATACCAAGTGCTGCTTCGCACGCAGCCGCAGCAGGCACCCGTACTGTATTGGCAGCCGTTTTTGTACTCGCAGAAGTCCAGAAGACTATTGCCAGAAATGTTGCCAGTTCTTGGGATTTTACTCCACAGATGTCATCATCCCTTATGGCAAGTCTTTTCAGTTCTTTTAGAAATACCCCAATTTCATGGGATGTGAGTTGATCCCAGTCGGTAGCCAACCGTTGGTTGTGTAACGCTATGGCAGATGCCGCCATCTTGGCAATTATGTATTGCTGGCCCGGACTTAGACCACCGGATGGGTCAGGACCAGGCTCAGAACAATCGAGGAACTCTTGAGCGGATTCGAACTCATCAGGCGCACACAGGCTTTTCTTTCTGGCTTTCTGCTCGGCAATACTCCCCTTTGTGTATGTGATTACATCAATTCTTTCTCTCTTTGCCGGTTCATCGTCATCGCCGAATTCAACAGTCTGCCGCGGTTTCTTAAATGGATTTTGGTTTCGCTTCCCGCCCCCCTTCCCTTTCTCCTTTCCCTGTGTCAACCCGAGGGCCAAATTAAAGAGAGCTATAAGAGGTTGGAATTCTTCATCTTTCACAAACCTTATAAAGGCATGACGATACTCTTCCAGAGTTACGACTGTCAGTGGCAGCGCCGAAAGAATCTTAGCGTGCTCCGAATGGGCCAATTTACGGACAGCGCGGCATGCCAATATCTTTGCGTTCTTATGCAGATAAGGGTTTTGATTTTCCAGCAACATGAGTTTATAAATTGACAGGCAGAGGTAGGCTTGCAACAACCTGTAACGGTGCAGCTCGGCAGGATTCGATGGAGAGCACCAGAGTGCCACACCCAGGGGGTGTGACTCGTAATAACTATGAAACGGCGGGACGTCGGTTTTGCTGCTGGAGTTAAACATCTTTGGGAGAGAGTTGTTAATCTCATTACGCCTGCTGATAATAACCAGGCAGTAGCGTTCCCAATTTGCAACCTGTTTGACAAGTTCGCCTTGGCGACTGTAAGCATTCAATATGGCAGTAAAATAATTGAATACAGTCGCAAGATTTTCAAAGATGGCAAAAGAAGATTCGATCTTGGGTGGTGGGTTAACAAAGCGAAGCATTTCGTTAAAGACGAATCGTGGCAACCTGTCTGCCTTCAGTACGGCAAAAAGTGGTGACCAGACGCCCAAATCGCAATAATTTTCATCAATCTGAAGGTTCATTCTTTTTTACAGGGGCAACTTCAACCTGAGCGGCTTCCTTCTTGCCCTGTTTTCCTGATGAGAAAGAGGATAAGGCTGCGGGCGTGACATGAATCGCTCGTGCAAAAGCGCTCTTACCCTCATCCAGGGGTGGCTGCCAAACCTGTTTTCTTATGCCCGGCTGATCGACCCTCTGATAGATCTCGGCCGCGGATGTCTCTGTTCTGAGCAGAAGCGGCCCCACAACGATATCCATATATCGAAGCAGTGCCAATTGCTCAGCAGATGTGTGTTTATCGAGAATAAGTACGTGGATCTTTTGAGTCGGTGGCAGTAAGAAAGCTTCCAGTTCAAAGATTCTCTTCCCACAAACAACATTCAATTTACCCCTTTGTTCCAGGGCAACGACTGGATGCAGTTGGAGGAGTAGGTACAGGACTTCCGGTTTCAGTCCCTTGTCTATTGCAAGCGTGTAGTCAGCCTGGTTGTAGTGAAGTGATGGAGGCACCGATTCGCTGTATGTCAGTTCTAGTCTCAATCTCTCGATCGAGACCATATCCCTATGCATTTTCAGCTCAACCGCCTTATGCTCCTTCTGCTTTGTTCCTGTAGGGTTTTTCATTCCAGTGCCGAATCCGGACCGACTGACATGAGGATACTCTTCAAGTCCATGCAGATTATGCCTTCTTCCTCGAGCAGTCTTACGGTTTGTGGATGTAACTCATCATGAGAGATGAGAGCAAAGTATTCCCTTCTGTCCTTTCCCCCCCATTTGACATGAACAGCCTTGTCCTTGAACCTTTTTGCATCGGCAGCAGTGAACTTATTCCCGTTAAGTTTGCATTCACCAAAGAAGATCTGGTTACTATCACTATCCAGAGCGACTATATCAATTTCAACGGTACCGTTCCTGTTCCAATAGCCGCCAATCTTGTCAAATCCGAACGGGACTAGTGATCCGTTGTTCCTGGTAGTCAGCAGGTCCCTGATCAAGACCTCAAAGGTCCATCCCATATACGTCGACAGATCTTTTTGAATTTTCTCCCCCAGGCGATGAGATTCTCCCAGACCTATCAGGCTCTGGTTTCTATATATGTACCGAAACCAGAATTTGAGGAGTGGATCAGAAACATGATATCGGCCGGATTTCTGATCTTCCCGCGAAGAGGTAACCGGCAACCTTCGTTCGACAACCTGGTAGTAACTGACCAGCTCATCAAGATATTTGCTTATGCTGCTGACACTGATGCCGGCGCTGTCTGCGATGCGCGCCATCTGGGTTTCGCCGCTGGCGATCACCTGTAATATTGAGAAATACAGATGGTAATTTTTGCCGAATTCTTCTATCAGTAGTTCTCGTCCTTCGTTCTGGAGTATGGCATCAGGTTCGCAGAACAGACGAACCAACCGCTCTTCCATACTCTTTTTGAACAACTTGTGACGATCAAGGAGAAAATAGTACTTAGGGACTCCGCCAAACATTGATGTGTACGGGAGTAAATGTTTTGAGGGTTCCAAGGCGTTATCACCTAGTATCTCGGCCACTACATCGGACGTAAGTGGCTTGAGGTGTATTTTGGCAGTCGCCCGGCCAAACAGAGGTTCCTTGTTCCCTTCGAAGATGTCCCTCATCAAGGTCTGTATTGAACCGATGCAGATAATGGCACCCGATAAAAGATGCTTGTTTTCGTCCCACAATTTTTGCAGGGTTGAAAACACGGAATCATCCACCTGCTGAAAATTCTGAAACTCATCAAATACGACGTAGAGAGGTCCATTGCTCATCTCATGAAAAATAAAGGAGAAAAGCGCTTCAAAGCTTTTCACCTTGGCTGATTTAAGAATAGGTATTCGTTCTGCCAGAATTTCGGTGAATTCATCTAAAAGCACATGAGGCTTCTTTTTGGACACGAAAAAGTAAAGAAAATCGTTTCGTCCGGCCGAGAAATGCCTGATCAATTCGGTTTTACCAATTCGTCTTCTACCGGATATTACAAGCAGATGTGCGTTACCTGACGATTTGACTGTAAGCTCGCCAAGACGATCAAGTTCTCTTGTGCGGTTGTAGAATTTCATTTCAGTCTACCTATTCATTCCTTTTTGTATCATTCCATATTGCATTATAACCTAGGCACAAGCAGGCAACAAGAGGTAATAATACACTTAAGTATGATACGTATTTGCATCATATAAAACACAATCATACAATTTACCCCATTAAAAATGATCAAAATAAGGGTATCATAGGCAGGGCGATGTTCAATAAACTTAATTTTACTATCTCATATCTGGGCCCAGATGTTTGTGGTTAACGGGGATAAAAAGAGGTTAAGCGGAAAAGATCATTTAGTTATACGAGATATAATACTATGTAGTTATGGATAGTTATGTCGTTTAATACCATTCTAACCAATACAGTACAAGACCTTCATTTTACCTTCACACGGCAGGGGTCGTAGGTTCAATCCCTACTGCGCCCACCATGATTCATCGATGGCCAGGTCAACAAACCTGGCCATTTTTATTCAATCACTACAGCATGTTACCAATCATACATTCAAAATTTGCATTCATGTCCCATCCCTTTATAACTGGTTTCAGATAACCTGATCCGCGTATGGCCCAAATCTGGCCCACACATGTCCCCAAATAGAAATACTCTTTCACCGCCAACCCCTGTATTGTTCTCATAACCAAAACCATAAACAAAGGGGCTACGGAAATTCCGTAACCCCTTTGTTGAAATGGTCGGTGCGACTGGATTCGAACCAGCGACCACCAGACCCCCAGTCTGGTGCGCTACCAGGCTGCGCTACGCACCGATAACCTGTCAGCTTTCTAATATATTTCTGCAGATCTGCAGTTCTGTCCTGATCTCGTGCAGCAGGGATCTTATCGTTTCCGATGATTCCCGGGGTTCCTCAGGAGGGGTGGGCGGTGGGGCCGCCATGCCGGTGATCACCCGGCGGGCTCCTTCTATGGTCAACTTATCCTTGTAAAGAAGCTTACGTATTTTGATCAGCAATTCCAGGTCGTCCCTGGAATAGAGCCTTTGCCCGGTCGAGCTTTTTCTGGGCTTCAGCTGGCTGAATTCCGTTTCCCAAAACCTTAGTACCGACGGGTTCAGAGTCAGCGCTTTGGAGATTTCACCTATCTTGTAGTACAACTTGTCCGGGAGAGGGAGGTCCATCTCCGTTGGACTATTCAGCGTTCAAGGAAGCCTTTAAAACCTGGCTCGGCTTGAAGGTAAGGATCTTTCTGGCCGTAATCGTAATCTCTTCGCCGGTCTGCGGGTTTCTGCCGCGGCGGTCAGCCTTGTCTTTTACTACAAAATTTCCAAAACCGGCGATCTTGATCTTGTCACCGGTCTCAAGGGTTCCCTTGATAATATCGAAAACCAGTTCAACGAGCTCAGCCGAATCTTTCTTGGAAAACCCGACTTTTTCATAAATCTTTTCTACTATGTCAGCTTTGGTCATATCTACCTCAAAATATCTAAATTTGTTGAATTAGTTCCGTTACTGACGGCCGGAAGGTATATAGCACAGGGGGGAATTATAATCAACCCCTTTTTACCTGATGGCAGCGCCGAGATTATTCACCAGGGCGTTGACTACACGCTGATGGAGCGCAGTTACTTCCTCGTCGGTCAAGGTACGGTCCGGGAGCCGGTAACGCAATCTGATCGCGATACTCTTCTGGCCTGCCGGGATATGCTCACCCTTGTACAGGTCGAACAGGAACAGCTCCTCGATTTCCTTGATCTTCAGGGCGCTGACACAGGCGCTGATGGCATCTGCGGCGACCGAATCGTCGAGAAGCATGGCAATGTCACGGGTCGCATCAGGGAACCGGGAAGGCGCACTGATTGCCACCTTCTCGCTGACTTTGGGGACCAAGCGGTTCATATCCAGTTCGAAGTAATAGACCGGCTTTTCAATGGCATAATTCTCCTGCACCGTCGGATGAATCTCTCCTATGGAGCCGATCCGCTCCCCGGCTGAGAACACGGTACAGGCCTTGCCAGGATGGTAGAACGGCTCGATCTCTCGCGATTCAAATTTCACTGCCGGTACATTCAAGGCATCAAAGAGATTTTCCACGACCCCCTTGGCATCGAAAAAATCGACCTCGTCTTTCCCCTGGTTCCACCCCTCGGGGCTTCTGAGCCCGGAGAGCAGCCCGCCAAGGACCAGCGGTTCGCTGGGAGAATCGTCGTCAGGCTTGACGAGATACACTCGGCGCAACTCGAAAATACGCTGGTTGAACACCCTGAAGTTGGCATTGCGGGCGGATGTTTCCAGAAGACCGGGGAGCAGGGTCGTACGCATGACCGCATGTTCGTCGATCAACGGATTCAGAAGCTTGACATGGACCGCACGGTGGTCGTCCGCGGGCAGAAGCATCTTTTCCGGCACATCCTGCGGGCTGAAGCTGAAGTTGACGACCTCGTTGAAACCGGAACTCACCAGCAGGTCCCGCACCTTACGTTCGAGACGCTGATGAAGCGGGGGGCGGTCTGAACTTACCCGTGCGTACGGCATCGTAACCGGGATGTTGTCATAACCGAACATCCTTGCCAGCTCTTCGATCAGGTCAATCTCCCGCTCCAGATCCACCCGGTAGGACGGTACCGTGACCCGGCACAAATCGGAACCCTCAACAGCTATGGAACATTCTAGGCTTTCGAGAATCTGCCGCGTATGTTCAGGGGTGATGGCAATCCCCAGCAACTCCTCGATACGATTCTGCCGCAAGGTAATGGCCCGCGGAGAATAAGGAGCCGGATAGACATCGATCATCCCGGCGGCAATGGTACCCCCGGCTAGTTCGCAGATCAGCGAGGCGGCCCGGTCCAGGGCTGTCGGCACGGCTTCGATATCGGCGCCGCGCTCGAAGCGATGGGACGATTCGGAATGGATCCCCAGCCTCTTGCTGGTTCGGCGAATTGCTGAAGGGTTGAACCAGGCGCTTTCCAGAAGAATATTGACAGTCGAGTCGGAGATCTCTGAATTCTGTCCCCCCATGATCCCGGCCAGAGCCACTGCCCGGCCGCCGTCACGGATAGTGAGATCTTCGGCGGTCAGTGTCCGCTCCTGATCGTCCAGGGTGGTAAACCGCTCCCCTTCCCCTGCCCTTTTCACGACGATCCGCCCTTCGACCAGTTGATCGTGATCAAAGGCATGGAGCGGGTGGCCATACTCCATCAGCACATAGTTAGTGACGTCCACGACGTTGTTAATGGAGCGCATCCCCACGGCCGTGAGTCTCTCCACGAGCCAGGAGGGAGACGGGCCGATCTTGCAGCCGCTGATATAACGGGCAGCATACCTGGGGCAGAGGTCTGCGTCCTCGATCGTCACAGAGGCGAACTCGTTAGCCTTTCTGTCCCCTTCAACAATACCGAACTCCTGCTTTCTGACCTTTTTGCCAAGCTTGGCAGCGACCTCGCGGGCAATGCCGATGATGCTCAGGCAATCCGAACGGTTCGGCGTCAATCCAATCTCGAAGATCACATCCTTCATCCCCAGCGCATCGAATACAGGTACGCCGAGTTGCAGGTCCTGCGGCAGGATCATGATGCCGGCGGATTCATCGGCAATCCCCAACTCCTTTTCCGAACAGAGCATGCCGCATGATTCCTCGCCCCGGATTTTTGACCTCTTGATCTTGAAATCACCCGGCAGGACAGTGCCGATCTGGGCCAGGGCGACCTTATCGCCGGCCTTGAAATTCTGGGCGCCGCAGACGATATCGAGGATCTCGCTGCCGTTGTTCACCTTGCACACGGAAAGCTTGTCCGCATTGGGGTGCTGGGCCTTTTCCTGCACCAGGGCAACGACAACGCTGTCCATTCCGGTGAACCGCTCCTCCATCCGCTCCACCTCAAGTCCGAGCATGGTGAGCATGGCCGAGAGATCGGCAGGAGATAGATCGACATCGACAAATTCTTTGAGCCAGTTATAACTGATTATCATATCCGTTTTCTTTCAAGAACCGTGGATGAGTTACGTCTAGAACTGCCTGAGGAATCGGAGATCATTTTCAAACAGCAACCGCATGTCGTTGATCCCGTACTTGAGCATTGCAATCCGTTCGATCCCCATGCCGAAGGCAAAACCGGAAACCGATTCCGGGTCGTACTGCACATGCCGAAAGACCTCGGGATCAACCATGCCGGCACCGAGTATCTCAAGCCAGCCCGACTGCTTGCAGACCCGGCACCCCTTGCCTTTGCAGATCACGCAGGCAATATCGACCTCTGCGGACGGCTCCGTGAACGGGAAAAAGCTCGGGCGCAGCCTGACGCCGATCTCCTTGCCGAAGTACTGGGTGACAAAAATGGTCAAGATCCCTTTAAGATCGGCAAAGGTAATCCCCTTATCGACCATGAATCCCTCGATCTGGTGAAACATGGGGGAGTGGGTCGCATCATAGTCGCAGCGATAAACCGTGCCCGGAGCAATGACCCGGACCGGAGGCGCATGATTGAGCATGGTCCTGATCTGGACCGGAGAGGTATGAGTTCTCAGGAGCAGATCGTTTTCAACGAAAAAGGTGTCCTGCATATCCCTGGCAGGGTGATCCTTGGGGAAATTGAGCGCCTCGAAGTTGTAGTAATCGAGCTCAATCTCCGGCCCTTCGGCGACCTGAAACCCGAGGCCGGCAAAGATGTCACTCACCTCTTCGATAACCATCGATACCGGGTGCTTTGAGCCCTTTGGCTGCTGCCGGCCCGGCAGGGTCACATCGATCCGTTCGCTGCGCAGCTTCGCATCCCTGGCATTTTTCCTGGTCTGCTGAAGGACCGATTCAATCCGCTCTTCCAGCAGGTCTCTGACCGCATTGACCACCTGACCGAGCTTTGGACGCTCCTCGGGCGTAAGGGCGCCGATACCCTTCATTACGGATGTCAGCTCCCCCTTTTTCCCGAGATATTTTACTCTCAGGTTCTGGAGTTCCTCTTCACCGGAAATTGCGGCTATCTCCTGAAGGGCCCTGGTTTTGAGCTGTTCCAGTTGTTCATTCATGGACATGATTGTTGGCCTTTTGATAAAAAAAGGGAAATGAGAGTAGCTCCCATTTCCCTTTTATCGGTTCGCAAGCTTTAGACGCTGGCTTTTGCCGTGGCGGCGATGGCAGAGAACCCTGCAGGGTCGGACACTGCGATATCAGCCATAACCTTGCGGTCAATAGCGACATTGGCCACTTTGAGGCCATGGATCAGCTTGCTGTAGGTAAGCCCGTTCAGACGTGCTGCGGCATTGATGCGGGTAATCCAGAGGGCACGGAAATCCCTCTTCTTGACACGTCGGTCGCGGAACGCGTAATTAAGGGCGCGATCCACCGCCTCGGTGGCACTCCGGAAAAGTTTACTCCTGGCACCGCGGTACCCTTTTGCGAGCTTCAACACCTTGTTTCTTCTCTGTCTCGCTTTAAATCCTCGTTTTGCGCGTGGCATGTTCTACTCCTCTTTTTCTTGTATTTCACCTGATCCGCAAGGGGAGACGTTTCCTCACGGTTCTCGGCAACTGTTGCAACGTGAATTGGAAACAGTGAAAGTGAAGATATTTCTTCACAATCACATTTCACCATTCACGGCTTTTACCTTTTACATGTACGGAATCAGTCTGGCAATATTCTTCGCGTCCACACCCTCGACAATGGCCCCTTTGCGCAGGTTGCGCTTGTTCTTGCGGGTTTTGGAGGTCAGGATATGGCTGGTAAAGGCGTGGCTTCTCTTGATCTTTCCTGTTCCGGTTTTCTTGAAGCGCTTTGCAGCGCCGCGGTTGGTCTTAATCTTTGGCATTTCAATCTCCTTGCGATCTATTTTTTCGGGGCGACAATCATATACATGCTGCGCCCTTCCATTTTCGGTCTTACTTCTATAACTGCAACTTCCTGAAGCTCTTCAGAAATCTTTTCAAGGATCTCCAAACCAAGATTGGTGTGCGTTATCTCACGACCACGGAAAACCATGGTAATCTTGGCCTTGTTCCCCTCTTCAAGGAACCGCTTGACATGCTTGACTTTAAAATCAAGGTCATGATCATCGGTCTTGGGTCTCAGCTTCACCTCTTTCAGCTGAACCTGAACCTGCTTTTTCTTGGCTTCCTGAAGCTTCTTGCTCTGCTGATACTTGAATTTTCCGAAATCCATTATCCGGCATACCGGTGGAACCGCTGTAGGTGAAACCTCTACAAGATCGAGTTCCTTTTCTGCCGCCATAGCCAAAGCCTCACCAAGTGTGAGTATGCCGAGCTGCTCGCTCTCCGGGCCGATGACCCTTACTTCACGAGCCCTTATGGCCTGATTGATGTTTACGGTCGGTTTAGCTATGGTACCACCTCCTGATTAAAAAGAATTCGTACTTGCTCCATCTGCCGCAAAATTCTTAACATAGCGGAATTATTTGTGGTTTGCAGATTCCTTGATAATAAACTCCGCAAACGAATCGGCCTTCATCGGCTCCAAATTGCTGCCATCCCGGAACCGGGGGGTGACGGTCGCGGTTTCTACTTCACGATCGCCGATGACCAGCATGTACGGAACCTTCTGCAATTGCGCTTCACGGATCTTAAACCCGAGCTTTTCGTTCCGGAAATCCTTCTGAACCCTGATTCCGGCTCCCCGCAAGGTCTCGTAAACCTGCTGCGCATAAGGCTGCTGACTGTCGGTGACGGTCATGACCATTGCCTGCACCGGGGATAACCAGACCGGGAAGTTCCCGGCAAAGTGCTCGATCAGAACGCCGATAAACCTCTCGATCGAACCGAGTATGACCCTGTGGACCATGACTGGGCGTTTGCGCTCACCATTCGCATCCACATAAGTCAGATCGAACCGCTCTGGCAGGGTAAAATCGCACTGGATTGTAGCACACTGCCACCTTCTGTCAAGACAATCGCGCAGTTTGATATCGATCTTGGGCCCATAAAACGCGCCATCGCCCTCATTAATCTCGAACTCGCGACCGCTGTCCTTCAGAGCCCCGAGAAGGGCGTTGGTCGCCCGCTCCCAGTCCTCGTCCGAGCCGATGGATTTATCCGGCCTGGTGGAAAGTTCCATCTCATACTGGAAACCGAATATCCCCATGACGTCGTTGACAAAGGAAATGACCCCTTTGATCTCGCTGTCAAGCTGTTCCGGGGTACAGAGGATATGGGCATCGTCCTGGGTAAAGCAGCGGACGCGCAGCAGTCCGTGCAACACGCCGGCACGCTCGTGACGGTGAACCGTCCCCAGCTCGAAGAACCGGAGCGGCAGGTCGCGATAACTCCGCAGATGAGACTTGTAGATCATCATGTGCGACAGACAGTTCATCGGCTTGATGCCGAACCCCTGTTCGTCGACTTCCGTAAAATACATGTTCTCACGATAGTTCTCGTAATGCCCGGACCGCTGCCAGAGCTCGGTCTTGAGGATCTGCGGTCCGACAACTATGTCATAATCTCTCTTGAGATGCTCTTTCCGCTCGAAATCTTCGATGATGGTCCGGAGCAACGCCCCTTTCGGGTGCCAGATTGCAAAACCTGCCCCCACTTCATCGGAAAAGGAGAAGAGATCCAGCTCGCGGCCTAGTTTACGATGATCACGGCGCTTCGCCTCCTCCAGCCGCTCAAGATAGGCGTCAAGTTCCTTCTTGTCGCTAAAGGCGGTGCCATATACCCGCTGGAGCATCCGGTTGTTTTCATTCCCCCGCCAGTAGGCGCCGGCAATGGAGGTAATCTTGAATGCCTTGCACCACGAGGTCGACGGCAGATGCGGACCACGGCAAAGATCGACAAAATCCCCCTGACGGTAAAGGGAAACCGTATCGGCATCGAGATCGCTGATGATCTCGACCTTGTAATCCTCGCCCATATCCTTGAACAGAACGATTGCGTCGTCTTTTGACAGCTGCTCGCGCCGGATCGGGATATCGGCCTTGGCCAGCTCCCGCATCTTTTCTTCGATCTTCTCCAGATCTTCAGGACTGAAAGGCTGCTCCACATCGAAATCGTAGTAAAAACCGGTCTCGATCGAGGGGCCGATGGTCACCTTGGCTGCGGGAAAGAGTGCTTTGACCGCCTGGGCCATCAGATGCGACGTGGAGTGCCGGATAATGTCCAGCCCCTCGGCGCTTTTATCGGTAATGATTGCCACCTCGGCAGCATCAGTTAGCGGCGCATAAACGTCGACCAGCTCGCCGTTGACCTTTCCGGCAATGGCTGCCTTGGCAAGGCCGGCGCCGATGGCCGCCGCAAGGTCGCGCACTGTTGCGCCTTCAGGAAGAGAACGGCTGGAACCGTCCGGCAATTTAACGGCTATTACGCTCATTATAAGCCCCTTAACAGAAAGAGGCATCGAACATCGATGCCCCGTATCCGCCGTTTGGTGCAGACTGGAATGCATGGTAGGCGCGGGCGGTTTCGAACCGCCGACCCCTAGCGTGTCGAGCTAGTGCTCTACCCCTGAGCTACGCGCCTGTAAGCAAAACGAAGGTGATTATTATCAATGCCGCTCTTTGTTGTCAAGCAAATTGTTAGACAATCAGGCTGTTTTTACGGGCCAGACACGAAATGACGGCGGAATATACCTCGTCAGGCGAAATTTCCGCAATGCATTTCGCTCTGTTTAGGCATGTTGGCGTATAACCGAATCTGGTGCAGGGTGAGCAGGAGAGCCCTTTGTTGACTACAACGTGGTTATCCCCCCTGGGCGCCCATTTGGCGGCGATACCCGACCCGAACAGCGATACCGTGGCCTTCCCCAGTCCGACCCCGATATGCAACACCCCGGAATCGCCGCTCACCAGGAGAGCACCGCGGTCGATTACCGCAGCCGTTTCCAGCAGGCTGGTCTTCCCGGCCAGGGATATTGCCGGGAGCCCCTGCACTATTCCGTCCCCCTCAGCGGCATCTTCCCGGCCACCGATCACGACCACCGGGATGCTCCGCTCCGACAACCTTCGGGCCAGAGTCCGGAACCGGTCCATGCCCCAGCGCCGTTCCGGGATGCTGGCACCGGGGAAAACGGCCACAAACCGGTTTGCTTCCAGACCGCTCAGGAGTCCGGCAACCTTGTCGGCAGCAGCGGCTGGTACCGACAGCCAGGGAAAAACAACATCAGCCGGAGTGTCTATCCCGAACGGTTGCAGCAGCCGGTAAAAACTCGCGGCCTCGTAATCATCTTGTGAATACGGAACCGGGTAATTGAACAGCCTGCTCCGTTCATTGGTGGCAAAGCCGACGAGCACAGGGGCGCCGATAAGCCTGGCAACTGCCGCGGAGAGACGATGCCACTGCTCGGAATCGATCACCACGTCATAGGAACTGCGCATTGCAGCAACAAGCTCGCCTGGAACATCATAACGCCTTGTCGTGCGGATCTCCCGGCACAGACCGAAGATAGCGGCATTTCTCTTTTCCGCGAGCAGGTCAATGGCGGCATCCGGGAACTTCTCTCTTATTGAGTTGATTGCCGGGATCAGATGAACCGCATCGCCAATTCCGCCCGGTCGGATCAGAAGGATCGACAATGGCCCGCCCAGCGGGATTGTTCCAGCAGGCGGTGCCGCTAAAAACCGCACAAGAAAGGCTCCTAACAACTGGTCCAGTTTCTTGAGCAGGGTTATCTTCACCCTTGTACCACACCGCCGACACAGATGTTCCACGTATCGAATCCCGGTTCCCTGCCGGTCAGCCATTCAGTGAAAAATACCGGGATCATGCCGTGGGAAGCGAACAGGGACTGCATCTCCGGCACGAACAGGTAACGCATGCGATGGCATTCTTTGACCCGGTTGTGGGCCTGCGTCTTCCGGTTAAATATATGGACCTCGTAGTTCACATCCACCACATTCTCGTTCGGATGCATCACAGGCTCTGCGATTCTGGTAATTTCCAGCTCTTCGTCTGCCAGACGCTTGACCCGCACCGATGGCCGGTCTTCGAGAACTGCCGGGCCATACCAGCAATCGAAGAGAAAAAGCCCGCCCGGTTGCAGGTGCATACTGGCCGTGGCAAAGAGCTGTTCAAGATCATTATTGGCGGTCATATAACTCGCTACATGAAATAAAGAAACGACCGTATCAAACCGCTCCGGTATACGGACACTCCTGACGTCCCCATGCGAAAACGCAAGTTTCTCCCGCATGGCGTCGGACAAAACCTGGCGCCGCTGTTCCGCACTTGCCAGCATCCCTTCGCTCAGGTCGACGCCATGAATCCGGTATCCCCGTTCGGCCAGAAGCTCGGCATGGCGCCCGGTGCCGCACCCGAGCTCAAGTATGGCAGACGCCGACGGACAGTGCGCCCTGATGAGCTGTTCGACAAAATCCACCTCGGTCGCATAATCCTTGTCGCGATAGAGAAGATCGTAATAGCGTGAATAATCGGCGAAAACCGTCATGAGAAAAGCTCCCTCAACCGTAGAGCAACTACATCCATCTGGGCATCATTAAGGGCAAGGCCACTGGGGATATAAAAGCCCCGCAGCGCCAGGCGCTCGGCAACGGGGTGACTCTCCCCGCCGAACAGCCCCATACGCCGGAATACCGGCTGCTCGTGCATCGGCCAGAAAAACGGCCGGGTACCGATGTTGCGCTCTCCCAGAAGCTGCATCAGCTGCTCGGCAGCCATCGCTACCGAGTCGTCAATCACCACCCCGTAGACCCAGTAGATATTATCGGCGTAATCGGTATGGGCCAGCGGCAGCTGTAACCCGCTGGTGCCGGACAGCAGATCGGTGTAACGCCTGCCCATAAGGTGCTTCCGGGAGATAAAATTGTCCAGCCGTTCCAGCTGGGCCAGGCCGAGAGCAGCCTGCAGATTCGTCATCCGGAAATTGAACCCCAACTCCTCGTGCACGAAGCGTTTTCCGGTCTGAAAGCAGAGATTGCGAAGCGAACGGCACCGTTCGGCGAGGAGATCGTCATCGGTAACGACCATGCCGCCTTCTCCGGTGGTCACATGCTTGTTCGGATAAAAACTGAACGTGGACAGTTCGCCGAACGATCCGCAGGGACGATCACGATAGGACAGGCCATGGGCTTCAGCGGCGTCTTCTATCACTTTCAGCCCGTATCTCGCCGCAATATCGAGCACCGGCCCCATATCGACGGGCAAACCGTAAGTATGTACAGCCATGATCGCCTTGGTGCGCGGGGTAATCACACCTTCAATCTTGCTCACATCCATGTTCCAGGTGAGGGGATCGCTGTCGACCAATACCGGCCTGGCACCGGCCCGGACAACTGCCGCAGCGCAGGATATGATGGTGAACGCCGGCATGATCACTTCATCGCCTGCCCCGATCCCCAGCGCTGCCACCGCTGCTTCGAGTGCTGCAGTGCCGTTGCAGACCGCTATGCCGTGCTTTCGCCCCACCCTGGCAGCGAATTTGGCCTCGAACTCCTTGACAAATGGCCCTTCAGAGGATATCCAGCCAGTATCAATACACTCGAGCAGGTACTTCCTCTCGTTGCCGTCGAGAAGAGGTTCGTTTACCGGGATAAAGTCATTGTCCATTGGCTGCGCCTAGTTCCCATCTTCTGTTGAGACGCCGTTAAAGCGGGTCTTGTCCTGATCCCCGGCATACGGCCCCTGCTTGACCTCGATCATCTCGACCTCTTCCAGGACTTCAAAACCATGGCCGCCTGATGCCAGCAGGATGACATCCCCTCCCGACAAAATGCGGCTCTCCAAAAACCTTTGGCTGTCATCGTAAAAATCCACCCGAAGCTTGCCCCGCTTCACCAATAACACCTCCTGGGTGTAGATAACCTCACGCGGTACCGGCTCATGCAGATGAGATTCAATGATCTTTCCGACCGGATGATGCATATAGGCAAGCTGCTGGGAATAGTTGACCGGAGTGAAAAAACTGCACCCCCGCCTCCCTGAAATCATTACGGACAATTAGAGCGATCACCTGCTCTCCGGCTTTGATAGTTTCAAGCATTCCATACTCCCAGGAGTAAGCTGCCACTGCAAATTGTCATTTCTGATTCCCGCCTTTGAAGGTCTGTTCGGTCGCACCGGTCATGATCCGGTCCACCACCTCCACCCCCTGCATGAATGAGTGGTCCATGTTCCCCACCTCATACTGCCAGGCGCCGAACCGGCCACGGGAATAGACCCCTTGCGCCTCAAGGTATGGGTGGATAACCGCGAGCGCCCGGTCTCTGGTCAGTGACGGGACCGGGTAGGAGTATGGGATATCGATGAGGTAGCGGCTGACAATATCATTTGCCTGTCCGGATTCGATCATACCTGAATTTACGAGACCGGCTATCGTTGTCGCGATGATTGTTGCGCTATCAACCGGTTTATGCGGCGAATAGGTCGTTTCGCACATCAGGGAGAAGAACCGCCCGACATCTCCCCTCGGCACATTGTTCGGAGAATAATTGTAAAAATTGGTGACCCGGTAAAACGGGGAGCTGCTTTCCGGAAAATACATCCAGCATTTCGGGTCGACCCGCCTGCCTGAGAACCCGAGACCCACTATGAGTCCGCTGTTGTGAACAAGCCCGGAAACGGCATCACGCAACGGCTCAGGGGCATCGACCGATTGCTCGACCAGGACATCGACCGGAGAGCTGTTGATCAGGATGTCGTAATGGTACTCCTCGCCGTTCCGGCACCGAACGACCTTATTGCCAAAGTCTATTGCGCAGACATCGCATCCGAAGCTGATCCGGTCTTTGAACGGCCGCACGATCCCCTCGAAAATCGCACCGGTACCACCCTGTTTTGGAAACCGGAACCGGTTGTTCGGCCCCCAACTGACATCATCGCGCTGCTCCGCAATGTTCCGTTCGATCCGGCTAAGATCCACAACACTGACTCGCTCACCGATCCACTCCCTGCTCATCGATTCGAGCGGCATCCCCCAGACCTTACTGTTGTATGGCTCCATGAAATACTTGACAATCCCGGCGCCAAAAACCGACTCCATCCACTCCCGGAAATTTGCAGCAGCAGACGGATCTCCGGACAGTGACCGCAGTCCATGCAGGCACTCCTGCAATGCTTCATCCGGGAGGTGCCGGATATTGTTCTGGAACGGGTATGGGACCCAGGTGCCGAGGATACGGACCCAGCTCTCGCGGAGATGTTCGTAATATGCATCTCCCAGTGACTCCTCGACCGCCCGGTCAAAATAGTCGTAATGCGAGAAGAGGACATGCCCCCCTACGTCCCAGGTAAAACCATTGCTGTCGACATACGAAGCGGCAAGACCGCCGACATGGTCGCTCCGCTCAAGAATCCGCCAGTCCGCATGCCCCAGCTTGTCCAAGTGGTATGCCGCCCCAAGGCCACATGGTCCGGCACCGATGATAACAAATTCATATTTCATAAGAACCGGAAAAACCCTATACCGTCGTTCGCTCTGCCAATCAAACCAAGGAGTTTTCTATCCCGCTCCCCTAATATTTTTACTTCAGCTTTTCCGTTGTATTGTAGCTCAATTTCACGCAGACCTTTCATGACCCCTTCCCGGGACAGGACATCATGAAATACTATGCAGCCCCCCTCTTTCAGTAAATGAACGGAGATATCAAAATTATTCATAACTGCTTCGTAGGAATGCTCTCCATCAATGAATATGAAATCAAATCTCCGATCCCAACTTGAATCAATAGATTGAATATCACCCATCTGTTGAACATTGTAATGTTTACCGGCATCAGAAATTGGACACGCAAGGCAAGTACCGCCGTACACACCGAAAAATGCGGTAATTATGTCAAGATTGCCCGGAAGGAATTTGCTATTTAATTGTTGCATATAGAATTTTGGATTTACAAAAACTCTATGAGGTATATTTGGATCAATACTGGTCAAGTGACCTTTCCATTCAGATACAACTTCCAAAATCCAGCGGGAAGAGACTCCAATAAAACTGCCAACTTCAAGAATACATTTTGGTTTGTGCTTAAGGAGAATATTTCTTAGAAGCAACGCATCGGTTGGCTTTAAACTGCCATGCAAGGCATGACGGGTTTTTTCCTTATAAAGAATATGTTGTTCGTTTTTTTCAACAAATAAAACAATTCAAGCCATATCCTCGAATATTTAAGTAAAGCACAGATCATTCTTTGCCCTTCTATCAATTGACAACAGGAAAATATTTAGGCTTTAT
>NZ_BAZF01000010.1 GCF_000813145.1 Geobacter sp. OR-1 | reverse complement strand
AGTCATGTCGCTCTTCTGGAAGAAGTTCAACACCGGCGGCGTCATCTCCGGCCTGTTGGTCGGTACAATCGCCTCTATCGGTCTGGTTATGGTCTCCCCGAACATGACCTATCCGAACAAGGTTGCCGATGATGCGAAAAAGGCCTACACCCTGCTTGAGAAAAACCTTGCCGAAGGCAAAATAGCCCCGGCAGCAATGGAAAAGACCATGAAGACCATTGAAGAGCAGAAGGGGATCGAAGCCAAGAACCGTGGCGGCAAATCGGTAATGGGCCTCGACAAGCCGCTCCTGAAGCTCAAGAACCCGGGCATCATCTCCATCCCGCTCGGCTTCATCGCCGCTATTCTCGGCACCCTGGCCTTCCCGAGCCGTCGCTCTGAAGAGATGTGGGACGAGATCTATGTTCGTCAGAATACCGGTATCGGCATGGCCAAGGCCATCGACCACTAACATCTCCGGTACATTGTGATACACTGTGGGGAAGGCTTGCCTTCCCCATTTTTTTGAGTGCTACTACGTGGAACAAGAGATAATTACAAAAATACCCCCCTCCTTGCTGCAGGAGCAGATAATGCTGCGGGTACGCAAGGTATTGCCTTTTCTTGACGTCAGGGAAACTGTCGATCTCCTGGATGAGTTGTACAGCCATTTCAGTACGGAAAAAGGGTGGCTCGATTCGTTTTCCGGCCGTGAAACCGATCTTGCCAAAGAAGTTCTGGCTACGCGGTCTTACTCTGTGTTGAAACAGAGGCATGATGAACTGAACCAGCTGGAGATGGAGCGGTTCCTGAAAGTTCAGGCCGTACCCGCGCTCCATGCCTCGTGCACAGAATACCGGGATGTCCTGGCGCGCAGGGCACTTGAGCTTGTCGAAGAAGAACTATCCTCAGCAGGGAAAGGTCTCCCACCGTTACCCTACGCATTGATCAGCATGGGAAGCGACGGCCGGGAGGAGCAGACTCTGATCACGGATCAGGATTATCTGATTGTCTATGCGGACGATGGCGGCGAGGAAGCGGACCGGTATTTCCGGGAGTTTTCCGATCTGCTCGTGGACAGGCTTGAGGAGATCGGATTTAAAAAGTGCACCGGCGGCATAATGCCTTCGAACCCTACCTGGCGCGGTTCGTATTCCCAGTGGCGTAAGAAGCTCCTGGCAATTATGCGTTACGAGTACGAAGATTATGCCAAGAACCTGATGGATCTGATCGTGCTCTCGGATGCCCGCTATGTTGCGGGCAATAAAGAACTGGCATACGATCTTATCGACCTGATCCGGGGACTGGAACGGGATTATTTCCAGGTTTTGTGGGGGATGGCCAAAGCCGCGACTGAAATGAAGCTGGCCCTCGGGTTCATGAAACGGCTCTGGACCGAAGGGTCGGGCGAGCACAAGGGGGAGTTCAATGTCAAGCTGCTCGCCTGGGCGCCGCTGGTGATGAATATCAGGATTCTGTCGATCAATCAGGGGATTCCGGCAACCAGCACCCTCAGTAGAATCGAGCTGCTGGAAAAGGAAGGGAGCTTTTCCCGCAATACCGCATCCGGGCTTGCCGATGCCTACCATATCCTTACCCGCCACCGGATTCTGCTGCAGATAAAGGTAATCAAGGGGATTCAACGTGATTCCTATTACCTGAACCCCTATCAGCTGACCGCCGACGAGCGCGAGAAAATCCGGCATTCGCTGCTTCGGATCGAAGACCTGCAGAAGATCATTCATACCAATTTTCACATCATGTGACGAAATTCCCGGCCTGTCTCAGGCATACTCTGTCAACCCCCTTTGACGCCTTCGGTCTTGCGTGACGTTGGCGGAAATGATAATAAGTTTAAAATTGTTTTTGGGAGGGTTGCCTGATGGCCATTGCGTCGAAAATCCAGACGTTCATTGAAGGTGCTTCGTGGATCCGCAAGATGTTCGAGGAGGGGGAGCGTCTCCGGGCAGTACACGGGGCGGACAAGGTTTACGACTTCACCCTGGGGAATCCGAATATCGAGCCGCCGGCAAGGTTTGAACAGGAGTTCCGCAAGCTCGCGGAGAGCCCGATTTCCGGAATGCACCGCTATATGAGCAATGCCGGTTACGAGGAGACGCGCGCCGCTGTTGCCTCCCTGATTTCCGAGGCGTCCGGGATCAAGGTGCCTTCGGCCAATGTCGTCATGACCTGCGGTGCCAGCGGGGCATTGAACGTGGTGCTGAAGACCATTCTGAACCCGGGTGAAGAGGTGATCATCCTTACTCCGCATTTCGTGGAGTACAAGTTTTACATCGACAACCATGGCGGCGTCCCCCGCGAGGTCTGGACCGACCGGGAGACTTTCCAGCTGCAGCTCCCGGCCATTGAGGCCGCCATCAATGCCAAGACCCGGGCTATAATCGTCAATACCCCGAACAACCCGACCGGTGTGATCTACCCGGCGGAAAGCCTGCAGAAGCTCGGCGAATTGGTGAGCCGCAAGGAGCGCGAGCTGGAGCGCCATATCTATGTGATATCCGACGAACCGTATGCCCGGATATCGTACGACGGCAAGTCGGTGCCGAATATTTTCAACCACGTGGACAATTCGGTCATAGTCACCTCGCATTCCAAGGATCTGGCGCTTCCCGGCGAACGGATCGGCTATCTGGCGGCAAACCCGAATATGACGCATGGCGAGCTGTTCATTGAAGGTGCGGTGTTCTGCAACCGGACCCTCGGGTTTGTCAACGCGCCGGCGCTGATGCAGAGGCTGGTGGCCAAACTGCAGCATGAATCGGTGGATATCGGCGATTACCAGTCCAAGAGAGATCTGCTCTACACCCACCTGACCTCGCTTGGCTTCAAAATGGTCAAGCCGGACGGGGCGTTTTACCTGTTTCCGAAGTCGCCGCTCTCCGATGATGTCGCCTTTGTCAGGATCGCCCAGAAACACCATCTGCTACTGGTGCCGGGGGCCGGATTCGGGGCAGCCGGATACTTCCGGATCGCCTACTGCGTGGATCGCGCCATGATCGAGCGGAGTTTCGACGCCTGGACAGCCCTGGCCGGCGAAATCGGGCTGAGGCGCTAGTTGCATATTACCGTGTTGCTACTGTAAAGGGATTTCATGGCTAAGACAATTCTGGTCGTCGATGACGAAGCGAGCATCCGCACTTCGCTGCAGGGGATTCTGGAAGACGAGGGGTACCGGCCGCTTTTGGCCGAAGACGGGGCAAAGGCGCTGGAAATGGTCCAGCGTGACCTCCCCGATCTGGTTCTGCTTGATATCTGGATGCCCGGCATCGACGGTCTCGAAGTGCTCCAGCAGTTGAAGTCCATCCACCCATCCTTGCTGGTCATAATGATGTCGGGTCACGGCACCATTGAAACCGCGGTCCGTTCCACCAAGATGGGGGCCTACGATTTTATCGAAAAACCGCTGTCCTTGGAAAAACTGATCCTGACCATTCAGAATGCCTTCGACATGCAGCGGCTGCAGGACGAGAACGAGATCCTCAGGTCTGCCGTCCTGCAGGATCACGACATGGTCGGGAACTCGCCCGTCATCGTCTCCCTGCGGGAGCAGATCCGGCTGGTTGCCCCCAGCGGCGCATCGGTGCTGGTCACCGGGGAGAACGGCACCGGCAAGGAACTGGTGGCGCGGGCGGTCCATTTTCAGAGCAACCGGAGCAACCATCCGTTCATGGAGATCAACTGCGCGGCAATCCCGGACGAACTGATCGAGTCCGAGCTGTTCGGTCATGAAAAGGGGGCGTTCTCCGGTGCAATCTCCCAGAAAAAGGGGAAATTCGATCTTGCGGATGGCGGTACGATATTCCTCGACGAGATCGGCGACATGTCGCTCCGGACCCAGGCCAAAGTGCTCCGGGTGCTGCAGGAGCGGAAGTTTGAGCGGGTCGGCGGGACCAGGACCATCGAGGTGGATGTGCGGATCGTTGCTGCCACCAACAAGGTTCTGGAAGATGAGATCAAAAAAGGGACCTTTCGGGAAGACCTCTATTACCGGCTCAACGTGGTGCCGTTCCGGGTGCCCCCTTTGCGGGAGCGTCGTGACGATGTTCCGCTGCTGATCGACCATTTCCTTGACCTGTTCTGCCGGAAAGAGGGGCGCGAACGGATCAATATCCTCCCGGATGCCGTTGAACTCCTCAAATGCTACGACTGGCCCGGCAACATCAGGGAGTTGAAGAACATCATCGAGCGGCTGGTGATCATGAGCCTCGGCAGGGCCATCACCGTCGATCAGCTCCCCGATTATATCCGGACCCTGGAGGTGTCGTCCGATTCCGGGGCCAGGATTGAAGGTAGCGGCGGGTTCTCGCTCCGCGAGGCGCGCGAAGAGTTTGAAAAGGAGTTCATCCTCCATAAGCTCGAGGAGCACGGCTGGAACATCAGCAAGACCGCCGAGGCGATCGCGCTCGAGCGCACCAACCTGCACCGGAAGATCAAGAGCTATCGCATCGACATGAAGAAGTGACCGGAGGGGTTGGCTATGGTCCGTAGAACATTGACCGGCACGTTACTGGTCGTGTTGATCCTGGTCAACACTGCCTTCGGGAGTGGTGCGGAACTCGGCAAGGTGGAGATGTATCTGAGCCAGGGGCACCCGGACAAGGCGCTGCTGTATCTCGACAATATCATCGCCGCTGAGCCGGACCGGGTCGATGCCTACAGCAGCCGGGCATTCGTCAGCCTGAAACTGGGGCGTCATCAACAGGCCATCAATGACTTTTCCCGCGTCATCACCCTGCAGCCGAAAGACCCAAGCGCTTACCTGAGCCGCGGGATGGTTTACGACCAGTTGGACAACCAGGAGCGGGCAACTTCGGACTTCCAACGGGCCTGCAACCTGGGGGACAAGGCCGGGTGCGGGTTCCTGGAACAGCTTAATTACAGGAAGAAGTGACAAGCGGATTTAACAGGAGGCTCAATATGGCTGAAGCGACCAAGACCTGTTGCAGCGAAGAGGGGCACCAGGGGCATATCTGCGTACTCAAAGGGTTAGGGCTTAACGATGAGATCGCCCGTCTCACCGTCAACCCCACCCATGTCTGCTTTACCTGCGGTGTCGAGGTAAATGACCCGAAAAACGTCTGCCAGCCGGTTCCTTTGTGTGAAACATTATGATGCAAGCAGCCTGCGGCGACTGGCCGCAAGCCGCTCCTTATCTCCGGTTCAGGCTGGCTGACCGGACCGGTCGCTGATAAAATTGCGGATTGAGCGGTCATAGGTTTTTTCACCCGCCGGGGTGAAGAAGCAGCCTGGAATCTCCCCTTTTTTCAGGTGATACTCCACGCATTTACAGCAGTTGCCCCGCTTGTCGCATGATGTGTACGTGCAGGTACAGTGCGCCTTGCTGGTTGTTGCTATGCATTCCATCGAATTCTCTCCTTATCGAACATGGTTATCCAATTTGCGTTTCTTCTGTCAACAATGGTGAGACCCTTCAGTAGCTTTCAGTCGCAACTCAAAGAGTCGATCTCCCATTGCACGACTATGACCAATCAATCCTGACCTGGGCTTACTCTTGCCTGACTATATCGACCGAGATCTCCACCGCCGGAATCGTTCCTCTGTTCTCAAGCCAGTGTGTGGTGTTCCTATCCTCGGGCCAGCCCACTCCCGGACCATAGTCCGTAGCGACGCCATTTCGATGGTCGGTGATCGTTCCTTGCAGTATGTAGACGGTGCCTGGTCTGTCTTTATGGTCGTGAATCGGGCCGAATACGCCTCCGGGCTCGATGGTCACCATACGCATTCGAAGTTGGCGCCCAGCCATCCCCTCGATCTCAGGGCCAAGGTCAACCGTTGAAAGTAACTTCACCGTAACACCTTTCGTCTCAGGTGCCACCTGTTCGTTGTTCATAGTGTCTCCTCTCGGCGCATCTTCCCGGTTGGAACTTGATTTCTTCTATATCATCCCTTGCGTTGACTTGCGTAAACAATTTGTTTATAGTTGGTTCATGATTGCATCGTTTGCAAACAAGGAAACCGAAAAGCTCTTTGCAACGGGAAAGTCAAAAAACGCTCCCTCCGGAAATCATCCCCCGCGCAATCATGCGGTTGACACAGTTGGACAGTGCACGCGAGGTAACAGATTTGTTGATGCCGCCATCAAATCGTCTTGAAGCTCTTTCCGGCAACCGGACAGGACAGTGGAGCATCAGAATAAACGACCAATGGCGGATTTGTTTTGCCTTCGCCAACGGCGAAGCAACTGAAGTTGAAATAACGGACTACCATTAAGGGGCAATCTCATGGCGACAAATAATGGTCTCCCTCCAATACATCCTGGTTTGTTCTTGAAGGAAATTCTCGATGAACTTGGCATTTCACAGAGTGCCTTCGCTCAGGCTATTGGTGTTTCACCCATGCGGGTTTCGCATGTCATTAAAGGAACTCGTCCCGTCACCGCAGAACTGGCACTACTGTTCGGCAAAGCTTTTGGGCAGACAGCTACTTACTGGATGAACCTTCAAACCAGCTTTGATCTCAAAACTGCTGAAAAAGCGATGGGGCAGAAGGTGCGACAAGTTCAACCCTTTTCGCATGCAGCGTAGAGCTATGAGAAAACTGGGAAGTGTCCCTAATTTCCCCAAAATCATCCGGCAGACAGCGTTGAATCAATTTCGAAAGTATCTTTGGGGTATATTTTCATTATTCTGTTCCAGCACCGGGTAGGTCAGGGGCCTTTCGGCCCCTTCCCCCCCTCAGAACCGTACGTGACAGTTTCCCGTCATACAGCTCAAGCCCTCCAAAGTAATCTCCCTCTCGGGATACCCTGCTATCTGTTTCTTCCCGTGTGCTGCCACTTCACGCCGCTTTTAGGGCGGCGCGATCTGCTCGCCTTCGTTGTTGCTCGGCTCTTCGTTGCTCGAAGTGACCCCATTGGTTCTTCCCAAATGGCTAGGTGACGCCATTCTTTTCCACAAACGCTTCGATTGTTTCAGTAACTGTTCTGGCTTTATAAACGATGCCAAGATCAATCATTTCCTGCTGTTGAGCCATTGGTCGAGTAAGGGTTGGTACCGGTACTGCGATAATCTGGTTTAACTGAGTGCGGTAGAAGACTGCCGCAATGATTCCAACAAATAGAGCTCTTGAACCAATTGTCGAGTTTCCGCGTTTGTCGGTGATCATTCCTTGGTTAAGCACAAAGACAGGACTACCACTGGATCCACCAAAGACGGATGCATCAATGAGGAATCGAGGAGTGCTTTCAAAGTCCACTCTTATGGGGCTTGCAGTAGTTCCGCGTCTCGCTATTGGCAAAAGGTTCTTACTGTCCCATATCCCATTTGGATACCCGATGAATGTAACTGACTCTATTGCATCTAGTTCCTCAATCTGATCTGCCGTTGGGATCATGTCGTTTGAGATAAATCTGTAGAACAAGTCGATGTTGTACTGCTGCTTTATATGAGCTTCAAGGGGTATAAACGGAGTGACTGCAACATCAACATCTGTTGAGGGATGGCCAAACCAGATCTTTGCCCAGTTGTCGATGTCGAGGCGGAAACCGTTTCCCAAGTTAGGTTGGTCGCCATTGCGCTGATGAAACGTCAGCGAACCAGATTTCATGCCGTGGACCACATGTTTGTTGGTAACAATAAAGGGCGCATGCTTGTCATCTTGTAGTTTATATATAAACAGGAAGCCTGTACCAGAACCAGCAGAGCCATCTAGTGAGATTGTATCGATCCGTACGGTCGTAAAAAAAAGATTTTCAGCTAGCGACTCGACTTTCATAAGTTCTCCTTATCTTCCAACTCATGATTAAGTTTTCAGGGGCAACGATTGCCTGGCGCACTATACCACCTACCTTTTGAACACTTCAATGAGAATTGCTGAACAATCATTCAGGTTTGCGCCCGTTTGCGGGGGCGATCATGGGTGAGGTGGTGCAGCAGATGACACGGGTGACGGAGATTACCGGTGCGGGACTTTGCGGATGGCTATGACGAGGCGAGGAATAGCCTGGACAACTGGTTTCGGGTCAATTGTTCCTTGATCTGACGGCGTTACGCAGTTCAAGGGCGACCGCGGTGTTGCCGTTTCGTTCGAAGAATGTTGCTGCGCCCTCTATCACCCTGAGATCGCCGAAACCCGCCAACGCCGCCGGGTTCCGGGCCAGCTCTTTCCTGCCGGAGTCGTAGTACCTCAGGGCGTTTCTCTGGTCACCTTGCTGGTGCATGGTCTCGGCAATGTAGAAGTCCACCGGAAATGGCCCATAACTGTGCCTGAACCGGTTGAAATACCTGATCGCTTCATCGTGCCTGCCCGCCTTTTTCAGCTCCATGCCCAGCATGAACTGCCCGTCATCCATCCCCGGTGAGAGTTCATACCCCTTGGTGAAAAACCGCTCAGCCCTCTGCAAACCATGCTGCCCCAGTACGAGCGTTCCGACCTGCGTCAGTCCGTAACTGAACCGTTTGTCGCGCAGGCATGCCTGTTCAGCCAGGACGAACGCCTCCTCGTCCCTTCCCATCCCCTGGGATGCCAGCGAGGCATAAAGCAGAACTGACGGATCGTCAACCCCCTTGGCAATGACGGGGGACAACAGATCCATGAGCTCCCGGTGTCGGTTTAACGTGAGCAGGTGGTCAGCCTTCTGGAGAAATTCGTAGCGAGCCGGCAGTTCGGCCATTCTAGTCACCCCAGGTAACCTGATACTGTCAGTTGCCAGTTCGCCGATCCACCGACGGGATGCCTCGGTAAATCCGCCGTTCACGGAGTGGGCGACAACCGCATTACTTACCTTGTAAGATTTCGCAAACAGTGCCTTGAACGTTTCCTTCACCGGTTCGGTGATCCGGTTTACCTCTTCGGCAAGTTCGGCAGGGAAGAAATCGGCATCGATACTCAGGAGGATCGGTTCTTCGATCTCCGGCAGAGAAGCGGCGTCACAGATTGTCAGCGGTATCCCTCCGGTCTTTCCTGAAAAGCATCCCCTTTTGATCCTGAACCCGGCTATCTCCTTCCTGGTGAAACCGTACATCTTGAGAAGCGCCTGCAGCCGTTCCCCATCGTCTGAAAACAGGGCGTAGCTGGCGGGAACCACCCAGACCACCCTTTTCACAATGCCGAGTTTTGCCGCTGCATGAATGAAATTGGCGTTGGTCACCGGGCCATAACCTTCCTGGCAGGCCACACTCCCCCTTTCTCCGAGCTGTTTACTCTGATAGAGCCTTTTTAGTTTCTTCATGTCACTCTGCGGGACCATCCTCAGATCGTCATGGGCATCCAGATTAACGAGCACCGCGTCCTTTATCCCCTTTTCCGCCCACACCTTCAACGCTTCACGATGATTTTCAACCACTGAAACGCCGGTCAGCATGTCGGTGCCGAGAATCGGGTAATCGCCGCTGTCGGCTTTCTTTGTGAAACATATTGCAACTATGGCCATGGAGATAACGAGAATTATGACTGCGACAACGGCTGTCTTTGTCCGCATGGTCGATTCTCCCAAATATGAAAAGGGTATTTGGCTGTGAGTTGTTAATAAGAATTCTCACATAAACTGCAAGCAAGAAATTAGCCAATATTAATTTATGGAAGAATTTGATGGGCAATCAGCGGTGCGGTCAAGGGTCAAATAGCAGAAAGGCCACCGCTGTCGCGCTTGACAGATACGGTGGCCTTTCGTGACAGCAGGCGTGTGCGAAGAAGGGGTTTCGATGGTGGAGCCAATATCCGGCAATAGACTGCTATTTCGCGGTCAGTTTCCCCTTGATGCTCTCGATCACCCGGTAGGCATCGTTTATGGCGGTGTAGATCAGGTTGGGGTGGCGCTCTTCCTTGATGCTGGCCTCGCTGATCTTCATGAACGACGGCGAGATCGCTCCGCCGATGGCGTAAACCCCTTTGCGGGTGGTCTCGTGATCGGCAGTGAGCAGCAGCAGCCGGTCACCTTCGCGGGCCACGGAACAGACCCCTTCGGCGCAGGTGATGGTCTGGACCCCCAGCTTGTCGAAGATCGGGAGCGGCCCCTGGGTGCCGATGCAGGCAATGACATTCTGCATCGGAAAGCTCATGGCGTTGTAAACCTCTATTCCGTCAGGCTGCTTGTACTCGCTGACCCTTATGACAAGCCGGTCCACACCCTCATCATCGATCTCGCCGATGCGTGGGGTGGCGCCGGTCAACAGGCGGATGTTGCCGCCGAGCAGGATCTCTTCCCCCAGCCGCTGGGCAGTCTCTTTGTTGACGTCGAACTTCTCCGAGATGTGCGCCCAGTAGACCGGCATGCTGTCGTTGGCCTCGCGCTTGGCGGCAAGGACCGAGATGATGACGTCCGCGGCGCTGTTGCCGCCGCCGATCACCAGGGTCCGGGCGCCGATGTATTTCTTCGGGTCGTCCACCGACTTGGCCACCATCTTGGCGTCGCCGTAGACGTTCAACTCCTTGGGGATGCTGCTGCCAAAGGCGAGGATCACCTTGCGGGCGTTGAAGTTGCCGCGCGCGGTCTGCACCGTCAGGCCGTTACGGATGTCGCGGATATCCTGGAACTCCACCTCGGCCTGCACGTTCAGCTTTTCATGCTGGACAAAGTGCTGCACGTACTGGACGTACTTTTCCACGGTCACCGGCTTGTCGGGCGGCCGCAGCTCCTCAACCAGGAACGGTTCCGGGTCGTCCTTCGGTTTGGAAGGATAGACGTTTTTCCCTGCCGGGTAGGTATTGGCGATCCCCTGGAAAACCCCCTGACCCTGTTCCAGCAGCAGGTAGCCGAGCCCGGCGCGGTGGCAGAGGTAAGCCGCAGCCACTCCTGCCGGGCCGCCGCCGATTATGATCACGTCATAAAATTTATCCATGGTGTACACCTTTCCGGATCATTGCCGAATCGGCAACGATCATACTTAATACCTAACAGACTGCAGCTGATTGGTCAATCGGCGGGAGTCCGGCAAATCCGGGATTTTTGCTGGACAAAGGCCGCAATAACCGTTATATCCGACCAGCTTTGCTGATCATGAAAGCGGGGGATTATCCGGCAATGCTGGGAAAACTGTTCGTAATATTCGCCGTGGTTCCGGTCCTGGAGCTGTATGTGCTGATCAAGGTCGGGAAGCTGATCGGCGCCTGGGAGACGGTCGCCATTCTTCTGGCAGTCAGCTTTGCCGGAGCCTGGCTGGTGCGGCACCAGGGGTTCGCCATCCTTTCCCGCATCCAGGGAGAGCTCGCTTCCGGCCGCCTTCCCGCGGCCGAGATGCTGGACGGCTTTCTGGTCCTGGTCGGCGGCATTCTCCTCCTTACCCCCGGCTTCATTACCGATATTCTCGGCATCTTCTTCATCGTCCCTATCGGACGTCATTTCCTCAAGCAGTACCTGCGCCGCTGGCTGGAAAAGCGTCTGAGCCGCGGAGGCGTCGTCATCCGCCGTTTCTGACCCGCCCTAACCAATACCCGGTTACAACCTTGGGGTTACCCTGCCGTTTCACCCGCTATTGATAATGCGGTCTCACCTTGATCTGCTACTACTTTAATCCCGCCTTCCTGCCACAAGAGTGTTAAGTGATTTTGCCCGTAAATAAATAGCCAATAGCCCAATTGAATAATAATTGTCGGGTGTTAAATTCCCATGTGATCAACAAGCGGTTATGGAGGCGGTCCGGCGGCTTTTCCAGCCGACCAGCTCCTGCCGAATCCCGGCTTGATCGGCACTGACATGGCATTCACTTCGACCCTGAAAAACATTGCCGGAAAAGTTCCGGAAGATAGTGCCTACAATAATGCTTGCGAGCACCTCCGCGACGAACTACAGCGCGTCGATCTGCTTATCCGCCGCCATCTGGCGCGACATGACACCGGTGGGGAGCCGGGTCTGCCGGAGCGGTTCCGGGGTCTGGTCATCACCGGTGACGAGATTGCCTCGATCCTGGCCCGGCCACCGGCATATTGCGACCCTTGCGCCAGCGGCCGGGCGGATGGCCTTGAGCTGGATACGGAACTCCGCAGCCATGAAGCGCTGATCGCGTCACGGGTAGCGGCGTCGGCGCGGCAGGGGATCGACCTGCCGTTATGCCGGCTTGCCGCAGCATTCGGACTTTCCAGCCTTGAAACCTGCGCCCTTACGATCTGCATCGCTCCCGAGATCGATGCCCGTTACGAAAGGCTCTACGCCTACCTGCACGACGATGTGACCAGGAAGCTCCCCACTCCGGGGCTGATAATCGACCTGCTTGCTGTCTCCGCCGAGGAGAGGGGCACGGCGCGCCTCACCTTTGGCCTTGATTCCCCCCTGTTCCACCAGCGGCTGCTCTCCTGTGCCGCTACCTCAGAAGAAACCCCGTTACTGTCCCGGCCACTCAGGATCGATGAGCGGATCAGCTGTTTCCTGCTCGGCTCGGAAGCTATTGATAGCCGGATTGCGCCGTTCGCGGCCATGCACACCGACCTGGATCGCGATCTGATCACCCTTGCCGAAGCCGACCAGCAGCGGTTGCTGAAATTTGGCCGGCGCTATTCCGAGCGGCATCAGGGGGAAGGGGTGCTGTTCTGTTTCCACGGCCCCGCCGGCACCGGCCGTAAGGCGATGGCCGGCGAGATCTGCCAGCATCTCGGGGTGCCGCTCCTGATGGTCGCCATCGGTGAACTCGACCATGATGCCTCTGCCTTCCGGGAAGGGGTGGACCGGATTGTCAGGGAGGCGCTGCTGCAAAACGCAGGGCTCTGCCTGCACAGCGGCGACGAACTGCTCAATGATCGCGACGACCGGCACCGGCTGCAGTATCTTGCCCGGCAGCTGGTCCGTTTCCCCCGGCCGGTGTTCATCGTCGCTGCGGCGTCGGTGCGGCCGGGCAGCCTTTTCCGTGGGGCGCACCTTCTGTCCGTGGCGTTCCCGGTCCCGGACCTGCGCCAGAGGAAAGAGTTCTGGGAGCGGGAAGGTGGCCTGGGGCTCCGGGTGGCCGCCGGGGTCGATTTCGGCGCGCTGGCCGGCAGGTTCGGCTTCACCCCCGGACAGATCAGGGATGCGGTGGCTGCTGCCGAGGACCTTAGCCGCTGGCAACACCCCGAATCCCCGCAGATCACCGAAGACGACCTCTATGCCGCGAGCCGCGACCATTCCAACCCGAAACTGAGCGAACTGGCCCGCAAGATCGTACCCAGGTCCGGGTGGGACGACCTGGTTCTGCCGCCGGACCGGATCGCGCAGCTGGCAGAGCTGTGCCGTCATTCCAGGTACCGTCATATCGTCTATGGCGAATGGGGGTTCGACCAAAAGCTGTCGTATGGCAAGGGGCTGAGCGCGCTTTTCACCGGCCCCCCCGGCACCGGCAAGACCATGGCAGCCGAGGTGATCGCCATTGATCTACGGCTGGAGCTGTACAAGATCGACCTGTCGCAGGTGGTGAGCAAGTATATCGGCGAGACCGAGAAAAACCTGGACCGGATCTTCAGCGAGGCGGCCACCGGCAATGCCATCCTCTTTTTCGACGAGGCCGACGCCCTGTTCGGCAAGCGCTCCGAGGTCAAGGACGCGCATGACCGTTACGCCAACATCGAGACCGGTTATCTGCTGCAGAAGATGGAGGAGTATGAAGGGATCGCCATCCTGGCGACCAATCTCAGGGGGAACATGGACGAGGCGTTTGTCCGGAGAATACATTTTATCGTCGAGTTTCCATTCCCGCAGGAGCGGGAGCGGCAGGCCATCTGGGAAAAGATCTGGCCTGAGGCAACGCCGCTTGATGCCCGGCTCGATATGGGTCTGCTTGCCCGGCGATTCGAGATCGCGGGGGGGTAACATCCGCAATATCGCCCTGGCCGCTGCTTTCCTGGCAGCGGGTGATGGGGGGCCGGTTGCCATGAGGCACCTGATGCAGGCAACCCGCCGGGAATACCAGAAGATCGGCAAGATCGTCGGCGATGACGACTTTGACGGGCATGACGGCTAAGTCGGGTGACCGGCCAAGGAGGTAGTCATGACAAGAAATTACAGCAGCAAGCTCGCAGATCAGGCCATTCCCGGGCAGAGCCAGGTTTCCGCAGACAGTACCCGTTCTACGGGATCGTCCCATTCCTTTGCGCAGGTGCAGCGTGCTGTCGAGGACCCGTTGTGCGCCTCTGCATCCGCCATTCTCAATCTGCAACGGATAGCCGGCAATCGCGCTGTTGCCGGGCTGATACAGGCAAAGCTTGCGGTAACTCCTCCGGGGGACCGTCTGGAGCAGGAAGCCGATAGCGTGGCGAACAGCGTAACCGGTTCGGCCGCAGAGGTCACAGGCACCATTGCCACCGCGATCCAGCGTTTTGAAGATGAAGAGGTGTTGCAGGGCAACCGGATGGATTCGGCTCAGGACCTGGCAACGGAGCCGGCGAGCGAGGCGGGTGCAGAAGTCAGCAATCAGACCGAGAGCCGGATCAATGCCTCCAAGGGTAGCGGCAGCCGGTTGCCCGATGGCGTCCGCTCGTACATGGAGCCACGTTTCGGCGTTGATTTCAGCGGCGTCAGGCTGCACACCGACAGCGATGCCGCGCTGATGAACCGCGAGCTTGCTTCCCAGGCGTTTACCCATGGCAGCGACATTTACATGGGCGAGGGGAAATTCAGCCCCAACACCGGGGCGGGACGCTGGTTGCTTGCCCATGAACTCACCCATGTCGTGCAGCAGGAAGGGGCGGCGTTGCTCGCCCAGTCTCCGGATACCCTCCAGCGGAACGGGGTAACGTTCCCGACCTACAACGATATCGTTGCGGACAATACCATCAGAACCGAGGCCGACAATGCCTGGCGTGACACCAAAGCCGCTAACACCGCCCAGGACCGTAGGGAGCAGGCGTTCTGGATCCGATGGAATTCCGATACCGGCGCCTTTTCCGCTGCCGGGCACTCCGTTGGGCCGAGGGTAAACAACTCGCCGCCGGCAGGTGCTTCGGTAACTTTTTCTGCCAAGCCGGCGGACAGCGGCAGCACCTATACAGTCGGGATGTTCCACACCCATACCCCTACCGTGAGCTGGGCAGCCGGTTATCAGCGCAATGTCGGTCCGTCGACGGTCGATACGACGGTGCATAACGCTCAGCGCCTGCCGGGGGTAGTGTACGACTACACCGGCACCGGGGGAAGAGTTGCGTCGGGGCATCCACTGCATTCGGCAGCAAGGTTGTGGGATTGCGGCCCTGCCAGACGGTCGTGAACCTTCAACAGCCTTTTAGGCAAGCGGGAGAGTTATGAAACCGTTGACCGAAGAGCAAGCAATTGAGATTGCGCGGCAGGCAGTTGATGGGACTTTCAGTCCCGATGAACTGGCTCGGATTGAAGTTTCGCTGGAAGACAACCGGTATGTTGTGAAGTTCGTCCTGGCCCTTCCGCCGCTTACCGTCGGTTCCGGTTTTGTCCAGGTGACGCTGGATGCCGATTCCGGCGCTGTTTTGGAGCGATTGAGAGACGCCGACTGAGACTGCGGAGATACGATGCTGGACGACCTCGACAAAACCCTGCAGGAACTTCTGAAGAACGGGCTGCCGCCCGGCGTGGCGAGCCAGGTGGCCATAAGCTTTGCGCCGCCCGACAACAGTTTTCCGCCGTCGGCGGTGGCGCTGCCTGCTATCGACCTGTTTCTGTACGATGTCAGGGAGAACCGGGAGCTTCGGGACCAGGAATGGTACCTGGAGCGGCGCAGCGACGGTACCGGTAGCAAAAGGCCGCCGCCGGTCCGGGTGGACTGCTCGTACCTGATCACGGCCTGGCCCTCCGGCGCGTCAAGTACCCCTGCATTTGACGAGCACCGGCTCCTGGGGGAGGTAATGAAGGTGCTGCTGCGACATCCGGTGCTCCCCGAGGCGGTCCTGCAGGGCGCGCTTCATGGGCAGGAGCCCTCATTGCCGGCAGTGACGCTCCAGCCCGGCCAGCTGCAAAGCATGGGTGAGTTCTGGCAGGCGCTCGGCGGCAAACCGAAGGCAGCCCTGAATTATACCGTTACAATCGGCGTTGCGCCGCATCCGCCGGAAGAGACCGGGCCGCTGGTCATTGACAAGGTGCTCAAGTTCAGACAGGGGGTTGAGGAGGGATAACTTATGTCAGAGTGGGAGATCACCAGACATCAGGTGGCGATTGCGGGAAAGGTCACGGACAGCACGACCGGCAGGCCGCTTCCAGGGGCCAGGATCTCGGTTTCCGGCTTATGGGACACTTTGGAGCTGAATGCCGCTCTCGACGGGCATTTCCACGTTCTCGACCTGGAGAACGGCACCTACCATGTGGAGGCATCGATGCCCGGCAGTGGCTACGGCACCGGAATCAAGCAGGTGACCATTACGCGCAACAGCGAAGGAAAGATTCAGATGGCCGTGGCTGAATTGCAACTGGCTTGCGTGCATTAAACATACTGGCGAACAGGTCAAAATTCATCACAACAGGGAGGATACAATGGCTGATTATTTCGCACCAGGAGTCTACGTGGAAGAGGTTCCCTCCGCAGTCAAGCCGATTGCCGGAGTTGGCACGAGCACGGCCGGCTTTGTCGGGATTGCCCAGGATATCGTTGCCGCTGATATGCCGCTGAACCCGGGGGGCGGGAATTATACCCAGGCGACTGCCGGGGTGGCGCAGCCGATCAACGGCTGGGAGGAATTCCGGAAAAAGTTCGGCGATTTCTGCAGCGCTAACCAGTACCTGGCCCATGCGGTCTACGGCTTTTTCAATAACGGCGGCACCCGTTGCTGGGTAATCAGGGTGACATCGGTGGACGATGTCAGCGCTGGCGTCGACAAGTTCAACGAGATCGACGAAATCGCCATTGTCGCTGCGCCTCTGCCGCCGGACACCGATCAGGCGGCGCTGAACGCCGTGCATGCGAAACTGGTCTCCCATTGCCAGCTGCTGGAGGACCGGGTGGCGATCCTCGACTGCGCCCGTGATATTGCCAACGACAACCTGGTCATAAGTACCGACAATACCGGCATCTGGCGACCGTCGGCCAATCCCAAGGGTTACGGGGCGTTTTACTTCCCCTGGATTGAGGTCAGCGACCCTCTGGCGAGCGCGGGCACCAGGATCGCAGTGCCGCCGAGCGGCCACATGGCAGGGATCTATGCCCGGTCCGACGCCCAGCGCGGCGTCCACAAGGCCCCGGCCAACGAGGTGGTGATGGGGGCGCTCGGGTTGAAATACCGCGTCAGCAAGCCGCTGCAGGCGAGCCTCAACCCGGTCGCCATCAACTGCATCCGCGAATTCAACGGCACCATCAAGGTCTGGGGGGCGCGGACCCTGGCGTCGGACCCGAGCGGCGATCCGGAATGGAAATACATCAACGTCCGGCGGCTGATCAACTATATCCGCGAGTCGATCGACGAAGGGACCCAGTGGGTGGTGTTCGAGCCGAACGACATGGCGCTCTGGGCCAAGATCAACCGGAACGTCACCGCGTTCCTGACCAATGTCTGGCGCGCCGGGGCGCTCTTCGGCAGCACGCCGCAACAGGCATTCTACGTCAAGTGCGATAGCGAGACCAACCCGCAGGAGGTGCGCGACCTCGGCCAAGTGGTGACCGAGATCGGAGTGGCCGTGGTGAAGCCGGCAGAATTCGTTATCTTCAGAATCAGCCAGTGGGCCGGACCCAGTAAATAGGAGCGTCAATGCCGGGTCAGATATACAGGACACCTGGAGTTTATATCCATGAGCTGGCCGTAGCGCCGGCGCGGGAGCTGCGGACCGGGGTACCGCTGTTCATCGGGTATGCGGCTGACGGCGCGGCTCGTGAGCCGCTGGCAGTCAGCCGCTGGGACGAGTTTCGCCTCGCCTTCGGCGAGCCGGCACCCGACCGGTATCTCGGCTATAGCGTGCGCGGTTTTTTCGCCAACGGCGGCACCCTCTGCCATGTGTGCGCCATCGACCGCGGGGCGCCGGTTGCTCAGGCGCTGGAGACGCTTTTTACCTCGCTCGCCAAAGGGGAACTGCTTGCCAGGGTCGATCTGGTCTGCGTTCCCGAGATCCAGCTTTTTCCGGGCCAGGCAGTGGCGCTGCAGCAGCAACTGCTCGACTTCTGCCGTATCCGTGCCAAAGAGGCGGGAGGGTACCTGTTTGCGATCCTCGACTCCGGCAAGGGTGCCGATACGGAACAGGTGCTGCAGCAGCGGCGGGCGCTCACCGGTGATGACGGCGCGCTCTACTACCCCTGGATAAAGGTCGGCGACGGCCCGGTTGCCACCAACGGCTGCATCCCACCTTGCGGGCATATTGCCGGTATCTACTCTCGCAGCGACCAGATGTACGGGGTGCACAAGGCGCCGGCCAACGAGATCGTGGAAGAGGCGCTCGATCTGGAAACCGTTCTGAACGACCGTGATCAGGGGGAGCTGAACCTGGAAAACATCAGCTGCCTCCGTGCCTTTCCGGGGCGGGGGATCAGGGTCTGGGGGGCGCGGACCGTAAGCCGCGATCCCGCCTGGACCTATGTCAATGTCCGGAGGCTGTTTCTCTCCATCTGCCGTAATATCGAGGAGAAGATGGCGGAGCTGGTGTTCGAACCGAACGATGCCACGCTCTGGATGCGGATCAGGCGCGAGCTCAGCGGTTATCTCGGCGGACTGCACCGGAGCGGCGCGTTCCAGGGGGAGCAGCCGGAAGAGGCCTTTTTCGTCAAGTGCGACAGCGAGACCAACAGCAGCGAACTCCGCGACCAGGGGCTGCTGGTGGTGGTTATCGGGCTGGCAATGGCGGTCCCGGGTGAGTTCATCATCGTCAGGATCGTGCAGTCCGACGGCAGGGTGACCGTCACCCCGGATACCGGCCCGGTTCTCCCGGTGCCCCGGAAGGGTTCCGGGGACGGTTCGGATATCGCGATCGTCACGGTCTATCCCGACCCGCCGGGCGCAGACCTGGCCGGCGAGTTCGTGACGTTGCGGAACAAGGGGGAGGCTGCAGTGGAACTGACCGGCTGGATGCTGCGGGACCTTGCCGGCCACCGGTATGTCTTCCCGCAATACACCATTCACCCCGGCGCCGAGGTCAAGGTCTGGACCAAGCCGGGAGAAGATACCCTGAACGACCTGTACTGGGGGCATCGCGCCCCGCTCTGGAACAATACCGGCGACATCGCTTACCTGTACGATGCCCGGGAGCGGCTGACAAGCTGTTATGCCTATGAAGGGGCAGCCAGCAAAAAAACAACGCGGCGGCCGAAGCAAGGCTGACCGGTGAATTCAAGGAGGAGAGAATCATGGCAACTGGAGATCGCAAAGACCCGTTTCGCGCATACAACTTCCTGGTGGAGATCGACGGCATCACCCGGGCCGGCTTCAAAGAGTGTTCCGGGCTCGATTCCACCCAGGACCCGATCGAGTACCGTGATGGGGGAGATCCGATCCATTCACGCAAGCTCCCCGGCATGGTGAAGTTCTCCAACATCACCCTGAAGCGCGGCATTACCGACGACGCGGAGCTCTGGGCCTGGCGCAGGACCGCTATGGACGGCAAGGTCGAGCGGAAGAACGGCTCCATCATCCTGCTTGACGATACCGGCGCGGAAAAGCTCCGCTGGAACTTTGTCAACGCTTGGCCGAACAAGTGGACCGGCCCGACCTTCAACGCCTCCGGCAACGAGGTTGCCATCGAGTCGCTGGAAATCGCCCATGAAGGGGTAGCCAAGGCATGACGCTGCAGACCGAATTCGACTTTACCCTGCCGCGGGGATATGTGGATCAGGACGGCAACCTGCACCGGGACGGGAGCATGCGGCTGGCCACCGCATTTGACGAGATCGCGCCGATGAAAGACCCGCGGGTGCAGGCCAATCCCGCCTACCTGGTAATCATCCTGCTGTCTCGGGTGATTACGCGGCTCGGCACCCTCACCTCGCTCAATCCCAAGATGGTCGAGGGTCTGTTCTCGGCGGACCTCGCTTTTCTCCAGGATTTCTACCGGAGAATCAACGAGTACGGCACCAGCAGGATGTCGGTGGGGTGTCCGCACTGCGAAGGAAGGTTCGAGGTGGAGGTGAACGGCTCGGGGGAAGCATAGGCTACCCCCCGGAGCGGCTGGCCGGGGAGGTAGCCTATATCGCCTATCATTTCCACTGGCCGCATGATGAGATCATGGGGATGGAACACCACGAGCGGCAACGCTGGGTGGACGAGATCGCCGCGATAAACAGGCGGATAAACGATTCAACAGGATCGGTTTGGTAACCCCTGCTGTCCTCCCCTTAAGCTAAGGGGAGGGCCGAAACGCAGAAGACTCTTCCCCCCTCTTGGTTAAGAGGGGCGGGGGAGTTACAGGACTTCTACATGGCACTAGACAAACGGCGCGATCCATATCTCGGCTTCAATTTCCTGGTGGAGATCGAGGGGCTGGTTACAGCCGGTTTCCGGGAGGTCACCGGGCTCCAGGCCGAGGTGGAGGTGCACGACTACCGCGAGGGCGGGGTGAACGGCTACATCCACCGGCTGGCCGGTCCGGCGCGTTACCCGGCCAACCTGGTGCTGCGGCACGGCCTGACCGACGACCCGTCGCTTTGGCTCTGGCATCAGGATGTCCGGCGCGGAATAGTCAGGCGGCGGAACGTCACGATCATCCTGCTCGATACCGCCCGGATGCCGGTGCAGCACTGGCACCTGGAGCGGGCCTACCCGGCGCGCTGGGTAGGGCCTGAGCTGCGCGCCGATGCCAACACTGTGGCAGTGGAGGCGGTGGAATTAGTTCATTGCGGGTTCTATGGATAAAAACGAGACCACGACAACTGTTGCCAATGGTGAAGCTCCGCTGGAACGGGACGTAACCGGACGTTACGGACAGCTATCGCCGATCAGGCGTTTTGCTGATCTCATCGCCAGGGGAGAGAGCCGGTACAACCTCGCTTCGGAACGGGGTGGCCTGGCCTCCGAGATATTCGGCCGCTGGGGGCGCCAAGGGGACGGAGGCCGGGAGCAGCTGCCGTTTGTCGCGGGTTTCTCCCGCTCCGAGTCCGGGCCGGATGATGCCCCTGTGGCGGCTGAATCCGCTGCAGAGATCGGCAATGCGGCCCCTGTCCGGAATGCCGGACAGCTTCCGCAGCTACGGGCCAGGCAGGAGTCTGGCAGCACCGGCGGTAAAGAGTCACCGCTCTCTGCGGCGACCGTTGCCGGGAGCCCGGCGAGTCGATCGTCAGGCACGATCAAACGCGCTGACAGAGCCGCTCGGCCCGGTCAACTCCTCAGCGCTATTCCTGCGGCGGCCATCGTTTCCCGACCGGTTGCGGCAGTACCTGCATCTGGTGAAGCGGAGAGCGTTGTTTCCGGTGTTCCTGAGAGCCGTGTCGTTGCGGTCATCCCGGCAGAACATGCCGGTAACCGGCCATTATCGGCGTCTCCGGCCATGGCCGGGACAGCAGCCGGTGTAGATCCGGGAGTTGCCGGCTCCAATGATCCGGCAACCCGAGCCGAAAGGCCCGGTCGCTTGATTCCAGCGGTTACCCGGCTTTCCGAGGGGAGGGACGCAGTGGAACTGCCGGTGGCCGGTTCTCCTCTTTCCGCTCCGTCAAACCTTTCCAGCCGGCCGAGCCGGCCGGTGCTGCTCCGTAAGCTCCCGCCTGCAGGGGGTGCACCAACAGACTCGGGCAGCGGGAACCCGATTGCCAAGAGCGGGGAGACGCGAACGGTTGGCTCAGTCGAGCCCGGATCGGGGAGCCGGATGCCTGAATGGGGCGCATGCGCCGGGATCAGTCCCATGGCCGGGGCAACAGCGATACGGAGCGTTGAAGATCGCAACCCGGAACTTTCGACAATCCCCGGGCACGCCAGTGAGGCCGCGCCGGTTGTGCCTCTGCGGCGGCCGCATGCCCGATCAGCGGAGCAACCAGTGTTGTCCCTGCTGCCTCAGGCAATGCTGGCCGGTACATATCCCGGAAACGGCCGGGCGGATATCTCTGCCGTCCGGAGTGCAGCGGTCGATACGGCTGTTGCACCGCTGGCTCACCCAGTAGCCCGGCGCGCCACTGTCGCGGCATCGGGCGCAACTGCCAACAGGGTCATGTCGTATTTCCCGGAGCCGCAGGCACCGGCAGCAAATCCATTTTTCGCAGGCGGAGAGCCGCACTCTTCCGGGCAATTGGCGGAACAGCAACAGTTCGTTGCTACGGCCGGGACCATAGCGGCGGCTGACCCCACGCCGTCGCCACGGCCAACCGGGCTGTCGCGGGAAGAGCTGGCGCAGGTTGCGGACCAGGTGTACACGATTATCGAAGAGCGGCTGACCATCGAAAAAGAACGCAGAGGCCTGTAGATGAGACTGGAAAAGGCGACAATTCAGAAGATCATCGGCGCACCTGAGACCATCGAGGTGCTGTTCAATCCGAACGAGTACCGGCTCTCGGTCTCCAACCAGTTCGCCGAGATCGCCATCCCGGGGCTGGAAGCGCCGCCGATCCAGTATGTGCGGGGCAACAGCCGGACCCTGACCATGCAGCTCTTTTTCGATACCTATGAACAGGGGAGCGATGTCCGGGAGCATACCAACAGGATTGCGGCGTTGCTGGACACCGACCCCGAACTGCATGCGCCGCCGGTCTGCCTGTTCAGCTGGGGGACGTTCAATTTCCAGGGGGTGCTGGAGCGGGCCGAGCAGCGGTTCACGCTCTTCCTAGCGAGCGGCATCCCGGCGCGGGCCACGGTCGATGTCACCTTCAAGGAGTTCAGCGACACCGGGCTCCGGATGGCCAAGCACCGCTCGGCCAATTTCGACAAGCGTTACACGGTCCGGCGCGGCGACACCCTGGCCGCCATTGCCGCTAAGGAGTACGGCAACCCGAAGAACTGGCGTCCCATTGCCGAGGCGAACGGTATGGACGACCCCCTGGCGATCGAGCCCGGGCAGGTCCTGAGTATCCCGGCCATCGAGTAGGGGCGCAGCTTTATGTGCCCGGTTTATGATGGGATCAGGGCGCATCAAGCTGCGTCCATATAAAGGTTATGAATTCTATGCCCACACCACAACAATACGTCCCCGCATTCGTCATCAGGATCGGCGGCATTGAGCTGAGACACGGCTTCAATTTCGACGTGCTCTCGCTCTCGGTCACCGATTGTTGCAACCAGGGGGACTCCTTTGCCTTCACGGTCAGGGAGCGGCACCCGGAGCGGGGGCGGTTCCCGGCGGGCGGAACTCTGCAGTGGCTCGACAGCGGCACCTTTGAAGAGGGGAAAGAGGTCGAGATCGAGCTCGGTTACCTGGGGAACTGCGCCATGAGGTTCGTCGGCCAGATTACGGCTATCAACCCCACCTTTCCCGAAAGCGGCGTGCCGACCCTGGCGGTCCGCGGCCAGGGTCTGTACTGCAAGCTGCTGGTCCAGTGCGACGCCAGGCCGTTCCGGGAGCAGACCGACAGCGGCATTGCGCGGGAGATCGCCACCCTGCTCGGCCTCGATGCCAGGGTCGATGATACCAGGGCCGAGCACCGCCAGGTAACGTCCGGCACGGCCACCTATGCCGCGATCCTCCAGGAGCGGGCCACCCGGATCGGCTACGAGGTGGTGGTCAAGGAGCGGACCCTCTGCTTCGAGAAGCCGCGCTACCTGGTGGACCGCGGACCGCAGCTGACCCTCGAATGGGGGCGGAGTCTCAGGTCATTTTCCCCGACACTCTCCACCTACCGGAAGCTGACCCATGTCCGGGTGCGGGCCTCGCAGACCACCCTGGGACGGGGGAAAGAGCCGCTGGTGCATACTGCGGGACCGGGGGACGAGCGGGCCAGGCTCGGCTCCGAGAGCGCATCGGAGATCGCCATGAGGCTCTGCGGCGAGAACCGGCTGCTGGCCGAAGACCATCTGGCCGCGTCCCAGGAGGAGGCGATGGCGGTGGCGGTTGCCAAGCTTGAGGCGAGTTCCATTGAGTTCATCAGCGGCCGGGGTGTCTGCATCGGCAATCCGGAGCTCCGGGCCAGGAGCGTGATCGAGCTGAAAGGGCTCGGCGCCAATTTCAGCGGCTGTTATTACGTCACCTCGGTAACCCACACCATCGACGGGACCGGGTATCGCTGCGATTTCGAAGTCAAGAGGAACGGACGATGAGCATCGGCGACCTGATGACCGGAACCGGGCCGGAACAGGGACGGCGCTACGGCGTCGTCACCGGGATCGTGAACGATATCTCCGATCCGGAGAACCTCGGCCGGGTCAAGGTCGAGATCCCGTCTGTTGGCGATGTGGCGGAATCGCTCTCCAACTGGGCCCGGATCGCCACCATGTCGGCCGGCGCAGGGCGGGGGAGCTTCTTCATCCCCGAGGTGGGTGACGAGGTGCTGGTCGCCTTCGAGCACGGCGACCCCAACCGGCCGTTCGTGATCGGAATGCTCTGGAACAGCAGCGACACCCCGCCCGAGACCATGGACGGAGCGGGGAAGAACAACCTGCGCACCATCAAATCGCGCAGCGGCCATATCATCACCATGGACGACAGCAAAGACGACCAGAAGGCCAAGATAACGATCAAGAGCCAGGGCGGCCATGAAATCGTCCTGGACGATGCCGCTAACAAGGGGAAGATCGAGCTGAAGAGCAATGGCGGCCACAAGGTGACCCTGGACGACGACGGCAAGAAGATCACGATCTGCGATTCCGGGGGAAACAAGCTGGAACTGGACGCGGGGAGCAATGCCCTTACGGTCAGCAGTGGCGGCAATACCGACCAGACCGTGGGGGGCAACCTGAACATCACCGTTACCGGCACCGTGACCCTGTCGGCGCCGTCCGGGATCACCCTTGACAGCAGCAGCGTGAAACTGGGGACCGGCGCGTCGCTGGCCCTGGTCAACGAGACGATGCTCACGGCATTCAACACCCATTTTCATCTGGGCAACCTCGGCGCGCCCACGTCGCCACCGACCGTCCCGGCGATTCCGGGGGTGCAGAGCACCATCATGACCAAGGGGGCCTGACCATGGGGAGCAAGTTCCTCGGTACCGGCTGGAAATTTCCGGTCACACCCGACACCAACAATGAGATCGCGCTGGCAGCCGAAGAGGATTCGATCGCCGATTCGATCCGGATCATCCTCGCCACCTCCCCGGGCGAACGGGTGATGCGGCCGGATTTCGGCTGCGGCATCCACGACTTTCTCTTTGCCCCGAACAATGTCCGGACCGCCGGGCTGATCCGTTTCCATGTGGAGGAGTCGCTACGGCGCTGGGAGCCGCGCATCGACCTCGAAGAGGTGGCAGCTGGTCCGGCGCCGGACGATCCGGCAGTGATCCTGCTCAGCATCACCTACCGGGTCAAGGCCACTGACAGCCGGTTCAACATGGTCTACCCGTTTTACCTGGAGCGGGGAACAGCGCTATGACCGGCACCGCGCCACGCATATATGGCCGAACGCCGGAAGAGATCGTCGCCTTCCTGCAGAATGAGCTGGCGAAAGGAGGATGGCAACCGCAGGGAGTGACTCCCGGCGTGGGCGAAGGGATGACGCGGCTGTTCGGCCGGCTGGCCGAGCTGGTCATCGCCCGGCTCAACCAGGCGTCCGAGAACCATTTCCGCGCCTTTCTGGAGAGTGCCGGGGTCGATCTGCTGGCGCCGCAGCCCGCCGGCTGCGAGGTCACCTTTTATCCGGTCAAGGATGCGCCGTCCCTGCTCCGGGTCCCGAGCGGCACCCAGGTCGCCGCAAAACGGAGCGGCACCCGGCCGGAGGTCGTTTTCGAGACCGGCCGCGACCTGAATGTCATCAAAGGGGGGTTGGCAAGCTGCATCGTGGTCGATCCGGTGCGAATCACCGAACTGAGCGGCGACGAGGCGACCCTGGCCCCTGAATCGTTCGCCGTCTGCCAGGGGGATAGCGAGCGGCCGCGGCTGCTCTATTTCGGCGATGACGGGCTGTTCGATTTCCCCGACGACCCGAGCCGCGCCAACGGTACCGTGGTCTTCGATCTTCTCCTGGACGCGCCCGGCAGGCCGGATCTCGACGGCTGGTCGCTGCAGTGGCTCTATTTCGACGGCAAACAGTGGCGCGACCTGGTCGATGACGGCGGGGCGATCATTGCCGATGGCACCAATGCCTTGTCCCGGAATGGCCGGATCATGTTCAGCAACCTGCCGAAGATGGCCAAATTCCCGTTGGACAAGGAGACCGGCGCCTGGCTTGCCTGCTCCCTGACCGGCGGCACGGGCCGGAACTCACTGCCGTCGGTGCAAAGGATCAGCGCCGGCCGGGAGATCGTGATCCCGAACTCGCCCCTCAAGCCGGTGGATACGGTGTTCAGCGCCATCCACAGCGGCGCGGCCTTTATCCCGATGGAGCCGGAGGGTGAGTTTTTCCCGCTGGGGCAGCGGCCGGGCCGGCTCGATTCCTTCTACCTGAAGTGCGACGAGGCGTTCGCAAAGAAAGGGGCCGAGGTTGCGATCACCTTCGACATCTCCGGGGTCCCGCTGTCGGCAATCGGCCAGGAGCTGAACGAGCTTCGGATCGCCTGGGAATACTGCTCTGCCGACGGCTGGATCAGGATCGGCGAGAGCAGCAGGGCAGGGCTCCTGCATTCGCTGTCAGGTTTCGGAGACGAGAGCCGCGGCTTTACCGCCACCGGCAAGGGGGTGACGGTCAGCTTCACGGTCCCTGCCAGCGATGACCGGGCCTGCCCGGTCTGGGCCAAGAGCAGCGTTGCCGATCTGGAGGGGTTCTGGCTCCGGGCCAGGGTCACGGCCGGGGGGTACGGTACCGACCCGTCCGGGGACACGGTCTGGAGCGCTCCGGCAGTACTCGCCCCGAGCATCGGCAACCTGAAACTATCCTACGGCGGCTTCAGCAGCTCTAATGCATTGCGGCCGCTTGTCAGTGTCTGTGGTTCGCTGGACCGGCGTCTGGAGCGCCATTCGTTTGCGAGCGGCACGGTTCCGTTCCGTCCGTTCAGCGGCCCGAGCGATTTTCCGGCTATCTACTTAGGCTTCAGCGCTCCCTTTCCGAAGAACGAATGGATCCAGATCCTGCTCGATGTGGACGAGGAGCGAAACGGAGACCGGGATTTTCCCCTCATGATCTGGGAATACCGGAGCTCTGAAACAGGTGAATGGCGGCCGCTCCCTGCCTCGGACGAGAGCGCGGGCTTTACCCGGCGGGGTTATCTCGGGTTCAATGGGCCGCCGGACCTGGGCGTTAGCCTGGAATTCGGCCGGGAGCTTTGCTGGCTGCGCGCCAGGGCGCACGTAGAGCTGCCGGTTGCCGTTGCCCCGCCGGGGCAGACCGTGACGCCGGGGATCGCTAACGAGGCGCAGGTTAGCCTCGATGCCTCCGGTTCGCACGCGACGGACGGAGAACGGATCGCCAGGTATCACTGGCAGCTGCTACCGCACCAGGCCGAGGCCGGTGCGGACGTGCAGGTCGCCACTTCGGGGAGCGAGGCACAGGTTGAGCTCGACGCTTCGGCAACCGCGGCTGTAAGCGGTCGCGATCCGGTCAGATACTTCTGGCGCCTGGTCTCCTCCAGCAGGCTGATCGCCCGGACCGGGGGGGACCTGGTGGTACAGGCGGCCGATGGCGAGGCAAAGCTGACCATCGACTGCTCCGGTTCAGTCGATACCGGTGGCGCCGCGATCAGCAAGTACATCCTCCGGAAGGTGATGCCGGAAACCGTCGCCCCCCTGCCGACCCCTTACCTACACGGGATCAGGTGCAATACAGTGCCCGCGGTCAACGGGGTGAGCGTTGCCGAAGAGCTGCTCGGTTCCGGGAACGGCAAGAAGGACGGAATCTTCACCCTTGGCCGGCAGCCGGTACTGCCGGAACTGCAGATCTACGTCCGGGAGAGCGATTCTCCCCCTGCCACCGAGCTGGCGCAGCTGGTCCGGAAGCAGGCGCTGGCCGGCATGGATCCATCCCGGCAGTTCCCCCTCACCATGGCTGCGGAACAGGGTGTCTGGGTGCTCTGGCAGCGGGTGGATAACTTTTTCAGTTCAACTCCGGGAGACCGGCACTATCTCCTGGACCAGATCACCGGGCAGGTGCGGTTCGGCGACGGGGTCCGGGGGATGATCCCCCCAATTGGCCGGGACAATATCAAGGCTGCCTGGTACCGCAGCCACCAGGGCGCGATTGGCAACGTGGCCGCGGGTGAGGTCACCATGGTCCGCAACCCTGCCGGCCCGTTGGCCGGGGTGAAGCGGGTCGCCAACCTTGAGGATGCGGTTGCTGGCGGTGACGAGGAATCGGTGGCCCAGGTCCGCGCCCGCGGCCCCCGAACCATCAAGCACCGGGGGCGGGCGGTGACGATCGAGGATTATGCCTGGATGGCGAGGGATGCCGGCCGCGAGGTGGCCGCGGCCTGGTGCCTCCCCACGCGCGACCCGGACGGCAAGGGATGCGAAGGGTGGGTAACGGTGGTGATCGTTCCGGCCAGCACCGGGCCGCGACCTTACCCGCGGCCGCCGCTCCTGCGCCATGTCCGGCAATACCTGGAAGAACGGTCGCTGCTAAACCTCGGCAGCGAGCGGCATATCCTGGTCACCGGCCCGCGGTACATAGAGGCGCGGGTCTCTGCCCGGATCGTGCCGCTTCTCCCCGAAAAGGGTGACGAGGTAAAGCTGGCCGCAATCAGCCGGCTGCAGGAGTTTCTGCACCCGCTCACCGGCGGCCCTGCCAGGAGCGGCTGGGAACTGGGGCGCGACCTCTATCTGTCCGAGGTCTATGCCGAGCTGGAGGCAGTGGCAGGGGTCGATCATGTGGTCGATCTCAGCCTGGACGGCTCGATCCAGCAGTTCGAAGTGGAGCTGTTGGCGCGGCAGGTTGTGGCGCACAGCGCAGCAGCGGGGAGCAGGGTCGGGACCCTTGACGACCGGTACCGGCTGGTGCTGGCCGATCCGATCTCGCCGCAAGCCGGAACCGTGACCATATCGCTCTATGGCCTGAGGGTCGGCGAGACGGTAAATATTGTCGACAGCGCCAACCGGAATCTCGTTGAGGCGATAACGGTTACCGGGCTTAGCGAGGACAACGCCAGCGTGACCCTGCGGATAGCGTTTCATATGACCGAAAACCTCCCCCCGGCCGACTCGCTGGCGCTGCTCTCCCTGGACGGTTCGGTACGGCTGCCGCTGACCGGCTGGCTGGAGTCGGAAGGAGGCACCGTTGCCAGGACCATTACCCTGCAGCCCGGCATAGACCGGCTCTGCATCGTGACCGGCGGAGAGCGGTATCCAGAGTTCGAATTCATGAAGGTCCTGTCCGCGGCGCGGCGGCGCGACCGGATTTCCATTCCCGACGGGCACCTCGCCTGCTCGGGCAGCCATGAAATAGAGATGGTCCTGGGAGACTGATCCGATGGCAATACCATCCATAAACCTGGACAACCGGACATTCGACGACCTGGTGGCGGAGCTGCGGGGGCTGATCCCCAGGCATGCGCCGGACTGGACCAACCACAACGCCTCTGACCCGGGCATTACCCTGCTGGAGCTGTTTTGCTGGGTGGGAGAGGGGTTGATCTACCGGACCAACCGGATCCCGGAGTCGAGCCGCCGCCGGTTCCTGGAGCTGCTCGGCACTGAAGTGACCGGGACGCTGGACGACGCGGTCGCTGCAACCGTCCGGTCCCTGCAGTCCCCCTGGCGTGCGGTCACAACCGCTGATTTCGAGACCCTGGTGCTTACCGCATTCCCCCTGGTCGCCCGGGCGTGCTGCCTGGCGGACCGGGCGCTCGACCGGTCCGGCCCGGACGAGGAGCGGACCGGCCATGTCAGCGTCATCGTCGTGCCGCATCCGGATAGCGGCGCTATGGCCCCTGCTCCGGCGCTGCTGGATGAGGTCTACCGGTTTCTTGACGAGCGGCGGCTGATCACCTGTTGCCACCATGTCGTGGGTCCGGCATTCACGCCGGTCGCGCTTTCGGCAACCGTGGTCTGCAGTGCGGCGCTGAGCCTGGTAACCGTGCGGGAACGGGTTCTGGCGGCCCTGCGCGACTTCTTTGCCCCGGTTGCCGTGGCCCCGGACGGTGGTGTCATTGGCTGGGAGTTCGGCCATCCGGTGTACGAATCCGAGCTGTACGCCATGATCGAGGGGGTGGCCGGCGTCGATCACCTGGAAAAGCTCGCCCTGCTGCAGACGTCTGCTGATGGGTGGCAGGCGGCCGGCCGGATGATCGCCATCCCGCTCAACAGCCTGGTCAGCTTCGACGAGGGAGCCAGCAGCATCGAGGTTGCCTCGGTGACGCAGGTGCTGCCATGAGCGACCGCTATCTGAAATTCCTGCTTGATCACCTCCCGGCCATTTACCGGGAAGACCCCTGGCTGGAGCAGTTTCTCCGCCCGTTCAGCGATGTCTTCAGCGGCTTTGAGCAGCTGCTGGCCGGGATCGACCGGTTCTGCATCCCGTTGAACCCTGTTGATCCGGCCTACCAGGCCGATCCGGAGTTCCTCCCCTGGCTGGCCGGGTGGCTGGCGCTGGAACTGGACGAGGAGTGGGACGAGCAGAAGCGGCGCGAGGTGATCAGCCGCGCCGTGGAGCTGTACCGGTTGCGCGGCACGGTCAAAGGGCTGAAGGAGTATCTGAAGATCTACACCGGTCATTCCCCGGAGATCCAGGAGTGCGCCTGGCCCAGCGGGATGCAGATCGGCGTCGCTTCCATGATCGGCGGGTTCGATCCACCGGCCGGGTTTGCCTCGTTCGCAGCCGAACGGCAAGGGCTGGCGAAGTCCGACTGGTACCTGGTCACGGAGTTTGCGACCAATACCGAATACCTGTACGCCGCCGATCTGGTGGAACGGGTCGATGCGGATATCGATCTGGGGCGGGTCACAATCTTTCACAAGCAGCCGGGCGACTACAGCTTCACCCAGACCCTGCACGAGAGCGCCACGGTCACCCGCCGCGACGGGCTGGCCGATACGATCTACGATCTGACCGGCATCCCGTATGGCGGCACGGAAACCGAGGCCGGGGTCTATTGCGGGGATACGGTGCTGATCGAGGACGAGAGGGAAATCCCGTACCGGTTCATCGTCGATCTGACCGTACCTTCGGCGGTACTGGAACAGGTGCGGGTGGAGAAGATCAAGGGGATCATCGACCTCGAAAAGCCGGCCCACACCCTGTATTACCTGCGGCTGAACACGGAAGAGAACCGGGGAGTCCTCTCCCCGATGCAGATAGCGATACGTTCGACCATCGGAATAGAAACGATTCTGGGATGATCACCGGAAGGGGAGAATTATGACCGACTTCACTGAATTCAAGCGGATGAACTACTTCAAGGGGTTTTTCACCACGGCTGACGACTGGAAGGTGGAACAGGGGTATCACCGCGAAAAACTCCGGCTGCATAACCGGGGGCTCCATACTCCGGGCGTGATCCGGGGAGTTGCTTCCGGCCTGCGGGTCCGCGCCGCCGGGGGGCTGAACCTTGAGGTGCTGCCGGGATCGGCAGTGGATGGCGACGGCAACGAGCTGTATCTGGCGCAACCGAGGCTGCTCGCCGTGACAGCGCCTGTTGCCGCGAGTCGGGTGGTTTATGTCGCCATCAGGTATTTCGAGGCCGAGGAAGAGCGGGTGGTCAACACCGCAATGCCCGAATACAGCGGCTTCAAGCGGATCAAGGAGGCGCCGGAGCTTTTTCTCTCCGAAAGCAGGCCCGATAACCTGCTGGAAATCGAGCTGGCAAGGGTCGATCTGCAGCCCGGGGTGACCGTCATCAGCGACCCGGCAGACCCGGCAGCTCCGGCTGTAAACCAGGTCGATCTCCGTTATGTCCAGTATGCCGGTGCTGTGGCTGGCGCGGCTTCCGGTAAGCTGACCCCGGATCTGCAGGAGCGCTTGGTGCAGCTGATGGGACGGACCCGCAAGGATTTCGCGGCCCTCAGCCTTCGCTTCCAGTCTCCTTCTGCAAACGATGTCCGCCAGGCAGCGATCACCATCGAGATGCTGGCCCGGGCCGGGCTGCTCGGCGATGGGGAGCTGGCCGGGCTGGTTGCCTCGCTGGCCGATGCCGAGCGCGACACCGGCCAGGAGGTCGGCAGCGTCTATACCGGTTTGGCCGGGACCAGGGAGTGGCAGGATTACAGCGACAGCGTCGTCCGCCTGCAGGACGCCGTCGAGAGCGGCCTGGCCGCCGATATCCTCACCCGGCAGGACGAGGTCGCGGAGGCGGCGCGGGAGCTGTCCGAGGTGGTTCTGATCCTGCCGCTGGCTGTGGCCGGCGGCGGAGAGACCGTGGCCGTTACCGGCGAGGAAGGGATCGTCAGTCTCGATGCCTCAACATCGCACGGCTTCGGTGGCCGGACCATCGCCCTCTACCAATGGGACCTGAAGGAGAGCATCGCCGCGCCGGTTGCCAATGCCGGAACCGGCGCCACCATCAGCACCAACAACGACGAGACCCCGATTCTGCTCGACGCCTCCGGAGCAAAGGCGTCGGCCGGGGCGGTGATAACCAAATACATCTGGGACAAGAAATAGTGGCACAGCCAAAGTCGATCTGCTTCGTTAAGCGCATTGCGAATTCTAATACTTGAAGGAAAGGAGCAACAGATATGGCACTCACCAGATTCCCGATCGAAACCACGAACCCGAAGATAGAGGTAACACTACCGGTAGGAAGGCATGTCCTGGAGCTGGTGGTGGAAGACAGCGCCGGACTGCGGAGCGCGCCGGACCAGATCGTGATCGAGGTGCGCAAGGAGGTGGCCGTGCCGGCCATCACCGGCATCAACCCTGTTTCCGGGATTGCGGGCAGCACGGTAGATGCGGTGATCAACGGCACCAACCTCAGCGGCGCCACGGTGGTAGCTGTTTCCGGCACCGGGATAACCGCAAAGATCCGGACCGGCGGCACTTCCGGACAGCTCCCGGTTTCTTTCATCATTGCCGCCGATGCGGCGACCAGCCCCAGGAGCTTTACGGTCAAGACCCCGGCCGGCACGGCCAGCAGTCCGACCGGCGTTACGTTCTCCGTGGTAGTCGAGCCGAGGATCATTCCGGTCGAACCTCGGGTCGTGCCGATCGACGTCAGGCCGATCGAGCCGCAACCGATCATGGAACCGAGACTGGTCGTTACGGAGCCGCGGCTGGTGGTCGCCGAGCCGAGACCGGTCATCACCGAGCCTCAGGCGATCGTTGCCGAGCCGAGACTGGTGGTAGCCGAGCCACGGGCAATCGTGGCTGAACCGCGGGCCATTGTTGCCGAACCGCGGCTTACGGTTATTGAGAAACCGGCAAACCCGGTCATCGAGACGCGGGCCGTGATCCCCGATATCGGAACGCCGATAAACCGTCCTATCACGCCGGGCAAGGCCGCGCCGAAAAAGGGTGCCGCGCCAAAGAAGGGGACAACGACCAGGAAGAAGAAATGACGCTTGGCAAGCCAATGTCAGCCAAGGTGCGGGAGATGAACCTGGAGCTGAACCGGATGGAGACGATCTTCCAGAAGGAGCGGCTGGTCTCGGCGCCGCTCATGGTTCAGCTACCCACCGGCACCCGCTGCAACCTCCGCTGCATCTTCTGCACCGACCGGACCCCGGCCATGGCCGGGGCGTACCGGGATCTCGGCCTGGAAGAGTTCATCCCGATGGCGCACGGGCTGGAGACTGCTGCGACGGTCCAGCTCTGGGGGTGGGGTGAGCCGCTGCTCAACCCGGAATACGGCGCGATCTTCGATTACGTGACCGCGAATTATCCGGGAATCCAGATCAACGTCTCCACCAACGGCACCCTTTTCGACGCCGCCTGGCATCGCCGGCTGCTCGCCTACGCCAACTTCTCGCTCAACGTCTCGGTGAATGCCGCCACCCGCAGCACCTATCGCCTCGTGACCGGCACAGACCTGTTCGGCCGGATGGCCGCGAACCTGCGCGGCTTCGGCCGCCGCCTCCGGGAGAGTGCGGGCGGCTGCAGCCAGTACAGCGTTTCGTTTGTAGTGGTCAGGGAGAACCTGCACGAGATCCCGGCGTTTGTCGACCTGGCGGCCGAATTCGGCGCCGGTCACGTGCAGTTCATGGATATGATGGCCATCAACCCCTCGTTCGGGGTGATCTCCGCGGGGAGCGAAGGGGGGCGGGTAAGGGAGCTGTTCGCCGAGGCGCTGCAACGTGCCGCCATGGCCGGGATCTCGATCGGGACCTTCCTGCCGTACGGGGAGCACGACTACCTGGCAATGGATAAGTACGGTGGCGGCGCTGTGGCAGCGGCTGAAGCCGAGGAGCCGGTGGCGCTCAAACCGTGCTACGAGCCATGGCGCAACATGCTGGTCTCATCCGACGGCACTGCCTCGCTCTGCTGCCGCTCCGGGCTGGTTACCGGAAACCTCCGCAACGATGGGCTGGAAGGGGTCTGGAACGGCGATATCTACCGGTTCGTCAGAAAGACGGTCAACAGCGCCGATCCGCCCGATGTCTGCCGGAACTGCCCGGTGAAGCTGGGGATTTCGAGCTGAGGAAACGATCCTAGTGCAGGGGGAATAGCATTGCCGGTTAGGGTTGTCCCCCAAGCTCAACTATTTTCTTCTTTGTTGCTTCTATTTGTTCTTCCATGCGGTTTATTTCCATCAGTTGCCCCCGGTGCTGACGGATATCTCTCACTGTTTGCGGCCCGGAACGCGGCATTTGCGCAGATTCGATCCTTCTCAGTTTAAGATCGTCTTTCCGACGGGCAACGTCCGATTCCAATGATTTCAACGACTTTTTATGGCGCTGAAGTTCTTCTTCCCTGATTGCCTTTTTCCTGTCTTCCGGATTTACCTCGGCAGCCTTGGTTTCAGGGCTGCTTTGAGGCGTAACCTCAGGAGGTGGAGCGTCGGGAGTGCCTTCTATCGATTCCCGGACACTGATTTTCTTGCGAAACTTTTTGGGAATTGTACCTGGATCGTCAGTAAAATGAGTCGTCCCAGAATTATCGGTCCAGGAGTAGCTTTCCCCCTGGGCAGTGGCGGCAATTGCCGATATAGCGATCCCCAGGGTTAATATTTGCGCGATGTTCGCCATGATTGGGCTCTCTCCTTTTCCAGTACCCGGCAAATGTCCGAATGTCTAGCCTGACCCCGCTTGGTGCGTGCAAATCGCTATGACTCAACGGCTATTCCCTTGACAGGGCAGCAGTAACCCGCCTCACCAGTTCGTCGGGCGAGAATTTGGATAGAAAATCATCGGCCCCTACCTGGTCGGCCTTCTGCTTGTTTGACGGGTTGCTCATGGAGGTGTGCAGCATGACATGCAGCCCAGCAAGCGCCGGGTCGGCTTTGAGCTTGCGGGTAAAGGTAAAGCCGTCCATATCCGGCATCTCGACATCGCTGATGACCATCCCGATGCTTGCGACGTCATCCGTCTCGACAAGCTTGCCGAGATACGACAACGCCTTGGGAGCCGAATCCAGGGCAACGGCTGTTATCCCCATCTGGTCCAGCACCATGCATATCAGGGAACGTGCAGTCCTCGAATCATCCACGACCAGGACCGTACTGCCGGCAACGCTCTGCGCGAGGAGTTCCGGATTGTCTGCACTGACCTTGTGCTCCATACCCAGGACTTCGGCCAGCACCTTTTCGATATCCAGCAGCTGTATCGCTTCGCCATCCGGTCCGTAGGCAATCGCCACCAGGGAAGATGACATGGTCAGAAGGCCGGTCGGCCGTTTTATCTCTTCCCAGCCACGGGTAAGCAGCTGTTCAGGACGTTTCACCAGAAATCCGTGAATCATGCTGTTGTATTCGCAGATTATTATATAGCTGATATCCTGTTCCGTGTTTATCGGCTCCAGCTCTATCGCCATGGAGAGGTCGATCACCGTTATCGGCTTGCCCCGGAAATCGATCACCCCCTTTATGCTCGGATGACTCATGGGAACCCGGCTGAAAGTGCGTGGGCTCTCCACCATCTCGATGATCTTGAAGACGTTGATCCCATACAGCTGATCATCGGACAGGTAGAAGGTAAGCATTTCCATCTGGTTTGACAGCGCCAGGTTTGCCCGTTGACTGACTTCGTCGATAATGGATGACATGGTGCAACTCCTTTCCGTCACTCCTTTGATTTGCAACGGTGGGTGATGTGCCCTCACATTTTACCAGGGGCCTGTCAAATGTGTAGGTGACCCCTTTGTCCCTTGATGACGTGGAGAAATCCTCGATCCGGTTCTCAGTGTGGCGGCCATAGCGCGAAAACGATGACAAGAAAGACAGTAGCGGGAGCAGCCACTAGAAAATACGCCAATTTCTTTGTGAAGAAGTGCATAAACGCGAAGACGCCCGCCACCGCGAAATATATGGCGACAAGAAAATCACTCCAGCTCATCGGATTGATGAAATTCGCCAAGAGCGAAACGCCCATAATCCCAAGCAACACGACGCCAGTCGCAAGCATTAGCAAACGGCACGGAAGGCTCGCTACGACCCTCCTTAGCTTTTCCATGGCAGGTGTTTTCATGACCCCTCACAACTTATTACCCTTCTGCGGAACAGTCAGTAATCCATTGGTTTGTTTTAACGCCTTTTCCGGCTGTCCGCAAGGACAAAGATTCCGAAGGGTTAAAGATCTTTTCTGTTAATTGTTAATCGGAATCTTCTTCAGGTGAGCAGCCGTCGATCTGAGGCTGATATGGTAGATGATGCTTTGAAGATGTTGGATTCCTACCAGATTGTTTTCAGGTGGGGATAGTTGCGCAGCTTATCGTCTTTTGTCACCAGCGGCGCGCCGAGCGACAAGGCTGTGGCGGCAATGATCCGGTCCGCCGGGTCAGCGTGCGGAAACTCGGGCAGTCTGACCGATTCGACGGTAATGGCATTATTCACCGGCACAAAGGTGAGAAATGGCAGCGCCTCGCAGCGGCAGAGCCAGTCGCGGACATCCAGGGCCAACTGCAATCGGCCGCGTTCCGAAAGCAGGGCTATCTCCCAGGAACTGATGCAGGAGACATGGACAGACTTCAATTCCATTGCCGCATTGATTGCGGTTTGTGCCGGGCTGCTCAAGGCTGCGGGGTCATTAACCCACCAGATCAGCACGTGAGTATCGAGCACGATCACTTGAGCGCCTCCCAATCCTCACTCCCCACCGGCTCCAGCGGGGCATCATATTTCAGCACCGTATTACGCAGCCCGCGGAAGCACTCCTCCGGGTCCGCCACATAGGGGACAACCTTGAGCACCGGCCGGCCATGGTCTGTTATCACCAGTTCCTCGCCGGTCTGCTCGATCCTGCGGAAATACTCCAGCGAATGCGGCTTGAACTGGGATTTGGATACGGTTTGCGGCATGCTTCACCTCCGACTTAGTAATATGACTATGGTAGCATGGTCATATTGTGCGCGCAAGCAGGATTATTAATATTACTGGTAGGGCCAGATACGCCAGCACCAGGTAGACGCACAGGGCAACCCAGATCTGCGTGAGTACCGCATTCTCCGAGGTGCCGAGGAACGTCTTGATCTTAAGGTTCTGCTTGATCCGCTTGAAGAACAACTCGATCTTCCAGCGCTCATTGTAGAGAACTATGGTAGAGAACTATGGGACAGCAATGCCCTGAACTACATCAATTACGTTATCTGTACTGCAGATTTCATGTCCTCCCAATGTCGAAAAACTTTACACAATTGCAATGACTAATCCCTGTATGTTACGCCCGTAAATACAGCGTGTTATGCTTGTTGCAACCTGGGATATGCACATTTTAGGAAGATTATATGCATAAGATACTGTCGGGTTTCTTTGCATTTACTATGGCTAGCCTGAATGATTTCTGAAAATAGTCTTGAATATTCAACTCTATATCCTTTGGCAAATCTATTGCACAGTTGGAGAAAATTTCCAAAAGATGGTGTAAACAACATTTGCAAGGTTCACTGCATACTGTGTTTATCCAGTCAATTATGGGGGGTATTATGAAAAGAATAGTGGTTTTGTCATGCGTTTTATCAGTCGCGTTTTCATTCTGTTTGTCTGGTTGTGGAGGAGGGGGAGGAGGAGAATCAACTGCTGCAAATTTATCAAATACCGGTGGTGGCAATACCGGTGGTGGCAATACTGGTGGTGGCAATACCGGTGGTGGCAATACCGGTGGTGGCAATACCGGTGGTGGCAATACTGGTGGTGGCAACGATAGCACTGCTTTAGCTGGCAACTGGCATGGAAATTTTTATACAAGCCAATTTCAAATTGACGGTGATGGGCAAACGAGTGCTACCATAGTACAAAGTGGCAATTCACTTTTCGCTTCAATTACAATCAAAAATAGCTGCCGTGGTTCAGGAACCTACCAAGCTACAGTTGACTCATCTAGTAACTCTATTACTTTTGTTGGTCCTGGAACCATTACTGGGCAACTACTTAACAATACCTTCAAGGGAAGTTATACGATTCCTGCGAGTACTGGTTGTAATGCTGATCAAGGATCATTCAGTCTAACGAAAGGATTATAGCATTAATAAACGGGTCTATAACCCAAACAAAAGTGAATCCTCGTGAAGGATTCTGATTCCTGAGCTCACAGTTCTTCTCATCTGGCAACCTATAACATGCAAAAGCAAACCTCGAGGGTCGCAAACCTCAGAGGGTCAGACCTACACAATTGACAAATACTGACTTTTTGCCAGGGGCCTGTTAAATGTGTAGGTCTACCCTTTTGCTTTTTTGTAGGTCTGATCCCTTGCTTTTGTGGACTTCAAGACGGACCTCATAAGCCTGCAGAATTCCCATTCGCGTCGAATTTTTTTTGTAATTCCCTTTCAATCATGATGATCAGGGCTATGATCGCCAGCAGCACGAGGCCCACATTGAACAGGCTCAGATACTCTTTTTGAAACGGAATGAATAGCTTCACCAAAGCTATGATGAGAGACAGTGCAAGACCTAATGGCGGAAACGTGTCACCGATCCGCTTTTGCGCATAATTCCAAGTTTTCTGTGACTTCATCGAGTTTGATGTGCGATATCCGAAAAACCTGTTTATTTCCTTTGGCGGCCGGAACCTATAAAGCACTCCCAGAACTGTTATGATAACCGGGATCGACAAGTCGGTGATCCAGAAAAATACGTCCACAAGGCACCTCTGTAGTTAGTTTAGAGAACGACAATGGTCATGCCGACGCCACAAAAATATTTGTTTGTTTTAACGTCTTTTCCTGCTGTCCGCAAGTATAAAGATTCCGGAGGGTTAAAGGTGTTTTTCGTTGCGAGTCGAAGCTGATGGTGGGCTTACCAATCTGTTCAGGCGGGGGGCGTTGCATTATGCGCACAAGATGGATTCTAAGATTGCCCGTAAGATTTCCAGATTAGTACCTTATTGCTACGACTTTAATCCGGCCCATCTGCCCCATACGGTCTAGGTTGATTTCTCATGAAATAAATAACCGATAGCCTGATTGCGCAATGATTCCGTGGTGATAAATTGCTTGCACATCCGGTTGACTGATAAGGAGAGCAAGATATGGCACAAACTTATGGACTTGTAAGCGCAACCAGCCTGAACGTGCGGCCGGAGCCGTCCACTGCCAAACCGGCGCTGGGCGCGCTCAAACGGGGGACAAAGGTCGAAATTCTGGAGAAGCTGGAGGGATGGTACCGGATCAGGTCCGGGAGCCTTTCCGGCTATGTCTCCGGCGATTACGTCACCATCGTGGACAGCACCCCGGCGGCCGATTACCTCTGGGAGATGGACCAGCTCCGCACGGCGCAGCTGGCGCCGCCGGAGGGGAAGGCGATCCCGGTGCTGGCCAAGCATAACGCATCCCAGAAGATGGCAGCCAAGGTCTGGAACGGCCAGGGCGGGCTCCTGGAGATCCTCTCCGGCATCATCGAGGTGGAACCGGCCGCAGCTGTGGCGGTACTCTGCGTGGAGTCGGGCGGCGCCGGGTTCGATGCCAACAACCGGATGATCATCCGGTTCGAGAACCATATCTTCTGGAACCTCTGGGGGAAGAAGAACCCCGATACCTTCAACACCCATTTCACCTTCAACAGCCAGAAAAAATGGCTGGGCCACAAGTTCCGCAAGGATGCCAACAGCGCCTGGCTCGATTTCCACGGCAAGCAGGACAACGAGTGGCAGGTGTTCGACTTTGCCCGCACCCTCAGCGAGAATGCGGCCATGAACGCCATCAGCATGGGGGGGCCGCAGGTCATGGGGTTCAACTGCTCGCAGCTCGGCTACGATTCGGTACAGGAGATGTTCGCCAACTTCAGCAGCGACATCCGCTATCAGGTGCTCGGGTTGTTCGATTTCCTGCGCGGGCACGGCAGCACCTCAGCCATGATCGAGGCGCTGCAGCTGAAGGATTACACCCGGTTCGCCTCGTACTACAACGGTTCGGGCCAGGCGCCGGTGTACGGCAGCCGGATCGAGAGCTATGTACAGGCGTTCAAAAGCTTGAAATCTTGAAGGAGGACGTATGAAGCTCGATCTGACTACATGCAAGGTCCGCTGGGACCGGGACAACTATGTGCCGAAGAAGGTTTATGATTTTGAGACCGAACCGCTGGCGGGTGACCCGCGAAAGGTTGCCGAGGCGTTCCTGAAAGAGAACCTGGCGGTGCTGAAGATTTCGGCAGCGCTCTCAGATCTGCAGTTCGAGCAGGTGACCGAGAGCCTGGGTGGGAAAGCGGTGCTGTTCCAGCAGCATTTTGATGGGACCCCGATCCACGGGGCCTGGGTAGCGATCCATATCAACAACGCCAACCGGATCTTCATGGTGATGAACGATACCGTACCGGCCCCGACGCTGGAGAAGAAACTGGGCAAGCGGAAGGCGGCAGATTTCCTCTCCGACAATGCGATCGACGCCATCATCGCCAGGAAGGCCGCCGAGTACGGCACCCTTGCCACCGAGATCAACAAGGAAAACATGGTCTACGCCATGAAAGGAACCTTCAGGCCGGTCTGCAAGGTGAAGTTCGGCACCGAGAAGCCTGCCGGTTCCTGGATTCTGTTCATCGACCGGGTGAACGGCCATGTCATCGACGAGCGGAACGTGCTGCACAAGGCGACGGGCAAGGGTAAGGTCTTTTTGCCCAACCCGGTGGTGACGCTCGACCGGGACGACCTGCTGGATCTGAAGGATGGCGATAACGATGTCTTTGCCAAGGCCTATAAACCGGTGCAGCTCAAGGAACTCGACAGCTCGGGGTTCCTGAAGGGGCCGTACGTCGATACCACCAAGACCAGGAACGCCGCCAAGTCAGCGACACTGGACTTTCAGTTCACCAGAAGCGACGAGCGGTTCGAAGAGGTGATGGCCTACTTTCATATCGATGCCGTCCAGCGGTATATCCAGTCGCTCGGCTTCACCGGCGGCAAGGGGATTCTGAACCGCCAGATCCGGGTCAATGCCCACGGCACCCGCGAGGATAACTCCTTCTATGACCCATCGCCGGGCCGGAAGGATATCACCTTCGGCGACGGCGGGGTAGACGATGCCGAGGACGCCGAGATCATAATCCACGAGTACGGCCATGCCATCCAGGACGCCATTGTGCCGGGATACGGCCAGAAGACCGAAGGAAGGGCCATGGGGGAGGGGTTCGGCGACTACCTAGCCGGGACCTTCTATTACAGATACAAGAAGGCGGCCCGCAAGCTGAAGCTGGGTGAGTGGGACGCCAAGGGTTACCAGGGGGGACCGCAGGAGTGCCTGCGCAGACTGGAAAGCACCAAACTCTATCCGGCGGACATGGATGGTGAAGAGCATAGCGACGGCGAGATCTGGTCGGCCGTTCTCTGGCAGGTTAGGAAACTGCTGGGTGCGAAAAAGTCAGACACCGTGATCCTGGAAAGTCATTTCTACCTGAGCCAGTATTCGGACTTCAAGGACGGCGCCGAGGCGATCATCATGGCGGAGAAGAACCTGTACGGCGGGAAGCGGACCAAGGGGCTGACCAGGATTTTCAAGAACCGTGGGATACTGGCATAACAAGCGGGCAGGCAATCGCGGCATCCGGGATTGCCTGCCCCTTTTGCGTCCTCACACGATAGTCAGATTTTCCGCTATCAGTGAACCGGAACTGATGGTCAGCGTGCCGTGAAGGGTTGTGTAGCCGGTGGCTGCGCCGCCGGCGCTGACTCCCCCCTTGATGGTGATTTCTACGCCGCGGTCGATGATAAGGTTTTCATAAAGGTCTCCGGCAATGGTCTGCATGACATCGCCATTGCCGGCGCTATCAAGAGCCGCCTGCACAGTGGCGAAATATACCGGATTTGCCGGGTTGATCAGGACCGGATTGCCGAACTGGAACCCCTGGAGCAGCACGGACATGGTGTTGTTCGAGCGGTTTACCAGAACGAGATCGGCCTTCCCGTCATTGTTGAAGTCGGCAATCGCCGCTCCGGAGGTGTATTGGGGCTGCTGGAACTGGGTGTACTGTTGAAATGAACCGTTGCCGTTGCCAAGGAGGATGGAGACCAGGGCTGTCCCACCGGGGGCTTCGCCGCCGTCGTTCACTATTGCCAGGTCGGTCTTGCCGTCGCCGTTGATATCCCCCGCAGCGACAGATCGGGAGTACTGGAGTTGGGAGTAGGTGCCGGGAAACACGGAATAGAAATATCCTGCGCCATCCCCGGTCAGTATGGTCAACTGGCCGGTATCATAATTCACTACCGCCAGGTCTTCCTTGTAATCGCCATTAAAATCGCTCTTGGTCACGGAAATTGCCCCGGCGCCGACGTAATAAGAGGGGCCTGCGGTAAATGACCCCGGTCCCTGGCCGTAATAGATGTTCAGGTAACCGGTGGAAGGATTGACCGCGGCCACATCGGGCGGTCCGGCGTTTCTGAAGTGACCGACCGCAACGGAAGGGGATCCGGAACCAATCGAGATTGCTCCGGAATATGAAAATGAGCCGGCGCCGTTGCCGAGCAGGACCGAAGCCGATCCGCTCCCGCTGTTGGCGGCGACAATATCGATATAGCTATCGTAGCCATTAACTGTGCCGAAAGTGACTGCAGTCGGCTGGGACCCGACCCCGATCTCCTGCGCGCCGGTAAAGGTGCCGTCGCCATTGCCACGGTATGTGGAAACGGTATTCCGTTCGTAGTTGGCCACTGCCAGGTCTGCCTTGCCGTCCTGGTTGAAGTCGGCGGCAGCAACACTCCAGGCCTTGTAGGGAAGAGCGATCTGTACCGGTGCGAATCCGATCGAGCCGCCGCCTGGGGCTACTATGATTTCATACGTGATGGAATTGACGCTCTCCTGGCCGTTTCCGTTGACCGCAAAAAACTTCAGCGTTGTGGTGGTCGAGATATTAAGCGCTCCGCCGTACATTGCGGAAGAGGTTGTCGGCGTTGATCCATCCAGGGTGTAATAGATATTGGCCGAGCCATCATTGGCGGTGAGGGTGACCGTTTGTGGTGCCGTGAAGGTCCCGCCCGCTGGTGAAGCGGTGGTGACCGGAGGAGGGGGAAGTATTGTGTAGCTCTCTGTTTTTACCGTTCCGTCATTGCCGGCACCGTTTCTGGCGAAAAACTTCAGCGTAGTGTTGGTGTAAATGCCGATAGGGCTGGTATATACCCCGGAAGCCGTTGTCGGCGCCGAGCCGTCAATGGTGTAGTAGATGGTCGAAGGTTCGTTGGCGGTCAGGGTAACATTCTGTGGCGCGGCATAGGTCCCGCCAAAGGGTGAAGCTGTGACGACCGGCCCCGTGGCTGAACTGAGATCGGCACTCTCATTGACACTCAGGTTGCCGCTGGCAGGTCCGACATCATTGTTGCCGCCTATGACATACAGGCTGTTATTGACGATCCCGACCGCCTGGGCATAACGAGTGGTGGGGATGTCTCCCAGACTTTGCCAACTGTCGGTCTGCGGATCATACGACTGGACAACCGCAGTCCAGGTCATGGTGTTGAAATTGGTCATGCCGCCGAGCAGGTAGACTTTTCCATCTTCAGCCACAGCAGCCCTGGCCGCAACCGGCACCGGCAATGCGCTCTTTGGGGTGAAACTGTTGGCAACCGGATCGTACAGCCAGGTGCTGTTTAGCGGCATGCCGTCGCTCCCGAAACCTCCGATTATGTAAATATTCCCCTGCGATACTACTACCGCGGCATAATGCAGCGGCACCGGCATTGTGGCCTTGATGATGCTCTCATGGCTGGTTAGATCGAACTCCTCAATCGTATCGAATACCGTGCCGCTGTTGTTGCTTCCGCCCACCACGTACATCTTGTTGTTGAGGATGGCCGCGGAACACCTGATGCGTGGGGTGACCAGGGTGCCTACGGCAGCGGCACCTGAACCGGAGGCGGTGTCGTAGGAGAGGATGGCTGCCGTTGGCGTCGAGCCTACCGCACTCCCACCGGCGATATAGACGACCCCGTCCAGAACTGTTTCACCTCCGGCAAATCTCGTCTCGCTAAGGGCAGGCTTTGCCAGCCAGCTGTCCGTAAGCGGATCGTACGCTTCGACTGCTGCGGTGGTCCCGCTGTTGGTAGCCCCGCCGAGAACATAAATAGTGCCATTGACCACGACGGATGCGGCTCTCGATGTCGCTGTCGGCAGCAGGGTCTTGTTCGACCAGGTCAATTGACCGGCCATGGCAAACTGCGCCGTCAGCAGCATCAACAAGACCTGTGGTACCGACAACAGCAGGTTACGGCAAATCCGGTGCAAACATTTCATCTTCGCCTCCTCTAAATAGCAGCATGAACAGCAAATAAATCAAATTGTCGGTTGTTGGAGATTGATGCAAATACAACCACTGAAGCCGGTGTCGATCGGCGCGGACAATGGCTGGGGATGGGATTCGAGGGTAGGGCTTGTATTTTGGGCGAAAATAATAGCGTCTAAATGAATGGACGTCAATGTTAATTAGAGGGAATGTGTGATTAAAAACCGTTTAAAAACTGGCAGATACCGGCGTTGACCGGCGATTCACCGGATCAGCGATGTAATCCAGCAGACAACAAAAGGTGCCGTTGACGCGGCCCGGGCAGCCTCGGGCCTTGCCTCCAAGGCTGACAATGTGAACAGCCTGGTGCATCGGTTCCGGTTATATCCGATCCGATCGGATCAATCAGCCAGCCACAGCTGGGCCTGGCGCGGTGGAATTGAAAAGGTGAAGTTGTCGCCTTTCACCTGCATCGCATGACCGTGGATCTGGCACCGGTAGGTCCCGAGCCGCAGCCCGAAGGTCCAGATGGTGGGGTGTTGCCAGTCAGCGGTCTTGTTGATGGCCACGATCCCCCGGTATCCGCGGGCAAACACCAGGAAGCCGTCAGCCTCGTACAGGGTGCGCTGCGGCAGGCCGTGGACTACGTTGTGGAAGGCGATCATCGCCTTCAGGTCTGAGCGCTGCCAGGCATTGGCCCAGCGATCCCGGTCCTCCGGGTATTTCCCCGCGCTCTCGTTGTGGTCGGAATAGACCAGCGGCATGCCGCCGTCACGTCCCATGATATAGACCTTGGCAAGAAACTCGTCCTGCTTGTCCAGCAGTTGCCCCCTGAAACCATCGTTATTGGGTATGTCGTGGGTCACGGCAACTGTTACGCTGCGGTTCCAGGGAAGGGCCTGACCGTTTGCTGCCGGGTCTGCCAGTTCCCGCATGCTGCCGCCGGGCGAAAATACGCGACGCAGGGTCTCGTGCAGCGGAAAATCGTAGAACGACATCCCGGTCTCGCTCAGCAGGGGCCAGAGAAAAACCCTCTCCTCGTTGTCGTTGGCGGTCAGCGCCTCGCCGAACAGGTATTTCCCCTCCAAGTCGGCAGTTGCGAACACTCTCCGGATATGCTCGTCCGGCAGGTGCTTGACCGCATCGACCCGGTAGCCGTCGAATTCCAGCTCATTCAGCGCCCGGAGACAGGTCTGCTGCTGCCCGATCACCCATTCGTTCAGTTCCAGATCCGGAAGTCCGGAAAGAGAGAACTCCGTTGACTGGTATTCGTCCAGCCAGTTCTGGATATTGCCGCTGTTGTGGAAATCCCAGGGTGAAAAGAGCCCTTCGTTCAGCTCCCCGTACAGCCGGTCCCGGCCGAACTGCCGCCGTTCTTTCCGATACCGCTCCAGTTCCGCGGCGCCGGGGAAATTGAGCCGGTCGGGCCGGTTCTCGTTGGCCATGTGGTTGAAGACGATGTCGCAATAGACCTTGACCCCGTATTTGTGCAGAGCCTTGATGACATGCCTCAGGCCGGTCTTGCGGCCGAGGTGCGACCTTAACACCCGGTAGTCCTTGGGCTGGTACCGCTGCCACCACTCCGGTCCGTTCGGGTCGCTGTAGAGCGGCGGGGGGATCAGCACCCCACCGTAGCCGATCTCGGCAATCTTCGCCGCATTGGTGCTGATCTCACGGTATGGCCAGTCAAAGGCATGAAGAATGACGTCGTGCATCAGAATCCCCTGGTGTCGAGATGGTTTTTCATCGCCTCTCTACCGGCAGCGATCAGGGCTTCGAGCCTCTTGCCGCTCATGTCGAACTCGGTGGTGCCGTACCCTTTGGCCGGGAGCCGGCAGACCTCGTCTTCGTGGGCCGCGATGGCGGAACGGTCATGGGCGTCGGTAAGGGTATCGAGTATCCTGGTGACCCTCTGAATGGTCTTGAGCCGGGTGACATGGTCCAGCAGCCCTTCATCGGTGCCGGCTGATCCGGTTTTTTCCGCTTTTGCCGGTGCTCCGGACACGGTGATTGTCTCATCGATAAGGAGGCCGAGGTTCGGACAGGCATCGGGATCGATCGATCCCATGACCGCCTGGACCTCGTCATCGTCCGAGGTCAGGTAGTAGATCGGGAAGTTGGAGAGCACGCCGCCGTCAACAATGGTGTGGCCGGTGATATCCTTGCCCCGGTAGGTGCCCCAATCCTTTTGCCAGCGCACCTCCTGCCAGAGGAACGGTATGCTCATGGACATCCTCACTCCCCAGGCGACCGGACAATCCGGCGCGGTGCGGCTGTTGAGGATCAGCATGTCGTGGGAAGAGGTGTCCGAGGCAACTACCGAGAGGTCGGAGTTGGTCTGCCGGGCAAATTCCCTGAAGTTGAGGTTGCCCAACCCCGAGATCCGGGCGTCCAGTTTCTCTCGAAGCCAGTCGATGAAGGCGTCTCCGGCATACAATCCCCCCCGCTCGACAAAGGAGAAGATTTCCCGGTAGGCATCGATCTTCATCAGCCGTTTCATGAGCTGTTTGTCCAGCCATTCCTCGGTAGATTCCGGGACCAGCGGCAGGTCAATTTTGCGGAAGATGGTGTAGGTGAGGCTGTTTTTGATCTCTTCGGACGCAAATTTCGCAGCAATGTCCATGAACGTGGCGAAGCGCGGTTTCCCCTCTTTTGTTGTCTCGGTTGTCGCCTGCAGCATTGCCGGTGCTTTGTAGCCGGCCGCCATCAATGTCGCAGTGATCGCGCCGGCCGAGGTGCCGACAAACCTTCGTGCCGTGTGGCCGCGCCGTTCGAACTCCTCGATGGCGCCGACAAATACCGAACCCTTGGCGCCCCCGCCTTCAAATACCAGGTCGAATTCCGTTCCCATTGCTCCCCTCCTTATCGATCCAGCCGCATTCTGTCCAGGCACTGCCGTGCCGCATCCCTTCCGGCTTTGATCAGCAACTCCACCCGCTGGTCACTCATGTCGAACTCGGTCGTGCCGTAACCCTTGGCCGGGAGTCGGCAGACCTTGTCGGGATGGATGCTCATCACGAACTTGTCGTTGGCGTCGGTCATGGTGTCCACCAGGCGCATGAGCCGCTTGACGGTCTTCAGCTCCTTCGCTTCGTCAAGTATCCCCTTGCTCGCCTTAGGCTCGGTGCCTGCAGCGTCAGGCACCTCGATCTTCTCGTCTATCAGCAGCCCGAGTTGCGGGGCGTCGGCAGCGCCGGTCGTTCCCATGATGGCGACGAACTTCGGGTCGCTGGCGGCAACGAGGTCCAAAGGGAAGTTCGAGATGACACCGCCATCGACAATGGTGTGACCGGTGATATCCTGGCCGCGGTATCTCCCCCAATCCTTCTGCCAGCGCACCTCCTGCCAGACGAACGGAATGCTCATCGACATCCGCACGGCCCAGGCTACCGGGCAATCCGGGGCAGTCAGGCTGTTGAGCACCAGTTTTTCCTGGGCAGTGGTGTCGGAGGCTACAACGGTCAGCTCGTTGCCGGTCTTGTCGCTAAACTCTTTAAGCGTGGCGTTTCCAAGGTTGCGGCACCCGGCATCGAGTTTTTCGGTCAGCCATTCGTGGAACTTTTTCCCCTCATAGACCCCGCCCCGCTCGATAAACGAGAACAGAATCCGGTAGCGGTCATGTTCCATCAACTGAGCGAAGATCTTTTCGTCGATCTTCTCCTCTGACCGCTTGCTGATGAATGGCATATCGACTTCCCCGAAGAATTTGTAGGTATAGCTGTCAAGGATATCCTGCCGGTCAAAGGCTCCCGGGATATCCATGAAGGTGGAGAATCTGGGCTTGCCTGCGGGGGTCTTCTCGTTTACGGCGGCAAGCATCTCGTCCGCGGTGTATCCTGCCGCAAGCAGGGTGGCGGTGATGGCTCCGGCCGAGGTGCCGACAAACCGTTTACCGGTGATGTTCCGCTGCTGGAACTCCTGCAGCGCACCGACGAAAACCGTTCCTTTGGCGCCGCCCCCCTCGAACACCAGATCGAATTGCCTGGCGCCCCTGTTCTTGTCGAACCGGAACGGTTCAGCACAGGCCGCAGGCCCGTTCTTGGCTGCCGGGGCAATCGGCTTCGTATGACTGCATCCCTGTATGAGCAGGGGAGCCAGGGCAACAATGCTAACAACCGACAGACCTGTCCATATCCGTTTCATTGCTCCTCCCGTTTGTCTTTTTCATGTAGGCCTCAACCTTATCGAGGAATCTGCCGGTCGAACCACACCACCAGTTGTTGGCCAGGATCTCTTTCATGGTGTGAAAACCAAGCATCCGGTAACTCTCGAACTGCGATTCGCTGAACCACTGGTCCGAGGTCGGTTCATGGGGAAACGTCCGGTTTGCCCGGTAATAGTTATAGATGTCTGCCGGCTCCTTTTCGTCGATGACCGGTTTGATATAAACGATCCGTCCGGTAAACGCCGGCTTGCCATCGACGGCTGGGTAGTCGATGGTGCCGCTGGCGCACCGCTTGTTCTTGTCGATGATCGGCGTCAGATCCAGCGTTACCGTGGTGCAGAGGTCGATCCTGATCTTGCGGAGCGCATTGCCGAGATCTTCGAAGCTTTTTTTCTCGTCGCAGCCGGCATCGATTGCCACAATGAACCGGCAACGGCGCAGCGCCATCTCGTATAGCCCGAGGTTTTCGAAATGGCCGCCGTCGGAGAGGTAGATGTATTTGTAATGGTCCGAGGTGCGGCCGAACATCTCTCTGAACATGATTCCCGCGGACCATTTCGGACCGGTGTTACGCCAGGTGCCGCCTCCTTTGTCGCCGGTGTGGCCGAGCCACCAGCCGAGCCGCAGATTGAACAGCGCCATGATGAAGGTGATCAGCGGGGAAGAGTGGTAGCCCATGTTCGGGCTTGCCGCCGCCCCGGAGATGGCCATGGCGGTACCCAGGCTTATCCCTTCGTGCGGCAGAAGGGATTTGGATTGCGGTGCCGCATACTTGTTTATGGGGCGGTAGCCGATCTCTTTTCCCCCGGCATGGAGCGGGCTGATGGTAAACGATTCCGCTTTGCGCTGCTGCCAGGATAGCTTTTCGTCGGCGGCGACATTGAGGGCGATGTTGATGATATGAAACGGCCGCTCCCTAAGGGCGCTCATGTCGATATTGTCCTTCCAGTCAAACCCGGTCAGCGGGTTGGGTGCTCTTTCATCGGTCATCTTCGGCACACATGGCGCCAGATCTTCTTTTGTCTGAGCTGCCGCAGTCATATTTACCACAGGCTGTTTCCTTGATCCCCCCAGATAGGACCTGATCAGCCGGTTACGGTACATGCAGTGGAGCGAAAAACGGTTGATATCCACAAAATAGCTGATCAAACCGCCGCACAGTATAAAGCAGCCAAAGGTGTACAGCGCGAGCTGGTAATCCTCTTTTTTGCAGCTGTTATGGAGTTGCAGGACGTGGTGATCAATGGAAAAATTGTCCGGCCGTCCTTCCAGTATCCAGCTTGTCCCCAGTGAGAGGAGGATAAGGAACGTTGCTATGAACAAAAGCGCCGCCAGAGACATCAGGAGATTGATCCCCTTTTTCTTGAGATCTTCTTCCTTCCTGGCGGAAGCCGGGGTGCTGTCACTGTGGCCGAAGAAGGCGGTGGCCGCCCCTGAGAAGATACCGAATAGGCTGACAGCGGTGCTTTGCAGGGTCGAAATGTGCGAGAAAAAGAGTTGCGGGCCATAGTAGACCAGCGCCGACCCGGCCAGCCACAGGCAGGTGACGATCAGCGGGTGGGCGGCGGCGCTGGCCCACCATTCCCGATCGGTTTCTTCAGACGCAAGACGGACAAGCGCCACTTGCAGCAGACCCGCGGTCAGGAATGCGCCGATGAAGAGCGGCGCTGCGAAGCAGGCATAGGCCGGCAGGTCGTTGGGGATAAGGTGGTTGAGACTCTCGGCCGAAAGAATGAGCAGGTATCCGCCAAGCGCACCGGAACATGCTGCCGAGAAAAGAAACCATAAAACCTTGTACGGGTGCGGGATCTGTTTCGTCCTGATCGAGGCAATGGTGAGACCCACACCCCAGGCGGCGCTATGATAGGCTGCGCCCATGATGGCAAAGGCCGTTTTCAGATTCGCAATGGCACTATCCAGAAGATACGGCCTGGATAGCCCGGCAGAGGCTAGCAGCGCCAGGGGTTCGTGTTGTACGAACCACCCCCACGCTATGGCAAACAGGACTGCGTATCCGAGAAAAGGGGTAAGAAAGCAGATCTTGAAACAGACCTTTTCTATCTTGGCGTTACCGAGGCTGGGGAGGTCTACTGCCTCGTAGATGATGGAGAAAAAGACCATTAACCCTCCCAGCGACAGGATGGTTACTATTGGCCAGAAACCGCAGTTGAGAGCCACAACGTGAATCATGAACCTCGGCAGCATGAGAGCGGCAGCCAGGAAGGGGAGAATGACGGCCCAGTTGATCAGCATATTTCTTATGAATGTAGCGGCCAGCGTCCAGGTGTCGGCATTCATCAACCCCACCTTGGGCGACAGGTAGTTGCTGAAGTTTCGCAGTTGCCGGATCGGCTCCGGTTCCGTCCCGGGATTCTGAACGTCCTGTTGGGATGCGAGCTGATGGTTCACGTACGGGAAACAGCTGCGGGCGATCCAGGCGCTGAGCCAGGCACCGATATAACCGCCGCCGGAAACCGTGGACAGGTAGTCGAACTGCTTGAGCAACCCGGCCTTGGCAAGTCCCTGGAGGATACCCAGGTTGAAGGTGGCACTGCGGATGCCTCCTCCGGACAGGCAGAGGGCGGTATAGCCGTCAGATCCACCACTCCTGCCGCTCTGCGGATCTATGGCATTGCGTTCCTCTTCGAGCACCTTGTCAAGCGTGAGTGGTGCTGGATCATTTTGGGCCGGGGATCCGGACATGTTGCGTCCTTTTTGGCAACAAGATGCCATGAATACAGCATGAAGAGCCTGTCCATTTATTAGCAGTGATAACGAATTAGGCAATTGCCCTACTGGCTATTTATTTAGGCGCTTTAGGGGGTAGTTCGCGGGGGGCAAATCAGGTATGTCTAAAGTCGTAACAGTTTGCCGGGGAAATGAAAATGCCGGCGGAGTCGCCGGCATTTATGAATAGATATGCTGGTATCTTCAGGCGATGGGCGGAAGCCGGTACTTCATTGCCAGCGGCACCAACTGGGAACGGTTGGTGACCTTCACCTTGCGGAATATATGGCTGATGTGGGCCTTGACCGTCTGTTCGCTGATATTGAGCCGGTCTGCAATCTCTTTGTTCTTGTAACCCTGGGAGACCAGGACGATCACCTCTTGCTCCTTGCGGCTGATCTTGTCGGTGTTTTTGGCGCGCGCCGAGGACTCCGCATAGTTGAGGAGCGCCTTCAGCTTGGTGTTGTCGATCCATACCTGTCCGGCATGAATGACCGACAGCGCCTTGAGGAACAGCGACGTTTCCGTGTCGGTTGCAATGACCCCGTCGAGCTTGTGGGAGAGGAGGATGCTGATAATCTCGTTTTCCTGCAGGCCGGTATCGAACAGTATCACCTTGGCGGAAGGCCAGTTGGTGAACAACTCCGGTTTCAGCGAGGAGGCATCCACTAGTATCAGTGCGGGCGCATTGCTGCCGTTATGCGCCGATCCGTTGCTGACCGATGCCTGGTAGCCGTCAGGCGCCCTTGTAAGTAGCTCGGCCAGTGCATTGCTCAAGACAAGATTGCTGAGATTGATCATTATATTGATCGACATGTGGATACCTTTTTATGGCTACGGAATTTTATGGTAAGAATTATATAATTCTTAGACAAAATGTCAACTGGCAACGCGTTGAATTCGACGTTTCCGAGGGGTAATTCTTGTAGGAGGTATACTGATGCATGTTTGCGTATTGCAGGTTTCCCTTGCGCTCCCCTGTCACTCGCTGAAAGGCAAGCGCGGCATAGTAAAGAGTGTGTTGTCAAGAGCCCGCAACCGGTTCAATGTCTCGGCGGCCGAGGTGGAGCGGCAGGATGATCCTGCGACAGCGGAACTCGGCTTTGTCACGGTGAGCTCAAGCAAGCTGTATGCGCGGCAACTTCTTGAAAAACTGGAAGAGTGGCTTGTGGATGAACGCCCCGACGTGGAGATTCTGGCTGCGGAGATCGAGGACTGGTGATCTTCGGCGTAATACTCTTTGTTGAAAATTGCCGATTTTGCTCTATACTTGCTGCATGATCCTGATTTATGCAGAATTGACAAGGGGGTGACATGGTTATTGTAAGCATCGCGGTGTTGATTATGGCGGTGACCTTGATAGTGCTTGCCGCGGCAATTGTGCCGGCGTTTCTGGAAATAAAAAAGACGGCTGCGGCATCCAGGGAGACCCTTGAGCGGATCGAGGCCGATCTGCGGCCGGTTCTTAAGGAACTCCACGAAACATTGACCGATTTGAAAGAGATTGTTCATGAAACCGCTGAAAAGCGTGATGAAGTAGCAACGTTCATGGAAGCGCTCGGAGACACGGGCCGCGGGCTTCGCACCATAAACGGGGTTGTGGGTTCTGTTGCAGGCATTCTTTCCACCTCTTCGCTGTGGGTTACCGGTGCAAAGGTGGCAGGGAAATATGCTGTGGAAAAATTTCTACGCAAAAGGAGAAAAGCTGATGGCGAACAATGATAATGGGGTAAGCGCGGGGACCGTTCTTCTCTCTTTCCTGGCAGGGGCCGCAGTTGGAGCGGGAGCGGCCCTGCTCATGTCTCCCAAGACCGGCAAGGAGGTCAGGGAGAAGATTGCCAGTCTCACCGAGGATGCTGTTGACAAGATCAAGGAGTATGTTGTCGAGGCTCAGGACAAGATAATGACCACAATTGAAGACGGCAAGGGAGTTCTGAAGGAAAAGAAGTCGATTCTTTCCTCGGCGCTTGAGGCCGGCAAGGAAGCGATGGAGCGCGAGAAGGAAAAATACCGCGGGGCTTGAATCAAGACCCGGTATGGCAATGGAAGGGGCGCATTGACAGCGCCCCTTTTTTGTAAACAGGGTTGGTGTAAATCATGGATCTTGCCTTGAAGGTTGAAAAATCGATCTCGGAACTGCTCGGAGTCAACCCCGAAAAGTATACCGGGGTGCGCCGGCCGGTAATAAAGATTGCGCAGATCCTGTTGGTTGCGGCCAAGGACTTTATTGCCGACCGCTGTTCATTGAAGGCCTCGGCCCTCAGTTTTACCACCATTCTGTCTCTGGTCCCGTTCCTGGCCCTGGTGTTTGCCCTTCTGAAGGGGTTCGGCATCCAGAATCGCCTGGAACCGCTTATAGTCAAGCAAGTTGCTGTCGGTTCCGAAAAGGCCGTTGCCAATATCATCCAGTATATCAACAATACGCATGTCGCATCCCTGGGGGTGGTCGGGCTCTTTACCCTCGTCCTGACCGCGGTTTCCCTGTTCGATTCGATTGAGGAGGCCTTTAACGATATCTGGGGAGTAACCGAAACCCGTTCGTTTTATCGCAAACTCACCGATTACCTGAGTGTTGCGCTGGTGGCGCCGCTGCTGATGCTGTCGGCAGCCAGCATCACCACCAGCCTGAAGAGCCAGGCCGTTGTCTTGTGGCTGCTTTCGGTTCCATATATTGGCGCCCTGGTTTTCAACGGCCTGGGGATTATCCCGTTTCTGAGCATCTGGCTGGCCCTGATTTTTTTCTACATCTTTATCCCCAACACGAAGGTCCGGCTCAGTTCCGCCCTGATCGGCGGGGTGCTGGCCGGTACCCTCTGGCAGCTGGCACAGTGGTGCTACATTCATTTCCAGATGGGGGTGACGCGCTACAATGCCATCTACGGCGCTTTGTCCCTGGTGCCCCTGGTAATGGTCTGGATATACACCAGCTGGGTAGTGGTACTTTTCGGCGGCGAGGTTGCGTGGGCGCATCAAACCCTCAAGAAATGCCGCAGAGGGCTAAGGATGACCCCAGACCACTCGATGCAGGATTACCTCGCTCTTTCGCTTTTTCAGAAGATTGCCGCCGCATTTATTGCGGGGAAACCGGCACGTAGCGTTGAGGAGATTGCCGAGGAGCTGGATGTGCCGACCCGCATCATCCTGGATCTCTTCAATTTTTTTGTGGCCCAGGGGTTTCTGACGGCCGGGGGGGCTGATGCTTCGGCCTGTCTTCCGGCCCGCGATATCGACCATTTGAAGGTGGATGAAATATTGACCGCTTTGAGCGGGTATGGAGGGAGTGGGGTCGCTTTGCTCTCCTGCGCTGATTCGGCAGGCGTAACCGGGCTTCTGCGCAGGATAGAACACGGGAGAGCGGAGATCCTGGCCGGAATGACAGTCAGGGAACTCGCTATTATGCCGCCCGCCATTGACAAAATGCCGGGGGTTGGCATATAGTGCCACATCTTCCGGGTTCTCGACGATTCATCCCTCCTGACGATTGAAAGCGATACTAAACTATTCCCAGGCCTATGCAGGACATTAAAAACATAACCATAAAGAAAAAAAGCGGATTCAAAAAATTGCTGGCGTGGCGGAACGAACCCCCGCGCAACAGTTTCAGGCGTCTTGACCCCGAGCCTCCCGAGCGGAGACGGCGTTTGAGGTTTATTCTGCCGGTGATCGCCTGTCTTCTGGCGGCTTACCCGCTGTTTCATCTTCTGGTCTCCGCTGGAAATGCGCTTTCCAGCGTCAGCCGCACCCCGGTTCCCAAGGAACCGGCGTCGGCAAAAGCCGATGGGGATAACTCGTTCCGGCTCGCCCGGGAACTGCTCTCATCTTCGGCATTTGACGGGAATCGGTACCGGGCCGGCCGGCCGGACGGTTCGACAATATATTACGCCATCAATCCCGAGCTCCAGGAAAGGGTGCGTAAGGTCATGGCGGAGAACAGGGTCCCGTATGGTGTATTTGTTGCCGTGGAGCCGAAAACCGGCCGTATCCTTGCGATAGCGGCGCATTCGGAGAGTGATGCCGCCTGGGAGGCGCAGGCCCCGTACAATTTGTATCCCATGGCGTCCCTGTTCAAGATTGTCACTGCCGCCGCCGCTCTTGAACAGCGCAAGGTAACCCCCGAGACGGTGATGCCGTTCCGGGGCCGCCTCACATCGGAAAATCCGCGATACTGGGAAGCCGGTCCCAGGCACGGAAATCAGGAGATGGACCTGACCACGGCGATGGGAAAGTCGGTGAATCCGGTTTTCGGCAGATTGGCCAGCAATGTCGGGAAAGAGGGTATCTTGTCCGGTATGGAACGGTTCGGTTTCAACCAGTCCCTGCTTCCCGGAGAGCCGATTCTCTCAAGTTGCGGTTCAACACCTCAGGATGATGCGGATCTCAAGCGGCTCGGAGCCGGGCTCTGCAAGGAAGTAAAGGTCTCGCCGCTTTATGCCGCATTGATGATGGCCGCAGTAGCCAACAAAGGGGTCATGCTGCAACCGCAACTGGCCAGCGAGATCCGCGGCAGCGAAGGTAAGCTGCTCTATTCCGGAGAGCCCCGGCAGGTCAGGCGGGTTGTTTCCCCCGAGACTGCTGACCAGCTCTCCAAGATGATGTCCACAACCGTGAGCCAGGGGACTTCCCGTAAGGTGTTCCGGGACCGGCGCGGCCGGCCGAAGCTCGCTGCCGTCGATATTGCCGCCAAGACCGGTTCCATCACCGGCATTGATCCTCCCGGCCATTACAGCTGGTTTGCGGCCTATGCCCCGATCAATGATCCGCAGATCGCCCTGGCAGCCCTTGTAATCAACGGCGCCAAGTGGCGGATCAAGGCTTCGTTGCTGGGGGAACAGGCCCTAGAGGCTTTCTTCCGCTGACGGCACGGGAAAAAGTCCATCTGCTGTGTTACGCCTTGCATCTGGAGCTTTTTGCCGTGCCGAAATATAAATTTTGCTGAGTTGCTTATGGAATGCATGCGTTGCGGGACGTGCTGTGTAGCGCCGGATATCTCTGCCTTGGGGAAGCCTCCGGGGGTGAGGTGTTCCAACCTGCTGAACGATGGCAGCTGCTCGATCTATAACGAACGGCCTGCTGTCTGTCGCGGCTATCGACCGGATGAGATCTGCCTGAAAGTGGCGGCGCCGACACTTGACCGGCGCGTAGCGAAGTACCTGGAACTGTTTGGGCTGTAGGAGGCGGGGAGAGGTCAGCTGTATGTTTTCAATACGATCTCTTTATCTACCAGTTCGGCATAGTGCAGCCCGGCAGCCCATGCTCCCAGAGAGACCAGCCGTTTCCCCGGCGTTGCCGGGAATGTCTCGGTGAATGGTATATGGAAGTGCCCGGCAATTACCAGGTCATACCCCTTGGCAAACTGTTCCGAGGCATGCTTTACCAGAATATTGCGGAAGGCGGGGTTTTCGCCCTTCAGATGCAGGTACTCCCGCCCTTTTCGCCCCATATGATCGGCAATTGCGCACGCTACCCAAGGCGGGACGACATTCGTCAGCCAGCGGGTGAATGATGAGTGGAACACGAACCGCAACAGCCGGTATGGGATGTCTGATGGATTCGCCTCGTCGCCATGGCACAGATAGGCTTTTTGTCCGGCAATGGTCAGAGCGGCTGGTCCCGGAAATATCCTTGCTCCCAGGGTTTCGGAAAAAAACGGGCCGATATGGAAATCATGGTTTCCTTCAAAATAGACGATTTCCGTCCCGCTTTCCCGGAGTTTTTGTAGCGCTTCGAGCACCGGCAGGTAGTGGGTGAACGGGACTTCCGGGTAGCCGAGCCAGAACTCGAAGAAGTCTCCCATGATGTACAGGGTCTCGGTGGTGCCGCCCAGTTCGGCAAGAAACCGGAGCATGGCCTGGTAACTGGGGTCCCTTTCCTGCTGGAGGTGGGCATCGGCAATAAATACGGTACGCATCGGGCTACTATAGCGAAAAAGCGGCAAATGGTAAAGGAGTGACGGATATTGGGCGTATTGCGTGACGTTAATATCATCTGGGATGAACTTCTGGATGCATTTGAGAATACTGATCCCGATGTGGTATATATACTGGACCGGATTTCCGGGGAGATCTACCTGGTCCCTTCCGATTACGATGATGACCGGTTCTGGCAGGATGTGGCCACAAACAACGAACAGTACCTGCCGATCCCCGGGTTTGATTATTCGCAGGAGCGGCTGCTCCTGCACGAATTCATCCAAAAAGTGGAAAACGTTCATCTGAAGGAGATGCTCGGGAGGGCGTTCGCCGGCAAGATTCCGTACGGAAAGGTCGAGGAGATACTCTCTTTTTATCCCGAAGAGATGGACGAACTGGAGTCGCTGCGGGACAATATGTTGTCAAAGCGTGTGAAGCAGTGGCTCGAAGAGCATGATCTCTATTCTCCGATCGATGTAACCATGGATTCCTATGAGTGAGCATGCGGAAAGCCGCATAAGCCGGCCATCGATGAAGTGGGCGGCGCTGCTGGCCGGTGCCGTGATACTTGCGGCTGCCGGCTATTCCATGAAGCACACCATCTCCTGTTTTCTGCTCTCCTTTGTCTTTGCCTACCTGCTGGACCCATTGCTGGTAACACTGGAACGGAAAAATATCCGTCGCGATTACGGGTTGGCCGTTGTATACGCGATTCTATCGATTCTGGTGTTCTTCTTCACGGTTTTCATGGTGCCGCTGCTGACCAGTCGCTGGCACGATCTTGTCGCAAGCCTGCCCGGATATATCCAGAAACTCAAACAGCTGTCGAGCAATCTCAGGAACGGTTACGAGCCTTCTTTCGGTACTGCCGAGTGGCAGTGGCTCCTGGACTCTCTGATCGGCAACCTGGACAAGATGTCGGGAAAACTCGGCGCCGGCGTCTATTCCGCGGCATCGAAAGTCGCTTTCAATCTCTTGAACCTCCTGCTGGCGCCAATCCTGGTATTTTTCATGCTTCATTACAAAAGAGAGATCCAGAGTGAACTGGTAAGATGGCTCCCCCCTAATCGCAAAGAGCTGTTTCTGCAGATCGGCAGCGAAATCAATCGCAGCGTCGGCGGATACATCAGGGGCCAGCTGATTGTGTCCCTCATAGTGGCGGTACTTTCGACGGTAGCCCTTTATTTCCTCGATATAGATTATGCACTTTTAAACGGAATGTTCGCCGGGGCCGCTTCGATCCTCCCTTTCATAGGGGTGATTCTCGCTACGATCCCGCCGCTGTTTTTCGCCTATTTGAAGTTTCAGACATTTTCGGCACTTTTATCCGTTGTCGCTGCCTTTTCGGTCATCTATTTCGTGGAGGGGTACCTGATCAAGCCTCTGGTGTTCAAGGAGGCGATGAACCTGAATCCTCTGGTTACGATCATATTTGTCATGGCATTAGGAGAGGTGATGGGATTCTGGGGAATACTGCTCGCCATTCCGATCGCTGCCGCTGTGAAGATCACCCTTGAGCATCTCCGCAAGGGCGACTTTTTCCGGGTGCCCTGATATGGAACGTTCATCGGCATACGTGCGGATCTATGCCTTGTGGGGAGGAATTTTTCTCCTTTTGCTTGCCGCGAACATGCTGTTGCGGCATACGTTTTCCGCTGTCCTGACTTCACTGGCAATCGCCTACCTGTTCAACCCGCTGATGAAGTACATGGAAGAACATGCCGGTTTTCCCCGCTGGCTCTCCCTGATTCTGCTGTATTTCGTTGTCCTGACCGGCTGTTTTTTCGCCTCCTTTGTCCTGGTCCCTTATGTCGGCAACCAGATCGATCTCCTGACCCTTTCGTTGCCGAGGTATCTGCAGAACTTCAAGAACGCCATCAATGACTGGCGGGAGGAGCTCTCATACTACTACGATCCGGATGAACTTGCCTGGCTGACCCAGCAGGCCACGGGAATGCTCAATCATCTGGCCGCAGAGATTTCCGGGAAGGGTTACGAGCGGGTCAAGGGGCTCGGATTTGCCCTGTTCGATCTGCTGCTCGCCCCGATACTGGTATTTTTCCTCTTGAGTTACAAGGAATCGGCAAAGAAATTCCTGATCGGCCTGATGCCTGACTCCGGCCGGAACGATCTGGTCAAAATCGGCAACAAGATCAACCGGACCTTGGAGCGCTTTCTGTATGCCATGTTGCTTGACTGTATTCTCGTAGGGATTCTCTGCTCGGGAGCGCTTTATCTGATGGGGATCGATTTTGCCCTGCTGAACGGCATGATTGCCGGCTTCTCGACCGTTGTGCCGTTTATCGGGGCCTCCTTGTCGGTCATTCCCCCGATAATGATCGGCTATCTGAACACGGGCGATCTTATGATTATCCCGAAAATATGCGGCATCTATTTTCTGATTCATGTAGTAGTTGAAGGCAACCTGATCAAGCCGCTTCTGATGCGTGGCGCCCTGCACCTGAACCCGCTGGCGGTGATCTTTGCCCTGATGGCCCTGGGAGAGATCATGGGGTTCTGGGGTGTTGTGCTTGCCGTGCCGTTGACTGCGGTGATCAAGATCTGCAGTGACGACATTCATGCCATGTTGCTGGAAAAGGACAATGTCCGAGAACCTTAGATACGCCATAACCGGGATGTCGTGCGTCAACTGCGCGGCTCGCATCGAGAAGGAACTCAATGCGACCGCTGGAATCGTTCGCGCTTCGGTCAACTTTGCCATGGAAGAGCTTTCGGTGGAGTACGACGGCACTGTTATCAAACCGCCAGCCTTGGAAGAAACCGTCAAAAGGCTCGGGTACGGCATCAAACCCCATTCCGCAGCCAGTGCCGATGACCTGAATAAATCATTGATCGCCCAGCGGAACTGGTTCGTTCTGAGCCTGGCCCTGTCCCTGCCGATAATGCTTACCATGGCAATGCACTCGAATGTTGCCGTTGGCTGGATCAATCTGGTACTGGCAACATTGGTGCAATTTTCCGCCGGACTCACCTTCTACCGCGGTTCATGGTATGCCCTGAAGAGCAAAAGCGCAAACATGGATGTCCTGGTGGCGCTGGGGACTTCTGCCGCCTATTTCTACTCGCTGTTCGCATTTCTGTCCGGCAGCCATGAAGGGGTCTTTTTTGAGGCATCCGCTATGCTGATCGCCTTTATCCGCCTGGGCAAGTACCTTGAGGCCCGTGCCCGGGGCAAGGCCAGCGAGGCGCTGAAAAAGCTCCTCAAGCTCCAGGCGGACAAGGCAAGGTTAGTGGCGGATGGCGTGGAGCGGGAAGTGGCGGCATCTGCCGTCAAGGTCGGCGATGTCGTCCTGGTCAGGCCCGGTGAGACGATCCCGGTGGATGGCGAGCTGCTGGAGGGGCGCAGCCTGGTTGACGAGTCGATGGTTACCGGCGAGTCGATGCCGGTTGAGAAGCGGGCCGGGGACGCGGTTGTGGGGGCGACCATCAATCAGAGCGGCACCATCACGATCCGCGCCACCAGGATCGGGGAAGAGACGCTGCTGTCACAGATTGTCAGGCTGGTCCAGGAGGCCCAGGCGGACAAGGCCCCGATCCAGAGGTTCGCGGACCGGGTCTCCGCTGTTTTTGTTCCGGTCGTTGTCACCATTGCTATCTTCACCTTTCTCGGCTGGTTCCTGTTTACTCCGCTTGGTTTTCTCTTTGCCTTTAAGCTTGCGATTGCCGTTGTCGTCATTGCCTGCCCCTGTGCCATGGGACTTGCCACACCCACCGCGATCATGGTGGGGAGCGGGGTCGGGCTTGCCAACGGCATTCTGATCAAGCGGGGTTCAGTGCTTGAGCAGATATCCAGGGTGCAGACGCTGCTTCTCGACAAGACCGGCACAATAACCGTTGGGAGCCCGACCCTGAGCAGCTTGGTTGCCGTAAAGGGTGTGGATGAGTCAAGACTGCTGGAATGCCTGGCCGCAGCGGAATCGCAATCGAACCACCCCCTGGCAAAAGCGATTGTGGACGGGGCTGCCAAGCGGGGCATTGCGTACGGCAATGTTACCGAATACGAAGAACGGGGCGGGTTCGGCGTTTCCTGCCTGTATAACGGCATGCATCTGCTTGCGGGGAACAGCCGGCTGATGAGCGAAGAGAAGGTCTCGACGACCCATCTGGTTGAGCAGGCCGACCGGTTGGCCCGGGCGGGGAAATCGCTCGTATGGATAGCTGCCGAGCGGAAACTGGTCGGTCTTGCCGCTCTGGGAGATCCGATCAAGGAGAACTCTGCGCGGGCGATTTACGATCTCAAGCTCATGGGGATCTCCTGTACCATGATAACGGGTGATCACAGCGCTGTTGCTGCGGCTATTGCCACGCAGGCCGGGATCGGCAAATTTGAGGCCGAAGTCCTGCCCGAGCGGAAACAGAAAGTGGTTCAGGAGTACCGGCAACGCGGAGTGGTGGTCGGAATGGTCGGTGACGGGATCAATGACGCCCCGGCCCTTGCGCAGGCCGATGTCGGGATTGCCATTGGCGGCGGTGCCGACGTGGCGAAGGAGACCGGCGACATCGTGCTGATCAGGGACGACCTGATGGATGTGGTCAGGGCAGTGAAGCTGGGGCGGGCGACGCTGGCCAAGATCAAGCAGAACCTTTTCTGGGCGCTGTTTTACAATATCCTGGGCATTCCGATCGCCGCCGGAGCGCTTTACTATAAGTACGGCATCACCCTGAGACCTGAACTGGCGGGTTTGGCCATGGCCCTTTCATCGGTATCCGTGGTTACTAACTCGTTACTGTTGAAGAGGGTCAAGTTGTAGGATGTCCGTGCATAATACTCTGAGAGGTGAGGCTGTGAATACTGGACCGAAACAGGCCGTGCTCCTGGAGGCGTTGATTGTACTGCTTCTTGCGACAGTAATCGGCATCGGATCGAACTGGAAACTGCTGTCAAATGCCCTTAGCGGCAATGTTATGGCAAAGGCGTCCTCCGGGGCTGCGCAGACAGCAATCCCGCTGCCGCTCGGACTGATGCAGGTAAAGGAACTGTTTGACAAGAAAGAAGCGGTAATAATCGACTCCCGCGACCGGAACACCTATGCCGGCGGGCATATAAAAGGCGCAATATCCCTGCCGTTGATGGATGCCGATAAGCTGATACCCGAGTTGGGAAGCAGCGTCCCGAAAAACGCCATGCTCGTTGTCTATTGCAGCGGTTATGCCTGCGAGGACAGTATCGAACTGGGGAAACAGCTGATTTCCGCTGGGTACGGGACCGTATACTATTTTGACGGCGGTTTTCCTGCCTGGCGCGACGCCCGCTACCCGATCGCAGGAGGGAAGCAATGACCGGTTCGATTCTTAAGCACGGAATTGCCATCGTCAGGATTGTCCTGGGAGCGATATTCCTCTACGCCGGGGTCGTCAAGGCTGGCGACACCAAGGCCTTTGCCGGCAGTATCGAGGCCTATCGGCTGTTGCCGTACTTTGGGAACTATCTTGCGGCATCAATACTTCCTTGGGTGGAGATAATCTGCGGGGTGCTGCTGGTGACGGGCTGGAGAGCAAAGGCCGGGGCAACGGTAACGATACTGCTCAATCTGGTGTTCATTGTCGCAATGGCATCGGCGGTTGCCAGAGGGTTGGAGATTGATTGCGGCTGTTTCCGGCAGGGTGCAAAGGACCCGCCGCTCCTGGCGATCGGCCGCGATATTCTGTTCCTGGTAATGGCGGGGCTGGTCCTCTTGCAGGACCGGTTGACCGCAAACAAATGACCTCGCTTGCGGTCCGGGCATAAATGCATTAACATGCTGATCCTTACCCTACCTGTCTGGAGATAACAGTGACACCCGAGCTGCTCTTAGTTATCGCCGCCTACCTGGCGGGCTCCATACCGACCGGGCTGCTGCTCGCACGCCTGATGGGCGGCGTAGACATCAGAACCACTGGGAGTGGTAACATCGGCGCTACTAACGTCAGCCGCACTCTCGGCTGGAAGGTAGGAGTGCTGACACTGCTGGGAGACTGCCTCAAGGGAGTGGTCCCGGTGCTGGTTGCCAGGGGAATGGGGTTCTCTGAGGGATGGCTTGCCCTGACCGCCTTTGCTGCTTTTATCGGCCATGTCTATACGATATTCCTGAGGTTCAAGGGGGGCAAGGGGGTGGCGACCGCCTTGGGCGTGTTCCTCGCACTGTCACCGCTTTCGGTAGCCGGTGCTGTGGCGATCTTTGCTTTAATGCTCTGGAAATGGCGCTATGTCTCACTCGGCTCGATCACTGCTGCGGTGGCAATGCCGCTGTTGGTCGCATTCATTGACCGAAGGGGTTTGATTTTTCTCGTCACCATTGCCATTGCCGCGATTGTCGTCTGGAAGCACCGGGAAAATATCCAGCGCTTGAGAAACGGCACCGAAAGCAAGTTCAAGGGATGAGATCGTTGTTGGGCAGACTGATTCCGAAGCGGTTCGCTAAACCTGTCCTGTTGACGGCTGCGGCATTGCTGATTGTATTGGCGGCAACATCCGGTATTGCACTGCTTCCCCCAGGTGACGGCGCCAACGTGCAGTTGGTTGATTGCGCCAAAGGGGCTTCCCTCTCCCGCGCCTCAGCGGATATGAAGCGCAAGGGGATAATCCGCAGCAGCACTGCCCTGGTTTTGCTGGCGCGGTTCAAGGGGGTCGACAATCAGGTCCAGGCCGGCACCTACAGGTTGACCGACGCTATGAGCCTTGCGGAAATTCTTCGGAAGCTGGTTGCCGGGGAGATTTACGCCTATCGTTTTGCCGTGCCCGAGGGGTATTCCATCTTTCAACTGGCCGAGCTTCTGGATAGCCGCCGGATACACGCCAAAGCCGATTTCCTGGCGGCTTGCACCGACAGGGCGCTGCTCAGGGAGTTCGGCATCACTGCTACCAGCGTCGAAGGATACCTTTTCCCTGCCACGTACAACATTACACCCGGCATGAAACCGGTTGATACGGTACGGATGATGGTGCGCCAGTTCGAAAAGACCTGTGAAAATCAGTTTTCTCCGGCTCTGGCGAAACGGGGGGATGCCCGGCATCGGCTGGTTACGCTTGCCTCTATCGTTGAGAAAGAGGCTGTCGATCCGAAAGAGCGGCCTTTAATCGCTTCGGTCTTTTACAACCGCCTCGGCAAGGGGATGCGGCTCCAGAGTGATCCGACTGCCGTTTACGGATTAAGGCCCTTTGCCGGGAAGATCAGCGGAGAGGATGTTCGCAGGTCATCACCGTATAATACCTACCGGATACACGGGCTTCCGCCGGGGCCGATCGGCAACCCGGGCGCCGGTGCGCTGCAGGCCGTTTTGGCACCGCAAAATACCCCGTATTATTACTTTGTTGCCAGAAACGACGGGACGCACTTTTTTTCGACAACGCTTGACCAACACAACATGGCTGTTACAAAGTATCTGAAGAGTAAAGGCAGGGAACGCCTCGAATCCGGGGCTGTTCCGGGGTATCGAAATGACCACCCGAGTGTTACTGGCGGAAGATAATGAAGCTCTCGCACATATGCTGGAGCGGTTTCTGGTTGCTCAGAGTTATGAAGTGCTGCTGGCGAAAAACGGCGCCGAGGCTCTGAGCATGCTGGCTTCCCGGGAAGTGGATCTCCTGGTGCTCGATCTCAGGTTGCCGGAAATAAGCGGAATCGAGGTGCTGCAGCGGTTGCGCCGGACTCCGCGTGGTGCGCATCTCCCGGTTGTGATCATGACCGGTTACTATAAGGGGGAGAAATTCGCCGAAGGGGCGAAACGGCTCGGAGTTGACCATTACCTGGAAAAGCCGTTCAGCCAGCAGAGTTTTCTGCGGGCGATTCGCGATGCCGTCTCGGGGCCGACCATGGCTCGTTCTGAACCGGCCAACCTGCTCTCCGCTCTGGTGGACCTTTACTATTCGGGCAAAAGCGGCATGCTGAAGCTGAGGCAAGGGCCGCCACTGTCGATCCTGCATGGGGTGCCGGTCTCGTTTCTGTCAAGAGGCCGCGACGAGTTTCCCGCCATGCTGGCAGCCACAGGCAAGATTTCTGCAGAAGAACGGAATCTGTTCGTTAACAGTGGCGAAGACCGCATCTTTCTGACCCAGGCCGGATATCTCACTTATGAAGAACTGCTTGAAGAGTCCCGCAAATTCCTGATCCGCACGATTTTAGATGCGGTTATGGTAAATGCTGCGGCAGAATTCGTTGCCGGTCCTGCGGAAATCGAGATGCCGCTTGTCCCGCTTCAGGTCCCGGAACTTCTTTACGAGTCATTTACCGGTCATGCCCTAGGCTTCAACGCCGACAGTTTTCTCTCTCGCTTCGGCCACCTGTTCCCGGCCCGAACCGCCAACTTCTACCGGCAGGCGAATCTGGTCTCCATGAGCCGGGATGATATAACAACTCTCAACCTGATAAATGGCCGCCGTCCCCTTCTCGAAGTTGTCGGGACCGGCTCAAAACGGGGTTCCTCTGCCACTTTCTGCTCCTTCCTCAAGGTAATGCGTCTCATCAGCCTGAATCCTGCCCCGGATGACGAGGAGCAGGCCGATTTCAGGTTGAAGGTTCTGTACAATCGCCCTATGGAGGAGGAATTGGATGAGGGCGAAGAGAAGTCAGAACGGTTTGAGGACCTGGTGGCGGAAGTCTCCGGCAATGTGGAGTTAGCCGTTGGGAATGAGGGGATGGCCGCTCCTCTCCTGAGTTCGGTGATAAGTTTCGAGCAGCAGGTGCAGCGGGATTTCGCCTATATCAAGGAGAAGAATTATTATGAGTTGCTGGGTATGACCCCCGGCTCTTTCACCTTCAACACCCTGAAGGATTCATATTTCTCGCGCACCAGGCCGTATTCCCAGGAAAGGCTCATGGAACTTTCCGGGCCTGTGCTGGAAATGGCCCAGGAAGTGCTGTCAGTGCTGTCAACTGCCTACAACACTCTGTCGAACGTTATTTCCAAGGAGCGGTACGATGAACTCCTGAACTCCGACAAGATCGGCATCGACGGAAAACAGGACGACAAGCTGCAAGCCCAGGTTCAGTTCCAGTCGGGTAAGGTTTTTCTGGAGATGGGGGAATTCGCCAATGCCGAGAAGGCGTTTCAGGATGCCTATCGTCTCGAACCGGACGTTGCCCTTCATTCGGCTTTTCTTGCCTGGGCAATATATCGCAATCCGTCGAACAAGGGGTCCAAGGCTGCCAGTGACAAGGCCAGGAACCTGTTGGCCAGGTCACTTCAGAATGGCCGGCATCCGGAAGCTTTTTCATTCCGGGGGTGGATGCTTCTTGATGAGGGGAGAGAGGGGTTGGCGGAAGGTGAGTTTCAGAAGGCGCTGAAGCTTAATCCTCGCGATGCCCTGGCGCGCAACGGGCTCCAGCAGATAACCGATCACCGGCAGTCGGAAAAGAAGGGGTTGTTCAGCAAGTTCTTCGGATAACCCGATTCGATTAGCGCCTTTCTCCATATTGACCTTGACAAATGTTCTCCCCACTTTTAATCTACGAGTTTATTTTTCCCCTTATAGTACATCAGTATCGGAGTAGTTATGAAACCGTTGTTCCTGAATCCCCCACCTTCGAGGATTTCGATGGCGGCGCCGGCGCCCGCTATCAGGCCTCGCGTGAGGTGACCTCATTCTGGTATCCTACCTGGCTCTGCTATCCGGCAGGCATGATCGCGGGTAGCCGGGTGGTCGATGCCCCGGTGCAGCGGCTGGACCTGTCTGACTGCCTGGCCATTGCCAGGGATTTTGACGTGGTGGTGATGTATACATCCACGCCGACGCTGGCGATCGATGTGGCGACGGCCAGAGCGATCAAGTCGCAGAAACCTGCCACAATCACGGTGCTCACCGGCCCCCATGTCACCATCATGCCCGATGAGTCGCTCCAGTTTGCCGGTGATGCAGTCGACATCGTCTGTCGCGGCGAGTTCGATTACGCCATCAAGGAGCTGTGCGAAGGGCGGGAATGGGAGCGGATCGACGGGATCAGTTTCCTGAAGGAGGGGCAGGTCGTGCATACCGCAGATCGGCCGGTTCTTACCGACCTGGATGCGCTTCCTTTTGTGTCACAGGTTTATAAACGCGACCTCCCGATCAGGGAATATATTATTCCGCACTTCAAAAACCCGTATGTTTCGATATATTCCAGCCGCGGTTGCCCGTCAAAATGCACCTTCTGCCTCTGGCCGCAGACATATTCGGGCCAGAAGATGCGCACCCGTTCACCTCAAAACGTTTATGAAGAAGTGAAGTGGATCGTCGACAATATTCCGGAGATGCGGGAGCTCTCTTTTGACGATGATACCTTTTCCGCAGATCGGAACCATGCGCGGGCAGTGTCCGAACTTATCAAGCCGCTCGGCATTTCCTGGGTCATCAACGCCCGGGCCAATTGCGATTTCGAAACATTGAAGATCATGCGCGATGCCGGGCTTCGCCATGTCGTTGTTGGCTACGAGTCCGGCAGTCCCCAGATCCTGAAAAACGTAAAAAAGGGAGTAACCCGCGATCAGGCGATCCAGTTCACCAGCGACTGCAAAAAACTGGGCATTTCCATCCACGGGGCATTTATCATGGGGTTGCCCGGCGAGACCAGAGAGACCATCCAGGACACGATCGAGTATGCAAAAAAGCTGGATCTGGGGTCTATCCAGGTTTCACTCGCATCGCCTTATCCTGGCACGGAATTCTGGGAGCAGTGCAAGCAAGAAGGGTGGATTGCTTCGGATGCGTATATTGATGATACCGGGCACCAGATGTGCGTCATCAACTACCCGCACCTGTCCAACAAAGAGATCTTTGCTGCTGTAGAGCAGTTCTACAACAAGTTTTACTTCCGTCCCAAGTACATTGCCCGGAGCATTGGCAGAATGATCATTGACGGTGAGGAGCGGAGGAAGCTGCTGAAAGAAGGAAAACAATACCTGGACTACATGAAGAAGCGTAAACTGACGCAGCAGTGAAGATGAAGGAACTTATCGTTAATGCCGATGATTTCGGGCTTTCAAGCGGTGCAAACCGGGCAATCATAAAGGCTTGGCAGGAAGGGGTGCTGACCAGCGCATCACTGATGGTCGCTGGCAAGGGGTTCGAGGAGGCGGTCTGCCTGGCAAAAGAGAACCCCGGGTTGCAGGTGGGACTGCATCTGACCCTGGTCCAGGGGCGATCCGCCCGGGAGCGGTCCGGTTTCCCGCCGCTGGTGGACTCTCAAGGACATTTCCCGCACGACCCCGTCTATGCCGGAATACGGTACTTTTTCATCAAATCGCTCAGAAAACAGCTTACGGCCGAGATCGAGGCCCAGATAACCCGCTTTCTGGAAACCGGCCTGCCGCTGTCCCATATCGATGGGCATCTGAACATCCATATGCACCCGACCGTGTTTGACATTCTTTGCCGTCTGATGCCGAAATACGGGATATCGTCTTTCAGGCTTTCCCGAGAACGGCTGGGGGTGGATCTGGAGCTTGCTCCCAGGCGGCGTCTCGGAAAGTTTGCCGATGCCTTCATCTTCGACCGGCTGGCAAAGCGGTGCCGGCCGATGCTCGACCGGCTCGGCATTGCTTACGCAACAGAAGTCAAGGGGCTCCTGAATTCCGGTCAGATGACGGAAGAATATTTTATGAAAGCGTTAGATGTATTGCAGGACGGTGTTACGGAGATCTATTTCCATCCAGGGTTCCACCCTGATCAGGAGCTGTCTCACTGGATGCCGGACTACCGTCATGAAGAAGAGTTCGCGGCACTGACAGGTAAACGCTTGATGGAAAAGATCAGGTCGACCGGAATCGTTCTCCGAAACTACCGTGGTGAGGTAAAGGAATGCTGAAGACCATAATAATCATGCTTCTGGCGGTAACTGCCGGAACAGTCGGGGATATCCTTTTGGCCAAGGGGATGAAGGAGATGGGCGACATATCGGCCATGAACCTTCGCGGGATATTCAACGCGGCATACCAGGCTCTCACCAATCCGAAACTGATCATTGGCACGACGATGCTGGCGATCTTCTTTTTTCTCTGGCTGGCTGTTCTATCCTGGGAAGATCTGTCGGTTGCCCTGCCGATGCAGGCATTGAATTATGTTTTGGTGGCATTTCTGGCGCAGTTTTACCTGGGCGAGCATGTTTCTCCCCTCAGATGGACCGGCATCGGTCTTGTCTGTATTGGAGTGATGCTGATCACCAAAAGCGGCAATTCTTGAGCTCTTAATCCCGTCTTAGCACAATATGTTGTTCAGCTGTTGCACATCCTCTCGGGTATTATCCCCTCGTAAGAAACCATCTTGTTGCCTGGTCGTGCTTTAACTAGCTAATTTAAAAAGCTTATTATGATTAATGAGAAATAATGCCCAGCGGTGCGTTTTGGGCATCTTTTTCGTAATGTACGTGCCAAAGGTTGTCAGCCAACCCAAACCATGGACAGGAGGAAGTATAGATGACTCAAATAGTATTCATCTCTCTAACGGTTGCAGCAGTGGTCTCCTGTCTGATGGCACTCAGGATATACGGCGACTGGATCTCCATAACCTCTTTCGGAAGCGGTTACGATACCGAACCGCTGGCAAAACTGCGCGAATCCCTTGTCTGCTGGGTTGCCCGCCACCTCTTCTGTGCTGCCGGGGCAACAATACTTTGCGTTATGATCAAATGGTTTCCTTCGCTGCATGCCTTTCCGGGTGCTGATGTCATTCTGGCCGGATACGGAATGCTGTCGCTTCTTTTTGCTTCCCTTGACCATATGCTTTCGCAGCAAGTTCAATTTTGCCTGAGCCGGCTTAACAGTGATCGTGGCTGAGACCGCGGGAGATCGGATATGAAAAAGGGGGCCGTTTGGCTCCCTTTTTTTATTTGGGCAGCAGTAACTGCCTGCGCGTCAGGATAAAAACACGCGGCTTTTTCTCACCCGGCCGCATGATGTTGATCTGTACCTTGGTCCCCGCTTCACCCCTAAGACGATAGTCCACCATCTGCCTAAAATTGCTCCCTTTAGTCTGCTTACCGTCTATATGAGTAATGATGTCACCGGCCTTGATCCCCGCCAGATGAGCCGGGCCGCCGGCCACCAGCTGCCGGACTACGATTCTGCCGTCGGCCCATGGAATGCCGTCGATACCGACGCCGCCGAAGTTGCGCAGATCCTCGGCATATCCGGGACAGACCGGGGCGAGCAAGAGGAGAACTAATATAATGGCGTATTTGATCATGACGCCGTAACCATAATATTCCTGGACACGGCCTGTAAAGAATAAAGTGCAGTTCAGAAGTGAGTGCAAGAATGGATTGTGCCGGGGGGGTATGCTACAATGAAGTCAAAATTGATTCAAGGAGTGGGGATGACGGCAAGAACACGAATCAATATATTGCTTGCAGACGGTTGCCCTGGCGGCAGTGCCGCTATCGCCGGGTGGGTCAGGACGGTAAGGTCGGGCAAAGGGATCACTTTTCTGGCCCTCAATGACGGATCAAGCCTGGAATGCATACAGGTAGTTGCTGATACGGGGCTGGAGAATTTTACCGTAGTGTCCCGCCTGGGGACCGGCAGTGCCGTGCGAGTTACCGGAATGCTTCAGGAATCACCGGCTTCAGGTCAGCGGCTGGAACTGCACGCAACGGAGATAACGGTAATCGGGTCGGCCGACCAGGATTATCCGCTACAGAAAAAGCGCCACAGTTTTGAGTTTCTGCGGGAAATAGCGCATCTCAGGCCCCGTACGAATACTTTCGGGGCGGTATTCCGCACCCGGTCCGCCCTTGCCCAGGCGGTGCACCGGTTTTTTGCGGAAAAGGGGTTCATGTATGTCCATACCCCGATCATAACAGCGAACGACTGTGAAGGTGCCGGCGAACTGTTTCGCGTTACCACTCTGCCGCTGGACAACCTGCCACTGACCAACGGCAAGGTGGATTTTAATGCCGATTTCTTTGGTCAGGCTACCGGATTGACCGTAAGCGGGCAACTTGAGGGAGAACTGTTTGCCCTGGCCTTTTCCGACATCTACACCTTTGGCCCCACCTTCCGGGCGGAAAATTCCAATACCCCCCGTCATGCTGCCGAGTTCTGGATGATAGAGCCGGAGATGGCTTTTGCGGACCTGATGGCCGATGCGGCTCTGGCAGAGGATTTTCTCCGCTATCTGTGCAGTTTTGCCCTTGAGGAATGCAGCAATGATATGGCATTCTTCGATGCGCACATTGAAAAGGGGATCATCGGCCGGATCAGGGCTGTGGCCGATTCTTCCTTTGCGATGATGGATTATTCCGAGGCGATCTCACGTTTGGAGAAGGCACCGGTAACTTTCCAGTACCCGGTATCGTGGGGGCTTGACCTGCAGACCGAGCACGAACGGTATCTCACCGAACAGGTTGTTGGCGGCCCGGTGTTCATTGTAAATTACCCTAAAGCTATCAAAGCGTTTTATATGCGGCAGAACGATGACGCTAGGACCGTTGCTGCCATGGACCTGCTGGTGCCGAAAGTCGGGGAGATAATCGGCGGGAGCCAGAGGGAGGAACGTCTGGATCTGCTGCAACAGAGGATGCTTGAGACCGGAATCAATCCCGAGGGGCTCTGGTGGTATCTGGACAGCCGACGCTGGGGATCTTGCCCCCATGCCGGATTTGGCCTCGGATTTGAACGGCTTGTCATGTACATTACCGGAATGGAGAACATCCGGGATGTCCTCCCGTTTCCGAGAACACCCAGGCATGCAGGGTTCTGATAAGAAAGGAATGAACTAATGTCTTATGAAGTGAAGCAGCTTCTTGTTATCTTTTGCTTTTTTGTCCTGCCGGGAATTGTCGGTGCCTGGATTGCCTCCACAAAAGGGCGGAACACCCTGGGATGGTTCTTTATATGCGCATTTTTCCCTCCAACCATTATGGCGATCATAATCCAATCGCCCATAAAGGAGGTGGAAGGGCATTACCGGGAATGCCCCGCCTGCAGAGAGCTGCAGTCCTGGAAACTCTCCGCGTGCAAATACTGCGGCGCCGCTATGACACGGGCTCCTCATGTTCACGAGGAGTGATGCCGTTCCTTTCGATTCCAATGTTTCGCGCCTGCCCTTGCTGGCCCAAAAAGGTTCCGACTTATTGTCAACCAATTAACCTGATGATCGTTATATCAAATATCGGCAGAGTTGATTATGCCAAGTGGGGAGTGAACGCTGGGAACATCTGACGAACTGAACCGTTTCCTGGCAGAGGTGGAGCGACGGGCCTTCAGAATGGCATATCTTGCGACCGGCTGTCAGGATGATGCCCTGGATGTAGTGCAGGACGGGATGCTCGATTTTGTCAGGCGTTATGCCGCCAAGCCTGTTGAAGAATGGCGGCCGCTGTTCCACCGTGTTCTCCAGAGCCGGATCACCGACTGGCATCGTCGTAAAACGGTACGTAGCCGTTTTCGGGGCTGGTTCGGCATAGGGGGGGAGGATGGTGACGACGGGTCCGACCCTGTTGAATCCTATGCGGATCCCAGAGGCGATACCCCGGCATCAGAACTCTTGAATCGCGAGCTTGGCGAACGTCTTGAAAAGGTTGTCAAACAATTGCCGTTAAGGCAACAACAGGCTTTTCTGCTGCGTGCCTGGGAGGGGCTAGACGTTGCCCATACCGCTGTGGCTATGAAATGTTCTGAGGGGAGCGTCAAGACACATTATTTCCGAGCAGTAAACGCTTTGCGCAACGTTCTGGAGGAGTATCGGTGATGCGTGGCGATCGGATCGACAATGAAGCTGCCCTTGCAAAGGCGCGGCTGGTGCTGGATCAGGCGGCGGAAAACCTATCGCCGGATGTGCGGAGCTCGTTGCGTAATGCCCGCACCAAGGCAGTCGAGCTTGCGGAGCGGCGTGAGCGGAAGTTTTTTTTGCCACGCTGGGTGACTGCCGGAGGGGTGGCATCGCTCGCGGTTCTGGTGGTCGCCGTTTCTCTCTGGCTCGCTCCTGTCAGCACCAACTTGCCGCCAAAAGGGGATGACGAGGTGGATATTGTGGCTTCCGGCGAGCAACTGGAACTATATGATGATCTTGATTTCTTTCTCTGGCTGGCGGAGCATGACAAAAATGCGCGCTAGGTTTTTGCTGGCACTGATCTTTGTTGTTGTTAGCGGTGGCATGGCGGCCGGCGATCAGGGGAATGGTATCCCCTGGGAGAGTCTTTCCCGAGGGGAAAAGGAACTGCTGCGGCGCTATGCCGATAGCTGGCATACGCTCCCGTATGATCGTCAGGACCGTTTACGAAGAAGCGCCGAACGTTTGAGCCGCATGTCTCCTCAAGAGCGTGCCGAAATGCGGCAATATTATAGAAAGTTGCGCGATCTGCCGCCTGAACGAAGAGAGCAGTTGAAAAAAAGGGCCGATGAGTTCCGGAGTTTGCCTGCGCCGGAGCAGGAGAGGGTAAGGGCGCGATACCGCTGGTACAAGGAGCTGCCTTCTGCAGAGCGAAAAGTGTTACGCGAAAAATGGCGTGCCCTGCCGCCCGATGAGCGCCGGCGAATCAGGAGCGAAATGCATAATAGTCAGGCTGACGACAAAATGGAACGGTTAAAGCGCTAAGACAGCAGCTTTGGCTGTGTTACTTTCGAGCCTATTTCCCGCCTTGGGCAACCATCTTCAACGTATCCTCTATGACTATCTCCAGTTCTGCCAGGATAATCTCCTTGGCCCCAAGCACCTGGGCCTCGGTCGTTGCGAACAGGACCAGCGACGGGTTCGGGCACATCCCTATTCCCAGCTTGTTGCATCCCTGATCAACCAGTCGCACCAGGGCGAGCAGGGGGTTGGCCTGTTTCCACCCCTCCTTGTGGTGATCGCGCACGACATCACAGTAAATCTCCGGCATGTTCCACTTTTTCATCAGGGTGTAACCCTGTTCTTCATGCATGCTGCTGAGAACCTCGTTGACCAGCGCGGGTGACACGGATACGCCCAACTCTCCTGATTTGCACAGTTCGTCGAGCACTTTCAGCAGAAACAGCTTGCCGATATCGTGCAGAAGACCGGCAAGGAACCCCTCTTGGGAAAGTGCCCCGTACCCGGTCTTACCGGCAAGCCATTTGGTTCCTATTGCACAGCAAAAGGCATGTTTCCACAGGGTCTGCATGACAGAGTTGAACTGCATATTGCTGGACCGGTAAAAATCCTGTTGGGTGGCGAGCATGGCAATATTGGAGACTTCCCTCGCTCCGAGGCGGATTGCCGCATCCTTGATGGTCGTGACCTTGCTCAGCCCCGAGTAGAAGACCGAATTGGCAACCCTGAGCACATGGCTGGCAACGCCGGGATCAGCAACGATCAGTTGGGAAATCTCTTCCAGTTTGAAGTCAGGTTTGGCTAGTACCTGCTGAAGCTTGAGCGCCACGGCGTGAAAGACCGGCACGTCCAGAGTGTTGCTGCTCAAGTGGGCGTTGATTATCTCTACTATCGACTGTTTCTTCGTCATGACGGCCAGATCCTTATATCCCCAGAATTCTCTTCAGTTCATGCAACGGTCTCGGTTTGCTTATTCTCGGCAGGTCTCTCAAAACTTCGTGAATTGAAACCAGACCTCTGGCCGCCTTAACCAGGCCGTCTTCAAACAGCGTGACCAGGCCGGAAGTCTCCATGCTCAACCTGCGGATCTCGGCAGAACTCCGGTTGCCGAGGATCGCCTCTTTTACCGGCTCGTTCAGGACCAGGAGTTCAAAGATGGCGGTCCTCCCCTTGAAGCCTGTGAACCGGCACTCTTTGCAGCCTCTACCTTCCCTGAACTCGGCCCCGGCAAGATCCGGCGCCATATAACCGAGCCGGCTGATCTCCAGCGGTGTCGGGATATAGGTTTCAGCGCAATGGTCGCAGACCAGCCTGAGCAGGCGCTGGGCAACGACGCACACCACTGTTGAGGAAATGAGGAACGCCTCTATTTCCATGTTCATCAGCCGGATCAGCCCGCCGATGCTGTCTTCCGTGTGAAAGGTCGTGAGTACCTTATGGCCGGTCAGTGCCGCCTGGATGGCGGTCTCAGCCGAGAAGGTGTCTCTGATCTCCCCGAGAACGATGATGTCCGGGTCTTGCCGGACAATATGCCGGAGTGTTTCCTCGAAGGTCACGCCGATCTTGGGGTTTATGGAACATTGGGAGATGCCGTCGATGACAAACTCGACCGGGTCCTCAGCCGTGATAATACTGGTGTTGATGTTGTTGAGATATTTGACGCAGCTGTACAGGGTCGATGTCTTGCCTGAGCCGGTAGGGCCGGTGACGATCATGACGCCGGTGGGCGTATCCAGGGCATCGTAGATGAAGTGCTCCAGCATGCGGGGCGCCATGCCGATATCGTTAATCTCAAGAATGGAGCCTTTTTTGTTCAATAGCCGCAGCACGATCTTTTCCCCGAAGATCGTGATGTAGAAAGAAACCCTTAGATCCAGGTTGAAGCCGTGTTTTCGGCTTTCAAAAAGGATCCTGCCGTCCTGATGCCGCCGTTTCTCGGCGATATCCGCCTGGGCCATGACTTTGATGCGGCTGGAGACCTGGGGCGCCAGTTCAAGCGGGAGATCGCGGTGCTGCATCATGACGCCGTCCCTGCGGAAACGGATACGGATGCGATCCTTCATCGGCTCTATATGGATATCGCTGGCGTTTTCCGAAATGGCATCTTCGAACAGGGTGTTGATTATACCGATAACCGTGTTTTCGTCAGCAGGTCCGGCCTCGGCATGGGTCGCGTTTTTTTCCGCATTGGTCAGTGCATCCAGAATTTCCAGTTTTGAGGCTATGGCCGGGCTGATCTCTTTGCCGAAAATGGATTCGGCGGTCTCGCGGGCTTTCCGGTCCAGCGGGTCGGCAAAGGCAACGGTCACAACAGCGCCTTCCCGGACTACCGGGACGAACAGGAACTCGCGGCAGGTCTGAAACGGTGCTTTGACAAACAGTTTCCGGTCGAGTTTCCGGAATTCCAGTTCCACCTGGGGAAAACCGAGCTGGTAGGCAAGCACTTCCAGAAGTTTTCTCTCGTCGATGAAGCCGTGCGCCACCAGCAGGTCTCCCAGCTTCATGCCGGAAGAGCCTTCTTTCTGCAGGTTCAGGGCCGCCTGGAGGTCCGATTCTCTCAGGTAACCGAGTTCGACCAACAGGTCTCCCATTCGGATCGCCACCCGGTTCTTGCGCAAGACGTCTCGGACCTGGTCACCAGTGACATAGCCAAGTTCCTGAATAATATCGATGATGGTTTTATTTGATGCCAGTTTGGAGCGGACACGAATGGCGTAGGAAAGCTGATCATTGGTCAGCAGCGATTCTTTTACCAGTAGTGGTGCAATTGCCCCTGCCTGTGGATGTATTGCCTCTCCAGTTCTTTGTTGTGCGCTCATGGGTCTCTCAAAGTCTAATGAATTTCGAAAAGTATAGACGTTTGTCGGCCTTTTGCAACAGTGACCACTGCTATATCCGGGGATCAAAATCCGGCTGTTCGAAGCTGTATAGCGTGTCGTCGTGAACAGGAGGCGTATATCTGCGTTTCAGCCCTTTGATTCCTTCCCGGGAAAACAGATCTCCGGCCTGGTCGTTGTCAAGGATGTCACCCAGTTCGGCCTCGATCATCTCCGGATCTTCTCCTGATTCCAGCCTGCGGATCGCCTCGTCAAAGCCAGCCCCGAGATTCATTCCAGTTGCTTCTGAAATCCGGCGCATGACCCGCGCCATCTGGCGGGGATCGTTTTCATCTATCCCGTCCAACTCGCTTGCCATCCCCATGAGTGCTTTTTCCAGCCGCGTCTCGTCAATGTCCGGCAGCCCGTCACTGGCCGGTTCCTCCCCTCTCCCTTTTGAAATGGCAAAGTTTGATACCTGCCGCTCCAGTTCGGGCCGTTGGCACTTCGGGCATGATGGGCGTTTTGTCGTATTGGCGGTCCGGGCCAGAAAACTGTAAATCGTGTGGCAATCGCTGCAGTAGAACTCGTAAACAGGCATTTGCCGCCTCCATATATTTCAGGTTGTCGGATTGGTGAGTGAAACCAGGTAGGGATGATTAAGGCCGCGGCGATCAAGAAAATCGATCACGGCATCATACCCATGCAGCACATGCGCGGCGAAATCGTGTTCCTTGTTGAGCAAAACCATGAGCGCCAGGTTGCCGTAGATGGAGAACCCAAGATGTTGCACCATCATATCGGCGATACGGGCCTCAAGACCCTGGCCGATCTCTCCGGTCGCTGCTACATAGTGCGTTGGGAATGCAACAACCTCAGCATCAAGGCTGGCGATGAACGCCTGTTTCTCCGCGCTCGTCATCTCACCGAAATCGGCACCGCACCAGAAGCTATCTTTTGAAGAGAGGAGCGCGCGGCACGAAAAGGGGCGGTCTGGATAGATGCTGCATGACCCTTCGGAAAGAAAGGGGCAGGGTCCGGCTTGTTGCCGGTGCATTTTAAGAAACGATTTATAGTCCGTGGCGGCGATAATGATCTCTTGCAGCTTCTCAAGATGGGGCTGCAACTTGCCTGTACAGTTATACTGAACCTTTTCCGCAATATAGAGGGACTCCGGCCAGGTGCAGTTCACGACAAGGGAACAGCAGTTGCTGCAGTTGTCGGAACAGAACACTCTCCCGCCAAGAAGGGTATACCCATTGATCCAGGCGGCGGTGGTCGAGTCGGAGTGCGCCCGGAGTCTGCGGACCTCTTCTCTGATGCTGTTCAGCAAAATAATCGCTCCTCTGCTTAACTTAAAGGGATCAATGGGCAAAAGATATGAATTTTTCTGAGATCAGGCAAGAAAAATTGGCAGGATATGGAAATTTGCTTGCTTTAAGATGAGGGTATGTTAAGGTTAAGCAATTTTAGAACACTGAATGTGCTCAGTCACATCGGCGGTTGCCGGTGCATTAAAACAGAAGCATCAGAGGGAGAAACAGGGATGACAACAGGCAGAGTGAAATGGTTCAATGACAGCAAGGGGTTCGGTTTTCTTGAGCAGGAGAACGGCGACGATGTTTTTGTTCATTTTTCGGCAATTCAGAGCGAAGGCTTCAAGTCCCTTGCCGAAGGCGATTCGGTTCAGTTCGAGATCGTTAAAGGCCCAAAAGGTTTGCAGGCTGCTAATGTGTCTCGAATCTGATTCATTAGGGACAGAAAGCTGTAAAAAAGGCCCCGTTTTCGGGGCCTTTTCTTTTCAATGATAAGCAGGCCAGGCAAGAGATTGAGAGACCGCAAATTGGTTCTGTGCGCCGGGCTGCGAAAAGCAGTTCAGGGTGGTATACTTATATTGTAGCAACTGACAAAGGGGGATTGCCATGTCACTGGAAAAAACCTGGTACATTTTGGATGATGCCGCGGAAAAGTTTGGTATCGACAAAAATCAGATCCTGAAATGGGTAGAAGATGGTTTGGTTCGTGCCGAGGAGTCCAGCGGCAAGGTCGCAAGGGTGAATCTGGATGATCTGGAGTTGCAGGTGCAGGAGATGACCGGGATTTGATGGTTATCAAGAGCCCTTGCCAGGGCTCTTGATAACACCATTGTTGTTGAAGGGTTGTCGTCAGTCTATTTCTTTTTCAGAGGGGTCTGTTTCCAGTAGATACCGAGTACTTCTTTCTCATTGGCGTTCAGTCGCGCGCCGCGCTTCTCCATCTCTCGCTGAATTGCCGGCATATTCTTTCCTGCCGCTATTGCTTCATCAATTTTGGCGCTGCTGTGACAGGAGGTACAGCTCTTGTCGATTATGGTCCGGGCTTTGCTGAAATCTCCTCCCCGAACGTTGCCGAGATTCGCGCCGGTTTTCGGCGGGTCAGCCGAGAGGCTCGGGGATGCTGCCAAGAGCAGAAAACATAAAGCAAGTGTCGGCCTTCTCATTATACTCGCCTCCATCTGTTAAGTTGCCCCCGGATGCTTGGGCATCCGGGGACATTTGATTTGCTGCCGCATTAAAAGTTACAGTCCCAGTTGCTTGAAGAAGTCGTTCCCCTTGTCGTCAACCAGGATGAAGGCCGGGAAGTTCTCCACTTCGATCTTCCAGACCGCTTCCATCCCCAGTTCTGGGAAGTCGATACACTCGACCTTCTTGATGTTCTCTTCAGCCAGAACTGCGGCCGGGCCGCCGATGGAGCCGAGGTAGAAACCGCCGTGCTTCTTGCAGGCGTCGGTGACCTGCTGGCTCCGGTTCCCCTTGGCGATCATGATCATGGAGCCGCCGTTAGCCTGGAGCAGGTCGACATAGGAGTCCATCCGGCCGGCAGTAGTCGGGCCGAAAGAGCCGGAAGGCTTGCCGGGCGGGGTTTTGGCCGGACCCGCGTAATAGATCGGATGGTTCTTGAGGTAGTCGGGGAGCGGCTTGCCGGAGTCGAGGATCTCCTTGAACTTCGCATGGGCGATATCGCGGCCGACGACGATGGTGCCGTTCAGGAGGAGCGGCGTTGATACCGGATGCTTGGTGAGCTCGGCCAGGATCTCTTTCATCGGCCGGTTGAGGTCGATCTTCACTCCGTGCTCATGCTTGCCCCGGTACTGTTCCGGAATCAGCCGGCCCGGATTGCGGTCCATCTCTTCGACGAAAAGGCCGTCCTTGGTGATCTTTGCCTTGATGTTGCGGTCGGCGGAGCAGGAGACTGCCATGCCGACTGGGCAGGAGGCGCCGTGGCGCGGGAGGCGGATGACCCTGATGTCGTGGGCAAAGTATTTGCCGCCGAACTGGGCGCCGATGCCGAGCTTGTAGGCCTCTTCAAGGAGCTTCTGCTCCAGTTCCAGGTCGCGGAACGCCTGACCGTGCTCGTTTCCCTTGGTCGGGAGTTCATCGAGATATTTGGCGGAGGCGAGTTTTACCGCTTTCATGCAGGCGTCGGCCGAGGTCCCGCCGACAACTACTGCGATATGATACGGCGGGCAGGCGGCAGTCCCCAGGTACTTCATCTTGCCGACCAGGAATTTCACCAGGGTATCAGGGTTGAGCAGGGCCTTGGTCTCCTGGAACAGTGAGGTCTTGTTGGCAGAGCCTCCCCCTTTTGCAATGAAGAGAAACTTGTAGTAGTCGCCGTCAACGGCCTGGATATCGATCTGGGCCGGCAGGTTGGTGCCGGTGTTGACCTCATTGTACATGTCGAGGGCCACGGTCTGGGAGTAGCGGAGGTTCTCCTCGGTGTAGGTCTTGTAGACCCCTTTGGAGAGGTACTCTTCGTCCTTGCCGCCGGTCCAGACCTGCTGGCCCTTCTTGGCGACGATGGTGGCGGTGCCGGTGTCCTGGCAGATAGGAAGCTCGAAGTTTGAGGCGATTTCGGCGTTGCGCAGGAAGGCGAGCGCTACCCCTTTGTCGTTCTGTGATGATTCCGGATCGCGGAGGATCTTGGCCACCGACTCGTTATGCTCGGGACGAAGAAGAAACGAAACGTCTCGCATCGCCTCATTGGCGAGGATCGCCAATGCCTCGGGGCAAACCCGAACAACATCTGCACCGGCGAACTGCTCGACGGTTACATATTGCTCTGATCCCTCAATCTTACGGTACTTGGTCTCGTCCTTGCCGAGAGGGTAAGGGTCCTGATAAACAAACGGTTTTGTTGCCATTGCATCTAACTCCTTTCCATGGGGGTATCTGCATTAACAAGCAGTGCCTGTGTATTCTGTATACGGTTTCGGCGGAACTATATTGGAAAAAACTGATTTTGTCGAGAGTGAAGTTGGGTGAAGAGTAACAAAAAGCCCGCCGGAAAAGGCGGGCTGTGGGGTTTCCCGGGATTCTTGATACGAAGCGGCTACTGCTGACTTTTGGCCAATGCCTGGTCGATGTCCTCAATAATGTCGTCGATATGTTCGATACCAACGGAGAGCCGGATCAGATCAGGGGTTACTCCTGATGATATCTGCTGTTCCTCGGTAAGCTGGCGATGGGTGGTGCTTGCCGGATGCAGGACGCAGCTCCGGGCATCGCCGACATGAACCACCAGGGCGATCAGCTGACAGCTCTCCATGAATATTTTACCTGCCGGAGCGCCCCCCTTGATGCCGAAGGTGAGCACGCCGCTGCACCCTTTCGGGAGGTATTTCTTCGCCCGCTCAAAGCTCGGATGGCTTGGCAGTCCGGGATAGCTGACCCAGCTCACCGAAGGGTGGGATTCCAGGTGCTTCGCCACTGCCAGGGCGTTGTCGCTGTGGCGCTGTATTCTTAACGGCAGCGTCTGCAGACCCTGGTTGAACATGAATGAATTCATCGGCGCGGGTGTGACCCCGAGGTCGCGCATCAGCTGAACCCGGGCCTTGACAATATACGCTGCCGGACCGAATGTCTTTATGTACTGCAGGCCATGGTAGCTGGAATCGGGTTCCGTGAGCTCCGGGTAGTTGCCGTTGTCCCAATTGAAGTTGCCGCCGTCGACAATAACGCCGCCGACACTGGTTGCATGACCGTCGATATACTTTGTAGTGGAGTGGATGATAATGTTGGCGCCGAGGTCGAACGGCCGGCAGAGATAAGGAGTTGCAAAAGTACTGTCTATAATCAGCGGAACTTTTTTCTCTTTGGCAATCGAGCTGAACTTGTCGAAGTCGAGGACGTTGAGCCCCGGATTGCCGATGGTCTCGGCGAAAAGGGCGCGGGTATTGGGACGAAAGGCCGCCAGGATCTCTTCGGCAGGCGCTTCCGGATCGACAAAAGTAACCTCAATCCCCATCTTGGGGAAGGTTGCCGCAAACAGATTGTAGGTTCCTCCGTAAAGAGTGCTGGCCGTGACAAAGTGCTGGCCAGCCTGACAGATGTTGAAGATGGCAAGCGTTGTGGCTGCCTGCCCGGATGAGGTGCCGAGCGCGGCAACACCTCCTTCCATCATGGCGATTTTCTTCTCGAAGGCATCGGTGGTGGGGTTACCCAGACGAGTATAGAAATGACCGGCAACCTCAAGGTCGAACAGCTTCGCCACGTAGTCGGCGCTGTCATATTTGAAGGTGGTGCTCTGGCAGATGGTGACTACCCGCGGATCTCCTGGCTTAGGGTCGTAACCACCCTGAATTGCCTGTGTTTCGATCTTCCAATTCTTGCTCATGCTCTCCCTCCGGAAAAGAAAGTGATACGAAATCGCGCAACATGATAACAGAAGAGCCGGGCAAGTTAAACAGGTAATCAGGCCGGTATGGCGGAAGGCAGGATACCGGGTATAATATATCTGCGAGGTGGACGGATGTTGAACCAGGACCGGATTCAAGAGCTGGTGAAGAGCGGCAGGTATGATGAAGCTGCTGAACTCTGCCGGGAAGAGGTAGAGCGTGAGCCGGCGAAATCCGACAATTATCTGTTCCTGGGTCGTATCCTCATGGCTGCCGACAGAAAGCGCGAGGCAATTAGAGTGTTCAGTGACGGGTTAGCATTTGAGGACAATGCCAAGATTCGCCATGAACTCAATCAGCTGGGGAGGCGCAGATTCAGAATCATCTCCTCGCTGTCCCGGGAGCATCTCCTCAACAGGATTCTTGGAAAGATTTCCCATACGCTCAAGCTGAGCAGATAAGACGAATGCCAGGAAAGCCTTGTATCGCAAATGAAGAAATATTTGCCTCAATTGCGGCATGAAATTATCCCAGTTCTCGCGTTTAGATGGTGCCGATGCTGTAAAATTCAACTGTTATGCATCATGCGTATGTTGGCATGACCGGTGTAAAGAGATCTCAGCAGATGCCTGACAAAATGTTGCATGTCCGAATTCGAGAAGATATAACTACACAAGCAGCATAACAACTACTCAAAGGAGATTAAGATGAAGAAAGCCGTTATTGCCATGTTTGCCCTTGTTGCCTTTGCCGGAACCGCTTTTGCCGCAGATACGATCGAGATGAAAAAAGGTGTAAAATTCAATCACAAAGCTCACCAGGCTACTGTGGGCAATTGCAAGAAATGCCATGAAAAGGCGCCTGGGAAGATTGAGGGATTTGGCAAGGAGTGGGCTCACAAGAACTGCAAGGGTTGTCACAGTGACATGAAGAAAGGGCCGACGTCCTGCAAAGAGTGCCACAAATAATCTTTGCCGATATACGGCAATTCGCAAAAAGGGTGACGCACAGCGTTGCCCTTTTTCGTTTTAGGCTTATTTAAAGCGGAATATGAACCTGGTGCCGAAGACATCTTCTCCAGATTTGGTCCCTCTTTGATAGGGCCCTTTGAGGATGTTCTGGTCATAATAAAGGTTCAGGTCGACCTGCTGACCGAGCCGGAACCCCATTTCTCCTGTCCAAGTGAGGTTTTCCGGGGATAGTTTGAGGATCTCGTATTCGTGGCGTGCTGCAGCAGTTGCCGGGGCTGCACCGCCTCCCGGAGTCCGTCCTTCCGTTGCCTCGTAATTGTATATCGGCAACTTGGTGGCAAAGCCCAGATAGAACAGGTCTGACAGTCTGATTCTTCCTCCTGCCTGAGCATGGACCTTGTGGGTGATATCGTCCCGTCCGATCCCTGTTTCCCGTTGATGCACGGTATGACTGACCCCGAATTCCGGCTCAACGGTTACATCGCTACCTGGCTTGACTCTCATGCCGCCCGAGGTCAGAAGCCTGTCCGGCTCCAGTCTTCGGATGAAGGTTGCAGGCGGCACCTGGCTTTTCGACGTAACCTCATCGTCCGCAGCTGCTGAGTACGGGGAAGCAAGTAGTGTTGCCATCATCAGCAATGTCAGTAGCGGTCCGTAGTGCATGCCAATTCTCCCTTCTTCAATTTATCACAATTCCTGAAACTCGGAAAATCGTGTTTTCTTGACTGAGGTCAAGGATGGTCACGGATAAATGATATACTTTCACCGTGCATGGCAATGCGCCAGAAATAAAACGAGCTAAAATTTATAACATCAAACCGGAGCTGAATAAAAGAGAGGGAGGTAATATCAATGGGTATGTTCTGCAACCAATGTGAGCAGGCGGCAAATGGGGTAGGGTGTTCAATTTCGGGAGTTTGTGGTAAAAAGCCGGATGTGGCGGCTTTGCAGGATCTGCTGCTCTACACGCTGAAAGGGATTTCGTTATATGCCGCCAAGGCACGCGAACTCGGAGGTAAAGACGCCTCAATTGACCGTTTCATCGTGGAAGGGTTGTTCACTACCGTTACCAACGTGGATTTTGATGCCGGTCATATAGAGAAGGCGATCCGTAAAGGTATTGAAGTAAGAGCCCAGGCAAAGTCTCTTTATGAAAGTAGTTGCCAGGCAAAAGGGGTTGCCCCTGCCAGGGTGGATATCCCTCAAGCGACCTATACCCCGGCAGCCGACCAGGCAGGGCTCGTCCGCCAAGGGGAAGAGCATGGCCTTAGCACTCTGCATGTTAACGAAGATATTCGCTCGGTCATCGAGACCCTAACTTTTGGTTTAAAGGGGATGGCGGCTTATATGGATCATGCCTTGATCCTCGGGAGAAGCGATGAAGAGGTCCTGGCCTTCTTTCACAGAGCTCTGGCAGCAACAACCGATCCGGGTCTCGGGCTCATGGATTTCGTGGGGCTCGCCATGGAGTGCGGCAAACAAAATCTCCGCACCATGGAAATACTGAATCAGGGGCATGTCGAGACCTATGGCCATCCCGTGCCGACCCCGGTCAATCTGGGGACCCGTGCCGGCAAGGCGATCCTTGTCTCCGGCCACGATCTCAAGATGCTTGAGGAACTGTTGAAGCAGACCGAGGGGAAAGGGATCAATATTTATACCCATGGTGAGATGATGCCGGCGCATGCCTATCCCGGATTGAAGAAGTACCCGCACTTGGCTGGAAACTTTGGTGGCGCCTGGCAGGATCAGGCAAAAGAGTTTGTGAATTTCCCCGGAGCAATAATTTTCAACACAAATTGCATTCAGCGGCCGGCTGATTCCTACAAGGACCGTCTCTTCACATGGGGATTGGTGCAGTGGCCCGATGTGCAGCATATCGAAGGATGGGACTTTTCTGCCGTAATCTCCAGAGCTCAGGAGTTATCCGGTTTTTCCGAGAACCCGGGACAGGAAATCCTTGTCGGGTTTGGACACAATGCCGTGCTGGGAGTCGCCGATAAAGTCATCGCTGCAGTCAAGTCAGGAGCCATTAAGCGGTTCTTCCTGATCGGCGGCTGCGACGGCGCCAAGTCCGGCCGGAATTACTACACCGAATTTGCCGAGAAGGTGCCCCAGGACTGTGTAATACTGACCCTCGCCTGTGGCAAGTATCGTTTCAACAAACTTGAGTTCGGAGATATCGGGGGCATTCCCCGGTTGCTCGACGTAGGGCAGTGCAATGATGCTTATTCCGCTATCCAGATTGCGCTTGCCTTGGCAGGAGCCTTTGAATGCGGGGTAAACGAACTGCCACTTTCATTCATACTTTCGTGGTATGAGCAAAAAGCCGTAGTAATCCTGCTTACCTTGTTGCACTTGGGGATCAAGAATATCAAGCTCGGCCCGACTCTTCCTGCTTTTATCACTCCCAATGTGCTGAATTTCCTGGTGGAGAACTTCAATATCGGTCCGGTTACCAATGCTGAAGACGATTTAAAGGCCGCACTCGCGGCATAATTCAAACAAAGTCAAAGTTTTGGCATGGCCCGCTTTAATCGGCGGGCCTTTTTGCGTCAGTGAATTTTCGGTTCTGACATGACTGTGGGTTAAATTCTAATAATTTTAATCTTGATTTTTGTCGGTATTTCTTACATTTTGCATTACCAATCGATTTTTTGCGAGTTCTAAATATTGCTAACGTCTTGTTTCGGTAGGATTTGTATTAGTTAGCATTATTCATGCATGCTAATTATGGTTAGGGAAAAATGCAGAAAGGGGATTGCGAGATGATGATCCTGGTAAGATATCTGGACGGGACTTACGACATGGTTATGAATTATCACTTGGATGAACTGATTAAGAATAAAAGAATCATGGGGTTTGAACGGTCCAATCGCTGGGTGACCATCGGCCTTGATCCGGTACGCGGGTCAGGGGGGATTTACAGCGGCCAGGATAGGCGCCTTGGGACAGAAAATGAGCCCTTGCCGCTGTTTTCCTGAGCTTCATCTTTAGGCGTGACAGTTCTGTAATAGTAAGATTAATTAACTAAAAAAAACTGTTGCAAGTATATTTTACCCTAAGATATACTACACTCCTTCCGAAATCGGCAATCTGCCGGATTTAGTCAACCTGCCCGGACTTTCATGAACGTATAGGCAACATTTTCACGTTTTCCAGAGGAGGAGATGACGATGGTTGTTCTTGTGCGCTGTAGTGATGGTACATGTTCAGTGGCTTTAGAGGCGTGCCTTGAGGGTTTGATCAAGGGGGGATTGATATCGGCTTATCTTGACAAAGGTGAGTGGGTTTCGGTGTCTCGCGATCAAATGTTCAAGAGGGGGGTAGTTGTCGACAGAAGGAGATCAATAGAGCGAGTATTGGCAGCTATTGCCTAAAATGTTTCATTTTGTGGTTATAGGAAAAGGGCGATCATTGGATCGCCCTTTTTGTTCAGATTGGACATCCGGCAGGGTGCCGATTGCCTTTCAGACGTTGAAGCGGAAGTGCATCACATCTCCATCCTGAACCACATATTCTTTCCCTTCCAGCCGCAGGAGCCCCTTTTCCTTGGCCCCTGCTTCCCCTTTGCAGGATACAAAATCGTTGAAAGCGATTACCTCCGCCCGAATGAACCCTTTTTCAAAATCCGAATGAATCACGCCAGCTGCCTGCGGCGCCTTTGATCCGCGGGTAACCGTCCATGCCCGAACCTCTTTGACCCCGGCAGTGAAATAGGTGATCAGGCCGAGGAGTGCGTAGGCCTTTCTGATGAGGCGTTCCAGTCCGGATTCTTCCAGCCCCAGATCGGCAAGGAATTCCTGCTTTTCCGCACCATCCAGTTCGGCGATCTCTGCTTCGATCCGGCCGCAGATCGGCACCACCTGGGCACCTTCCTGAGCAGCTATCTCTCTTACCCTGGCAACGGCAGGGTGCTTGCCTTCGAGATCGTCTTCGGCAACATTGGCAACATACAGCACAGGCTTATCGGTGAGCAGATGCAGATCACGCAGCCACTGGATCTCTTCTTCGGTTGTTGCCAGCCCCCGTGCCGGTTTCCCTTCGCCCAGAACGTCTCTCAATCGAATATAGAATTCCACCTCGTCCTTGGCCTTTTTGTCGCCGCTGCGGGCCTGCTTCTCCACGCGGAGCAGTTTTTTCTCTACTGTATCGAGATCTGCCAGGCCAAGCTCGGTTTGGATAACCTCTATATCCCCTGCAGGGTCAATGCAGCCGTTGACGTGCACTACATTCTCGTCCTCAAAACAGCGGACAACATGGACAATTGCGTCGACCGAACGGATATGGCCGAGAAACTGGTTCCCCAGCCCTTCGCCTTGGCTGGCACCTTTCACGAGCCCGGCAATATCGACAAACTCTATGGTTGTCGGCAATGTCTGCTGGGGGTTGACAATTTCTGCCAGTTGATCGAGCCTGCGGTCAGGAACCTGAACTATACCGACATTCGGGTCTATGGTACAAAACGGGTAATTGGCCGATTCGGCTCCCGCCGAAGTGAGGGCGTTAAAAATAGTCGATTTGCCGACATTCGGCAGGCCGACAATGCCGCAGTTAAGGGCCATCTTATCTAATCCTTCCTGATGGAACTGCTGGCCTTAATCAGTTGGCCAACAGATCTTTGTTGTTGAAGATGCTCATTGTTTTGGGCAGCCCCTCGGCAATCAACATCTCGATTGCGGCGACGATACCGTCCAGGAGATCAGGAAGGCCGGCCATTTCCGCCTTTGAAAACGGAGAGAGGACGTAATCGGCGCAATCCCCGAATCCGGGCCGGCCAATGCCCACCCTGATCCTCGTGAATTCTCCACTCCCCAGTTCCTGCATAAGGGAACGGAGGCCGTTGTGTCCGCCGTGTCCGCCGCCTTTCTTGAGCTTTATCTGTCCGAAAGGGATGTCAAGGTCGTCGTGGATAACGATCAGGTCGTCTAAGGTCAGCTTGTGATAATGCAACGCAGGGGATACCGAACGTCCGGATAGGTTCATGAAGGTCTGGGGCTTCAGGAGATGAAGCCGTTCGCCCCAGCAGGAAGCCTCGCCGTAAAGGCCTGCAAATGCCTTTTTGGAAACGGTTGTGCCGGCATGGTTCGCAAGACGATCCAAAACCATGAAACCTGCATTGTGCCGGGTCCAGAGATATTTTGCGCCGGGGTTGCCCAGCCCGGCAAGCAGTTTGCCTGACATCCTGTATCCTGCTGCCGGGCTTGACCGTTGTTACTCGGCAGCCGGTGCTTCTTCCTTTGCCTTGCCGAGGACGCTAACTATTGATGCTCTTCCGTCAAGCAGAACCTTGACCCCCGCAGCCAGCTTAAGGTCGGCTACGTGGATCGAGTGACCGATGGTGAGCTGATTGATATCCACTTCGATATTTTCGGGAATCTGGCCCGGGAGACACTCGATGTCAAGTGAATGCGTCGGGAAATCGAGCATCCCGCCTTCCTTAACGCCTGCTGCGGTGCCAACGAGCTTGACCGGGACATGAACGCGAATTTTATCGTCCATGCTGAGCTTGTGGAAGTCAACGTGAATTGCGGTCCTTTTGAGCGGGTCTTTGAGCAGGTCGGCAACGATAACCACGCTACCTTCAAGGGCGCCGCATCCTTTGATGCTGAGAAGGGTATTTTGCCCTCTCTCACCAGCGAGAGCCGATGTCAGATCTTTTGGATTCAGGGCAACCGAAGTCGGTTCGATCCCCTTTCCGTAAACTATTCCCGGGAGCATCCCCTCTGCCCGAAGCTGACGGCAGCCGTTCTTGCCTGTCTTTGTTCTCGGTTGCAGTACTATTTCATTCAGTGCCATAAATAAATCCTCCAGTTGGAATCTTGGATGGTTAACGTCGTTTGTATGTTAAACAAAAAGCGAACTTACTGATTCGTCTTCATGGATGCGGCGAATGGCCTCGGCAAGGAGTTCAGCTGTGGTGAGGACCTTGATCTTGGACGTTTGCGAGGACTTGTCTCCCAACGGCACAGTATCGGTAATGATCAGTTCTTCAATCTCTGATTCATTGATCCTGTCAATCGCGGGTCCGGATAGAACACCGTGAGTGGCACAGGCATGAATAGCTCTGGCGCCGTGCGACTTCAAAGCCTTGGCAGCCTGGGTGAGGGTCCCGGCGGTATCGATCATGTCATCCAGGATTATTGCGGTTTTGTTGCGCACCTCGCCGATCAGATGCATCACCTCTGCTACGTTGGGACCGGTCCGACGCTTGTCAATGATGGCCAGAGTGCAGCCGAGTCTTTTGGCAAAGGCCCTTGCCCGTTCGGTTCCGCCTGCATCCGGGGACACCATGACGATTTCATCGCTGTCCGGGAACCTGGACTTCAGATGGCTCAGGATCACGGGAGCGGCATAGAGGTTGTCTACCGGAATATTGAAGAAACCCTGGATTTGGCCTGCGTGAAGATCTACCGTTACGACCCTGTCTGCGCCCGATGTGGTCAGAAGGTCGGCTACCAGTTTTGAAGAGATCGGCGTGCGCGGAGCAACTTTGCGATCCTGGCGGGCATAGCCATAGTAAGGAATCACCGCAGTAATGGTCGCAGCAGATGCTCTTTTGACGGCATCCATCATGATGAGCAGTTCCATCAGGTTGTTATTGGTCGGGGCGCAGGTTGACTGAATCAGGTAAACGTCCCGGCCGCGAACGTTTTCGCCGATCTCGACCATGATCTCGCCGTCGGAAAAGGTCTTGACCTTGGCTGTCCCCAGCGGGACGCCCAGGCTTTGACAGATTTTCTCTGCCAAAGCAGGATTGGAATTGCCGCAAAAAACTTTAATTTTGTCTTCCATCGGACAGATACCTTGACGATTCGTGCAAAACGCCCCTTTTGGGGGCGCTTCATACGTGATCGTTCCAGAGTTTGTGGCTGGGGCGCCAGGATTCGAACCTGGGAGTGCCGGAATCAAAATCCGGTGCCTTACCGCTTGGCGACGCCCCAACAAAAGGCGTTAAGCCGTTAATTGGCTGAACAAATACCCGGGATTACTGTAATGCTTTGACAGCAGTTGCGAACCAGCCATTTTCTGCGGCCATCTGCTCTGCAGCCTTGCGGGCTGCAGATTCGGCCTCAAAAATTCCGAACACGGTCGGACCACTCCCTGACATCAGCGATGCTTCGGCGCCGTGTCGTATAAGTTGTTCCTTGATGTCGGCAATCACCGGGAAACGCGCAATCGTGACCGATTCGAGATCGTTCCCGAGGATGGCACAGAGTTCTGCTATGTTGTCAAAGAAGTTTGGCATTGTATTGTTATCTTCCCCGGATGTCAATTGCAAATTTTTATATGCCCAGGCAGTTGAAACATGAACATTCGGGTTGACCAGCACGATCCATGGTCTTGGGATTCTTTCTATCGGGGTCAGTTTCTCGCCGATCCCTTCCGCGATTGCAGTTCGCCCGAAGATGAAGAACGGCACATCTGCACCCAGAGTAACACCGATTTCCATCAGTCTCTCTATGGTAAGCCCAAGAGAGAGCAGGTCGTTAAGCCCCATGAGCACTGTCGCCGCATTGCTGCTTCCTCCTCCTAGTCCGGCTGCAACCGGTATTCTTTTGGTTATGTTTATATCTATCCCGATCGGCTTCGAGGCGATATCCAGCATTGCCCGGGCAGCCTTCCACGCGATGTTTTCCGGCCCGTTCGGCACACCGGTTCGGTCGCATGTTACCTTGATCTCTGTCGCATCTGTGAGAGAAATGCGAATTGTGTCAAAAAGGTCTACCCTCTGCATGATCATTCTGAGATCATGATAGCCGTCCGGGCGTTTTCTTATGACATCGAGTCGGTAGTTTACTTTGGCCGGCGCCGACAGCTCTGTTGATTTGATTCCCATGTGACCCCTGTTCGCAAAAAGAATAAAAAGTCTTATTATCGTAATCTGCTTGAGAAATCAAGGGTAGACGAATTCAGTGGCGCAGCTTTATGTTGTTAAAATGCTTTGAATTTGTCATTGACACTGCATAATGAGTGGCTTACTATTAGTTTCCGCTGAATAATGCAATTTTTTGATGGAGGTGCAAATGAAACGGTTCATGTTGGCAACCATCTGTCTGCTCTGTTTGGTTGGCTTGGCTTTCGCTCAGGGGGGGACCAAGAAAAAGAAGCCTAAGCCGTTTGATTACGGCAAAGTGGTGATAAACAACTTCTCATCCAAGGTCGGTCTCGCTCCGGTTGAGTTCGACCATTGGTCGCACCGGTCACGTTTTACTTGCCGGCTCTGTCACGTTGATATTGGATTTGCGATGAAGGCCGGGGACACCCAGATCAAGGCGGCCGACAACATGCGTGGCTATTTCTGCGGCGTTTGCCATAACGACAAGATGATAGTCGATGACCGGAAGGTTTTTGCTGCATGCGCCAAGGAGTTTTCGCGCGGAGATTTGAAACGGTGCGAACGTTGTCACGTCGCTAACCCGAACCCGAAAAAAGAGGCCGAATTCTACAAGCTGGCTGACCGGCTTCCCAGGGAGCGAGGCGGAAACGGGATCAATTGGGAACTGGCAGAGGAGAAGGGGCTGATAAAACTTACCGATTACATTGAAGGGGTCTCGGTCAAGCGTGTTCAACTGCCGGGTCAAAAGGATTTCTCAATCGGGTCGAAAATGGAAGGGATGCCTGACATTGTTTTCTCCCACAAAAAACATACCGTGTGGAACGGATGCGAGGTTTGCCACCCCGAGATATTTGTTGGCGTAAAGAAAGGGGCAAGCAAATATACCATGATTGAACTGTTTGAAGGAAAATACTGCGGCGTTTGCCACGACACCGTCGCCTTCCCTCAGACCGATTGCCAGAGATGCCATACAAGGCCAGTACAATAATCCGCTGGTTCATTGCCATAGGGATTCTTGCAATAATTCCGGTTACGGCATGGGGTTACTTCGACCTCCCGCCGCTTCCTCCGCCAGAGGAATATGGTAACCTTCTCATAAGCAGGGTTACCAAGGCAAAGGGAGTAAAACCGGTATTCTTCTCCCATTGGAGCCACCGGACACTTTACACTTGCCGTGTCTGCCACGTCGAGCTTGAGTTCAACATGGAGGTTAACTCCACGGAAATCACGGAAGCTGCCAGCAGAAAAGGACGTTTCTGCGGCTCGTGCCATAACGGCAAGACTGCTTTCGGCCATGAAAAGAACTGTGAACGTTGCCATACCGGAGAGATCAACTCCAACAGCGACAAATTTTCCATCTTTTCCCGGTTCGATTTCCCACGCACAGACTTTGGCAATCGGATCGACTGGGTCGAGGCAATGAAGACTCGACTGATCTTTCCCAATCGCTATCTAAAGACCAAGTCTCAGGATATCCAGTTTGATAAAAAACTGAGCCTCGATGCGGAATGGAACATGATTCCGCCATCCATTTTCCCGCATCGAGCGCATACGGCCTGGCTGGATTGCAGCAACTGTCACCCCGACATTTTCAACATAAAGAGGAAAGGGACCAAGTTCACCATGGCCAAGATCCTCAAGGGTGAGTATTGCGGAGTTTGCCACATCAATGTGGCCTTTCCGATGGATGACTGCAAAAGGTGTCATCCCGGGATAAGAAAGGGCATGTAAACATGAAGAGGATTTTTGCACAACTGGCGCTCGCTGCCGTACTGCTGGCTGCGTTGCCAGGGGCTGGGAAATGTGCCGGAGACGACTGGAAGCGGGAATTTGAAGAGATCTGCAACAAAACCGAGAATTCGATGTCGCTGCCGACCGAGGAGCTGAAGTCCCTTGTGGCAAGGTGCGATAAGCTTAAAGCAGTCATTGATACTCAGGACGAAAGCACGAAAAAGGTGTTTCGCAAGCGGCTTCAGTTATGCCGGGATCTGTATGACTTTGTTCTTAAGACCAGGGAGCAGGAAAAGAAGTAACATGTTGGGCAGCACTTAATTCATTGAAACGGGGGGTGACGGTCACCCCCCGTTTTTTCTTGTTACTTCTTCTTCGCGATCACCAACCCCTGCCCCTGCATATCGATATCGACTTTGATGGTATCCCCTTCATGAAATTTCCCTTCCAGCAGCATGAGTGCCAGCGGGTCCTGGACGCTACGCTGGATGGTTCTCTTGAGCGGTCGTGCTCCGTAAGCCGGGTCATACCCTTCGTGGGCAATAAACTCCCGTGCCTTATCGGTTATCTGCAACGACAGGTGCCGGTCCTCCAGTCTTGCCTCCAGCTGCTTCAGCTGGATTGCCACGATCTGCTTGATCCGGTCGAGAGGGAGGGCATGATAGATCACGATTTCGTCGATCCGGTTCAGAAACTCGGGCTTAAAATTCTCTTTCAGTGTCTCCATGACCATGGTCCGCATCCGTGCATAATCGTCGCTGCCATACTGCTGTATCCATTGGGAGCCGAGATTGCTGGTCATGATGATCACCGTGTTGCGGAAATCTACGGTGCGTCCCTGGCCGTCGGTCAGTCGGCCGTCGTCCAGCAACTGCAGCAGGACGTTGAATACTTCCGGGTGCGCCTTTTCGATCTCGTCGAACAGGATGATCGAGTACGGGCGCCTGCGAACTGCCTCGGTTAGCTGACCTCCTTCCTCGTAACCCACATAGCCAGGAGGGGCGCCGATAAGGCGGGCTACAGTGTGTTTCTCCTGATACTCGCTCATGTCGATCCGGATGATCGCCTGGTCGTCGTCGAACAGGAACGACGCCAGGGCGCGCGCGGTCTCGGTCTTGCCGACGCCGGTCGGACCGAGAAATATGAATGAGCCGATCGGCCTGTTCGGGTCTGAAAGCCCGGCCCGAGCCCGTCGGACGGCATTGGCCACCAGTATCAGTGCGTCATCCTGGCCGACCACCCGGCTTTTCAGCCGTTCTTCCATGTTAACCAGTTTTTCCGCCTCGGTTTCCAGCATCCGGCTGACCGGGATCCCGGTCCATTTCGCAACTATTTCCGCCACAAGATTAGCGTCCACCTCTTCCGGGAGCATTTTCCCCTCGACCTGCCTCCTTGCCAGCTCTTCGTTGCTCTCGCTAATATCCTTTTCGATAGCCGGGATCTCTCCGTAACGCAGTTCCGCCGCTCGGGCAAGGTTGCCTTCCCGTTCCCGCTTCCTGGATTCCTCTTTTTTGTCTTCCAGCTGCTTTTTCAAACCGCTGATCCGGGCATGTAGATCCTTTTCCTGCTTCCAGTGCGCTTTCAGCCCGGCAGATTGCACCTTCAATTCTTCCAGCTCATCGGCTAGCTTCCTTAATCTTTCTTGGGCATGGAGGTCCTGCTCTCGAAGCAGGGCCTGCTTCTCGATCTCAAGCTGAATGATCCGGCGCTCGACCTCATCGATCTCCTGCGGCATCGAATCGATCTCGATCCTGAGCCTGGATGCAGCCTCGTCGATCAGATCGATGGCCTTGTCAGGAAGAAAGCGGTCGGTAATGTACCGGTCGGAAAGGGTTGCCGCGGCAATGATGGCGTTGTCCTTGATCCTGATGCCGTGATAGTTCTCGTATTTCTCTTTCAGCCCTCTCAAGATGGCTATGGTATCTTCCACGCTTGGCTCGCCGGTATAGACCTGCTGGAACCGGCGCTCCAGGGCGGCATCCTTCTCGATATGTTTTCGGTATTCATTGAGCGTGGTTGCGCCGATACAGTGCAGCTCTCCGCGCGCCAGAGCCGGTTTCAGCATGTTGGAAGCGTCCATGGCCCCTTCGGCCGCGCCTGCGCCGACCAGTGTATGCAGTTCGTCGATGAACAGAATTACCTTGCCGTCGGATTTCTCGACTTCCTTGACAACAGCCTTAAGCCGGTCCTCGAATTCGCCGCGATATTTTGCGCCTGCGATCAGAGCGCCCATGTCTAGCGCCATCAAGCGTTTGTCCTTGAGCGTCTCGGGGACGTCACCGGCAATTATTCTCTGAGCAAGCCCTTCCACGATCGCGGTCTTGCCCACTCCCGGTTCGCCGATCAGCACCGGATTGTTTTTGGTCCTGCGGGACAGGACCTGGATCACCCGGCGTATTTCGTCATCACGACCAATGACCGGATCGAGTTTCCCCTGTCGGGCCAGATCAGTCAGGTCCCTGGCATATTTGGCCAGTGCCTGGTAGGTCTCTTCAGGATTCTGATTGTCAATCGGCTGATTGCCCCGGATATCCTGCAGCGCTGCAAGTATGGACTCACGCGTTGCCCCGTTTTCCGTCAGTATCTTTCCCGGCACGGATGATTTGTCACTCACCAGTGCCAGCAGGAGATGCTCGGTGGAGACAAAGCTGTCCTTCATCTTGTCGGCCTCGGACTGGGCGGCATTCAGTATCCGGTTCAGTCCGCTGGAAAGATAGACCTGCACTGTCTCGCCGCTGGCTTTTGGCAGTTTATTTACCGCAGCTTCAGCGCTGTTTCTCAGAATTGTTGCGGAAAGACCGATCTTTTGCACTATTGCCGGAACAAGCCCTCCCTCCTGGTCCACTAGGGCCAGGAACAGATGCTCGGGTTCAATTGCGCCGTTACCGTTTGCTGCCGCTTTCTCGTGGGCAGCGGCTAGGGCTTCCTGGGTCTTTACGGTCATCTTTTCGGGTCTGATCATGTATTGCTCCTTTCCCCATGAAAGAAACATAATAGCGCACTCTGCGGGTGTCAAGGTGGGCACAACGGCACCTGTCCAACTTTGGAACATAATTCAGTCTTGAAATAAAACCTTATGAATTTAGCCCTGTTTTAGCCGTTGCCCCTGAAGGCTGTTCAAGAGTTATACAGGCAGCCAAAGGCGTCAATTTGGAAGTCTGATTTAAATTCAATGGGTTATGTTTGTTGGGCGTGTGGCACGAAATTCGGAACTGTCTCCGTGTGTATTGAAAGTTAAACGGAGGCACGATATGAAAAAACTAGCGATATGCATATTAGGGTGTGTAGTGCTGACCGGATGCAGCGAACTTCAGGTTATCGGCAAGGCAACCATTCGCGAGCTTGCCGCCGATTCAATCAGCGTTGAGACCGAACGTTACAAGCCCCGGCCGGTCAAGAAACAGATCGAATCGCGAACCCTTGTGGCCAACGCATCGATTCTGGATGGCAGACTTGAAAAGAAGGAACGGAAAGAGCTTTGGCGGAATAACTGATCACACCTGAAACATAATCTTCTTGACGGCTGCGGCATGACCTGACGCAGCCGTTTTTATTTGTCCGCGGGGGTATTCCTGCCGGACTCGGAAATTGCTTCGATGGGACATTCCTCAAGGCATCTGCGGCAGAACGAGCACCGCTCAGGAAATTTGACCCAGGCCACTTTTCTGGTGCCGATGTCGTCCAGGGTAATAAGCCTGGAACTGCACGCGGAGACGCACCTGCCGCATCCCGAGCATCGTGAGGTATCAACAGTAATTGACTTGCAGGCGTCATTCATTTCAGGATGTTGAATTTCAGTTCCATCTGGATCCAGGGAGACCTTAAATCTTTTGGAAGCGGTGAGTAACTGGGGCAGGATGCGATCAGCGCATGGCACGGTTGCTTGCACCGCTTTCGGCATGAAACGCAGAGAGGATTTAGTTCGGCTGGAACACTCTTCATAGATTTAATGCCGGAAAAGAGGGGGCCATCCAGCCCCCTCTTTCAGATTCAGGCGATTTTCTCAATCCAACCGAACTGGTCGGCAATTTTACCGTACTGGATACCGGTAAGCGTGTCGTACAGTTTTTGCGTTAAATTGCCCACACCCCCGTTGCCTACGGCAACGGACTCGTCTTTGTAGCATAGAGATGCAACCGGGGTGATGACCGCTGCAGTGCCGCTGCCGAAAGCCTCCTTGACCTTGCCGCTGCGGATATCTGACATCAGTTCGTTGACATCGATCGGCCGCTCTTCAACCGAGAAACCAAGAGTTGCGGCCAGTTTCAGGACCGAATCGCGGGTAATTCCGTTAAGTATCGATCCGGCCAGCGGAGCGGTTACTACCTTGTCGGCGTAAGCGAAGAACATATTCATGGCGCCGACCTCTTCGATGTATCGCTTGTTGACCCCATCGAGCCAGAGGACCTGGTCGTACCCTTTTTTCTTGGCTTCAAGGCCTGCCTTCAGGGAACTGGCGTAGTTCCCGCCGGTTTTGGCTTCGCCGGTGCCACCCGGAACTGCGCGCACGTAACTGTCTTCGACCATTATCTTTACCGGATTGAAGCCGGAGGCGTAATATGCGCCGACTGGGGAGAGGATGACATAGAAATAGTAATGATCGGCAGGTTTTACCCCGAGTACCGCCTCAACGGCCATCATGGTAGGTCTGATATACAGGGAAGTCCCCTCTGCACCGGGTATCCAGTCGCGCTCAAGACTTACCAGCTGTCTGATGCCGTCCAGGAAGAGGTCTTCGGGAACTTCTGGCATGCAGAGCCGGTCTGCGGAAAGGTTGAATCTGCGGGCGTTCATTTCGGGCCGGAAAAGGGCAATGGAGCCGTCCTGCCATCGGTACGCCTTCAGTCCCTCAAAGATCTCCTGGGCATAATGAAAGACCAGTGCCGCCGGATCAAGGGTGAATGGTCCGTACGGCTGAATCCGGGCATCAACCCACCCCTGGTTGACCTTCCATTCGGCAATGAACATCCGGTCTGTAAAGATCTTGCCGAAACCGAGCTTTGACTCGTCGGCGAATTTCTGTTTTTTGCGCTCATCCGGAAGTGGGAGTACCTTGATATCCATGGCTGTATCCTCCGTTGGTATGTATTATAACCGTTTATCATACCACCCGTTCTCCGGCAAGGGTTTTATAGTGGAAACAGTTACATCTGTGGTTGGATTTCCGGGGATATTGTGAGAAGTTGTCAGTATTTTCTTCTATATAAATTTGAGAATTCATTATAATAATTTCGTATACACTATTTCAGAAACCGCATACTGTTTTACCCGTGGAGTTTTGACCAATGTCCATGCCTCGGAATTCACAACTGCCGTCACTTAATGTAGTAATTGTCGAAGATGACCCGGAACTCAGGGACATACTGGCCTCGGGATTGAGGTATTTCGGCCACACAGTCCACGCTGTTTCGGACGGCAAGGCACTTGATGCCGAGATGGCAGTTTTTCCCCCGGATATCGTGATCCTTGATCTCGGGCTTCCGGAAGAGGACGGCATCGATATCGCAGCCAGGTTGCGAAGTAATTGCGGTTGCGGAATAGTAATGATAACTGCAAGAGGGAAGCTGTACGAACGGGTTACCGGACTGGAAGCGGGCGCGGATCTCTATTTTGTCAAGCCGGTCGATATTCGGGAACTCGATGCCGCACTTCGGAGTCTTGCTCGACGGATCTCCCTAATTTCCAGACCGTTATGGCGGTTCGAGCCGCTCACCTCGAAACTGACAACTCCTTCAGGTGTGGAGATTCGCTTGACAGCCCATGAGTGTATCCTGATGCGGAAGCTATTGGAAAGGCCCGGAGAAAATGTGCCCCGCCGTGAGATATTCTCCGCGCTCAGGCAGCCTGATGATCTCTATGCCGATAAACGTCTGGAGACCATGATCAGCAGGTTGCGCGCGAAAGTGCGTGCCGCTGATCCCGATACGGAACTGCCGGTCAGGGCACGCCACAACCTGGGCTATGCATTCCTGGCAGAGCTCAAACAGGATTTGATAAATGACTGAACATCGGCGCAAAACCGATTCGGATGTCATGTTCAGGGATATAACGGTACTGATGGACCTTATGCCGGTAGGTGTCCGGTGGCTGAACCGGCAAGGCATCTGCGAATATGTCAACCGGACATTTGTCGAAATGTTCGGTTATTCGTTGGAAGAAATCAGTTCCCTCAATGACTGGTTCATCCGGGCCTACCCTGATCCGGCCTACCGGAATGAGGTCATGGGGTGGTATTCGGACAAGATTCCCCGCCTGGTACGCGGTACGATCCCTTCTCCCCTAACGGCAAAGATTACCTGCAAAGACGGCACGATAAAGCATGTGATCATAAGCGCTCACATCGCATTGGGCCGAATTATAGGCATCTACACCGATATCACCGAACATGCGAAAACTACGGAACTGCAACTTGAGATCGAAAAGATGTTCCGGCTTACCTTTGAAGGGGCGAGGGACGCCATTTTCTGGGTGAATACCGAGTCCGGCATCCTGGTCAACTGCAACCAGGCTGCCGAGGAGATGGTCGAAGCACCGCGAAACGAGATTATCGGCCGTCACTTTACCATGTTGCATCCTCCGGACATTACGGACAAGATCACTGCCCTGTTCGAAAAGGTGACAACAGCTCCTGACCCTAAAGAAGATATCGAGGCAGAAATACTAAGCAGAAGCGGCAGGCGTCTGCCGGTTCTTATCCGGACTTCAATCACACAAATTGGTGAAACATCCATTGTCCAGGGGATTTTTCTGGACATTTCCGAGCGCAAGAGCGCAGAAAAGGCGCTGGTCGACTCCTGTACTCTCCTGCAAAAAACCCTGTCAAGCCTTAACGAGTCGGTTTTTATCGTGGATACCGCCACACGGGTTATCCTCGATTGCAATGTTACCGTCGAGAGTATGTTCGGGTACGCTAGAAACGAGATCATCGGCAGGCATACGTCGATCCTTCATGTCTCCGAGGAGATGTCGCGCATCTTCGGGGAAGAGATGCGGAAAGGATACCGCGAGAAGGGACTGTTCGAGACTGAATTCAAGATGCGGCGCAAGGACGGGACATCATTTAATTCAGATCATTGCGTCATGCCGATCTGCGACGAAAACGGCACCTATGTGAGTCATGTATGTGTCGTGCGGGATATATCCCTTCGTAAACGGGCAGAAGACGCCATTCGAATGAGCGAGGCGCGTTACCGGGCAATGGTGGATGCCTTTGATGGCTTTATATACATCTGCTCCCAGGAGCGCAGAATCGAGTTCATGAACAAACGGATGATTGAGCGCACCGGTTATGATGCCACCGGAGAGCTCTGCCACAAGGCTCTGCACGACCTCGAGACCGTCTGCCCCTGGTGTGTCAACGAACGGGTTTTCCGGGGAGAAACCGTCCAGTGGGAGTTGCAGAGCCCCAAGGACGGTCGATGGTATTACATATCGAATACCCCGATCCGCAATACCGCTGGGATCATGTCGAAGCAGGCGATGATAACCGATATAACGGTCCGCAAACAGGCAGAACAGGATCGTGCGGCACTTGAAGCCCAACGAATGATGAACGACGAGCAGCGCCAGTTCCTGGGCCTGGTTTCCCATGAGATTCGTACTCCGCTGGCGGTAATAGACGGGGCCGCCCAGCTGATACATATGAACGCACCCCGGGAATCCTCCTCTTTTACCCAGGCGGAAAGGATACGGGGGGCGACTGTAAGACTGAGCAACCTTATTGACAGCTGCCTGACCGATGAAAGGCTCTCTGCCGGCGGGTGGCTGCCTGATATGCGGATGCATGAAATCGCTAAGATCATGGCGAGTGCGGCCGAACAGGCGCAAGCGGCAACGAGGATCCATATCATAGCTTTCGAGCACTCGGGGCTTCCGGACCGGTTCAACTGTGACGCTATGCTGATCAAGGTAATGCTGGGCAACCTTCTCGACAACGCCGTCAAATATTCTCCCGATGGAGGGAAAATATCTCTTCGGGGCACCGGGTTGCCCGGAGGCGGAGTATGCATGGAGGTTTCCGACACCGGGATTGGTATCCCGGCAGACCAGCAGGAGAGAATCTTCAAACGATTTTACCGGACCTGGCAGGTGTCAGGCGTTGTCGGCGCCGGGCTCGGACTTCACCTTGTCAAGAAGATCGCCGAGATCCATGGCGGGACTGTGACCTGCACCAGCACGCTCGGGTCCGGTTCCAAATTCTCCGTTACACTTGCCCCCACTGTTTGACCCACCTTTTCACTTCCCTCGACGCCATTTTTTTATCTAAACAGTTACCCCGTAAGGTCTAGTCAGAAAGTGTCAGGAAGTGTAATTAGTCAAAGCTAATTCAGCTGGTACTCTTTTCCAGGCAGGTCACAACTTCTTGATTATTTTGGTGTAATGACCTGGAATAAGATAAATCGGGGGGTATTGCAATATGTTTGGCAACGTTCGAATCGGCACCAGGCTTCTAATTCTCATTGCAGTATTTTCTGTTGCATTGATCGCTGTTGGTGCAACCGGCCTGATAAGCTTGAGGCAGGCGAACAATGATCTGGAAATGGCAAACGAAGGCCAGTCCCACATCGCCATGCTGTCGGATATGGACCGCCAGTTCCTTAATATCCGGCTGGATCTTGTCTATATGCTGGCACTTAACGATACGGCAAAATTAAAGGAAAAAGCCGACGACATGGCCAAGCGGGCCGAGAATATCAAGGGGATTGTTGCGAAATTTTCAAAGGCCAACCTGAACCCGAAAGAAACCGAGCTTCTGAAGCAGTTCAACGATGGGTTTGAAGCATATTATGCCGCTGGGCTCAGGCTTTCTGAGATGGCTCAGAAGGCTTCTGTCAGCGCCAGTCCCGGAGATCGGGCCGAAGCGGCTAATTACGCGACCGGTACGGTTGCCCCGATGTATTCGAAACCTGGGGAAACAGTCGCGTCGATCATCGCCATAAACCTGAAAGAAGCGGAAGATTCTTACAAGGAGAGCACTGCCGAGTACCACAGCGCCTTTACCTTCATGGCTGTCCTGATAATAGCGGCAATTGCCTGCGGAATATTTTTCGGCTTTGCTATCTCCCGTTCATGTACCAGACCGCTTGCGCGGATGCTGGCAATGCTTCGAGACATTGCCGATGGCGAAGGGGACCTTACCAAAAGGCTGGAGGTATCGGGTAAAGACGAGATTTCTGAAGTGGCCGTAGCATTCAATACCTTTGTGGAGAAACTGCACGGCATTATCTACAAAGTGGCGCATAACTCGACCCAGGTGGCTTCTGCGGCTGTCCAGCTTTCTGCCACCTCCCAGCAGATGGCTACCGGGTCTGAAGAGATGGCCTGTCAGACAACCACGGTTGCCACTGCCGGAGAGCAGATGGCGTCGACATCGGCAGACATCGCCCGCAACTGCCTGACGGCTGCCAAGGGGTCACAGCAGGCTAATGACATGGCAATAAGCGGCGCAACAGTCGTAGATACCTCGATTTCGATCATGTCAAGCATTGCCGAGCGGGTAATGCGTACCGCCAAAACGGTTGAGAGCCTGGGGAGCCGTTCGGACCAGATCGGAGAAATCGTCGGCACGATCCAGGAAATTGCCGACCAGACCAACCTGCTGGCTCTGAATGCTGCCATTGAAGCTGCCCGCGCCGGTGAGCAGGGACGGGGCTTTGCCGTTGTCGCCGACGAGGTCAGGGCTCTTGCGGAGAGGACCACCAAGGCGACCCGTGAGATCGGCGAGATGATCCGTGTTATCCAGAATGAGACGAAAGATGCCGTGGTGGAGATGGAAGAAGGGGTCCAGGAGGTTGAGCGCGGGACAACCGAAGCCGCCAAATCAGGCGCGGCGCTGCAGGAGATACTGGGCCAGATCAATGCGGTAAACACTCAGGTGAGTCAGATCGCCACTGCGGCAGAGGAGCAGACCGCAACCACCAATCAGATAAACAGCAACATCCAGCATATCACGGTCGGCGTCGGAGAAACTGCCAGGGGTGCGCAGGAGTCGGCCCAGGCTGCGGAGCAGCTTTCCCGCCTGTCTGATGAGTTGAACCTGCTGGTGTCGCAGTTCAGACTGGCAGCATAAGGAGAGTTTCGTAGGGGCGAAAAGTTTGAAACCTGTAAGCCTGAAGACAAAAATGGTGCTTTACATCCTGGTGTTTTTCGTGGTCATCGCGCCCGGAATTGTCTTGCTGTCGCTCAACCATTACCGGTCATCGGTCGAGAACAGTGTGGCCGATCAGCAGTTCATGCTGGTAACCAGGATTGCCGAAGAGCTTGACCAGAAGATAATCTTCTCTCAGGAGGCCTTGGTAAGCGCTTCTAGGCGGATAAATCCGAGGATAATCTCGGATCCCCTCAAGGCCGAGGAGTTCCTGTTCAACAACCTGTCCCTGATATCGATTTTCGATAACGGGGTTTTCCTGTTCGGCTCCGACGGCAGGCTGATTGCCGAGACAACCCAGAGGCCCGGCCGCACCGGTATGGATTTCTCCTACCGGGAATACATGAAGAGAACGATTGCCACCGGGAAACCGGTAATTTCCTCACCGTTTATCTCCTCGATGCCCCACCATCATCCCGCGATAATGTTTACCGTGCCGATCTTCGGTGACCAGGGCGGGTTACAGGCCATTTTCGGCGGCAGTATCGACCTGATGAAGCCGAATTTTCTCGGGCTGCTGTCCCGAGCAAAGATCGGCACTGACGGGTATTTTGTCCTTACCACTGCTGACCGGACGGTAATCATGCATCCGGAGCAGGGCCGGATCATGGCGAGCTTTCCCGTCGGTCGAAATCCGCTGTACGACAAGGCAATCAATGGGTTTGAAGGTGCCGGGGAGACGGTAACCGCTGCCGGGGTTCACTCCATAAGCGCCTTCAAGAGGCTCAAGACCGTAGAGTGGCTAATGTCGGCAAACTATCCGGAAAACGAGGCCCTGGCGCCGATTCACGAGGCTAATTGTTTTGCCTGGGTTATTGTTTTTCTTGGCGGGATCATGACGGTCTCCGTATTCTGGGTGGTAATGAAGCAGTTGATTGCACCACTTATCTCATTTACCGACCAGATCAGGATGATTCACTCAAACGAGGATCATGACCGACAGGTTGAAGTCGCGACCAATGACGAGATCAGGGAGCTGGCCACGGTGTTCAACGGGCTCATGGCCGGTCTGGATGAGAAGGAGAAAAGGCTCCGGGAAGTGAACGAAGCGCTGGAAACCCGCGTTGCCGAGCGTACCGCTCAACTTGAAGAAACCAACATGATACTGCAGAACGAGATCAGGAACCGCATCGAAGCCCAGGAAGAGATTGTCTGTCTTAACGAAGACCTCAATCGCCGGGCGCTCTCGCTTGAGACCATAAACAGGGAACTGGAAAGCTTCAGCTATTCGGTTTCACACGATCTGCGCGCTCCGGTCCGCCATATCAAGAGCTTTATAAATATATTGATGACGGACCATGCGGAAAAGCTCGACACGGAGGCCGAACTGCTTCTGAGGAGAATTTCGGACGCCAGCGGAAAGCTGGAGGTGCTGATAAATGAGATATTGAACCTTTCCAAGGTTTCCCGGGCCGAGATCAAGCATCTTCCGGTCAACTTGTCTGCCCTGGCTGCTGAGATTGCCGGACTCCTGAAAGAGACCGAACCGTTAAGGGCTGTCAGTTTTGATATCCAGGACAATGTGGTTGTGACCGGCGACCCGGCATTGATGCATATGGTTATGCAGAATCTGATGGAAAATGCCTGGAAATACAGCGCCAAAACCGCTCAAGCAGTCATCCGGTTCGGTGCGGTGGAGCACGGCAACGAAACGGTCTGCTTCGTCAAAGACAACGGCATCGGCTTTGATATGGCCAATGCGGAAAAGATGTTCGGGGTATTCCAACGGCTGCACGACTCCAGCCAGTACGAGGGGACAGGGATCGGTCTGGCCACCGTGCAGCGGATCATCCACCGCCACGGCGGCAGGGTATGGGCCGAAGCGGTAGAGGGAGAAGGCGCCACCTTTTTCTTTACGGTCGGCTGATAGGTTATCTTTCCAATGGCAAGCAAAAAGCTTCAGCTGCAAGGGCATGCAAAACCTGAGGAATGAAGCGTAGCTGTAAGCTACGTTGCAGTGACGAAGGATTTGCGTAACGCAGCAGATGGACTTTTGGCGCCGCCATCATTCCCCTTTGCATCTCGGTTTCCCCTCTGCTAGAATCCCTCCGCCATGAAGATCAGACGTATCGAGATAATCGGCTTCAAATCCTTTGTTGACCGGACCGTCCTTGATTTCCCCGACGGGGTCACGGCCGTGGTGGGGCCCAATGGCTGCGGCAAGTCCAATGTGGTGGACGCCATCCGCTGGGTCATGGGGGAGCAGTCCGCCAAGAACCTGCGCGGCCGCGCCATGGAGGACATCATCTTTGCCGGCAGTGAAACCCGCCGCTCCCTGGGAATGGCTGAGGTATCGCTGGTATTCTCCACCGAAGACGGCCGGGTTCCGGCCAAATACCTGGATTACAGCGAAATCCAGGTTACCCGCAGACTCTATCGCGACGGCGACAGCGAATACCTGCTGAACAAGACCCCGTGCCGGCTCCTCGACATCAATGAGCTGTTCATGGATACCGGCGTCGGGGCCAGGGCGTATTCGATCATCGAACAGGGCCGGATCGGCATGATCCTGATGGCAAAGCCTGAAGAACGGCGCTTCCTGATCGAGGAGGCCGCCGGCGTCACCAAATTCAAGTCGCGCAAGCAGGTTGCGCTGAAAAAGATCGAAAGCACTCGGCAGAACCTGCTCCGGATCGGCGACGTGGTCAGCGAGATCAAGCGCCAGCTCGGCTCCCTGCAGCGGCAGGCGAAAAAGGCCGAGCGGTTCAAGGCGTTGCGCGAAGAACTGCGCAGCATTGAGGTTTCTTTTGCGGTCCGCAGCCATCACGAGATCAGCGCCACGGTCGCCCGGTTGGAAGGGGAGCGCTCCAGGGGCGCCGACAATCTCTCCGCACTTGCCGGGCAGCTCTCCGGGGCCGAGACCAGCCTGGAGCAGCAGCGCTTAAATATCCTGGAAGAAGAGCGTGCCCTGGCATCCGCCCAGGAGGAGATCTTCCGGATCAAGTCCGATGCCCAGGGGTGTGTCAACCGGCTTGATTTCCAGCGCAAGGAGCTGGAAAACGGCGAGCGTCGCAAGGTCAAGTCCGTTGAGGAACTGGCCGAACTAAACACCCGGCAGACCGAGGCGGTGGCCGAGGCGAAATCATTGGAGGAGCAGTACGGCGCCCTCCTGGTCGAAGAAAAGGGGGAAGAAGAGCTGCTTTCTTCCCGCTCTGCGGCGCTGGAACTGCTCGTGGCGGAAGAGCGGGAACTTGTCCGGAGACAGGAGGGCGACCGTCAGGAGCTGATCGCTATCCTGAACCGGCTCTCCCAGTTCAATAACCGGTACGGTGAGGCGGATCGCCGCCTGACAAGGCTTAGCGAACGGATCGAGCGGAGCGTCCGCGAAGGTGTGGAGCTCAATGCCCGCCTCGCATCGGCTTCCGGCCGGGTGTCGGAGCTGCGCATTACCTGCAATGCCGCCGCAGGGCAGAAAAAGGAACTGGCCAGGTCCGCCGAAGAGTTTGCCTCCCTGGGGGCTGCCCTGGTGAGCAGTCTCAGGTCAATGGAGGAGGAGCTGCAGTCGGTAAGGGAAGAACTCAGCTCTGCCAGGTCGCGCCTGGCATCGCTTAATGAGCTTGAGGCTCAGTTTGCCGGTTACGGCCAGGGTGTCCGGACCATCATGAAGGCAGAACCCTTCAAAGGGCGCTTTCACGGCCTGGTTGCGGACCTGGTCGAGACCGATCCCGAATACGAGGCTGCTGTTGAGGCACTGCTCGGTGAGCGTCTCCAGTATGTCGTCTGCCGGGACGAAGCTGATGCCCTGACTGCAGTAAACCATCTGGTTCACCAATCAGGCGGAAAATGCAGTTTCATTACCCCGGGGTGGGGAGCGGTCGCTGCCGATGCTCCCCCTGAGCCGGCAGAGCCGATTCTGGGCCTGGTGCGGATCGCCCCGGACCTGAGAGCGCTGGTTGAGCCGCTTCTGGCAGATTCCTATCTTGCCGCTGATCTCTCAGCGGCCCTTGCCCTTAGCCGGCGTCATCCAAGGCTGTCGTTTGTCACTAGAACCGGAGAGCTCATCTCCATGGGCGGCATTGTCACCGGCGGGGCCGCCGAGGGTGGCGGAGAGGGGTTTATTCATACCAAGCGTGAGATCCGGGAACTGACCGTTTTGGTTGCCAGTCTCGGTGAAAAGGTTGCCGGTCTCGAAGTAGCCAGAGGGGACCTGAAGGAGCAGCTGACCGGTGCCGAGGATGCGCTCCGTAAAACCAGGCAGGATCTGCACCAGTCCGAAGTCAGGCTGGTCGCACTGGAGAAGGATCTGCTGCGGGCGGAGGAAGAGGTTCAGCGGATCGAGGAGCGGATCGAGATAAAAGGGGTAGAGGACGAGCAGCTGACCGAGGAGAAGCTGGCGCTGGAAAAGGAGCGGGCCGATGCCGACGCCGGCCGCCGTGAGCTTGAGAATGACAAGAACCGGCGCGAGGGTGAATCCGCGACCATTCAGGGAGACCTGTCAACCAGGCGCAAGGAGATCGAATTGCTGCGCGAAGGGGTGACCCGAATCAAGGTACTGGTTGCCACCCTGCAGGAGAAGCGCGAGGCAAACCGGCGGTCATTGAAGCGGGTCGAAGCTTTGCTTGCGGATATCAGCGTGAGAATGGCGACCGTCAGCGATGATCAGGAAAAGGGCGTTGCGGACCAGGAACGTTTAAGGCTCGAAATAACTGCAGGGGAAGCGGCTCTCAAGCTTCTACTGGAGCAGCAGTCGGCGGCAGAGGCTGCCCACGCCGGGCTGCGCGACCGGTTCGAGTCCCAATCCGCAATTCTCCAGGAAAAAGAGACCGAGCTGAAAGCACTCCGCGAGCGGCTCGGCAATGAGCGTGATGCTGCCACTGAGCACCAGCTAAAGATCGCCGAGCTCTCCATGCAACTCCGGCATCTGGAATCATCGATGCAGGAGCGGTATCGGATCGACCTAGCGGCGTTGCCACCGGTTGATCCGGAGGCCGAATTCGACGAACCGGCAATGCGCAACCGCCAGGGGGAGCTGCAGCGCCAGGTAGACGAACTCGGCGAGGTCAACCTGATGGCAATCGACGAGTACCGCGAACTCGACGAGCGGCACACCTTTCTTTCCGAGCAGAAGGGGGATCTTGAAGATTCGCTGCAGGAGCTGCAGAAGGCAATCCAGAGGATCAACCGGACCACCCGCAAGCGGTTTCTGGAGACCTTCCAGCTGGTGAACGAAAAGTTCCGGGAGGTCTTCCCCCGGCTGTTCTGCGGCGGTCAGGCCGAACTGCGGCTGACCAACGAAGAAGACCTGTTGGAGACCGGGATCGAGATCATTGTCCAGCCGCCGGGCAAAAAGCTGCAGAACGTCTCGCTCCTTTCGGGCGGTGAAAAGGCGCTCACCGCCGTGGCGCTGATCTTCTCCATCTTCCTGGTCAAGCCGTCGCCGTTCTGCCTGCTCGACGAGGTTGATGCGCCTCTCGACGACGCCAACATCGGCCGGTTCAACGACATGATCAGGGAGATGACCGCCTTTTCCCAGTTCATCCTCATCACCCATTCCAAGACCACCATGGCGGTCGCCGACACCCTCTACGGCGTCACCATGGAAGAGCCGGGGGTCTCCAAGGTCGTTTCGGTACGGTTGCAGTAGAGGTGAGAAGAATTATTGATGATCCGGAGGTGAACCAATGTTGACAGCTGTCCATGGCCCGGCAGGGGAGTTGATGGTAGATGACGGTGGGACCGGCGGTTTACCGGTTCTGTTTGTCCATCCTTTATGCGGCAACGCGACGTACTGGTCTGCACAACTTGAGCATTTGCGGCAAACGAGACGGGCGGCGGCGTTGGATCTCCGCGGTCATGGCCGGTCTCAGGCGCCTTCTGATAACGATTATTCCCTGGACTCGCTGTCTGCGGATATCGATGCTGTTGTTGACAGTATCGGCTTGGACAGGTTTGTCCTGGTGGGGCACAGCATTGGCGGCTCCGTTGTCCTTGACTATGCCGGCCTGCGACCGCAGCGGGTTAGCGGGCTGCTGCTGGTAGACGCCACGGCCGATGTCCGGCAGCTTCCCTTAGAGCAGAAGCTGGAATTTACGACGGTGCTGGAATCCGAGGGATGTCACCGGTTCATTGAAAATTTCTGGGAGCAGTTCCTGGATGGGTCGTCACCGCTGGTCAGGGAACGGGTTCTGACGGACATGCATCGTGCGCCTAGGGAGCTGATCGCCGGTATGATCGGGACTGTGCTCAAGTTCAATCCTTTGCCCCCCCTTGCCAGCTATAAAGGACCAAAGTTTGCCGTGGTCATGCCGACCAATGATACGCCTCTCAGCCTGCACAACCTTGTATCCGATCTGCCGCATGTTACAATAAGCGGAACCGGGCACTGGCTGCAGATGGACAGCCCGGCGGAATTAAACCGGGTGCTGGACAGCTTTCTCGATACGGTTGAAAAGGCGTGAAAAACAGACATCAGGTCTGATAGCGCTGCCACAGTGACTCCATTGCGACTGGAGCCTGTTGATGGGATACGAACAGACAGCTCTCAACAAGATTACCAGACCGGACATAACCGGTATTTTGCCTAGGGAACGTCTGTTTACCCAGATGGACGGCGCCTGCTTGCGGCCAATCCTGTGGGTTAATGCTCCGGGGGGATCCGGGAAAACAACCCTGATCTCCAGCTACCTGGAGTCGCGCGGACTCCCCAGTCTTTGGTACCAGGTAGACCAGGGTGATGCCGATATCGCCTCGTTTTTCTATTACATGGGGCTGGCATCGAAAAAGGTCTCTCCCGGAAACCGAAAACCGCTCCCCCTCCTTACCCCGGAACATTGCAGCACTATTCCAATCTTTTCCCGTAGATATTTTGAAAACCTGTTCACTCGTCTCCCCCGCCCGTTTGCGCTCGTCTTCGACAACTACCAGGATGTCGACTCTCCTCAATTTCACGATGTCATATATGCCGGTCTGGAAGCCATACCCAACGGGATATCTTTCATTATAATCAGCAGAGAGAGCTTGCCGCTCCGTTTTACCCGTTTGCAGGCCAACAGCAGGATCGAATTGCTGGGATGGGAAGATATCCGTTTTACACAGGCAGAAGTCTCTGAATTGATCAGACAGAAGAAACCTGAAGGGTTATCCCGGCAGTCCTTGACAGACCTGAGCCGGAAGGCCGAAGGGTGGGTCGCGGGATTGCTGCTCATCCTGGAACATGCCGGTAAAGGCGGGTCGGACTTGGGAATGGAGGGGGCGTGGACACCTGAGGGCGTTTTCAATTATTTCGGCGCTGAAGTGTTCAGCCTGATGGATGATGAGCGCCGGGAGTTACTGCTCACTACCGCCTTTCTGCCGTACATGACCGTGCCGTTGGCGGAGAAGCTCACTGGAAACGGCCGGGTCGGCAGGTTTCTCGCCGACATGACCCGGAGCCATTACTTCACTTCCCGACACCCTGCCCGCGAGACGGTTTACCAGTATCACCAGCTGTTCCGGGAGTTTCTCCTGAATCAGAGTGAAGAAGAGTACGGCCGGCACGAAACCGTGCGGATCAGGTCCCGAGCGGCAAAGCTTCTTGAAGAGTCAGGCGATTTCAACAGTGCCGCGGAATTGTACGGCAAGGTCGAGGACTGGCAGTCACTGACATCCCTGATCTGTTGCCGATCCCAGGCGTTTATGAAGCAGGGGCGTAGCGAAACTGTGCGCGAATGGCTGGCTCTTATTCCCCTTGAAATTCGGATAGCCAGCGCCGATCTCCTCTACTGGCATGGGGCCGCTCTCGCGAATACAAACCCATGGGAAAGCCTGGACCTCTTCAGGAAGGCTCTTAACTTATACCGGAGCAATGGGGACCGGCCCGGAATGTTTCTCGCATGGTCTGCCGCTGCCGATACCAACTTCTATACCGCCGAATACAGCGTCCAGAGAGAATGGTACGAACTTCTCCGCGGTATACTCGCTGCTGATCCGTCGTTTCCCTCACCCGAGGTCGAGACACAGGTAATCTTAAGTACCTTCAACGTTATGTCGTACTCCATGGCCGATCATCCGGAGATCGGCTGCTGGTATGAGCGCGCCTACGCTACCGTCCTGAATGAAAAGTCGGTGCCCATCAATCAGCGGTTGATGACCGGTGTCAAGTTGAGGGTTTATAGCATTTGGAAGGGTGATTTCGCGCGAGCCGGGATCATGCATGATTTCTTGGGCAGGCTCTCGCGCAGCGACGGGGTTTCGGACTTGGTCAGGCAGGCGATCTACTCGGGGAGTGTCCTGTTCTGTTTCGTAACCGGACGGTGTGCCGAGGGGATCAGGATTGCCGAGGAGGCCGAAGCTCACCGGCACCAGTGCGGCATCTCCGTCATTATCTCCCAGACCCTTGCCCATGCCTTTTCCTGTGCCTTGAGCAACAACGACACTGCTGCAATAGAGGTGTTGCAGGAGCGTCTCGCACGACAATTCAATGACATGCGGCATCTCGATGTTGTCGTGTACCGACTCGGCCTTGCCTGGCAATCGATGATAAGGGGAGAGTATGCCCTGCCGCTTCAGCATGCTGAATTGGTGCTTGCCCTGACCCGCAAGATAGGGTTCCTCTCTGCAGAGGCAATTGCCCACTCGGTTGTAGCCGAGGTCCTGGCCGAACTGGGCGAAACCGACAAGGCATTGCAGGAGCTTTCCAAAGGGTATGAACTGGCGGAAAGGCTCGGTAGCGACCTCATGCGATTCTTCTGCCTGCTGGTAGAAGCCCGGATTGCCTTTGGCGCGCTTGACGATGAGACAGGGTTGACGGCGCTGCAACGGGCATTCACTCTCGGGCGGTTGCATGGGTTTGCCAACAAGTTCTGGTGGCGGCCGGCCGTCATGGCTGATCTTTGCGCCAGGGCGCTGGAAGCTGGAATCGAACCGGAGTATCTCCGCTGGCTGATCCGTTTCCGGGGGCTTACCGATTATCCCCCTTCCGAGTCGTTTGAAGAGTGGCCCTGGTCGGTCAGCATCTATACCCTGGGTCGTTTCGAACTGCATCTGAACGGAGAGCCGTGCCGATTCCATGGCAAGATTCAGAAAAAACCGCTGGAGATGCTGAAAGCGCTTGTGGCTCTGAACGGTGGGGAAGCCCATGAGGGGCAGATAGCCGACCTTCTCTGGCCTGAGTCGGATGGCGACACGGCAAGGAGTTCGGTCAAGGTCACACTGTTCCGACTGCGCGAACTTCTCGGCAACGACAGTGCCGTCCAGATACGGGAAGGGCGGATCTCACTGGATCGGCGGTTGGTGTGGGCAGATGCGTGGTCCTTCGACAAGCTGCTGCAAAGCGCCCAGCTAACCAGCGGGCAGGAGGAGTCAGAGGCAGTCTCCCGGATCAAAAAGGCCCTTGACTTGTACCGCGGCCAGTTCCTTCCGGATGAAGGTGACAAGCCCTGGGCCTTTTCCCATCGAACTCGCTTGAAGAGCCGCTTTATCCTCAACACGGTTGCCGTCGTCAACCTGCTGAAGCGGAAGGGGATGCTTGCCGAGGCGATTGATTGCCTGCTCAAAGGGGTGGAGATTGATGAAATCTCGGAGGAGCTCTACCAGAACCTGATCGAGTGCTACCTTAGCGCTGATCTGCGTGGCGAGGCAGTCGCCATCTATCGCCGCTGCAGAACAACCTTTGCCATGCATGGGCTCTCCCCTTCCCCCAAAACCGAATCCCTTTACCGAACTGCGATCTCCTGATCAAACAAACTCACGATTAAATCCCCACATTTTTTAATACACCGTTATTTTTCCCTGCATACGTAACCGATATGTAACCGCCTCTCTGGTACTCTCCGAACAAAATCTGCAAAAACAGCAATTAGTGACGTATCAGGAGTGACTGTCATGAGCCGTACGGCATTGATCGTAGACGATGCACTGTTCATCCGCAGCCTGTTGCGAAGTATTCTGGAGATGAGTGGCTACACCGTAGTTGCCGAAGCAGCAGACGGAGGCGAGGCGGTCGAAAAATACCGCGAGCATGCTCCGGACGTGACGATCATGGACATTGTGATGCCGCTGAAAAATGGCATCACGGCATCAATAGAGATCCTCTCGCACGACGAAAAGGCGAATATTGTCATCTGCAGTAGTTACGGCAGCGAAGAGGAGCTGAAAAACGCGGCCCTGATGTCGGGGGCCAAGGGAGTGATCACAAAACCGTTTACTGCGGAAAAGGTTCGGGAGGTGGTGGATGGCGTGCTGGCAGAAGCCAGTCCGCCGTTGATAACAGAGCAGGTGGCACCACTTCCGTAATATGCCGGCGCCGGTTCCCCTTTCTTCCGGCGTCGGCATATCATACAGATTGGCAGTTAATCCGGAAAAATTGAGAATCCGCAATTATGAAGTAACACCGGAGGAGTATATGAACATGCAGTTTAAATCCGGCAGGGTTTGGGCCGGCATCCTGGGAATCACCCTAATGTGCTTTTCAACAGTGACTGGCTATGCAGAAGAAGGGAAGCTCAACAACAAGCCGTTCAGCTACTTCGGGGCGGGTAACGAATTTATCGAATTCGAGGAGCATGTCTCCGTTGGGGGGCAGAATCTCAAGCTGGAAGCCAACTTCAGCAACCCGGTCCAGCGTTCCGGTGGGTATATTCCGCTCTTCAAGGAACATGGCCTCTATATCGTTACCTCGGCAACGCTCAGCTCGAACTCCGCAGGGGAGAGCTGGGACTATCCCGGCATCGGGACGATCCAGACCGATGATTCCAAGATCTCCTGGAACGAACTGAATGTCGCTGTTGCCCGCCACCTGTCGCCGGGCCATCATCTCACATTCGGGTTCGACTATTACACCATGCGGTTTACCCGCTTCAATTTCCACTCCGCCCCTGGTACCGACGCCTTCAACACGCTGATCGGCCAGAACAACAAAGATGCCAACGGTACGCCGAACCCTTACACAACGTACACAAACTGGGTAAACAGCGGCAAGAACGGCGCCGACTTCCCCGGTCTCCGGCCGGAGGCCAACCTCTCCACCGTAATCGAGGATTTCAGCTGTCTCACCACCATGCTCGGCTACCGCTACGACACCTTCTTCTCCAACCCGAACACTACCTGGCGTTTCGCCGGGGGCGTGCGGGTCGGGCTGCCGCTCTACTACAATATCGAGAACAGCCAGCTCCCCAACACGGAATTCACCTCTTACTTGGATTCAGGGTACGACTTCGGCGCCGATGGTGAGGTCGCCTGGAATTTCAGCAAGGACTTTGCCCTGGTAGGGCGGGTGGATTACAACCACAAGCACCGCAACCAGATACGGTCCGGCAATTCGCTCATCCCGGAAAACCGGGTGATATCGATCCAGTCAACGCTGGCCCTGAACTGGGCATTTTAACCTTATCGAGAAAAGGAGGGTGTCATGGGAACTGTAGAGTACCTTAAGCAAAGAGGGGTATGGAGGCTGGTGACCCTGCTGGTCTGTCTCCTGCCTGTGGTTCTGCTCTGGGGGTGCGGCGGCGGATCCTCTGGAGGGGCACAGACAAGTGGCAATAACTTCAGCATCACCGGGGCGATAACGTTCCCTGCCGGGAATGCGGCCGGCAAGGCGGTGGCGGCTGCCACAACTACGCCGACGGTGGAGGTGAGGGACCTGAACGGTGCCCTCAAGGCTACAGTGACCGCAACCGGAGCAGGCACCGGTGCCAACCCGTACCGCTACACCGTAACCGGCCTGGCCAAGGGGGACTATGTGGTGAGGGCAGTGAACGGTGCCCAGGTACTGCGGGGGTTGGTAGATCAGGGGTCGCTTTCGACAACGACTACCAAGGATATTGGTGCCGTTGCTGCTACCGCAGTCATTGTTGTCGAGAAAAAGATCGGTCTAACTCCGGGCACTCTCGGCGCAGCCGGCAACAGTGCTACAGCAGCCCAGATTGCCGCCCTGCAGCCCGCAACGCTGGATACTGCGATAAATACCGCATTGGCCGATGCTGCGGCAGGGACAGCTGACAGTGGTCAGGTCGCCCTGGCAAACCTGACCAATATCGTTACCGCCGCCGTCTCTACCAACGTCGACCCGTCAGCGTTCGTAGCCGGCACCTCCACGACCACCACGAGTGTCTCTGCTCCACAGTACGCTGTTGGTTCCGGAACAGCGACTACGACCACGGTAACCGCGACCAGTGCGGGCACAATAGCCAATAATGCGAAGAGCGCCGTAACCGCCGACATCGCCATTGCTCAGGGAGTCTATAACGGTACCTACACCGGCACCGACTCAGGTACCTTCACTATAGCAGTTGACGCCACCGGCAATGTTCAGGGGACTTCCAACACAAATTCCTCCATCACCGGCACGATTACACTTGGTGGCCCCGACGGACTTACGTTCGTCTTCTCCGGCACTGTGAATGGCACTAACACTATTTCCGGCATATATAACCCGGCAACAAAGATCATGAGCGGCACCTGGAACGATCCCAACGACGGCTCCCACGGCACATTCACTGTATCGTTCGCGACGACGACACCAGTCTCCTATACTGCCACTGTGTACGACTATTCCGGGGCCAGCGGCATTCCCGCCGGCGGTGTTACCGTCACGACGATCGGTCTAGCGCCGCAGATCAGCACGACGACCAATACTGCCGGCTCGTTCACACTGGCCAACATCCCTTCAGGCATCAGGTTTTACATCAAGCTTTCCAAGTCCGGCTACGCGGACAGTTATTCCGGGTATATGAACTACAACGCCAACACTGACACCTCGACTCGTCCGTATGCATTGTGGCAGCCGGCAACTCTCAGCGCCTGGGGCAATACCGCCGGCAAGGGGATTATCAGGAGCCGCGTGGTCGAGAGTACAAACCAGGATACCGGCTACATCAGCGGTGCTGTCGTTACCGCCACTGACGGAAACGGGACCTCCTATCCGGTAAACTACCTCGACAGCAGCGACAACATCATCAGTGGCGCTGCCGCAACGGACGCGACAGGCAAGTACCTGGTACTCAATGTCCCGGCCGGCAGAATAGTCAATGTGACCGCAACGAAGTCGGGCTATACCTTCAACACTCGCACTTTCGTGGTTTATGCTGATTCCGTAAGTCAGCAGAGGGTCGTCGGTACTTCTTCAGGGCCGCCATCCACGGGTACCCCGCCGGCAACCCTGGCAGGAAAGACATGGGTCAGCAATATTGCTACTACCCCAACTTTTGTTACTTTCATCGATGCTACGAACTATCTGCATATCCAGACTTCTGTGTCACCAGGCGATACAAGTATTCAACCCGGGGTTGAGCAGGGGACATATTCCTATGACCCACAGACCGGAAATTTCAAGGTCACCGCTGTTACCATCGACACGAATTTGCATGCTGGGTTATCCGACTCTCTCGGCAAGAACCCGGCCGGCAAGGTGCTTGTGAACGGTTCGACGTATACCTTTACGGATGCAACGGATGGTTCGGTTCGCACCTTGACGCTCCTCAGTGGCACGCCCGGAACGCCGCTCGGTGCCTGGGGTGGTCTGGACCCCAGTACCGGCGGTATTGTGGAAATTGTTTTCGTTGATAACCAACATGTCGTAATTGCCCAGACAAAGGGGGATGCAACCGGGCAGGCCGGCTTTGAGTGGGCAACCTACACCCTGGATTCCGCTTCAGGGGCATTTACAACGAACGTGTTGACGGATACCAACGGGGAATGGGGCTTTTCTCACGTTTTTAACCAGAAGATTACGGTATCCGCAGACGGCAATACCGCCACCTACACTGCCACAGATACGGGAAAGACGGTTCCGTCCACCCGGACGGTTCCGCGTATTAAGTAGAGCTGTCAGTCGGCACAAAAGCCCTGCGGACAATGTTTCGCAGGGCTTTTGGTTATGAGATGCAATGCAGCTAGACTGCTTTTCAAGTGTGTAGTGCCTTTGGTTGTTTTTTTAGAATCTTTTAGGACCTTAGCAGACTTGGCATGGAAGTCTGCAACAACTTCCAAGGAGACTTTTTGAAGTGTCGTTATGAGTCCTTAAAAGCGAGGAATTATGATTACAGGCACCATCCGCAGAGTCGGCTACTACCCGGACTGCATTCCCAAACTGATCATCAGGATCAACAAAGGTGAGCCTCACCGGCTCGATAATAGTTTGAACGGGCGTGTCCCGATACGAATGGAGATCAACGGTTCAATCTATGAAGCCGGACTGAGATCGACTCCGGGGATGGTATATCTCATGGTCTGCACGGATCTTCATGACCTTGAGGGGAGACCTGCACGGCTTTCGGAACTGCTTCTGGAGCAGGGACTCTGCGCCAATCAGAAAGTCTCGCTGCAACTCAATGCCGACCGCAACACCCTGACCCTTCTGGATGGCCGTGGGATAATGTGAAAATCTAACGCAAATGGAACGCTGTTTGGCAAAGCTCTTGCTAAAATGTCCTTCAAGGCTCCTTCCTATACAGACCTGACTCTCCAGTGAAGCCTGCAGGAAAGTTCGCCGGGTCAAGAAGTCGAAGTAACCACCGGTTATTTCACGAGTTCAGTGCGGATTCACGTAACTCGGTGTAAGCTTTTTGCGCAGATGAACCATGATTAATATTTTAAAATTGGGTTATTTTCGGGTGGCCTAGATGAAAAGCAACATGGTTAAAGTCAACATGAGAGGACCAGGGGTTGCCATGCCGGGCATAACCGTTCGGCCGGTTTTCGCGCTTTCGTATGCATATCATAACCATACACGGAGGTATCAACAATGATGACCCAGATGACAAGATTTGCCCTGACGCTGGCGCTTTTAATGGCGCTCTGTGGGTCGGCGCTCGCCGCCAGTATCCCCACCACCCTGAGTTACCAGGGGACCATGGTCGACAAGTCCGGCCAGCCAGTCACTGACACCAAGAGTATTGTGTTCAACCTCTACAGCGTTGCGACCGAAGGGATCGCATTCTGGACCGAAACCCAGACCATCGCCATTACCAACGGCAAGTTCACTGCCCAACTGGGCGCCAACGTGGCCAATCCCCTGGATCTGGAGAAATTCGGCGGCGATACCTGGCTGGGGCTGACCATCAACGGCGAACCGGAGATGACCCCTCGGGAGAAGATGACCAGCGTGCCGTATGCCTTCAACGGCGTACCTCGCGGTGTTATAACCATGTGGAGCGGCTCAACCACCAACTTCCCACAAGGGTGGTGGCTCTGCGATGGCACCCATGGCACCCCCAACCTGATGGATAAGTTTATTGTTGCTGCGGGAAACAGCTATACAGTGGGAGCTACGGGTGGTTCAGCAACGGGGACAGTGAACCTTGAGCATCAGCATCCAATGCCACATGCTCATGATCTTAAGAACCATACTCATAAAGGTTATGGCGACGATGGAGGTGACTTACGAGCGGCAATAGGTGCAGGCATCGGGCGAATAGATATTATCGCGTACCAAGCTGTAGATCCAATAAACCCTAATACCCAAGCTTATCCAGGGGATGCAACATATTACTCAGTTGGTTCTTCATCAGGTTTATCAATGGGTTTTAGTCATTTTACACCAGTCTATGGTCTCACTTCAGGACCAAGTACAAATGCGACTAGTGGTTCTAATGCTCCCAATACCAGCAATGCAGGTTCCACTGCTCAGGACATCCGCCCCCCATACTACGCCCTTGCCTACATCATGAAACTGTAACGGCCTCTTGACGCCGGAAAGGAGGCCATTATGCGAACTATCATACAAATACTCCTCTGCGGAGCCTTGCTGCTTCTAACTGCACTCCCTGCAGTTGCCGGGCCGGTGGCGTTCGGTAGCATGTCCAGCGCCACTGTGCGGGTCTCAAGCTCCATAACCGTTACCGACGGTGCGGTCATGACCAGCCCGAGTGTCGATGTGCTCGATTCGACCCTGTCCGTCTATGGCGACGGCCAGAGCCAGCTGGTCCAGTATTCAATCCTGACCACGACGACCGGCAACGGAACCATCAGCTGTCCGCCGTTCGTCGAGCACGGCTTTGCGACCGACTGTACGGTTACGCCGGTCAGCGGCAACCGGATCAATGCCGTTTCCGGCTGCGGCGGCAGCCTGACCGGGAACATCTTCACCACCGGCATCATCACTGCCGACTGCACGATCACGGCCGCATTCAACCTGGATCTCCCGCCAATTGCCGCCACAACTCCGACTACCATCGACTTCGGCAATTTCCTCATGGGGGATGCGGCGGCGAATAGCATCTTCACAATCACCAACAGCGGCATCGGCAACCCGCTGACCGTCACCGGCTTCTCCCTCTCCGGCCTGACGCCGGAGGCGTTCAGTTACTCCGGCGGCGGGGCCAACCCATGTCCTGGAACGCCGTTCAGCCTGAACGCCGGGGTGAGCTGCACCATGAGCGTCAGCTTCAGCCCTGTCACTACAGGGCAGAAGAGCGCAAGCCTCCAGATCGCCAGCAATGACCCGGTAACGCCGCTTTACAGCCTGCCGCTCTCAGGCGCTGCGGTGAACCAGTACCAGACCCTGTCCCTTGCCATCAGCGGAACCGGCAGCGGCTCGGTCGCCTTTTCCACCGGTCCCTCCTGCAACACCAACTGCGACCAGGGTATCCTGCACTCCACAACCGTAACCCTCACCCCGACTGCCAATACAGGGTCTAGCTTCATCGGCTGGAGCGGCTGCGACTCCATCAGCAACAACGTCTGCAGCGTTACCATGACCAGCGGCCGGAGCGTCACGGCCACCTTTGCCCTTGACGCCGCAGCCGGCAGCTTCGCCTGGAATGTCGTCGGGCTGTCCGGAGCCACGGTCAATGCCTTGGTTGTCAACCCGGTCTCCAGTTCCATCCTCTACGCCGCCACCAATGCCGGGGTTTACAAGAGCGACGACAGCGGCACCACCTGGAACCTGATGGGGCTGGCATCGAGCAAGGTCAATGCCCTGGCGATCAACCCGGCGACTCCGGCCATAGTCTACGCCGGCACCGATGCGGGGATTTTCAAAACCGTAAATTCAGGCACCAACTGGACAGCCCAAGGCTTGGCAACCGCCAAGGTGCAGGCGCTGGCAATCGACCCGGTGACCCCGGCAACGATCTACGCCGGCACCGACACCGGTATTTCAAAGAGTACGGATTCTGCCGGGAGCTGGGGCCAGCTCAATCTGGGTGCTTCTGTGTCAGTGCTTTCTCTGGCAATTGATCCAGTCAGTTCATCTACTGTTTATGCCGGCAGCACCGCAGGTATGTCATACCAAACAACTAACGGCGGCTTAACGTGGGGTGGAGTGTATTTTGCCAAACATCTGGAGAGATTTTACGCAGGTTCTTATTGCACGCAGTATTGCTATGACGGCTATGGAGGCTCTTACTGTTGCGGTACCTATCAAGACAACTACACATATCGGTATGTTGCCGACCAGGTGCTTTCCCTCGCGATTGATCCGGTGAATCCGACAATCATTGTGGCCGGTTCCTCCAGAATGCTCTACAAATCAACCAATGCCGGGATAACCTGGCTTGAGATGTCGCTAACTCGGAGCATCAGCGCTCTTGCCATGGATAGCACCAACCCGGCTACAATTTTTGCCGCTGCTTCAGACGGAGTATTCAAGACCACCGATGGCGGCGCTACCTGGGGAGCGGTCAACAGCGGCCTGACAACTCTTGGCACCAAGGCGCTCGCCTTTGACCCGGCAGGCTACAAGACGATCTATGCAGGAACTGCCGGAGGTGGCGTATTCAAGGCGAGCTTTGCCTCCACCATTGCCCTGTCCCCGTCGTCACTGGCCTTCGGCACAGTGGCGACCAACTCCATCTCAAACAACCAGAGCGTGACCATCAACAACCCGAGCACTGCAGAACTGGTGGTGGCAGCTGTAAGACTCGGCGGTGCTAATAGTGCTGAGTTCAGCGTTACCGAAGGGAGCTGCAGCAGCCTCTCTCCGACCATCCCCCCTGGCAGCAGTTGCAGCGTCAACATCACCTTCACCCCAACCAACGTTGGAAGCAAGTCTGCAACCCTGCTGGTGGATTCAAACGCCAGCAATGCGCCGACCGCCAGCGTATCATTGAGCGGCAGCGCCTATGATCCGCCGCCGTTCGGTTTCATAACCATCAATAGCGGGACAACCTATGCGACGAGCAGGGATGTTCCCCTGGCCCTAAATGCGCTTGATAACAGCGGCACTGTAGCTGACATGCGTTTCTCCAACGACAACAGCGCATGGAGTGAATGGGAACTCTACGCTACGAGCAAAGCCTGGCAACTGACAGCGCTCGGCGGCGACGGCAGCAAGACGGTATTCGTCCAGTTCCGCGATGCAGCAGGCAATGCCTCTGGGAGCTTTGCCGACACCGTTATTCTCGATACCACGGCTCCGGTCGTTACCATCACCTCAAAACCTGCGGCGCTCTATGCCTCGAAGAACGGCTCCATAACCTTCTCCGGCAGCGAGGCGGCTACCTTCTTCTGCAGTCTGGACGGGGCAGTGGCAACTACCTGCACCAGCCCGTGGAACTTCGCCGGCATCGGCGACGGCAGTCATACACTGGCTGTTTATGCGGTTGATATTGCGGGTCTGACCGGCGCAACAGTATCCCACACCTGGACGGTCGATACCTCTCCGCCGGACAGCACCATAACCGGCAAACCGGCAAACCCGACCAACCAGACCGGCGGCAGCTTCTCCTTCAGCGCCAGCGAGGAAGGGAGCATCTTTCAATGCAGCCTTGACAATGCTGCATGGAGTGTCTGCACCGCTCCGTTTACCTTCAGTGGCCTGGCCGACGCTAGCCATAACTTCAAGGTACGGGCGACAGACCCGGCAGGCAACCTGGGGCAACCGGCCAGCTACATCTGGACGGTAAACACCAGCACTCAGCAGAATGTTAAGATAGAAAACCTGGGGAGCTACTTCGCCACCTTGAACGAGGCGTTCGGAGCATTCACTTCCGGAACTCCGGCATTGGTGAAGGGGCGCGACATGGAGTACGTTGAGGAGATAAACCTGAACAGATGTGGCGAGACCGTTACCTTCGAAGGTGGGTATGATGCGGCATTTGCCACAAAAACCGGCCAGGCGAGCGTGAAAGGTTCGATTGTCATCACCTGTGGAACGATGATTGTGGATGGGATTGTCGTAAAGTAGAAGAGGAGGCAAACGAAGCCAAACCCTTCAAATTTTATTGTGTGAAATTAGTCATGTCAAACTTGATTTCCGCAGGTTTACGCCGAGTGATACTTGTGGAGGATCACCTGTAACCGGTGGGGGTTACCTGCTACGGCTTGTGAAGGTTCGGGATTGCTTTGTGACTTCCCACTCTGCCACCGGACCGGTTACAATGCGGAACAACGGGTGTGCTTCCAGGCAGGAAACAGGCTCCAATTTGGTGAGCCACGCCGGGGCACGGACCAGAAGTTTTGCCTTGAGGTGCGACCACTCGTATTCGAGTTGTCCACGAGTGACCAGAATAGGTTCGACGCTGCAGATTGGGGATATTTTCGTTACGTCGAAGCGGTAACCCCGCAGGGTAGCTTCTGCATGAACGGCGCGCAAATAGGAGGCGATCGATTCTACGGGTGATGGCGAATTACGGAAGCGAATCAGCTGGGGATGGTGGGTGTAACCGGACGTCTTTCCTCTGAGAACCGCATGTGCCAGCAACGCCTCACGCCAGAGCGCGACAAGACCGCGAGCGTCCAGATATTTAGGATGCAGTGTCCAAAGTCGCATAACCCGGTTCTTTCATTGGCCCTTGCGTTTCAACCAATCCGAGAATTGGGCTAACTCATCTGAATCGTCATAAGAATCAGACAGACAACCCTCGCTGCTGGTCTTGCCGCGGTATGGATCGCAAACCTGGTCATGCTCCTTGAGCAGCCATTTGGGGACTTCCTCAGGGAAAAGAGAGAGTTGACCATGGTCTTTTCCGTTCTTGCCTCGTTTTGACACGTCTGTTTCTCCTGGCGATCAATTATCCATCTCCAGAGCGTTTTTGACAAGATAGAATATTGTGCACGCCCGACCCGGATGACCCCGATCGGGCGCTTCTGTTTCCGTTACAGAAATGTCGTTCAAGGTTGCATAATTATCTGAAATCGGTACAATGCACCCCTGATTTTTATTGCGGGGGTACTATTAAGTGCCTTTCAAAACAATACTGCAGGAGCTTGTCGATGCCGTGCCCGGTGCCACCGGCGCCATTCTGGCGGACTGGGAAGGGGAGGCGGTGGAGCAGTACTGCCATTTCGACGAGTTTGAGATGAAAGTGATCGGCGCTCACAAGGGGATAATCCTGAACCGCCTGCGTGAACTTCATGATGCTCTGCCGGTCGGAGAGGTTGAAGACCTGATGATAGCTGCCGGCAGCCAGCGCCACCTGGTTGCCCCGGTGGGGCCTGACTATTTTCTGGTCATGACGATGGCTCGTTCGTCGTTACCGGCATTGGCGCAACGGATGGCCAGGCTGGCGGTGGATCGGCTCAAGAAGGAGATATGCTGAGATGTCGGAGGAAAACAAGGGATTTTTCAAGGGGTTGTGGGGTAAACTGACCGGCGCTGAAGCAGCGCCGGAGCTTGTAGCGGATGAGCCGAGTAAAAGCGTGGTCCAGGAGGAGCCTGTATCTGCCCCGGTAAGTGGGGTGGCTGCAACTGCCGCCATTCAGGAGCCCCAGCCCAAGCCGAGCCTGTTTCAACGGCTGAAGCAGGGGCTTGCCCGCACTCATGAAGGCTTGGTGGCGCGGATCGACACCCTGCTGCTCGGCAAAAAGGAGATTGATGCCGATACCCTTGAGGAACTCGAGGAGATCCTGATCACAGCAGATATCGGTGTCCCGACCACCGTGGAACTGATCCGTACCCTGGAGGTCAAGCTTGGCCGGAACGAGTTGCAGGATGGCGCGGCCCTGAAAAAGGCGTTGCAGGAGGAGATCCGGTCCAGGCTGGAAAAATATTCCGCACCATTGGAGGTAACGGCTGTCAAACCATTCGTTATCATGGTCATCGGGGTCAACGGGGTCGGCAAGACGACGACCATCGGCAAACTGGCCAGCCGGTATGTTGCCGACGGGAAAAAGGTGCTGCTTGCTGCCGGCGACACCTTTCGGGCCGCGGCTGCCGAGCAGCTGGAAGAGTGGGGCAGGCGTGCCGGGGTGGATGTAATCCGCCACCAGGCCGGTGCCGACCCGTCTGCCGTGGTGTTTGACGGTTGCAAGGCTGCCGTTGCCCGTGGCTGCGACATCCTTATCGTGGATACTGCCGGCCGGCTGCACACCAAGGTCAACCTGATGGAAGAGATGAAGAAGATCCGAAGGGTAATGGGCCGGGAGGTTGCCGGTGCTCCCCACGAGACCCTGCTCGTACTCGATGCCGCGACCGGGCAGAATGCGATGTCGCAGGCCCGGCTCTTCAAGGAGGCGGCGGAGGTGTCCGGTGTTGTGCTGACAAAGCTTGACGGCACTGCAAAAGGCGGCATAGTTGTGGCAGTAAGCAACGAGTTCCAGCTGCCGATCCGGTTCATCGGCATCGGCGAGCAGGCCGAGGACCTCCGTCCTTTTGAACCGGAGCAGTTTGTTTCAGCGTTGTTTGATTAAGATAACTATAAGAGACGCCTTGACTTTTGCGGGGTTGTTCGTTAGAATCAAAACCCGTTAAGGGGTCTGTCGTGGATAATGAGCTTATCTTGGCTCTGGAAGGGCGAATCGAGGTTCTGCTGGAAAGCTATGCCTCGATGAAAATGGAAAATCTCCGGCTTGCCGAAGAGAATGCCAAGCTTAAATCGGATCGCGATACGGTCAGGTCCCGTGTGGACGGACTCCTGAAAAAGCTTGAGAATATCTGATGTCTCAGGTTCTTTCGCATCGAGTGACCATAATGGGTCGGGAGTTTGTTGTCAAAAGCCCGGCATCTCCGGAAAAGGTCGCCGAGATTGAACAGTTTTTGAATGCCCGGCTGAATGGGGTTGCCAAAGGTGTGGCTGTCGGAGATATCCAGGCTGTTGTAAGCCTTGCCCTTCTTAATCTTGCCGGCGAGTATCTGTCGCTTAAGGATGACTGGAGCCGCAGGGAGCAGGAAAGTTCGGAACGGCTTGCCGGTTTGATCCGCAGGATGGATGGCAGTCAGTTGTAAGCTTAACGGTCTCTCACGGGAGATTTTATATATGAGTAAAATGGATTGGATTATTAAGTCAGTTTCAGCAGGGGCACCGGTTTTTGCAGCCGTTACCGCCCCTGTTTCACTGATAGGTGGCCGCAAGCCCACTATTAATTATGCCAGGAGTCAGACCAGCACTAACTGGATAGCGTCCGACAGAGTCTTTATCAAGGGCGGTGCCTGAAAAGGCAACTCCGTAACCTCCTTTCCATACTCAGCCTTTCCCCGAGAGCCGGCAGTTTTAACCTGTTTAATTACAGGCAATAGCCCGGCCTATTCCAATTGTATTTCCGTAGGCCGGCAATTCAGGGGCCATCATGCCCAAGCATAATCTTAGGCGCACAATGCTGGAACAGCGCCGGCGCCTTCCTGAACCGGAGCGGCTTGTTCTGGGGCTTGCTGCCCAGAAACTCTGCCTTGGACTTTCGGAGTTCGTTGCCGCCGGAGTTGTGGCCCTGTATGCGCCGGTACACAACGAGGTTGCCACATCCCTGCTCGTGTCTGAGGCAATCAGATCAGGGAAACAGGTGCTGTTTCCGGTTGTGGGGGAGAGCGGCCTGGAGTTCCGGCGGGTCTCGGATACTGCGGAGCTGATCCCGGGGAAGTTCGGAATTCCCGAACCGTCAGGAGAATGCGAACTGTACCAACCTTTGGATATCGATTTTTTCCTGGTTCCTGGTGTTGCGTTCGATCTGTCATGCCGAAGGGTTGGCTATGGCAAGGGGTATTACGATAAGGCCCTTCATGCCTTGGAAGGAAAAGGGCGAATGGCAGGGATCTGCTACGATTTTCAGTTAGTAGAGGCAATACCTGCTGCTCCCCATGACGTTCAGATGGATATGGTTATAACCGACCGGAGGGTGGTTCACTGTGCCGGTCAATTCACATAAAGGAGGAACTGGACATTGCAAGTATCAATCGTCGTACTGGTTATAGTTGCTGTTGTCGCAATCGTGGGCGGTGTTGTCATCGCTACTATGTTGCGCGGCAAAAAGGCTGAAAAAGAGCCTGTAGCTGAGGATGCTGTTAAGCTGGTCGAAAATGCCCGCAGAGAGGCAGACACGATCGTCAAAGAGGCCTCGCTTAAGGCCAAGGACGCCGTGTTGCAGGCAAAAGCCGAGGCGGAGCAGGAGGCAAAGGAGAAGAAGAAGGACCTGCAGGCTCTTGAGAAAAGGTTGCAGCAGAAAGAGGAAAACCTGGACAAAAAGATGAATCTTTTTGATCAGCGTGATGCCGAGCTTATCAAGCGCGAGCAGTCAATTTCCAGCCGAGACCAGGCTCTCCAGCAGAAAGAGGAAAAGGTCGCCCAGATCATCGAAGAGCAGAGGAACAAACTCGAGACTATTTCCGGAATGACTGCGGCCGAGGCAAAAAAGATCCTGATGGAAGAGATGGAAAACGAAGCAAAGATGGATGCCGCCAAACGGATCAAGGCGATAGAAGAAGAGGCCCGGGAAACGGCAGACAAGAAATCCAAGGAGATCATGGCCTTGGCGATCCAGAGGTATGCCGGCGAGTATGTGGCCGAACGGACCGTTTCCGTGGTGGCACTGCCTTCGGACGAGATGAAGGGGCGGATCATCGGCCGCGAGGGGCGCAATATCAGAGCGCTTGAGGCTGCAACCGGGATCGATCTGATCATCGACGACACGCCGGAAGCGGTTATACTTTCAGGGTTCAACCCGGTCCGGCGCGAGGTTGCCAAGATCGCCCTGGAAAAACTGATCGGCGACGGCAGGATTCATCCCGGCAGGATCGAGGAGGTTGTGTCCAAGGCCGAGGCCGAAGTGGAGCAGGCGATCAAGGAAGCCGGGGACCAGGCGGCCTTCGATCTCGGCGTCCACGGAATTCATCCCGAAATACTCAAGCTCATCGGCAGATTGCGTTACCGGACCTCCTACAGCCAGAATGTCTACCTGCACTCTCTGGAGGTCGCCTTCCTCTGCGGCATCATGGCAGCGGAACTCGGAATAAACGTCAAGCAGGCCAAGCGCGCCGGATTGCTCCACGACCTGGGCAAGGCGGTAGACCACGAGATCGAGGGGTCCCATGCGGTAATCGGTGCTGAGATAGCCCGCAAGTACGGCGAATCCCCTAAAATCGTGCATGCCATAATGGCGCACCATGAGGACGAAAAGCCGAACTCTATTCTCGCCGTGCTCGTGCAGGCGGCCGACGCCCTTTCCGGAGCGCGTCCGGGGGCTCGACGCGAGATGATGGAGACTTATGTGAAGCGCCTGGAAGACCTGGAGCGGATCGCCACGTCGTTCAACGGCGTTACCAACTCGTTTGCGATCCAGGCCGGCAGAGAGATCAGGGTCATGGTCTCCAGCGACCAGGTAAGCGACGAGCAGGCGGTGGTGCTGGCAAAAGATGTGGCCAAGAAGATCGAGGCAGAGATGACCTATCCGGGGCAAATCAAGGTACACGTAATCAGGGAAACACGCGCCGTCGAGTATGCCCGTTAATATCCTCTTCATAGGCGACATCGTCGGTAAACCGGGGCGCCAGGCGATTGCACGCGAGCTGCATCGCCTGGTGGACCGCTACCGGGTCGACCTGGTTATCGCCAATGGCGAAAATGCTGCCGGAGGGTTCGGTCTGACCGTGGAGACTGCCAAAGAACTGTTCGAGTACGGGGTGCAGTTCTTTACCAGCGGCAACCATATCTGGGATAAGAAGGATGCCCTGGAGTACATAACCAGGGAGCAACGTCTGGTGCGGCCTGCCAACTATCCCCCCGGTACGCCGGGACAGGGTAGCGCAGTTGTCAGGACCGCTGGCGGGGTCAAGGTTGGGGTGTTGAACCTTGAAGGTCGGGTGTTCATGAACTACCTGGAATGCCCGTTCCGGACTGCCGACAGTGAGATCGAGAAGCTTAAGCAGGAGACCGATATTATTTTCGTTGATTTCCATGCCGAGGCAACTTCGGAAAAGACGGCGTTGGGGTGGTATCTTGACGGCAGGGCATCTGCCGTGATCGGCACCCACACCCATGTGCAGACCGCTGATGAACGGATCCTGCCGGCCGGGACGGCGTATCTCACCGATGCCGGGATGACCGGCGCCTTTGATTCGGTAATCGGTGTTCGCAAGGAGGAGCCGATCGAAAAGTTTCTTACCCAACGGCCGTCCAAGTTCGAGGTCGCCAAGAAGGATATCCGCCTCAATGGGGTGGTTATCGGTGTAGATGAGAGTACCGGCAAGGCATTGACCATAGAGCGGGTCAATATCGCCTGCGGTTGAGCAAGAATACGTTTTGGGGGTTACAATGACCGGTTCTGTTGCTGAACAGATGGAGTTGATAAAACGCGGCGCGGTTGAGATCCTGCTGGAAAAGGAGCTTGAGGAAAAGCTCCAGAAGTCGATCGACACTGGGGTGCCGTTAAAGATCAAAGCCGGTTTCGATCCGACCGCTCCTGACCTTCATCTCGGCCATACGGTGCTGCTGCACAAGATGAGGCAGTTCCAGCAACTCGGCCATGAGGTCAACTTCCTGATCGGCGACTTCACCGGTATGATTGGCGATCCGACCGGAAAGTCGGAGACCAGAAAGGCGTTAACCCGCGAGGATGTGCTGCGCAATGCTGAGACCTACAAGGAGCAGGTGTTTAAGATCCTTGACCCGCTAAAGACCAAGGTTGTTTTCAACTCCGAGTGGCTGGCAGCCATGAACGCCACCGAGATGATCCAACTGGCGGCTAAATATACCGTGGCCAGGATGCTGGAACGGGATGATTTCGGCAAGCGGTATGCGAGCCAGATGCCGATCAGCATCCACGAGTTTCTCTACCCGCTGATCCAGGGGTATGACTCGGTGGCCATGAAGGCCGATGTCGAGCTGGGGGGGACGGATCAGAAGTTCAACCTGCTGGTCGGACGGGAGCTGCAGCGCGAGTTCGGCCAGCGGCCGCAGTCGGTGATCACCATGCCGCTCCTGGAAGGACTTGACGGCGTCAACAAGATGTCCAAATCACTCGGCAATTACATCGGCATCAACGACCCGGCAGATGAGATCTTCGGCAAGATCATGTCCATCTCCGACGAACTGATGCTCAGGTACTATGAGCTGCTTTCAGACCTCTCGCTGGCAGAGATCGACAAGCTGCGCAAAGGGATCAAGGCCCATGAGATTCACCCGATGGATGCCAAGAAGCAGCTCGGCCGGGAGATTGTTGCCAGGTATCACGGTGCTGCTGCCGCTGGTCAGGCCGAAGAGAACTTCGTGAAGCGGTTCCGCGACAACCAGACCCCGGACGAGATGCCCGAGGCCGATATCGCTGCGGAAGGTTCGACCATGCTGCTCTGCAAGATACTGGCAAAGGCAGGAGTTGTGGCCTCCAACGGCGAAGGGCGCCGGGCCATCCAGCAGGGGGGGGTCAAAGTGAACGGCGAAAAGGTGTCGGACGACAATTCCGAGCTTGCCTGTTCGGGCGAGTATATCCTGCAGGTGGGCAAGAGAAGGTTTGTTCGGGTCAGGTTTGGCGGCCAATAGGTCAGAACTTCAATGCCGAGGTCGCAATAAGATAAGCAGTTACCAGGCCGAACAGCAGATAAAGCGCCACTGATGTAGCGACAAGCTTTCGCTGGATGCCCGGGACTACGTTTGCCATGCTTGCCTGTTGGCGTGCGGGCATCAGAGCGCCGGCCCCCATCCCGGCAATTCCGGCTCCCAAAAGCGCTGCATAGAGCGGGTAGCCGACATAGCCGTACTCCCTATGGAGGATGCAGAAGGGGCAATGGTGTGTCGGCAGTTCATAGACATAGATGCTGATGAACGAGACCAGCGCTGCCATGGCAATAAAAAACAGCAGCGTGCTTGCTGCTGCAAAGAAATACCCGCCTTTCCCGGTTTTCAGGAACAGAATCCCCCCCAGACAAGTAATGGCTAATACCGCAACCAGGGCCGCTTCCATCGGCACCCTCGGCAATGCCGCGAGGTCGGACGACAGGGTGCCGGCGCCGGCGCTGAACAGACTGCCGCAGCACGAAGTGATCACCTGGGGCTTGAGCCCGGCAAAGTACAGAAACTGCAGAGATGTTTCCCCGATTATCAACGGGACCAACACCAGAAGAAAAGCGTATTTGGGTTTTATCAGCGGATAGTCGTATCCCTGGGAATCTGCATGGTTGATGATCAGCCAGACCCCGGCGCAGATGCAGGTGACGATTTTCAGCATCAGCACCGGATAGCCGAATCGGTTTGCATTCAACGAGCCGGCGGCGCACATGGCTCCGACAAACATGCTGTGCAGGTCGTCTGCAGTAAAAATGTACAGAAACAGGGAAATTAGGTGAAAAAAAAGAATGTAGGCGAGAATGGTTGAGACCAGATAGGTCGACCGCTCCATCTGCAGCTGCAACTCACTGCCGCTCTTAAGGTCCCAGCAGCGTAAAATCAGGAGCCCTTTCCACCCCGCAAACAACACCATCATGCTGATTATCGTCGAGGCTGTCAGCAGGGAAAGGATCGCCGGATGGTAAATCATTCCTCATGTCCGCGGCCGGTGATCCGGCCGTCTCTCATTTCAACTACGGTATCGGCTATTTCGGAATCATAGACTATCGGATCGTGACTCGCGATCAGGATGGTCTTCCCTTTGCTCTTCAATTCGGAGACTATCTTCATGAACTCGTGCGACAGCCTGCTGTCCAGGTGCGCAGTCGGCTCGTCGGCAACCAGTATCGAGGGGTTATTTATCAAGGCCCTGGCAATGGCCACTCGCTGAAGTTCCCCGCCTGAGAGCCACTCTACCTTTGATGGCGCATGTCTCTTGATGTCGAACCGCTCCAGCAGTCCCATTCCCCTTTGATGCAATGCCGTGTGGTTTTCGCCGGTAGGGTATGCCGGGAGCATGATGTTCTCCAGTACCGAAATCCCTTTGATCAGGTTGAACTGTTGAAATATGAAACCAAAGGTCGATCTCCGAATCTCATTCAGAAAGCGTTCCGGCAGGCTGGTGATTTCAAATGAACCAGCGGATTCATTGTGGCGCGCAAATCGGGTCTCTATGCCGTGCAGGAAGATTCTTCCGGAGCTGGGCCGGACCATGCAGCCGATGAGCGACAACAGCGTGGTCTTGCCCGAGCCGCTTGGCCCTTTGAGCACGGTCAGGTTCAGCGGGCGGATCTCGATGCTGACGTCGTCGACCGCTGTGAACTGGTTGGGTTTCCCACTATTGAAAGTTTTAACGACATTGGCAAGCCTGATCATCTTTACGTCCTCATCGCGGCATCGGGGTCAACAGTCGCTGCCATCCAGGATGGGAGTATGGTTGCGGCCGTATAAGGGAATACCGAGAGAAAGAAGAGGATGGCGAGCTGCAGGAAATCTATGGCCGGCTCGAGCCGGAATTCGGGATACAGGACTGACCACCCCTTGAGCGCCGGTTCGAATAGCGGCGCGGAAAAGAAGAAGACATGGCCGTAAGCCAGGTTGGTACCCAGAAGAAAGGCAGTTAAGGACACGGCCATCCCCTCCCAAAATTTCAGCAGCAGGACATCCGACGTTTCCCAGCCGATCGATTTCAGTATGCCGATCTCCCGACGCTCATCTGCTGAAAGACCCGAAGCCTTGTCCCAGGCAAAGATGACGAATGACAGTATTGCCGAGAACAGGATCACGGTCATCATCCCGCCCCGCCAGTCGAATAGCGATTCATAGGTTCTCAAGATTTCGCTTCTTAAGATAGGTCTCGTATCCGGAAGCCGGTCTGCAATCTTTGCCGCAATGGTCGCCAATTCGTCCGGATTGGCGACGGTAACCGCAAGATCGGTTGCATGACCTTGCGGCAGGTTAAACAGCTCCTGGAAATCGCTCCTTGATACCAGGACCAGGTCTGATGTCACCAGCTCGGATTGATAGTCGAGGACCTCCTGAACCGTCATGAGCAGCGAGGCCTTGGTAGCGCCTCTGAACGTGACCATATCACCGGTGGAAATCCGTTGGGTCCTGGCTACCCCGCGACCGAGGATTATTCTGCCAGGTGCCAATTGTTTCGTTTCAGGCACCATAACAGTAAAATTGGCGCCAAAAACCGGATCGTAATAATATCCCCACAAACGGGCCTCTACCTTATCCACGCCGCGAATGGAGCGTATTTTTTCGATGTAATCAATGGGGATCAGTTCGTGCCTGCCCGCTAACTGGCGCTGAACGACCATCTCGGGTGCTTCGCGAAGGATGGTGGTAGATTCCCGTTTTATGGCATGGACGAAGAAGATCAGCGACGCCAGGACAAAGATGACCAGTGTGTAGAGCGCCACAAGGGAAAGGTTTTTTGGCCTTTCTCCTCAAAATAGAAGAAAGAGCGAACTCAAGGATGTTTTTGTGCCGATAGAGAGAGGTAATCATCGTGTCCGGAAAGTTGCGGCCGGTCTTGTCAACGCACCGGATGGGAAATGCTCCAGAGCCGACGGATGGTCCTGGAATGCCGAATGAATATCTGCCATGGACAGGTGCCTTGTGTACCGCGCCTCGGTGAAGAGGCACAGATCGGTCAAGCGCAATTCTTTAACCAGCTCGGAGCGGAATCTGCGCCGGGCCTCTGCTTGTTCTTTGCTGCATTCAGCATGAAACAAAAAATAACGCTAACCAGTGAGCATAATGCGGAAAAAATTATGAATAGCGTTGATTTACTCATTGGCAGAGGGTTATTCAAGAGATTTAAGCACTGCCGGAGTGATTTCACTGAACCGGTAGATCTTTTTCCCTTTGTGATCAGCCATGAACTCCTGGGTATCGGAACTTTTCGCCATGGGGACCAGCTCCTTGCCCATTGGCCCCATGACATCGCTGCCGGCCACAAAATAAGCCTTGCGGGCTTCGATCGGCTTCATGGAATAGTAATCCTTGACCCAAATCTCGTTGATTGCGGATTGGGTTAGCGAAGGAACATACTTATCCGGCTTCAGGTAATAGGTGAACATGTCCTTTGGCCCGTCGAAATAGGCTATACGGCCATTTTTCAGGCGAATCACAGTGAGCCAGTTCTGGTAACTGCCGACAAACATCCCGCATACCGGGCATTTGTCTTTGCCAGTGGGACTGGGAATGATACCGGCAGCCAGCAAGGATGGCGGCAGCGTTAGTTGCGGCAAAATTAACGCAGCAACAAGAACCATTATATATCGTGTCATATGTGAACTCTCTCATCGTTGGTAACGTCCTCCAAAGAGTATCATATCATCCGGTAGTATCAAATCGACTGGAAAAGCTTGTAATGTGCCGGCGTCTGGTCCTGCTGGAGTTTTAACCGCGATGAGCCCACATAGGTGCAGGCGGCACATGCGGGCGACAACTCATTATTTATGAGAACGAATTTGGAACCGGCGTGGGACCACGGCACAGTCAATTCATTGCATCCGCAGGGCAAGTCGCATCTTGTCACCGGAACTACGGCATGGAGATAGGCTTCCTTGCTGAAAAAATCATTATGATACCATGTCTGTTTCGTCGACCCGCAAACCGGAACTTTACGGTTGCAGGCCTGACATTGTATTGAGCCGGATTGATTGCAGCTGAGGTATATGTCCAGTCTGCGGTGGCCCGCGGCAACTTCAATCCTGGTTATCTTCCAGAAACTGGACAATCCGAGTGTCGAGGAAAATATTGATGGCTGATCCATGGTGTTCCTGCCTCAGGGGGCTGATTCGTTCAGCCCGCGACTATTATTTTGCTGGTGGCTTGCAGTATGCGAATATTTTATTAGAGTCAAATATAACCAATCTTGTCAGAAGTCGAGCACAACTGATGCCAAAAGAGGAATTGCTCACTGGATTCGCAATTTGTATGGAGTGATGGTGAGGCGGTAAGAGTAACGGCGCGCTACTGAAAATGTCAAACAGGGTGCTTTGTTCATAACAATCCGGATAGGTCTTTCCGGACCCTTGTAAAAATAACAGCAATTGTCAAGGATATTGACCCTGATAAGATCCGGAGCATTAACTCTATGTCCATGTCGGATAATAATAAAACAGTGCGGGGCGTGTTAGCGGCAAAGGCAGTCGTGCTGCTCTTGATTGTTTTTGTTGCGGAGTTGGCAGCCGATCGGATCATACCCGGTATTTTGCCGTGCAACTCTGCGCTGGCATCGATTATTGCCGACACGGTAATTTTGATATGTTTTAGCGCGCCATTCATCTGGTGGCTTGTTTTCAGGCCTTTACAGACATCCGCGCTCGTTACCAAAGCGCAATTCCAGCATCTTTTTTCGCAGATGGTGGATGCGATAATTATCCTTGACGATAAAAGGTGCGTCACTTCCTGCAATCCGATGGCAGAAAGCATCTTCGGTGTATCTGCCGACACGCTTGTGGGGAGGCCGGTTAATGAGGTCATCGATTTCCCGGCTGACTGCTTCATGCCGACCGAGCCTGTTGAAAAGATCTCCGACATCGAGAATGTTGTAGAGCATCTCGACTGCTTCGGAACCCGCAGGGACGGTAGTAAAATCCCGCTTTCCGTGTCCGCAAGCAAGGCAAAATTCGACGCCCGCAAGGTAACCGTATTGATAATTAGAGACATGACCCAGGCCAAGAATGCTGAACATGAACTGAAGAAAAGCGAGGCCCGGTTCCGAAATCTTGCGGATAACGCTCCGGTGGGGATATTCGAAACCAACGCAAACGGCGACTGCATATTTGTCAATAAGAAGTGGTGTCAGATTGCGGGGATATCTCCCGAAAAGGCTTTCGGCAGAGGGTGGGCAACTGCGCTTCACCCGGAGGATGCCGTGTTGATTGCACACGAATGGTATGGCTCCGTCGAGGGGCACACCCCTTTTCTGCTCGAATACCGTTTCCGGACGCCGGAAGGTAACGACAACTGGGTGTTGGGCAGCGCTTCGGCTCTCAAGGGGGAAGATGACTCGATAACTGGCTATATGGGGATCATTATCGATATTAATGAGCGGAAGAAGACTGAAAAGGAGCTACAAGAGAGTGAAGAGCGGTTTCGCAGTATATTTGAACAGACGGAAGATGCCATCGTGCTCTTTGCTCCCGGCAGCTGTGCGATCATCGATGTAAATACAACCACTGAGAAGCTTTACGGTTACTCAAGAGAACAATTGATCGGTATGGGTTTCAACGTATTCAAATCCGAAGCAGATTATCAAGGATTCATTCATGCAGTGTGCATGCTTAAAGATGAGCAAACCTGTCAACTGGGCCATGTTGTTAATCTTTGCAGTGATGGTGAGGAAATTCATGTCTCTGTCAGGGCCAAGGTGATCAAGCTGCAGGGGCATGATGCCATATTCTGCTCGTTGCGGGACATTACCCAAAGATTGCGGATGGAGGAGGAGGCGCGCTCAATTCAGTCCCAGCTGATTCATACCAATAAAATGGCGTCCCTTGGGCTTCTTGTCGCAGGGATTGCCCATGAGATCAATAATCCGAACAATTACATCATGGCCAATGCCCAGATGCTTGATAAAATATGGCGGGATCTGGAGCCGATACTGAGAGCGGAGGAACAGGCTCGCGGTGACTTCATCCTTGGCGGACTGCCGTATTCGAGGCTGGAAGGGGCGTTGCCTGAGATGATCTCCGCCATTAATGACGGGTCGCGACGGATCAAGACAATAATCGGTGAATTGAAAAACTACTCGCGGCAGGGGCAGGAAACCAATGAGCTCCTTGATTTGAACCGTGTTATAAGTTCTTCAATGCTTCTTCTGACGCATCATGTGCGAAAATATACCGACAATTTTATCATTAGACAGGGCGAGTCTCTCCCTGCCATATTGGGCAATTCCCATCAATTGGAGCAAGTGGTTATCAACCTGATCATGAATGCCCTGCAGGCGCTTACCAGCAAAGAGCAGGAGGTGTCGGTCACGACTTCGTACTCTGACGAAAAAGGTATGGTTTGTCTGACCGTCTCGGATGCGGGGAGTGGAATACAGGAGGGGGTTCAGGAACGGATCATGGAGCCGTTTTTTACAACCAGGCTCGATACCGGTGGGACTGGCCTTGGCCTTTCCATCACCCGTTCGATAGTAATGGCGCATCAGGGGAAAATCGAGGTGGATAGTCGCCCGGGAGAGGGTACAACCGTTTCGGTGTATCTGCCGGTAGTTGAGGACGAATAATCGGAACTATTGATATTCAAGAGGTTATGTTGATGAACGATATCCCTATTTTGCTGGTTGATGACGAGTTAAGGCTGCTTAAGGCTTCACAGCTCCTGCTGGCTAGCAGAGGGTTCAGAAACGTCTTTGCCATAAGCAACAGTACCGATGTCATGGACTATCTGCAGTCTAACGAGGTTGCCGTAATCGTGCTGGACCTTTATATGCCAAAACTGAGCGGTATTGACCTGCTCCCGGAAATAGTCAACGAGTACCCGTTTATCCCTGTGATTGTGATGACGGCCGTTGACGAGACCGAGACTGCCGTCAGCTGCATGAAAAGAGGGGCATTTGATTTCCTTGTCAAGCCGGTGGAAACGGAACGGTTGGTGGCAACAATTCGCAGGGCAATTGAGCATCGGGCAATCTGCAGAGAGCTTGATACGTTGCGAGAGCGCTTCTTCTCAGAGAAACTGGATCATGCCGAGGCCTTCAGTCCCATTGTTTCCACCAGTAACAAGATGCATACACTTTTCAAATATATGGAGGTCATTGCGCCGTCTCGGCAGCCGATTTTGATATGCGGCGAGACCGGAGTGGGCAAGGAACTGGTTGCCAAGGCCCTCCATACGCTTAGCGGATGCACCGGCGACTTTGTTGCGGTGAACGTTGCCGGACTTGATGACACGGTTTTTGCCGATACGCTTTTCGGGCACAAAAAAGGGGCATTTACCGGTGCCGAACGCCCCCGGGAGGGGCTGGTCGCCAAGGCGGCTTCCGGAACCCTGTTTCTTGACGAGATCGGTGATTTGAATGATTCGTCCCAGATCAAACTACTGAGGCTGCTGCAGGAAAAGGAATATTACCCTGTAGGTTCGGATGACCCATGCATTAGCAGCGCCCGGGTTTTGCTCGCCACAAATCACGATCTGCAGAAATTGATCGATGAAAAGCGCTTTCGCAAGGATCTCTATTACCGCCTGTGCACTCATCGCCTTGTGATTCCGCCGTTGCGGGAGCGAACTGAAGATGTTGCCCCGTTGCTCAATCATTTTCTCGAAGAAGCTGCCAACTCTTTCGGCAAGAAAAAGCCGACCCCCCGCCGGAACTGGTTACCCTGTTACAGACCTACGCATTTCCCGGCAATGTCCGTGAACTTGAGGCAATGGTTCATGATGCCGTTGCCCGGCATAATTCCGGAGTATTGTCCATGGAGAGCTTCAGCAATGCCATTGGTATTGCCAGGGTGCAAAAAACAGCTTCAGTGCAAAAGGGTTCCGGAATCAATCCTCTGGAAGAGCTGTTCGGCCATTTCCCGACAATTGACGAAGTTGAGAATTATCTGATTGTCGAAGCAATGCAGCGGTCAAAAAATAACCAGGGAATTGCTGCCAATCTCCTGGGAATAACGCGCCAAACGCTCAACAAGCGCCTCAGAACTGACTCAGCAACATGATTCCTGTCTAAGCCTCTGATAATTTCGTGAGGCATTGCTGGCACCGTTTTCATGGGATACAATTAACAATAGCAAAAAAGTTTACACCCTTCAATCAGCATGTATTACGCCTAATCTGTTTGAATAACGGAAGTTTTTGCGTTTGTGCCGGATGGCACAGTAACTGCTCATGTTGTGTCGTTGTTTGAAGCTGTCACAACTAAATAACCTGGGAGTTCATTGTGATGAAAATACCCCTGCTAAAGGCGTTGCTCTTCTTCTTTATCATCCCGGCCGTGCTTACCGGCATTTCAACCGAAGTCAGGGCTGAAAAAAACGGGCTATCAACGGAGCATGGAAAGATATTCGTTGCCGGATGTAACGCTCCTTGATCAGAACGGCAGGAAAGTTCGTCTAAGATCCCTTGTCGAGTCGGATAAACCAGTGGTTCTCGATTTTATCTTCGGGACCTGTACGACAATATGCCCTGTTTTATCCAGCTGTTATATCAATTTGCAGCAGAAGTTGGGTGCGGATTCGCAGAAGGTCCACCTGGTATCTATTTCAATAGATCCGGAAAACGACACACCCAAGGTTATGAAAGAATATCTGAAGCGCTACGGAGCGAGGCCTGGCTGGGATTTTCTGACTGGATCACGAAGGGATATAGATGCTGTAATGAGGGGCTTCAATGCCTATATACCGAATAAAATGTCGCATTATGCCTTGACCCTGATCCATCCGCCCAAAGCTGACAAATGGATAAGGGTTTACGGAATCATGAGCACCTCGGAATTCTTGGCCGAGATCCAGAAGGCAGGGATCAAATGAACAGACTATCTTTAAATGAAACCGCATTGTTCCTGATAAGAGTTGTCTGTGCAATCTGCCTCTTCATTCTGGCGCCGGTAAAAGGGTTTGCCTTGGGAGCCGGGGATAACGGGATTTCTTCCCCTTCTCCCGCAGAGGTCAAGCGTCTCGGAGAAAATATATATCGCGACGGTTTGCTACCTGATGGTTCGCCTCTGCAGGGGTATGTCAGAGGCGATGTGCGGATAGACAGCACGGTCTTTTCCTGTTCGAACTGCCATACTCGTAGCGGCCTGGGGTCGGTGGAGGGGCAGATAACGTCTCCTCCTGTCAATGGCGCAACGCTTTTTGCCCCGCGGTATCTTTTTAAGGATCAGATCAAGAATGTAATATCCAAAAAAAGAGGGGTAACAAGACCCGCCACGCCGATAAGATCTGCCTATTCGGACGAGAGCCTTGCCAATGCGATTCGATACGGCGTCAACCCGGATGGCAGGGAGCTCTCTCCGATAATGCCGAGATATATGATTGAAGACAACGATATGCATATTCTTGGAAGTTATCTGAAACAACTTTCGTCGACGTTTTCTCCCGGGGTAACTGAAACTACCGTTAATTTTGCCACCATTGTCACCGATGACGTGACTCCGGAAGACCGCCAGGCCCTGCTGGCCTCTCTCGAAACCCTGGTTACGATCAACAGGCAGACGAAAACCCAGAAAAAGCTGCCTCAGTTTGCCAAGATGTTTCGCATGCTCGACGCCGCGTTTTTCCGGGATATTAACATTGCGACCTGGGAACTGAAAGGTGCTCCAGAGACCTGGCGGGCTCAACTGGAAGAATACAATCGCAAAGATCCTGTATTTGCAATACTGGGCGGCATATCCGGTCAGGAGTGGCAGCCTGTTCACGACTTTTGCGAAGAGCGGCAGATACCTTGCCTGTTCCCCATTACCGACCTGCCGGTAATATCCGAGACCAGTTGGTATACGTTCTATGCTTCCAAAGGGTACTACCAGGAGGGGGAAACTGCTGCCCGCTTTCTTGCGGGGACTACAGGGAAAAACGGAGCCAAGGTTCTCCAGATAGTCCAGCCCTCCCGGGAGAGCAGCGCTTTTTCCGCAGGGTTTAACGATGCCTGGAAGTCTGCCGGCAACGGGACTGTTGACACGGTAACCCTGCCGCCAGACAAGCAATTGCTGCCGGACACGTTAAGGGGACTGATTCAACAGTATCGTCCCACAGCCGTCGTAATCTGGTCGGGTCCTGAGGTGGTTAATCTCTTAAGCAGTATAGATGAGGGGGGGGTCAGGGCCTGATTATTTTGTTTCAGCACGGTACCTGGGCCAGGCGGTCATGGAGATTCCCGAAAAGTTGCGCGACAAGGTGTATATTACCTATCCATTTCGCATGCCGGAAGATGAGAAGGTTTATGAGGGGTATGGAGACGTCCTGCTGCTGGGGAAACTGAAACATAAGGATGAGAAAAGGATTGCCTCTCGAACCTTTTCAATGATCCATATTTTCCTGCAAGGTCTTAAGGAACTCAAACTCGATTATTACCGGGATACGCTTCTTGATGTAATAAGTATGATGCCTGATCAGTATCTCCCGGATTTTGAGCGTTACAGCTTTGGGCCTGGACAACGCTATGCCTCCAAGGGGTGCTACATCGTGCAGCTTGGCAAGGGACCAAATGCAAACCTGATTAAAAAAAGCGATTGGGTAATTTTCTAACCACACAGATCCTCCAGCGTTTCCGTTCCATTGCGTAAGCTTTGTGCCGGGTATACCCCGGCACAGGGCTCTCTCCTCTCTCCCGATCGGGAATTTATTTACAGCGTTGTAAAGTTTGGCGACAGCCGTTTCCTCAATTATTTCTCTGGTAGTTTGCAAAATGCTCAACAATAACGAAATGTTGTGGTCCATTGCGGCAGCTGGCCCGCTTTGTGCTCATAATTGTTTGAAACGGCAGGATAATTCTACGAATACATAACCCGGTTCCTCTAACAATCATGAGAAAGGATACTAGATATGATCGCATACAGACGCGGGTATATTTTAACCATTTCGCTGCTGGGACTATTATTTATGTTTCCAGCAGAGGCAATTTTTGCCGAAACATTGAATCCCGATAACGTGAATCCTCATGCAGCAGCACCCAGAAAACGGATAACCATTGAACAGAAAAAGGCCGCTGCGGATGCCATGAAAAAGAAGAAGGCTGAAATAGGCGCAAAGAAAAAGGGTGTTCAGTTATCACCTGGATCTTCGCTGGAAGAGATGGGAAAGCCGGTCAAGTAATCAAAGAATACCATCAGGAGGCGAACCTTGAAAAAGTACAGCCATTCAATAATTGTCCCGATTTTCCTGTTTGTTCTGGCGTGTATGGCCGGATATACTGCCACAGCAGATGCAGCCCCGCCTGTCTCGGCATTTACCCCGCCCGGACTGGGGAGTGTTAATCCGGCGCTGCAGCCTGATGGGATACAGGTCCCGGATGTCTTCGGCGCCACTTCCAACTGGCAGTTCAGCCCGCCATTGCGTAAGTTTGTAACCAGTCTGGCGCCGCTTGGCTGTACTTCTCCTAACGAGATCGGCCAGTGCATACCTGTTGCCGTACCGGACAAGATGACCTTTTCAGGGTCCGATTATTACGAGATCGAACTGCGGCGATATACCGAAAAAATGCATCCTGACCTGCCGAACAATACCACGCTCCAAGGATATGTTCAGGTAAACAACGGCACAAACCAGGCTGGCAATGCCAATAACGTTGCCCCGGCGCCGATCCATTATCTCGGTCCAGTCATCGTGGCCCAGAAAGACCGGCCGGTGAGGATCAAGTTTGTCAACAAACTGCCGCTTGAATCCGTAGAGCCTTTCTTTCTCCCGGTTGATACCACTGTAATGGGATCCGGTATGGGGCCAAAGTATGCAAACGGTACGGACTGTGATCCGGTGAAGGACCCCCGCAACCCTGATCCCGCGCTGAGAAACCTTAACCCCGGGTGTGCCTACTACCCACAGAACCGCGCCGAGCTGCATCTGCATGGGGGACTCAGCCCCTGGATCAGCGATGGTACCCCTCACCAGTGGGTCACTCCGTTAAACGAGGTAACGCCATTTCCTAAGGCCGACAATGTCCAGTACGTGCCTGACATGTGGTTCGATGGCTCGGGAAATGTGGTTCCTGCCTGCGCCGGACTGAATGCCTGCCCCGGTGCAAGCAACAACCCCGGCCCCGGTGCAGTCACCTATTACTATACAAACCAGCAGAGCGCCCGGTTGATGTTTTATCACGACCATTCCTACGGGATCACCCGCTTGAATGTCTATGCCGGCGAGGCTGCCGGCTACCTCATCCAGGATCCGATAGAGACCGCTCTTGTCAACGGCGGCACTGTCAATGGCCGGGTCTACGCTGCCGGGACGATTCCAGCCGATCAGATCCCCCTGGTCATTCAGGACAAGACCTTTGTTGACGCCACCCAAATCGAAACCCTTGACCCTACCTGGGTCTGGGGGACCGGAGCAAAGTCTGTAACATGGCATGATGCTTCCGGAGCGGATATTACCGCCACTTGTACCGATGCCACCTGCAGCAATGTGCCCGGAGCTCGGAAGCGGATCAATGCTGTGCCTAAAACCGGGGACCTCTGGTGGCCGCATGTGTATATGCCGGCGGAAAACCCAAGCGATCTGGGCGGTGTCAACCCGATGGGCCGCTGGGTATACGGCATGTTTTTCTGGCCACCTACAACCGGCATCAAGTTCCTGCCGGTGGCCAACCCGTATTACGACTGCGGCATCGGGGGGTTGTGTGATTCTCCTTGGGAACCGCCGACTATGCCGGCATCCCCCAACCCTTCCTGGGTAGCGGAGGCGTTTGTTGATACCATGATGGTCAACGGCACCGTATTCCCCAAGCTTTCAGTACAGCCCAAGGCATATCGTTTAAGAATCCTGAATGCTTCCCATGACCGTTTCGTAAACCTGCAGCTGTACAAGGCGGATGCCACCGTTGATCCCAATGCCGTGAACCCCCTCTGCAACGGGACCTGCGCCGCCAAGACGGAAGTTAAGATGGTTCCGGCTGTTGTTTATCCCGGCTACCCTGACTGGGATGCCGCTGCCGACAGCAGGGTAGGAGGGGTTCCCGATCCTACGACCTCTGGCCCCAAATGGATACAGATCGGCAACGAGGGAGGATTTCTCCCGAAGCCGGTTGTTATAAACAACAAGCCGATCTCTTTCGTTCTGGATCCGACCCTGTTTAATGTTGGCAATGTCAACGACGGCACGGTTATCCTCGGCCCTGCCGAGCGTGCCGATGTCATCATCGACTTTTCCCAGTATGCCGGTCAGACTCTCATTCTTTATAATGACGCCCCTGCGGCCTTTCCGGCATTTGTCCCTACCAATGACTATTACACCGGCGCACCTGATCTGACCGCTGTCGGCGGCCATCCAGGCCCGAAGGCCGGCATGGGGCCGAATACCCGTACCATTATGCAGATTAATGTTGCCAATGTTGCGCCTGCGGCTGTTTTTAATGAAACTGTCCTGCAGGATGCCTTCAAGACAACTGCTACCCCCGGCGTATTCCAGGCATCTCAGGAACCTGTCATCGTGGGGCAGACTGCCTATGATTCGGCCTACAATACCACTTTCCCAAGTGTCGCACCCAACTGGGGGCTCGCAAAAATATCCGATAACAATTTATCTTTCGAGACCATAGCTGATAATGCGACCGGTACGAAAGAGCTGGTGCTCGGTTATCCGATGGAGCCCAAGGCAATCCATGACGAAATGGGGGCGGTTTGGGATGAATACGGCCGGATGAGCGCGAAATTAGGTGTCGAACTCCCCAATACCAACAATATTAATCAGATTTTCGTCATGCAGAACTACCAGGACCCTCCCACTGAACTGGTACAGGACGGCAAGACACAGCTCTGGAAGATCACCCATAACGGGGTCGACACCCATCCGATCCATTTTCACCTGTTTGACGTTCAGGTAGTCAACCGGGTTGGTTGGGACGGCTTTATCAGGCTGCCGTGGGAAAACGAGCTCGGCTGGAAGGAGACTGTCAGGGTCAGCCCCTTGGAGGACACGATCGTAGCCCTCAGACCAAGGGCGCCGAAACCTCCTTTTGCACTCCCCGACAGTCTGCGGTTGCTGCAGCCGGCTATTCCTGCGGCTACCACCGGTTTGCCGGGCGCTGCAGACGGTTTCATGAATCTGGATCCGCTTACCGGTCAGGCCAAAATTCCGGCGGATACGAACAACCTGTTCAATTTTGGCGCTGAGTATGTCTGGCATTGTCATATCCTGAGCCATGAGGAACAGGATATGATGCGGTCCATGATTTTCCGGACGGCAACGGCACCGCCTGCTGACCCGACAGGCCTTTCAGTGATTGCGGCAGCGCAGAAGAATACCCTTAGCTGGGCAGACAACTCCTATAAAGTGGTTAACCCGCCCTACAATACCACTCTCGGGTTTATTATCGAGCGGTGCAATGGAAATGCTGCTGCCTGCGCCGCCGGCCCGTTCACGCAACTGGGACGGATGACGATGTTGTCAAATGGCACCCCGACCTACGACGACACAACTGTTGTTTCCGGTGCCACTTATACTTATCGTGTTACCGGCTATAACCGCTACATTGATAATGCCGCATGGGCGCTGACCGGCTCTGTGGTTTGGTATGACGGTCTATCCGCAGTCCCGGCGACCGCCGATGTTGTCTCTGCAGCATGGAGCGGCGCCACCGACGTGACCCTTGACCCTTACTTCCCGACGCCTCATGCTGCGCCGGTAAAATTTTATGCCTTGGGAGTTGGCGGCACCGGTTCCTACCAATACCGATTCTCCTTTGATGGCGCGATGGTCCAGGATTACAGCGCGACGAGATTCTGGGAGATACCGGCAGGTACTCCTCTCGGTGCGCATTCGGTAACAGTTGATGTGCGTACTGATTTTGCATCGGCAGTCCCTGACACCACCAGGACCATTCCCTACGACATTAGGCTGGACCCGCCGACAAACCTGACTCTGGTGTATGACAAGCCGAATCCCCAGGCTCCGGGAACGGTGGTCAATTTCACAGCCACCGCAACAGGATCATCCAACTATGAATACCGCTTCTTGCTTGACGGAGTAGAGAAGCAAGCGTATGGACCGGCCAATGTCTGGGCGATGCCAGCAGATACTCCTGCAGGGACCTACGCGGTAACAGCCGAGGTCCGCACCAGCAGTCTTGTCGCAAGTGACCTGGTCCAGGTGGTTAGTTTTACCCTTGATCCGGCTGCAGCGCTTACTCCTCCCGGTGCGCCAACCATTGGCACAGCCTATGTCGGTAATGCTTCCGCTGTGGTTACATTTTCTGCTCCTGCAAATATCGGGGGGTCGCCAATCACCGGTTATACCGTCACCTCATCCCCTGGCGGAGTTACCGCTACCGGCAAAGCAAGCCCGATCTCTGTGACCGGTTTGACGAATGTCGTCGCCTACAAGTTCACGGTAACCGCAACAAACGCCTTCGGCACTGGGCCTGCTTCTGCAGCTTCCAACAGCGTACTGCTCTCGGCCATTGTCACTCCAACCGTGACTATTTCGGCAAAGCCGGCCAACCCCACCAACCTGACTTCAGGTCAGGTAGCTTTTTCCGGCACCAATGCTTTTGCCTTCCAGTGCCAGCTGGACAGTAATCCTATTGAGCAATGTGTCAGCCCGTACCAGTTTGCCGGACTTGCCGATGCAGCCCACACCTTTACGGTAAAGTCGGTAAACGCCAAGGGGCAGGTCAGTACCCCAGCCACATGGACCTGGACGGTGGACACGACTCCGCCAGATACGGCGATCGGGACCAAACCGGCCACGTTCACGGGTCTGACAACTGCAACCTTCA
>NZ_BAZF01000011.1 GCF_000813145.1 Geobacter sp. OR-1 | reverse complement strand
ATGTCGGCGGAATTGCTAAAAGGAGGTTGAGTTGCGCGGCTTAGTGAAATTTCTGTTTGATTTGAAAGGAGGTAAAACTACCGACATGGTAATTTTTAAAAAATCTCCGACAACCCCATTTGTATTGAAAGTGGTAATTATTCTTGTCATCAGTCTGTTATTGGTTTCATGTACTGCAAACGTGACCGTCAAACCCGAGGTCTCTTTGTCTAACAACCTTAATCCTATTATTGTCAGTGGTAATGTTGTTTATGAAGGGAATCCTAGCTATCTACCTGCAACAGTAGTACATAAAAGCGGCACAGATATAACCATCAGATATGAATATGCTGTTTCATATGATGGGACAGGAAAAGTGGAGATACTAACAGCATTTATACCAACAACCATTTTAGGAACCCCTACAGGTGGTGATGATGTCATTGCTGTTGGTAAATTAGAGCTAACAAAAAACCAATAAAATTATAAAGAGTTATGTCAGCGAAGTCATTGTTTCAAAACCTCGTAGTATATTCTTAGGGGGGGTTGATAAAACCGAATTACGGCGAATGGCACTAACAAGCCTGAAAGAGAACATAGAAATGCAGATGAATAATGACAACTCATTATTGACACAAATCAACTACTAATTGGAGGATTATATGAGATTTTATAAATTACTCTTACTCGTTCCTACTCTTTTCTTGGCAGCATGCGCAGCATCAGGTACACCCTTTCAAAGAATTTCAGATATTCCAAAAGACAAAGGTGTTGTATACGTATATAGACCGAACTCAATAATGGGTGGTGCAATTCATTATGATGTTCATGCTGCCAATGATGAAGTGATATGTGATTTAATCAGAAATGGATATTGCTTTTATTATGCAAAGCCTGGAGAGCTAGAATTGTGGGGAAAAACTGAATCAAAGAGTACAATAACTGTCGATATCAAAGCAGGGCAGGAGCATTTTGTTAAAGGCGGAATATCTATGGGCTTTTTGGTAGGCAGGCCTAATTTTACGACGGTTGACAATAAAACCGCCCTTGAAGAAATTGCTGAATGTGTTTTGCTTCCGAAACCGGTACCGGAAACACCGGTGGTTGCAACTCCGGTGGTAGAAAATAGCAAATGATGAAATGAAGTGCTGCCGGACGGAAATACAAGGACATCATACCAATTAAAGTCTGAGTTCAGGTATTTGCCCTTAGAGAACGGGGTGTTTCCGCAAGCACGGAAACACCCCGTTATTATCTTCACCGCTGTATCGGAGGAAGTTGGCCGGTCGCTACTTGTAATACCCTACTGCGCATACCTGATCCCCAACCTTGGTGACGTACGACTGCTTTTGTACCGGTTCGGTCGTTCCCGGGCGGGGCCACATGTACGAAACTTCTGCAATCGCTCCTTCCTTGGCGGCAGCGTAGATCTCCTTGCCAAGGGGCTTGCCGGCCTTGTCCTTCAGGTCTTTGAGGCTTTTCCCCACGAGTGAAGGATGCGCAGTGAAGATCCCATCAGGTCCGCCGCAGAATGGATAGAGGTCGCGGTCCTTGAACCCTCCTTCTCCTTTGCTGAACTTTGCCAGTGCCTCAGCTTTATTGGCTTTAAGGGCAGCGACTGACTTTTCGAGCATCGCTTTGGCCTCACCGGCCGTACCGAAATTGCCTGCAAAAACAGTTGCGACGGATCCGATCAGGAGGGCGGCTGTGGCAGCAAACAGAAAAAACCTTTTCATCATGTGCTCCTTTCCTTTATGGCAAGATGTCTCCCGCGTGGCGAGGCGAATATTCCCTTGTGGCCTATTCTCCGGATGCGCGTGACAATAACAATATTATATATGTTTTACAAGTATGAAATATTGCGACATCGAGCAAAAGATTGATATGTTATAAAATTAAATAATAGTGATATGTTACTGCAGTGCAAATTCACAAAACCTCGTTATATACACGGTATGGCAGATAGGGGCGGGAAACATGGAGGACGAGGTTGATTGGTTGGCTCGCATCGATACAGGGCATTACAAAGTGGAGCCGATAAAAATGATTTAAACGAATTTGCGTATTTGGAACGGTTCGTTAAGATTGACAGGAAGGCATTTGTCGACAGAGAAGGCGCCCTTGGCAAGGAGTGGAGCATTTTGAGATGAACAATATCACTACTCGAATCATAATCGGTTCCATCACGATTTTTGTTTCCCTTCTTATTGCCTGGCGGATAGGCCTCTGGCTGGAACCGGCGCCGGAAGAGAAAAGCGCGATTGTAACACGATCATCCGCGGCAAAAGAGCCGCCGTTCGCCAGCGGAAAAGTGCGGGAGAATCTTCCCTTTGAGTTGAGGAATGTCAAGGTTACGGATGGCGGGAGGAGTATCGAGGGCGTCGGTATCGTAAGGTTTGACATCGACCGCAGCGATATCAAACCAGCGGTTATTGCAATACTCAGAGTGATTAATGCAAAGTTCCCTGTGGCAAAGCAGATCGCCCTGAGTCTGACCCCATCCGTTGATTGCCCGGTCTGCAAAATTGCCGAAGCCAAGTACGACAACGGCAGGGTGAGGCTTGATTTCGGCACTCCCACCCTCAAGCAGATCGAGGAATCCAACAGCCGGATCGGCGTTCCGTCAGCTTCGGGCAAGGTCGAGGATCGCCCTCTTCTGTCTCGGCCCAATGGTGAAACCTTTGGCACCGGACTGAATGTCATGATAGCCATCGCAGCCGGCCGGAAGAAAAACCCGGGCATGAACGATGATCAGCTTCTTGATCAGGCATCCGCTGCTACAGGGCTTTCCTACGTGGTCGTAAAGCGCCACCGGGATTTCATGACCGCGTATTACTCGGGAAACGCCTTCGGGAGCGAGACCTTTGACATGTGAAGGAATAAAGGGTTGGTGGTAAACGGATGAAAAAAGAACAGCACAGCTCGGTGATTATCGCCCGGCAGGAACACGGGATCTCCCGCAAGCTCATGAGCCCGAACGCCCTGCGCGTCCTCTACCGCCTGAAGGACAACGGCTTTGTCGGTTATTTCGTCGGCGGCTGCGTGCGCGACCTCCTGCTCGGACGGGAGCCGAAGGATTTCGATGTGGTAACCAACGCCACGCCCAACGAGGTGAAGAGGATCTTCCGCAACTGCCGTCTTGTCGGGCGGCGGTTCCGTCTCGCGCACATCCACTTTCATGATGAGATCATCGAGGTGGCGACCTTTCGATCCCAGGCCCCGGACGATCCCGAACCCGAGCAGCTGGAAGCGGGCAAGCCGGAGCACCGGCAGCGGCACGTCCGGATGCTGCGGGACGATGATGGCATGATCCTGCGGGACAATGTCTATGGAACCCCGGAAGAGGATGCCCTGCGCCGCGACTTCACCGTAAACTCGCTTTCCTACAATATCGCCGATTTCTCGATCATCGATTACACCGGCGGCCTCGCCGATCTCAACGCCGGTATCATCCGCACCATCGGCGATCCCGATGTCCGCTTCCAGGAAGACCCGGTACGGATGCTGCGGGCGGTGCGGTTTGCCGCCCAGCTCGGTTTTACCATCGAGGAGCATACCCGGAAGGCGCTGGCCGCAGCCGCTGCTACCATTGTCAGGGCGGCGCCGCCGCGTCTCTACGACGAGATGCTCAAGCTGCTCCTCTCGGGGGAGGGGGCGAAGTGCTACGATCTCCTCTGCCAGACCGGGCTCTTTGCCGCGCTTTTTCCGGATTTTTCGAGCTGGCTCGGCGCCGAAAGCGAAGGTTTTCCCCACACCCGGTTCGGGGAAATGCTCGACTATGTCGATTCCCGCATCCAGCAGGGGGACAAGGTCTCCCAGCCGCTTCTCCTGGCGCTTATTTTCGGCGAGTACATCGATGAGAAGGCGGAGCGCTTTCGCAGGCAGGGCGCGCCCTGGCAGCAGAGCGTTAACGCCGCGGTGGCGGAGTTCATGGGCGAAACCTGCCCGGTCGTTATGATCGCGAACCGCGTCGGAATGGCGCTTCGCGACATCATCAGCCAGCAGATGCGCCTGAAAAAGATCCCCGGCCGCCGGCCCGAGACGTTCATCAGTCGTCATGATTTCAATGACATCATCGAATACTGCCGGGTCACCCGCGGCGACAAAAAGGAGGTCGGCAAACAGCTAGACTGGTGGGCGGCTCAGGCAGAGCAGCAGGCGCCGGTACCGGTGCCGCCCGAACTCATGAGAGAAACCGAGGCGTTGCCACGGAAGCGAAAGAGACGCCGCCGCCGGCGAAATCCGAATGCGAAAAGCGGTACGGAAGGGATATAGTCTCCAAATATGTCTCAGGGATCAGTCAAAGACCACCCGGTTACGGCCTGTCTGCTTCCCTGTATAAAGCAGCTTGTCAACCCGCTTCAATAGCGCCTCTATAGTATCGTCAGTCCTGATCCTGCTCCCCCCCATGGTCATGGTCACCTTCACCTGCTCACTGTTGTGCTGCAGATAGGAATTTTCCACCAGTACCCGCAACTTTTCTCCCACCATCCGGAACTGTTCTTCATTCACGTAACGGATCACTATCAGAAACTCCTCGCCACCCCAGCGTCCGGCCATATCATAGGGGCGCATGTTTCCTTCAAGTGTCCTCGATACAAGCTGCAGCACCTTGTCTCCCAGGTCATGACCGTAGGTATCGTTGAACTGCTTGAAATTGTCCACATCGGCAAACAACAGGCCGAAATTCATCTGATTTTCGCGAAACTCCACCAGGCTCGATTTAAGGATCATCTCCAGGTAGCGGCGGTTGGGGAGGCCGGTCAACTGGTCAATGAGAGCCGCCTTCTTGAGGTCTGCCAGCAACTGCTCATCGACATCGCGCCTGGGGTTTTCCCAGAAGACTTCCACTGCCCCCACCGGCTGGCCGGAAGCGTCACAGATAGTCGAGACGCTGATACTCACCGGAATCCGCTGCCCGTTCTTGTGATGAAGAAACACCTGGTCATTCTTGTGGCCGCAGTTTTCCTGGATGGCGGCCATCAGAGGGCAGCTGATTATGCAGAGCCCCTTGCCGCATTCATCAATATGCACCAGGATATTGTCGGAACATGAGCTGCCCAGGACCTCTTGGGCGCTGAAGCCGGTGATCCGTTCCGCCCCCTTGTTCCAGAAGGTAATCTTCCGGTTCTGGTCGACGAAATAGACCCCCTCGTACATTCCATCGACAATGCTCTTATATAGTTCGGTTTCATTCATGATTATTCCTTCTTAAAGAGGGCCGGTTATTGACTGCCTGCTCGACTTCCTGTTTCTCACCTGGTTGTTCCGGTCACACTCTCATGACCAGCCACCAGCCGGTGACCAGGATGTTGACCAGCGCCAGCGGGGTCAGGACTTTCCAGCCCAAATGCATCAGCTGGTCGTAGCGGAGTCGCGGCATGGTACCACGAATCCAGATGAAGAGAAAGGCGAAGGCGAACACCTTGCCCCAGAACCAGACCAGCGGCGGCAGGAGCGGTCCGTGCCAGCCGCCGAGGAAAAAGGTTGCGGCCAGGCCGCCGAGCACGACGATGTTGATGTACTCTCCCACAAAGAAGAGCCCGAACCTCATCCCGGAATACTCGGTATGGAACCCGGCCACCAGCTCCCCTTCGGCCTCCGGAATGTCGAACGGGATCCGCTTGCATTCAGCCAGGATGCTGACCAGGAAGATGATGAACGAGAGTGGCTGGTAGACGATGAACCAGCAGCCTTCCTGGGCATTGACGATCTCCGACAGCTTGAAGGAGCGGGCCAGCATTACCACCGGCACCAGCGAGAGCCCCATGGAGAGTTCGTAGGAGATCAGCTGGGCCAGCCCCCGGATGCTCCCGAGCAGGGCGTATTTCGAGTTGGAGGCCCAGCCGCCGAGGGCCACGCCGTAGACCGCGATCGAAGAGAGCGCCAGGAAGACCAGCAGCCCGATGTTCAGGTCAACGATCTGCAGCGTCACCTCAAATCCCATGATGGTCACCGGCGCGCCGAACGGGACTATTGCCAGGGTCATGATCGCCGGGATGGCGGCCATGGCCGGCGCCAGGTAGAAGATCCACTTGTCGGCCCCAAGCGGCCGGAAATCCTCCTTGGTGAGCAGCTTGATCAGGTCTGCCAGCGGCTGCAGCAGCCCGAGCGGTCCGACCCGGTTCGGCCCTTTACGATCCTGGACCCAGGCGAGCAGCTTCCGCTCGGCAAAGACCAGGTAGGCTGCCAGGGTCAGGACCGCGAACAGGAGCAGGGCGATCTTGGCCAGGATGACGGCAATATCGAGGGAGATAATGCTCATAGGGTCTGCACCCTGATCCCAGGCCCTTCCGGGTCGATATCGGCCAGGGGCTCCCAGCGGCCGGAATAGGGGGATGGCGCCGGCTCGCCCGTAATCCGGCCAATTATGGCGGCGATGATATCGGCCCCTGGCCGGGGCAGGCCGCCGGGCGGCTCGCTGCTATGCACCCGGGGAGGATGGAATGCCGGGTCGAGCCCCTTGACCGGCAGGCCGGGGCGCATTACCCGCCGGAACCGCTGCGACCGCCCCTCGTTGTTGATAAAGGTGCCGTCCATCTCGACCCAGGGAGTTGCGGGAAGAAATACCGCTGCCCGGGATACGGCCGCAGAAGGGCGCCAGTCGGCTGTTGCCAGCAGCGTGATATCAGCGGGGAGCTGCTCCGGCGAGTCCGGCTCAAAGCAGATGATTCCATTGACCCTGCCGCTGCTGATCGCCTCTTCCAGGGGAACTGTTCCGTGCTCATGCGCCAGCAACGCCGTGGCAAAGCTGTTGGGACCGGTAAACAGCACGGCAATCCTGGCGCCGGGAGCCGACGCCAATACCGGCAGTATCCGATCTGCCCCGGTTACAGAGCAGATGATCACCGGCTGTTTCGCCGCGGCAAGCGGGATTTCGGCCAATGACCCGGCACTGGTGTACTCAAACGGCAACTGGTCCGATGGCGCATCGACCAGGAAGACCTTTGCCCCGCGGCGCCATCCCTGCCGCACTGCCAGGGCCATCATCGGCCCGGCTTCGAGCAGGTTGCAGCCGGTAATGACGATGCAGTCGCTCTGCGCAACGTCGCTCATCGAGGCGCTACGCTCCCCTGACAACAGCGTTACCGCCGCCATCGCCTCTGCCTGCTCCGTTGCGCCGGCGTAAAAGCTGAGCGAACAACCGAGGATTCCGGCAAGCTGTATCAGCAGCAGGTTTCCTTCCAGGGTCATCCGGGAAGAACCGGCCAGTGCGATGCTTTCGGAACCGTTCAGGGCCCGGAACTCCCTGATCCTGATCAGCAGGTCGTCGATCGCCTCGTCCCAGGCCGCTTCCCGGCCGTCCACCAGAGGCAGCCGCGGCCGATCCGGATCGTTGACCCCGATGGTGCCGAATCGCCCTCGATCGCAGATGAACCAGCCGTTGACCTGGTCGTTTCTCCGGGCAATTATCTTCAGCAGCTCCCGGTACCGGGCCGCCGGCGTGGTATTGCACCCAAGAGAGCAGTGCGGGCAGATGGACGGCGCCATGTCGTAGTCCCAGTACCGAGCCCGGAACCGGGCCGTCTTGTCGGTGAAGACACCGGTGGGGCAGATGTCCACCAGGTTGCCGGAAAAGGGGGATTCGAGCGGGCCGTCGTGGAACCGGCCGAAATAGACCCTGGCCGCGCTCCCCATGACCCCGAAGTCGTCTCCGCCGGCAAACTCCTGGTAGAAGCGGGCGCAGCGGTAGCACTGGATGCAGCGGTTCATCTCGTGCTCGATATGCGGGCCGAGATCCTGGTTCCGGTGGGTCCGTTTCCTGCCGTCGTAACGCCTGATACCGTGGCCGCCGGCAATGGTGAAATCCTGGAGGAGGCATTCCCCGCCTTCGTCGCAGACCGGGCAGTCGTGCGGGTGGTTGATCATCAGCCACTCGATGACATGGCGCCGCATGGCCACTGCTTCGCTATCGGTTGTGGAGACCACCATCCCGTCTGCCGCCGGGAGCATGCATGACATCTGGATACCCTTGACCGGCCCTTCCAGCAGTTTGACGGCGCAGACCCGGCAGGCGCCCGCCTTGCCGAGCGCCGGATGCCAGCAGAAGTGGGGGATCCGGATGCCGATGCTTGCGGCCGCTTCCAGGACGCTGGTGCCGTCCGGGGCAATGACCGGTATGGAGTCGATGATCAGTCGCGGCATTCTTCCTTGTGCTCCCCGTTTGCCGAGCAGCGGCAAGAGCTGTTCCTGGCGGCGAATTTTTCCTCGTACATCCGCTTGTCGGCTAGTTTCAGCGCCGCGGCCATCTCCCCCTGCTGCTCGGCAGTTGCGAGCCCGTATGCCATGTGGACCTGCAGGTCGCTCCGGTTGCGTTGAATCGCTTCCTTCTTCCTGATCCGTTTCAGTACGGTCTCGGCCTCATCGTAGCGGGTAAACGGCAGGATGACGGCAAATTCGTCGCCACCGATCCGGGCCGCCACGTCGTCGGCCCTGACCCCGGCGCGGATGATCTCGGCAGCGGCCAGGATCAGGAGGTCGCCGGCCTCGTGGCCCTGGGAGTCGTTGACCTGCTTCAAGCCGTTCAGGTCAGCGATGATGATGCTGGACGGGATCTGACGGCTCCGGTCGAGCCGGGCCAGCTCCTCATTGAAGTAGAGCCGGTTGTATAAACCTGTCATCGGGTCGTGGTTGCTCAGGTACCGGAGCAGTTCCTCAACGGTTTGTTTCTGCCTCAGCGATTCGATCATCTTGTTGAACGATGTGGAAAGCTCGCCGAGGAAATCGACATGCTGGTCGAGATCGCCGGCTGCCACCTGGCTCGTCTGCCAGACCAAGTGGCGCAGGCTGGCATGGAGCTGCTTGAAAGGGGAGATGAGCAGGTTTCGCGGCGGCGGTTCCACTTCCAGGTTACCGTTGGCCAGGGCCGCAAGGAAGGTGGCGGCCTCTTTCTGCGCGGTTATCAGCCGGTTGCAGGCGTGACAAAGCTCCCTTGCCTCAGGCGATATCTTAGCCGGGATCTCGATCGGGTCAGGTGTCTCTCCGGAAAGCAGGGCCTCGATCCGCTCCCGGCAATGCTTGATGATGTCGGCGCTAGTTGCCATTGTCACCGACCTGATCGGCAAGGGTCACGCTGAAACGGCAGGTTCGGTCGCCGGTTGCCCAGCAGTCCACCTCTTTGGCCGCAAAGGCTTTTCCGGTGTATCTGCCGAGCACGCCGGCAATGAAACCTTCGTCGTATTCGCAGACCGCTGCTCCGGTTACCGGCAGCCCGGAACAGTCCAGGTCCTCGCCAACAGTGAGGGTGAAATTCATCTGTTCCAGATCGGCCTTTTCGATCCGCAGGATACCGACCCCCAACTCCCGCAGCTTTTCCTGCAGTTCGGCAATAAACCCGTTGAAATCCTGGCTGCAGTTCAGCATATTCGCGCAGAACTCCTCGCCGGCACGCAGTCCGGCAGTCCGCAGCAGGTCGGAAGCCTTGTCGTGGCCGTATTCCCGGCAGATCATCTCCCTGAGGGTGTATTGCATCAGCCGGTAGACAGCCAAATGCATCATCGGGCCGAGGTGCGGCCTCCCCAGGGCAATGTCACCGACCTGTTTCCAGTTGAATCGACAGCAGCAGCCATCAGTTCCCATGAACTCCTCCCGGTCTGTTTGGTCTGAAAGGGCATTGTTTCTTGATGATATGTTCCTGCAGCTCTTCCTTGAAATGCTTCAACAGTCCCTCTACCGGCCCCATTGCGCCCGGCGCCAGCGGACAGAAGGCGTAGTTCAGATAGTTCAGGTGCTCGGCCAGGATTTCGATATGTTCGTCGAGACCTTCGCCGTTCTCGATGCTTTCCAGCAGGTGGACCACGTACGGCAGCCCTTCACGGCAGGGCGTGCACCAGCCGCACGATTCGCGGCTGTAGAACCGTCCTAGGTTGAGCGTGGCTGCCACCATGCAGGTCGTCTGGTCAAAGACCACGATGCCGCCGGTGCCGAGCCGCGACCCGGCCCTGGCCACGGTGTCGAAATCCAGCGCCAGGTTCCAGTGGTCACGGGTCAGGTACGGCGTGGAGGCCCCGCCCGGCAGGCAGGCCTTGAATGAACTCTCGGCACGCATCCCGCCGCAGTGGTTGTCAATCACCTCGCCGAGCGTGGTACCGAGCGGCAGCTCCAGGCAGGCCGGGTTCCGGACATGGCCGCTGACGCAGAACAGCTTGGTGCCGCTGGCCTCCGGGATCTTTGCCAGCCCCTTGAACCAGGCGGCGCCATTGGCGACGATATACGGAATATTGGCAAGGGTCTCCACGTTGTTGACCACGGTCGGCCGCCCCCAGAGCCCTTTCACCGCAGGGAAGGGTGGCTTGGACCTTGGATTGGCCCGCTTCCCTTCCAGTGCGTTCATCAGTGCGGTCTCTTCGCCGCAGATATACCGCCCGGCCGACTGGTGGACGTCCAGATGCAGGGAAAAGCCGGAACCGAGGATGTTTTCGCCCAGCAGCCCTGCTGCCGCTGCCTCGGCGATTGCCCGCCTGAGATTGCCCGCACCCTGCTCGTAACCGCGGCGGATAAAGACGAAGGCATGATTCACGCCGAGGCTGTAGGCGGCCAGCGCCATCCCCTCCACCAGGGAATAGGGGTTGGCCTCCAGCAGCAGCCGGTCCTTGTAGGTGCCGGGCTCCATCTCGTCGCAGTTGCAGATCAGATACCGCCCCGCCAGGTCGCGCGGCACGAACGACCATTTCTTGCCGGTCGGGAACCCGGCGCCGCCGCGCCCGCGAAGGCCGGAGTCGATCACGGTCTGCTGGACGTCAACGGGCGACATCCCGGCCAGCGCCTTCCTGAGCGCTTCGAATCCCCCCTCGTCGCGGTATTCCCCAAAGGTGACGCACCGGCCGGGGCGGTTATGGCGAAAAAGCACCTGTTCCATCACTCGATCAGCTCTTTCAAAACCACGGCATTGTTGTGTTCTTCGTCTTTGGCTGCATAGAGCAGGGTCACGGCCCCTTTTTGCGCAATATTCCGAAGCCGTGTCAGGATATCTTCGTGCCCTGCCAGCTCCTGGCGGTAGCGGCCCCGGAATTCGTCCCACCTGGCCGGATCATGGCCGAACCACTGCCGTAGTTCATTGCTCGGCGCGATCTCCTTGCACCATTCATCGATGCGGGCCGCTTCCTTTGCCACCCCCCGCGGCCAGAGTCGGTCCACCAGGATACGGATGCCGTCTTCCGCTTCCGGCTCGCTATAGACGCGCTTGATTCTGATCATGGTTCATCCTCAATTGCCGGCAACATATGGCTCAGTCAAAGGTCCGGATGATGTAGCCGGCAATTGCCATGGCATCCGCGTCGGAAAGCTGTTTGGCTGCAAAGCTCGGCATCCCCTGGCCGCCGCGGCGCATCTTGGCCACCAGGTCCTTTTGAGTCCGCAGCCCGTTTGCCTCGCGGTACAGGCGGAACAGCGGCCTGCTCGGATATGTCGGGTTGTCCCCCTGGTAGTGGCAGCTGGAGCAATGGCGGTCGAACAGCGCCTTGCCGTCCGTTGCTGCGGCAACCGTTGCCCAGAGCAAGAGGCATGACGCCATCAGGACGATTCCTTGTGGTTTCATGTCCGCTCCTTTGCCATTATCTGCTCTGCCAGTTCCGGTGTCACCAGCCCGTACAGGGTGTCGCCGATCATCAGGGTCGGCGCCTCCCCGCAGTTGCCGAGGCAGCAGCAGGGGAGCAGGGTGAACATGCCGTCCATCGTGGTCTCGCCGGGCTGCACTCCCAGATGGCGTGCCAGGTGGGCCATGAGCGTTTCCCCCCCCATGGCCCAGCAGGAGATGGAGTCGCAGACATGGATCACCCGCTTCCCCACCGGACGGCGGTACAGCATCTCGTAAAAGGTCGCCAGTTCGTCCACCTGCAGGGTGGAGAGCCCGAGCAGTTCCCCTGCCTCAGCAACCGCCTCGTCGGTCACCCAGCCGTAATGGGCCTGTAGCATCTTCAGCACATCCACCGCCGCCTCCCGCGGGGTGACGGCTGAGGCGATGCGGTCTGTCAGTTCGGTCTTCAGCGATTCAGGAATCATATCTAAAAACTATCATCTATTGGCAGATGAGCAACCGCTGAAGCCGCAAATGTTCTTGCGATTGCACCGTGTTCGTTAAGTAGCGGATATTTTAAATGGTATTTTCCGGTTGTAATAGGGGAGAGGGTGGTGTAAAAGGCGGATAGGCTAGGATTACTGGCGGTTAATCTGCCTGTCTGCCTGGGTTCACTTTCAGGTAATCATTTGCCGGTTACTGTATACAAGTAACTTGCTTCCCATATCGGCAACTAGTAACTTAAATCGGGAAACCTACTAACAAAGATTTGGGCCGATAAAGATTCGGAGAATACAAGAGATTATTGAGGGATTATGGGTAACAAGGGTAAAGCCTTATTTGCTTCTATTTTAGGGTTAATAGCCATGCTCGGATTTGGTTATCAAGATGTTGGAGCAATGACATTAACTAAACTGTCATTTTTTGCCGCTTCAATATCAATCCCCTTAATGGTGGTAGTGTGGAAGTTCAAGGCGACTTTATCGAAGGCACCGAGAGCCCTAGTTCCAGTTGGAATTGTAATAGGTGCAATTATGTCAAGATTTCTTAGCCACTACAGCAAAACAGCTTTGATTCTATTTGCAATTACCCTAGGCATAATGATGGTTTTTCTATGCTTGGTATCTTCTGATAAGGAATTAGAAGAAAAATAGATGATTCTATGTGACTTAAAACCTACCGGCACGTAGCGTGTTGCTACCAATAAATCATGCAGAGGCCAACCCGCGGCGGCAGACCGTCTCCGCTTCGCTCCGCGGCTGCGCCCCGAGATGTTATGCCGCCTTCTTTCGTTGCTGTTCCATTACCGCCCGGAGAATGCTGTTGACCCTGGTCTGGTAACCTGTGCCGTCTTTTTTTAGCCAATCGAGAGCAAGGCTGCCTGGATATTGACATCCGGCGCTATCATATGAACATTAGCCCCTGATTCGGAGTGAGGAAGAGGGATAATCTCGTTATCTTCCATTCTTGATTGCAGAGTAAGATCCAACACTTCTATGGCGTTATAATGGGCTTCTTCAAGGGTGTCACCTTCACTTATGGCTTCAGGGAAGTCATGGAAGGTAATTGTGTATCCGCCTTCGTCGGCAGGATCAAATATGGCAGGATATTCGATTTTCATTTTAGTTTTACCCCCGGCTCTTCGTCCACATTGTTTACCAATTCAACTCACCTGTCCAGATCCGCCAGCACGAAATCAATCGATCCGATGATCGCCAGGAAGTCCGCTACCAGCCACCCCTTGCTCATCAGCGGCAGCGCCTGGATATGAGGGAAGCTCGGGGTCTTGATCCGCACCCGGTACGGGATGTTGAGCCCGTCCGAGACCACGAAATAGCCGTTCTCACCCTTGGGCGCCTCTATCGCGCTGTAGTTCTCCCCTTTGGGCGGCGCCATCCCCCGCGTCGAGTTGACGAAATGATGGATCAGTGACTCGATGTCGTGCAGCGTGTCCCGTTTCTGCGGCAGCACATAGCGGTAATCGTCGGTGATCCAGCGGCCGGGAGGCATCTCCTTCCAGCACTGCCGGACGATATGCAGCGATTCCCGCATCTCGGCCCGGCGCACCAGGTAGCGGGCCCAGCAGTCGCCACCTTCGGCAGTCGGCACCTCGAAATGGAAATGCTCATAACCGTTATACGGGATCTTCTTCCTTAGGTCCCACTCCATGCCGCAGGCGCGCAGGTTCGGGCCGGACAGCCCCCATTCGATGGCATCCTCTTTTGAAATTACCCCCACACCCTGCAAGCGCCTCTTGAAGATCGGGTTCTCCAGCAGCAGATCGTCATACTCCTTGAGCCGGGGCGGCATCCAGGCCAGGAAGTCGGCCACCAGCCGCTCCCAGCCGTCGGGTAGGTCTTCCGTTACTCCGCCGATCCGGAACCAGGCCGGATGCATCCGGCCGCCGGTGATCATCTCCACGATGTCGAAGATCTTCTCCCGGTCGGTAAAGGTGTAGAAGACCGGGGTCATGGCGCCGATGTCGGCGGCAAAGGTGCCGAGCCAGACCAGGTGGTTGGCGATTCTAAACAGCTCGGCCAGCATGACCCGGATGGTGACGGCCCGGTCCGGCACCTTGATGTTGCAGAGCCGTTCCACGCTGTTCACGTAGGCCAGGTTGTTCTGCACCCCTGCCAGGTAATCGATCCGGTCAGTGTACGGTATGAACTGGTTCCAGTGCTGGCGTTCAGCGATCTTTTCCGCACCGCGGTGGTGGTAGCCGATATCGCTGTCCATATCGACGATCTCTTCGCCGCTCAGCTTGAGCATGAACCGGATGATGCCGTGGGTGCCGGGGTGCTGCGGTCCGAGATTCAGGATCATGGTCTCGTCGTCGATCCGGTCGAAATAGTCGCTGGCCGGCAATGCCTGGTGGCGCCGGGCATCGTCGGTGGTGTAGGGCGCCATCTCGGTGGCCCGGAACGGGTGCCCCTTGCGGAGCGGGTGCCCCTCCCAGTCGTCCGGCATCAGGATTCGCCTGAGGTTTTGGTGGCCGCTGAAACCGATGCCGTACATGTCGAACAGTTCCCGCTCGTACCATGAGGCGGCCGGAAAGACCGGGGTCACGCTCGGCAGTTCCGGCTTCTCTCCTTCGAGTTCCACCTTGAGCCGGATATGGCCTGGGATGTCGAAATTGAGCAGGTGGTAGTTGACCGTGAAATCCTTGTAGCGCGCCCGTTCCTGACGGCAGGAGTCGTCCACTGCGGCGATATCCTCCAGTCGTTTGAACGGCGCGCTGCTCCGCCCCTTCAGGTGCTGGAGGACATCCGGGAGCAGTTCCGCCGGGACGCGATAGGTGAGCATGTCGTTGGCACTGTTGTCCCTGGTCACCCGATGGTTGAACGCCAGCTCAAGTTCGCTCGTCATGCCGAAATCCGGATAGTCGTGCCTGGCAGCGGGCGGGCGCCAGATCTCGTCGGAGCGGGGGAGCCACGGCCTGGGGTGGCCGACCGACACGCCGCGGATTGCGGTACCGGCCATGCCGGGACCGCGGGTGTCGCAGCTCTTTGTATCACCATCGACCAGCACCGGCGTCACGGTCCCCTGAGTGCCACACTGCATGTGCAGCACCGGCCTTGCCGGCCGCTCATCAGCGCGGATCTTTTCCTGCAGCAGCATCAACCCCTGCATGAACGCCTCGGGGCGCGGCGGGCAGCCCGGCACATAGACATCCACCGGTATGATCTGGTTCACCCCTTGCACCACGCTGTAGACGTCATACATGCCACCGGAGTTGGCGCAGCTCCCCATGGAGATCACCCAGCGCGGCTCGGCCATCTGCTCGTAGAGCCTGAGGATGGAGGGTGCCATCTTCCGGAACACCGTGCCGGCGATCACCATCAGGTCGGCCTCGCGCGGCGTCCCTCGCAGCACCTCGGCCCCGAAGCGCGAGATGTCGTGGCGGGAGGTGAACGAGGTCATCATCTCGACAAAGCAGCACGACAGGCCGAAAAACATCGGCCAGAGCGAGTTGGCGCGCCCCCAGTTGATCAGGTCGTCAAGGGAGGTGAGCAGAATGTTGTCCGGGATTTCCTGTTTCATGGATTCTTTCGAGTACCCCGTTCCCTAGATGGTCCCCAATCCAAGCCGCCCTTCAACCATACCCACACCAGCCCCAGTAGCAGCGCAACGATGAAGAACGTGATATGAAACATCCCCACCAGGCCGAGCAGGTCCCAGACCGTAGCCCAGGTGAGGATAAAGGCCGTTTCCACATCAAAGACTATGAAAAAGATGGCCACCAGGTAAAACGGTATGTATTGGGCAATGCGGGCCGAGCCGCTGGGTATGATGCCTGATTCGTAGGGGAGTTCCTTGTTGCTGCTGCCGGTCTTGGCGCCGAGCCACCAGGCCGCTCCCAGCAGCACGCCGACAACTATGACGGTTATCGACCCGTAGGCGGTGAGAGCGAAAATTTCATGGTTGCCGGTCATAACACTCCCGGGATGTCGGCGCGTTCGGTAGTTGTCACATCCTGCCGATCCTGTCGTTGCCGAACAGAACCCCTTGATTCAAGATTACCGCTGCCGGTCGCCATGTCAATTGAGGTTACGGCCGAAAGAATGCCGGAGAAAAACGAGAGGATTATTGGTTGACATTGAAATGAAAAAAGGCTAAAAAGTACGTCGCTCGGTAACGAGTTCAAGCAAGGCGACGTGGCCAAGTGGTAAGGCAAAGCTCTGCAAAAGCTTCATTCATCGGTTCAAATCCGATCGTCGCCTCCAAAAAGTCAAGGGGTAAGCATTCAACTGCTTACCCCTTTTTTTGTGTCTCCCTGGCCGCAACCAGGTTTGAAGGTCATATCCTCAGGAACAGCACTCGCCGCCCGATGCCCGCAGATTCCGCTCCCGCAGCCATTCATTGATAATCCCCGAGGCACAGCCGACCCCGGCTTCCACCCTGATCGCCTTGACCGGGCAGTTGCGGGCGCAGGCGCCGCACTCCATGCAGGCATCCTTGTCGATGAGCGCCGCCTTCCTGTTTTCTACGCTGAACACCTGATGGGGGCAGACCTCCAGGCATCGGCCGCAGCCGATGCAGGCGGCTTCATCGAGTTCAAGCGTCGCGACATTGTTCAGGTACCGGAAACCTTTCACTCTGAACTCCTTCCTTATTGAAACCTGCCGATCAACAGCAACAGCAGGCTTAAAACCAATGCTCCGCCCATTGCGGGGAGGCTCAGCCGCATCTCTTTTTTTACCCCGGTACGGGAGGTATAGGTCGAGCAGCCGGTGAAATTGAGGGTGTAGAAGGCGCTGATCGCCGGCAACCCCAGGAATACGGCAACGGTTTCGGCGATATTCCAGCTACTGCCGCCGGCGATCATGTACCAGGCCAGGCTCCACAATATGCCTGCTGCCGCCCCTTTGACGGCAAAGCTCTTGCCCGGTAGCCAGGGGAGGAGCATCGGCCCGACCGCAACCCCGGTCAGCATCGCCCCGAGATACGCCGCGCCGAACTTGATTCCCGCTGCAGTCCCCCCCGCAATCAGGCCGATAATGAACAGGGCCAGAGTTGTCAGCAGCGCGGTGCGGAGGCTGGTCACCAGCTCTACCGGCACCAGGATCAGCCGCTCATAAAACGAAAAGGTCAACTGCCGCATCTCCCGGGTGGTGATCATCCCGTTATCCAGAAATTGCGGCAGGTCGTCGGCCCTGATCGTCGCATAGGTTATGGTGAACCCGGTCTCCCTGGCCACCTCATGGGCTGCGACTCCCGGCGCACCCAGGATCGGCAGCAGCAGCCTCCGGTGGTTCACCACCTTGGCCAGTCCGCTGTCATTGATCCGCCTTACCAGTTCATCGGTGCCGAATGTCCCCTTGCCTGCGGCGCACCAGACATTGATCCCGAAGGTCTCCAGCACCAGCAGCCAGATATTGTGGCCAGCCAGGGCCTGACGGACGATGTCGTAGGTCATTTTGTAGTTGCTGGTCACTACGACCGGGTCATCGCCGGACGGGGAACCGATGGCATAAAGCCCCGGAGGCACGATGAAGTTCATCCGGTTCAGCGCCCACCGCGCCTTGCAGGCGCCGAGATGGTCGATGAATGAGAGTTCGGACCGTATCTGCGGCACTCTTCCAGTTGCTGTCGTCAGCCAGCCGAGAAAACCCGGGACGTTTTCGTCTATTTCGCCGCCGGTTACTGTTGCCGCAGGACCGCAGCAGGGGGGCTTTGCATCTGCTTTTTGATCCGATGCCGCACAATTTGACGATGTTTGGGGGGAAGGTTGCGTTGCCGGTCTGCAACAGGGAGTCTTTACCGCAGTTTGACGAGGCGCCGGTGCGCAGCAGGAAGGCTTTGTCTGACCCTTGTTGCCGGGAGGGGAGCAGCCGCACCCTGATGTCGAGCCGCTGTCGATGCTTCTGATGTTCTTGATATTCATAACTTACCCATTCCGTTATTCACTGCTCTGCTTTATTGCGCCCCATCTGTAGTCTGATTTTAAATTGACAAACTGGGAATAAATAAGTTGCAAAATGCAATATAGTAATTGGCCTTCAGCAGCAGGTTTTGGTTACGGCATCGTTCAGCAGTTTGAGGGAACTGGTGACGGTGATTCGTTCAAACTCGGTCATGGCGGAGAATATCTGCTCGATTTTCTGTTCCATGAAGCGATCGATCTGGGTCAGTACCTGCAACCCCTTGTCGGTCACCTTGAGCAGGTTTACCCTGCGGTCGCCGGGTGATACCTCTTTGGCGATCAGTCCCCTTGTTTCGAGGGTTTTGACTTGCCTGCTGAAGGTGGTGATGTCGATCCCCAGTTCTTCAGCCACCTGCTGCATGGAGGGGTTTCCGGCCCGGCGCACCTCAAAGAGGATATGGCTCTGAACGATCGATACATCCTCGCCGCAGCAGCTGTCGCAGCATGATGCGTTCAGCAGGCCGAAACGGCGGGTGAATATCTGCAGCTGTTCTCTGACGGTTTCCATCTACGATCTCCTTGGGATGAAAATAATATTATAATTTGCAAAATGCAAGTAAAAAATATTGCAAAGTGCAAGATACGCACGAAATCTTCTCATCCGGTTCGTGGGAGTCAACAGGTTGGAGCTGTCCGGGATCTGTCAGTCTATTTCTATTCAGTCGTTTTCGGCGTGAGTGCCGCCTGCTCCGGGACGATCTTGACGAACGCGTTCCGGCAGCGGCTGATTGCCCCTGCCAGCCAGTCTGCCTCATCTTCCTGGTGGGAATGGAGCAGTTCCCGGTGATATTTGAGGAGCAGGGTTTCGACCTGGGTCACGTCGCTCTCCTCCATGTCCCTGATCTCCACGCCCGCGCCGCGGGCCAGACGCCGGCGCAACGCCTCGCGATCCAGCCCCATATCCGGGTCGAGGTAGCAATAGACTGTGCCGCCGGTCATGCCGGAACAGAACCAGGGGCCGGGGTCGCCGAGCACCACGACCCGGCCGGCAGTCATGTACTCGCAGGCAAACCCCTTGAGATTGGAGCGGCCGGCGATGTTGCCGAGCGAGTCGTCCAGCATGGCGCGGACCCTGCCACCGAGCACGACATCTGCGCCGGACAGGCGGATGCAGGCCCTGCTGTCGGCATCCCCCTGGATGATGAAGGTCCCCCCCTGCGCGCCATAGGCGAGCCCCTTGCCCACCGAGCCGCCGACCCGCACCCCGTTGCGGTTCTCACCCTTGAGGATGACGATCTTGCCGCCGCGGGTCGATTTCCCCACGCCGTCCTGGGCACCACCTTCGACGCGGATGGCAATATTCGGGATGGTGAAGGCGCCGAGGCCGTTGCCAGGGATCGAGTCGCGGTGGAAATGGAGCAGCGCTTCGCAAGCAAGTGCGAACCGGTTGTCCTGCCACCCCCTGACCATGGTGCCGGCCAGGTGGGTGCCGATGGCCCGGTCCGAGCTGGTGGCGTTGTCGTCGTCGTAACGGACCCGCTCCTCGCTCCGGCTGAAGGCATCGGCCACCAGCCCCGAGATCAGGGAGGTGAGGTAATTGAGCGGCTTGCGGATGATCCGGACATCGTTTTCCATCTGGCTCATGTCGCCGGGTTCGGCAGGGGCGAGCAACCCCCCCAGGTCGAGCCGGTCCAGCCCCCTGGCCTGGGTCAGGAGTTCGGCGCGGCCGACCAGGTCCTGGGTCCGGCGGAATCCGAGCTTGGCGGTGAGGATCTTGATCTCGCGCGCCATCCCCCGGAAAAAGGTGGTCTCATAGATGACGCCGTTTTCCAGGACGCGCGGCACGAACCGTTTCAGCCCCCTGGCCTCGGCCTCCTCCTGGGTCTCGATCTGCGAGGCGATCCCCACGTGGCAGGTCCCCAGATGGCAGCCGCGGCAGACCGTGCAGCCGATCACGACCATGGCCATGGTGCCGAAACCGACCCGGTTGGCCCCGAGCAGCATCAGCTTGATCACGTCCCTGCCGGTGCGGGCCCCGCCGTCCGCCCAGATCTCCATCCGGTCGCGCATCCCGGCGTCGGTGAGCGCCCGGTGCGCCTCGCGGACGCCGATCTCGGCCGGCAGGCCGACAAACTTTATGGCATGCTTGCGCGCGGCGCCGGTGCCGCCGTCATAGCCGCTGATGGTGATGATGTCAGCCCCGGCCTTGGCAATGCCGAGGGAAATGTTGCCGATCCCGGCCACTGCCGGCACCTTGACCGAGATGCGGGCAGTTGGGTTGGCGGTGCGGAGCTCCTCGATGATCTGGGCCAGGTCCTCGATGGAATAGATGTCGTGGTTGTTCGACGGCGAGATCAGCGACACCCCCGGGGTGGCGTGCCGGGCCGCGGCGATCTTTGCCGTCACCTTGAACCCCGGCAGATGCCCCCCTTCGCCCGGCTTGGCCCCCTGGCCGACCTTGATCTCCAGGAAGTCGGCCGAATTGAGGAATTCCATGTTGACCCCGAACCGTCCCGAGGCGATCTGCTGCCCCCGGTTCTTACGGTATTTCGCGAGCATGTCGGCGATCTCCCCCCCTTCGCCGTTCATGCAGACGATGTTGAGCCTCCGGGCCGCCTCAGCGTAGATGCGGAACGGGGTCTCACCCTGGGAGCCGAAGCTCATGGCCGAGATCAGGATCGGCAGATCGTGGTTGCCTATCGTGGTGTCCACATCAGCCGGATCTACCGCCAGCTCCCCCTTGAAGCGGATATCGATCAGGTGGCGGATGGCCAGCGGGTTCTCTGTTTCCAGCTGCTGGATTGTCTTGGAGAGGTCGGCATAGGTCTCCTCCATGCGCGCCACCTGGCCGACCAGTTTCCAGATACGCGGGTAGAGGCGGAACTGGACCGGCACCGGCTGCTTGTCCCTGCTCCGGGCCACGAGGTTGCGCGAACGGTTCTCCTGCTCCAACTGGCCGATGGTCAACCCACCGGTGTCGCTGCCGCAGAAGTTGGGCGTTTCAAAGATCCGTGCCAGCTCGGTAGACAGGCCGATGGAGGCGAAATACTTGCCGTAGCCGCCAATCTCATGGGTTCCCATGGTTGATATGACCTTTTGCAGCCCCTTGGACAGCACGGTCATGAGGTTCCTCACCCCGCCTGCCTCGGTAGCTGCCTGTTCCCACATCAGGTAGGGGCAGAGGGCATCGGCCCCCATGCCGAGGGCAAAGATCAGGTCGTGAAGATTCCTGAGCGCCCCGGAGCGAAACACGAGCGAGGTGCGGCGCCGCAGGCAGGCGCCGTTCTCCGGACCGGTCTCCTTGAGTGCCTTGTGCAGGACCGCCACTGCCAGGAACGGGTCGAGAAAACTGCGGGGATGGGTGAACGCCATGCTGTCGTCCAGCACAATGATCCCCACCCCGCGGCGGACCGCGGCCACCGCCTCGGCTTTTAGGCGGTCCAGGGCCTGCTGCAGCGATTCGCCCCGCCCCATGGTGCAGGAGAGGCTGCGGCTGCGGCGACGGCCGAAGCGGGTCAGCAACGACTCCAAGCTGCAGGTGCCGAACTCTGCGGCAAGGGGCGACTCGTCTTCGGAAGCGGAAAGCCGGCTTCCGCCGAGAAGAAGCGGCAGTTCCAGCGCCATCGCCGGCAGGGCCGGGCCTCGCAGGGTGGGCCTGGGGCCGAGATAGACTCTGGTGGAGAACAGTTCCGCCTCGCGTTCCTGATCAATGGCCGGGTTGGTCACCACCGCCACCTGCTCCTTGAAATAGTCGGCAAGGTTCTGGCGGGAGAGGGCAAGGGCGGCCAGCGGCCCGTCATAACCGAGCGAGGCGATCGGGTCCTGGCCGCTCCGTGCCATTTCCCGCAGGTTCTGCTGGTCGCTCGACTTCCAGGCAAAGGCCGAGAGCAGGTTCTCCTGGAGAAACCGGCTGTTTTTCTGCCAGACCCGCTCATGGCGCCCGCTATCGGCCGCTAGCAGCTCGCCCGGCTTGAGCAGGCTTTTTGCCCGAGCCGCCAGGTTGGTCCTCTTGCGGAACAGCTCCAGCACCTCCAGCCGAAGTTCATGGTGCTCCAGGAACTTCGGCTCCCGGCCGGGGACCAGCCGTACCCCGATCTTTTCCCCCGGCGCCAGCGCCTTGGGATCGCTCATGACCTCCTCATGGGGGACCACCCCGAGCTCGGACGAGGCGAACAGTTCCCGGTCCGTCTCCCCGACCCAGAGGGGGCGAAGCCCCATGGCATCGACGCTGAACACGCACCGGTCGCCGTAGCGGGCGATGATGGCGGCCGGCCCCTGGGCGCTCGCCTTGAGGAAGCGCCGGAACCAGCCGTACATCGCCTGCAGATCCGGCGGCATCCGGTCCATGATGCTGAACACCGGCGGGAACACCAGTTCCATCGCCTCGAACAGGGACAGCCCGTACCTGCAGATCAGCCCTTCCAGGGTCCGGTTCAGGTCCTGGGAGTCGCTGCCGCCGGCAGGCAGGGTAATCCCCATCATCCGGGCCTCTTCACGCAGCCGGGCGATGGTGTTGATCTCGCCGTTGTGGCCGATGAGCGAGAACGGCTGGGCGCGCAGCACCGTCGGGAGGGTATTGGTGGAATAACGGCTGTGGCCGATGGTGACCGCGGACTGGAACTCGCGCCGCTTCAGCTCCGGGTAGTAGCGGGACAGGATCTCCGGCGCGCCGTGGACCTTGTATGCCGTCACGTCGGTGGAGAGCGAGGCGACATGGACCGGGAACTCCTGCTCCAGCTGCACCTGGAGGGAGAAGAGGCGGCAGGCTGCCTGGCGCGGCTCCGGACAACGGAGCCCTACCTGCCACAAAAGCGGTTCGCCTGCCCTGGCCCGTTTGGCCAGCACTTCGCTGCGCACCTGAGCGGGGCGCTCCACCAGGACCTCCAGCCCGGCAGAGCGCATGGCCTGGAGGATGGCGGCCTGCAGCTCCGGATGACGGTCCAGGTCGCTTTTTTCAATCAGGATATGGCCGATGCTAAAGCCGGGATCATTAACTAATTCAGACGACAACCCGGCGCCGTCAAGGATTTCGCCCCAGATCTGGCGCGGAATATCGGTCAGGATGCCGCAGCCGTCACCTTCGCCGTTTATCTCCCCAGCCCGGTGCCCCATCCTGATCAGCGCCTCGATGGTACGCTGCACATTGCCGTGGGTGGGGCGGCCTTCCTTGTTGATGTAGCAGATGATGGCACACGCATCCCTCTCCTCGGGCATCAAGCCGGAAAGGTCTTCATCGGAACGTAGCATGGCGCTCTCCTCAATCGGTGGCAAGCCGGTTGGTGTAATATGGTCTCTTATTCAATTAATAACCAAGGCTGGGGAATTGGCAAGGAGCCGGGCTCTTTATTTCCGGTGGCGAGGCATCTTGTTCCGGTCAGGTGGTAATGGGCTACACTTGCCCCCTGTCAACGTTGTTGCTGGTGCAACAACGTTGCTCAATGAAATACGAAGCCAACTATTTGAATACAAAGGTAAGCGGTGCAATAAGCCTGTTTGGTGGAAAAATCGTTTACATGGGTTCGTGTCGCCCTGTATGTGGCTAACTATCCGGTTTTGCAGGAGGTTGTGATTGTTTTGCAGTGGGTATGATTTTAGCTGTTAAACATCTATGAATAGGCTGCCTGGCTGCCTTGCTGGTTAAAGAGATGGAGGTATGACTTATGTTGACCAAGAGAATGTTGCTGCTGTTGCTGGCAATAACACTTCTGATCGTATTCGGGCTGTTCAAGGCCACACCCAATGCGGAAATAAACGCTCGCTTCGATGGCCCTGAATCCGGCACTATCGTCAAATAACCCCCGATTTACCGCCTCTTTTTTCGATTATTCCCTCTCTAAGTAATTACCTCTTCATCTGCTCCGTATGCTGCGAGCGGTGCCTGTTCACAGCATCCGGTAGTGCCCGGCAAGGGCGCGGTAGCTGCGCAAGGCATCGAGATACCGGGCGTCCTCGCGGTAGGTCGCCGGGTAAACGGCCGGCACCCGGCAATGGTTGAGGTCGCGGTCAACGTTGACAAAGGTGAAGAGGCACGAGTTGGATAACGCCTTGCTCGTGCGGTCGCGGCTGATCCGCTCGATGCCGGTTTCAACGCAGACAAAAGATTCGTCGGTGTAGACCACCCTGCTGGTGAAGTGCAGCTTGTCGCCGAGCCGTACCGGGTGGAAGAAGTTGATGCGGTTGACTGCGGCGATAACCGAGCGGTCCGGGGCCACCAGTTCGGAGCAGATCGCCGAGAGCTCGAAGGCGCGGCGCATCAGATAGCCGCCGAAGATCCGGCGCGGCACATATTCCTGCTCGGGATACATCCGTTCCCAGGCATCGGTTACCAGCGCTGCAGCCCGATGGCCGTTGAAGGAGGGCTCTTCCTGGGCGCGATGGAGTCCGTCGAGCAGGGCATATTCCTCGACGCTCGGCGGCTTCAGCAGCGATTCCTGCTGACGGCGATACTCCTCGCGGCCGGCCATGGCCTTGGCGGCACGTTCCTTCTCCTGGCCGGTGACATACTCCAGCGGCGGCAGCGGCAGGCTTTCCCCGGCCTCGGGGCCGCCGCGCGCCACCATCGTGAAATAGCACGAGGCAATATGATTGGTGGTCTCGCCCGGCTGCTCGACCCGGATACCGATCTCAAGCGATGACCGTCCCACGTGGTTGATCCGCGCATGGCAGACGACGTCGCGATTAACGTCCGCCACGTGGCGCACCACGATGTTGTCGATGGCTGCCGTCACTACGCGTCCTTCGGGATGCGTGCGGCGCACATAGGCGAGCGCGGTCTGCTCGGCCAGCAGGTCAAGCTCCTCAAGCAGCAGCCCGAAGCGAAAATTCCCGCGAATCGGCTCGTCAACCACCATGAAGCGCCGGCGCAGCGCTGTGTCGCTCCCCAGGGGGAGGGTATGGGAACAGGAGGTCTCGAATGGGGTCATCTGATACTCCTTTTGGCGTGGCGCCGTGCTGCGCCGCACCTCTGTCCATTATGCCACAGTCTATATATCCATAAATCAATTATGGAGACGCACCCCTCAAGAATCACCCTTTTTATCGCAACAAAGTCAGTGAATAAAGCTGAACATGGTTTTTGGTTCCCGTTCTGGGGGGGGAATGGTTCCTTTGCCATGTTCAACCAGCTTCATAAGCCAGGCCATGTTCTTCCCCAAGACCCGCATTATCTGCACCCCCTCAAGGTCCTGAACCACTTCCCCCGGGGTTCGGCCATGGATCACGTTCCAATAGTTCGAGGTTGGAATCAGCATTTCAGCGTAGTTCAGAAAGTTGTTCAGTTGATTAAATGTCGGCAATCCACCGGAACGCCGTACAGCAACAACTGCTGCGCCCACCTTGTGACGGAGCATGCTGTCATTTACGCCGGTTACGAAGAACGCCCGGTCCAGGAACGATTTCATTGTGCCACCGATTGCGGAATAATGCACTGGCGAGCCGATAATGATTCCGTCAGCCTGCTTCATCTTCTGAACCCATTCATTGATCTCGTCAGCCAGCGCACACTGCTCATTCTTGTTTTTTACGCACTGGTAACAAGCGATACAACCTCTGATTGCCTTGTTTCCGACCTGCACGATCTCGGTCTCGATCCCAGCGGCTTCGAGCTCTGTCGTCACCATCTTCAGCGCATTCCAGGTATTTCCTTCTTTGTTGGGACTGCCATTGAACGCTACAACTTTCATAACCTCTCCTTTGCCGTATGAGCCCGCAAATGACGGTGGAATCCGGCTGAGTTGTTGCCAGTGAATGCGCAATTTTAGACCGGCTTTTCATCGGTGTCAAAGCCAATATCAGGGTTTTCTCCCGAGCTGAATTGCCCATAAAAAAACCGGTTGACATGTCCGGAGAAACGAGATAAAACAATAATAACTATAGTAATGGTAGGAAATATGATTTCAATGCGCAGCAAATACGCCATCAAGGCGCTCAGCTTCATGGCCCGTTCCACGGACAAGGATTGCTTCCTGATCGCCGAGCTGGCCCAGGCCGAGAATATCCCCAAGAAGTTCCTGGAGGCGATCCTGCTGACCCTCAAGAGCCAGGGGATACTGGCCAGCAGGAAAGGGCCGGGAGGCGGTTACTGGCTGGCCAAAACTCCTTCTGCCATTACTCTAGGCAGCATCATCCGCGCCTTTGAGGGTGACCTGGCGCCGGTGCAGTGCCTTGGCGAAAACGCGCAGAGCGCCTGCCCGGAATGCCACGATCTGCCGACCTGTGCCACCAGGCTGGTAATGTCGGATGTCCAGAAGGCGGTTTCCGCGGTTGTTGACAAGGTAACGCTGGCCGATATGATTGAAAGAAGCGAGTTCGAGCGTCAGAGGCTTTCCAAGCAGCTTGATTTTTCGATCTGATTTTTTTTGCAGCTAAAAACTAGTAGTCCTATAGGCAAATAACACAACTGATTTCACCAAGAAAGGGAGGAACCGATCATGTCACGCATCTATGAAGACAACTCGCAGTCCATCGGCAACACGCCACTGGTAAGGCTCAACCATATCACCAAGGGGGCAGGGGCAACCGTGCTCGCCAAGGTGGAAGGGCGCAACCCGGCTTACTCGGTCAAGTGCCGCATCGGCGCCAACATGATCTGGGACGCAGAAGAGCGCGGCGTGCTGAAGCCCGGGGTGGAGATCATCGAGCCGACCAGCGGCAACACCGGCATTGCCCTGGCCTATGTGGCCGCAGCCCGCGGCTACAAGCTGACCCTGACCATGCCCGAGACCATGAGCATTGAGCGCCGCCGCGTGCTTGCCGCCCTTGGCGCCAACCTGATCCTGACACCGGGAGCAGAAGGTATGAAAGGGGCGATATCCAAGGCCGAAGAGATTGCGGCGTCCGATCCGGCACGCTGGTTCATTCCGCAGCAGTTCAAGAACCCGGCGAACCCGGCCATCCACGAAAAGACCACCGGCCCGGAGATCTGGAACGATACCGACGGCAAGGTTGATGTCATCGTTTCCGGGGTCGGCACCGGCGGCACCATCACCGGCATATCGAGATACATCAAGAACACCAAGGGGAAAAAGATCATCTCGGTCGCGGTCGAGCCGAAGGAGAGCCCGGTTATCTCGCAGAAGCTCGCCGGCCAGGAGCTGAAGCCGGGTCCGCACAAGATCCAGGGGATCGGCGCCGGGTTTATCCCGGATACCCTGGACCTGAGCATTGTCGATCGCGTCGAGCAGATTGCCAGCGACGATGCCATCGAGTTTGCCAAACGCCTGGCCAAGGAAGAGGGTCTGCTGGTCGGTATCTCCTGCGGCGCCGCAGTAGCAGCGGCGACCCGACTTGCCTATGATCCCGAATTCGCAGGCAAGACCATTGTAGTCATCCTTCCTGACGGTGCTGAGCGGTATCTCTCGACAGCGCTGTTCGAGGGGATCTAGTGGCCGGCCCGGCAGGTGAGCTGTGGAATGGGGAGCTGGAGCGCCAGGTTCGGGAGGCGCTCCGGATCATCCGCTACGGCACGGTAACCCTGGTCATTCAGGATGGCAGGGTGATCCAGATCGACAAGAGCGAAAAGATCAGATTGAGCCGGCAAGAACATATTCACGGCAGCGGCATCTAACTTAATAGATTAAACCCGATTTCAGATCAAAGATGAAATCAAGGCGGCGAGGATTGAGGCGACGAGGCATACAGGTAGTATGTTGAGGAGACGCAGACGAGCCAACACGGATAGCGCTTTGATCTGGAATCGGGATATGGCTGACCGGAGAACCGGAGGCCGGGATAGCTCAAAGACGGCATTCCGGCCGTTTTTTACAGGTTTCAGGGGAAATTCATATGACACAGCAGATTGCTCTTTACGGGAAAGGCGGGGTGGGGAAGACGACCCTGGCGGCAAACCTGAGCGCGGCCCTTGCCGAGGCCGGCAAAAGCGTGATGCTGGTCGGCTGTGACCTGAAGAGCGATACTGGTATCCTGGTCCACGGCAGGCAGGAGGTTGCGACCCTCCTCGACTATATCCGCTCGGGCGGGGCAGTGAAGTTGTCGGATCTGGTCGTTCCGGGATATCGCGGCATCGCCTGTGTCGAAGTGGGCGACTCCCTGGCTGAAGAAGAATGCGCATCCAGGGGCATCGCTAAGGCCTTGCAGTTGCTGGGTGAGTTTGATCTCACCGCTACGCTCAAGCCGGAATTCATCATCTACGATATCCCGGGAGAAGCCGGCTGCAGCGGCTTGGTTTCCCATCTGAACCTGTCCCTGCAGCTGCGGACGTTCATCGTTACTTCCGGCGACCTGATGTCGTTTTATGCGGCCAACTCCTATATCAGGAGCGTTAGCCGGCAGTTTCCGGCCTCTGCTCTCGATATTATCGGCAATAGCCTGACCGGGAGCTTCGAGGAGTCGTTTGTTGCCGATTTCGCCAGCCAGGTCAACACGAGGGTCAGCAGTCTTATCCCGCGCTCCCTGGTGGTCAGGCATAGCGAACTGTACGGTAAAACCGTGATCGAGGCAGCACCGGAGTCGAGCCACGCCCAGCTGTACCGGAAACTGGCGCGGCAGGTCATTGAGGACCGCTCTGTTTGGCAGGAGCCACCGAAGCCGCTTAGCGTCACGGAGTTGAGGGGCTGGGCGCAGGGGTGGGGCGACCGGCTGGGGGAGCTGGAGTTCGGCATACTCAAGGACGGGGCCGGTATCTGATGGCACCCGGTCTGCGGGTTGGAAAGGAGTTCCATATGCAGGCAGCTACAAGCATCAGGCGCTACTGCCGGTTTTTCCGTCATAAGGGTGCTACCAAGGTCCTTGATTACGGGGCCGGCAAGCTGCGTAACGCACTATTCCTTGCCGATGAGGGGTTCACGGTAATTGCTGCCGATCTGCCGCAGCAGATCCGTAAGATCAGGGCCTGTCCGGCGATTCGCCACCTGGCCGGCGTCATGGCGACGGATCGGCTGCCGGACAGCGAACTGAACGTGGACCTGGTGCTCTCAACATACGTGTTCAACATCATCATGGAGAACAACGAGCAGGAGCGCTACCTGAGCAATATCCGGCAGAATCTCCGTCCCGGCGGTTACCTTCTGATTGAGGTCCGGTGCCGGAAACAGAGCGGGGCATGCGGGGAGGGGTGCTCGGAGTTCTTCAAATGCCCTGACTGCGCCAAGACCTACTCCCATGAGGAGCTTGACCAGCTGCTGGTACCTTACGGTTTTCGCCGGGTGAGCCATTATTACTGTAACCAGGCTGTGGCCGCTATTTATCAGCTGGAGCAGGGCCAGGCAGGGGTTGCTGGTTAAAAACCATAATGTTGATAGTTTAAGCATTTTTTTGCTTGACTCCACAGGAGCGAACTGCTAGGCTCGCTGAAAATTGCAGCAGGCTTCACACAATATTCAGGCTGACCAGAAACACTGGAGGCCGGGGATTATTCCCCGGCCTCTTTTTTTATCCCCAATAGCGCGGGGTTACCAACCGACAAGGAGCAGACCATGCCGCAACGTCATCATCTCTTTACCTCCGAATCCGTCACCGAGGGGCATCCGGACAAGCTGGCCGACCAGATTTCCGATGCCGTGCTCGACGCCTACCTGGCCCAGGATCCATTGGCCAGGGTTGCCTGCGAGACCAGCGTCACCACCGGTCTGGTGCTGCTGTTCGGCGAGATATCATCCAGCGCCCAGGTCAATGCAGCGCGAGTGGCCCGCCAGGCGATCAGGGAGGTCGGTTACACGGCCTCCGATCTCGGCCTCGATAGCGATCATGCAGCAGTACTCGTTTCGCTCGACCAGCAGTCGCCCGACATCGCGCAGGGGGTCAACCGGGCACTGGAGGTCCGGGGCAGCAACGACCATGACCGGTATCTCGACTCGGTCGGCGCCGGCGATCAGGGGATGGTGTTCGGCTATGCCACGGACGAGACCCCGGAATATCTGCCGACCAGCATCGCCCTGGCTCACGGGCTGACCCGCCGCCTGGCAGCAGCCAGGAAATCCGGCGAGCTCGATTATCTCAGGCCTGACGGCAAGAGCCAGGTGACCGTGGAGTTCGAGGGTGACCGGCCGGTACGGATCGATACCGTGGTCATCTCCACCCAGCACCACCCGGATGTCAGCCTGGAGCAGATCCACCGGGACGTTATCGCCAGGATCATCCGGCCGGTGATCCCGGAAAACCTGCTCGACGACAAGACCCGCTATTTCATCAACCCAACCGGCCGCTTCGTGGTCGGCGGTCCGCACGGTGATGCCGGTTTGACCGGCCGCAAGATCATCGTCGACAGCTACGGTGGCGTGGCCCGCCATGGCGGTGGCGCCTTTTCCGGCAAGGACCCCACCAAGGTGGACCGTTCCGGCGCCTATGCCGCCAGATACGTGGCCAAGAATGTGGTTGCCGCGGGGCTGGCCAGGCGGCTGGAGGTGCAGATCGCCTACGCAATCGGCGTAGCAAGGCCGGTCTCGATCTTTGTCGACAGTTTCGGCACCAGCAAGTTTTCCAACGGCGAGCTGGCCGACCTGATCGCCGCTAATTTCGATCTGCGGCCGGCCGCGATCATCGAGCAGCTGGAGCTGCGCCGCCCCATTTACCAGCAGACCGCGGCCTACGGTCATTTCGGCCGCACCGATCTCGATCTCCCCTGGGAGCGGATCGACAAGGCGCTGCTTTTAGAGAAAGCCGCCTGAATTTCACTGTAGGGGCAGACCTTGTGCTGCCCGATTTTAGGGCGATCACAAGGATTGCCCCTACAGAACAGGGATGAATATGCCTGAACAGCAAAGCCACGACATACATACCCCAAAAGGGTTGATCACCAGCTTCCTGATCCTGAATATCGTTTCCGGCACGGTGGGCGGGGCGATGCAGATCATTGTACCGCTCTATGCCATGAGCCTGCACGCATCCACGGCGCAGATCGGCGTCATCAGGGGGATATCCGGCCTCGGTATGCTGCTGCTGGTGATTCCGGCCGGTTTTCTGGTGGATCACTTCGGCTCAAAAAAGCTGTTCCTGATAGGCAGTCTTTCCGGATTCATCTCGACACTCGGGTTGACGGTGGCAAAGGTGCCGATTGCCATGATCGGCCTGATGGGTATTTCCGGGCTCTTCGGCTCACTCAAAATGACGGCGCTGAATGCCTCATTCTTTAAAAACCTGAAGAACATGGGGCTTGAAAAAGCCGGCTGGTTCAAGGGCTCCATGTCCATCGGTCTTACCTTTCTCGGCCCGGCATTTGGCGCCTATCTGGTCAGTGTTGCCGGGTTTCGTTCCATTTTCATTCTGTTGGCAGCTCTGACGCTGATTCCTGCCTCGCTGGTCTTCTTCTTTCACAGCGAACCGGCTCGTCAGGGGCCTATCAACGAACTGGGCAATATCATTCGTACACAGCTCAATGAGTTCCGCCGGTTGATCGGTCAGCGCCAATTGTATCTCCCCTTGCTGACAGAAACTCTCTCGACATCCTGTTTTGCCACATTCGGCACGTTCGTTGTGGTGATAACGATACAGATCCTGCACCTGAAACCCTCTGCCGCATCTCTGTTGATGACCGCCGAGGGCGGGGTGTTCATCCTGACGGTCTTTGCCGCCGGGCCGCTGATTACGCGAATGTCCCAGTTTCAGCTTTACCTGCTGAGTGTCACGGTAACTTCAACCGGCCTGGCCATGGTCAGTATCTCGGCAACATTCACACTCCTGGCTGTGAGCGCCGTGATACTGGGGCTTGGCCTGGGATTGATCAATCTGGTGACCTCTTCCCGAATCGGCCGCATGGAAGGTGAAAAGGGGAAGGTTGTTGCGCTGTTCGCCGCCTCCGTGGGAGCCGGCATTTCACTCGGTCCGATGATCGGAGGGATAGTTGGCCAATATCTCGGGGCGCAAAATATTTTTCTGACGTTCATACCGCTTTTTATGGCGCTTGTCGTGCTGGCTTACCGGACCGACGTTCTGATCGAACAGGAAGGTGGCGTGACGACGGAGGAAGGAGCCGTATCGGAATTATCATTGATAACCCATGATTCAGACTGAAATCAGTTGGTGAGCGGGAACCCGCAGCTTAATCAATCTCAAAACATATTCCTTTCTGATCAGACAACTGAAGGCAAGCAGATTTCAGGAGGAAGAATATATGTTGGTTCGAACAAATCTGAGTTTGCTCTTCATTGCCGCAGCGCTGTTCGCGCCTGCTGCTCACGGAGCAGACGCGTTGCCGGAGACGCCGGCCGCACAAGAGGAAGCTGCGCCTCAGGATCAACTCCAAATCCCGGAAAAGGATGAACCGTTCGATGCCGGTTTGCCACCGGCAACCCAGACCGATATCCAGGGGGTCAGGGAAGAGATACAGCTGCTGCGCGATCAGTGGCAGAAAGGGATTGACCGGACCGTAGTCTCGACCAAGCGGCTTCTTACCATAAGCGGCACCGGCACGTTGAAGTATGCCAAAACCAATCCGTTTCTTAAAGATAACGCTTCCGGCGTAGATTCCTTCAGCACGCCGTCCTTCGGGCTGACCTTCTCGGGGAACCTTTATAAGGACTACGTTGAGGGGAAAGATCTCAACTATTCACTCGGATTTCTGACCACCGATAAAAACGCCATCAGCATTACCAATGCGAATTTGACCTACAATATTCTCAATACGCTGGACAAGGAAGGGCCTCGATTGAGTATCACCGGAGGACAGCAGAAGAAATTCTTCGGTATCGAGGCCACCGCGTCGGAAGAGTTTAAACCGACGGTAGCCGGCGCCCAGTTTGCGACCAAACTCGGTCTCGATGCCCGCGATATCGGCTTTGTGCTCGCCGGTGATTTTTGGCCGGAGAATGACTTCGGCTACAGCTATCGCGTTCCCGCTGTCCAGTACTGGCTGGGCCTCATCAACGGCACCGGCGCCAATGCCGCCGAGAACAACAACAGTAAGGATGTTTTTGCCCGTGTACAGCTGAACGCTCCTGTCAATTATGACCATATCCTGCGGGGCCTCTCCTTCGGCGCATCATATTTGCGGGGAAGAACTAACTATACTGCAACCAAAACTACGACAAACACCTCCACCGTTAACACCAACACGACTCCGGCGATAAATACGACCATTACCACGTCCACCAAAACCGACACCTTCACCCAGACCGGTGACAAGGAGCGCTGGGGCGTTGACCTGGCCTATGTAAATACCCCGATCGGCTTCACCCTGGAGTATGCCCATGGCACCGACCTGATCCCGACCAACGGTTCGGTCACCACCAAAAACGGCGCAACCACGAAAACAGTTCCCTATGGCTTTAAAAAAAACAGACCAGGAAGGGTACACCTTCACCCTTTTCTACAACTTCGGCGATCAGTTTGTTAACTCGATCAAGACCCAGGAGCGCTGGGATGACTATTATCCCCTGACCTACCAGCCGTTCGTACGGTTCGACCGCTGGGTTCCGGATACCGATGCCAGAGATGTCAGAACCGACATCTGGACAATCGGCTTCAACTATTTCTTTGCTCAAACCACCAAGCTGCAGGTGAACTACAACATCACCCGTGACTACAGAAGCGATGGCGGGGTTTATAACAACGATGCCTTCCTGGCGCAGTTTCAGTTCGGTTTTTAGCATTGTCCGCGCTGATGCCGGATAACCCGGTCGAGGAGATGAAGCGATACGCTGAGTCTCTGATAACAACAAATCCCGAATGGCACAAAGGAAAAGGAGATCCATCAAGATGAAAAAAACAATAAATATTCTATTGATATTAGCGCTTGGCGTGGCGGTGTTTGGCGCCACCCCGGGTTTTGCCCAGCCGGAAAAGGTTATTAGAATCGGTTTTCCCGGCGGCTCCGGCAGGCCGTTAAGTGCCGGTGGCTGGGGTTATGTTCAGGCCAAGAACCTGTTTGAGGAGGAGTTCAAAAAAGACGGCTGGACCATTGAGTACAACTATATCAAGACCGCCGGTCCGGGAGTGAATGAAGGGTTGGCAAACAACTCGCTCGATTTCGGTTCTCACGGCGATCTTCCGGTGCTTTCGGCACGCGCCGGTGGCCTTAAAATCAAGGCACTTGCCGCTGTTCGCGGCGGGACATCCCATCTTCTGGTGCCGACCAATTCTAATATAAGAACGATCAAGGATCTGAAGGGGAAACGGGTTGGGGTAAACGTTGGAACCTGGACCCATGCGCTGCTGATCAAGGTCCTGAAGGACAACGGCCTGACCATGAAGGATATCAAGGTGATCAACACGTCAGGTACCGCCTTTGAAACAGCGCTTACTACCGGTGACATCGATGCCGGCTTCGGCAGTCTGTCTCTTATCCGCAGTGGCAGGGCCAGGGAGATCTGGACCACTGTGGGCAGACATGTCAGGTACCAGAATACCAACACGTTTGTCGTCAGGGAAGAATTCCTCAAGAAGCACCCGGACATCGTCAAACGCCTTCTCAAGGTGTATGTCAAGGGGCTTTATCTGGCCAGTCTGAATAAGAATGAGACCCTGAAGTTCAACACCAGAACCGGGACGGCACTGGCGGATCTCGTTACGGACAATGGCGGACAGTCGATAAAGTACCTGACATCACCTAAACTGGACGGTCAGGTGACCCAACAGTACAAAGACTCGCTGGTGCTGTTCAAGGATAACGGTCTGATCCGCAAAACCTTTGATCCGGAAAAAGATCTGTACGAGCGCAAATATCTGGATGAAGTGCTGAAGGAACTGAAGCTCGAAAACCATTGGCCGAACTACGATATCAACGGTAACCCGATCAAAAAATAAGCCTTGCTGCGCCGGGTCTCCGGCCCGGCGCATTATTCGAGTTTGAAGTAACGAAAAGGTACATCCCATGAAAATCCAGTTACTGAAAAACAAACTGACCGGCCTGATAATACCTCTCGTTCTCTATGTGGCGTGGGATCTTCTTTCCAGGTACGAGCTTGTCCCCTCGACACTGATGCCGCCCCCTAAGGTGCTGTTTGAAACCTGGTGGGTTATGCAGAGTAGCGGCGAACTCCTGCTCAATATGAAAATGAGTCTGCTGCGGGTCGGCGCCGGCTTTCTGGTCGGTGCTTCAAGCGGGTTTCTGCTCGGCACTGCCATGGGTTTATGGAAACCGGTGGAACAATACCTGAACCCTGTTTTCAATTTTTTCCGTCAGGTGCCGGTTGTCGCCTGGATACCGTTTTTGCTGCTCTGGCTCGGGATTGACGAGTGGTTCAAGATTGTCTTCATTTCCTGCGGGGCATTCATTCCGATGACCCTAAAGACGTACGACGGCATCAAAAACGTGCCTGCTTCATACCTGGAAGTGGTCAGGGTCTTCGAGTATGGCTGGTTCAGGCTTTTGCGCACTGTCATCGTGCCGTCGGCGCTACCATCGATCTTTACCGGTCTCCGGCTCAGTCTGAGCGAAGCCTGGATGCTGGTTATCGGCGCTGAACTGGTGGCAGCGGGGGAAGGAATCGGCAATGTCATGGTAATAGCCCGGCGTCTGTTTCAGACCGATGTCGTTCTGGTGGGAGTAATCGTCATTGCCATAACCGGTTTTGCCATGGACAGGCTGCTCGGCCTGTTGGAAACCAGGTTTCTCGGCTGGCACCGTACCCAGAATGCACAGTAGTAAAGGAATAATGTAATGAGCATTACAACGAATGTCGCAACTTTTATCCGCACTCGATATCACGGCTTGGTCAGCTTTCTGGCGCTGTTCATTGTCTGGAGCGCAGTTAGTCATTACGAGCTGGTTTCCGCCGAATATCTGCCGTCACCGCCAGCGGTCGCTAAGGCTTTTGTCAAAGTCATCAAATCCGGACAGCTTGGGGTAAGCCTGGGGAGCAGTCTGGTTCGCATTGCCGAAGGGTTCTTTATCGGCACTACGCTCGGCTTCCTGTTCGGTGTTGCCATGGGAGTGTCGGCAACAGCGGAACGGCTTTTTGCGCCGCTGTTCAATGCGCTTCGTCAGGTGCCGATTATCGGATGGATACCGCTGATCATAGTCTGGTGCGGCATCAACGAACCATCCAAAATCAGCTTTATCTCTATCGGCGCCTTTTTCCCGATTCTGCTCAGTACCTTTGAAGGGATCCGTTCGGTTTCCAAGTCCTATCTAGAAGTTGCCCAGGTCTTTGAATACAACAGAATTAAGCTGCTTCGTAAAATCGTTGTGCCGGGAGCAGTCCCCAACATCGTCTCCGGAATCCGTCTCAGTATGGGGACTTCCTGGCTGCTGGTAGTCTGGGCAGAGATCAATACCCGTTCCGCCTATGGTATCGGTGACCTGCTCTCAAGCGCAGGAGACGGGAAAAAGCCGGATATAGCCTTTGTCTGCATCATTGTCATCGGCATAGTGGCGTTTCTGATCAACGAGCTGTTCGGGCATCTGGAAGCGCGCTTAAGTACCTGGAGAAAGTCGTACCGTTAGTGAAAGGAATAAATATGGAACGCTTGGGAACGCTTGAAGTCAAAAATCTGAGTAAGAAGTTTCGCAGCCGGAATGATGAGCTGACAGTGCTTAACGATATAAATCTGACAGTCCAGCCGGGTGAATTCATCAGCATCATCGGTTCGAGCGGCTGCGGCAAGACCACCTTTCTGCGGCTGGTGGTCGGCCTCGAAAAGGGGTATGAGGGCGAAATCCTGCTCGACGGTCAGCGGTTGAACGGCCCCAGTCTGAAGCGAGGGGTCGTGTTCCAGGATCATCGTCTGCTCCCCTGGTTATCCATTGAAAAAAACGTGGGGATGGGGCTGAAGGATGCCAAAAGCGATGAGTCGCGCAAGGCGATTCAGGAACATCTGGAACTGGTAGGGCTGAAAGGTTTTGAAAAGCACTACCCCCACCAGTTATCCGGCGGCATGTCCCAGCGGGCTGCCATTGCCCGTGCTCTGGTGAACCGGCCGGGGATCCTGCTGCTGGATGAACCGCTGGGTGCCCTGGACGCGCTGACCCGGATGTACATGCACCAGGAGCTGGAGCGGATCTGGAAACAGGAAAAAATTACCATGATCATGATCACCCATGATGTTGACGAGGCCATTGTCCTCTCCGACAAGATCGTCGTCATGTCCAGCCGTCCCGGTACGATCAAGAAGATAATTCCGGTGCCGCTGGCGCGCCCCCGTGACCGTGCCAGCTACGATTTCGTCAAGATCAAGGAAGAGGTGCTGGAAGAGTTCCAGCTTCATACCGAACATCCGTTCACCTATACGATATAAACAACACCACTGATAAGGAGAGTCACCCATGCCACTGGAACAGAGAAAATCAGAAATCACCGGTTATGCCAACGGATCGCGCTTTGCCACTCTTGCCTACATTCGCCATGACGGTTCGCCGGTGTTGCGTACTTTGGGGAGCTTTGCCCTTGCAGATTACGACGTTATCTTTTCCACCAAGAAAGGTGCTGCCAAGGTCCGCGATATTTCGGAGAACAACAGGGTGTCGTTCTACTTTGAGCATGACGGACAGGAACTGTCCAACTGGAAAAACGCCCTGTTTATCGGCGAAGCCCACACAATAGAAGAGCAGCGTGAACTTGACTGGGCAGTCGGCATTCTGAGCGACCGTAATCCGCGCTTCAAGGACCGGATCGCCAAAGGGGAGCTGCCCAATATCCAGCTGTTCAAGGTAAAAACCAGGGATATCGAATACATCGATTACGGCAAAGGGCCTGGTCATGTGGAAAAGTTCACACTCAGCAAAGAGGAAGAAAATTAGCCGGCAGATTCGGCACATTGTCGGAAAAGAACGCAACAAATATGATTAAGGAGAAAAAGGACATGGGAAATGCAGCACTGAAAATCAAAGAGGATTCACAAGCTGAAACCTACGACAAAGAAGTACAAAAACAGGTTCTTATCGAAGAGGCAAGGATGAGCCTGGAGCTATTCGAGCATGGCATCAATTACAATCTTGAAGAGATCAAGCCGCTGCTGGATCCGCTTGAACTGAAATCCGGTTTCAATCGTGCCGGAGGGTTGACCGGATTTACCCTGCCGCATGGCTATAATGCCAGAGGCAATTACAATCGCTGGACTCCGTATTCGCTGGTTGTTGAAGGCGGCAAACCGGTACTTTATAACGAAAAAACAGCAATTGGTGTAATCAGATTTAACAAAGGCAATCCGGTGGCTGATCAGCTCCTCAGCACCGGCGAAAGAGTTCGCGACATTGTCAATGTCAGTGCCCTGGGCGGGCTTCATTGCACCTACAGCACCGAGTGCTCCCTGAAAGATCAGGGCGAGGATTGCTACTTCTGTGCAGTTAATGAACGTGCCAAAGATGGGGAAAGAAACCCGGTGCTGCTTAAAACACCCAAACAGGTCGCCGAAGCGTACGACATTGCCCGCAAGGCCGGTGTCGCCAACCATTTCCGGATCACCGGCGGTTTTGTGCCGGAACGCCGTGAACTGGAATATTACCTTGATGTGGCCGATGCCATCAGGGCAAAGTACAGCTCGTTCTATGGCTGCGCCGTTGTCGGCGCCCCGGCCGATCTTTCGGTGCTGCCCAAATACAAGGAAGCCGGTTTCGACAATATCTCCACCAATATTGAAGTGTGGGACAGGAATATTTTTGCCGCTGTCTGCCCCGGCAAAGAGAAGCGCAATGGCGGCTATAAACACTGGGTCGAATCCCTTGAGCGCTCGGTGGAGATTTTCGGCAAGGGGAATGTCCATTCGACGATTGTCGGTGGTCTGGAACCAAAAGAATCAACGCTGGAAGGGATCGAATACCTGGCATCAAAAGGGGTAGTCTGCCACTTCAGCGCGTTTCGTCCGGAAAAAGGGACGCCATTTTTCGGCTATCGGAGCCCGGAGGCATCGTTTCATTGGGATATCCTTGACAAAGGGACCGATATTTACCGCCGCTACGGTTTCACGACACTGCAGCTCCATAGTGGTCCCGCTTCGGGACCGCACAGCGCCCAGCTCTTCCAGATCAAAAACGGTGAGTTCGAGGAAGACGGCACGCTGGCGCAATGGAAATTCCCGGCGCTGGATTAACGGTCAGCGCTGTCCTATAAACGAATAACAGTTCTAACCGAACGACAGGTTGACTAGAAAACTAGAGACCGATCGCCTTTGGGCGCCGGTCTCTTTTCATTTAAACAGACAGTTATCAGAGCGATATCTCGAAAGGAGTGACACATAATGGCACAGTCGGAACAGGCAACAGTAGAGGCAGCAGCAGCTAAAGAAAAGGCAAAACAGGTGCTTCTCGATGAAGCGAAGCTCGGCCTGCTGCTCACGCAATTCGGCATCAATTACAACGCCGATGAAATCAGCAAGTTTCAGGACAAGCTTAAATATACTTCACCGTATAACCGGCAAAAAGGTTTGACCAACCTGACGCTGCCCCATGGTGTCACGGCCCGCTATTTAAGCGGCTACAAGAAACATACCCCGTATTCGCTGGTTGTTGAGGGTGACGACGCGGTTCTCTATGACGAGAAAACCCGCATTGGCAAGGTCACCTTTCCCAAAACTCACCCCATATCGGAACAGCTGCTGAGCAGCGGTGAAAAATTCCGTCATATCGGCAACGTCAACGAGGAGGGGGGCTTCAGTGTTGCGTACAGCTCCGAATGTTCGTTGAAAGATAACGGCGAGATGTGCCAGTTCTGCTCGATCAATGAACGCGCCAAGGATGGCGTTTTGAACCAGGTGCTCATCAAATCGCCGAAGCAGGTTGCCGAAGCATACCATCTGGCCCGTCAGGCAGGAACAGCCAACCATTTCCGCATCACCGGCGGGTTCGTGCCGGAACGCCGTGAACTGGAATATTATCTTGATGTGGCAGATGCCATCAAAGAGAAATACGACTCTTTCTATGGCGTCGGCATCATCGGGGCCCCGGTGGATTTTTCGGTTCATCACAAATACAAGGAAGCCGGTTTTTACCAACATCTCCCACAATATGGAGGCATGGGACAAGAATATGTTCGCAGCCATCTGCCCGGGTAAGCAGAACCGCAATGGCGGCTGGCAGCATTGGGTTGACTCGCTTGAATATGCGGTCGATGTCTTTGGCAAGGGGAATGTCCATTCCAATGTTGTCGGCGGCCTGGCGCCGCTGGAATCCACCCTGGAAGGGATCGAGTACCTGGCGTCAAAAGGGGTGGTTTGCCATTTCAGTGTTTTCCACTCGGAAAAAGGGACACCGCTGGAAGGCTACCGCAGCCCGGAGGCGTGGTGGCATTGGGAACTGCTGGACAAGGCAACTGATATCTTCCGCCGCTACGGCTTTAATACTTTGCAGATGTACAGCGGCCCCGCATCCGGCCCGCACAGCGGCCAGGTCTTCCAGATCAAGGCGGGCGAATTCGAAGGTGACACGCTGCCGCAATACCGATACCCGGAACTGGATAAAACAACTTTGCAGTAACAAGGGTAGGCTGAAAGTTGAGGCCCCGCTTTCAGCCTACCGGAAGGATTACAATGTCAAATTTTCGCCTGGTAACTTCATACATTCGGCAGCACTGGTTCATATTTCTTTCCGGAATTATCATGGTGGCTCTGGCAAGTCTGCTGATGGCGGTGATACCGCGCATATTGGGAGATATAACCAATCAGCTGCAGCGTGGCACGCTGAGCATGGCGGAAATGGCGCGTTACATCAAAATAATCTGTGGCGTTGGGCTGCTGCGCGTCTTGACCGGGTGGGGTGGCCGCCTCCTGATCCACCAGAGGGGGCGAACCCTGACCTATACACTCCGTCGAAGACTGTTTGAAAAATGGAATTCCCTGTCACCGGCATATTTTCACCGTCATAGCGTCGGCGATCTGGTCGCCCATGCGTTGAGTGACGTCGAGGTGGTCCGGGAATTGGTTTCAATGGGTATTTGTCAGGCATTCAGCGGCCTGGCAGTGTTGGCGGGGGTGGTCTATCTGATGGCGATGCACGTGGACTGGCGCTTGTCGCTGGCCGGTCTTGGGCCGATACTCGCGATCCCGCTGCTGGTGAAATGGCTCGGCCCCAAGATCAAGAAGCAGTCGCAACGCTCCCAGGAGGCATTGGGCAGCATGTCCCAGATCGTTGAAGAGGTGATTGACGGGATTCGCGCCGTCAAGGCCTTTGGCACGGAGCAGGTGGTCATCGGCCGCTTCACCGGCAATGTAGACAATATCGTTACGGAAAAGATGCGCTTTGTGCGCCTTTCCTCCCTGTTTAGCTCGCTGGTGCCGTTAATGGTCAATCTCGGTTTTGTCTTTGTCCTTGGCTATGGCGGGGTCCTGGTGACGCTGCATCTGGTCACTCTGGGGGATTTTGTCGCTTTTACCCTGTATATCGCCATGCTGCGTCAGCCGATGGAGCAGCTCGGCAATGTGCTGAATATCGTGCAGCGCGCCAGCGCTTCCATCAAGCGGGTCGAAACGCTTTTGAATGTCGAATCGGATGTCGTTGACCGCCCGGGAGTGCTGGTGGATCAACCGCTGCAGGGAGAGTTGCGCGTGCAGGGGTTGAACTTCACCTATCCGGGTACGGATCGGCAGGTGCTGGAAGATATTTCGTTCTCGCTCAGGCCGGGTCAGACTCTCGGCATCATCGGCTCCACGGGAAGCGGGAAAAGCACCCTGGCCGATCTGCTGCTGCGGCTCTACGAACCACCGGAAGGGACCGTGGCCATTGGTGGCCACGATATATTGAGCTACCCTCTGGCACGCCTTAGAGACGGCATTGCCTATGTGCCGCAGGACGGTTTTCTCTTTTCCACCTCGGTGTTGGAGAATATCTGTTTTTCCGATGATTACCCCGACCGGGAGCGCGCGGAACAGTGCGCCAGAATTACCGCTGTTTATGAAAACATCCTGAATTTCCCCGAAGGCTTTGATACCGAGATCGGTGAGCGTGGGGTACGGCTTTCCGGCGGCCAGAAACAGCGGGTCGCCATTGCCCGCATGATTTACAAGGACGCTCCTTATCAGATCCTCGACGACTCTTTGAGCGCCATTGACACCACCACGGAACGGCAGATCCTGCATAACCTGCGTAACATGACCAAGGCAGCTTCCGGCAGCGGCAATTGCACCATTATCATTTCCCATCGTTTGAGCGCAGTGCAGCATGCCGACGAGATCCTGGTGCTGGATCAGGGACGAATCATCGAGCGGGGGAGTCACCGGCAGCTTATTGCCATGTGCGGCGTGTATGCCGGTCAGTGGTACATGCAGGCCGGTATGGATCTGACGCAGGGAGCCGGCATTGATGAGGACCTTCTTGGGCCTGTTGCGGAGAGCGAAAAGAATATCGATGAAGAAATGGAACAGCTTGAAGCAGGGGCGACGGAGGACGCGGCGTGAAAAACAAGACTGCGCTACGCGGAACCCTGAAAATCCTGCTTCCCTATTTGAGTGCCTACCGTGGCCGTCTGGCTGTAGTCGGCAGCCTGGTTATCGCGGTTGTGCTGATCGATCTGGTGCAGCCGTATCTAGTCAAAGAGGCGATTGACAAGTACGTCACCGTGCCGACGCCTAACACTACCGCCATTATCCGTATGGCACTGGCCTACTTCGCCCTGATCCTTGCCGGCTGCGCCATGACCTACTATCAGGAGATCATGCTCCAGCAGGTCGGGCTGTCCATCGTGAGAAAAATACGCATTGACCTGTTCAATCATATCCAGCGGCTGGCGCTGCGCTATTTTGACCAGAACAGTTCGGGGCGCATCATCACCAACGTGGTCAGTGATACGGAAGCGCTGAACAACTTTTTTACCCAGTTTCTGGCCAATATCGTCCGCGGCAGCTTTTCTCTGGTTCTGATCATGTTTTTCATGCTGCGCCTGAACGTGACCATCGCCCTCTACTGCTTCCTGCTGATTCCGCTGGTTGCTGGAATTACAGTGATATTTCAGAAACGACTGCGCAAGGTCAATGCCGAAGTCAGAAACCGGCTCGGTATCGCCATCGGGTTTCTGGCCGAGAATCTGCGCGGCATGGCGATCATCCAGATTTTTCATCAGGAAGCAAAGCAGCAACAGCGTTACAACGAGCGCAACAAGGCGCTGATGCGGGCCACCATCATTGAAAACCGTTACATCCTCTCGTTCTTCAATGTTACGGAAATTCTGGGCGATCTGGGCATTGCCACGCTGCTCTGGTTTGGCGGCGGCGCGGTTATCAAGGGGACCGTTTCCTTTGGGGTATTGTATGCGTTTGTCGGCTATATCCGTCGATTTTTCCATCCGATCAGCACCATTTCGCAGCAGATGAATGCGTTGCAATCGGCCATTGTTGCTGTTGAGCGGATTTCGGTCACCCTGCAGGAGACGCCGGACATCAAGGAGGCGCAAGGCGCAGCTGCTCCGGAGGTGATTGGGAAGATTGAGCTGGCTGGCGCATCACTTGCCTATCGCCCCGGCTACCCGGTCCTGCATGATATTTCCCTTACGATTCAGCCGGGGCAGCGTATCGGCTTTGTCGGAGCGACCGGCGCCGGCAAGTCGTCGATCATGAACCTGGTGACCAGGTTTTACGATGTTACGGAGGGGGCGGTCATAATTGACGGTGTCGATGTGCGTCAATGGCCTCTCGAAGACCTGCGGCGCTCGGTCGGCATCGTTCAGCAGGATGTGACGCTTTTCTCCGGCACCATTACGGACAATATCCGTTTCTTTCAGCCGGAGATATCCGCGGAGCGGGTTCGCGAGGCGTGTCGTATCATCGGCGCCGAACCGTTTATCCTGCGTCAATCCAAGGGGTATGACACCGTTCTGTCCGAGCGGGGGAGTACGCTTTCCGCCGGTGAGCGCCAACTGCTATCCTTTGCCAGGGTGCTCGTGTTTGATCCGCGTATTCTCATTCTGGACGAGGCGACCGCCTGCCTTGATTCAAACACCGAGGAGGTGCTTCAGGAAGCGATCCACCGCGTCTCACAAGGTCGTACCCTGCTGGTGATTGCGCACCGGCTTTCAACGATTCAGCAGATGGATCTGATCTGTGTCCTGGAGCAGGGGCGAATAGTCGAGCGGGGGACGCACGGCGATCTGCTGCGCAGGCAGGGAAATTACTGGCGGTTGCACCAGTCAGGCCTCATGCAGCTGCATGAGGCTGCCTGACTATATTGCACGTTTATAATCAGCATGCCAAAAAGCTGTTGACATTTATTGCCATAAGTGAAATAACTATATAGCATATAGATTTGAAGAAGTATCGGGCTGACCTGACACACAGGAGGCCGGGGATGTTCCCCGGCCTCGTTTTTTTTATTCGCTGCTGACCAGACCACTGGAGGCCACGGACAATGTCCCTGGTCTTTTTTTGTAGTCAGTTCATGACCAGGCAGATTGCACCTGTGAAATAACTTAATAGAAACAGCTGGTTTTTGAACGCATCAAATATGAAGGAGTTAGTCATGGACATTATTGTCTCGAAAGATCTGAAAAAGAAATTCAAGCTCAAACATGGCCAACAGGTCAACAACAACGGGGTCATCTCCAATGAAATTGAGGTACTGGACGGTTTTGACCTGAAGATAAAAAAGGGTGAATTCCTGGTGCTGGTAGGGCCGAGCGGCAGCGGCAAATCCGTATTTCTCGATATTGTCGGTGGTCTGAGCGCACCGACAAGCGGGGTCGTCTATCTTGACGACAAGGTGATCGAGGCGCCAAGCGCTAAAACCGGATATGTCTTCCAGCAGTACGCGCTCTTCCCCTGGAGAACCGCTCTTTCAAACATTGAATTTGGCCTGGAATCGCGCGGGGTGCCTCCGGAGGAGCGAGTACAAACCGCTCGCGAGCTGCTGGCCATATTCGGTCTTTCAGATTTTGAAGACCGCTTTCCCTACCAGCTTTCCGGCGGGATGCAGCAGCGGGTTGCCATAGCACGGGCGCTTGCCACCAAACCCGAGGTATTGCTTATGGACGAACCGTTTGCCGCGCTCGATGCCCAGACACGCGAAATCCTCCAGAACGAGCTGATCAGGATCTGGGAAGGTACCGACACGACCGTAATATTTGTCACGCACAGTATCGACGAGGCGGTATTTCTGGCGGACAGGGTTGCGGTGGTAACTGCGCGGCCCGGCCAGGTAAAAGATATCATCGAGATCGATCTGCCGAGACCGAGAGACGGAGATGTCCGCTCCAGCAATGAATTTGCCGCCAATCGCCATAAGGTCTGGGATGCGCTCAAGGCCGAAGTGAACAAGGCGCAACAGGACTGGAAACTTGCACCGGGTTTTGCCGGATAACCATATATCAATTCCAAAATAAAGGAGATGAATCATGTCAGAAGAGCTGGTAGCAGCGTCCCAAGCAGGGCTGAAAACCCCGACAGTTGATTCCGGCAGTTACATAAAGCGGTTTGAGCATCTGTTTGAAGGGCTGAACAAATGGTCACAGGGTATTCCGCTGGTGCTCGCCTTTTTTGCGGTTTGGGAGGCTTTGCCGCGACTGGGCCTTATCGATCCGCTGTTTCTTCCAGCCTTTTCAACGACTATCAAGACCCTGTTCGACCTGACCGTGTCGGGGAAACTGCTGCTGCATGTTCTGGTCAGCCTGCAACGGTCATTGATCGGTTTCGGCCTGGCAGTTTTGATCGCCGTGCCACTCGGTTTCCTGATGGGGTGGTACAGCAGGTTTGAACGGTATACCGATCTGCTGATGCAGAGCCTGAGGAATACCTCCACTTTTGCCCTGCTGCCGATTTTTCTCCTGCTGCTGGGGCTTGGCGAGGCGTCCAAGATTGCGATCATATTCTATGGCGCCAGCTGGCAGCTCCTGATGAATACGATTACCGGAGTGAAAAGCGTTGACCCGATCTATATCAAGGCAGCCAAATCAATGGGTGTTTCCGACCGGGACCTGTTCAGGAAGATCATTCTTCCGGCCAGCATACCATCCATAGTCGTCGGTGCACGCATGGGGGCGAAAATAGCTCTGATGGTCGTTATCGCCGCCGAGATGATCGGCGCCAAAACCGGACTCGGTTTCTTCATCCAGAATGCCCAGTTCAATTTCATGATCCCTGAGATGTATGCCGGAATTCTGACCCTGGCCATACTGGGCCTGACGATCAATTATCTGCTGGTCTGGTTTGAAAAGAAGGCAACCTACTGGAAGGGTGAATTCGGCAGCGGGGTCATCGGGTAAAAACGGAGGAAGAAAACAATGAGCAATAAGATCAAGATATTGACCATAGCGATTATCGTCGTAGCAATAGCAGGTGCGGGATGGTTCTTCACCAAGAAGAGCCAGGCAACGACAGGGGATGTCGCGATCCGCGTGTTTGAAACCACTTCGCCAAATCAGTGGGAGCTGGTAAAAAAATTGACCGGTAGAGACATCCTTGCAGAAGAGGGGGTAATGCTTGCGCCGGTTCCCAGTGTCGCTGGTGGTAGCGGCGGCACGACAGCGCTTCAGGCGCTTTTGGCGAAGAATGTCGATACCGCCGGTTCTGCCTGGCCGGCCTGGATAAATATCGTTGCCAGTGGTGGCAGGATCAAGGCGCTGCTCGGCACGACCGTGTCGACAAAAGACAACAAGAGCGGCACAAGCGGGCTGTTGGTTCTTGAGGAGAGCAGTATCCGCACAATCAAGGATCTTGCCGGCAAAAGGATTGCGGTCAACGTACTGGGCGCGGAGGCTGATTATGTCATCCGCCAGTATCTCAAAAAGAACGGACTTGCCATTTCGCAGGTGCAACTGGTTGTCGTCCCCTCTGAAAACCAGGAGCAGATGCTCCGCAGCAGACAGGTCGATGCGGTGGCATGGACCAGCAACGGCGGCTCATATTTTGACATGACCGTTGAAAGGGGCGGGGTGCGCGAGATTCCCGGCACGAGAAATTATGAGACCAAAGGAGAGGCAATCCTTTTTGGCATCGGTTTTCACAACGATTTTATCGAAAAGCATCCCGATACCGTCAGGAGGTATATCAAAGCCTACGATACGGCACGTCGCATAATTTTTGCCGAGTATAAGAAAGACCCGGAGCTGGTGAAGAGGGTGTATGGCGAAATCTCGGCGGAAAAGGGGAGTAACCCCCGCCTGGCCAAGTATTACCAGGCAACCAGCTGGACCCCGGATTTCCCGCTCATCGTTGAAAAAGATCTTCAGTGGTGGATTGATCGTTTTATCGAGGACGGCTTGCTGAAGCCGGGGCAGGTCAAGCCGACGGACATTTTTACCAATGAGTTCAATCCGTTGTCCAAAAAATAGGAAGGTCTAAATGAAAACCACAAAAATTATTATTCTGGCTGTTGCCGTAGCAATTGCCGGCGGAGGCTGGTTTCTCACCTCGAAGGAGAGCCATGCTGAAAAGGAAGTTGCCATCAAGGTCGGTGAGTCCACAACGACCCCCAACAGCTTTGAACTCGCACAAAAACTGACCGGAAGAGATATCCTCAAGGAAGAAGAGGTATCGCTTGAGCGGATTCCGATTCAGGGTGGCGGTGGCGGCACGGTAACAATGCAGGCCCTGCTTGCCGGCAATATCGACGTAGCCGGTGGCTCGATATCGGTCTGGGTAAATGCCATCAGTAAAGGGGCAAAGGTGAAACTGCTGTTCCCCGGATCCGCTACGGAAAAGCCGGAACATTCCGGTCTGCTGGTCCTTGAGGAGAGTAATATTCACACCATCAAGGATCTGGTCGGCAAGAAGATCGCTGTCAACGTATTGGGCGCCGAGGCGGATTTTATCATCAGAACCTTCCTTAAGCAGAACTGCTTGTCGATCAATCAGGTGGAGCTGGTAGTGGTCCCTGCGGAGAACCAGGAACAGGTATTACGGAGCAGACAGGCGGATGCGGTTGCCTGGACAACCAGCGGCGGAGCCCAGTTCGACCGGGCTCTCGACAAGGGCGGGGTGAGAAGAATACCGGGCACCAGCAGTTTCGAGACACGCGGGAACCTGCCCCTGCTCACCACCAGCGAGGGATTCAGGGAGGAATTTATTAAGGAGCATCCGGGTGCTGTCAGGAAGTATCTGAAGGCTGTTGATGCGGCCAGGTACATTGTGTGGGGCGAGTATCAGAAGAATCCTGACCGTGTCCGCGCCGTTTATGCGGAGATAACGGAAGCAAAAGGTGGTAACCCGGAACAGGCCAATTATTACCGGGGGCCACGCTGGTCACCGGAAAATCAGTTCATTGCCGACCGGGATATCCAGTTCTGGATCGAAAAGTTTACCGAAACCGGGATTCTGAAGCCGGGCCAGATCAAGCCTTCCGATATCTACACCAACGAATTCAACCCGAAGTACAAGAATATTTGAAAAGAAGCTTAGGGTGAAGGTGGAAAAGCCTTCAGTGTATCAAGCCTTGCGGCTGTCTGATTGTGATGAGGTATCCTAATGAAAGCAGCTGATTGGTCATCAATCCCTTCGGACCGTCGTTCTGCCATGCGTTCCGCCATTTTTGCCCAATGCTTCGGCATGCTCAGCCAGCAGATGATCTCCGGCGGGATTTTACTGCTCTATCTTAACGCTATGGGGATGAAACCTGCGGTCATTCTGCTGGTACTGAACATTACACCATTCCTGTCTTCGTTTTTGTCCATTCCGGTGGCGTGGGGCGCGGATCGCGCCGGGATCAAACGTTTTGGTAATCTGGGCAATTTCCTGATGATATTGGGTTTGAGCTTTGTTGTCGGCGGGGCATTCCTGCGTGATGCGGAACCAAGCCTGGTTCTTCCGGCAATTCTTGCCGGCCTGGTGATACATATGTTCGGTGCGGCATTTTTTAATACCGGCTGGTTTTCGCTGCTTTCGCATATCGTCCCGAGCGAGTATACGGGGCGTTTTTTCGGGGTGATACGTTTTTCCTGGCAGATTGTTTCGCTGGCATTTTTCATCCTGTCTGCCTTCCTGTTTTCAGCCAGGACGCCAATCTGGATTTATCAGACGGTATTATGTTTAGGTGGGCTGTCGGTAGGGTGCCGCTACTTCTTTTATAAGGATATTCCCAATGCTCCTGCTGCGGAAAGCAAACCCTTAAATCTGATAAAATCAGTCGAATTTGCGCTTACACTGCCCGGTTTTGCGCCGTATCTGGCGTATTTACTCCTGCTGGTGTGCGTGACCGGCAATGGTCAGGACATGCTGCGGCTGTCGGCGGTACGAGGCTGCGGACTGGGCGACAATCAGATTCTATTTCTCACCGTGGGGAGCATGCTCGGTTCGCTAACCGCGTTCAAATTCATGGGACGTCTCATCGATCGTCTCGGGCCGCGCCGGGTTTTTTTGCTCTGCCACATCGGTTTTGCCGTGGCGCTGCTTTCCTTTCCGGCCCGGGTTCTGTTCCATCTGCCGCCGCTGGCTGCCGGTGTTTTCACCTCAATGATTCTGGGTTTGACCTCGTCTACCCTCGGCCTGACAACTACCTCGCAATCCTTTCAGATTTGCCGTGGAGCGCAGCGCACCATCGCGTATGCCCTGGTCTCGGCAACTCAGTCCATGGGGTCCGGATTGTCGGGATTCGCCCTAGCGGCGCTGCTGTCGCACATGGGAACATCCGTTCCCGGAGGAAATCCATTTGATCTGATCTTGATCGGCCTGGGGGTATTTATTCTTGTGCAGATTGCCGGTCTCAGGCTTCTTGCGGACAAGCGGGAAGGAACTGACCGGATTGTCGTTTCACCCGTCGTCTCATAAAAAGGTTAGAGCCCGTGCAATCTGGTAACCAGCAAAAAAAGGATGACAAACTAACTTGCGGACAGGTGATATTTGCGCTTGACAACGACAGGCGCCACTGATAAATTGTCTATAAAATATAGCTGATACATAGATTATTTAGCTGTAACCACTAATTAACATAAGCTGACCATAGATAATGGAGGCCGATGAGCTGTTTTCATCGGCCTTTTTTGTGTTTAAAGGCATTATTAGAGCAGGTTTACAAGGCTGCATAAACTATATGGTTGACCAGAAAAACTGGAGGCCAGGTTCACATCGGAAGATGGAACTTGGCCTTTTTTGTTTCTGTGAAACAGGAAAAGGGGCAGAACATGAGTGAGAAAATAGGCAAACATATCGCCATCTACGGCAAGGGGGGGATCGGCAAGTCCACTACGACATCGAATATCAGTGCCGCCCTCGCCGAGTCCGGCTACCGGGTGATCCAGATCGGCTGTGATCCGAAGAGCGACTCCACCACGATCCTGCGCGGCGGGAACGATCTGCCGACCGTGCTTGACACGCTGCGCGAACAGAGCAGGGTCAGGCTCGATGACATTTCGGCAATTGGATTCGGCGGCGTGCTCTGCATCGAGGCGGGCGGGCCGGTACCGGGGGTCGGCTGCGCAGGAAGGGGAATCAACGCGGCGGTGGAGCAGCTTCAGGATCTGAAAGTATTTGAGGAATTCAAGCCCGATTTCGTGCTGTACGATGTTCTGGGTGACGTCGTCTGTGGCGGTTTTGCCGTGCCGATCCGCGATGGCCTGGCAGACCGCGCCTTTGTGGTGACCTCGTCCGATTTCATGGCGGTGTTTGCCGCCAACAACCTCTTCAAGGCGGTCACCAAATATGCGCCTTCAGGCGGAGCGCGTCTGGGCGGGATCATCGCCAACAGCATCCTGGCGCCGTACGCGACATCGCTGATCGATGACTTTGCCGACAGAACCGGGTCCCGCGTGATCGGGTATGTGCCGCGCTCACTGACGGTGGCGCAAAGCGAACTGTACGGGAAAACGGTCATCGAGGCCGTGCCGCAGTCGGAGCAGGCCCAGGTGTATCGTGATCTGGCCAAATTCATCGTCGAGGATGAAGAAGCGATTATCCCCCGGCCGCTCAATGGTCCCGAACTGAAGAAGTGGGCCAGGGAGTGGGGCGATAAGATCTTTGAGGTCGAAGCCGGGGTTGTCCATGAGATGGCTTCGATTTAGATCCCCCTGCAAAGGGGACTTCTCCAATAAAAGGAAGAACACCATGTCGCCATTACGTTCAAAAGCGCCCCGCAGCAGGGAAAAACGGCTGGATACCCTCGGAGCCTGGCTGGGGCCGGTTTCCAATGCTTCGGAAGAGTTTGCCGCCGAAGAGGTCTTTCAACGCATCCGTACCTTTGCCCAGAGCAGCCACGATGACCTGCTCTATGCACTGCGAATCGTGTCCGGGATCAAAGACAGCGTCACCATAATCCATGGCCCGCGCGGCTGCGCCGCCGCCGGTCTGTACCATATTGCCGCGGGAAGCAGTACCCGCTGGATAGTCACCAATCTGGATGAGCGCGACACTATCATGGGAGCCGATGCTAAGCTGCGCAAGGCTGTTACTGCGCTGCATCACCGGTATCATCCGGCAGTGATATTCATTGTCGGCAATCCGGTGGTAGCTATCAATAATGATGACATCCAGTCGGTTGTGGAAGAACTGCATGAAGAGCTGGACGTGCCGATAGTGCCGATATATACGACCGGCTTTTCTACACAGAATGCCGTCTCCGGCTATGATACGGCGCTGCATGCCCTGTTGAAATACCTGTCGGGGAAAAGCAGCGCAGCGGCGAAAAACGGACCGGTCAACCTGTTGTCGGTAGCCGAAAATGCACTGGACAGGAAAGAGGCGCACGATCTTCTGGAAGGGGTTGGCCTGGAACTGAACGTGCTGCCGGACAATTCGACAGTGGCTTCATTCCGGGCGGCAATTACCGCCCGTGCTTCCATTCCGCTCTGCCCCGATGCCCCGGAATATCTCGGCACAATTCTTCAGGAAAAATACGGTGTGCCGTACATCGATGCCCCCCGCCCGGTCGGCATCGAGGGAACCGGACGCTGGCTGAAGTCGATCGCTGCCACTCTCGATATCGTATCGGCCGCTGATGAACTGCATAACCGCAAGGCGTCGGAAACGTTGCAACAGTTGAGCGGTTTTTCACTCACCGGGGAAAAGGTCTATCTATCGCTATCGTCTGCGAATGCCTTCAGCCTTGTCAGCCTGGTTGAAGAACTTGGCGGGGAGGTGTCCGGGGTCACCGTCACCCATCTGGACCGGCTCCATGTCCGGTACCTGAATGAACTGGCTGCCCGGAATCCGGCCCTGCAGATACATGTCTCCGATGGCCAGGAATTTGAAGAGATTTCGATCCTGCGCAAGCTTTCTCTTGACCTCTACCTGGGCGATTCAACCCATATCGGCCAGGTCGCCCGCCTCGGCATACCGACCGTATCGCTGGAGAATCTTGCCATTGTCGGCTACAGCGGTGTCGTGCGCCTGGCCAGGCGGATCAAAACGGCACTGCTAAACCGTTCCTTCGGCACGTCGTTGGCCCGCAGCAACCCGCCGTACCGGGAGTCATGGTATCGCCGCAGCGATAACTGGCACATCAAGCAGGAGGTAAAATAGATGTCGCATCATATTGAAGATTCCCGTAACTCATGCGCCCTGCATGGCGCACTGCAGGTTTATGAAGCCATTGAAGGTGTGGTCCCGGTCATTCACAGCACATCAGGGTGCGGTGTCCAGCACTACCTGGGGGGAACGCGCCTTTCCGGAGGCAATGCCCCCTTTGGCAGCGCACCGGTTTCATCCACCAATATCAGAGAGAAGCATGTGGTGTTCGGTGGCGGCTCCCGCCTGCGCGAACAGCTCAAAAACAGTGTCAAGGTGGTTCAGGGCGACCTGTACGCCATCGTCACCGGCTGCTCCATCGAAATGGTGGGTGATGATGTACCGGCCATGGCCAAAGAGGGGCTTGATCAGGATTGGCCGGTAGTATACGCTAATACCCCCGGATTCCGCGGCGATGTGCACCAGGGATACCAACTGGCGGTACGCGCCCTGATCGAGCAGCTTCCTGACATCTGGAAAGGGGCGAGCCCTGCACCAGCCGGTCTGGTAAATATCTGGGGTATTATCCCCAACCAGGACCCGTTCTGGCGAGGCAATCTCCGGGAGCTGGGCCGGCTGCTGGAAGCGATCGGCCTGGTGCCGAACCTGCTGCTGGGTGACGGTCAGGATGTTGAATCATGGAAAAAGGTGCCGGGCGCAGCTTTCAACCTGGCGGTCTCCAGCTGGGGAGAGCTTCCCGCGCGGCTTCTGGAAGAGCGTTACGGCACCCCGTTCATTTCGCTGGCAGGCCTGCCGGTCGGCACAGCTGCCGCTGATCTGCTCTATCAATTGACCGGTGAACTGGGACTCGACCAGCCGCGCATTGATGCCGTTATCGCCCGTGAGGAGGCACGTCTGAGCCATCAGTTTGCCCGGCTGGCTGATACCTATTACCGTACCGGCTTTCAGCGCGAGTTTGCCCTGATCGGCGAGAGTGCCCAGGTCGTCGGTATCGGAGAGTTTCTGGCCAAGAGTCTTGGGCTGTTGCCGCGCCTGCTGGTCATTACCGATAACCCGCCGGACCCGGTGCAGAAGGCGCTGGTTACCCGTCTCAACCCTATTGTGCCCGGATATGAAACAGACATTATTTTCAGCGAAGATCGGGCCGGGATCGGCGCTAGCGTCAGGGACAGCGGCGCCGGGATCGTGCTCGGAAGCAGCCTGGAACAGGAAGCTGCCGAAGAGCTGGGGGTCCCTTTTCTGGCGGTGTCATTTCCATTGGCAGATCGCATTGTTCTGGATCGCGGCTATGCCGGGTACCGTGGCGCGACCGCGCTGCTCGAAGACCTGGGCTCGGTCATTCTCAGCGATAGTTACCATCAGGTAGTTTGAAAGGATAAGCAATGCCCGCGTTCTCGACCCGTTTTATGCTGCTGCTGGTTTTCTGTCTCTGTCTCAATGCCTGTGCTGCGACAAATCCGTCTGCGACCAGGCTTGACTCGACACCGCGTCTCGCTGTAATTTCGGCATTCGACGCAGAGCTGGCAAAACTCCGGTCAGCGGCTACTATTACCGGAACTGAGGTGGTAAACGGCCGTACCCACTACCTGGGCAAACTGGCCGGTCAGGACGTGGTGCTGCTCCTGAGCGGTTACAGCATGGTCAATGCCGCCATGACAACGCAGGCGCTGTTTGACCACTTTACAGTCAAGGGAATAGTTTTTTCCGGTATCGCCGGCGGGGTCAATCCCGGTCTGCAGGTGGGCGATGTTACCGTACCGGCCCAATGGGGCAATTATCAGGAAAACCTGTTTGCGCGTGAAACGGCCACCGGCTTTGATCCGGGACGTATTACCGGAGAGTTCAAAAACTTCGGCATGATCTTTCCCCGCGCCAGTTCGGTGCCTGTTATCGGCAATGAACCGGACAGGCTTGAGAAACGGTTCTGGTTCCCGGTCGATGCCACAGCCTTGGAACGGGCGTCCCATCTTGCCGGGAGTGTTAAGCTTAACCGTTGTACCGCCAGCAACGAATGTCTTGAAAAAGAACCGCGGCTGGTGATCGGCGGCAACGGGGTCAGCGGCCCGACCTTTGTTGACAACAGTGCGTACCGGCAATGGGCCTGGGATACCTTCAAGGCCGATGCCCTTGACATGGAGACCGCTGCAGTTGCCCATGTGGCCTACGTCAACCGCGTACCGTACATCGCCTTCCGCTCCCTCTCCGACCTTGCCGGCGGCGGTCCGGGAAAGAACGAAGAGAAGGTCTTCGGCAGGCTCGCTGCGGACAACTCCGCGGCCGTGGTCATCGAGTACCTGAAGGCGCTGCCGGTGAGGTAGGGGGAGTTAAAAAAGCATAAGGAGCGAGGATGCCCATGCACAGATATTTCGATTTCAGCGCTAACAACACCAGCTACCGCCAGGAGATTGTTGCCGGAATCGCCACCTTCCTGACCATGGCTTACATCATCATCGTCAACCCGGCGATCCTGGAGGCGGCCGGCATCCCCAAGGGGCCGTCCATTACCGCGACCATCATTTCCGCCGCCTTCGGCACCCTGGTCATGGGTCTCTATGCCAAGCGCCCCTTTGCCATCGCCCCGTACATGGGGGAAAACGCCTTTATCGCCTTTACCGTGGTCAAGGGGATGGGCTACCCGTGGCAGACCGCTCTGGGCGCGATCTTCCTCGCCGGCGTGCTCTTCACCGTGCTGACCGTGTTCAAGGTGCGGAGCTGGCTGGCCAATGCCATACCCAAGTCGCTCAAATACAGCTTTGCCGTGGGGATCGGCCTGTTCCTCACCTTTATCGGCCTGAACGAAACCGGCCTCGTCACCCTCGGCGTGCCGGGAGCGCCGGTCTGCCTCGGCAAGGTGACCAGCCCGGCCACGCTCCTGGCTGTGGTCGGCTTCATGACCATTGCCTGGCTGCTGGTGAAACGGATTCATGGCGCACTGATCGCCGGTATCCTGGTAACGACGCTGCTCTCCATCGCTTTCGGGATTACCCCGCTCCCCAAGGAGTTGATTAGCCTGCCGCCGGACCCGTCACCGATCTTCGGCCAGCTGGACATCGCCGCTGCCCTTTCCCCCAAGGCTCTGCCGGTGGTGCTGATCGTCTTTGTCATGGCGTTTGTCGATACCGTCGGTACCCTGATCGGCCTTTCGGCCCGCGCCGGTCTGCTGGACGAAGACGGCAACCTGCCGGAGATCGAGAAGCCGATGCTGGCCGATGCCCTGGCCAACCTGGTGGCCCCGCTGGCCGGCACCACCACCACCGGCGCCTACATCGAATCCGCGGCCGGGATCGAGGAGGGTGGCAGGACCGGGTTCACCGCCGTGGTAGTGGCTGCCCTGTTTCTGCTCTCTCTGTTCTTTGCCCCGGTCTTCACCATAGTGCCGCCGCACGCCTACGGCACGGCCCTGATCGCCATCGGCATCCTGATGATCTCTCCGGTCATCCGGCTCGATTTCAGCGACTATACCGAGCTGATCCCGGCCTTCCTCACCATCGTCCTGATCAGTTTCACCTACAACATCGGCGTCGGCATGACCGCCGGCCTGCTGGTCTATCCGCTGCTCAAGCTGATTACCGGCCGGGTCAGGGAAGTCCCGCGCCCGCTCTGGCTCCTGGCCGCCATGTCGCTGATCTTCTACCTGGTCTATCCCTACAAGTAGATCCGGTTTACTAGCGGAAAGTTTGCCGCAGTCCGGTATAAAATACTTTATTTATAGTTTATATGTGTTTTTTGTTTGACACACTGAAAATTGATATGGTAGCCTGACAACATAATTGTTTGGCTGACCAGAAAAACTGGAGGCCGGATACGGAACAGGTCGTTTGCACCTGTCCATGTCCGGCCTCTTTTCGTTTTGAAAGGCCCAGGCAAAGCGAAAAATACCGGGAGATCAACATATGACACTCGCACTCAAGCGCAAAACCGGTGTGGCGGAGCTGGACGAAGTATCACAGCGTTATCCTGATGTACCGCGTCTGATCATTCTCAAAGCCGACGTACAGCGGCGGGGTGTGCATTATACCGAAGCGGCCATCAAACTGCTCGACCCCGCGCGCCATCAGGTCACCGGCACCCATATCTTCGGCACCCGCGACGGAGTCATCGCCCTCCGGCCGGAATCGCTCCTGCTGCGTGACGGTTCCTCGATTATTACCACGCCGACACCGTTGGATGAAAACCCCTACGTTGTGGACGCCCTGGACAACGTACCGTGGCTGTTCGACAGAGGGATGCCACTGGAAGAGGTCGAGTACTGGCCGGCGCCTGAGTTTTACAGCAAGACCAGCAGTTCCGGGGTGCCGATGAAAAACATTGTCAGCACCCGCCCCCAGCGGCTGAATATCTTTCCTTACCGCTACTGCACGTTCTGGAATAACGGCAATGGCTGCGCCTTCTGCGACATCGTGGCCCAGATGAAAAAAGGGGGGAAGGAACTCAATATCCCGGCCAAACTCGATCCGGTGGAGGTCGGCGAAGTGATCGGCGAAGCGTTGAAGGAACAGGGGCGTTTTTCAGCCGTCTTTCTGACGTCAGGCTCCATTGTCAGCGGCGCCCGCCCCTTTGACGACGAGATCGACTACTATATCGCCATCCTGAAAGAGGTTGGCAAGCATTTTCGCACCGCGAAATACCCCAGCCAGCTGATCGGTACCGCTTTTGAAAAGAGCCAGCTGCAGCGGCTGTATGACCAGACCGGCCTGATGAGCTACACCGCCAATATCGAAGTGCTGGATGAAACGATATTCAACCGGTACTGCCCCGGCAAGGCAGAATGGATTGGCTACCAGGAGTGGAAGCAGCGGCTGGTGGATGCGGTGGATGTATTTGGTCCGGGACGGGTAAACACCGGCATCGTGGCCGGCGTTGAACTGGCCGGACCCCACGGTTTCAGCAGTGAAGACGAGGCACTGGAGCGGACGCTGGCAGAAGCGGAAGACCTGGCCCGGCAAGGGGTCAGCACCGTGTATATCGTCTGGTCCCCCCGTCCCGATACCCCCTTGAGCGGCTGCAAAAACGCCTCTCTGGACTATTACATCCGCCTGGCAAGAGGGCTGCACAACCTGCGCCTCAAGTACCGTCTCCCCATCGATCATGACGGTTACCGCCATTGCGGCAATCATCCCGATACCGATCTTTCGCGGCTCCTGCCGCTCTGGGGAGAGAAATTATGACCGGCACCATTACTTCTGACATCAGGGAACTGTTGGCTCACCCGGCGACTGTCGCCACTATCGCCACGCTGGATGAAACCGGCGCCCCCTATGCCGTACCAGCCCTGTTTCTGCAGCTGGATGACAGCGGGCGCCTGGTGCATCCGGAACTGCTGGAGACTTCAACTACCCATCGCAACCTGCTGCGCAGCATCTGGTTTGAACTCCCTGTCACCATCACCCTCTTCAGTCTACGCGGCCGGGTGACCATCGTCAGGGGCAAGGTTCATAAAGCCCATGTGTCCGGCCCGCTGTTCAGCGACCATTACCGAGAACTGCGCAGCCGGCTGGGTGATGTGGATCTGGCGGCCGTCTGGCTGATCGATATCCTGGAGATAATCGACGACACTTTTGCCTTGCGCCGGGCCCGTGAGGAAGAGTTGCACCCGTTCTTCAAACATCTGGACCGCCTGGCAGTTGCGGATCGAACTCCATGACTCCACTGCAGCAGTATCGTGATCGTTGATGTTGGCGCACTATCAGCGACTGACCCAAAAGGAGAACAGTATGAAACAGTCAACTCAGAAATATTCATCCGTGGTAAGCATGGTGCTGGCGTTTTTACTGATGCTGGCAGCCGCTGTTCCGGCCGTGGCTGAGGTCAAGGAGATCCGCCTGGCAAAACAGTACGGCCTTGGATATCTGCCATTGATCATCATGGAGGAGCAGCGTCTGATCGAAAAACACGCCAGGGTTGCCGGCCTCGGGGATGTCAAGGTTACCTGGGCAACACTGGGGGGCGGCAGCGCTATGAATGATGCGCTGCTCTCCAACAGCGTCGATTATATCTCCAGCGGCGTGGCCCCGCTCGTTGTCCTCTGGGACAAGTCAAAAGGCGCTGTCAAAGGGGTTTCGGCGCTTATTTCCACGCCGAACTACCTGAATACGAACAAACCGGCGGTTAAATCGATCCGCGACTTTACCGACAGGGACCGCATTGCCCTGCCGGCGGTCAAGGTATCCATCCAGGCCATCATCCTGCAGATGGCGGCGGCCAAGGAGTTCGGCCCGGATAATTTCGCCAGGCTGGACAAGCTGACCGTAACCATGAAGCATCCGGATGCCATGGCGGCGCTTCTGTCAGGCAAGTCGGAAGTAACCGGCCACCTGACCAGTCCGCCGTTCATGTTCCAGGAGCTGGACGACAAGCGGATCAGAACGGTGCTCAACTCCTACGATATCCTCGGCGGACCGCACACCTTCAACGTCATCACCACTACAAAAGCGTTCCACGACAACAACCCCAAAACCTATGCCGCGGTATTTGCCGCACTTGAAGAGGCGATCGCTTACATCAACAAAAACAAGCGACCAGCGGCAGAGATCTATCAGAAGGCCAGCAAGACCAGGGAAAGCCTGGACGACCTGATCCGGGAGATCAGCCAGCCATCGCTCTCCTACACGACAACCCCTCTCAATGTCGCGAAATTCTCGAACTTCATGTACAAGACCGGCACAATAAAAACCAAACCGAACAGCTGGAAGGATCTCTTTTTCTCCAATGTTCACGGCAAACAGGGGAGCTGACGATGGCCACGTCTGCCCCTCTGCTTGATGTGCAGGGAGTAACCATCCAGTACAAGACCGCCGAACAGCTGGTGACCGCCACCTGGCAAGTCGGTTTTCAGGTTGACCGCACCGACCGGCTGGTACTGCTGGGACCCTCGGGTTGCGGGAAGTCCACCATCCTGAAGGCTGTTGGCGGTTACCTGACCCCTGCGGACGGCCGCATCACCCTGGACGGCCGGACGATCTCCGGACCGGGACCGGACCGGATGATGGTCTTTCAGGAGACCGACCAGCTGCTCCCCTGGAAGACCGTACGGCAAAACGTCGCCTTTGCCTTGACCGCCAGCAGAAAGGCATCACAAAACGAGGCCGATGAACAGGCAATGGCGGCAATCCGCACCGTCAAGCTGGAAAAATTTGCCGATGCCTATCCGCACACCCTTTCGGGCGGAATGAAACAGCGGGTTGCCATTGCCCGTTGCCTGGCGATGAAGCCGGAAATTGTGCTGATGGATGAACCGTTTGCGGCTCTCGATGCCCTGACCCGCCAGCAGATGCAGGAGGAGCTGCTGGAACTCTGGAACAGGTCGAAATTTACCATGATTTTTGTCACCCATTCTATCGAGGAGGCGATTCTGCTCGGCAACCGGATCGTGCTTCTGTCACCCCATCCCGGGCAGGTAAAGGAGATTCTTGACGTGGATCTGGATGACCCCGCTAACCGTTTTCATGGTCGTTTCAACGACCTTCGCGACACGATCCACCGGGTGTTGTTTCATGATCTGGGCGATTATGTCATCTGACAGGAGCGATCGCATGTCACTTGAGACCACATTTACCACGGGAGTTGGCGAGCGTACGCAGCTGTCGCAATCCCGTCCTTCGGATCAGGCCATCGCCGAGATCGCCCGGCCGCTCTCCCTGGCCGAAAAGATCTGGAACCAATCGCTGGTGCGCAAGGGGTTAATCCTGGTGCTGCTGGCGGCCGCCTGGCAACTCTACGCAGCCCGGCTCAACAACCCGCTGATGTTTCCCACCTTCAGCGATACGGCTATCGCATTTTGGCATGCCTTTGCCCAGGGCGGATTGGGGAGCCGCGTGCTGGTATCCGTCAAGATTCTGTTAACCGGCTACATCATCGGCATTTTTCTGGCCACGGTTCTTGCTGCCCTAGCCAACGGCACCCGCCTGGGCAACGACCTCCTGGAGGTCCTGACCGCCATGTTCAACCCCTTGCCGGCCATCGCCCTGCTGCCGGTAGCACTGCTCTGGTTCGGCCTCGGCAACGGCAGCATCACCTTCGTGCTGATCCATGCCGTACTCTGGCCGGTTGCTCTCAGCACCCATTCCGGTTTTGCTTCCATCAGCAACACGACCCGCATGGTGGGGCGCAACTACGGCCTGACCGGCTTGCCCTATGTAGTAAAGATCCTGATTCCGGCGGCCTTCCCGTCTATCCTGACCGGACTCAAGAACGGCTGGGCTTTCGCCTGGCGCACGCTGATCGCGGCAGAACTGGTCTTCGGAGTCAGTTCCGGTTCGGGCGGCATCGGCTGGTTTATCTATGAAAACAAGAACCAACTGGAAATAGCCTATGTCTTTGCCGGCCTGCTGACGGTAATCGGTATCGGCGTCACCATGGACAGCCTGTTCCGACTGCTCGAGCAACGTACGGTAAATCGCTGGGGGATGAAATTCTGAATAGCCAGGAACTGTTGCAGCGCCAGAGGCATTACCGGCAGCTGCAACAGTCGTGGATTTTGCCGGCTGATGCGGTGTAAGGGGAGGGGAAGAGTTGTTGGTTATCTATTCGCCATCACGACATCGGCTGTCTGACAATGGTTTTCCACTTTTCCGGGGCTGTTCGGCGTAGATCGCTCAGGTATATTTCGTGGTGTTTGCCGACCCGGTGACTGCCATTGGTTTCGATGACCGCATGCACCTTCTCGATGTTCGGCCCCTCTTCCGAGAACGGGCCGATATGAAGTATCTGCGCCGCCTTCCCTTCTGAGAACGATTCAAACCGCACCAGCGGCAGGGAAACCGGCTTTTTCTTCCGTGCCACTTCTGTGATTGCCTCTTCGACCATTTCAGCCGTAACGAACTCCGGCTGCATGATCATCAGGGTCCATTTCCAGGCATCCTTGTTTCCGGTGGCGAATGCCGACATGTCATCGGCCCACCAGAGCGCTTCGAGCGGCATCACCCCGTAGTCAACACCGGTCGCTCCTTTTTTGACCATGAATTTCAGCGTGTAGGCAACCGGATAGAGCGCTTCGACCGCATTGCTGAACGCTTTGGCGGTATTCGGATCGTCCTCGCCATCAACCATGAGGAAGTTCATTGGCGGCACCTCGACGATTTCCACCTTCCTGGCGGATGGGTCATAGAGATGCTTCAGCTGCTTTTTGAAGTCGATCTTTTCCATTGGTGGTTCCTCTTTATTGGCAGCAGGCTGGCGCTAACCGGCTACCTGCTTTTTTGCGCGTCCGGTTGAGCGTGTTGTCAGACGCGAAGGGATTTCGACCAGTCTCCCGCTGACATATTTATGGAGAACGCTTGCAATAAGGGTTTGATATGGAACACCGTCTTCCAGCGCTCGTGCCTGTATATCCATTAAATCCGGAGAAGAAAGACGAATGTTCACTCGGCGGTCTTTCAGGAAGGTCGCTTTAGCGGATGCTTTATATTTTTCTTTTTCCTTAATGGACGGTTTTGTCGAGATCAGATCACCTTTTTCATAGGCGTCTAATATATCTTTTTCAAATTCATCGAGTTTATTTTTCATTGTTGTTTCCTCCTGCCAGGTAATCTCTGGTAGCCTTTCGGCTGGGAATAATTGTTTTCAAAAAGTAGTAATCAGCCTTTTCTACAAAAGGAACGAGGTATGTGTAGTCGTTAAAGGCCACGATAAAGATGCGTTGGTTTGGGTATTTTGATTCGTTAGGGTGCTGCAAGATGTCGAGAAGACCATCTCCTTCCAAGGCAAGCACAATCTCTTCGAACGATACTTCTCGGTCAGTCTTTACCCGAACGGATCATTTATCTTTGAATATGAAGATGTAATATCACGGTTACTCACCGGAATAAAAGAGATATTGAGCTTTTACATGGTGAAGTTACATCGGGAGAGGGTAGGGGATGGCGTCAGTTCTTGGTGCATATGTACGTCCCGAGTACCCCGTCATCTATCTGCTTGCTCGTGATCGTAAACCCGGCTCGGGACAAAAGGCCGTCCAGCACCCAGTCATAGGTCGAATACTCTTCTCTGAAATGCCTTTCCGTATCCTCCCGCAACCGCTCTCCTCCCGCAGCTGTCAGCTTGTCTACAAATGCCGTGATGTTGGCGAGGGCATTGGTCTCTTCCAGGATGACATCATGGAGGTAAAGTCGGCCTCCTGGCTTCAACATGCTGTTGACCCGTTGCAGGGCGATCCCCTTCCAGAAATCCGGCAGATGATGGAAGGCGAATGTCGTTACCACGGAGTCAACCGGGGGATCGTTATGCTCATAGGTCAGGAAGCCGGCATGGTGGAACTCGATATTCGCTACCCCGGCCTTGGCCGCCTTGGCAGCGGCATGGTCGATCATGGCTTGTGAAACGTCAACGGCATACACGCGAGCACAGCGGCGGCCGGCATAAACAGCGAAAGTGCCCGTTCCGGAGCCAAAGTCGATCAGCCTGGCGTCTGCTGTGATTCCAAGCGCAGCGAGGATATTCCGGCTTTCCGCCTCCGCGTCCCTGAAGTCGGCATGACTCGAATCGTAGATTGCCACTTCGGCTTTAGTGCTGTAGTCAGTGCCGACCTGCTTGAACTCGTCATATTGCCAGGAGAAGCCATGTTTCATAGTCACATTTGTTCCTTTTGCGACAAGGTCCAACCATTGTCTGTTGTTCAACTATCCCTCATGCCGCTTGCAGCATGAAATCCACATGCACGCTGTCGTATGGAAAGACGATCCGGCCTTTTTCGGTTTTCTGTAGCAGTCCGGCGTTCAGTAGCGCGTGAACGTCGCCATGTACCGCCTTTACATCCCGGTGCATGCGCCGGGCCGCCTCGCGAATGGTCAAAGGTCCGGCACCGGTCATGACCTTCAGCAAATCCCAGCGCTTGCCGGAGATTACCTTGAACAAAAGCTCCGGCGATTCGAAACTGATGAACTGCCCTTGCGGTTCTCCCTCGAACGCACGCAGGAACCGGTCATTTATTCTTTCACGGGAACATACTTCCAAAGTCACGCTATTCATATCAGGGCCTCCAATTGTCGACATCGTGCCAGAAATCTTTGAGAAGGAGCCGGGGGGAAACAAATTTGTAAGGCATTTCTTCTTCGCCTTTGTGCTTGTGATCGCCTTTGCCGGCCTCGTTGTCATAGTGAAGGATACAAATGCCGTTCACCACCAGAGCGAGCCGATACTTGAAAGCATGGCTGCTCCCGGGAAGAGGGGTTGGTAACTGCCATACCACCATTTCGACAAAAGATATCTCAGAAATCGTGTGGCGCTCGTTGAGCATTAGCCTGGCATTCATGTTGGAAAGAATAACAACAGAGGATGGTGTTGTCAACTGCTACAACAATAGACCCTGGGACACCTTCACACTGGTTTGTAACCCTGGCCGCCCCCATAGACTTCCTTGCATGGCACCTTGACAATAGTACTATATAATGGTACTAAAAACCTGTGAAACGAAAACATCTCAAAACTCTGGAATCAATCTTTGCTCACCCCGTTCCCGGAAACATTCAGTGGCCGGATATTCTTGCTCTTTTCCGAGAGCTTGGGGCGAAGATCACCGAGCATGAGGGTTCCCGCGTTGGGGTTCGTCTCTTTGGGGACCGTCGAGTATTCCACCGCCCGCATCCTTCGCCGGATACGGACAAAGGGGCTATCGCAGCCATACGCAAATGGCTTGAAGAAAATGGAGTCAAACCATGAACAATATGATCATCAACGGCTATGATGCAGTCATTTCTTACGATCCGGAAATCAACATGTTCCGGGGCGAGTTTATTGGAATCAACGGTGGTGCAGACTTCTATGCGGGCACTGTTGACGATCTTCGGAAACAGGGCGAAATATCTCTCAATGCTTTTCTCCAAATGTGCGCCGAAGACGGGGTTGAGCCGCGAAAACGGTTCTCCGGAAAGTTCAACTTACGGGTGCCTCCTGCATTACATCAGCGCCTCGCCGCACAAGCTGCCGCTCACGGCAAGAGTATCAATGCCTGGGTCGTTGAACTCTTATCAGAGTGTGCGGTTCACGACCACTAAGGCGTGCGCACTCTACCCGTGTTGCTCGATTGATCGCAAGCAGGCTTGTCCTGACGCCTGATTCGTCATCGCAGATTACCACACTACCGCGGCTTTTTGTTTCCATTACTACCTCCCAGCACCTTGCGCACCTTGAGCAACAGGGTCTTGGGGTTCAGCGGTTTCGAGACGAAGACCAGGTCCGGGTCGAGCATGCCGTGATTCTGGATGATGTCGCTGGTATAGCCACTGATGAAGATCGCCTTGAGATCGGGCTTTAGCTTCTTCATCTCGTCAAAGGCATCTTGTCCGTTCATCTTCGGCATGACGATGTCCAGAATGACCAGATCGATCCTCTCCCGGTTTTCTTTGAATTTAGCCAGCGCCTTGACGCCGTCCGATGCCGTGATTACCGAGTATCCGAACATTCCGAGGACTTTTTCCGCCAGTTCCCGTAGCGAGGTCTCGTCATCGGCCACCAGGATCGTTTCGGTCCCCCGTTCCAGGGTCTCTTCCTTGACCGCCTGTTTTTCCGTAACCGCCGAGTGGATCAGGGGGAGATAGATCCTGAAGGTCGTTCCTTTGCCCGGTTCGCTGTACAGGTTGATGAAGCCGTTATGCTGTTTGACGATTCCGAATACTATGGACAGCCCCAGGCCGGTTCCCTTACCCACCTCCTTGGTGGTGAAGAACGGTTCGAACACCTTCTTCCTGGTCGTTTCATCCATCCCCTCGCCGGTATCGGAAATGGAGATAACGGCAAATTCGCCCGGTTCGCCATAACCGTGGACCTTGACGAATTCGGCATCCATTTCGAGAGTATCAGTTTCGATGCTCAGCAGGCCGCCTTTGGGCATGGCATCACGCGCATTGGTGGCCAGATTTATCAGGACCTGCTCGATCTGGCCGCTGTCGGCATTTACGATCATGGCATCTTGAGCGATGGACGACTTGAGCTCGATATCCTCGCCGATGATCCGCTTCAGGAACTTCTCGGTCTTGCTGATGATCTGGTTGAGATCGACCGGCTTCGGATTGATGGTCTGTTTACGGCTGAATGTGAGCAGGCTCCTGGTCAGATCGGCAGCCCGGTCGGCAGCGGCGAGCACATGGTTCAGATTCTCCCGCTGGGGGTCGTTCTTGGCCATCCCCATCTCGATAAGGGTGCTGAAGCCGATGATGCCGGTAAGTACATTGTTGAAGTCATGGGCCACTCCCCCTGCCAGCTGGCCGATGGCCTCCATCTTCTGGGCATGCATGAGCTGGCTTTCCAGGACCTTATGTTCGGTTATGTCGCGGGCAGCGGCAAATACACCTTTCAGTTCCCCGTATTCATCCCGGAACACCGAGGCATTGTACAGGACCGAGGTATCGTGGCCGTCCCGGTGGTGAATCTGCAGAGGGTAATCCCGGACCTCGCCCTTGCTGAATACCAGTTGATACCCTTCCCGGGCCTTTTCCGGTTCGGTGAAATGCTCGGAGAAATCGTCGCCGATCAGTTCATCTCGCGAGTATCCGGTGATCTTTTCCGTGGCGGTATTGACATCGGTGATCTTCCCGTCTGGCGCAATGGTTACCAGAGGGTCGATGCTGGCCTCGATCAGGCTCCGGTTATAGTTGTTGGAAAATCTGAGCGCTTCCTCCGCGCTCCTCCGCTCCTGCTCCTGGCGGTCCCTTTGCTGCCGGGCGTTGAGGATGGGGGAGATGCGGCTGGCGATGATCTCCTGTAACTCCTTGTCCTCATCGCAGTAGCCGCCGGTCTTGTTGGCCACGGAGAGCAGCCCGATGGCCTTGTCCCCGAATACGATCGGCACGGTCAGGAAGTTGTCGATCGCGATATGCCCCGCCGGGGTCTGAAACGGTTCGTTGGAGTAGAAAGAGGTTTTCTCCCGGATGGCCCTTCCCCAGAGGGTTTCGCCCCAGCTGTCGGGCGGGAAGACTACGGTCTTGTCCGGAATCTGGCAGGCGTCCCAAACCTCCCTGGTCATGCTGGGGATCACCAGGTCGCCGTTGTCGGCGATGAACCCGAATATCCCGAACCTGCTTACCATGACTTCGAGAACGACTTTCAGGACCTCGCCGAATACCTCTTCGTCAGCGACGGTGAGGAAGACGGTCGAAATCCGGTCCATGATGGATATTCTTCGTTCCGATTTGCGCAGCTCTTCTTCCTTCTTTATCCGTTCCCCGATCTCTTCCAGGAGATTATCGGTTCTGGCTTTGACTCTCAGTTCGAGCTGTTCGTTCAACGACTTCAATTCTTTCTGGATCTTGATCAGTTCGCCATTTTTCTGGATGGCGGCCTCGTATGAAGAGAGCAGGAGGTTGAGGATCTGGATCCGGTCCGATTTGATGAAGTACCGTTCGTTGTCGAGGATGATCTCGACGCCGAGCTGGGTCTGCTCGATATCCTTGAGGTTCTTGTTCGCGATAATATACTGGATGCGCGACAGGATATATTTCTCTTCGTACGGTTTGGTGAGGAAGTTGTCGGCCCCGCATTCAAGCCCCTTTACTACATCCCTCGGATTGGAGAGCGATGTCAGCAGAATAACCGGGAGGTTCCGCAACCGCTCATCCTGTTTGATCTCACGGCAGAGTTGATAGCCATCCATTTCCGGCATGACGATATCGCTGATGACCATGGCCGGTTTGTGCTCCCTGAGCAGTGCGAGCGCCTCCCTGCCGTTGCCGGCTATCAATACGCTATAGTTGTGCCGCTCCAGGGTGTATTTCAACTCTTCGGCCTGGGTCGGGCTGTCTTCTACGATCAGGATCTCCGCCTTGACGTGTTCGTGGTTGCGGTCATTCATGGCCAATTCCTTTTTCGTACGGATTATCGAGCCGAAACTCCCCGAATCCTCCTCCCCTTAGGTTAAGGGGAGGCAGGGAGGTGTTACTGTTCACATATTCTTCGTTATCCCGGCCGATTTGCCATCAGCCGTTTCAGCACCTCGATGATGGAATCGGGCGACAGTATGTAGGTAGCCGCTTTGAGGCGGTTCGCCGCACCCGGCATGCCGTACACGATCGAACTTTCCTCATCCTGGGCCATGGTCACGGCGCCTTGCTCTTTCATCAGGCGCAACTCTTCGGCGCCGTCCTTCCCCATGCCGGTAAGGAGCACGCCGATGGCATTCGCTCCGTACACCTCGGCAACGGAGCGAAAGAGGCAGGATACCGAGGGGCAGGGCCCTTTGTTGTTATCACCTTTTCTTAGCGTGATCCGTCCCTTGCTTTCCACCAGCATGTCGAATCCGTCAGGACCGACATAGGCGCAACCGGGAGAGAGCAACTCGCCATGGACCGCAAGCTTGACCGGTATACCCGACGATTGTGCCAGCCATTCGGCGAAGCCTTTGGTGAATCCGTTGGCCATATGCTGGACGATCAGGACCGGGGCGGGAAAACCCCGTGGCAGGGAGGCCAGGATGCGCTGAATGACGACCGGTCCACCGGTGGAGGCGCCCATTGCTACCACCCCTATTGCCCGGGTTTCCCGGCTGGCCGTCTTTCCCGGTTGTACTGGACGGTTATCCTCCCGGGGCCGCCTTCGGACGACCCGTACCCCGGACATGGCCCGGATGTTCTGGAGCAGCTCTTTCACATCTTTCTCGTGATTAGGGTGCCCTTTTCCGGCCGGCTTGGCGACAAAGGCGACCGCGCCTGCCTCCACGGCGCGGAAGGTCATCGAAACCTCCCTTGGATCGACACTCCCCGAGACGATGACGATCGGCACCGGCACGGTTTCCATGATGATGCGGGTTGCCTCGAACCCGTCCATTTTCGGCATATGCACGTCCATGGTGACCACATCCGGTTTGTTATCCCTTACCGCTTCGATCGCCTCTTCGCCGTTAGCGGCAGTGCCGATGACCCGGATATCCGGGGTCGAGTTGAGGATATTCGTCACGAATTCCCGGACAACTGGTGAATCGTCCACAACCAGGACCTTGATCACGTTATCTCCTTGCCCATCCAGAAGATGAAACTCCGAACCCGATAACCGTCAAATGAGTCTCCTGACCACTTCCAGAAGATTGCTCTGATCAAAGCTGCTCTTCACGATATAGGCGCTTGCCCCCACATCGATACCTCTTTCCCGGTCTTCGCGCGATTCCCTGGCGGTCACCAGCACCACCGGCATTTCGGCGAGCCGCTTGTCGGCGCGGATCCGGCTGGTGAGATCAAAGCCGTTCATCCGTGGCATCTCCACATCGGAGACCACGATGTCGAATTCCGCGCTCTTCAGTTTGGTGAAGGCATCGAGCCCGTCAACCGCGGTGACTACATCATACCCTGCTGCGCCGAAAATGTTATGGAGCAGAATCCTGGTAGTGATGGAATCCTCGACGACCATTACGCTCCGTTTCCGGTCCATAGCCGGTTCCGTTTCGGCCGTGGCCGCCGGGAGTGCTGCGGCACCGGAATGTTTTACCGCGGATTTCAGCAGGTCGGGGACATTGAGAATCGGCACCACCTTGCCGCTCCCGATGACCGTTACGCCGGCCACGTTGCGCACCCGGGAAAGCTGCCGGCCAAGGCCCTTGAGCAGCACCTCCTGTTCGTTCAGCACCTCGTCAACGAGAAAGGCGACACTCATTCCGGAAGCGGTCAGCACGATTGCCTGGATCATTTCCGGGTCTGCGGCCCGGCCAACCCCCAGGATATCGGCGAGCCGTGCCAGGGATACCGCCTCGCCATTCAACGGGATTGTTTCCCGGTTTTCAACAGTCTTGATATCTCCCCGCCCCAGCCGCACCGTGCGCTCCACGTGCATGGTGGGGATAATGAAGATCCGTTCCCCCAGCCTGACCAGGACGCCATGAAAGGTGGCGACCGTTAGCGGCAGGATGATGCGGAAGCTGGTGCCGGAACCGGGAGCGGTTTCCAGGGAAACCGTTCCGCCGAGTTTCTCGACCTTTTCCCGGACAATGGCCAGGCCTAGTCCCCGTCCGGACAGTTCGGTGATAATGGGGCTCGTGGAGATCCCGGATTGGAAGACGAAGGGGAGCAGTTCCTGGTCACTGAGTTCATCCACTTTTTCCCGGGGCAAACTGCCGAGCTTCAGCAGAGCGGCCCTGACCCTGTCAAGCGGGATACCGGCGCCGTCATCGCTGACAATGACTTCCACCCTGCTGTCAACTGGGGTGACGGCCACCCTGATGGTGCCGCGCTGCGGTTTGTTTTTCGCCTGCCGCTCACCCGGGGTCTCGATGCCGTGATCGATGCAGTTCCTGATCAGGTGCACGAGGGGATCCTTGATCTCTTCAAGGACGCGCCGGTCGATCTCGATTTCCTCGCCGCTGATCACCAGATCCGCCTCCTTGCCGCTATCCCGGGCAAGTTCCCGCACGGTCTTGGGAAAGATCTCCAAAAGGGACGAAAAAGGGAACATCAGGACCTTTTTCATGTCTGCGAGGAGATTGTTCACCATACCGTCAAGGGTCCGGCTGTCCTGTTTGGCCGCTGTCATGGCGGCGACATGCCGACTCTCCAATGTCTTGACAAAATCCAGGTTCCAGTCGAGGAACTCAAAGAGTTTCACCAGTTCGTTACTTGTCCCGTTCCCGTTTCCCCGGTTCCCGGGCACTGTTTTATTGTTGGCCGACCTGAGCTGGTGCAGAACCGGGATGACCCGTGCCCACTCTTTTTCCCAGGCATGAAATGATCCCCGTGTTTCTCGCATCTGGCCGATCCGCTGCGTTGCCGAGAGCTTGGCGAATAGCATTTCTTCCGATTGCAGGAGCAGTGACGACAGCTTTTGCGTGGAGACCCTTACCGTCTCGGTCATTGCCGGGATCGGGGGCCGGTAATCGGATGCCGGTGTTTCAGGGGCAGTGGTGGCGGTGCTGTTAACCGCAAGATGATCAGGTGTGGTTTCCGCTGCCGGCGGGGAGATAGCCGAATGGTCGACGATCGTTCCGGCCCGGGCTGCCTCGGACTCCGAAACCCCGGGCTCGCCGTCATCCGCGAGCGTCAGATCTTCAAGCCGGCTGACAAGGCTGGCGGCAACGGCCTTGTCTTCGGGGGCCAGCGCCTTGCCGGCAGCGGGAAGTATCCTGCCGAGATGGTCGGCTGCCCGGTGCATGAGATCGAACAGTTCAACCGAACCGTCGATCTCATGACTCTTCATGGCGCAAAAAACCCCCTCCATTGCCTGGCAAAGCGCCTCGACATCGTCCAGGTTTACGGAGCGCGCCGCTCCCTTCAGGCTGTGCGACTCCCGGAACACGGTCTCGACGATTTCCGTGCGCTGCTCCGGGGCTGCCTTCTCCAGTTCAACCAGCCCGGAAAATATCTTGCGCAGGTGCTCGTCAGCTTCGACCCTGAACGTGGCGAGGAGGTGTTCCAGAAATGCGGCGTCTTTGTCGACCATATGGTTCTCCGGTAGGCTCTACCGTGCTCCGCTATCAAACTTTATACTGCTCAACCAGACCCTTCAGCTTTTGCCCCAGGTCATGGAGCCCCTGCACGGTCAGCTCCACCTGTCTCATGCCGACAACGTTCTGCTCGCTCGCCTGCTTGATGTTTTCCATTGCCTGGACCACCTGATCCATACCGGTCAGCTGCTGCTGGCTCGAAGCCGAGATCATGAGCGCTGCCTGGGCCGATTCGTCGATGCACTCGCCCATCTGCCGGATCGCCTCGCCCGCTTCCTGGGACTGGCGCACTCCTGTCTCGACCGCCTTGTTCCCCTGCTCGGTGGCCAGCACTGCCGCATTGGTGGCCTTTTGGATGTCGTTCAGGATGGCCCGTACTTGGGCAGTAGCCTCCTTGGACTGTTCCGCCAGGCTCTTGACCTCCTGGGCCACTACTGCGAACCCTTTACCCTGTTCCCCGGCCTTGGCCGCCTCGATGGCGGCGTTGACCGCCAGCAGGTTGGACTGCTCGGCCAGGTCGTTGACCGTGGTGATGATCTCGCCGATGGTCTGGCTCTGTTCGGAGAGTCTCACGATGCTGTCGGCAATGGCCTCCACCTGGCCCTGAATATGGCCCATCCCGGCTATGGACTCATCCACGGAGCGCCTGCCGGTCTGCGCAGCCAGGACCGCCTTCTGGGCAACCTCGGAAACGTCGCGCGCCTTTGCGCTTGCCACCTGGGTGGTCTGTTTCACCTCTTCCACCGTGCTGGTGGTTTCGCTCACTGCTGCCGCCGTTTCCGTGGCGCCGGAAGCCACCTGGTTTGTCGAGGCCATGATCTCGCTGGATGACGAGGCCAGGACATTGACCCCCTCGATGATCTCCCTGGTGATCTCTCTCAGGCTGTTAGCCATGGTTGCCAGGGCGTTCCCCATCACATCCTGTTCCGACTGGGGTGTCACCGTGACCGTGAGGTCCCGGGCTGCGATCCGTTTGGTGATAGACGCCGTTTCCAGCAGGGACGCCACCATCCGCGAGAATGAAGCGGTAAGCTGGCCGACCTCATCATTGCGCGGCATATTGGATATGTTGACTCCCAGGTTGCCGCTGGCAATCTGTTCGGCAACCCTGGTTACCTCCTGCAGCGGGGTGGCGATATTCCGGGTGATGAAATACCCAGACAGGACCAGCAGCAGGGCTGCCAGCGGTATGCCGACCAGAATGACATTGATCGTGTTTTGGGCGCTGTTGTTGGCGGCGCTGTCTCGCTCTTTCAGGAGCTGGGTTTCCGTGTCGGTCATCTTGGCTGCCAACGTCCGGATTTCAGCCATGGCCTTCAACTCCTCACCTGCCTGCATCCGAGTTCTGGCGACGTCGAACCCCTTGTTTTTCCGTAACTCGATCAGTTCCGTATCGTGGGCAATATCTGCCCGTATGAGCGGTTCAAGGGTTGCGAGAGTTTGCCTTACCTGTAAGGTCCCGATCTCTTTGCTGAGCTCCTTGAGATGCTCTTCGATTCTTCTGACCCCATCGTTGAACGTGGTCAGATGCCTGGTATCTCCTGAGACGACAAAACCGCGGGAACTGTCTTCGCAATCGACCACAGCCAGCATCATGTCATCGATATCGCCGAGGACCTGGTGGGTGTGGTTGACCTTTGCGCTGGTTGTTATCAGCCGGGTCGTGCTCTGGTGGGCGATTACCCCGATGATTGCCAGCATTACCAGCGCCAGGGCAAAACCTCCGCCGATCTTCATCCCCACTGTAAATTTCATCGCGTACCTCCTCAATCACACGGTTGTTAAGGTGTTGCGTTCCGGTTACGCTTCTTCATGCACCACGATGCTGCGGTCGGAGAGGATCTTGTCCCCATCCAGCACCACCAGCCGCTCCTGCGTCACCCCCAGCAGATACTCGGCCCGTATCTCGGTCAGGGTCGGGAGCGACGTAAGCAGGCCGGCACGGGGGATACAGCGGGCCGCAAGGATGGCGTCGGCCAGGATACCGAATTCCATGGCATCGTCATGCAGGACGATGACCTTGTTGAGATCGGACAGCCCTTTTACCGGCAGGTCGAAGAAGCGGCGCAGATCGATTACCGACAGGATCTTGCCGCGCATGTTGATGACCCCCAGCACAAAGGGCGGGGTGCAGGGGAGCGGGGTGAGATCCTTCAGGGGGTAGACTTCCCCCACATATGTCGATTCGAAGGCGTAATGTTCGTCGCTGAGCAGGAACTCGACGATCTCGATCTGTTCCTCTCCGGCGCCGCTTTCTTCCGGTTCCTGTGCCAGGATCGCCGCCCTGGCCCTGAGAATCCGTTTCCGGTCTGCGTCGTCGCTCATCCCTGATCCCCCTGCTGCAAACGGCTGGTTGTGGTGCCGATAATCTCCTTGAGCCTCCCTGCCGACATCCCGTCTGATTCAGGGATGAGATCGTCCGGCTGATACCGGTCGAGCAGGGAGAGAGCGGTGTCGAAATACCGTTGTGATTCCTTTAGCTGCCCCTTGCGCTGTTCGAGATTGGCCAGGGTGAAATGGGCGAGTACCAGATCCTGGTCGAGATAGAGCGCCTTTTTCAGCGCAGCCGCGGATTCCTCGTCTTTCCCCTGCTCCAGGAGGATGACGGCGCGGAGATAATGGAGTCCGGCAGAGAGCTTATCGCCGGCCAGCGCCTGATCCGACATCTGCAGCGCCTCGGTGAGCCGCCCCTGGTTGGCATAGATGCGGCACAACAGCGCCAGCGCCCGCGAGTCCCTGCTGTTTAGGACCAGTTGCAGTGCAACCTTTTCGGCAGCCTCTTCATAAGCGCCTTGCTCGTAGAGCGTAAAGGCCTCCTGAAGGGGTGGCGTCTCGCAATGATCTCCCGGATGCGGCCGGGAAGGGGGCGGGCTGGCCGCACCGGTCCGTGGCAGGGCGGGGGAGGGCGCGGCCAGCTGGATCGGACGGTAAGCAGGCAACGGTTTTAACGGGGGTGTGGGGATCGAAATGGCTTTGTTCCCCTGATGATCAGATTTCATGCCGCTTCCCTTGCGATAAATGATCGCGTTGGGGAAGTTAATCGGCTCGAGCCCGATGAAAAACGGATTTGCCGTTTCGCAGGGGCTGACGAACAGCCAGCCGCCATCCAGGAGGCAGCGCTGGAACCGCGCCACGATCCTGGCGGCGATTTGCGGGGTCAGGTACATGAGCACATTGCGGCAGAAGATCACGTCAATGGCATTGGTATCGTTGATCAGCGAGGGATAGCAGTCCTCAACCAGGTTGCAACCGGCGAATTTCACCATTTCCCTGATTTCGGGACGCAGCTCGAATTGGCCGTCCCCGGTATTACGGAAATAGGCCTGTTGGAATCCGTCCGGGACGTTGCGAAAGGACCAGTTAGTATAGACTCCCTCTCTCGCCTTAGCCAGGGAATTGGGATTGATGTCGGTTGCCAGGATCGATATCTCCCAGTTGCTTAAGGTAGTGCGCATCCTGTGGAGCAGAATGGCGATTGAGTATGGCTCTTCGCCGGTGGCGCACCCTGCGCTCCAGATCCGCAGCCGCCGCTCGCCTCCCTGGCGCTTCCTGACGATCTCCGGGATGATCTGCTGTTCGAGGATGTTGAAGTACTGGGCTTCGCGAAGAAAATATGTCTCGGCTATCGTCAGGTAGCCTGCCAGGGATTCGATCATCTCTTTGCCCGGCGGGCCGGAGGTGAATTGGGCAACGCAATCGTGGATATCCTGAAAACCCTGTTCCCTGGCCAGCGTAGCAAAGGCCTGCTCCAGGGTTTTCCATTTGGAAGGTGGAAAGTGCAAGCCGAGCTGTTCGGCAATATCGGCGCTGAGTTTTTCCAGTTCGGATTCTTCCAGGAGCCGTTTCATGGCTGTTCCTGTTCCATGAGTTCGTCGATCACCTCTGTTTCCGCAGGGGAGAGCAACGCCTCCGGGTCCTGAAGGAGGATCAGGCCGTCAGAGAGCTTGGCTACCCCGGCCAGAAACGGCAGATCGGAGATGATCTCGGCTGCCTCTGTCTGGATCTGTTCCGGGCATTCCCGCACTTCGCAGGCCATATCCGTCATCAGGGCAAGCCGGCGTTTGGCGCCTTTGACAATGATCAGCTGGTCGCTGAGCTCGACCGGACGCTCCGACAGGCCGAAGCGCCGGCGTTGATCGAGCACCGGCAGGATTTTCCCCTGGACATTGATCACGCCGCGGATGAACCCGGCCACTCCCGGGAGCGGAGTGATCTCAACCATCCTGACAACCCTTTCCACCATTTCGAGGGGTATGCCGTAACGTTGATCATCCAGGGTGAAGACGACAATCTGCTCTGATCCGGTCATAGGCAGGTCCCGATATGATTCAGGTTATATAAACAAGATTAACTATATCCAATAGGTATTAATTGGCAATGTTTAACGGAGAATATATTTCCGTCCAACGCCACGCTCCGATTGTGAAAGCGCTATCCTCGTTCTGCAGACAAGCAGTCAACAAAGGATCTGTGCCGATCAAAATCCCTAGGCGCTTTATTTACGGCCCTTCGTATGGATATTGGCAATAATCTATCTTGGTTATAGACATAATGTATTTTTTTCTTGACTAATTTGGTAAGAGTTTTTATTATCGAATAAAAGTCAGCTCGAAAGGGCGTGAATATCAGGGCGGGCTGACCAGAGAGACTGGAGACTCGGCATGGCACAAGAGCAAACTTTTCATTTTGAAACACTCCTCATCCATGGCGGCCTGGAACCGGGCCCGAGCGGCGCCACCACGGTGCCGATCGTCCAGTCATCGTCCTTTGCCCATGAAACCGCCGAAGACCTGGAAGATATCTTCCGCGGCCGCAAGGCTGGCCAGATCTACACCCGTCTCAACAACCCGACCACCGAAAGCCTGGAGCGCCGTCTTGCCCTGCTGGAAGGGGGAGTAGCGGCCATTGCCACGGCATCGGGCATGGCTGCCATCAGCACCGCGGTGCTCACCATCTTGCGTAGCGGGGACGAGATCCTCTCTTCCTCCTCCCTGTTCGGCGGCACCTATTCGCTGTTCCGGGACACCCTGGCAAACTACGGCATTACCAGCCGCTTCGTCGATCCGACCGATCTTGCCGCCTTTGAACAGGCCATCAACGAAAACACCCGCCTGATCTTTGTCGAGACCATCGGCAATCCGAAGATGGATGTGCCGGATATCGCCGCCTTGAGCGGCATCGCCAGGAGGGCCGGTATCCCGCTCATGGTGGACGCCACCGTGACCTCGCCGTACCTGGCCAGGGGGCGCGATCTGGGGGCCGATATCGTCATCCATTCCACCAGCAAATTCATCAACGGCACCGGCAGCGTCATCGGCGGGGCTGTTATCGATAACGGCACTTTTGACTGGGGAAGCCCTCTGTTCCCGCATTTCGAGCCGTTTGCCAAAAAGTACCGCCAGTTCGCATTCTCGGCCCGGCTGCGCAAGCTTATGCACAAGGATTTCGGGGCCTGTCCGGCGCCGATGAATTCGTTTCTCCTTACCGAAGGGATCGAGACCCTGGGGCTCCGGATGGAACGCCACTGCAGCAATGCCCTTGAGCTGGCCGGGTTTCTCCGGAACCACCCCAGGGTTGGCTGGGTCAATTATCCGGGGCTGGCGGATTCGCCGTTCCACGCCATTGCCGGCCGGCAGTTCGGCAACCGGTACGGCGGGGTCCTGACCTTCGGGGTTGCCAGCCAGGAAGAGTCGTTCCGGTTGATCAATGCCCTGAAGCTGGCCAGAAACCTGGCCAACATCGGCGATGCCAAGACCCTGGTCATCCATCCGGCCAGCACTATCTGCGTCGATTATTCCCCGGAGCAGAGAACGCTGCTGGGCGTTTCCGATGAAATGATCCGGGTCTCGGTAGGACTCGAACATCACGAAGACATTATCAGGGACTTCAGCCAGGCCCTGGACTCACTTTAAGCTCGAAAGGACCGATAACATGCAACTGACCGTAAATGGCCGCCCCGCAGGGATTGAAGACAAAGACAGCCTCAGCGTTACCGCGTTGCTCGATGAACTGAAGGTCAAGGATGCGCTCTATGTCACCGTGGAGCTGAACGGCGAGATCATCGACCGGCCGGTCTTTGATAACACGGTGGTAAAGGACGGCGATTCACTTGAATTTCTCTACTTCATGGGAGGAGGTCGCTGATGTTGACCGAAGAACAGATCCAGCGCTACTCCCGCCACATCATCCTCAAGGAGGTCGGCGGCAAGGGGCAGCAGAAGCTTCTGGACGGTAAGGTGCTGATCATCGGCGCCGGCGGACTCGGCGCACCGATTGCCCTCTACCTTGCCGCAGCCGGGGTCGGCACCATCGGCATTGCCGATGCCGACGAGGTTGATATCACCAACCTGCAGCGCCAGGTGATCCATTTCACCGCTGATGTCGGGAAGCCGAAGGTGGAATCGGCAGCAGAGAAGATGCGGGCCATCAACCCGGACGTCACGGTCAGGACCTACAAGGAGTGGGTATCGGCCGCAAACATTGCCGGGATCATTGCCGATTACGATTTCATTATCGACGGCACCGACAACTTTGCCGCCAAGTTCCTGATCAACGACGCCTGCGTGCAGGGGAACAAGCCTTATTCCCACGGTGGCATCCTCCAGTTTGTCGGCCAGACCATCACCGTGCTCCCCGGGCAGTCGACCTGCTATCGCTGCATCTTCCCGGAGCCTCCGCCAAAGGACGCCATCCCGACCTGCTCCCAGGCCGGGGTCATAGGGGTACTGCCGGGCGTTATCGGCTCCATACAAGCCACTGAGGCGATCAAATTTCTCCTCGGAAAAGGAGAATTGCTAGCCGGCCGGATTCTTATGTATGATGCCCTGGGTATGGAATTCCGGAATGTGGCGATCAAGCGAAACCCCAACTGCCCGATCTGCGGCGACAACCCGACCATCACCGTACTTCGCGACGAACTGGATGCCCTGACTGTCTGCGACCTGGAGCATTGATCATGCTGACAATACCCAAAGAGATTATTGACGCCATGATCGCCCATGCCAGGTGGGATTTCCCCCTGGAGGCGTGCGGCATCCTGGGCGGGACGGACGGACTGGTGAGCGACCATTACCCGATGGCCAACATCGACCAGAGCAACGAGCATTTCATGATGGCGCCGAAAGAGCAGTTCGCGGTGGTCAAGGAGCTGCGGGCCAAGGAGAAGGTGATGCTGGCCATCTACCATTCCCACCCCGAGACCCCGGCCCGGCCGTCCGAGGAGGATATCCGGCTGGCCCTGACCCCGGATGTCGCGCATGTCATCATCTCCCTGGCAGGGGCTGCACCGGATATAAAGGCATACCGGATCGAGGCCGGAGTCGTGACCCAGGAACCGATCACCATCAGCTGAAAAGGAGACACCATGTCGGAACAGAACAAGAAAACTGCCATTGATCTCAATAACCTCAAGGCCGGCGGCTTCATCAAGGAGCGCGGCAAGGACCTGTTCACCGTCCGGCTGCGGGTGCCCGGCGGCAGGCTGCCGGTGGAGCGGCTGAAGAAGATTGCCGAGGTGGCGGAGAAATACGGCCAGGGTGCGGTGCACCTGTCGGTGCGGCAGTCCGTGGAGCTGATCAATATCAATTTCAAGGATTTCGATGCCGTGGTGGCAGAACTGGGCGAGGGAGACCAGAGGGTCGCCTCGTGCGGAGCCCGGATCAGGGTGCCGACCGCCTGCGGCGGCTGCGAATACAACCCCAACGGCCTGGTGGACACCCAGGCTTCGGCCCTGGAGGTGGACCGGACCCTGTTCGGCACGCCGACCGGCCACCACAAGTTCAAGGTCGGCTTTGCCGGCTGCCCGTTCGACTGCCCCAAGTCGGCCATAAACGATGTCGGGTTCCAGGGGGCGGTCCTGCCGGAACTGCATGCCGGCGACTGCATCGGCTGCGGCCTCTGCGCCAAGACCTGCAGCGACGGCGCCCTGGTCATGGGTGACGACCAGATGCCCCATTTTAATCCGGAAAAATGCACCTGGTGCGGTGACTGCCTCAAGGTCTGCCCGACCGAGGCGTGGCAGGCGGCCAAGCGGGGGTACACGGTCCGGATCGGCGGCAAATGGGGGCGTTACCCGCTGGTCGGCACCCTGTTCGCCACCTTTCTCCCGGAGAACCAGGTCGAGGCGTTCATCTCCGAGGTGCTTGCCTGGTACGTGGAAAAGGGGACCGGCCGGGGCCGGGTCAGGCTCGGGGACCTCATCATCCAGGAGGGGCCGGAATCGCTGCTGGCGCGGTTGCGGACGAAATTCCCGGAATCGGTGGTCGATGCGACCATTGCGCCGCAGATTATCAACACCCAGGTAGGGACAAGGAGGATACCGCAATGAACGTGATCGATCTCAGAGGGGTCACCTGCCCCACCAACTTTGTCAAGGCCAAGCTGGCGCTGGAACTGGTCGAGACCGGTGAACAGGTCGAATTCCTGCTCGACGACGGCGAGCCGGTGAAGAACGTGCCGCGCAGCCTCAAGGCCGAAGGCCACAAGCTGCTCGGGCTGAAAGAGGTTGAAGGACACTACGTTTTGACCCTGGAAAAAGGAGCCGAGTAGGGGCGATCTTTGTATTCGCCCACAGGAAGACTCTATGACAATAACAGTACCGACAATCCCGGATAACGCCACACCGCAGGAGATTCTCCAGTTAGGCGTCGAAGCGGCCCAAGGGCCGGTGAAACTGGCCTGCTCGTTCTCAATGGAGGACGTGGTCATCATCGACATGATCAATGAAACAGGTCTGGCAGTGGGGATATTTGCCATCGATACCGGCCGTCTTAACGAGGAGACCTACGAGGTCGCGGATGCCATCACCGAGCGGTACCGGGTTGGCATCGACTGGTATTTCCCCAGAAATGAAGAGGTGGAATGCCTGCTGCAGGCCAAGGGGCCGTACTCGTTCCGCGAATCGCTGGAAAACCGGCTGGAGTGCTGCCGGGTGCGCAAGGTGGAGCCGCTGTCGCGGGCGCTTGCCGGGCTGTCCGGCTGGGTCACCGGCATGCGCCGGGAGCAAAGCGTCACCCGGGCAGAACTGTCGCCAATTGAACTGGATCCGGTCAACAACGGCATCCTGAAGATCAACCCGCTACTCAACTGGAGCAGCGAGCAGCTTCAGGAGTATGCCTCAGAGCATAATTTGCCGGTCAACCGGCTGCACCGCCAGGGATACCCCTCCATCGGCTGCGCCCCATGCACCCGGGCGGTGAAACCGGGTGAGGATGCCAGAGCCGGGCGCTGGTGGTGGGAGGATCCGAACAACAAGGAGTGCGGCCTGCACAAACGGTGAGAATCCGTCGGGGCGCTGCTTGCTGCGCCCGATATCGACACCTTGGTGAAAGAATGAATGTAAGAATCTCTTTGCTGATCATTACTGTCGTGCTGTCGCTGTATCTGGCCTCATTTGCCCGTGCCGCTGAGCCGATGCCGTATACCGGCGAGGCGTTGGCCAAGCTGCACGAGGCGCAGGAACGCTACCGGGCGCCCAAAGAGCTGACCGGTGACGATGACAGCAAGGTCAGGGGGTATATCGACAGACAGCGGAAGGTGTTCGCGGCTGCCGGGTTCGATTACGAGCGGTCGATGAAAAGGATCATCAATGACATCCAGTTTGACCGGTATGTGGTCAACAAGACGACCATCGAGCTGAACGCCCTGGCGAGAGAGCTTTTGCGGCTGCATGTCAAGTCCGGGATCAACCCCGTGAAATACCTGGGTAGAGACTTCGGCCAGCTGCTCATCGATTTCCGGGACCTGATCAGAAGCAACATGAAGAAGTACGGCGGTTGCTGATGCAAAACCTGATGCACAAAGGGCGCAAACAGAGGGTGCTGGTAGCCATGAGCGGCGGGGTTGATTCCTCGGTCAGCGCGGCCCTGCTGAAAGAACAGGGGTACGAGGTCACCGGGGTCTCGCTGCAGCTCTATGACCCGATCCCGAAGGAGCCGGGCTGCCGGGTCAAGACCTGCTGCTCGCTGGATGATGTCATGGACGCCGGCCGGCTGGCAAGGACGCTCGGCATCCCCTTCGAGGTCATCGACATGCGGACCGAGTTCAGGCAGCTGGTGATCGACTACTTTATTGCCGAGTATGCTGCTGGACGCACGCCCAACCCCTGCATTCGCTGCAACGAGCTGATCAAGTTCGACCTGCTGCTGAAGAAGGCAAGAGAGATGGAGGCGGAGCTGCTGGCAACCGGTCATTACGCCCGTATCGAGGCGGATGGCTCCGGCCGGCACTGGCTGTTGACCGGCCTCGATCCGGCCAAGGACCAGTCCTACTTCCTTTTCAACCTGACGCAAGAGCAGTTGCAGCAGGTTGTTTTCCCGGTCGGCATGCTCGAAAAGTCTCAGGTCAGGAAGTTGGCCGAGAAATTCGAGCTTTCGGTCGCGCAAAAGCATGAGAGCCAGGAGATCTGCTTCATTCCGGACAATGATTACGTGAAATTCCTGGAGACCCATGGCGTCGGCCAACAGCCGGGTGAGATCGTGACCGGCGACGGCATTGTTGTCGGCCGCCACTCCGGCCTGCACCGGTACACGGTCGGTCAGCGCAAGGGGCTCGGCATCGCCTGGAAACATCCACTGCACGTGTCCGCTATCGATGCAGGGAATAACCGGGTTGTCGTCGGGACGCACGCTGAGCTGGCAACAGTATCGCTGACCGCTGGCCGGGCAACCTGGAGCGTAGCGCCGGAAACAGCGGAGTTCCGGGCGAGCTGCCGGATCCGGTACCGGCATAAACCGGCCCCCTGCACTGTGGCCATGCTTCCGGACAACCGCTTTTGCGTGCATTTTGACGTGCCGCAGACTGCAATCACACCCGGACAGGCTGCCGTAATTTACGACGGCGAGCGGGTGTTGGGCGGCGGCTGGATTGAATAAGGATAAACAATGACCAAAAACCTGACCCATTTGCAACAATTGGAAGCCGAAAGCATCCACATCCTCCGGGAAGTGGTGGCCGAATTCTCCAACCCGGTGATGCTCTATTCCATCGGCAAGGACTCGGCGGTCATGCTGCACTTGGCCCGCAAGGCATTTTTCCCGGCGCCGCCGCCGTTTCCGCTGCTGCATGTGGACACCACCTGGAAGTTCCGCGAGATGATTCAGTTCCGGGACCGGATGGCTGCCGAATGCGGGCTCGACCTGATCGTGCATGTGAACGAGGAGGGGGTTCGACAGGGGATTTCGCCATTCACCCACGGTTCGGCGCTCTATACCGATATCATGAAAACCGAGGGTCTCAGGCAGGCGCTGGACAGATACAAATTCGATGCCGCCTTTGGCGGCGCCCGGCGGGATGAGGAAAAGTCCCGGGCCAAGGAGCGGATCTTCTCCTTCCGCAGTGCCAGTCATCGCTGGGACCCCAAGGACCAGCGCCCGGAGCTCTGGAACCTGTACAACACCCGGGTCAAGCCGGGTGAAAGCATCCGGGTTTTCCCGCTGTCCAACTGGACCGAGCTCGATGTCTGGCAGTACATCCACCTGGAGCAGATACCGATCGTACCGCTCTATTATGCCGCGGTCCGGCCGGTGGTGGAGCGTGACGGCATGCTGATCATGGTGGATGACGACCGCCTCGATCTCAGGCCTGGAGAAACGATCCAGCACAAATCGGTCCGCTTCCGCACCCTGGGGTGCTATCCGCTCACCGGCGCGGTGGAATCAGAGGCCGACACCCTGCCGCAGATCATTCAGGAGATGCTGCTTACCCGCACCTCGGAGCGCCAGGGTAGATTGATTGATCACGACCAGGCCGGCTCTATGGAGAGGAAGAAGCAAGAAGGCTATTTTTGATAGGTCCAATAGGTCGTATGGGTCATATGGGATCTATCTTAAAAGCACAAAGGATTTTTCAATGGCACACCAGTCAGAACTCATAGAAAAGGATATCCTCGCCTACCTGAAGAGTCAGGAGGAGAAGTCGCTGCTGCGGTTCATTACCTGCGGCAGCGTCGATGACGGCAAGAGCACCCTGATCGGGCGGCTGTTGTGGGATTCCAAGATGGTCTTCGAGGATCAGCTGGCCGCCCTGGAGGCGGACAGCAAGAAGGTCGGCACCCAAGGCGGGGCCATTGACTATGCCTTGCTGCTGGACGGTCTGCAGGCGGAGCGGGAGCAGGGGATCACCATTGACGTTGCCTACCGCTTCTTCTCCACTGACAAGCGCAAGTTTATCGTTGCCGACACCCCCGGCCATGAGCAGTATACCCGTAACATGGTCACCGGCGCCTCCACTGCCCAGGTGGCAGTGATCCTTGTGGATAGCCGCAAGGGGCTGCTGACCCAGACCAGACGCCACAGTTTCCTGGTCTCGCTGGTCGGCATCAAACATGTGGTGCTGGCGATCAATAAGATGGACCTGATCGACTTCGGCCAACAGCGGTTCGACTCCATTGTTCGCGACTACCGGCAGTTTGCCAGCCCGCTCGGTTTTGCCTCTATTACCGCCATCCCTCTTTCGGCCCTGAACGGCGACAACATGATCGAACCAAGCCCTAATACCCCCTGGTACAACGGGCCCACCCTGATGGGCTTTCTGGAAGAGTTCCCGGTGGCAGGGGACAACCGGGAACAGCCGTTCCGGATGCCGGTGCAGTGGGTGAACCGCCCCCATCTCGATTTCCGCGGTTTCTGCGGCGTCATCGCTGCCGGCACGATCCGCCCGGGGGATGAGGTGCGGGTTGCCTCGTCGGGCCGCACCAGCCGGGTGGCCCGGATCGTTACCATGAATGGCGACCTGGAGGAGGCAGTTTCCGGCCAGGCCGTGACCCTGACGCTGGCGGATGAGATCGATGTCAGCCGGGGTGATATGCTGACCGCGCCCGAAGCCCCGCCGCTCCATGCCCGCCACCCTGAAGCCCATCTGGTCTGGATGCATGACGAACCGCTGCAGGTGGGCCAGGTCTACCTGGTCCGGACCGCTACGGCCATAACCCCCGGACGGGTCACAGCCCTGCAATATGCTGTGGATGTCAATACCCTGGAACAGAAGCAGGTGCCGACACTGGGGCTGAATGAAATCGGCGTTGCCCGTCTGGAACTGGATCGCCCGATCTCATTCGACACCTATCAGCAGAATCGTGATACCGGCAGTTTTATCCTGATCGACCGGTTCAGCAACGCCACGGTGGCGGCCGGAATGGTGATCGCAACCGCTCCGGCAGAGCTTCGGACAGTGCAGGAAACGACAATTCAAACGGAGGGGAACGGCGCAGATGGTTCTATCCCCAGACGTATCCACTTAAGTGAAACCGTTATTGGTGGCCGCGGGATAAGTGTGGTGGACCTTGCCGCGGAATGGGGGGCGCTGGCATTCGAGGTGTCCGCCAGCTTCCTCGAATATCTAGGCAAGGGGAACCGGATCCTGTTCCGGCTGCGAGACGTGGGGCAGGTGGCAGCAGTGGCGCAGCTGGCGTTTGAACAGACCCTGTCATTCGAATTTGACCGCACCACTGACGGTGTAAGCGTGCTGCTATTCAAGCGGAGCACCGGTCTGAAAAGCGTCTTGCCCGACGACGACGGGACCGGGATCTGAATTCGCGGTACTGTGGCGAGAATGCCTGCTTGCGCATGTAATTGACTTAGTCGGTTGGCTCGGGTGCTCGTTCGGGGTTTGCGGTGTTATTCGCTTGCAGGGTAAAATAAAAGGTCGCGCCTTCCCCTTCTTTGCCTTCTGCCCAGATGTCGCCCCTATGGCGACGGATGATCCGTTGCACTGTCGCAAGCCCGATGCCGATGCCGGCAAAATCCTCATCTTTGTGCAGCCTGCGAAATGGCGCAAAGATGTTGTCACGGTAGCGCATGTTAAATCCTACGCCATTGTCACGAACAAAATAGACCTCACTCCCGTCCTGTTCGCTGACACCAAATTCGATTACGGCATGTTCCTTTTTCGAGCTGTACTTCCAGGCATTGTTGATGAGATTGTCCAGAAGCGACTTCATCAATATTGGGTCGGCATCCGCGACCATGCCATCGCTGACGGAATAAGTTACCAGCCGGTCAGGCTCTTGTTCCTTCAGCCCGCTGAATATTTCCAGTGCCATGTTGCTCAAGTTCACGGTCTCGGTATTCAACTCACTGCTGGTGACTCGTGACAGCTTCAGCAAAGCCTCAATAAGCTCGTTCATCCTCCGGCTTGCTTCTTTGAGCCGCAAAACGTAATGCAGTTCCTCGTCAGTAAGTTTAGGTGTGCATACCTCCAGCAGAATATCGGCAAAACCTGTTATTCGAAGCAATGGCGCTCTCAGGTCATGGGAAATCGAATAGCTGAATGCCTCAAGCTCGCGGTTTATGGCGTTGATCTCGGCGGTGCGTTGATGAACCCGCTCTTCAAGTTCATCATTCAGCAGCTGCAGGGCCGATTCCGCATTCTTGCGTTTGGTAATGTCTTCGAACAGCACCCCCATACAATTATCGGGGAGCGGAAATGCCTTGAAAGAGAAGGCGGCTTCCCGGACATTCCGGTCAGTATAAATGAACTCTTCCCGCTCGAAAGAAGTTCCGGTTTTTACCACATCTGCAAATTTAGCCGGGATGCCCGCTTGCCGCAATGCCGGGAATATTTCATCAATGGTCCGGCCAACTATTTGCTGCTCGGAAAGGCCCAGCAGGTTTACCGATGTCGGGTTTACCGTTAATAGTCTGAGACTGCGGTCATTATTGGGATCTTCAAGGCGGTATACGTAGAGCCCCACCTGCATACGCGCAACAATGTCGGCATACTGGGACAGCTCTTTTTCATGTCTTGTCCGTTCTTCATTGTCGTTAATCAATGCCTGCGTCATCTCATCAAAAGACCGCCCCAGGTCGCCCAGTTCTCCCCCGGAAACATAATCCGAGATCCTGACATCGAGATCTCCCCTGGCAACTTTTTGCGTGGCATCCCGAAGGGCGATAACCTTGTCAATAACCCCCTTTTTGCTGATAAAGACGGCAAACCCAACCGCCAGAAGCAGCATGGACGACATCACCGCCATATTGAACATTAGTTTCGAGCGGGTTTCCCCTAAAATGGTCTCCACCGGTATCCCGGCGCGTACGTACATGTATGGGGCCTGTTCGCCGCCAAGGCGGAGCTTCTGATAGGCAAAATATCGCCTGATACCGATGTTGCTCACCGCCTCAAAGGTTCCCTTGTCCGGGCCATTGGTCATTCTCTTGAAAAGATCATTCCGGTCCTGTTTTCCCAAGGTTTCCGGTGCGGTTACATTGAAGAGGATGGTCCCTTTATGGTCGGTAAATAGCAGCGACATGTTGCCGGCAGGCATATTTTTCAACTTGTATCTGGTTATATAGTTATCAAGGGTAAAAACTACGACAGCAACATCGGTGACATTTCCGGAAGAGTCTTTAATGGGGTAGGCAAAATGCTGTACAGGTTTTTTCAGGATTCTCCCGATGGCGTATTCTCCGGAGGAAAATTGGCCGGAAGCAATCGCATTCCGGAAATACCTTCTGTCTGCAGTGGAAACAGGGCCTTTTGCCGGGATTGCCGCAGCCCACTGAATACCGTTTCTATCTGCTATGATCAGATTGGAATATTGGGGGGTTTTCTTGACAAGATCCGCAAGCAGCGCGTTTACGGCTTTCGCAGAATGGTTTTTAACGGCGGGGAGTTGGGATAAGGTGCTTAACAACTGCTCCGTTCCGGACAGCAGTATGTTCTGGTCATCACTGACGTTATCGGCAAGTCTCTCGACAAGAAGCTTGGCTTTGCCAATATTCTGCTCATGCTGGGTGTACGCCGAATAAAGTATGATCGCGACCGGTACGGCCGTCATAACGACGACCAGTATTAACATATGCACGCGAATTGAGAGTGAGATAAGACTGCGCATTTTATTCCTATGCTACAACGTTATCCTGACAAAGCTAGATAGTTTCCATTCGGAAACTCCGGACGGAAACTAGATATATTTGTATCACGAAAACAGAACAATTGGGAATTTGGGCCAAACTTTTTCTTGACATTATTGGTCGGCTACTGTAATCATAAAATCCATAGAGTTTATATTTAATTTGCGCCCCTCCTGGAAGGGGATTTGTTTCCCGGTAAAAATCTACTAAATCTACAGACTACAAAAGGAGAGCAAGATGAAAACAGGACTGCTGAAAAAGACTACCACGGTTATTGCGTTGGCGCTGTCGCTATCGATTGCAGGCGTTGCCGCTGCCGACACCACGCTGCTCAACGTATCCTACGACCCGACCCGGGAACTGTACCAGGATTTCAATGGTGCCTTTGCCAAGTACTGGAAAGGAAAGAGTGGCGAGACGGTCACCATCAAGCAGTCTCACGGCGGTTCAGGCAAGCAGGCACGGGCGGTTATCGACGGCCTGGAAGCTGATGTCGTTACCCTGGCTCTGGGTTACGATGTCGATGCCATCGCTGAAAAAAAATTGATCAAGCCGGGGTGGCAGAAGGAGCTGCCGCACAACAGCGCGCCGTACACCTCCACAATCGTCTTCCTGGTGCGCAAGGGGAATCCCAAAAAGATCAAGAACTGGGATGACCTGATAAAGCCCGGCGTTTCGGTGATCACCCCCAACCCCAAGACCTCCGGCGGCGCCCGCTGGAACTACCTGGCTGCCTGGGCCTACGCCAGAAATCTAAAGGGGGGTAATGACGCCAAGGCAAAAGAGTTCGTCGGCAGACTGTTCAAGAACGTGCCGGTATTGGACTCGGGCGCACGTGGCTCCACCAATACCTTTGTGCAACGCGGTCTGGGGGATGTGCTGCTGGCCTGGGAGAATGAGGCCTTCCTGGCAATCAATGAACTGGGACCCGATAAGTTTGAAGTTGTGACGCCACCGGAAAGCATCCTGGCCGAGCCGCCGGTTACCGTCATCGACAGGGTGGTTGACAAACACGGCACCCGCAAGGTTGCCGAAGCGTACCTGAAGTATCTCTACACCGATGAAGGGCAGAAAATCGCCGCCAAGCACTACTACCGCCCGATCAACCCCAAGATACCGACCAAATTGGCCAAAATCAAAAAGCTGTACACCATAGACAAGGATTTCGGCGGCTGGCAGAAGGCCCAGAAGACCCACTTTAGCGACGGCGGTCTCTTTGACCAGATCTACGCACCAACGAAATAGGTGGCTGTAGGGGCGGCCCTTGTGGCCGCCCGACCATGGGGCGAACGCAAGGATCGCCCCTACAAAATGACGGTTCTGCATGATCCCGAGCGAGAGGAAGCGCATGACCAGCACGAAAAAAACATTTCCAACCAAAGCAGATGTCATGGCTCGCACCCCGGACTCGGCGGTGCGGGAGATGCTTGCCCATCTTGAACAGGCAGGCATCGAGACCCCTTTCGACCGTTTTGACGCCCAGAAGCCCCATTGCGGTTTCGGCCTGAACGGCACCTGCTGCAAGAACTGCCACATGGGTCCGTGCCGGATCACCCCCAAAAGCCCCAAAGGCGTCTGCGGCGCCGATGCCCATCTGATCGTGGCCCGCAATATCCTGCGCTGGACCGCCGCCGGTGCTGCTGCCCACGGCAGCCGGGGGCGCGAGGTAATGCTGGCGCTCAAGGCAGCCGGAGATGGGGCCATCGACCTGCCGATCCTCGGCCCGGAAAAGGTTCTGGCCACTGCCAAGGCCTTCGGCATCTTTGACGAGCAGAAATCGATCAAGGAACTGGCCGGCGAGATTGCCATGATCCTCTTGGACGATCTGTGCCGCACCCTGCCGGGACCGCACCGGACCCTGGAAGCGATGGCGCCGCCGGAACGGTTGCAGCTCTGGCGCGAGCTGGACATCCTGCCGATCGGCGCCTACCACGAGGTGTTCGAGGCGCTGCATCGCACCACCACCGGTACCGATGGCGATTGGCAGAACATTGTCCGCCAGATGCTCCGCTGTGGTCTCGCCTTTGCCTGGAGCAGCGTGGTCGGATCAAGCATTGCCATGGATTGCCTCTATGGCCTCCCCAAACGGAGCCGGATCAGTACCAACCTGGGGGCGATCAGCGAGGATACGGTCAACATCGCCGTACACGGCCACTCCCCGGTGCTGGTGGCGGCAATTGTCAAGGCGAGCAAGCGGGACGATCTGATCGCAATTTCCAGAGAGGGAGGCGCCGCCACCATTCGCCTCTACGGCATCTGCTGCTCCGGCCATTCGGCCCTGGCCAAGTTCGGCGATATAACACCGCTTACCAATGCGGTCGGTGCGGAGCTGGCCCTGGCCACCGGCGCCCTGGATCTCTGGGTGGCCGACGTCCAGGACGTCTTCCCCGGCATCATGGACGTGGCGGCCTGCTTCCACACCAGGGTGGTCACCACCAGCGATTCGGCTCGGCTCCCCGGCGCCGAGCATATCGCCTTCGACCATCACCACAGCAATCTCGACCAGGCCGATCAACTGGCCGAACGGATCGTCCGGCGCGGCATCCAGGCCTATGGCGAGCGCCAGAGCGGCAAGGTCTTTATCCCACAGGCCCGCATGGAGGCCGAGGTCGGTTTCTCGGTGGAGAACATTCTCTCAACCTTTGGCGGTGCCGACGTGCTGCTGGAGCATCTGCGCAGCGGCCGGATCCGGGGGGTGGTCAATCTTGTGGGGTGCAATAACCTGAAAGTGGTCTATGAAGAAGCGGTGGTCAAGGTGGCCGACGAACTGATTGCCCATGACGTGCTGGCCCTCACCAATGGCTGCGCCGCCTATGCCCTGCTGAAGCTCGGTTTCTGCCTGCCGGAAGGGCTGGCCGCGGCAGGCACGGGATTGAACGCTGCCCTGGCGCCGCACGATCTGCCGCCGGTCTGGCACATGGGGGAATGCCTGGACAACGCCCGGGCTTCGGCCTTTTTCCGGGTCATCGCCAATGCTAGCGGCGAGTCGCTCAAGCAGTTGCCGCTCGCCTTCTCCAGCCCGGAATGGTCCAACGAAAAGGGATTGGGCGCAGCCATGGGGTTCCGGCTCCTGGGGCTCAATTCGTACCACTGCATCGCCCCGCCGGTGGCTGGTTCGGACAAGGTGTCGAAATTCATCTACGAGGATACCCAGGAACTGCTGGGTGCCGTGATGGTGGTCGATTCGGACCCGGTGGCCCTGGCCAAGCGGATCGTGGCCGACTTCGACGTCCGGCGGTCGGCCATCGGCTGGCAACCGGCCGCTGCCCCGGTAACCGGCCGGCTGTCGGAGCTCTACAAGGAACAGGAACACGCCCATGCCCATCGGCATGGCCATCACCATACACATAATCACCATACGGAGGAGCACCATGAATAGACGTGATTTTCTCAAGGCATCAGGACTGGCCCTGGCGGCCGCAGCTACACCGGGTTTGGTCAGTAATGTCTTTGCCGGTGGCAATAAGGTCAGCCTGAAGATTGGCTACCTTCCCATCACCGATCACCTGCTGATGATCGCTGCCGAACGGGAGCAGTTCAAGACCGTCGGCGTCAAGCCGGTCAAGTTTTCCTCCTGGCCCGAGATCGCCGAGGCGCTCAAGGCCGGTGCTATTGATGGCGCCTTCCTGCTGGCCCCCATCGGTTTGACCCTGCGCCAGAAGGGGGTACCGGTCAAGGTCGTACTCTTGGGCCATCGCAACGGCAGCGTCATTACCGTCAAGAACAGCGGCGAGATCAACCGGATTGAGGACCTGAAGGGGAAGACCATAGCCATTCCGAGCCCCTTCTCGACCCACAACATCCTGCTGCGCAAGGCGCTTACCGAGAAGCATATCGATCCGGCCCGCGACCTGAAAATCATCGACATGGCGCCGCCGGAAATGGTCAATGCCCTGGCCACCGGCCGTATCCACGGTTATATCGTGGCCGAACCGTTCGGCGCCCAGGCCGAAGCCCAGAAGGTGGGCAAGGTCCTGACCCTCTCCAAGGATATCTGGCCCAACCACATCTGCTGTGTGCTCAACCTGCGGGAAAATGTCGTCGCCAGTCACCCTGACGCGGTGCAAGAACTGGTATCCGGTTTTATCCGTACCGCCTCCTTCATCGAGGCCAATCCGGTACAGGCGGCCAAGGGATCGACGAAAATACTGGGGCAGAAGCCCGAGATCATCGAGCGGGTATTGACCTCTCCTCGCGACCGTCTGAGTTTCCTCAACCTGGTGCCCAATCGGGCCGATTTCGCCGCGACCCAGGAGTACATGAGCAAGTTCGGGGTTGCCAAGAACACGGTCGATCTGGGGAGCTACCTTGATGCCCGCTTTGCCAAAAAGGGTTGATGTATAGGAATCGATAGCGATGAAATCACGATTGTTCGCCATACTTGTGCCGTTCCTTGCCGGAGTCGCATTTATTGCCCTTTGGCAGTTGGCTGCGGGCCGCTATACCCCTGAGCAGCTGCCGGGGCCGGCCGATGTGCTCAAGGCCATCAAGGAGTTATCCGATAACGGGGTACTCTGGGGGCATATCGGCATCAGCCTGGTCCGTTTCGGGAGCGCCTACCTGCTGGCAGTTGCTATTGCGATTCCTCTTGGGCTGTTCCTCGGCCGCTTCAGCCGCTGCCATGCCGCCATAGATCCGTTGATCCAGGTGCTGCGCCCCATTTCGCCCATCGCCTGGTTTCCGCTGGCCGTGCTCTGGTTCGGTATCGGCAATGCCCCGGCAGTGTTTATCATCTTCCTGGCAGCCTTTTATCCGGTGCTATTGACAACAATCAGCGCCGTGCGGGGAGTGCCGCCGCTCTACCTTAAAGTTGCCGGCAATTTCGGCGCCGGCTCCCGGATGACCTTTTTGCGGGTGATCGTTCCGGCTGCGTTTCCCGGCATCATGGTCGGCCTGCATATCGCCGTCGGCACCGCCTGGATTCACCTGGTGGCCGGTGAAATGCTCGGCGCCCAGTCCGGACTCGGTTTCATGATTGTTGATGCCCGTAACTTCCTGCGCACCGACCAGATTATGGCCGGCATGCTGCTGGTCGGCCTGCTGGGGCTGGGGATATATCGGGGAATGAAAGCGGTTGAGCGTCTGCTCGGCCGTCGTTGGGGGGTGACGTCATGAGTATTCAGACGTCCAAAATTAAACTCTCGGCGGTGGAAAAACATTTTACATCGGCACGCGGTGAACGGCAGGTTGCAGTCAGCCCGCTCGATCTTGAAATTCAAAGCGGCGAGTTTGTCTGCCTGGTCGGCCCGAGCGGCTGCGGCAAGACCACGCTGATCAACCTCATGGCCGGTTTTGAACAACCATCCGCTGGTTCCGTGACTATTGACGGCAGACCGGTTAGCGGACCTGATCCTGACCATATCATGATCTTCCAGGATTACGGCCTCTACCCGTGGCGCACCGTGCTCGGCAATGTCCTGTTCGGGCTGCAGGCCAAGGGGATTCCGGCAGGGGAGGCGCGGGACAGGGCGCTGGCAACCCTAGAACTGGTGGGGTTGCGCCATGCAATAGACAAGCACCCCCATGAACTCTCCGGAGGGATGAAGCAGCGGGTGGCAATCGCACGGGCGCTGGCCGTGGAGCCCAGTGTCCTGTTCATGGATGAGCCGTTCGCCGCACTGGATGCCTTTACCCGTTATCACCTGCAGGATGAGCTGCTCCGCCTCTGGCAGGAGACACGGCCGACCGTGGTTTTTGTCACCCACGACCTGGACGAGGCGATTGCACTGGGCCAGCGGATCGTGCTGATGGCCCCGAATCCGGGGCGAATCCAGCGGGTATTGGAAGTCAGCCTGCCGCACCCGCGGGAACGGACCCGCGATGACTTCGCCTTCTTCCGCCGCGAGCTTTTCACGGAATTTCATCTGGTGCACCAGATGGCTTTACAGGAAGCAGAATACTCAATCTGAAGTCATTTGGTCAGATTCATAAAGCCGGGGAGGAACGCCAATGAAGGTACGGGACAGCGGCATGCCTGATGAGGAGATGTGGGAAGGTTTTTTTGACGCGTCAGCCATCCTGCAAAGCTTTGGGTTGCACGACGGCGTCGCTGACCTGGTGGAGTTCGGCTGCGGCTATGGCACCTTTACCCTGACTGCTGCAGGCCTTGTCTCCGGTACGGTCACTGCCCTGGACATTGAACCGGAGATGGTTAAACTGGTTAAGGCGAAGTGCCGTCAACTAGGGGTTTTAAATGTGCAGGCCGAGGTCAGGGACTTTGCCGCCGCAGGGAGCGGTCTCATGAGCGACAGCCAGGATGCTGCCCTGCTCTTTAACATCCTGCACCATGAAGAGCCTGTAGCCTTGATGGCCGAGGCTTTGCGAATCCTCAAGCCAGGCGGCCGCCTGGCGGTTATCCATTGGAATTACGATCCCGCAACCCCACGCGGCCCAGCCATGGAGATCCGGCCGCAACCGGCACAGTGTGTTGCCTGGGGAAAACTTGCCGGCTTTGAGAAGCAGCGGCAATTCGATTTTAAACCGTATCATTACGGCCTGCTGTTCAAGAAAACGGCAACCAGCTGCTCGGACCAGGAGTAACCATGAGCATTACCAAGAGTGCACATAACAGGGTCCTTCCCGGTTTCGGCCTGACCCTCGGCTACACCATATTCTACCTGAGTGTCATAGTCCTGATCCCCTTGTCGGCGCTGTTCTTCAAGACCGCGACCCTGAGCTGGGGCGACTTCGTGGCAACGGTCATCTCTCCTCGGGTCATCGCCTCGTTTCGGCTGACCTTTGGCGCCGCCATTGCCGCAGCTGTTGCCAATGCCGTTTTCGGTACGCTGGTAGCCTGGGTGCTGGTCCGTTACCGCTTTCCGGGAAAAAAGCTGGCCGACGCTCTGGTGGACCTCCCGTTTGCCCTGCCGACGGCTGTTGCCGGTATCACCCTGGCAACGGTCTATTCTTCAAACGGCTGGCTCGGCAAGTATCTGGAACCGCTCGGCATCAAGGTCGCCTTTACCCCACTCGGCATCACGGTGGCCATGGTGTTCATCGGACTGCCGTTTGTGGTGCGCACGGTCCAGCCGGTGTTGGAAGAGTTGGAACCGGAGCTTGAGGAGGCGGCCGCCTGCCTGGGGGCCAACCGCTGGCAGACCATCAGGCGGGTGCTGCTGCCGTCGATCACCCCGGCGGTCATAACCGGCTTTGCCCTGGCCTTTGCCCGCGGGGTAGGGGAGTACGGCTCGATCATCTTCATAGCGGGCAACATGCCGATGAAATCCGAGATCACGCCGCTTTTGATCATCACCAAGCTGGAACAGTACGACTATGCCGGCGCCACGGCCATCGCTTCGGTGATGCTGGTCATCTCCTTTGTCATGCTGCTGGTGATTAATATCCTGCAGAAATGGAGTAGGCGCTATGCAGCATAATTCTTCCGCACGGAGCGGTAACAACACTAACACCGAACCGGCGCCGGTTCGGTGGCTGCTGGTTGCCACGGCCATGCTGTTTCTGACCCTGTTCCTGTTCGTGCCGCTGGCCGCAGTCTTCAGCGAAGCGTTTTCAAAAGGGTGGGAGACCTATCTCGCCGCGCTCAGGGAGCCTGATACCTGGTCGGCCATCAAGCTCACCGTCCTGGTGGCGGCCATCAGCGTGCCGCTCAACCTGGTCTTCGGCCTGGTCGCCTCCTGGGCCATTGCCAAGTTTGCCTTTCCGGGGAAAAGTCTGCTGCTCACCCTGATCGACCTGCCGTTTTCGGTGTCTCCGGTTATATCGGGCCTGATCTATGTCCTGCTCTTCGGCCTCCAGGGCTGGCTGGGGCCCTGGTTGCAGGACCACGACCTGAAGATCGTCTTTGCCGCGCCCGGAATCATCCTGGCCACCATCTTCGTCACCTTCCCGTTTGTTGCCAGGGAGCTGATCCCGCTGATGGAATCGCAGGGGCGGGAGGAGGAAGAGGCGGCCCTGACCCTCGGCGCCAGCGGGCTGCAGACCTTTTTCCTGGTTACGCTCCCCAATGTCAAGTGGGGGGTGCTCTACGGGGTGATCCTCTGCAACGCCAGGGCCATGGGGGAGTTCGGCGCGGTTTCCGTGGTGTCGGGCCATATCCGCGGCATGACCAATACCGTGCCGCTGCAGGTGGAGATCCTCTACAATGAATACAACTACGCCGCCGCCTTTGCTGTCGCTTCGTTGCTCGCCCTGCTGGCGCTGGTGACCCTGGTGGTGAAAAGCTGGGTGGAGTTCCGGATGAAGAGACAGGAGATTCAGTCATGAGTATCGAAGTAAGCGGCGTAAGTAAACAGTTCGGGGCTTTCACCGCCCTGCAGGATATCTCCCTCACCGTGCCGTCTGGCGAGCTGGTGGCGCTGCTCGGGCCGTCCGGCTGCGGCAAGACCACGCTGCTCAGGATCATTGCCGGTCTGGAATCTCCGGACCGCGGCGAGATCCTGTTCAACGGCGAAAACGCCCATGACGATGTCCGGGAACGGCAGGTCGGGTTCGTGTTCCAGCATTACGCCCTGTTCCGGCACATGACGGTCTTCGATAACGTCGCGTTCGGCCTGACGGTGCGGCCGCGCAAGGAACGGCCGTCCAAAGGGGCAATTCGCGAGCGGGTGCATGAGCTGCTCAAGCTGATCCAGCTGGAGGGGATTGCGGACCGTTACCCGGCCCAGCTTTCCGGCGGCCAGCGGCAGCGGGTGGCCCTGGCCCGTGCACTGGCGGTGGAGCCGAAGGTGCTGCTCCTGGACGAGCCGTTCGGCGCTCTGGACGCCAAGGTAAGGATCGAGCTGCGCCGCTGGCTGCGGCGCTTGCACGACGAGATCCACGTTACCAGCGTCTTTGTGACCCATGACCAGGAAGAGGCGCTGGAGGTGGCCGACCGGATCGTGGTGATGAACAAAGGAAAGGTCGAGCAGCAGGGGACGCCGGACGAGGTTTACAGCCGCCCAGCGTCACCATTCGTCTATTCGTTCCTGGGCACGGTCAACATGTTTCACGCCCGGCCCCAGGCAGGGCAGACAGCCTCAACAGAGCACCATTCGGTCGGTTATGCCCGCCCCCACGAGATCGATGTCAGCCGCCAGGACCCCGGCAACGGCGCCATTGCAGTTACCGTGTCGCGGGTGCTCCCTCTCGGGGCGATTGTGCGCCTTGAACTGGCCCGAGTTGATACCGGCGGATTGATGGAGGCGGAGATCCCGCGCGAAAAGCACGAGGAGTTATGGTTCACCACCGGCGAGCAGGTCTATGTCTCGCCGAAAAACCTGGTGGTGTTTGTCGAGGATTACCAGATCTGACATTGTCTGGTGTTCTGGGAAACTGCTTGAGTTTATACCAGCGCCGAAAGGTTTATCGACCTGCCTGGGGGCCGAATCCATCGACCTTCAAGCAGGTTATTTGTACAACAGATGATGTAAAAAGTCCTTTATCTGCAAGGCATTAACTGTCTGTATATCTATAGGTCCAGGCACTCTCCGGACGCTCTCTCCTCAAACATAAGTATTCGATTTTCACCATCTATCCTGACGAGGCTGTTTGACAACGGCAACGCCGCGATATTTTTATCGAAATAGCGGTTGCCAAAGCCTGATTTTCGATTAAAGTAATTCAAGAATTTCTGCTGCCCGGTAATCCAGTAGTGAAAGGGGTTGACATGGTATCAAGGTCTTCGGGAGTAGCCTTGTTCCTGTGCATGTCGATGTACGCGGCAGACTCCGCATGGGCGCTGGAGCGAAACATCTATGACCTGAGCCTTGAAAAGCTCTCCGATCTGGTGGTTACCGACTCCAAAATTGCCCAGTCGCAGGAAACCGTGACCCAGAAGGTTGAGCTGTTCTATCCGGAAGAGTTCGAGCAGCAGACCACGTACAACCGGAATATCGCCGAACTGCTCCAGTACACCTCGGGCCAGTTTGTCAATGTGCTGTCGCGCAACGACGCCAACTGGGGTTCGTTCGGCGGGCTCGGGCCGAAGTATAACGGCTATCTGCTGGACGGGTTGCCGATTGACTCCTTTGTCGATGCCATGAGCCTTGATCCGTGGGCCTTCGGCCAGGTCGAGATCCACAAGGGGCCGGCGTCTGTCATGTATTCAAACTACCTGACCATGGATTTTGCCGGGAACGAGACCCCTCTGGCCGGCATCACCAATTTCATCCTGAAGGACCGCATCGACGCTCCGGCAACCCGTTTCCTGGTTGGCGGGGGGAGTTACAATACCTTTGCCGGTCGCCTCTATCATCAGGACCGAAAAGAGAACCTGAACTATTTCATCGGCGCCGGCTATGAGCAGTCCGACTATACCGACTACGGCACGGCAAATTCATGGCTGAACATCATCAAGGACCCGGAATACCAGAAGACCAAGCTGTACGCAAAATTGACCTATCTGTTCGACCGGGATGACCACAAGCTGTCGGTATTTGCCCACCATACCCAGCATACCGGGGATGCCGGCCGTCCCAACCGCGACTTCAACCATAAGTACGACACCATCAACGCCACATACACCAATCAGATCAATGAAGCGATCAATCTCCAGGTGAAGACCGGTTATCGCAACTACGACCGCCGCTGGGGTGAAGACAACTTCCCGGCCAATCTCGGTCTGCGCGAACGGGATGGAGTTGAACAGCAGATCTTTCCTTCGGATCTGACCATCAATGTCAGCCATTACGGCAACAGTCTGCTGACAGCCGGCGCGGATTCGCAGGTAGCGACGTACCGGTCGTTTGCCGAGGTCAACGGGGTGCGAAGCACCGGTACCGATGTGAACGCCTATTCGGTCGGACTCTTTCTCCAGGAAAAACTGGTCCTTGGCAGATGGGTGCTGAGGGGCGGGGGACGGTTCAACTATACGGATCACTCCTATGATCTCTTCAATGGCGTAACTCCGGCAAAGCGGGACAACTCCTGGAACACCTTTCTCTGGAGCGTCGGTGCCCGGTGCAATATGACCCCATGGCTTGCGTTTTATGGCAACGCCGGATCGAGTTTTGTGGCGCCTTCGGCCAAGCAGCTCGGAGGGACGCTGAATGCCGCGGATGCAGGGGTCGCCGGAAGGAACGGCCAGCTCCCCAGCCTTGACCTGAAGCCGGAAAAAGGGATCGGCTCTGACCTGGGGGTTGATCTTCGGCCTCTTGATAACCTGATTATCGGGATTCGCGGTTTTTATAACCAGATTGACGATGCCATTGTGGAAAACGCAGTCAACGCGACCCCGTCGCAGAGCCGCTCTATGAATGCCGGCAATGCCTATTCGTACGGCTTCGAGTTGAACCTGGATCATCGGTTCAGCGACTATCTGCGCTCGTTTGCCAACTTGACCTATACGGCAACCAAGGTTGAAAATCCGCTGGACTCCGACCAGGACGGCGCCGACATCTCCTTTGTCCCTGACTATGTGGCCAATGCCGGTATCACTTCCCGGCTGCCCTGGGGAATATCCGTGTCCCCCTACCTGCACCTTGTCGGGACCTATTTTGACAGCACCTCCAAAAGCGGGCGGAGCAAGTTCGGGCCGTATCATGTACTGAACATCCGGGCGCAGAAGATTCTATTCAAGAGTGCCGATTATGCATTGAATGCTGCCGTGGACCTGAACAACCTGTTCGACAAGCGTTATGAAATGCCGTGGCAGTTTCGTGACCCGGGTTTCAACGCCTTCGGCAGCCTGGAGCTGACTTTTTGAGGATTGTGCTGACAGTACTGCGGTTGTTTTATCGAAGGTATCGCTTCAGCGGTCTTCTTACGCGTGCAGCGGCACTGCTTGTCTGTCTGGCGGCTGCAACAATCACGCTGCACCCGGCCTGGGCCGGCGATCTGGAGATCAAGGTCAAGGCCGCCTATATCTATAATTTCACCAAATTTGTCGACTGGTCCGACGATGGAGGGCGTGAGCCGTTCAGGATCTGCGTTGTCGGCACAGACCCGATCCGCACAGTATTGGGGGAACTGTCCAATCGCGAAGTGAAGGGGAGGCCGATCAGGATCCAAAGAGTGAAGGATCTGAATGCGCTGCCCCAGTGCCACCTGATGTTTATCAGCCGTTCCGAAGAACAGCAGCTGCCGTTTATCCTGCAGCGGCTGCAGGGGACGCAAACCTTGACGGTCAGCGATATTTCTCAGTTTTCGCAAAAAGGGGGGATGGTAAGTTTCATAACCGAAAAGGATCGGGTCAAGATCGAGATCAGCCAGCGAGCGGTGCGCCAGGCCGGTTTGAAGGTCAGTGCCAAGCTTTTTGAAATTGCGCGGGTCGTGCCATGAAACAGCTGAGAAATGCCGTGATTTTTATCAATAAGCTTCCGATCAGGAAGAAGCTCGTGTTGATCGCCATGACAACTACGATCATCGGTCTTCTGGTGGCTGGTACGGCATTTACGTTTTATAACCGATACCACGTCAAGCGGAATATGGTGCAGGATCTGTCGGCCCTGGCAATGCTCATTGCCGACCGCAGCAACGCCGCGCTTCTTTTCGACGATCAGAATCTGGCCAGGGAAAACCTGGCAGCTCTCCGGATCAAACCGTCTGTCACCGGGGCGTGCATCTACACGGAAAGCGGCTCGATCTTCGCACGTTATAATGCTCCCGGAGCAAAAGGCGACCCCTTTCCTGCACCTGAGCATACGCGGCTGCACCGTTTTGCCCAGCGGCAACTGTTAGTCTTCGAGCCGATCCTTTCGGAAGGGAAACAGATCGGCGTGGTCTGTGTGCGGGCGAATCTTGCCGAACTCGACCTCCTCTGGCGCAACTACCTGATCTCCACAGTGCTGATCATGCTCGGCGCCGGGCTGGTTGCCTTTGTTCTTTCGTCCCGGTTGCAGCAGATCGTCTCCGAGCCGATAACGACCCTCACGCATACCGCGCAGTTGATTGCCCAGGATAAGGACTATTCCGTCCGGGTTCCGCAGGGCAACGACGATGAAATCGGGGTTCTGGTCAAGTCGTTCAACGGCATGCTGGAGACCATAGAAATCCAGAACCGGGAACTTGTTGACAGCAACCGGGGACTCGAACAGCGGGTGGCGGAACGAACGGTCGAGCTGCAGGAAGCCAAAGAGCGCGCCGAAGCTGCCGATCAGCTCAAGTCCGCCTTCCTTGCCACCATGTCCCATGAACTGCGCACCCCGCTCAACTCCATCATCGGCTTTACCGGCATTCTGCTGCAGGGTCTCGGGGGGCCGATCACCGAGGAACAGGCCAAACAGCTGAACATGGTCAAAAACAGCGCCAGTCACCTGCTCTCCCTGATCAGCGATATCCTGGACATTTCCAAGATCGAAGCCGGCCAGTTGCAGGTGGCACTGGAGACGTTCAACCTTCAGGAATCGATTCACAAGGTGGCGCAGACCATTCGTCCCCTGGCTGAGAAAAAGGGGCTTGAACTGTCCGTCGAGGTTGCCCCTGACGTGGCGATTATTACCAGTGATGTTAGACGGGTGGAGCAGATCCTGCTCAACCTGTTGAGCAATGCGGTAAAATTCACGGAGCAAGGAGGCATTTCAATTCGTTGCGTGCGTGAAGCCGGGTACTATCTGACCAGCGTGATCGACACCGGGATCGGCATTGAAGATGTAGATCTGGAACGGCTGTTTAAACCGTTCCACCAGATTGACTCCGGCCTGAGCCGTAAATACGAGGGAACCGGCCTGGGACTTTCCATTTGTATGCGGCTGGCCAACCTTATGGGTGGCGAGATCGGCGTCAAGAGCGAATACGGAGCCGGAAGCACGTTCTGGTTCAGTCTGCCGGTCGATAACAGCGGAGAACAGCTGGGTGACATATTGCCGGCTCCGGTTCGGGGTGATCAAATAGCGCCCGTAGTCGAGGTCACAGTTGTGAAACCGGGGGTGGAACCGGCTGCGATGCCAAGCGTTGTCCCGGCCACTGTTGACAGGGAGAAACTTGAAGCCGTCTGTCTCAAGCTTGCCGGACTGCTGAAGGACGACGATGCCGCGGCCGGTGACCTGCTCGGCGCGAACAGCGATCTGCTCAGGAGCTCATTTCCCCTGGAATTCTCCGTTATCGATGGGGCGATCAGGCGTTTCGATTTCGAGGCGGCACTTAATACGCTGCAGAAGGCAATGAAGCAGTCCGATTCCTGTGGCAAAGGGGTGCCGGCCTGATGGTTGATGCGAGTTTCCAGTTGAACAGAGAAGCCGCTGCCGGCAAGAGACCGACAGTGCTGGTGGTTGACGACACCCCGGAAAACCTGGCGCTGATGAGTGCCTTGCTCAAAGAGTATTACAGGGTCAAGGTGGCCAACAACGGTGAAAAGGCGCTCCGGATCGCCCGTTCGGAGGACCAGCCGGACCTGATTCTGCTCGACATCATGATGCCGGGCATGGATGGCTATGAAGTCTGCCGGCAACTCAAGGCGGACAGGGCAACCTGCGCTATCCCCGTGATGTTCATTACCGCGCGCACCGAAATGGAGGATGAGAAGCACGGCCTGGAGCTTGGCGCTGAAGACTATATCACCAAGCCGATCAGCCCTCCCATTTTTACGGCGCGCGTCAAGACACAACTTAAACTGAAGGCTGCCGCTGATTTTCTCCGCGACAAGAACCAATTTCTGGAACAGGAAGTGGAGCGCCGCACCTGCGAGGTGCGGGCTCTGCAGGAGGTTACCATCCTGGCCCTGGCATCACTGGCCGAGACCCGCGATTCCGCCACCGGCAACCACCTGAGACGTACACAGCTCTATGTCAGATCGCTTGCCCTGAAACTGAAAACACATCCCAGGTTTGAGGAGTTTCTCTCGGACAGCAACATTACAATGCTGTACAAGTCGGCGCCGCTTCACGACATCGGCAAGGTGGGCATCCCCGATCGCATCCTGCTCAAGCCGGGCCCTCTGGAACCTGAAGAGGGTGAAATAATGAAAACACATACTCAGATCGGGTGGGACGCAATCGAGCATGCCGAGCGCTCTCTGGGCGCCGATGTGGAATTCCTGCGCATTGCCAAGGAAATCGCCCTCTCCCACCATGAAAAATGGGACGGAACCGGATATCCGGGTGAACTGCTCGGAGACGAGATCCCGATTTCGGCGCGACTGATGGCCGTTGCCGATGTCTATGATGCGCTGATCAGCGCCCGGGTTTACCGGGATGGAATGCCTCATGAAAAGGTGGTGCAGATTCTGGCCGAAGGCAAAGGAAGCCATTTTGATCCTGATATCATGGCGGCATTTATCGCGCTTCAGGATCAGTTCCGGCAGATAGCGCAAGATTATGCAGTATTGAACGCAGAAAAGTCAGATATGCAGTGAACAGGGTCAGGTAACTATGTTTTCATCTATCGAAAAGGCGCAGTCATTCAAAGTTCAAGCCGGTCCGGCCGGACACTTTCTGCTTGGATTGTCTCAGAATGCCGCTGTTGCTCTTACCTACTTGTTGACGGCAAAGCTCGGGTTCCTGCTTGCGCTCGACCATACCAATGCCACGGCAGTATGGCCCCCGACCGGGGTTGCCCTGGCGGCCTGCCTTGTTTTCGGACTTCACCTCTGGCCCGGAATATTTCTGGGAGCCTTTTTGGCAAACATCCTGGTGGTGGCGGGCAGTTCCTCTGCTTCGCTCCCGGTGCTGTTGCTTTCATTGAGTACGGCGGCCGGGAATACCCTGGAAGCGCTGGTTGGCGCATATCTCGTCAGCCGCTTCATTTCCGGCAGGCTTCCTTTCGACTGCACGCTTGATGCTGTATATTTCATGCTGTTCGGTGCGCTTGCAAGCCCACTGATCAGCGCGACCATCGGAACCGTCAGTTTCTCTGTTTACGGTAGCGACTGGTCCCGTTGCGGCCAGATGTGGCTGACCTGGTGGCTGGGGGACGCGGTGGGCGCCCTGGTTTTCGCGCCGCTGCTCCTTACCTGGGAAAAGCGCGGCGCGTTTCGCCGGTACAGATGGCAACCAGCGGAAGCTGCCGCTCTTCTGGCAGCTCTGCTGCTCACTGAAATCATCATTTTTCACCTGAATGCCCCTTTGGAATACCTGATCTTCCCTCTTCTTTTCTGGACCGCCTTTCGTTTCGGTCAATTCGAGACTGCCCTCACCGTGACGCTGGTCATGGCGACTTTCCTGCTTTGGACCGTCAACGGCTTAGGCCCGTTTGCCGGTAAACCGCTGAATAACGCACTCCTTTTTCTACAGTCTTATCTCGGGGTGGCATCGGCATCGACATTGATCCTCTCTACGCTTATCAGTGCTCGCAACCGGGCAGAAGACAGTTTGCGGGAGTACCAGGACAATCTGGAAAAACAGGTCACTTTACGGACCGCAGAACTGCAGGGAGCCAATGAACGCTTGACGACAGAGATCGAAGAGCGTGTCAGGGCCGAAAAAGAGCTTGCCGTTGCCAAGGAGCGGGCCGAGGCTGCCGACCATTTGAAATCGGCCTTTCTGGCCACCATGTCCCACGAGCTGCGCACACCGCTCAACTCCATCATCGGCTTTACCGGTATCCTGTTGCAGGGGCTGGGCGGGCCGATCAACACAGAGCAGGAAAAGCAGCTTACAATGGTGAAAAACAGCGCCAATCACCTGCTGTCGCTGATCAGCGATGTTCTGGATATCTCCAAGATCGAGGCCGGCCAGCTGAAAGTGGTGTTGGAGCCGTTCAACCTCCGGGATTCTATGCTTAAGGTGGCGCAGGCTATTCGCCCCCTGGTCGAGAAAAAAGGACTCGACTTGTTCGTTGAGGTGGCTGATGATGTGGGGATCATCACCGGTGATGTCCGTAGGGTGGAGCAGATCCTGCTCAACCTGTTGAGTAATGCGGTCAAGTTTACCGAACATGGGTCAATTTCAGTTCACTGCATGCTAGAAGCCGGTAACTATGTGACGAATGTGACCGACACCGGCATCGGCATCAAGGCCGACGACCTGGAACGTCTGTTTCAACCGTTCCAGCAGGTTGACACCGGTCTGAGCCGCAAGTACGAGGGGACCGGCCTGGGGCTCTCCATCTGCAGGAAAATGGCAGAGATGATGGGTGGCAGCATTCGTGTTGAAAGCATCTTTGGCACGGGGAGCACCTTCAGTTTTTTGTTGCCGCTCGATCGAGGGGAGCTGGATGTCAACTGTCTTTAAGCGGAAAATTGACCGATATATTTCAATGGCGCGCATTTCTTTCTTATCTCCATGCTGTTATTTTGCGCTGCATGTCTTGTTGGCTTTATCATGTTTTCAAGCCCTTCCGGCCGGAGCCGAAGTTCGTACCGTGACTGTCGGAGTCTATGAGAATGCTCCCAAAATATTCACCTCAGACTCCGGCAAACCATCAGGCATTTTTATCGAGATCATCGAGCATATAGCCAAAATCGAAGGGTGGAATATCCGTTATGTTCCCGGCACCTGGGCTGAAGGCCTGGAACGCGTGACAAAAGGTGAAATCGACCTGATGCCGGACGTGGCTTACACGACGGAGCGCGAAAAGGTTTTCGCCTTTCACAAGATCCCGGTCCTGACCGGATGGTCCCAGGTCTATGCCCCCAAAGGGAGCGGTATCCAGTCAATACTGGACCTGAACGGCAAACGGGTTGCCGCTCTGGAAAAAACGATCCAGCTTGAGACCTTCAACCGGATGATCACCAGCTTCGGGTTGAAGTTTACTCTCATTCCTGTGCCGGATTACAAAACCGAATTTGCGATGATTGCCGCGGGGAAGGCCGACGCCGGCCTCACTAACCGGCTCTACGGGCTGATGTATGCAAGAAAGTCAGGGCTTGAAGATACACCGATCATGTTTGATCCGGCTCCTTTCTTTTTCGCTGCGCCCAAGAACTCTGCCGGCAAATTGCCGGAGATCATTGACCGCCATCTTGCCGAGCTGAAAAAAGATCCTAATTCGGCATATTATGCGGCAATGAAGCGCTGGACATCCGAAGAGGTGCAATTCAAGCTGCCGACATGGCTATTGCTTTGTGGCCTTGTCCTGGGCACAACCCTGCTCATAAGCCTGGTGGGAAGTTTTGTGTTGAAGTACCAGGTCACTGCCCGTACCAGGGAGTTGAAGCAGATCAATCAAGAGATGGAGCAGCGTGTCGAAGAACGGACACTCACGCTGCAGGAGACGAATCTGAAGTTACGGGAGGCACTGGAGGACCTTGCCGTTGCCAGGGACCGGGCCGAAGCGGCGGACCGCTTGAAATCGGCTTTTCTCGCTACCATGTCCCATGAACTCCGGACGCCGCTCAACTCGATCATCGGTTTTACCGGCATTCTGCTGCAGGAGTTGGGAGGGCCGGTCAATGAGGAGCAGGCCAAGCAGCTCAACATGGTCAAAAATAGCGCCAATCACCTGCTCTCCCTGATCAGCGATATCCTGGATATTTCCAAGATCGAGGCCGGGCAGCTGAAGGTGGTGCTGGAGCCGTTCAATCTTAGGGATTCTATCCTCAAGGAGGCGCAGACTATTCGACCCATGGCCGAGAAAAAGGGACTCGGCTTGTCTGTCGAGGTGGCTGATGATGTGGGGCTCATCGCCAGTGACGAGCGCCGGGTGGAGCAGATCCTGCTAAACCTGTTGAGCAACGCGGTCAAATTCACCGAACAGGGGTGCATTTCAGTTCGTTGCGTGCGTGAAGACGGCAACTATGTAACGAGTGTGACCGACACCGGTATCGGTATCAAGGCTGAAGACCAGGAATTTCTGTTCCAACCGTTTCAGCAGATCGACACCGGCCTGAGCCGAAAATACGAAGGGACCGGCCTGGGGCTCTCCATCTGCAAGAAAATGGCTGAGCTGATGGGCGGCAGCATCCGTGTCGAAAGCAGTCTTGGCAAGGGAAGCACATTTACTCTTATACTTCCGCTGGAAAGGGGATCAGCATGAAAAAGGTTCTTTATATCGAGGATAATGAGCAAAACCTGTATCTGGTGAGGTTTATCCTGGAAAAACATGGCTATGAGGTGCTTTCCGCCCTGGATGGCCGGGAGGGGATCGACCTTGCCGCAGCAGTGAAGCCGGATTTGATCCTGCTCGATATCCAGCTGCCGCTCATGGACGGATACTCCGTGGCGCGGCAGCTCCGTGCCAACGCTGATCTGGCCTCGATTCCGATTGTGGCGGTTACCTCCTATGCCATGGCCGGCGACCGGGACAAGGCGTTGGCAGCCGGATGCAACGGCTATATTGAAAAACCGATCAACCCTGATACCTTTATGCAGCAGGTGGAGTCGCACCTGTAGAGAAGGGAACAGTAAGGAGTGGCATGGTCATGCTGAACGTTCTGATTGTCGATGATATTGCCGAAAACCTGTATTTCCTTGATGTTCTGCTGAGAGGGAACGGCTTTGGGGTGCTGGCAGCTGCCAATGGCGCGGAAGCCCTGGAATCGGCCCGGAAGTCTCCACCCGATCTTATTATCTCGGATATCCTGATGCCGGTGATGGACGGATATGCTCTCTGCCGCGAATGGCGGGCCGACGAGCGGTTGCGGCAGATACCGTTCATCTTTTACACCGCGACCTTCATCGAAAAGAAAGACGAAGAGCTGGCGCTCGGGCTGGGTGCCGACCGCTTCGTCATCAAGCCCCAGGAACCTGATGACCTGATGGTGATAATCCGCGAGGTGCTGGCCGGAAACCGGTCCGGCGCTGAGAGCCGTACCGAAGCTGCACATCCTGAAGAAGGCGAGCTGCTGAGAGAGTATAATGAGGCCCTGTTCCGCAAGCTGGAAAAGAAGATGTTTGACCTGGAGCAGGCCAACCGGGAGCTTGAACAGAAGATGCTCGATCAGAGGCATCTTGAAGAACAGCTGCGCCAGGTGCAGAAGATGGAGGCAATCGGCCGGTTTTCCACCGGTATTGCCCATGATTTCAATAATATCCTGACGGTCATTTTCGGGTTTGGTTCCGTCATGAAGTTGAAGATGGCCGCTAAAGATCCTATGCATGAGAACATAGATCATATCCTTGCCGCAGCCGACCGGGCCGCGAACCTCACCCGCAGCCTGCTGACCTTCAGCCGGAAGCAGGAGATGAAACTGCAGCTGTTGAGCCTCAATAGCTGCATCCGGAACGTAGAAAAATTTCTCCGCCGGATCATCGGCGAGGACATTAAGCTGATAACGTCTCAGCGGGTGGAAGAAATACTGATATATGCCGACGGAGGGCATGTCGAGCAGGTATTGATGAACCTGGCGGCAAATGCGCGCGATGCCATGCCCGATGGCGGCATCCTGTCGATCGGAACTGATATTGTCGTTGTTGACGATGAGTTTATCCGGATGCACGGCTACGGCAAGCCCGGACGCTATGCTCTCCTTACTTTTGCCGACAACGGCACCGGTATGAACGAAAATACCCGGCAAAGGATTTTCGAGCCGTTTTTCACGACCAAGGAAACCGACAAGGGGACCGGTCTGGGGCTTTCAATCATTTACGGGATCGTGGAACAGCATAATGGACACATTAGCGTCTACAGCGAGCCCGGGCAGGGGACTACCTTTAAAATCCTGCTGCCGCTCATGTCGGGCGAATTTGCAGCGGATGGGGCGGGAATCGGTCAGCTGCCGCTGGAGCATGGGGACGAGACCATTCTGGTTGTTGATGACGAAGCGCCGATCAGGCAGTACCTGGAGTCATTCTTAACTACCCTTGGTTACAAGGTGCTGCTGGCGCAGGACGGCCGGGAAGCTGTGCAGCTGTTTCGTGACAAGGGGGCTGAAGTGGACCTGGTGCTGATGGATGTCATTATGCCGTATAAAAACGGCAGGGAAGCGGCCCGTGAGATCAAGGAGCTGCAAAAGGATATAAAAATTGTCTTCACCAGCGGCTACCCGCATGACCTTATTCATGAACGGAACCTGTTGGACGATGACGCGCAAATCCTCATGAAGCCGCTGACGCCGACCGATCTTGCCCGGAAGTTAAGAGCCGCTTTTGACGGTTGCCAATCGTAAACTCACAGCCTGAACTGACCGACCAGGCGTTGCAGTTCCCTGGACTGCACTGCAAGTGTGGCTGCCGCGGAAGCGGTTTCCGTGGCCCCGTGAGCGGTCTGCTGGATGACTGCCGTAATCTGCTGGATGTTGTTGGAAATCTCTCCGGTTGTAGCGGTCTGCTGGTTGGCGGCAGTGGCGATCTGGTTGATCTGCATGGTGACATCGTTGACCTGCAGGAGAATTTCTTCCAGGGAGTGCCCCGACTTCTCCGAGAATTCCGTCCCTTTTTCCACCTCGCTAACCCCTTCATCGATGGCGGCAACAGCTCCGGTAGTCTCCTGCTGAATGGTTTTGATCATATCGCTGATTTCATGGGTGGCGCGGGTGGTCCGTTCCGCCAGGGCTCTGACTTCGTCGGCCACTACTGCGAAGCCGCGTCCCTGCTCGCCGGCGCGCGCCGCCTCTATGGCGGCGTTGAGCGCCAGGAGATTGGTCTGGTCGGCAATATCCTGGATGGTCCCGATGATCTCTCCGATCTGGTTGGAGCGGTTGCCCAGATTTTCAACGGTTTTCGCTGCGCCTTTGACCCTGGTTGCAATGCGTTCCATGCAGACCGTGGTCTGTCGAACCACATCGGCTCCCGACTTTGCGGTTTCGCCGGCGCGGGAAGAGTTGTCCGCAGCGCTCATGCAGTTGTTGGCGATGTCGCCCGAAGTGGCGGCCATTTCCTCGCTGGCAACCGCGACCGTATTGGTCTGGGAGGCGGCACTCTCTGTCCCTGCGGCAATCTGGTCGGCGTTGGCCTGAAGCTGGCCTGATGCCGTAGAGACCTTTTCCGCGGTCTGCGACAGCTGGGAAATGATGTCGCGCATGGTTGTCTGCAGGGTGCCGATGGCGCGGATAATATCGCTGATTTCGTTGTTCCGTTTGGGGGCGATCGACTGGGTCAGATCTCCTTTTCCCATGGTGGTCAGATAGGCAAGCATGCGCTGCAATGCGTCATTGACCGTCCAGAAGAGCAGCCAGCTGAATAACATCCCGAGGAGGACAAACGTGGCGGTGGATATAACCGCCTGAATAGTGGTAAACGAACGGCCGGCGATTACTGCCACAATAATGCAGAAACTGTAACACAAGCAGAGCAGAATGATTCTGGTGCGGATTTTCAGGTGCATGTAAAGATTCAACAGAGCATTCATTGCTTCCTCCCGCAATTAGTCGATATCGAGGTCACCAGTACTTTTTATCGGCAGACTAATGAGAGTGTTTAGCGAAATCTGACTTTTTCTGACATCAGGGACAAAATACTGGTAGAGCGGTTGATTACGAGACCGATTTCTTCCATTCATTCAATGTGTTGGTCAACTCAATGGAGGTGAGGACAAATTCGCTTTCCATGTCTCTCATTATTGCCAGCGCATCTTCTTTATGACCTGTAAGCGCCATCTTCAGGATTTTAGCCGCATTGGAGTGGAACCGCTCATGGAGCGTCTTGGTTTTTTGCCAGAATTCCGAATACCCTTCTTTGGCTTGAAGCGAGTAAAACCATTTGCCGAACTCGCATAGGGAATCGTTCCCCACCTGGTCCGGCGTCCAGTCGCTTTTCCCGGATTCAATGGCGTCATGTAATCGAACTTTCCAATAACCATGATTGGCTATTGCCTTGTTGATCTCTCTGGCATAATTCATTGTTAACCTCATACCTGCCATATATATTGTGTAATAATTCTACAATGAAGAGAGCTGAAGTCAAGGCGGCGAAGGGGGCTGGTGGCGTAACGCTTCCGGAATTATGAATTCAATATCGCCTCGACCTTCCGGGCGAATTCCGTAACGGCAAAAGGTTTCTGAATGTAGTGGATCCCTTCGTCCAGTACCCCTTGGTGGACAATGATATTGCTGGTGTAACCGGACATGTACAGGACTTTCAACCCCGGGTAGCTTTCAAGAAGCTTCTCGTGCAGTTCCGGTCCGGTCATGACCGGCATGACAACGTCTGAGATCAGGAGGTCCAGTGGCCGTCCCGAAACCATCTGCAGCGCTTCTTTCGGGTATTCGGTCGAGATTACATCGTAGCCGCGCCTGGAAAGAAGCTCATCCACCATGGTCCGCACCATCTCATTGTCCTCCACAACCAGGATGTGCAGTCTTTCAGCCGGGGAAGAGAGTTCTGCCTGCGGGACATGCGGCTCGTATGTCAGTTGATCGTCGACTATCGGGAAGTAAACTTTGAAGGTCGTGCCTTTGCCCGGCTCGCTGTAGACCCAGATATTACCCCCATGCTGGCGGACTATCCCGTAAACCGTGGCCAGCCCGAGGCCGGTTCCCTTGCCGACCCCCTTGGTAGTAAAAAACGGCTCGAAGATCCGTTGCCTGGTTTCCTTGTCCATGCCGCAACCGTTGTCAGTCACTGCCAGCATCAGAAACCGGCCCGGCGTCACCTCGGCATGATTGCTCGCATACTCGTCGTCCAGCAGGACAAAGGCGGTTTCAAATGTGATTTCGCCCCGGCCGGCAATGGCGTCCTGGGCATTCACCGCCAGGTTCATGATGACCTGTTCAATCTGGTTCCTGTCCGCCCTGATGCCGTATGTTTCGTCGGACAGATAGAGGCGGAGATTGATGTTTTCCCTGATGGTACGCCGCATGATGTCGTAGAAGGAGGTAATGGTCTGGTTGATGTCAATGACCTTCATCTCCAGGATCTGCTTGCGGCTGAAGCTCAGGAGTTGCTGGACCAGGGTCTGCGCGCGGTCTGCGGCCTTGAGAACCCTTTTCACTTTGGCAACGGCCGGCGTATCCCCGGCAAGGTCCTGCATCAGGAACTCGGCGTAACCCTTGATCGGAGTCAGCAGGTTATTGAAGTCATGGGCAATGCCACCGGCAAGCCGGCCGATCGATTCCATCTTCTGGGCCTGGATCAGCTGGTCCTCGAGCAGCTTTCGCTGGCTGATATCGATAAAGGTCACCACCGCCCCGGTCACTTTCCCCTGCTCATAGACCGTGTGCGACCAGTATTCGACCGGGAAGCTGCTGCCGTCGGATCGCCAGAACACCTCGTTATCCACATGGACATTAACCTCATCGCGGAAAGCCAGGTAAATCCTGCATTCACGGTTGGCATACGCTGTGCCGTCAGGATGGGAGTGATGGACCAGATCATGCACATTGACACCGAGCAGTTGTTCCTCTTCGTACCCCAGCATCTTGAGGCACGAGAGGTTGCAGAACGTGCAGTTACCTTTGGTGTCGATGCCGTAGATCCCCTCTTCGGTAAAGCTCAATAGCCTGTGGATATGCTCGTCACTGGCGCGCAGTTCGTTTTCAACCCTGATCCGTTCCTGCAGCTCGTTTCCCAGGGCCGTTTCCCGTTCGTGCAGCCGGGCAAAGGCATCGTTAACGGCATTGCCGATAAAGTCGAACTCCGTGAGCCCGGTTGCCTCTATCTCTTTACCATGCTTAAGGGCGGAGACCATCTGTTCCATCGGTTGCCTGAGGGTTTTTCTCAGTACCAGGAAAACACCGCCGGTCATCAACAGGATTCCCAGGGAAACGGCCGGCAGTAATAGCCCTGCCATGCTCCTGTCCATAAGGGATCGCGAATTCCGGTCAACGGAAACCACCCGCCAGTCCCAGAGGGGAAACCGTTGCGCATAACACCGGGATTTGCCGGAAGGAGCCAATGCGATGTAATAGCCGGAATTGCCGCCGGTTATTATGGCCCGGCACCGGTCTTCCGGAAGGGTGCTGAACAGGATGGTGCCGTCCGCCTTCGCAATGACGCCGTCATGGTTCATGCGTTGCCACAAAAGCGTCAACGCCTCTTTGACGCTCTTTTGCATCGCTGCAGTAACCACCTGATTTCCGGAGAGGTCTGCCGCAGTCATCTCCGAAGCGGCGGCAGAGAGGATTTTCCGCGCTTCGCCGTTTACGGCGGCCAGAGAAAAACGGGAATAGTCATCCTGGATGGTTTGCGAAATCGTGTAGATCAGATAGGTGAGCGAGGCAAAGACAAGAGCTATGATGATGAAGCTGGGGACAATCAACCGGTACCCAAGGCTGTATCTATCTGGAGCCATTGGTGACTTCCCAGTAAATCGAATAAAGGTTCAATATTTCCGGCAGAAAATCCTTGCCGGGCGCCGCAAAACCGTTTTTGATTTCATCGTCCCACTGTTTGACGGTCTCGGCATGTCTGGGGTTGGCAAGAGGTTTTATTCTGAGCAGTGCTGAGGCCAGCTGCTCGCGCAGTTTTGCCGGGAAAGAGGGGAGGCTGGCCAGGGCAAAATTCGGGAGCGCCTCGGATGTGGCCAGAACCGTGAGATGACCCTTTCCGGCCCGCTGGTATAGGGATTCTTTCATGCCGCCGGCAGACAGCTCCCCGGACAGGAGCGCCGAAAGTATCCGGTCCTGGCTTTCCAGGAACACCGGTTGGACGTCGGACAACTTGATCCCCGAACTCTGCATCATCTTTACCGGTAGTATGTGAGCCGCTGTCGAACCCTTGAACAGCCCGATCTTTCTCCCTTTCAGCTCCTGAATGGTCTTGATGTCCGGATTATTCGTCACCAGGACCGAGTGGTAGTCGGGCTTGCCGTTCTTTGCCAGGGCGACGAGAAAAGGGTTTATCCCGCATTTGTTATAAGCCCTGGCAAGCGGCACCGGTCCGGCAAGGGCGACGGATATCCTGCCATTGCACATATCCTCGATGAATTCATCATGATTGTTGTAGAGCTGGAGTTTCCACGACTGGCCGGTTACCCTGGAAAGATGGTCGACAAAGGGAGAGAAGAGTTTCCAGATCTTTTCCGGGGTATAGTAGGGGATCACGGCAAATGTATAGGTAGCGGGACTCCGTTCATCCCTGGCGCCTGATGCCGGATCCGGGGTCGCAAAAGCAAGAGATGCGCTGAATACCACTGCCAGGAAGGTCAGCAGGGTAAAGCGGTTCTTCATGGTTCATACCTCCATGTTATCTGTAAGGATAACAGGAGATTTAACGCAATCAAGGTGGAAAATCGCAGTAATAGGGGAACCGCGCCGCCGCTGAATCTGACTATGCCGCGTTGTGCGCCTTTTCGAGGTAGTAGGAGTAATTCCCCTCATAACTCCTCATCTCGCCATGATCGATCTCGAATACCCTGTCCACCAGCGACCTGAGAAAGTGCCGGTCGTGGCTCACAATCACCACGGTGCCGGTAAAGCTCCGCAAGGCATCGAGCAGTATCTCGCGGGAGCGGATATCCAGGTGGTTGGTCGGCTCATCCAGCACCAGGAAATTGATCGGTCGGGCCAGGAGGGTGGCCAGTACCACGCGACTCTTTTCGCCGCCGGAAAGGTTTTCGATCCGCTTGTCCACGGCATCGCCGGAAAAGAGGAAGGCGCCGAGCAGGTTCCGGATCACGCCGATGTTCAGCAGCGGCATGGCATCCTGAACGGTCTCGAATACGGTTTTCCCCGGTTCGAGCAGGTCCATGGCGTGCTGGCTGAAATAGCCCAACGCGACATTTGCGCCCAGAGAGACAGTGCCGCCGGTCGGTTCGGTCTGACCTGCCAGGACCTTGAGAAAGGTGGATTTCCCGGCGCCGTTGACGCCAACCACGGCGATCTTGTTCTGCCTGCGGATTATTCCCGATACCCCGCTGAACACCGGGGTTTCGCCGCCGCCGGGGAGCTGCCAGCTCTTGGCCAGATCGCTGAAGCAGGCCACGTCGTCACCGCTGCGCGGCGGCTCGGCGAATTCAAACCTGATCGCCCGTTCTTCGGCAGGGATCTCGATCCGGTCGATCTTTTCCAGCTTCTTCACCCGCGACTGGACCTGTGCGGCATGGGAGGCGCGGGCGGCAAAGCGGGCAATGAACTCCTCTTCCTTGGCCAGCATCTCCTGCTGCCGCTTGTGACTGGCCAGCAGCTGGTCGCGGCGGATGTCGCGCTCACGCTCGTAGAAGTCGTAATTGCCGCCATAGGTGGTTACGGTCTTGTTGGCTACTTCAATGATGCGGGTAACGATCCGGTTCATGAACTCTCGGTCATGGCTGGTCATCAGGAGCGCGCCCTTGAAATCCGATGCCAGCCATTCTTCCAGCCAGATTATCGATTCGACGTCCAGGTGGTTGGTCGGCTCGTCCATAAGCAGTACATCCGGTTGCCTGGTCAGGATCTTGGCCAGGGCAATCCGCATTTTCCAGCCGCCGCTGAACGACTCCACCGGGTGATTGAACCGGTCCGGACCGATCCCCAGGCCGGTCAGCACAGTCTGGGCACGGCTGTCCAGATCATATCCCCCGCGGTGCTCATACTCCTCAATTGCCTCGCCGTACCGCTCCAGCAGCGCTGCCATCTCGTCATCGGATTGCGGCTCGCCCATGGCGGTCTCCATCTCCTTGAGCTCGGCCGCAAGCCTCACGGTCGCCTCCGAACCGGCCATGACCTCTTCCAGGGCCGTGCGGCCGGACATTTCACCGACATCCTGGGAGAAGTAACCGATGGTCGTCCGCTTGGCGCAAGTAATTTCGCCGCCATCGACCTCCTCCTCGCCGGTGATGATCCGGAAGATGGTGGTCTTGCCGGCGCCGTTAGGGCCGACCAGTCCGGCTCTGCTGGCAGGGAGGATCTGAAAGCCGGCATCTCTGAACAGCAGCTGGGTGCCGTGTTGTTTGGCAATATTGGACAGGTGTATCATCGCTACTCCAAGAGGAAGTTGTTCAAAAAACCGACGGATTATGCGTTGCGGAAGGGGGATTGTCAACTGCTGAAAGGGGCTGCGCCGGAACAGTCAAGACCGGGGATCAGGCAGACATCTTAAAGGGTGAATAGCAGTGATACCGGTTGCGGCCAGTTTTTTTTGGCGCAATACATGGCTGTGTCGGCATTCCTGATCAGGGTCTCTTCATCGGTGCCGTTGTCGGGAAAGAAGGCGATACCGATACTTATGCCGATGGTCAACGCCTGGCCGTGGACAGTGAATGGCTGCTCAAAGGCGGTAATTATCTGTTGCGCCACACTGAGGGCTTCATGCGCTCCGTTCAGATCGGTCAGCAGAACGATGAACTCGTCCCCCCCCCACCTGGCCACAGTGTCCTGATCCCGGCGGCAACAGGACAGCAGCCGCTGCGCAACGCCCTTGAGCAGTGCATCGCCGGCAGCATGCCCGAGAGTGTCATTGACACTTTTGAAACCGTCCAGATCGAGTGATAACAAGGACAAGCACCGGTTATGGCGCTGGGCATTAGCTACGGATTTATGCAGAAACTCAGTCAACAGCTGCCGGTTCGGGAGACCGGTAAGAAAGTCATAGTAGGCCATGCTGCTGATATACTCTTCTTTTTGCTTGAGCTGCTCTCTGAGGCAGATATTGTTGAGGCATCGTTCTACAGCAGCAACAAACTTTTCCATTTTTAGCGGTTTCAGCACATAATTGTTGATGCCGATATCGATCGCTTCTAAAATATAGTCTATCTCATCTATTGCCGACAGGATGATGATCTGGCTGTCTTTGTCAATTTCCTTGATCTGTCTTGCCATTGCGATGCCATCCATGATCGGCATGCGAATGTCGGTGATGACGATATGAGGATGTTTTTCAACATAGAGATTGAGGCCGTCCCGGCCATTGTTAGCCTGATAAAGGGTAATCTGCTGGAATTTGAACCGCAGGATCTCAATAACCAACTCTTGCGTGAGTTCGTCGTCTTCGACATACAGGAGGCTCGTATTGCTTATTATATCCTTTGGAATGTCCATAGGTTATACTCCTGCCGGATCAGCGGTATACTAAACCGGTTTGATCGGGATATTACTCCCGGGTAATATACAAGGTCTTATAGGCAGGATTTGTGCCAGACAATAAAATTGCCGATAACCGATTGATTTCGGCTTATTGCATTCTGATGCAATGATTATAAAATTTAGGGATAGCAACATTTGTCTCTATAAGGGTTGCGCTGGGGGCGTCGCAGCTGGAAATTGGCCTCAGCATGGCGGAATGCAAAAAGTTGTCGAAGCAATAATAGTTTCTAAGTATATATAACAAACGCAATGGAAGAGCCACGAACATGGAGAGTAACACCGGAGGGGCTTTGGAGAAGCAATTGAGTTGCCTTGTTGTCGGGATCGGCGCATCTGCCGGTGGCCAGGAGGCGCTGGAACAGATTTTCACCGCCATTCCCACGGACTGCGGCCTTTCTTTCGTGGTGATCATGCATATCCCGCCTGCCGGTCCGTCATTTCTGGCCGAAATGCTGGGACGTTACACTACCATGCCGGTCGTGACTGCCGAAGAGGGAATGGCGCTTGCCCCGAACCGGGTCCAGGTGATCCCTGCCGGCAGTGACATTGTCGTTAACCAGGGACTGCTCCATCTGGAAGAGCCCGCCCTAAGAGGTGTGAATCATCCTATTGACCGTCTGTTCCGCTCTCTGGCAGAGGAAAACGGGGCGCGCGCCATAGCAGTTCTCCTTTCCGGTTCCGGCACCGACGGCTCCAAGGGGGTGCAGGCGATCAGAGAAGCCGGCGGCACTGTTATCGTCCAGGAACCGGGGTCGGCCATGCACCCCGACATGCCGCGGAGCGCCATTGCGACCGGGGCGGTGGATTATGTCCTTCCCATGGACGAGATAGCGGCCAAGATTGCCGAAATTGCCGGCACAGCCTGCCACATTCAACCTCCTGCCTGCCGGATAATGTCCTTTGATGATGAATTGGCCGCTATCTTCGGTATCGTAAAGACCCGAACCGGCCACGATTTCAGCTCATACAAGACTAATACGGTCATGCGCCGCATTGAACGGCGGATGGCAGTGAACGAGGTATCAGGGATCAAGAGGTATGTGGCGCTGCTCGATGAGAACCCTCAGGAGGCTCAGGCCCTGGCTCAGGACATCCTCATCGGGGTGACCGGCTTCTTCCGCGATCCCGAAGCCTTCGCAATGGTCGAAAAAACGGTCATTCCCAGGCTCTTCGCCGATCACGACCCCGACGAACCGGTGCGGATCTGGCACGCCTGCTGCGCCACCGGTGAAGAGGTCTATTCGATGGCATTCCTGATCAGGGAATACCTCGACCGCCATGGGATCAGTGCCAAGCTCCAGATATTTGCCACCGATATCGACGAAATCTCGATCGCCCAGGCCCGGGCCGGCCTCTACCTGGAAGGTATCGAGGCGGAAGTGGGCGAGGAGCGGCTCAAGGCGTTCTTTACCCGGAGCGGCAAGCGCTGGCAGGTGGTGAAGCAGGTGCGGGAGATGATTGTCTTTGCCCATCACAGCCTGATCAAGAATCCCCCTTTCTCCAAACTCGATCTTCTCGTTTGCCGCAACTTCATGATCTACCTCAACCCCGACATGCAGAAGCGGCTCATCTCCCTGTTTCATCAGGTTCTGAAGCCCGGGAGATTCCTCTTTCTGGGAAGTTCGGAAACAGTTGGGCGCAGCACCGACCTGTTTGCCTCAATCGACAAGAAGTGGAAACTGTTTGAGCGCAAGGAAGGGAAGCACCGGCCTGACCCCATGTTCCCCTTCACCACCCCGGTCAGGTACCTTTCCGGCATGCCCGGCCACCACAGGCCGGCCGAAGCCGTGGAAAGGGGGCCGGTTCTGGTGACCGAAAGACTCCTCCTGGAACGCTATGCCCCCCCCTGTGTGATTGTTAACGAGAAATTCGAGGTCATGCATGTCACCACCAGCCTGAACCGGTTTCTTGAAGTCCCACTGGGAGAACCGAGCCGGAACATTCTGCGCATGGCAAGGGAAGAGCTTCGACCCGCCCTGCGCGCCGCGATCTACAAGGCATTTGCGGAAAACCGGCAGGTCGATTTCCGGGGGGTCAATGTTGTTATCGACGAACAGGAACTGACGGTGAACCTTCTGGTGGAGCCCCTTGAAGCCGGTCATCCGTCCGATAAACTTGCTATGGTCGTCTTTGAGCAGGTCTCTACCGCTGCCATGGCCTTTATCCCGGCCGCGGGGGAAGAATCTCTCTGCGGTGACGAAACCACCGGGGAGATGCTGGTCCGGCAGTTGGAGGAACAGCTGCGCATAACCCACGAGCAGCTTCATGCCACTACCGAACAGCTGGAGTCCACCCACGAGGGGTTCCTCTCTGCCAATGAAGAGCTGATCTCCATGAACGAGGAGTTTCAGTCGGCCAATGAAGAGCTGCAATCCACCAATGAAGAACTGGAGACTTCAAAGGAAGAGCTGCAGGCCCTGAACGAGGAGCTGGCAACGGTAAACGCCGAGCTGCAGCAGAAGGTGGAGGAGCTGAACCTGAGCACCAGCGACATGGAGAACCTGCTGGACAGCTCCGGGATCGTCACCATCTTCCTCGATCGGGAGCTGACCATCAAGGGGTTCACACCGGCCGCAGCCGGTCTCTTCAATCTGCTTCCGGCCGATCAGGGCCGTCCCTTTCATCACCTGGCTGGGAAGATCGATTGGGCCTCGCTTTCCCGTGACGCAGAGATGGTGCTCGGAGGGCAACCCTTTGCCGAGAAGGAGGTCGCAAACCTGGAAGGTGAGCAGTACTACCTGAAGCGGATTTTCCCCTACCGGTCTGCCGATGGGAAGATCGACGGCATCGTGGTGACCCTGATCGACATCACCCAGCGCAAGCGGATGGAAGAGACGATCATCAGGGCCAAGGAGGAGTGGGAACGGACCTTTGACAGCGTGCCGGACCTTATTGCCATCATGGATGACCAGCACCGGGTTGTGCGTGCCAATCGCGCCATGGCCGAGCAACTGGGAATCACTCCCCGGGAGTGCGTGGGGCAGGTCTGCTACCGTGTGGTCCATGGCCTGGAAACTCCTCCCGACTTTTGTCCCCATACCCAGACCATGGCCGACGGCATGGGACATCAGTCCGAGGTGTTCGAGGAGCGGCTCGGCGGCGACTTCCTGGTCAGCACTACTCCGCTTAAGAATGAGCAGGGCATTTTGGTCGGCTCGGTACATGTGGCCCGTAATATCTCTGAGCGGAAGCACGTGGAAGCGCTGATTCAGTCCCATCTCAAGGATCTCAAGGTGAGTAACGAGGAGTTGACCCGCTTCAATGAGGCTTCCGTGGGGCGCGAACTGCGCATGATCGAGCTCAAGAAGGAAGTGAACGAACTGTGCCGATTGTCCGGGCAACCGGAGCGCTACCCCCTCGATTTCGAGAAAGAGCGATGACGAGCATGCCAACACTATGGCATCGGCAGCGATGCCGTGCCACTGAAGATCGGAGGTAAAGGATGAAAACGTCGGCTGGAAAACGGAACTCCGGGATTGCCCTGGTGGGAGACATCCCCTGGGGAAGCCACTTCTGCCAGTTCTACCAGACCAAGAAGGATCTGCTGGATATACTCGTCCCGTACTTCAGGGCCGGCCTTGAAGCCAACGAGTTCTGCGTCTGGGTGACATCGGACTTTTTCACTACTGAGGAAGCGGTAAACGTCATGGGTGAGCGGGTGCCCGGCTTCTCGGAATACCTGGCAAACGGGCAGATGGAGATCTTTCCCTACACCGACTGGTACCTCAAGGGGGGGAGTTTCGACCTCAAGAGAACGCTCGCCATGTGGATGGAAAAGCATGATGAGGCGTTGTCACGAGGGTTCGCGGGGATGAGGGTCACCGGCAGCCCGTACTGGATCAACAACAAGAAGGACTGGGACGATTTCACCTGCTACGAGGCGGAGATCAACAACGTCATCAGCGGCACCAAGCTGCTGGTGCTCTGCTCCTATGCGCTTGAAAAATGCGGCGTTACCGAGATACTGGATGTGGTCAGGAACCATGAGTTCGCATTGGCCATGAACCGGGGAGAGTGGCAGGTTGTGAAGATGCCGGCGGTCCATGCCGGTTGTTGATGGTTGTGAACTGCCTGGAGAATACTGACTTTATGCGCTCTGACGTACGAAAATCCGGAATCTCACTGGTCGGCGAACTCCCCTGGGGGAGCCATTTCTGCCAGTTTTACCAGACTAACAGGGAACTGCTCGATATCCTTGTGCCGTTTTTCAGGGCTGGCCTGGAGAACCATGAATTTTGCCTGTGGGTAACCCCCGATGATGCCGAGGGAGTTTTGGCTGGTGCAGCGTTCACTGAGTCCGTGGACAAGGGACAGATGGAGATCATCCCGTACAGCCGTTGGTGCGCACTGGAGAAGGAAACGGTAAGCCCCCTTGCGTCGATGGTCGGCAAGGCCCTGTCCGCCGGTTTCGATGGCCTCAGGCTGGTATGTCACTCGTCTCCGGCCTTGTCGCACAAAGAGCTCAGGTGCGGGATCGACGATATCGGCAAAAGAAGGGTGATCGCGCTGTTTGCGTATTACCGCGACGAATTCGATGCCGTGGGGCTCATGGAGGTGGTCAAGGGCCATCCTTTTGCACTGATCAGGAATCATGGTGCCTGGGAGGTCATAGAAAGCTCGGAAGCCCGCATCCTGAGGGAGGAGTTGAAAAAGAGCGAGGAGTTGTACCGCTCCCTCTTCGACAACATGTTCAACGGGTTTGCGTATTGCCGGATGCTGTACGATGGCGACCGGGCGGCAGACTTCATCTTCCTTGCGGTCAACAACGCCTTCGAGGCGCTGACCGGGTTGCAAGATGTTGTCGGAAGAAAGGCGTCTGCTGTGATTCCGGGGTTGTGGGAGCTCGATCCCGTTCTGCTCGATACCTATGGCAGAGTAGCACGGACCGGACATGCCGAAAAGTTTGAGGCGTATGTCAATGCCATGGATATGTGGTTTTCCATATCGGCCTACAGCCCGAAGCAGGACCACTTTGTGGCCGTATTCGAGGTCATCACCGAGCGCAAGAAGGTCGAGGCAGATCTGCAAAAGGCCTACGACGAGCTGGAACAGCGGATCGAGGAGCGGACCAGGGCGTTACGGCTTGCCAACGTATACAACCGCAGTCTCATCGAAGCGAGCCTTGATCCGCTGGTGACCATCGGTCGCGACGGGAAGATTACGGATGTCAACGCCGCAACCGAAGCGGCGACCGGCTGTTCGCGCACCGAACTGATCGGGACCGATTTCTCCGATTACTTCACTGAGCCCGAAAAGGCCCGCGCAGGGTATCAACAGGCATTTGCCGAGGGTTCGGTTCATAACTACTCGCTTGACTTGCGCCATCCGGACGGCCACATCACACCGGTCCTGTACAATGCCACGGTGTACCAGGATGTGGATGGGGAGGTGACTGGTGTCTTTGCCGCGGCCCGCGACATCACTGCCCAGAAACAGGCTGAGAAAGCTCTCCTGGAGCTGAACGAAACCCTGGAGCGTCGCGTGTCGGAGCGTACCGCCGAGTTGGAAGCGGCCAATGCCCTGTTGCGTGACTCGCGCCGTGCTGCCCTGAATATGATGGAAGACGCCATTGACGCCAGCCGGCGGGCCGTGGAGAGCTCCAGCCGCGTCAATCTTCTGGCCGAAACCGCCAGTGAGCTGCTTGCAAGCGATTCGCCGCAGCAGGTGGTCGATGGACTCTGTCAGAAAGTCATGTCGTTTCTCGATTGTCATGTCTTCTTTAATTTCCTGGTGGACAAAAATGATGGCCGTCTTCGCCTCAATGCCTGCGCCGGCATTTCCGGCGAGGAAAGACAGAAGGTCGAGTGGCTCAATTATGGTGCGGCGGTATGCGGTTGCGCGGCTCGCGACGCCTGCCGGATCGTGGCCGAGGATATCCCCAATACCCCTGATCCGCGCACTGACTTGGTCAAATCGTACGGCATTCAGGCCTACGCCTGCCATCCACTGCTGGTCCAGGGGGAGGTGCTGGGCACCCTCTCTTTCGGGACCCGCACCAGAACCAGGTTCAACGACGACGACCTGGCACTTATGAAAGCGGTGGCCGATCAGGTCGCCATTGCCATGGAGCGCAAGCGGGCGGAGATCGAGTTGCGCCGTGCCCACGATGAACTGGAAATGAGGGTCAGGGAACGGACCGAAGAACTGGCAGCGACCGTGGAAACCCTGTTGGGGGAAATCAAGGAGCGGGAGCTGGCGGAAGGGACTCTTTACCGGCTTAACCGGCTCTATGCGGTGCTTTGCGAGACCGATCAGACGATCGTCCGTGCTGCTGATCGCGATTCCCTGTTCCATGATTTCTGTCGCATTGCCGTGGACCATGGCGGGTTTCTCCTCGCCTGGGTGGGGGTGGTGGATAAGGAGAGAGGCCCGGTGCGGATCGCTGCCGCCAGTGGCGTTACCGGTTATCTGGACGAGATCAGGATCTCGTCCGCTAAGGAACCGAACGGGGAGGGTCCCACCGGCATCTCCATCCGTGAGGGTACCTACTACATCTGCAACGATTTCCAGAACGACCCATGTACCCGCCCCTGGCATGAACAGGGGCGCGCCTACGGCATCTGCGCCTCGGCATCCATCGCCCTTAAGGAAAATGGTCGGGTAATCGGTGCTCTCACGCTTTATTCCAGGGAAAAGAATTTCTTCGATCAACAGTACCTGGGGTTGCTGGTGCAGATGGCGGCCGACATCACCTTTGCCCTCGATAACTTCAGCAGGGAAAACCAGCGCCGGGAGGCGGAGCAGGCCTTGCAGGCTGAGACCCTCGAACGTCTGCGGGTAGTGGAAGCGCTGCGAGAGAAAGAACAGATGCTCATTCAGCAGAGCCGCCAGGCAGCCATGGGGGAGATGATCAGCAATATCGCCCATCAGTGGCGTCAACCCCTGAATATTCTCGGGCTCACGGTACAGCAGCTTAAGCTTCTGTATGATTTTGGCGAATTCAACGGGGAAATACTGGAAAACAGTGTCAATAAGTCAATGGACCTCGTCCAGCACATGTCCAAAACCATTGACGATTTCAGGAATTTCTTCAAACCGGATAAGGAAAAGGTCGAGTTCCCGGTGGCCGAAACGATCGGAAATACCTTGTCGCTCCTTGCCGGAAGCTTACAGCAACCGATGATCGGGATCGAAATCGTAACCAAGGATAACCCTGTCATCTATGGCTACCGGAATGAATACGAACAGGTTCTCCTCAATCTCCTTATCAATGCCCGGGATGCGTTGCTGGAAAGGGAAATTGCCGTTCCCGGCATTACGATTACGATCTGCCGTGAAAACGATCGGGCTGTAGTATTGGTGGCCGACAACGCCGGCGGTATTCCTGAGGAGATTATGGGGAAGATCTTTGATCCCTATTTTACCACCAAAGGTCCGCAACAGGGGACAGGCCTGGGTTTGTTCATGTCGAAATCAATTGTCGAGAAGAATATGGGGGGTAAGCTTACGGTACGTAACAATACCGAAGGCGCTGAATTCAGGATAGAGGTCTGAAGGGGGTGTTATGGCCCGGCACGACTCGTCACCATCGATACTGCTTGTTGAGGATGACAAGGTTACCATCGAACTTCTCTCTTCAATGCTTACCTTGAAGTATCCGGAGATATCACTCCATACCGCCACCAGCGGCAGAATGGGGCTGGAACTGTTCAAGACGCACCAGCCGGATATCGTTATCACCGATATCAACATGCCGGAGATGAGCGGTCTGGAAATGGTCGGCGAAATCCGTGCAATCAGGCCCGATACGAGGTTCATCATACTTACCGGCAATTCGGGAAAAGCCTTTCTGCAGCATACCGGCGAATCAGGGGTCGGTTTCGAATTCGTTATTGTGAAGCCGGTGGTTTTCCTGGAACTGTTCACTATCATTGAAAAGTGCTTTGCCGAAATCTCGTGCTGACATCCAAATGAGCAGACCGACAGCTTAATACAAGGAACAGCAGGATTATATTTGATTTCTAATTAAATTACTGATATGTAAACCCCTGTTGCCTATAAATCTCCCGTTAAACAGCCGACTGCTGCAAATGCCTATTGATGACGGGAGCAAGTAGCCGCGCTCAATGTTATCAGCGAAAGGTTCATTCATGAAAATGTCAGCCAGATTAATAGCCGTTGTCTGCCTAATGCTGGTTTTTTCGTCCCGAATGGCACAGGCCTCGGATGGTGCGTTGGAAGGGCTTTTAACTAACAAGATGTATTGGAACAACTTCAGCTGGGTGGATGTCTTCATTTCAAAAATATTCAAACTGGGGAAATGGGAAAAGACCGGCAAGTCCTCTGAAAAATATACAACGTTATATAGTGGCAAAGTAAATATAGAGAATATGACTTTTGATATCTATATAGATGAACTGAATGATAATACCAATAAAAACCATTCAATCCGGCTGATAAGAGAGACAACAAATGAAGAAGACTTTGGGAAAATCAGAACTCTTCTGGAAAACAGATTTGGTACTGATTTCACTAAATACGATAAGTCGGAAACAGTATCATCAGATATCTTGATAATGCTGAGCGAGAGGCAGTGGCAGTTGGATAATTCAATAATTGACGCAACCATTACCGGTATCACTGACAATACCAAAAGTACATCGTATTCAATGGCATTAACCTATAAGAACAGGCAGAAAACCAACGCCAAAGATTCACTCAATATATTGCAATGCAATATCAATGATATATTCTGGGATGGACTGGTGTATGACACCAGCAATAACATTTATTTGATCGATGAAAATGCCAATATGATCAAAAATATGTATTTCAATAAATACTCATTCGATAACATAAGGATCACTGACGCCAATTTTCATTTGGTAAAAGAGATGGCAGACGAAGAGAAGAAGATCGAGTTTGATATCGTTAAGAGTAACGGCTCGTTGAAAGGTAAAATATCCAACGACGTCCTGACGACTGTTGTCGAAGGGAATTGCAGCAGCCTTCGCCCCAATACTAATCAATAAATCTCCATTTTAAGCGACAAAACCGTACTTTCAATCATGGCCTGCCCGAGTTCAGGGTCCTTGCACAGGCATATCTGACGTCTTGAAGCTGTAGTTACGCATGCGCAGAAGGCATGACGGGTACTTTCTGGCCTTGCAGCCGGCGGTGACAGGCTGCAGATGCTCCTCGACCAGATGAGCGATCTTTTTCTTGTCGCGGGAATTGATCATGGAAAACCTGAAACCGGTCAGGAATTTGTTGTTCGCGTTTGACGGGTAGGAATATACCGATTTCGAGAAGACCGGCACCATCCATTCTGTTTCGTCGGCGGAAAAAAATACTGCGATCGCTATTGTCTCATCCTTTACTTTGAACGGGGTTTTGAGTTTGAATCCCCCGGCGCTTAACGAAAGGTCAACCGGTTCGTAACTCCCGTTGTCCTTCTTGCCGTCGTAGATGACGGTCATTGAACCATCCTCGGTAATTACGGAGCAGTACATCGGCAGGTTCACTGAAATACGTTGATGCCGTCTCTTCGAGATGGCCGGCAGCGTATCGAGAACCTTGATCCAGATAAACGGGCGCTCATCCAGGTTGTTTATCACGGCGTTACAGGCCAATTGGCCGCCGGTATCCGTTTCAATAGCCACGGAAACCTTTGTGCCCACAGGGAGATGGTCCATTTTGGGGTTTGTTGCAGCAGGCAGGATCACCTTGATATACCGGCCGGAAGCGCTTGCGATAACGGCGTCCTCAACCATAGCGAATCCGCAGGGGGTATTGATTGTCAGCAGGATATGCCTGCCGGTTTTCAACTGGGCTTGAAACTGTTCCATGTGTACAACCTCTCGATAACGGTCTATACACAATTATCTATCGTCAGTTTCATGAGGGACTTTAACTGGTTACCTGCCGGATTACATGCTGAAAAGAATATAAACCCGCCAGCCTCTTAACCGCCGGGTTCTATTGTCTGATGTCAGGCAAGTTCCTCACCTGATTCAATCCCCTCGGTTACGATTTCATCCTATTTGAATTCCATCAGCATCAGAGTCGTGTGGCTCTGCGGTCCCAGGCCGATCCCCCAGAAGCAGATTACAGACGTTGAAAGAGCCAGGATTACAAGGATCGCCAGTTTATCCTCCCGCCACCCCATCATGAGGCGCAAGTGAAGCACCACCCCGTAGACCAGCCAGCAGATAAGGGACCAGGTCTCTATGGGGTCCCACCCCCAGTAACGTCCCCACAACTGATGAGCCCAGATGGCGCCGGCAATGATCATCAACCCCTGGCATACGAATCCGAAGAGCACCTGTTTAATCATCAGGTCGTCGATCACTTTGCGGTCGGGGAATTTGGCGAGCAGCGGGCCTTCACCCTTTCCGGGGCGCTTTAGCAGGAATGCGACCCCCATGGCTGCGGCCATCACGAAACAGCCCCAGGCAAACCAGGCAAAGCCGATATGGATGATGAGCCAGTTGGAGCGGAAGGGGGGGCGCATCGGTTCCATGGCCGTCTCGGTTCCCAGTCCCATGCCGAGCATCAACAGCATGGCCGCTGCCGAAGCCATGGCAAAGATCCGCGTCTGCCGGTATCTGTAGCCACTGGCAATGGTGACCAGGCCGACAAACCAGGAACCGAGCTGGTAATGCTCGTAACTCACCATGACCGGCGCCCGGCCGCTGACATGCCATCTCCAGAGTATGGAGGCGGTCTGGACAAGAAAGCTGATAATGAACAACAGCCAGGCAACCCTCTCCACCCGGTCTTTTTTGAAGATTGCCAGGGTCAGGTACAGGATGAAAACCGTTAAGTAGCCGAACATGGCCGGCCAGAGCAGTAATCCTTCAATCAGGGACATGATATCTCTCCGGTCAACTGGTGATCGCCTTTAAAAACACCTCTTCCAGCGTCAGGCTGACCAGCCGCAATTCGAGCAGGCCGCTATCCATTTCATACAGTTCCCTTGCCAGCGGCTCCCGTACATCCCAGCCCCTTTCGCCGAGAATATCGAGATATCCGTCGGGCCGGCTTTCTACGGACAGCAGATGCGGCAGCGACAACAACCTGGCCCGGTCCACGTTCCCGGGGCGCGACACGATCGCCGTCAATCTCTGTCCGCCACTCATGGCCGAAGAAAGGTTGGCGATGCTGTCGAATGCCACCAGCTTCCCCTGGTTTATTATGGCGACCTTCTCGCAGATCGTCGTTATCTCCTGCATTATGTGGCTGCTGAGGATGACGGTCCGTTCGCGGCCCAACTCACGCACCAGTTCACGAATCTCGACGATCTGTACCGGGTCGAGGCCGACGGTCGGCTCATCCAGGATCAGGATGTCCGGGTTGTGAACCAGCGCCTGGGCCAGTCCCACCCTTTGGCGGTACCCCTTGGAAAGGTTGCCGATCAATCGTCCCAGCTTGTCGGAAATGCCACACCGTTCCACGACAAGCTCGATCTGCCGCTTGACCCTGTTGCCGGGGAGAGCCCGGATACGGGCGGCAAACTCCAGGTATTCCCGGACCGTCAGATCCATGTAGACCGGCGGTTGTTCGGGAAGATAGCCGATCCTTTTTTTCACCTCGCTCGGCTGGTCGAACATGTCGAGCCCATCAATAACGACCCGGCCGTCATTGGGAGGGAGATAGCCGGTGATCATCCTCATCATGGTGGTCTTGCCCGCGCCGTTGGGCCCGAGGAGCCCCATGGTCTCACCCCTGCCGACGGTGAAGGATATCCCGTTGACTGCAACATGCTGTCCGAACCGTTTTGTCAGGTTTTCAATTTGAATCATACGCTCTGGTTTCCCGGTAACTGCAATCGTCAATCAGTGCTGCAGCTAAAATTTCCCCGATGGCCGTATGCCTCCGGAATTATCGCCAGCCGGAGGTTTCGCGCCGGCTGGTTCGGCAGGGGCCGGAGTGGTGGTTGACTGCGTCTCGTTCGAGTCTATCTTGTCCACTACCCAGTGCCCCTGATCCTTGATCAGGTGGTAGACATTGTTATAGGCAATCGCTTCTTCCTTGCTGATCGGTTGGCGGCTTTTTTCATCCACATAATGGTATGTCCATTCCTCGTAGGCCGTCACCGTTGCTTTCGTCTGATCCTTATCGATCTCGACGCCACGAAAATCCAGTTTTTGCATAGTGCTGTTCAGGACTTTCTTCTCCTTGAGCATGAAGAGAATATACGAATCGATCCGGGCTATTTCAGCCTGGCTGGCAAAAAACTTCATCTTTGCGGCATCCGGCTTGGCAAGCGATTCGGTCAGCATCTGGATGTAGGCCGAAACCGTATTTTTCAGTTCCACTTCACCCCGCGTGCAGCCGGTCAACCCGAGCACCAGGAATAGCACGGCTGCAAAAAGCATCGTTGTCCGCCGCCACGATTCAGACATCATGTTCATTTCTCCAATCCTTTCGACCTTTCCTCTCCCCATGCCACCGCGGCCCGGGCGCAATCAGTGGCAACATCCTTGAGCAGGGCCGAAAAATGACGGGAATTCACAAAGAATTCAACCCTTGTCCCCTTAGTCTCTGCGCGGGTCACCATAATAAGCTGCTCATCAGGGTCGAGCATCCGCACCAGAATACCGATAATGCCGAGGAAAGATATGGCAAAGAAGAACCCGATTCCCGGTTCATCGGCCATCTCCAGCTCCACCCAGCGTCGGACTTCGGGGATGGTGATGGTGTATCCCGCAACGACCGCGCTCGCTCCAACCGGCACAAAATCATCGAACAGCCTGTTTCCACCCCGGGTCACGGTAATGAGCGCCGCTGGATTGTTCATCAACAGGCTTTTCGTGATTGGCTGGCCGTTTTTGCGCGCCAGGTCGGGGAAAAACCGGACATTGAAATGTAACCCGTCTATTGCCGAGAAGTCATCTTTGGTCCCTGCTTCCCGTTTCAGATTGACGAAGGAATCATAGCGAACAGCGGCGCCGTTCTTTCCGGAAATGACAAAGCGCGGCGCAAATCCGCCGGTCATCAGCAGAAAATCGCTGCCTGCGATCCGCAAGGGGAGATTGATCTTTACATCCCGGACAGAGCTGTGGCCACTCTCGAGGTCAAGCACCCGGAAACGCGCCAGATGCTCGATTGCCGTTTGCGGGTCATCATGGGCAAAAAGGGAGTATTGCGTCATGAGTTCCAGTTCGACCCGCGGCAGCCGCAACCCCCAGACCGGTTCCTTTTCCAGGTGGATGAACCGGGATTTCTCCAGGCGATAGCGTTGCCCCTCGGTAAACACCAGCTTACCTCGGGTCCCGCCCAGGTAGAACAGCACCAGCCCGGCAAGGGCCGTAATCAGCACGGTATGGAAAATGATCGAGCCCCAGAAGCCGAATCGCCCCCTTTGGATGATAACGGTACCGGTCACTGAATCCGGCAAGATCGCCGCCCCTAACAACCGCCGGCACAGCCGGTCGGTCAGGAAGGCGCGGGTCTCTTCAGGCGCAGCGGCTGGCACGAGAATGGTTATGTCACCGGTTGACGCCTCTGTTTCGGCGTAGACCGGTTGTTCGCGCCTTCGGTTCATGATGCGGTCGACACTGCAGAGTGTTGCCGAGATGATGAGGTAGATGCCGACGAATCCGAAAAAGTATCCCGTTGCAAGCTTCCTGCTGTTGAAATGTGAGCCGATGTCAAACAGCAGCGGGTTACGGGCCTGCAGATTGGCAACCGCATCAGGGGTCATGTATTCCGGGTTGGGCAGTAGCGAGCCGAGCACCAGCATGGCTGTCACCGCAATCAGCAGCCAGGTCGAAAGAGACCTGTTGGTGACCGTCTGCCAGATGCGCTGCTTGAGGCCGGAGGATGTCATTTGAGTTGCCGCATCTGCCCGAGAAAGCGATCCAATTCATTGGAAAGAACCAGGACGTTCTGACCCAGCGCCGACGATGACGCCAAAAAGTAGATTATGTCTTTACTTTCAGCATGCATTGTGGGGAGTTCGGTAGACATAGAGCGGCTAATCTCCTTTTCAGTTATCATAAGTCGCTCTACCTCCCCGGCATAGTTCACCTCGATTCCTGTTCGGGTTTTCCCTAAATGCTCCTTCTCCGGCGCGCGTTTGGACGTCTTCCAGTTCCGCATGGTATCAAGGATAATCCGTACCTTTTCCGCATCAACCCGACGGCCGTTTTTCTCCCACTGGTTGCCGTTACGCACCAGCACGATCTGTTCGTTCCCTGTAAACACGCTGACCCGGGTGATTCCTGCCGAGTCGCGAGGGAACAGCCTGCGCTCCATCAGGTCAGCCGGGTCAATTTGCAGGATCTCCCAGAACTCGCGGTGGGTGCGGATCGATTCGCCATTGCCGGCTGCATGGATGACGACCCCCTCGTCCTCCCCCGTGCCCAGGTAATAGACCCGGTTATCGACAACAGGCCGGCCGTTCAGGTCAAACAGTTGCAGATGCATCTGCTGCGGCAGCTTTGCCAGCCCCTTCTCCCACGGAATGAACGCAGCCGCTTTCTGGCCGGTCAATGTCCCCAGAAAGGCCTTCACCTCCTCTGCCGACGCCATCACATCAAACGGCGCACGCATCCGCCAGACTTTGCCGTCGAACGCAATGTCCAGTTTCTCTTTACCCCGGCTGATGACAACTCTGCCGATATCCTCAAAACGGAGGGCAGGGTAGAGCCGCTTCTCCCGGAGGTCGTAGAGCCGTAGATACAAATCCTTCGGCAGTTCCTTGTTGACCAGAAATATCTTGCCTAGCCCCTCCGAATAGGCATAATATCCGGTATCAGTCGGGTTTTTCTGGCCGATCATCAGCATATCCCGGGACTGGCCCGTCCTGATGGTCAGGCTCAACACCGGCCGATCGAAACCGAACTGATTCAGTTCCGACGCCTCTCCCACCACCTTGGTTAATTCACCCTTGGCGATCGTTTCCAGGAGTTTCCTGATCATGCCGTCGTCCGGGCGATATCGCTGTGGCCTCTCGATCATCCAGCCGTCGGCCCCATGGGAGATCTCCACCACACCATCCCAGTTCTCGATAATGATCGATGAAATGGCGCCGCTATCGGCACGGAAGAACCGCTTCTCAAAGGCAAGGGCAGCCTTTTTCGCTTCTGCCTGCGGGCGTTGGTACAGCAGGTAGAATCCACCCAGAAGCAGAGTTATTGCCACAAGAACCGCAGTCCCGCGAAACCTCATAACCGACGCCTCCGCCACCAGACCAGTGTGCCGGCCGCCACAAACAGAAGCGGAATCCCGACTGGCACCAGAACCCGCAAAAGACGCGACTGCTGTTCCGAAACGAACATCGGCACAAACTCTACTTTGGCCGGTGCTACCGATACCATGGCCCCCTCGCCACACAGCCAGTTGACCGCATTCACAAACAGGTTGGCATTGCCGGCAACCCCGAAATATGCGTTGGAGGCAAAATCACTGTCTCCAAAAAGTACCATCTTCACCAGTTTGTCCGGATGGGAGACTATGGCCGCCAGAACCTGGGGATGGGCTTCCTCTCCCGGATCTTTCACCCGGTTGCCGTTCGCCTCCAGCCAGTTATTTGGAGAAGTCTGAACCAGCGAATCAAAATTGAACCCGAGCATAATGTTAGCCTTATAATAAAGGCCATGTGCACCGGGGAAAACAGTGCTGAGCCTGAAGCTTCTGGTGATCGGTGTGTCGGGGTAGCTGTTGACCAGCGGGGTTGAGGGATCAGTGCCTGCAACATTCTGCGTATCGTAGACCGGCTCATCGCCGACTTGAATGGCGAATGTCTTCAAGAAAGGGGTCATCGGACCCGGCCCATCAACCAGGACTAGCAGCTTCCCCCCTTTTTCCCGGTAATTCCACAGCTTTTCGTGCTCTTCCGGAGACAGTTCTGTCTTGGGGGAGGCAATGATCAGCAGGTCCACCTGAGTCGGACTGAGTTCAGCGCCGCGCAGATCTAACGGTTGCAGATTGAATCCCTGTGCGCTCAATTGAGCGAGGACCCTTCCATAGCCGTCCCGATCCGTTTCGCTCAGTGAATGCTCGTTATGTCCCTGGAGATAACGGACATTTATAACCTTGCGCTTTGTTCCGCGAATCAGCAGATTGGTGATGGCCTCCTCGTCGGCCCCCCTGGCGGTCACAACCTTCTCCCCGCTCCTGAAAACCAGGGTGTTGTAATCCACGACATTATACTCTTTTGCCTTCAGCGGAGATCGGTCCAGGTCATAAAATGTATAGATGATCTTTCTGTTCAGATAGCGATACATATCCATCAGTTCGCGAACCCTTTTATGCTCTTTTCCCCCTTCGGTCCCGAAAAAGAGGATCTCCGTCTCCCGGTCAATTCCTTTTGCTACCGTCATGCTTTGTAGGGCGAGGGTATAGCGACGTGTTGTCGAAAGATCGGCCCGGTAGTAGTATTGCCGGACAATCAGATTTATCAGCACAACGGCAAAGATCGCAAAGACGAGCATCAGGAAATTGTTGAGACGAAGATAGGTGGCCTGTTTGCGAGCCAGTATTCTGAAATGGGCAAATTCCGCAACAACGAACCACCCCAACAGAGCGAGTGCGAGCAGGGCTATGACCGTAATAATTACGGTATCGGCAGGGTAGATGCTGGAGTAAGCCAGAGCGCCGATTCCGAGCAGGACTCCTGCGACGCCGGTAATTGAAGTGATTTTATTCAAAGCGAAAAGCTCCAGTTCATCATTACGTTACCATCGATCTGATTCCAGCACCCGATGCGACATAAACAGCATAATCAGGATGAAGGTGACCAGAAAGACGATGTCCCGCAGATCGATCAATCCGGCAATCATATTGCTGAACGGCGTATAAAGCGACAGCTCCCGCAGCATGTCTGATGCGCGCTGGCTTGCGGCGCCAATTCCGCCACCGACGAACCAACAGATCACCAGTATTCCGATACTGAGCACCGCAGCCACTACCTGCTTGTCGGTCAGGGTCGAGGTAAAAAGGCCAACAGAAATCATCGCCCCTCCTACCAAAGCCAGCCCCAGATAAGCAGCTGCAACGTGGCTCCAGTTAACTCGTGACAGGAGATCAAGGGTGATCGGGATGTAAAGCGAGGAGCAGATCATGACCAGATAGACTAGCCAGGCGGCAAGGAACTTCCCCGCCAAAAATGATGCGAGCGGTGTCGGCGAAGTCGCCAGGAACTCCATGGTGCGGCTGCGCTTTTCATCTGCGATCAGGCGCATTGTAAGTAACGGAGCAAGCAAGACAAAAATTGTTCCCATGCTGTTGCAAAGCCCCTGGAAGATAACGGTCATCGGAGTGAATGATTCGGTCGGCGTGCCTGAACCTGACATTTCAACGACTCTACGGGAATAACCGACCATTGCGTTGTAGAAAAAATAGCCGATAATGGCATGGAAAACCCCTGCCAGGATATAGGCGATCGGAGAATAGATATAGTGCCGGATTTCCTTATTGATGATATGCATCAGAGTCATATCGCTTTCTCCCGAAAAGGCTCATTCCCTATTTCTTCATCCCCTGCAGCATTACTTTTATCTCTCCTATCTCTTTCTTCTGGTTATCAATAATCTTCTGCTGCTCCTTCACCGCCTCAATCAGCACTGGGACGATCTCCTGGTACGCCACACCCTTGTAGCCATCCTTGCGTGTGCCGACCAGTTCGGGAAGCACCTTCTCGATCTCCTGAGCTATCACACCAGTTACTCGCCCTTCCGGAAAATTTTCAACCGGGAATTGATCCCGCTGCCACTCATAGCTCTTGCCCTGAAGGCTGAGAACCTTCCGCAGAGGGTCGGAAAGTATTTGTACACGCGATAACTCGTTGCGGATCAAGAGATTGAATAGCACCACAGTGAAGACAAAGAATAGACGAACCAACAGGGCATGAGAACGAGGAATTGCCTGTTCAGAAAGTTCTTTGCGAAATAATTCGCTTCCGGAGAAAAAATAGAAGCCTAGTAGCAAAAATGCCAGATTCAGCATGACCGCCAGGACGATAAAATCTGTCGGGTGGATAAACGCGAACACGATGGCGACGAGACCAATTACTAAACCTGCTACGCTGGCGACGGTGCGGATTCGTATCATATATCCCCATAATAATTTTGACTAGTTGGAAGTTTATGCACTATATCAAACAACAAAAGGGTGGCGCAAGCCACCCTTTTGTTGCTGCAAACAGCTGATGTCTATCTGTTCATTTCCCGGATCATACCTTTGATTTCATTAATATCACGGCTTTGATTGTCTAGCATTCGCTGCTGTTCCCTGACTGACTCGATCAGCACCGGTATGTTCCCGTCATTGCTATAACGGGTCATATCGGCAGCAAACAGCTGTTTAAGAGGGTTGATGATATCCATGAAGTTCTTCTTGAACCTGTTGTCGGAACTTGCATGGTTCGCCCCTTTGTTGCAGTCGCCATAATTGGTGGCAGAGCTGATTGCGTAGCAACCGCTGGTAGAGCCAGTTCCCCACGGCCCACCCATCCAGGCATTGCCGTTGGCAAATCCGACGGAGTGAGCTGTAGCCCCACCAAGAGTCGCGGTGGTACTATGGGTCCCTTTGGCCCCTGTCCCGGAGAAACCGCGGCCGCAGTGGCAGTTCTGGCAGCTGTTGTTCATGTAGCTGTTCGCCGGGCCGCTGCAGTTTGAAGTACCGCTCCAACCACTTGTAGAGCCATGGCCAACCATGGTGCCGGCCCCGGCCCCCTTGTTTCCGTTGCCGTCGCCATAAAAACTATGCGGCATGACAGTTGAGACAGAAGGCCCGCGAGTTCTGAGTTACTGCGGTAAAGGTGGTGCCGCTGGTAGTCTTAGTCGGCGAGGTTGTGGGTGCCGCCTTGATTATAAATGGCAATGTTGACCCGTGCGGACCGCGGGGGCCGGTAGTTGTGCCCCCGTGACAGTCGGAGCAGGTGGCGATGCTGTTCGACTTCCAGCCGTTCACAAATCGTGTGCCGGTGGTGTCGGATGCTATGTTTGTAGATTTCGGAGTTACGGCCTGAAGGATCGGGTGCGCTCCGCCTGTCCCCGCAGCGGCATTATTAACTTTGAACTCGGTATAGACCTTTGCGCCTGCCCAGGCAAGGGTGGTGCCGGGACCGTGGCAGGCGTTGACGCCTGCGGCATTCTTGGTATTGAAGCAGGTCTGGGTTTCGTAACGCCCGGCGCTCGTGGAATAGCGCAGGAACTTGCCATTGCTTGACGCATGGGCGTTTGCGCGCGGAGTTGTTGTCGTGTTGGTCCGGTTGTCGCCATGGCAGTCCATGCATTGTGCGGCCTTGCGGTGGGTGTAGCGAACTTTGGTGTTCCCGGTGGAGGTAAAAGATGTTGGTTCGGCACTAGTGGCAGTGTACTGAGCGGATGACGACCAGTCGGAGAAAATATTGTCAGGCGAGGCGGTAACTCCGGAATCCTTGTACGGCTGTGTGGCAGTGCCGGTGGCGCCTGACGGTATGGAGCCGCCATAGCCGGCGCTCCGGTGGCAGCCGGCGCAGAAATAGGTCAGGCTTGCCGTTGTACCATTGTAATCGATAGTCCCTGCAGCCCATGTATTCTGAAGTCTTACACTGATGCCGTCAGCATAAGCCTTGTGCGCGGATGTCGTCGCATGGCAGAACTGGCAGGACAAATCGCTTACAGCAGTGGTTTTGATATGAGACGTCATGTTGGTGTACTTGGAGCCGGAGGCAACGGTGAATTCGCCGTTGTTTGCACCGCTGGCGGCAACCTGACGACGTGAATTCGCCGGTGACGGGCTTCCGCCTACAGTGGCTGCATGACATCCTGTGCATGAGCTCGCATATTCGATGACACCATTGATGTGCTGTTTCTTGTCGGAGAAGATGTTCGCATAAGTGGGGCTTGCTCCGCTGTTCAGGTTCGTGTGGCAGCTACAGGTGGCAGCGGGGAAGTTTGCCAAGTTGGAAATGCCGGTATGGTCGGAAGTGGCTGGCGGCATATTGTGGCACTGTTTGCAGCTCGCCATATCCAGCGTTGAATTCAGATACGTATTGTTATTGAAGGCAGGGATCATTCCTGCACCAGTGTTGTATTTGCCGGTGTGGCAGTAGGTGTTATTACAGGTTATTGCGCCTGACGAACGGCTGACTGTTGGCGTGTGCGACTGCAGCGATCCCCTGCCGCTCGTCATAGTGACCGTGGCAGTGGTGTAGTTCAGGTGTGTTGTAGTATCAGAAGCTACGGTGACCTTCACATGGCATTCGCCGCAGTGAACCGGCTCGGAAATACCGGTGGCGGCTGTTAGATGCCCTTGATGGGTGCCGACTCGGAGCGCAGTCGCTGCCGTATTGCCGGCAAGGTCAGTTCCTGCTCCGCCAGGCGCGATCTGTGCTGCTGATATGTTGGCGTAAGAGTAGTTAGCCTGACCGTGACATTCTGTACAGGTGGTAGTAGATCGCGATACCCCCCACGGCTTTTTGGCAAGTGCTCCACCGTGGCATACCGAGGTTGAACAGGTGCCGTAGTACCCTTTGGCCGGGGCAAATCCTGAGGCCGAATACTTGGAGTAGACGGTTCCTGAAGCGGTACCGGTGAAACCGAGATTGATCTTTTTATTTACGTGGGTGGAGTTTGCAGTTCGCGGCACGGTCGCATCACCATAGCTGGCGCCGTGGCAGAGCGAGCAGTCATAGTTCAGCTGGCCGGTGTTGGCATGCTTATAATGGCTCCCCGATGTTGTGTTGGCAAACGTGGCCATATCGTTGTGGCAGCCGCCGCAGCCGAGAGTCGGCCCCCAGGATACGTTGGCCCTCTTGATCGCTGCCCTGGCGGTACTGCTCTGGCCATTGGAGTGGCAGTAGCTGTTGGAGCAGGTGCCGAAGCCGATGCCGGGGTTGAACGGGCTGGTCTTGCTGTAGGTGGTACCATACGCCGGAAGTGCCGATGAGAGCGGGGCAAAGGCCATGTTGATCTGGCCGTTGACGTGGGTGTTTATCGCTCCGTCTGTTACCGATGCCGCTTTATACCCCGTGCCGTGACAGTAGTAGCACTGGAAGGCGTACTCTTTGGAGTGACGCTGATGATCACCTGATGAAATGTTATTGAAGGTGGCCATATTGGCGTGGCAGCCGCCGCAGGTAAGGGTGGACGGGCTGAGCCAGGACGGCGTGGCGCTATAGTGGATGCCGGTGTTGGTGCCGTTCTTGGACTGGGCGCTGGAGTGGCAGTAGCTGGTGGAACAGGTGTGGGCGCCCGAGCTCCACGCCTGGGCCGAGGCAACATTGATGACAGCTGCGTTGGCGCCGTGGTCGCCGGGGCCGTGGTTTGCCATGCCACCAGCGCCGCCGGTGTCGTGACAGCCAGTACAGGTGGCACTTGCCAGCGCCATGTGCTTGGCATGACTGCCTGCCCGGTCCGGAGCGGTAGATCCGCTCGGCACGGCGGCATTGTTGATGCCGGTACCGTGGCAGCTGGCACAGGTCGCGGTAACGGTCGGGTCGGCCTTCTTGTGGCACGAGCGGCAGTCAGGCGCACCGGATGCCGCCGGGTAGGTAGCGGCAGGATTGGTATTCTGGTGACAACCGATGCCGGTCAGACACCCCTGATGGCCTTCGTTGTATGTGTAGCCGGCATAGTAGGGGGTCACGTGTCCGCCGTCCACGTCGACAACGCCGTCGATATGCTTCTTCTTGTCGGTGAAGATGTTGGCGTAGGTCGTCGCGCTGGTCGAGAGGTTGGAGTGGCAGTTGCAGCTGTTGTTGACCGGGAATGCCGTCAGCGCCGCAGGAACGGTTGAGTGGTCACCAACGGCTCCGGGGTTGGGCGGCATGTTGTGGCACTGCTTGCAACTCGCCATGTCCATTGTGGCGTTCAGGTACGCGGTGTTGTTGAAGGCCGGCGTCATGGCGTTGCCGGTGTTGGTCTTGCCGGTGTGGCAGTAGGTGTTGCTGCAGTTGATGGCACCGCTTGTCCTGCTCACCCTCGGCGTGTGCGACTGCAGCGATCCCCTGCCGCTGGTCATGGTGACGGTTGCAGTTGTGTAATCCAGATGGGCTAGATCAGCGACATTAGAAACCTTGACATGGCACTCACCGCAGTGAACCGTATCGGAGATGCCGGTTGCCGCGGTGAGGTGCCCCTGGTGGGTGCCGACACGCGCAGCAGTCGAGTTGGTATTGCCGGCCAGGTCGTGGCCCTCGTTGTTATAGCCAGGGGCTATTGCCGCGGCTGACACGTTGGTGAACGAGGCGGAATTCGATCCGTGACACTTCATACATTCCGGACGGGCGGTATCGGCACCCCAGGTGATCTTGGCGGCAGCGCCGCCGTGACAGACCAGGTTGGAACAGGTGCCGTAGTACCCCTTGGCCGGCGCGAAACCGGAAGCGGAGTATTTGGAGTAGGTGAGCCCCGTGGCCTTGCCGGTCCAAGCCAGATTGATCTTCTTGTTCACATGAGTGGAGTTGGTCTGACGCGGCACCGTGGCATTGCCGTAGCTGGCGCCGTGGCAGATGTCACAGGTGTATGCTGCGGTTTGCGCATGCACCTTATGGCTGCCGGAACTGGCGTTGGCAAAGGAGGCCATGTTGTTGTGACAGCCGCCGCAATCCAGGCCGGATGCAATCCCCCAGGTGACGGTACGCTTGATTGCAGTCTTGGCGTCGTTGCTCTGGCCGTTTGAGTGGCAGTAGCTGTTGCCGCAGCTGCTGTACCCAAGCGACGGGGCAAACGGGCTGGTCTTGCCGTAGGTGGTCCCGGCTGCCTGGCCGGAGAAGTTCAGGTAGATGGTCCGGTTGACATGGTTGGCGACAGTGACGCTGGTCGCCGAGGACCCCTTGTGGCAGGTGCCGCAGCTGTAGCCGTAATTCTGGGAGTGACGGACATGGTCGCCAGGCGCGGTGGCGTCACTGGCAATGTTCTTGTGACAGGAACCGCAGTTTACGGATGCGCCGTTCCCCCACTGGACCGACGCAAAGTCGGTAGCGATCAGGTTGCCGCCGGTAGCGCCCTGGCCGGCGCTGTGGCAGTAGATGTTGGTGCAGTTGCCGAAGCTGGTGCTCGGCGCGGTGGTGCCGGTCGCACCGCTGGCGCCGGTCCGGTACTGCGGGGTGAAGCCGCTGACGCCAATCAGGTTGGAGCCGGTGGAGAGCCGCCACTGGACGGAGCCGTTGACATGGCCGTCGCCGGCACCAGAGACGTTCGGGTGGCACTTGGAGCAGGAGAAGCCGTAGTTGCCGGCGCTGTTGGCCGCGTGCTGGAGATGGCTGCCGGTGAGCGGCGGTCTTGATGCCCGGTCGCCGTGACAGGTGCCGCAGGCAGCCTGGGAGGCGCCGCCGGTCCAGGTTGGGTTGGTGGTGCCGTTGGCGTTCGGCCAGGCTCCGTGACAGTAAACATTGCAGGAGTTGCGGCTACCGGCATTCGTGATGACCACGGTACCGCTATCGCTTGTCGCATAGGTAAATGGCGCGGTAAGTCCCGTGCCGCTGTAGGAGCCGTAAGATGCGCTATTGGAGCCGATAAATTTGGCATTCCAGGTGCTGTTGTTGACCACGAAGCCGAACTGGACGGTCTGGCTGGGGTGGCTCGGCGTGCTGTTGCCGTTATGGCAGACGCTGCAGGCCATGCCCTGGTTGCCGAGAAGCGGGTCGCCGGCGTGCACCACATGGGCACCGGGATTGGCAAATCCGGTGGTGTTGCTGCCGTCTTTGGCCATGCCCTTGGGGCCGGCAACGGAAGAGTTGGGCGGATTGCCGTGGCAGGAGTCACATGCGGCCATGAAGCCGTTCTTGTGGGCATGGCAGGTCAGGCAGTCGTTGCGGTTTTCGTGGGTCTTGGTAAAGGTGGTGCCTGAATAGGTGCTGTTGGAGCTGTAGCGGTGGTACTTGGTCTTGTGGTGGCAGACTTCGCAGACGTTGGTGGATGCGGTCAGGGCGTAGCTGCGCTGGTCGTCGCCGAAGACCCCGGAAGTGCTGTTCTGGGATGCGGTCATCCGGGTGAAAATGACCTGCTGGGTTCCATACGGGGTGTCGATGGTCTGGGCAATCCGCTTGACGTTGGCGGTATCCCTGTTGTGGCACCAGGAGCAGTTCTTATCGGTACCCCAGGTGCCGTAGGTGATCGAGGTGTTGGCGCTGTTGTGCATCAGGGTGCTGGTTGACGCGGGAGGGCCTTCATTGTCAATGATGGTTACGGCGGCGCTGGATGGCGATCCGAGCGATGCGCCGCCGGTCGGTGAGCTGAGAGTAACAGTAAAGGCCTCGTTGGGATCAACGTCGGCATCGTCGATGATGCCGACTGTAAAGGTCTTGCTGGCCGTGTCGCCACTACCCCAGGAAAGTGTGCCGCTGGCTGCGGAATAGTCGTTTCCTGACGTGGCCGAGCCATCGCTGGTGGCGTAACTGATGCCGACTGCGCCGCTGCTGCCGCCGGTGCGGGTTGCCGTGATGGTTACCGTGGGGCCCGCCTCGCCGATGGAATAGGCAGAAGCGCTCAGAGCTATGGTCCCGGCTGATGCCACGTCATTGTCCACGATCGTAACGGCGGCGCTGGACGGCGAGCCGAGCGAAGCGCCGCCAGTCGGGGCGCTCAGGGTGACGGTAAAGTCTTCGTTCCCTTCCACGGTGGCATCGTTGGTGATTGGAATATCAAAGGTCTTGACGGCCGTGTCGCCATCGGCCCAGGAGAGCGTGCCGCTGGTGGCGGTAAAGTCGCTGCCGGACAGTGGCGGTGCCGCTGCTGGTGGCGTAGCTGATCCCTACGGCTCCCGCGCTGCCGCCGGTGCGGGTGGCGGTGATGGTCACGGC
>NZ_BAZF01000012.1 GCF_000813145.1 Geobacter sp. OR-1 | reverse complement strand
ATGGAACGGCGTCTGGCTCTGAAAGTTCACTTCCAGCTGCCAGATTCATTCCAGCGCCTAAGAATGTGGCAGTCGCTTTTGCCCACCACCATCCCGATTGAGGACAATGTAGATCTTCCGGCACTTGCCGAGAGGTATCTTTTCACCGGAGGATTAATAAAGAACGTAATTCTTATGGCAGCGAATACCGCCATCGCTAATGACCCTGAATCACCGGTTGTTACCCTTCCAATGCTGGAGAAGGGGGCAGCATATCAATCACAATCTCTTACCGACGGAAGCGGCTTTTGTAAGATCTATAGTCCGACCGAAACGGTTGATTCGCTTATGCTTCACGATGAGCAAAAAGAGGAGATCCGTAACACAGCAAGCGCCTGGAAACGGTTGCATGCACAAGGGATGGGTCTTTCCATGCTTTTAACCTGCGACGATGTAAAAGCCGGGGTCGCCGCTGCCGAAGCCCTTGCAACTAGTTCCGGGGTTAAAGTCAGGATGTTTGACTTCAGCCATGTCTGCTCGCGGAGTGAGGAGTACAGGGTTATTGATCCAGTTTCGCAGCGCAAGGTTTCGTTGCTCAGCTATGCTCTCTCACCAATGAAGGGAGATGCCATGATGGTCATATTAGTCGATTATGAAGGGGATATGAGGCTCTACCTTCAAGATACCAAGGAGATCTCAAAGGAATTCATCCTTTCCGATCTCACGAGTGGACTCCGTGGCTTTAACGGCTTCCTTTGCCTGGTAACAAAGCCACTGCAGACAGCATCTATTCCGTTGGAGTTCAATCTCAGGTTCGACATCAAACATCCGTCAAACGAAATTCAGCAAGCAGAATGGCTCTATCATCTCGGAGAAACTGTTGACCAACATGAATTGTCATCTCTGGTTCAACAGTACCCGATGCACGCCTCTGAGATCCAATTCATTACACACCAAGCGGCAATCCGCTCGGTCATCAAGGGGAGAAGCGGCAGGCCAACTCTTGATGGCGTGAAAGAGGTAATCTCGCAGTATCGCCGGAAAAAGAGCAGGCCCGTCCTGTTCGGGGAGGGATGAAACATGAAAGCCATTTGTATCGTTGACTTCGAGAAACGAATAAAAGCTGTCAAGGCCGCAGAAGAAGCTTTGAAAGCAAAGAAAAAGGCAGAGGAAGAAGCAGAAAAGACTCGTCGTAAAGCCGCAGCCAAAGTTCGAAAACCAAAGGAGTCAGTTGTTGTAGAGACCTCTGAAGAAGACCGGGAACGAGCAAGTGTTATAAAAGGCGGTATAGAGAATTTCCCCGGCGAAGAGCAGGAAAAGGAGGTTGATGACACCAAGGTAGGTTATGAGGACTGCTACGGCATCTGGTTCCATGGTCGGCTGATAGAAGTGATCAGGCAGATCGGCATAGAGCGGTTCAAGGTTGACCTGGGTAAGCAGATGCACGTTTTTATCGACAGGGAACCGAAGAAGATCGCTGACGGAATCCATGAGCTGACTGTCTACGGTCATCCTTGTCGACTATACAAATGGATGGCTCAGGGATTTCATAGGGGACTTGTGGTGCTGCAGGACGATGCAGAGGGGAATGCCTCTGCTGCGGTGTATCAAGAGACTCGAACCTGGTCGTGGATGCTGAGTGACAAGGAAAAGAAGCATTTAGCATTTGTATCCGAAGGGAATCCCTCTAGAGAAATTGGAGAAGAGTAACGACCTTTGGCTGAAAAGAGGAGGAAAATGGAGAAACCGCAGAATGAATGAAGACCTGACACCTGACATCAAGGTAGGCATCTACTGGTTCGTGGACAAAGACATCGTGGGGAAAGCTGTGGCGCTCAAAGATGCAGAGCCGTACGGAGATGCGTTGCAGTATGGCGGGCATTATGAGTTCTGGGAAAGATTGCATGCCGGCAATAAGCCGGAAAGCAAGTTTAAATCACATGCCTATGACTATTACCCGCGGGGACGACTGGTTTATTTCCCAAAGCGACAGATGGCGAGGCTATACGTTGACCGCTGTCTGGATGATGATATCGTTAACACGATTCTCGACTTCTTCGAGCATGATAAGGTTGAGATTGAAATAGTGAATGATGAGCACTACAGTTGCGCATCGTGCAATCGTCACTATATGGAATAAAGGGGGGGCTGATAGAACATGAAATATGCTGTCTCGCACTTTTACTAGAATCCATCCATGAGGAGTGAAAACCCAATGAATACATTCGTTCGCTACTTCAACATTCTCAGATTACTAAAACCATATCCTAAACGCACTTCTACCACTGATATTCAAAAAGCCTTGCATGGTTTAGGCGCAGACGAAAGAGTATTACGTACTATCCAGCGGGATCTCGCAAAATTGAGTAAAGATTTTCAGATTGACGGTGATGAGAAAAGCCCCCGAGGCTGGTGTTGGTCGAAAGATGCAACAGTGCTCCTGCCTGGGATGGATCTGAATACCGCGCTTACGTTCCGCTTGATGCAGGCATTCATGCGACCATTAATCCCCAATGCCTGTTTGATGGCCGCCGAAAAACATTTTACGGAAGCCGCGAGAGTGGTCAATCAAGATCCGCAGGGGCATCATCAGGCTTGGTTGGAAAAAGTCCAGATCATACAGAGAGGCCAACCCCTTCTCCCCCCGACCATCAACGAAGAGGTGTTGGGGGTGGTGTATCAAGCGTTATTCAACGATCGTCGCTTTACCGCGGCATACTGCAAAAGGGACGGGACAATGATGGATCCATGTACCGTCAATCCGCTCGGGCTGGTCTTTGTCAATAAGACGGTTTATCTAGTTTGCACCCTCTGGGATTACGACGATATAAAGTTGATGCCGCTGCATCGTTTTGAATCCGCATCACCCCTTGACACAGAAGCACGCGAAATCAACGGCTTCTCACTGGAACGATACGTTAAGGAGCAGAAGGAGTTGGACTTCCCGCTTAGCGAGGGGAACATTAAGCTGGTAGCGAGTTTTTCTCCGGGGGCAGCCTACCATCTCCGGGAAACCCCTCTTTCTAATGATCAGGAGATCAAGAATAAATCTGCAGACGAAGTCATCGTCTCCGCTACGGTTGCCGACACCTCACAACTACGCTGGTGGTTGCTAGGTTTTGGAGATCAGGTTGAGGTATTGAAGCCAAAAAAACTGCGAGACGAGATGATAGAGACGGCTAAAGGAATGGCACAGAGGTATTGTTCAGCAAAATCCTAACCTCTCTTTCTCCAGAGGGTACGCAAAGTGAAAAATACTAGTTCGTGAGGCAGTGATTCAGATGTTGAGGTTAGACCAGGAATGAACAGACGTGACTTTATCAAAGGATTTACTATCGGGTCGCTCGGCGTTCTGATCATTCCGGAGATGTTGACCAATCTCATAGTGCGCGCTCACGCAAATCCACTGTTGATACTTGACCCTGAACAAGAAAATGCCCGCATCAATGTTGTAGGGATTGGAGCAATCGGGGCCAGAATAATACGCCCGTTGACTAATAATCAACTCCACTTGCACTGTTTCGAAGTGTTTTTCGACCCCAAAACTCAGATTCAACCAGACCTTGCCTCTGTGTTTGAAGCCGCAAGAGCAAGCGACCTCCTCTTCTTGGTTTCCGCACTTGATACATTCAACTCTGTGGCAATAAAAGAGGCTTTAGGCACGGCAGCACGAGAAGCAGGGGCTTTGGTTGTCTCTATCATCCATTCTCCTGATGGTAGTAGAAGGCAAGACTGGAATTGTACCACTGCTTACAATTGTTGGTTGAATGTTTCTGATGCCTGCTTGGTCGACAATACAGCATCTATTGGTGCAGGAGCATTTACAAAAGGTTTTCCTGGGGAGTTTTCGGCCCGTCATCTGGTATCTGCCATTACTCGATTGACTACTGTTCGTGGCATGATCTGTGTCGATTTTGCCGATATAAAGAGTATTTTGGGGGCCGACAGATATGCATGTCTCGGTATTGGTGTTGCCGGTGGGGCTAACAAAGGGCATTTTGCGGCAGAGAACGCATTAGCCAGGGTAAGGGAGCAGGGGGCAGATCTCTTAAAAGCGAGTGGTTTTCTTGCACTTATCGAGGGCTCTACTCTCATTACTATGCAAGATTTTGAAGAAGCGAGTTGTTCCATTCACGGTGCTTGCAATGATGATGTAAATATTATTTGTGGTTTGATAATTGATGAAACCTTGGGGGCAAATGTCAGGGTGACGATAATAGCTACGGAGCCAGTAGAGCACCCCATGTAAAACGCGTAAGTAGAATAAGGCGCACTGGTTAATTACACATTAAGTTCATATCTACTTGACGGACAACACAAATTTAATCTGGTAAAGAAGTAACTTTATGAAAATTCTGGTAGCTGGTGATCTGCATTTTAACAAAACTCAATTTCAGTGGCTCGCAGATCAAAAAAGCTCCTATGACTGCCTGTGCCTGACAGGTGATTTCCTTGACAGTACTTCTGACGATTTCATCCGACAGGCCGAATGGGTTGCCAACTGGATGCAAGAATTGGGAGTGCAAATATTTATCTGTAGCGGTAATCATGACCTTGACCCGTTGGCAGAGTGCGGTTGGCTTTCCAATCTACGCAGTAAAAAAATATGCAGAGATAATCAGAAAAAGCTGTTCAACGGAATCAGATTTGGCTGCGTACCGTATTTGGGAGCAAATTATCATCAATTCAGCGACTGCGACGTTCTTCTGACACATGTCCCGCCGCGTAATTCGGCAACCGCACAGTCTGTGGTATCAGGTAAGACCGCAGATTGGGGTGACGAGGAGTTGTATCGTGCGTTAGCAGAAGGATCTCTCCGACCACGATATATATTGTGTGGTCATGTCGAAAAGCCATCGTCAACAAGAGATTGCCTTTTGGGTATTGAAATTATAAATCCAGGAGCACAGCATGGCTCAGCAGTTCCAGCCCATGAAATATTATTCGTGTGAAATATTGAAAAGAAGTGATCTAACTTACTGTGTGTAACACGACAGGTTTTGACGTACGCCTCTGCTACTGTGGATTTATAAGAAGTCAACACAGACGGAGGTTCATCATGCCATTACCTGCATTCATTACCCAAACGCGAAATCACAAACCAATCCCCTCTCGTTTCGACTCCACACTGTGTGAATATCGACCGCTGCTCGGTTCCTGGCTCATCAGGATGGCTCTTTTGCTTAACTGGCATGAACCCAGCAAAGGTGAGGGCTGGCCTTCCATCTTCAATGATGACGATTTTCTGGCCGTTGTCGGTTTAGACGAAGACGAATTTCAAAGTAACTCACGGCGACGCCCCACAACGTCTCAGTGTCGCAAGATACTTCTTGAGCAGTTGCAGGTGTTGGAGAACGAGGAGCTGTCGCCCGACATGCCTCTCTTTGCAAACATCGCACTATTTGATCAACTGCTCAACCTAGGTGAGTCAGGACAGGCTCTACTGCTCTTTGCGGCATTATTCGACCTATTCCCCACATTTAGGGATGCAGTATCCAGCCGATGCGAAAAAACCTCTAACCCCCATTTCCTAAGAATTCTGAACGGACTCACCGGCATACCTGAAGCCGAGTTCAAGACTGTATGCAGCCATGATGGAGCACTCACTGCAGCCGGGCTGCTCAAGATAAACAGCGGCACAGTAGATCTCGAAGGCAAGATCGATATGATCAAGGGGCTAAATGGGGTTCTGCTTAACCAACACGACAGCGTGGAAGAGCTTTCCAGCCGGTTCCTGCGGAAGGCGTCTGTCCCTTCACTTACACTGGCAAACTTCCCTCACCTTGGAACAGACACCTCGGCTTTACTTGATTACCTGGGGAACGCAGTAGAGCACCGGACTGCGGGGGTAAACATTCTTTTTTCCGGTAAGCCGGGTGTAGGGAAGACGGAATACGCTCAAGCTCTGGGAAGAAAGTTAGGGGTTGATCTCTATGAGATCGCCTATTCTGACTCAGACGGTGACCCGATACGAGGCGAAAGCCGACTTAGAGCATACAGCTTCTGTCAGCGGCTGCTCACTAATTCCAGCAATGCTGTTTTGCTTTTCGACGAAGTGGAAGATGTCTTCCCTAATGATTTTGGCTTCTTAAAGTTTCTTTTTGGCGGCGGCGGTGACGAGGGCGGGAAACAGGTTGGCGGCAAAGCATGGATCAACAGGACTATGGAGCAGAACCAGGTCCCGTCTATCTGGATTAGTAACCGTACCTGGCAGATCGACCATGCCTATCGCCGACGTTTCGATTACTCCATAAACTTCCCGGTTCCGCCCAAAAAAGTGCGTATGACTATTGCCCAGCATCACTTGGATGTATTTGATCCGCCGATTGACTGGCTTGAGCGAATCGCCGGCAATGAGGAACTCACCCCAGCACAGCTGGAGAGAGCAGCCAAAGTTGCAAGTGTAGCTGCTACAAATGACAATCAGCGGGCAAGGGAGCTGGTAGAGCAGACATTGCAGCGAAGCATCACTCTCCTTGATCAGCGTCGGATGCCGGCACGAAACCGTGTCTGGACGGGGTATAACCTCGATTGGCTCAATATTGACAGTGATATATCTCGACTGATTGAAGGACTGAAGAAGCGGCCACACGGCAACTTCTGCTTCTACGGGGCAGCCGGGACTGGCAAGAGCGAGTTGGCTCGTTACATCTCAGATGAACTTGGCCTGCCTGTAATAGTTCGACGAGCCTCGGACCTTCTCGACAAATATGTCGGTGAGAGCGAGAAAAATATTGCCAACATGTTCGATGAGGCAAGGCAGCAGAACGCATTGCTGGTGCTTGATGAGGCGGATAGCTTTTTGGCAGATAGACGGGGGGCTCACCAGAGTTGGGAAGTAACTCAGGTGAACGAGCTCCTTACCCAGATGGAAGCCTTCGAAGGAATATTCGTCTGCACGACCAACCTTATGGACAAACTGGACCAAGCGAGCCTGCGTAGGTTTTCATTTAAAGTTAGGTTTGAAGTTCTTAAACCGGATCAGCGTTGGGGACTCTTCTGTCAAGAGCTCGGAAGGCTTGGAGGCAACATCGGCGATGCTGAAGAATGGGAACCTCAAGTTAGACGTTTGGAGAGACTAACACCGGGTGATTTCGCCGTTGCAAACCGTCAGTTTGAGCTCTGGGGTGAAGGCCCCACAGCTGGCGAGTTGTATGAACTGCTTCGTCGTGAGTGTGAGGTAAAAGGTGGCCCGACCAGTAGAATCGGATTTTAATCGTTATAGTGGATTAAGCACTGGCAAATATTTGATTAATTGTTATAAATTAAAGCAGCTTACGAGTTCCGCCGAGAGGGGAATATATGTTTGACTATGATCACTTCCTTATGTTGCACAGGGACATTAAATGATGACACCATTAAGGTCTGCCACGACTATGCCCACGATACATTTTTTCCTCCTTCCTGACCGAACATCTGCGCGACGAGTTCGTCGTCAAATTGCCGAGCAGGGGGGGGCACTCGGATTGATCGTGGGTACTTGGTTGGAACTTGTCGACCAGGCACAAAAAGCTTATCTGTTAGCAGAACCATCCTCTGATTGGCGAGAAAAGCTGCCCGAAGCAGCCGCAAACATCCCAGATTCTTTTTGGGCTGATAGTCTCCTGATCGCTCCGGATGAAACCGCCGCGACTTTGAGCAGCACTCTTTCCTTACTTCTTGAAGGAGCAGGGCGGGAGGGTCGCGTTAAAACTCCATCGCCAGGGGAGCTTTCTGCACGGGCGACTCGACACCTGACTGACCTTGCTCGTCTTCATGAAGCGATTAATTTCGTCTTGCCCCCACACTTAGCTGCCATGGCAGACATTATCGCAGCACCTAAAGCTCGTGCTGTGCGCGTTGTCTCCGTCCATTATTCTGCCAAAGAAATTAGGTTGAACCCCTGGCAAAGGGCTCTGCTTGAGAAGCTAGGCAGTGATGCAGGTGAAAGATCCCCAGATCTTGATGCTCTTTATGCAAAAGCAGTTCTACATGAACCTGCCGGGAAGAAGGGGAGAGCCCTTGCCCATCTTCAAAAGGGGCTATTCGAGTCTGAAATCAAGGTGGCAACTAGGGACGACTCCATCCAATGGTTAGCGGTCAGAGATTTCCTTGAAGAAATAGAAGTAGCCGTGGGGATGGCTCAAAAAGCACTTCTTGATGACCCATCGCTTGTCACCTCGGAGATCGGTTTTTTAGTGCCAACTGACCAAACCTATACTGATGCGCTACGAAGCGTCTGTAACTACGCCGGGCTGCCCCTTTCGGGGCTTCCTGATGAGAAGGAGGCCCGTGATCTTGGCAAGGAGGCAGTGCTCTACTTTCTGTTGACGTGCCGTCGACCTGCCCCGGCTATGGCTTTAGCCACACTCCTGTCTTCCCCATTGATGCCATGGACAGCAGAGGTCGGCAAACAGTATGCACAGGAAATCATGGATGGCGGTTTCGACTTGAAAGCCACTGACGAGCTCTCAATTAACAGCAAAAGGATGCTTAAATTAATACGGCAGACGGCTGATAGCTCACCGGTCTTACGGGATGCTCTATCTCAATTTGCGTCTCTGTTGCAAGCGACTGAAGGACTGGAAGGACATCTCGCCCGTGCTCTGGCGACTTTAGAAAAAGGGAAAGAGTGTCTTTCTAAATCGGGAGAAATCCCGTGGGGCGATCTAATGCGGATTGCCTCCCCTGAAGCAATATCTGCTTCAGTATCTAGCCCGATCACGCGCGAAGGCATTGCGATATTCACAGAGCAGGAGCAACCTTGGCGTAAGGTGAGGCAGCTCTTCGTCCTCGGTTTTAGCAATGGCCGCTATCCCGGGGATCCGTCCCGATCTGCCATTTTCTCTGATGTCGATCTTGCTTGTCTGCAACAAATAGGCGGATATGACCTTGAGACTTCAGAGGGAATAGCCCAGCGACGAAGAGAGCTCTTTAAACAGCAATTATATGCATCCTCTCAACGGATCAATTTCTTGATACCTCGCAGAGATTGTTTCGGAAAGGAATTACGCCCCTCGCAGTCTCTCACCTACATGGCCAAATTGTTTGGAGTTAACGATCCGGAAGACTTGATATTGGAGTTGGAAAGTAGCACTGCTCGGGCCAAGGCTCGGGGGATTGCCGTAGCCACCACTGCTTCCCCAAAGACGCCAAGGCTGCTGACGAAGCAAGATCTCTCTCTCCAACGAGACCTTCTTGCACTACACTGCTACGCCGATGGCTCGCCTAAACCTCAGTCCCCCAGCAGTCTTGATACTCTCATGGTTTCACCATTCGCTTGGCTGCTAAGCCGTGCGGGGTTACAACCCCTTGACTGGGCTCCGGAGGACCTGGATGTTGCCTCCAAGGGAACTCTTGCTCACGATGTCTTTGAACATTTATTTCGCCCAGACAAACCTTTGCCGAAAGCTACTGAGATTAAAGCTCAAATTCCAGCCTTGCTCAATCAAGCGATCATTAGCAAGAAACCATTCCTGCTTGGACAGGAGTGGCATGTGGAACGCCGGCATCTTCAGCGAGATATTGAAATTGCTGCACTCCGTTGGCAAGAACTATTGCAGGAGATGGGTGCGAAAGTTCTCGGCAACGAGGTTTGGTTGCGCGGGAAACTGGATACCCTTCCTATACATGGGAGTGCCGACCTCCTTGTTGAACTCCCTAAGGGTCGACTCTATGTGGTCGACTATAAGAAAGCCAGCAGTGGCCCAAGACGGGACCGAATGAGAAAAGGGTACGATAGTCAAGCGTCGCTCTACCGGCTGATGATCGAGACGGGTGGCGGTGGAAAAGATGCTAACGCTACTCTGAAAAAAGCTATCGAAGGGGCCAACGAGATCAGCGTCGCCTACTATATGCTGAATGACCAGATTGCTTTAGCAGATAGTAACGGTTGGGTGAAGAAAAGTGTGACCGGAATGGAAGAATTAGGGACTGGGATTGCAGTTAACGCCATGAGTCTCATCCGGCAGAGAATTGACGAGCTGAGAGCCGGCAATGTGAAACTTAACCACGAAGACGACCCTGACTGGTACAAAAAGAACGCCGCCGTTACCATTTACGCCCTCGAAAACAGCCCTCTCATTGCACTATTCATGAAAACATCCGACGACCAGGTTTGTGAAAGCACACCTCAGGAATCAAAAAAACAGGCAAAGAGGGGTGCAAAATGACTATCCCGTCACTTACCATAATTCCGGCGGGTGCCGGCTCGGGCAAGACCTATACTTTGCAGACAACCTTAGCCGATTGGGTGAAGAAAGGGTGGGTTGCCCCGGATCGCATCGTAGCCGTAACCTTCACCGAAGCAGCGGCTGGGGAACTACGTGATCGGATTCGCGCGGAATTGGTCTCCCAGGAGCGATTGGACGATGCACTGAAACTCGACCGGGCATATATCTCAACGATTCATGGCTTCGGCCTTAGAGTGTTGAGCGAGTTCGCATTTGATGCCGGTATCTCGCCTGCCCCACGACTGCTCAGTGAAGATGAGGAGGCTATCCTGATTCGCATTGCGTTGTCAGCATGCAGTCGGGCTGAAGAGGTTATGGGTGATTTAACCTCATATGGCTATAGTTACGATCATTCATCCGGAAAGGGAGCAGAGGATCAGTTTAAAGACCGAGTTTTGAAACTTATCGGGAAATTGCGATCCATAGGCCGCTTGGAAGAAGACCAGCGAATTACATCACACGCGATCAAGAAAGTCACTGAACTGTACGGGCCTACCAAGAGTGCTGATCTATTAAAGAAGGCCTTGTTGCAGGCGGTGAAGAACTTACAGGACAAGTTTCCAGGAGACTTGTCAGAACTGTTTGAAGGAAACAAATCGGCGATGGACTCATTTCACGCAGATTTCAAGAACCTTAATAAACTGTCAAAGGCTGATAATATCGGCCAGAATTGGAAGCTTTGGCAAAGCCTCCGAGAAATGAGGCTTTCCAAAAGAGGGAGCAGCACTCCAGCAGGGTATGATGAATTGGCCACTCAGGTTATGGATGCAGCCAGTGCGTTACCATTACATCCAGGTCCGTTGACGCAAGCTCTCAAGCATGTTGAGGGGTTGTTGTGCGCAAGCATGGACTCGCTAAATCAGTACGCAGATGGGAAAAAGGGGAAAGGACTGGTTGATTATACCGATATGCTGGCTATCAGCCAACGACTGCTCTCCGGTCAAACGGATGTGCTGAAAGAACTGACATCGCGGGTGGACTGCCTTGTCATAGACGAATTTCAGGATACCAACCCACTTCAGTTCGCATTACTGTGGTCGCTTTTCACAGCAGGAGTCCCAACGGTCATTGTCGGTGACCTCAAGCAAGCAATCATGGGGTTCCAGAATGCAGATGCTCGCCTTCTCGAAAACCTGATCCAGCAGAACAAAAAACACTCTGTACCGTTGACATCTAACTGGCGTTCCACACCAGCTGTTATGGATTGGGTTAACAAGATAGGAGAGGGCCTGTTTGGCGTCGACTACACAAAACTGACTCCCAAAGCACCCTTTCCCAGCACGCAAACCCCGCTGGAAGTCATCAACTTTCCTGAGACGCCATACTATGGCAATGCCGCAATTCCCGCCCAGCATACCGCGGTCCGTATTCGGGATCTACTCGGTGATAAAAAACAGCTGGTCTATGATAAACACACTAAAACCTCTCGTCGTCTCCGCGGAGGGGACATAGCAGTGCTCTGCCCAACACACAAACGCCTCGAGAAACACGCCCAGGCTTTGAGATTTCTCGGCATCAAGACACGTATTGAGGAGGAAGGTTGGTTCCAGTCGCGGGCAATACAAATAGCCTATCATGCACTAAGCTACGTAGCCGACCCGAATGATCGACATGCCGTCCTTTACCTGGCAGTTACCGAATTAGGGCAATATGAGCTGGAGAAAGCTGTTGCGGAGCTCCTCCAGGGGAAACTCCTTGATGAGCCAATCGTGGCAAAGCTCGACCAGGTGTTGGCATGTTCTCCAGACGCGACTGTGTGTGAAGTAGTATCTGCAGTTCTGGAAGCATTAGATCTCTATGGCACATGCAGTGCCTGGACTGATGCCGCTTCAGCACGAGCTAATCTGCTTCGGTTACAGGGGGAAGCACGAGAATTCATGGCGGCAAATCGTGAAGCCTTGGCAAGCGGCAGATATTATGGTTCCGGGCTCAAGACTTTTCTGGCCTGGCTTCGGGGTAAAGCTGAGCGTGACAACAAACAGCCAGCCCCAAGAGTTAGAGATGAAGATGCCGTAGTTCTGGCCACCTGGCACAGCTCCAAGGGGAGAGAATGGCCAATTGTTGCGGTATGCTCTGCAGACTTAGATGTAGGGCCGAGGTTCCCCGAAATGGGGGTGGTCTACGAGGACTTCAAAGATCTCACCAATGTACTCGAAAAAGCGAGGATCGAGATCAGCCCGGCTTTTATTGCCCCCGAAACTAAGGAGAAATTCGAAGCCCCATTGTTGGAACCAGCGCGTCAAGGCGCCTTACGGTTACTTTATGTCGCTCTTACAAGAGCGAGAGAGAAAGTTATCCTGGAGTGCCATCGCTATCAAAAACCTGACACCACTTCTTTCTGGACCATTCTGCAGGAAGCCGGAGCCCTCGATATTGTTGGCAATAAGATGACGGTAAAAGGGAAGAAGTTTGACTGTCGGGTAATACAGACAACGAAGTATCCTCCGGTAGAATTCGAGGGAGCAGCTGTTTCCCCAGAAGCAACGCTTGCCACTACCGGGCGAAGAGCGATTAACGCAGCTGTAATGCCTGCAGCGCTAACACCTGAAACCATCGTTCCATCTTCTTTACACGGCATATTGGAAGCGATGAAAGACAACATACTGGTAGAGACTTACGGGGAACCTTTGCTCCTTGATATCGGGATTAAGGGATTCGAACGAGGCACATTCTTCCACCGGTGTTTCGAGATCGGGAGTGGCGATAAGCAAAAACTGCAGTATGTTGCTGATTCACTTGAAGTTAATTTGAACGAGGAAGATTTTACCACTATTGAAACAGCTGTGAGTTCTTTCGAGATTTGGCTGGAGAATAAGTTAAATCCTCTACAAAACCATGCGGAAGTGCCGATTCTCGCTCAAGACAACAATGGTTCGGTGCTGGCGGGCTCAATTGACCTCTTGGTTGAGACAAAAGACGGGCTTTGGATCATTGATCACAAGTCAGATCAGTCTGATGATCTGGAAGGCCTATTCGCATTCTATAAGTCACAACTCGAATGTTACGGTCAGGCGATGAAGTCGATTTATCCAGCAAAGAAGCTGATGGGGTATGTCGTAAACTGGGCAAGCCATGGGAAGGTAAGCTTGAATGCAATAAAGTCAGTTAGTTAACCTCATTATCAATTATGAAAACATTTCTATAGGTTCAACAAGGCAATATTAAAGGAGAAATAATGAACAGCAGACAAAAAGCAAAACAGTGGCCATTTGCGCGGCATAAGGAGTTTTCAAGTGCATTACGTAAATCTGCTGCTAACTGGTTCAAAGATAAGGGATTCATAACGCATCCTAAAATGCCATATTGCCTTAGCGATGAAGGCCTAGTTGGTAGTGAGCAAAAGTGGAAACGCAACATAATTTTGAAGGAAGTCGCTGAGTATATTGAGATGCAGAGCAATGTTGCAAAAAAAAAGAAAATATCATTCCCATTGCACAAATACCTCCACCATGGGATGAGCAGCCAGGGGATGGCATTCAATCTTATAGGCCCCCTCATATTGCGCGGTGATTACTCCCCTCTAGCTGCTCTTCTTAAGTCAAAGAATGTTTATGGGGCCGATGATATAACAGAAGCAATATTTGAGTATCAAGATCCCGTAAATAGGTTCAATGAAGATGCGGGGCAACCAACATCTATAGATATTGTGCTTAATAATTCACAAGGCGACTCAATAATTTTTATAGAAAGCAAATTTGAAGAAAGAGAATTCGGTGGCTGTTCTGTCTTCAAAGATGGCGATTGCGACGGAAGAAATCCGATTGGAAACCTAGATAGCTGTTACCTTCATTTTATTGGTCGACAGTACTGGAACATGATGGAACAAAATGAAATAACGAGTTCTTTACGCAAAGATCACCTTTGCATATTCATGGCGCACTACCAATTTTTTAGGGAATTTTTATTGGCCATCGAAAAAGGAGGTACATTTGTTTTGCTAAGCGATGAAAGAAGCCCTGTATTCAAATGTAAATCAGATAATGGAACGGAAAAGGGACTGTTGCCATTCTTGACGGAACTTTTGCCGGACAATCTTCGCAGCAAAGTTGCATCAATTACTATACAGGAATTGGTCGCAGAGATAGAGAAACAGAATATACATGGTGATTGGATATTCGATTTCAAAAGAAAATATGGGATGACATGATAATTGACAAACTGTTTATGGAGCATACTGTAAATTATCGTTCATTAGGCTATGCATGTTTGTTTTTAAATTTAAGAATATCTTATATTAGGGCGCTGATTATTGAATAGTAATACGGAGAAATTTTGAAATGAGCACAGATAACCTGAAAAGAGCAGTAGTGCCTGTAGGTAAGTTGCTTCAATACAGGCAATTGCGAATACCGGTATACCAACGTCCATACAAGTGGACGGCAAAAAACGTACAGCAACTGTTGAACGATATTTATACCTTCAGAGATAAATCAGCGTACCGCTTGGGAACGGTGGTAATCCATGATGACCACCCTCATTATGATGTTGTGGATGGTCAGCAGCGCTTAGTGACACTTCAATTACTTGTACGTGCAATCATAAAACACCATTCGCACAAAGTAAGAAGCTCAGAAATAAAAACCATTCTTGATGATCTCAACACCAATATGGTGGATTTTGAGTTCAACAACCACATATCTGTGACCAATATACGGCAGAATTATATGGTTATAGAACGGGCTGTAGCAACCTTCAATGAAGAATTAATCCGTTTTCTACTTCTAAAGTGTGAAATGATACAGTTCGTGCTAAGTGAAGTTTCGGAAGCGTTTCAATTCTTCGATGCACAGAATGCCCGTGGCAAGGAGTTGGAACCTCACGATCTGTTGAAAGCATTTCACCTAAGAGAATTTTCTACCAAAGAAGAACATTTAAAGTCAGCAACAGTTGAAGCATGGGAAGGAATGCAGACTTCTGATCTTTCGGAGCTCTTTGCTGACTTTCTCTTTCGGGTCAGGAGTTGGAGCAAACTGAATTCAGCGCGTTTTTTTACAAAAAATGACACGGACCTATTTAAAGGGGTCAACCTAGATACTCTGGGGTCATTCAACTATGCAGTTCCGCTACGGATCTCCCACCATTTCGTAAACAACTACAACAACAACTTTGAACGAAACATCGACAACTCCAAAATGGAATACCCTTTTCAAGTTGATCAGCCAATCATTAACGGAAGACGGTTCTTCGAAATGGTCGACCATTATAAGCAAGTATTTGACGCTTATCACAAAGATAATGGGAAAAGTTATGGATTGGAAGGGGAGGGTATCGGCAGAAGAATATTAGATACTTTATCTAGTTATGAAGGTCGTCGTCGTATCGGCGATTCCTACGTTCGGATGATATTTGATTGTGCACTCCTGTATTACGTCGATAGGTTTGGTTGTAGCGACATGAACAGGGCAATAGAAAAAATCTTCATCTGGGCCTATAAGGTCAGGCTAGGTTATAAAAATGTCCAACTAGCATCTGTAGATAATTATGTACTTGAAACTAACATCTTCAGGGTTATCAAAGATGCTATCACTCCTGACGAATTTCTAGCAATAGACATTGCACCAATACATTCGAACGAGTCAACTAATACCGAACAAATCGAATCTCTCTTTAAGGAACTTAAATATTATGCCGACGTCACACCAAATACTACAACTTAAAGTTCAAGGCCTCCTTAACGGTGACTTCCAGTACAGTATTCCAGAGTACCAGCGAAACTATGCCTGGCAAGAAGGTGAGATTAGTGCTCTGATACAAGACATCGTGGATTACATCAACTTGAAAGATTCTCCATCATACTACTTAGGAACACTAGTGGTGTTCGAAAGGATAAAAGGGCCCGCGACGGTATATGAAACCATTGATGGGCAGCAAAGGCTTACAACTCTCACCTTGCTAGCCTCTGTTATCAGGCACCAGATTACGAAGGAAGCGACGCAATGGTTTCAAAGAGTTAATCTGGAATTTGCCAATCGCAAGGCAGCTTCATATACGCTTGAACATATTTATAACAATGGTGATGACTTTAGTTCAGACTTTGCATGGAACGAAGGGATTGTTAATGGATACAAGCTGTGCGACAAACTTCTTCCCGCAAAGCTGTCTGAACACGGCCTTAGCATGGAGACATTTGCAACGTACTTTTTTAACTCGGTAGAGATACTCCAGGTAAGCGTTCCCAAAGACACCAATCTCAATCACTACTTTGAAATTATGAACAATCGTGGGGAGCAGTTGGAAAAACATGAAATTCTCAAATCAAGGCTACTAGGCAAACTTAGTAAATCGATGGATGAGCCGGAGCGAAGTATGGCACTAAATGCCCTCAATACCGTGTGGGAGGCTTGTGCTAATATGGAAAAATATGTTCAGGCCGGCTTCGGACCTGAACAGAGACATGCGATTTTCGGCAAAGATGAATGGAGCAAGCTCATACCATCGAGCTTCAGCGAATTGTCAGAAAAATTGAACGTCGTGATAGAGAAATCCCAAAAAAAGTCTCAGATGATGAGCTTGCCGTTATCGAAATTACTCGAAATGAGTAGGGTTGAAGGGACTTCTCATCTATCAGGGGAGTCGGATGACATACCTGAACGATTCAATTCGGTGATCAATTTCCCCAATTTTCTACTTCAAGTGCTGCGTCTCCAAACCCAGCGGGAGGACGTGCAACTTGATGACAAGCGCCTTATCCCAATCTTCGAGAATGTGATTAAGGATCAGCAAGATGAGGTGAAATTCGTACAGGATTTTACATACTATCTTCTCAAGTGCAAATTCCTTTTTGACAAGTACATAATTAAGCGTGAATTTGTTGGAGGTAAAGATCGGTGGAGCCTCAAACAGTTAAAGTGGAGCAAACAGAACAAAGTCAGCTACTCAAACACGTTCGGTAAAGCGGATGACGATCTAGACAAAGAAAACAGATCCATATTAATGCTACTCTCAATGTTTCACGTATCCACCCCTACGCTTGTGTACAAACACTGGCTTAACGCTGCATTGCTATATGTACTTTCAAAGAACGACGGCATAGATGCAACATCCTACAAAAATTATCTTTTAGGTATCGCACGTTCATTCGTATTCGATCGTTTCCTATGTATAGGTGAGCCCAAAGGATACTTCGACATAATTTATAGAACCGAAAAGCCCATCAAAAGAGTTCCCGAACAAATAGATAAGAGTAAGTTGAGTTTTGGTCGAATAGAAAACAATTTAGTATTTAATTATCTCGACTATCTGCTTTGGGAAAAGCACAGGCTTAGAGATCCGGTTCGTAAATACGAATTTTCGTTCCGCAGCTCAGTCGAACATTATTACCCGCGACACCCCATGCCTGGCTACAAGTCGCTCAAAACTGAATACCTCGACTCCTTTGGCAACCTGTGCCTAATAAGTCACAGTAAAAACTCGCGTCTAAGTAACCAACCGCCCATTGCTAAAAAAAGCCACTATAAAACTCAGGATCTAGACAGCGTAAAGCAGTGGTTAATGATGACTTTTAATCCCGATGCATGGGATGAGGACACCATTGCCAAGCATGAATCAGAGATGATTTCCATTATGACTCATGATATGGATTCTGCATACGATCCTTGCATCTCAAATAATCGATCCAATAACGCAGAGGAATTGAGCAAATCTTTAGTCTGGTTTAACAGGTACAGTGTTGATAGAGAAGAAAGGCAACTGCTAGGTAGGGCGTTGATGTGCTTCGACGACATCGCATCCGAGGAAGGATCATCCCAATACATGAATATGTCACACAAAAAATATTCGCTGTATGCATGGGAAGAGATAAGGACATCGATTGCATATGAGAAATTCGAGAAATACATTGAGCAGAACGATCCCGCAAGCCTGGAAGCATTAATCCAAGATCGACTAACCAACGACACGGTCCTTAACTCCGACCACTATCGTATGCTCTATATTTTACATCCTGAGATTTGGCGATATTGCGAAAAAGGGCTCTTCAGCTGGGTTGATGACGGTAAGATTATCCTGTTACATGAAAGAGAAAAAAACACACCGGCATTAACTCGCGATGTGTACATACACTTATTGGGATCATGGATGGAAGAGAGGTACGAAGCGAGCGTTGAGTACAGCAGGGAATATCTCAACGTGGATCTTGCGTACAATAATTCAGACGAATGTTTCGAGTTTGTCGATGTAGAAGATGGAAGTGGTCAATTATTAATAAAAAGGGACGAAGGAGGAACATTAACCTGTCATGTCAAACCTTACCGTAACGACCAACGAAGCACTTTCGTGAAAAGCTTGATCGAATATGGCTGGAGGCATACTCAGAACAGCTATTATCAGAGAGGCAACACTGCTAACCTAGCGACCCGCTGCGATAGCTACGAAGAAACCTTCCAGAAAGCAAAGAAACGGTTAGAAGCCATCATTAATACTGGGCTTGGGATTGAATGAGGAGGGTGAGAAAAAATTGACTTCTGCCTTCCTCTAACAACTTGCCGGGGAGCTGCGGTCTGGAACTCTTTCTTTGCATTCGAAATGATTAACTTCAATTCTGGCTTTTGGACGCCGGTTCAGTTATCAGTCACTCATCAATTATCCCTGAAATCGAGATTGCATTAGCTCCAGTGTGACCGGTCAGATACATCCGCAAAGCATATAGGAGATCAGGTGTGTTGTGAAACATTTCCGGCTTCTCAATTTGAAGGCTTATTCGTGACTTAAGTTCAATATCGTTATCGGTCACTATCTTTGCCGTATCATCTACCAAGGTTACAAATTTTTTAGTCAACTCCTTCTCCGGAGCTAGAATAAATTTGATATTTTCATCTTCGTGAGCTCGGCTTCTTAGTAGCGCAAGAAGAAGTTCCAAGTGTTTACAAAGGGTGTTGGCTTGATAGCCTCTTTCCCTCTTCTCAGCTTCAGATTTAGCGATTCCATTCTTGAGATTAAATTGCATACGGTGCTCGGGGATAGGAGAAGCAATTTGTTGAATATCAAACTGAAGGCACTTAAACAGGTCATTACATATTTTTATTAAATCCATTTCTGTCAGTGTAAATATCAACTCCTTAGATCTCCAAAAAGCTATTGCTAAATCTTCCAAAGTGATAGATCTGATTAAACCTTCGCTATAATCTGGATTTATCATTGTTTTTAATAACTGTTGTTGCCATGGCAACTCTGCGTTACCGATAGCAAAAGCTATCTTTAAATTATTCTTTTTTAGAAGCCATTCGTCTTTTGTTGCTTCAAGGAGCCGGTCTCCCACAATCCCAGGAGCATCCCTATGCAGACAACACAGAAAGAAGAAAAGCTTTTCTTTAAGCTCATAAGACATTTTTTCAGATTCAATAATTGAAAGGGCCTTTTGGGAGCCTTCTAATATTTTGCTTCTGAATTGGTCGGGCACATCTGACTCAGAAAGAGAGTGACCATGATTCCAGATAGTTAATACTGGGAAACGAAGACTTAAAATACCCTTTTCGACAAAATCAATTATCTTTGAAAATTTTTGGTTGATAGCATTCTGCACTTCTTTCTGAAGTTTTAACGGAAACCTCTCAGAAAATGATATATTTACCCCAGAAGGTCCTTTCCCGCTTGTCAAAATATCCAGATAAACTGGGGACCCCTCATTCAGGGTGCTTTCATCCACTGTCTCAACAAATTTAGAGCTGTGGCAAAAAACACTTTCTCCTTCAACATTGACCCAACAGCAGTATTTCCCCACACGATCGTTTTTACCCCATTTCCAATAGCCGACCTTCCTCCTGTTTAAAACAGTCTGGAGTTCATGCTCGTAATCGAATGAGAGGAGGTCATCCAAACCTGCAAGCTTTGAACAACACCAATCAAGAAGGTCAGAGAAGCCCGTCCCATCAACTTTAGGTAATTTCTGAAAATCAGACCAGGTCTTGCGAGCTGGAAAATCTGGAACCGGTAAGCTTTCATGATCAGTAGTCTTGCCTTCTGATGAAGAGCGCCACTCAACTCGAATCGATTTAAAACCTGCTTTCTCTGAATCAAAAGGAATGAATTTCAATTCGTATGGATCATCCGCTCCATAGGTATAGGTCATCTTCAGCTTGCATGCAGTAGTCTCTTTCAATGGGAAGGCTGGCGATTTTAGATATGCGTCATATTGCAATTCCTTATTCCCCTTACCCAGACTCAATCTAAAACGGTAATGGTCTTGAGGGTCTTTTGGGTTAACAGGCAAAGCGAAAGACTTATTGATGGGAATATCTGTAGCTTTACCTCTCCTAGGAATTACGGATACATCCTTAACTAGATTAAAATCGGCCCACCCAAAAAACTTATCAGTAATCTGCTGAGGAATGTCTATAAAGGACAGCTCTGGGAGATGATCACGCCAAAGAGCAATGTCATCAACTTCCTCTTGCCATCTATTTAAAGTCTGACATCCCTTTATTGATGACCATGCAGACCCCAGCCACTTATAATCTTTTCGCAAATCAGGCTTCCTGATTGTATCCTCAAGAGGCAGGATAAATACATTAACTCCTAGACAGTCCTTGTTTGTCGAACTTAGGCAATCACCGATGGTATAGTTTGATAATATGTTGAGATCTAAATCCTGATTCAGAGCATCCCGAATAGAACCCGGCAAATGATACCAGTGAGCATCTTTCACAAAGGACACTTCACCAGCATCACTGGCTAACCCGTCGAAGTCGAACAATTGGATAAGTTCTTCAGATGCCTGGCACCCATTATGGTCAAGGTTGCGAGCCATGTCAGTATGAATACTTCTGTTTGGTACAATAACCGTTGGGTGTCTTTCCCAGCTTATGCCTTGCGTTTCAGGTAAAATTGAGCCCAGCTCTTTTTGGTATATAGCTTGGACAGGGGTTATTGAAATGCCGCTGTCAAATGAATCGACTACCAGCACAAAATCATTCACTTGGACATTATCCTGTACAAATTTCTTCGACGATTGCCATGCAAAGATAGCAGCGATGCTTTTGGGAAGTGGTGTCGACTCTTCAAAATAAAAATTGACGCTTTTTCTAATTCCCTCCAGATCAAAGTCATTGCCCCAATCAGGAATAAGATAGGTCAATCTGTCTACCGTGATAAAATCACTCAACTTCTTAGTAAAAAACATCGATGCGCTGCTTTTGGCTGCATCTGAAAGTGTTGAGTAATGTGAAAAGAGGCTTCTCATGCTGACCGTTTCAATATCAGGATGCAAGACGATGGATTTTGCATAACCACAGTCTATCAATAATCCGTCATTAACATTCAATGGCCAGTGCTGCTGAAGCAACCTGAATGGAAGAAGCGCCTGAACGCCAGACTGGTTCGTAAACTTTGGGCGAGTAGAGCATAGATCCACAACAGAGCTATCCATCCGAATTGGGTCACTTTGATTACTCTCGGGTTTAGAGTATCCGAAAGGAACGTCAGAAATCATTGAGAATATCGCTTTCGGGATTTCTTTGAGAGTTGCTGCCTCTAATTTAAATTTCTTTTTTCCACCCTGAGGTTTCTGAATAATAAGATGATCGGAACCAATCTGTAGTGAATATTTATTCTCGCCGACATGAATATCCAATTCATCGCCCATGAAGCTGAAATCTACAGGAATAATATCTGTTATAAGAGTGATATCGTCTGCACATTCCCCCTGTCGGTTTTTTCCAACAACAAAAGAGACTTCATCTCCAGGGCACAATGAATTGATGTCTAATTTGCGAGATAGATTGTAAGGGCTGAAATATAAGCCTCGTCCGTCCTCAGAGGTTATAAATCCGAATGATTTATCGGGTTTTATGGATTTTATTTTCCCCTTATTCTTTGAGTTGCATGCTGGAAACAAATATCCTCGGACTGGTAATTCTGGGGATATCGAAAAATCGTCATAATCAATACCGACCGGTTGCTGAACGGTCCTATAGCGACCAGTATGATTAATCAAAGATAGGGTATTCCAACAAATGACACTGAGAACATCTCGATGGGATCTTTTACTGTCTCCTATGATGTGCTCGTCGATACTCTGCAGCCAGAGCCAACCATCCCAAACTTTTCGATAACGCTTATCCTGAAGAAGTGTGTTATTAGGAGGCAAATTCCCCCAAGTTCCGATTTCAGCGGCATCTTCAGATCTGAGCCACCGTTGAATGGCGACAAGAAATCCCTCGCACGTCTCTTCAGTCGCTACAGCTAAAGCATTCTGCCTTTCAATGAGAATCTGTTCAAGCCGGAAAAGAAAGGCTTTTAAAAGCCGGTTTTCTGACGTATCAACACTTGATCTCCGCCTGACTGCTTTAACATAGGGTTTGCCGGACAGCTTCTCTCGAAGTGTTCTGCCCGGTTGGCGACTGATCCATTGAACGGTATTACTGTCAACTTCCCTTGCGGCATGTATTGGCAGCATGGCATACTCTCGTAATATTTTATTCCGAGTATGCTCCATAATCGCCAGAACTGCCTCCTTGGTATGAGACACTATTCGATAAATGCGGTCTTTTCTTTCACATTCAAAAGGTTCCTCCCTGTTTGATTTGGCCACAACACCCATAAAATCGACGATGCTGGTATGCAAGGCCTGCCCGGAAGCAGGATCGAAGCTTGAGACTTTCGTCAACCAGCTGCGAAGCATTAGCATCAATAAAGCCTGTTCCTTTATCACATCCCGATCATTTAGTGCCTTGTAAAAAGACTCTATAGATTCGATAGCACTTATGGATGATTCAACAGACTCGGCGGCCGCATGCTGACGTTTATGGTAATCTGACAACATGCGTTCTTGTCTTGCTGTAAGCTTATATTTTTGCGGTTCCGGCATTTATCAGTTCTCCGCGTTTTCCTGACTATTTACCGGTTCATCATCCTTTAAATAATTGGCGCTGTTCCAAATAAACTGGCCATAGCCAAACTCACAAGCCAGATCAAAGTCATTGATTATTGTATAGTCGTCATTCACCAGCTGAGTTCGAATCTTATCAAGGCAGTCCGATTTGGATTTGCCTCGGGTTTCAATGCCGCGCAGCTTAGGCATAACCTTCTGAACAAGCTGATCTTCAAAGGCGACTTTCATTGCTTTGACCAAGCCTGCGTCATCATTGTTTCTCTGAGCTTCCAGCACATCGGGATAATTTAACATGTAGTATTCGATGGATTGCCACACCCTGTGCCCCAGAGCCCTGCCAACCTTGGACAGCGAGGTGTTCATTTCTTCAACAAATAATTTATACGGGGTGATTTGGTCATCATTAAAACTGGATTTCTCCGCCCACCAACGTCCCCATTGCTTTTTGGTAATAAGTTTCGAAGCATGACTTGAAGGATCCGAGAGCTTCTTCATCCGCTCCAACCGTTCTGGCCGTGGGAAATTTATAACCACACCTCGATCTAGTACCTTGTCGGATAATGACTTTGTTGTCTCATCTTGGTTCATTGTTCCAACCCATAGGACATTACGTCCCATAGGGATCAAATATGGATCTTGCTTTGCCCCAATTTTCACTGGAATGTTAGGCACAGTTTTTTTCCCGCGCCTTTCCTCTAATTTGCTTAGAAAGTCCGCAAAGTATAGTTCTATATGCGCAAGGTTCATCTCATCAAGAAGGACAAGGTTCATTACGTCAGAAAGACCATTTGGATAGTGTTCAGAAGGTGGAAGCTGACTTTGGGCAAGAAAGCGCAAAACCGGCTGAGCATCAAAGTAGTTATCAATCGAATTATAGAATCCAAGCATAGATTCCATGCTGTCCCAATTGGGCTGAACAGGTGTGTTAAGAAAGTTCAAACCACCAAAATGGGCATATAATTCAGGTAATTTTGATTTTCCTGTACCGCTGACACCTGCCAACACAGTTATCGGAGACCATTCAGCTGTCTTTAGTGATGTGTGAAAAGCTTTAAGGATGCGACTTGGAAAATTGAATCCAACCAAATCGAACTTACCCTGAATATCGTTGAGCCACTGTATCTCATAAATATCATCATCAGACACCCTTTCTTTGTATGAAATTTGCTCAAGTGGCTTCTCGATGTGCTTTATTCTCTCCTCTCTTTCTTCTCCTCGTTCATAGGATGCTTGTAATCTTTCAAGGTCTTCTTGGATCTTATTATTATAAGCCTCAATATAATCCCTTTGATCACTCAGGATTTTGTTTCGCCTCTCCAAATCTGCAATATTTTCTTCTAATTCCTCTTGTCCTTTTCGGATAGTAGATAGAGATCTGTTTTCTTCAGATAGTCTGCTGCAAGCTTGCTCGAGGGAATCCTTTTCGGACTTTATTCTATTAAACTCTTCTTGAGCCAATAACGGCCGGTTCGCAAGGTCGTCCTGAAGGCTTTTAATTGTCTCAACTTGTTTTGCCAACTCATCTTTCACCTTTTGTGGATCTTCGCCAAGATCATGCTCAAGCTTTTTGTATGTATTAAGCAACTCTTGAAGTGATGCTGAATCTTCAATGTATCTTTTGATTTCTCGATCTTTTTGCTCAATACTCTTTCGAAGCTGAGCTCGTTCCGACTCAACTAAACGATCCACCTCAAGATTCAAATTAGCTTCTCTTTCCTCAAGGCGATCTTTGCTGGATTGTAGGCGCTGCTTTTGATACTCAATTTCATCCTTGAGTTCATCAAGCTTAGCCTGATCCTTCAGGAACACCTTTCTTTTTTGTTCCAGCTCATTCTTTTCCTGTTGAATCGCCGCCTCGTGAGCCTTCAGTCTATCAGCTATGTCTTTCTCCAAGTTTGCTATTCTGGATGCCCTCTCCTCCGAAAGTTCTTTTTCAATGGCAGCCAGAGCGTCTGCCCGTTTTGACGCCAGTTCTTTTTCCAGCATCTTACGAAGTTTAAAGAACTCGTCATCAAGTCTTGCCCTGTCGTCTGCATAACCACTGTCTCTTTTTATTTCATCCTTTTGAATTGTTAGTTCTCGCTGCCTCAATTTCTCCTTTTCGGCTTCAAGTGACGCCAACTCGCTTACGCACTGAGCTTCCCGCTGCTCCAATTGTTTTTTAAAAGCTGCAAACTTTTCCTCAAAGAGTTTTGGAAAATCATTTTTTGCCTGAAGCTCCATCTCTTCCAGTTGGACACATTTGTCATTCACTTCAACTTCTTTTTTAGTTATCGCTTCCTTAGCGGCCTTTAGCTCTAGTTCCTTCTGGGCAATAGCCGTTTCTCTTTGGTCCAGGGAATATTCTAAATCCTTTATCTCTTGCTGTTTATTCAGGAGGTCATCCTCTGTGACATCCATAACTTTATAAGTCTGATCGGCAAGTTTGTTACCTGCAGAAGACTGGGCGTTCTGCTTGTTCTTGTTGCCCATTAGAAGACCTCCGTTATTATCTTGATTGATTTAAATACCTTGTATTTCAACGGCTCCATGTCGCCTCGTGAAAAGTCTGATTGCTGTTTATTGCCGTGTCCACGCAGTCGAATCAATTTCGCGACAAAATCAACGAATGCGGGATCAGATTTTTGAAGCTGAACCAGCTCACTTTCTGATCCCAACAGGAATACTGCAAGAAGTTGAGCTCCCAGCGTTGTGCTTGAGCCCTGTACAGCTAAATAGATTCGTTTGGTATTAACCGTACTTATTTGCTCAGGAATACTATTGGAAGCAGGATAAAACCCGGATTGAACGATTTTTTCAATCGCCTCATCTCTTAGGGTTGTTTGGTTTATGACTGACGACTTACGGTCTTTCACAACTTCAAAAAGCGACAGTTGCATAATGGACGCAAGCATATTTATAAACCGCTGTAACTGCTCATTATCCAAAGCAGGTGTCTGACTTAAAATTGTCAGTTTGATCAGTTCCTCTCGAAGTGCAGGAGAAATAGCTTGGACAAATCCAAGCCCCAACGACTTATCCAGTTCGATCCTAGCCTTCAGTCTGATCTGATCAATATCTCGATCATATTTGGTTTTTGATACGTATGGATCTTTCCCTTCGGTTATCTCCGGTATTAGTGCCCGAATGAGCCGAACTGTTCTGTCGCGATAGCACTCTAGGATTTCCGTCGAAAGTGTAAAATTTATTGAGTTTCCATGAGATACCGGGTCCCTGACTTCTTTCAGAATATTGATAAAACTAAGACCCCCAGAGTCTTCAACGGCCAAATGGCGAAGCGGATGGTTGGGATCGTCGATCGCTCCAGCTATTGCCAGAGCCAATAGCGGCTGCATCTCGGGTACTCCACGATCAATGGCTCTAATTTTGCCGGGTTTCACCTGAAGTAGGACCTTCACACTACCCGAGGCATCAAACCCAATTTTGGTCGCAAACAAGCGCAGTATCTTGTCATTTTCCCGGTAGGACTGCGATGAAAACAAGTGTTCCCAGTGAGCCACGGGGTTGTCAGAGACAACAAATCGCAGCGACCATTCTATGGCTTCATATAAGGAAACAACTGCCAAGCCGGTCAAACGGGCTAACTCCTGCTCATCATTGGATGAATCAACGTCGATATTTTTTGCGTCTGTTAGATACTTTTGTGCGCGTCGAAGTGGGCGTGCTATACTCGGATAATTATCCAATCCGCCGGATGCTGAAAATTCATCCTCATCTTCTTCATTGCTTTGATCAGGGGTCAGCCTGTCAACAACACCTTTACTTTTCAAGTCAATGATCCACTGCCAGTTCTGAGAAGTGAGGTAATTAGCAAAGCTTTCTGAGAAGCCAAAGCCGCATCCATCTGTTACCAGAAGGTCAGAATTGCCAATCTGGACAAGAACACGGCAGTGCAAATAAACCAGTTCCGGATTTTCATGTAATGATATGGCTTCAGCCTTTGGAACCGGTGGCGGATACAGATCGACATCTTGGTTCAAAAGAGCATGTCGTTTATATTTCTTCTGAAAATCCCTGATTGCTCTGATGATATCATTGGAGTCCGGAACAGTTTTCCAGAAAGAGTCTTTTGCAGGGCGTATCATTCTGGCGCTAACTCTCGATTTCTCGTTGGTGGGGTTGGTGAGAAAGTCAATAAATCCTTTGTCACCAATCCTTGAGATTTTTTTATAGCTCAGTTGTTCTGTACTGACGTATGGAAGAAGTTTCCCTGACAACAGGTCAATAAGCACTGTGGCCACTGTATATTCCACATTTCCGTCTGATTTATTCTGCCATTCGTTCAGAATCTCCCGTCCGCGTTCTGACAGTTCATAGCGATCATTCAAAAGACTAAGTTGATTGAGACGATTCTGTATGAAGGCCACCAGTTCCTTTTCCAGACAAGTGAACTGTGCAATCTTTTCTGTATCCCCAGATTCAATCTCTGTAATCTTTAAGACAGTTTCTTCGAAAACATTGAGACCGCTCTTTTTCTTATGCGGAATAGAGATATTGAATGCATGGCATGGCCAGAGAACATGTTGTCTGGCCGCAATGTTCAATCCATCCAATGTTGGTCTGAAACTGAGCACTTTAGGACGATGATCTTTTGGTTTTGCACTCATAAGATCACCCCATGTTCATGGCACAAATCATAAAAATTTTTCAGAGCAGGGACTGCATCAGCAGCTATCTGGGTATTTATGAGAACTCCGTCACCCACAATGGCTAAAACCTTCTTCTGACGACTCATGCTCACGCACAAGCGGTTCTCAGACATGAGGTGGCCAAAAATTTTCTGTTGCTTCTTTTTGTAATCCTCCTCATTGCGTATATGAGGCGGTAAGGCTTTAATATTCTGAGACCTCACCATTGATAGAAACACAATATCGAATTCCATTCCCTGAAAGGCATCAACAGTGCCGATTCGAAGGCGCTCTTCGCCATTTTCAAGAAACCGGTATTCCTGGCTTATTTGCCATGTGCCATCCTGTGCGCGTTCCGTAATGCCATATTGTTGCAGAGCGTCGTAAACTGCATATACCTGAGCTTTGTAAAAGCTGATTATACCAAAGCTGAGCCCAAAGCCTTTTTCAGACCCAATCCATTTGTTCACGTATTCAGCTATAGCCCTCGCTTCAGAAATTCTTTGCCTGCTTCGGCTTGGTAATACATCTTCCTTTCCCTGACTATGAGACACATCGACCCAAACAGCAGCCTTGTTTTCTATTCCCTGAAGGTATTGCTTAAAGTGATTCTCTGATAATGGAGACCGATAACCTTCACTGTATTTTCGATAGAAGTTGTTGCTGGCAAAATCACCTAACAGAGGATGAGTCCGGTACTGAGCATCAAGTGTCACTGTTCGTTTGATGCCATCTTTCTCCTCCAGTTTTTTCAGGCGATTGAACAGATACTCAAACATGCTTTTCTTAACAAAATCGACATTCACCTGCGGATCGGATGAATCATCACCTTCTAAAGCTCTGGCTACCTCTTCATCAATCAAGTGAGGCAACTGCCGATGATCGCCTACAAGGATTATCCTTTTTTCAGCCTGAGACATTGGTATAAGTAGGTCTCTCGGACTGGTCCTCGCTGCTTCATCGATAATGACGGTGTCGTATTTAACTACATCACCTTTGAATTTTGTTTTAACTTTGGCCATGAATTCAGAGCCTGAATACTGAGTTGTTGCCGCATACACAAAGTTGTAATCTTCTATAGCCTCACGAACTCCGTCCGGATTGTCTTCAAGCTCATGTAAAAACTCTGCCAAGATTGCATCCCGTTTATTGGTTGAATTGAGTTTTTTTCCCAGAAGCTGAGAAACCGTCGTCACCAATCTCAAAACATCTACTCTTGGCTTTTCGGTCCTGAAATCGGGCGAAGGTAAATATTTATAGAGCAGCGACTCTTTCAATTCCTTTAGCTCTGGGAGGAAATTTAGCGGTTTACCTCTAAGCCAACGTGCCGCTTTTTCAAGAGCGCTTAAATCCGGATTGGCAGGTTCATCTTCGATCTTATCCAGCAAATCAACAGCTCTTGCTGCACCATCGTCTTCAAAGGCAGCTTCACTGACACGCAGGGCTCGAATGAGTCGCAAAGTGGAAGGATCGTTCGGATTCAGTCCCGACTGCAAGGATTTGATGATTTTTTCAGCCTCATTGGTAATAGCGACAGGAATCACGTCTCTGGGCAAATCGAGAATACGTTCCATTAAATTGACTGTGTTGTTTTTAGATGGGCACAACGAATATACAACAAACAGCTCCGCAAGTCGTACCTGATCCTCAGTCTGATTAATTTGAGGATTCTTGCTACGGATATTCTCTGCGACATTGGAACACCATTTATTGATTTTTTCTGCAACGGCATCTTCCGTAAATTCCGAATCGCCGGATCTTCTGCCGAACTTAACTGCCGGAAGAGCATTAACGCTCAACCTCGCAACGATATTTTCGACTGCATCATGCTGAAAACCTGAGACAAGTATCTGTCCTCTTATCGACTTGGTCTTGTCATACTCCTCATTGAGCCTTTCGAGAACTGCTGTAACAACTGTTGTTTTTCCTGTCCCTGGGGGCCCTTGAATAAGAGCTATATCCGGGGTGTTCAATGCGACGTCGATAGCCTCTATCTGCCTATCTGTGGGAGGGTGCTTAAAAATCTTCTCTTTCACGAATGACGTCAAAGGCTTTAATTTCGTGACGCGCTGTATGTCTGGAAGAGTTCCTCCTTCTTCAATCAGCAGGCCGAGAAGCGGATTTGCACACCTTCCTTCCAATATGGCTGATCGAGCCCGCATTCGTCTTTCAATCTGAATCTTGTCCCCATTGATGGACAGAATCAGAAAAACCTGGCCAACCGGAACTGAAGGCAAATCCAGCTCTATGCTTGTTTTCGAGAGATTAAGGATCGGGGCATAAACAGAAGCTGTATTATTTTCAGCAACATTTTTTTTCTGATCCTTCTTTGAAGCGAATTCGTTTTCCAGAGCTTTACTGTATTCTTCCCATGTGAGGTTAGGGTTTTTGATATACAAAGGTACCTCGGAAGTAATCTCTATCTCATCACCCTCGTTAAGCTGATCAGGAATAGACGATACAAAGAACTTAACTCCTTTTTTTGTCTGCTCTGTACCATGGTAGTCTATTCTGCCGACGGCCTTTGCCCTTGCCAGCAGCATTTCACCTTCTATCGCGCCGTATTGATCCCACTGTTTCAAGTAGCTCCCGGTTTCCCTGGTAAGCTGACTCATTGCACCTGCGGCTAAGGCACGAATACGACCAGTCTTGGTGTAGTCAGAAAATAAGACGGAACCCCTTGCAAGGCGTAACGCCCCTTCGCTCTTTTGGTTATCCATAAAGACCGCTTTGGTTGCAAAAAAGATATCCTTTGCCTTATCGACATTGCGCCTTTCAACTGGGATGCGAATCCTCTCGCCATAAATAGAGAATTCCCGAAACTTTTCCTGCACAACTGTTTGAGAATCTGGTGAGTATTCATCCTCCTGATTATCCGCTTCAAAGTCAGCCTTGGCAGCCGGACCGCTCACAAGCAGAAAGAATTCTTCCTCATCAACACTAATTTTACATTTTTCGTTTAATACGCTGCCCAGATCTTCGGCCCCATTGAAACGAAGACCATTTCTTCTGGCTGTTGCCTCAATGCGCTCATCAATACCGATTTCCACGTCCCCAATTTCAACAATTTCTCCATTAAAAAAGATGATCTTGACGAGCGCACTGCCATCCTTGGCAACCTGCATTACCTCGGCAAGATGTGCACAACCTCTTTTTAAATGGAAATTCAGGTCTTTTCCGGATGAGGCTTCCCGTAGCAGCACTTTCCAGAGCTTTCCATCGATTCTTAATTTGTACCCCTGTCCACCATTGTCTGGAGCGATATACCCCACACCTGTATTCGGAGACTCTCCGGATAGCTCCGGTTTCATCCATAATTCAAAGGAAATTTCAGCATTTATGTCCATCAGCCTCATTTCCCACCTCCGCTGATCGAACATTTAACAAGTCGAGGGTTACTCAAATGTGCGAACATCCAAAACTGAACATCTGGCGCTACTAAGTCTATCTTCATCTGTGAATAGAGCTTCTGAAAACCACTTTGCGGATGTCTATCAGCAGCAACGGACAATTCGGCTTTGCCATAATCAGATTTTTTTATCAGAATGCTTTTGTCGGATGAAAAGATGAGCACCTCTGCTGTATCCGAATCAAGCACTCGAAAGTCGTCAAAGACTCGCCACGGTATCGTCAGTTCGGAATTGAGAGAGATTTCCCGAATAAAACGCCAGCACGGAGAGTTTAATGGTTTATCAGGTCCATTCCATCGATAAGACTCAAGAATGAGAATCTGCGGTCTACGAGTTGTGCAGTAAGGACAATTGTGACTATCAGTTTCTGGGTGAATGAAGTCAAAGTAATAGTTCATGCTGCAACCAGGGCACGCGACTGTCATATCCACTGCCTGAGCAAGAGCTTCGGGCCAGTGATAGATAGTCGGCCGTAACCATGGAGATGTCCTTCCCGGACCGAATGTCCTTTCAAATAAGGAGGTCAGTTTCTCAGTGAGAAGAAGAGACCTTGGCAGACCGCTGTCGGAAGAGTTTGAATCATCACTGTTGTCATCAACCCAAGTGAACAATCCAGCATAGGCTTTATCTTCAATATCCCCGTCGTCATTTTCGTCATCAGCCCAGTCGCCTTCATCCGTTCCGTCAACCTTTTTCCCGACAAAAGGGTGAATCAACGAAAGAAGGTAAAAAGCTACAACAGCAAACGCATGACAATCGCTTGAAGGTCTTCCACCGTCTTTGCCCTGAACCAGTTCCGGGGCTCCGTATTTTGGTGTGTAAACAACACTGCCACCTGCGGTAACTTCAAATCGAATGTTGTCAGCATCAATCAGCCAGACCGATGAGTCATCAAGCCCTTCTGAAATAAAAATATTATTGGGTGATATATCACCATAGACCATGCCATTACCGTGAAGGCGTGCCAGCAGAGACGCGCACTTATAGAGGGCATTAAGCCTGCGCCTTAGTCCTCCGGTTTTGTAATAATGGATGATCTTTTTAGCTTCGCTCTCAGGCATTGCCGAGAGCCATGGAGGGATATCGTCGGGCATAATTTTTTCAGCGGTGTTGCCATCGAGCCAGAAATGACTAAATGGAACCATCTCACTCAAAAGCTGCATAACATAACCGGCATTATTCTGAAGCAATGCTGCAGGTACGGATATATTCAGGTTGTCTGGCAGTGGAAGTATCCGGACACGCTTAAAGCGCTTTGAATACCGTTCTACCGACTCCTCATCAGTAACAGGATTTCCACTTTCATCTGTAACAAGCTTGATCGCCAGATCAGGGTCTTTGGTACGGAAAACGACCCCTTGGCCACCTTGACCAAGCACCTTGTCCTGAATGTGTATATTTTGATATTCGTCTACATACTCATTAAACCTTTGGCTCATTGGGAGCTCCCTTTTTTAAACAGACAGGCAATTGTTTTGTCATCGGAGTGCCCCGGGACCGGCCATTCATTGAGCCAGCGTTTAAGATCCCTCTTTCTTTCTTCCGCTTCCAGGTCTGAATAAGTGGAGTAGAGCTCCTGTGCAAAGATCATCTGCTTTTCGGGTAACAGGTCATCGGATATTCCGTCTGTACAAAGCACAACAGCATTGCAATCGGTACTTTCAATCGTCGCAGTTTCCCACTGGCTGGGTTTAAATTCCTGCTGAAGGCTGTTTGTGTAATTAGAAAAGGAATTCTGTTTGTTATCGCTGAGGATAAGGTGCGTTTTTTTCAGTTTCCCCAAAAGCAGCAATCATTCCGTCCCCGAGGCGACCCAGCGTAATACGTCCTTCAATCTGAACGCTAAAAAGGCATGTAGCTGAACAGTCTGATGGAGCGAATGGTGCAATTTTTACAAGCCAGTTGGCATGAATGAGGCGCAGAACGTCAATGATGCTGGCTTCAGGGTTACTCTGATAGCTCTTGGCTGCATCAAAAACCGCAAGACATGCGGCTTTTGAACCGTGATCTGAATGCGCCTTGCTGCCCAAGCCGTCCGATACAACAACGACATTTCCCCATTTATACCGGCGTGCCATCCAAGAATCCTGATTGGGAATCCCGGCTTTAACATGTAGAGGGCCGATTGCTGTGGCTCCCCAACTGTTCCAGAGTTGATCAAGCATCCCAATCCTCCACTGGTTCAGTCGGTTTGGCTCGAAGAATCTGAGTCGTGGATTCCGGAGCAGCCACATCTTCTTCTGCCCCAAATATTGTGCTATCAATTGCAGAGGAGATATTCTCTGAAAGGTGAACACTGTTGTTTGTGGAAAGCTTCTTTAACTTCAGCAGGTCAGCATCTGCACCGACTGCGACAGTCCGAATAATCAGGTCTGGGAATAATTTGAGTTGGTTCTGATAGTTCAATATATCTGAATTAGCGATATTACCGTCAGACAGAATTAAAAACATCTGCCTCTCAGTATCATTAATACTCTGTGATATGAAATCGGATAGTACGTTAATACTGGTGGAACCTTCAGTCTTTAGTGCAGGTATATCCCTATCGCTTTGTACAGAGATCTCGGAAATATTTTGTGCCCATTGATAGAAACGGAGGTCAATATCGGCGTATTTTCCCTGATCTATGGATAGCAATTGAACTGCATAACGACACAAATTCCGCTGGAGATGAATTTTCCCCATCTCACTCATACTGCTAGAAATATCAACAATGATATAGAGGGATACTTTCATTGATCACTCCCTCCACGTTGAATCATTTCCTTCAGTTGCTTGAATATATTGTTTCCAGATACTAGTTGAAGGTTTTTCGAGTCGTCGATTTTCTTTTTTACAACCTTGTTATTTGGATAAAAACATGAGGCTAAAATTGCCCTGCCTTCTACTCCACCAAAATAGCGAGCAATGTTCTGAAGTTTCATAACGTGTTCGCTGTTCACATTGCCAGCTTTGCATTCGATAACATAGAGACGCTTTCCATCGGTGAAAACAATATCAAGCTCCTGATAGGTATCCCCAAACAGACAGCTTAGCTGTGCACCAAAGCTTAACGAGCCTTTATCTGCAGCATCTTCTTTGAATGAAACCTCAAGGCCTATGCGTATATCTTTGATCAGACCGGAATCAACAAGGGGCTGAAGGTTCATGTAGATATATTCTTCAAACCAACCACCAGAGAGATATTTGGAAAAATCCGGCCACTCCGTAAACTCAAAGTCTTTTTTGCCGATACTTATCTTCGCGCTTTTATCCTTCGATAGCTTGGCTTGGATATCACCGTATTGTAGCTCAAAAGGCTGGAAACGGTCATTATACCGGGATAGTTCTCTATAGAGTCTCGTTATTTTAGAACGAGCCTGCCAGAGCTCATTGGTCAGATTTTTTCGGTATGGGGATTGAATTCCCGGAATGTCATTCCAGTTACCTGCGTTCGAGATAAACAGATTGTCGCAGTTTAGCTTGATGAATGTTTCTACAGACGGAATCGATTTTGTGTCAAATGTTTTGAAGTTATTGAGAAAAACGACTTGATTATTCCGGCTGTTGAAATAAAACGGAGTAGCATTCACCTTCTTGCAGGCGGCAAGAGCACCAGCATACATCAACTTAGTGCCACCAGTCAGGTTAAAGCCAATCATCGCATTGGCTGGCATATTTGCTACCTGGTCCAGAATCGTGGAACGAACATTTTCCGGTTCGTATGGATCCACGGCGATTTCACCGTATTCTGCTTCCCCAAGAAACTGCTTCATGACGTCGGCTGGGAATTGCGCTGAATTCAAAAAAATGTGCTTCCTGGATGAAAACTGGATCACTCCAAGAAGGTTGGGCATTCTTTGTTCACCAAACAAGTGAAAAATGACATCATACTGTTCAGAATCCGTATTAGTTGTCCAGACCTGTTTCCCATGCCATTCCAGCCATTCGTTCGGTAATACGATTATTTCTGGAGGCAGCCCTGGCTGAGATGATGCAATGAGGCGTTTCTTTAAGTTCGGGTATCTCAAGGCTGCGAAAGCCCAGACGAAAGCCATAACAGGAGTCCCCGGGCTCAGATAGAGCGTAACCAGCTTTTCACCTCCTAAAACTGCTACCGCATTCAGAGAATGAGTAGCAGCCTCATAAATGCCTTCGGTGTCATTAAGATGCTCTAGATCCACTGAGTGAAAGCTCACATCTACCTTTTTACCGGCATCCAGAAGTTGCTTTTCAAGCCATTGGTTAAAATGATTGTGTGCTTCAGCAGTATTTGCAAACAGGTCAAGAAATGGTCTCGCAGTTGCAGGATCAGAACCTGCAACATTTGCTATTTTTTGCTGAAATTCATAAGCTCTGTAATCGGTTTTATCCGGTTGCGTAAATCCAAGGATGATTACATCTGTGTAGTCTTCCGCCAGTAATGCCCCCAGAACTGGACCGGAAGTCCGTTCCAGTCCGAGTGCGGCCCTTAAATCAGTCATCCCATACCAGGTCATTAGATATTTTTTCAATTCGCGCTTCCTTATTTTTTAGGTATGAGCAGTTGAGCTATTTCTTTATCTGCGCTTATGGTTTCACCTATTTTGACGCATATCTTGGCAACAAACCCATTAACAGAGGCTGTTACTTGTTGAGTGTTCCCGCCCTCATTATCTATCTCAATAAGAATATCGTCACGTTTAACAATGTCGCCTGGATGGCAACGGACATTCTGGACGGTACCTGATGCAATAGACCGAGATAATTTTACTTTTGCAGTGTTAAAGGCCATTTTTCGCTCTTCCAAATCGAGCTTATGAGCCAGCGACAATAATTTTTCATCATCAATGATATTCCGTGAATAGAAGTCGAGAATTATTTCTCCGCTCATATTGGGATGCTGTAACGCTAAATCAAACTCCTCTTTTGCGACCTGCCCTTCACTCCAGGAGCCGGGCTTACTGAAGTCAAATGGCTCATAGGCATTGGCAACATCTTTTAAGGCTTCAATTGGGCATTGAGGGTTTTTTAGTGCGGATAGACGCACTGCTGAGTTATCGTCATGTATTAACTGTATAAGTTTTTCAGTTGAAATAAATTCACTTGATGCGGCAAATTCTCTTTCTGATGAGTCAAGACTTTCACTTCTACAGTCGATACTGTCGATATCTTCTTCCGCTAGTGAGGCTGCTTTGAGGCTGAACTTCTTAAACAATTCCTGGTAAATCGCAATTTTTTCTTCAAGAACAACACTTATGGGCGTAATGAGCTTTATGTGTTTTTCAAGTACATCTTGAGTTAAAACTGATTTGTGATTGCGGAATAATTCCTCCAATGCATCATTGATAATGCATTCAATATCAGCCCCAGAGTAGCCATCAGACATCTTAGCCAACTTTTCAAGATCAAGCCTTTCAGGAAGGGGGGTTAACAGTTTTGTTTTAACATTGAAAATCTGCTTGCGCTCACGCTCGATAGGTAAATTAACATAAAAAATTTCATCAAAACGCCCACGCCTCAATAGTTCAGGTGGGATCGTGGTAATGTCATTTGCTGTTGCTATAACAAAGACAGCACCTGGTTTTTCCTGCATCCATGTTAGAAAGTAACCAAAAAGTCGAGTTGTAATCTCCGTGCTTCCTCCAGTGCCGTTGACCCCTGAAAAAGCTTTTTCAAGTTCATCAATCCATAGGACACAAGGACTTGCCTGTTCTGCAATCTTTAGAGCTGTCTTCATATTGGCTTCACTTTCGCCCACATATTTCCCCATCAAGGAACCAATGTCTAAGCGAAAGAGAGGGACATTGAATAATGAAGCGGCAGCCTTTGCACTTATTGATTTTCCACACCCTGGCATACCAGCTAAAAGGACTCCTTTAGGAGCAGAAATTCCAAAGCGCTGAGCGAGCAACAAATTGTCAATAATGTGTTTCTTGTTTCGTAACCATCTTTTGAGTTGCTCCAATCCGCCAACCTGATCGATACTAATTGTACTATCAACCAACTCCAGCAAACCCGACTGTGATAGGGCTTTCTTCTTCAAGGCTAAAGCATCTTCCACTGCTTGTTTGGGAAAAGAACTGGCATAGATATTTTTCAGTGTTTCAAAAATCCGAAAAACCATGCCTCGTTCCATACCTGAGAATATGGATATGAGTGAGGTCTTTACTGCTGTGCTAATATCAATGGAGTGTTCTGTAAGGAGCGAGTGAAAAATTTGCTCAACTTGATCTGATGCAAGAGGAGGACAATGGAAAGGAACAAGCAAGTCTACAATTTCTGAAAAAACAATATTTTCTTTCGCGATCAGCAAGATTGCTGCTTGGCCTTTAAAATGCCTATTTATTCTCAGCAATTCCTGTTGCAGTCGGGCAACAGCTCTAGAGTCATTATTCAATGCAGAGAAAGCATCCCTTATTACATAAATTCTACTAGTAGGGTCATCATCAGCAATTGCCTTAAGGTCATGATAGAGAGAAACCTCTTGATCTGGCTTAAATGCCCGCTTGGTCTTAAAGTCTACCCAGCCATATCCCCAGTTCCACTCCTTAACCCTAAAGTTCAATTGGGCGGCAATCGTCTCGATCTCTTCATCCACTCTGACAAAATCTTGTCCCTGAATATGAATGCCAGAGACTCCTGAACGAATTGTTTCAACAATTCCCTTAGAATCCATTTTAGAACCCAATCATTGATGATAGGCCACTACAAAAAGAAGAGACACCTTCATAAATTGTAGAACCAATAGATTTAATGGTATCAACAACGGATGTGACAATTTTCTTGCCACCCTCGTATATTGCTTCTCCCACGGTACTCCCCGCAATTCCGCCGACAACACCACCGACAATTCCTCCAATTGCTGTTCCAATTGGCCCCAACGCAGTTCCAATAGCAGCTCCAACGCCTGCACCCTTTGCACCACCAGCTAAACCTCCGACAAGGCTACATGTGGCACTGCCTGCCTGATCAAGAGCTTCTTCACCGGTGAGCTCACCCGTTGCATATTTATAGAGAATTTTAGTATTTTCAATGCCGATACAAACAGCGTTGGCAATTCTCCCTGCCGGTGTATTTTTTAGAACATTACCTAACCAGCCACTTTTTACAGCGACAGTCACTCCGCCAGTTACAGCAACAGCTAATCCAGAGGTTGCTGCAGATTTAAGAGAACTTTGCACAAATTCCTGCAAATCCTCATCGGCGCTATTATTTTCTCTTCCGGTAATACCATTCCAGATCCGCCGACCAAGTATGCGAGCTCCTTGAAATCCCACCGATAACAAAGCGGCAGCACCAGCTTTTTTACCTATGTTTTTGGCAATATCTATTCTGCTGGCTTCATTCCAGTCATATTGCTTGGCCTCAGCCTTGTCCTGCGCCTTATGTTGTCTTTCTTTTGCTTCTTGTTTGGAAAGAGGCTTAGACTCGACACCATCAATTTCAATTTTCTCGGTACTTCCGGGAATATCCTCTGATTGTCCTTTGGGAACTAATTTGCGCTGACCACGGTAGTCGCCTTTTTTAAGCATAGTGTCTGTGGCATCAGCGTCAGCTGCGTACTTGGCTTGATAACGGCGAACAATTTTCCCTGATCCGTCTCGAATAACTACATCCACAGAATTCTTCCCGTATGATTCTCCCGGCTTGGGTTGCAATACTTCAGCCCGGTATTCACTGCCTTTAGCAGCGGCATCCAGATTGAAAGTGTCCACATGGTGTTGTTCGGCAATAAAACCATCCAGATTCAGCTGTTGATTCAATTGCCCATCATTTCGATACATCAAGTCGATGTTTGCCTTGTTTGCAGTTTCGATCGCAACATCGATCTCGCCCGCATAAGACCCTAAATTGGTGACACCACTGGCAAAGGCCCCCTGTTCAATTTTTTCAGCCAACCAGTTATTAGTGCTTAGGCCTTTACTGTGATGTTCTGCCAATTCTTGATGAGATGAATCAAATAGCTCCACTTGCTCAACAATTTCACCAGCAGTTTGATTTAGCTCATCTTCATTACTCCAAATCTCCGGATATTTGGCGAATTCCATACAGAGCCATGCTTTATTGGATAGATCAGCTGATTTGTCTTTGTAAGAACGAATAAACGACCCTATGACTCCGCGAGTTTTTCGTGCATCCTCTGGCGCAACCTCAATCTGCTCAGATAAAGCATCGGCCTGAGCTTCACCTCGAGATGCTTCATTTTCTATGAGCTTCGCTAAATTCAAACGTTCCTGATTCCTATCCATCATATAACCTCCTACCAATAACCCTGTTCATCATTTACGACAGCAATTGATGCTGCAATTTTTGATGCAACATTCTCGTCAACCTCAACTGACGCCGGTACCACATTCGGGTTTTTTGACTGGCTACGCATAGTCACTGACATGGTCACACGCTGGAAAAACTCATGCAGCTGCCCGGCGTTTTCAGCGTAAAAAAGGTCATGGGGCGTGCCTTCAATAAAACGCTTAAGAACCTTCTCATCTGCATCACGCCCAATAGCCATTGCCATGCGGTCACACTTGGAAGAACGTCCTTCGGAAATAAAGTCCTCCAGAGGCTTTTGCCAGCTGTCATTTGGCTGCCCGTCAGAAACAAGGACGATAGTTGGGCGGTAGGCACGGGACGGAGTGACCTCTTTATCCTCAATCATAGACTTGGCCATTTTGAGAGCGGTTCCCATCGGGGTCATACCATCTGCCTTTAGACCTTGCCATTGCACCTGAGAAGCCTTGGTATAAGGAACATGCAATTCAACCTGGCTTCCGAATGTGATGACGGAAACGAGAATCTCGGTTTCCATCTTTTCTTCATGCGCAAATGTATCCAGCATATCCTCAACAGCTTTATTGAGGTTGTCGATTTTGGCCCCGGACATACTTCCACTGACATCGAGAAGCAAGCAGACTGGGAGGGGTTTAGGAGCAGAAGTTGTAAATTTTGCGGGATCAAACATGAGCGTAGCCTCCTTATTGACTTGTTATGGATAACTAATTGAAATATTCAATCTTCTTCATCTACTGTTACAGCAATACCATACTTTTTTAGCCAATTATCCAATGTCTGATAATTTTTGAAGTTTAACAGTTTTGTCGCTTTAGACTTGTTGCCCCCAGACTCCTTCATGGCCCTTTCTAAATAATGTCGGGCGACTTCTCCCATAGTATTTTCTAAGTTAAGTCCTTCCCCTAGCGGTCGTCCGAGAACATCACCTTTTTTATCTCGCTGAGGTATTGGCAACAGAGCATCTTGAATGTCATGTCTTTCTAAAAGATTACTACTGGCCCAGAGCGCTGCTCGGATCATGGTGTTTTGCAACTCCCTAACATTTCCGGGCCAATTGTGCTGAAGAAGAATCGTTCTGGCAGCAGCTGTCAACTTTCTCGGAGAGTAATCTCTGCCGGCGGAAAGCCTCTCATTTGCCTTGTCAAGCAAGTAGTCGATAAGAAGTCCAATGTCTCCTTCGCGCTCTCTTAAAGGCGGGATTTGCAGGATTGCTACAGCGAGACGGTGAAATAGATCTTCTCTAAATCTACCTGCACTAATCTCTTCAACTAAATTCCGGTTAGTGGCAGCAATTATTCGTACATCCGTCTTTTCTGAAATTGTCGCCCCAACGGGAGAATAAGTTCCCTCCTGAAGAACCCGCAGAAGTTTGACCTGTGCTGCTGGGGGTAGTTCACCAACTTCATCAAGAAAAAGTGTTCCTCCTTTAGCTGCCCTAATATAGCCTGCTTTGTCGCTTGTGGCTCCAGTGAAGGCCCCTTTTTTGTGCCCAAAAAGCTCTGACTCGACAAGTTCCGAAGGAATAGCTCCACAGTTTACTGCAACGAATTCCCCTTTGAATAAACTTGCCTTATGAATCGCCGCAGCCAGAAGTTCCTTGCCAGTTCCGGATTCACCTTGGATAAGAACTGGAAGGAAATGGGGGGCAACAGTCATTGCTCTTGCTATAAGGCGCTTCATAATCTTGCTGCGGTGCATGATGCTGCTGAATTCCGTGGCATCGTGGTCGGTCCTATCAAAAAGCGCGCCAATTTCTTCGTCTTTACGTTTTATTAGATCAGGGAGATAATCAACTGCAATATCAAATGGCAGTTCAACATCTTTAAGTCCTCGTTCCGACGAGGTTTGAATGAGTTTGGCAGTAAAGAGTGAGTTTGCGAGTATAACCCAAACTGTAGCCATCGAAGGGGTGCCAGGGGATAGGTGAAAAGTTAGTTCTACTGAATTCTTTTGATTTTCCAGGTATGCTCGTACTTCCATCTTCGCATGATCATAAATCGAACGAAAGTCGGTTGGATCTTCAAGGTAGATTACGTTTAATTTAATCGGTAAATCAGCACGTTTTGAGAGCCAGCCGCAATAATTCGCACTTTTATCTTTCGGATAATTAGAAAGTAAAACCGCCTCGGCAAAATCTCGCGTGGTTGCAGCCTGGCAAATCGGGCCTATTCCTGTTTTGCCGTCGTTTGCTGCTGCAAGAAGGTCATTGTTGCCTATCCAAGCGAATAGTATTTTTTTCATACGCACCTTGTATAAGATAATTTATTTTAATACAAGTTATATTATACATAAACAGGCTTGATATTCCTACTGCATCCTATATTACCATATTTAATGGTTTTTTAACTTGGCACAACAATTGATATTACCTACTCAAAACACATGGGAGGTGTCTATATGAATATCATACTTGTAATACTTGCTCTTGCGGCACTTGGCTTGATCGGCATTGTTACCAAATCGATACTTGCAATACTTTGGGGTGTCGCTGGAATTGCCGTTTCATTCATCGTTTTCTGTACTGGTACAGTATTAGGCCTTCTAGGCAAATTGATTGTGATAATCCTCAGCCTCGCTGTAGTTGGTGCTGCAATCAGTTTTTTTCCCGTTAGGACTATTTGTAATCATTCCGTGCATCTATATCGCGTACTTGTATGTTAAAAAAAATGGTTACTATCAATCGCCAGCTGATCGGAATAGGAGTGCATCAAACCTACGTATATCGAAGTGACTATCCGGATTGAATACCATGATCGCGCTATCGGCTTACCACAGACCATAGGGGCGGAGCAGTTGCAATGAGTGAATGTGAACCGATATTTTCGGAAAAAGCCAAAAAGGGACTTGCCATGATTGTTGGTGTCATCTTGCTGATTGTCGGGATGCTGCTGATGCTTTTCGGGTTGAGGTTCCGCCTAGGGGCATTTTTGCTCCCCTCGGCCATCCCTGCCATGATCGGATATTGGCTGCTCAGGTGGGTTAAGAATGGATGAGCCTATTATGCTGAAGCAGCACTTATCATCCGGAACTGGGTTGTCCTGTTAATGATACTGACAGTTGCCGGATGCGGTTCGGGTGGTGAATCGCACCCGGCAGTTGAGGCACTACCCAAACTCCAACGACTCTATATCGGCGGGTATTGTCGGATATGCACCGGTCGATCTGACTCTGGGTGGAAAACGACACCACCTGTCATCCGTATAGTTGAAACTGGCATTATAAAACAGAATATTCGACATCGCTAGATTGTGTACTGTACATACAGTACATGACATTGCATGCATTTATTCACGGACAGTTTCAATATTGACAAATATAGATTATTTATTACTATACATAAGGTTAATTATGTATAGTAATAAACAGTCGTAAAAATCGGTATCTGATTGTCCAAAATTACCTTGGCTGAAATTCTGGGGGTTACCTAGGGTACACCCAGTCCGAGAAAATCGATTGTAGGGCAAATTTGGAAGCCGTTTTTTTAGGGGTAATTTTCAGGAGATTCCATGCAAGACATTCTGCTCCCCGTACTCGGCGAATCAAAAAGCAAGTCGCTGATGACCATTGCCTCGGAATGGTTCAAGCTGGATGTCGCCAATGGCGATGCCCGAGACGACACTATAAAGACATATCTTTGCCATATCGGTCAATGGATTCAATGGTGTCGAGAAAATGGAATTGATCCTGGACGGGCCGGTCGTGAAGATGCAAAGCTATACCGGCAGTTTTTAGTGGGATGCGACGCGAAACACGCGACAATCTCTCTTAAGTTGACAACAATGAGGCGTTTTTATCAAGCAGCTTTGGATAGAGGCTTGATCGCTACGAACCCTGCGGCAGATGTGAAAGCACCAAGAGAACGTCAGGCCTCAGAGCGAATTCTCCACTTGACTGCCGGCGAGGCTGAACTTCTTTTCCGGGTAATCCCGCATGATGATAGCATCAGAGCGCTGCGAGATCGCGCAATGATTGCCCTTATGGTTATAGAGGGTTTGCGTCGAGTCGAAATTTCCCGAGCGAATATCGATGACATCGAACATATCGAAGATCCGGGAGAAGCCAGAATGCTCGTTCACGGCAAAGGTAAAGATGCTTACATCTACCCATGTGAGGATACCCTTCTCGTTATCAGCCAATATCTTGAGCATTTAGGCGATGTAGAGTCTGACACGGATGGTACGCCGCTTTTTGTGTCAATAAGTAAGGGTGGAAATTCGCGTTGTAGAATTAGTCGGATCGGAGTCAACTCAGTTATTGACGGGTATCTGCGTAAAGCCGGGATAAAGAAAGAAGGACTATCCTGCCACGCACTGCGTCACACCTGCGGTCACCTGCTATATCAGGCAACTAGAGACATAAAGGTAGTGCAGGAGACATTACGACACTCCAATACTGCAACTGCGGCAAAGTACAGTCATGTTGAGGAACGCCGAAAAGCACGACATACAAAAGCAATTAAAGTAGTGATTTAAGTATACCGTCTCTGCAATATGCTATGGTGGTACTGACGCTGCTCAATGCCGCATTTTCGAGTACAAAAATGGTACATTCATGCGGCATTGCTTTTTTGACTGACATGCTCCATTAGTATAATTATCCAGAACTCACACCTTTTTCAGGTATATTACCGGATACTTTGGGCATCTGCTTATTGTGTTGGAGAGAACAATGCTTGTCCGTCCCTTTTCCGATATTCATGCTGAATTCTGGAAGCCCAACGAGATTCCCCGCATCCTGGAGATGGTAATCCCACCGCTGCCGACTGATAAGGAAACGATTGCCCTGGTTGCCGGCGATATCGGTCTGGCTCACCGCCAAGAGACCTGGCTCAAGGTTGTCAGTCTCCTAGCCAAGCATTTCCTTGCCGTCATCTATGTCGAAGGTAACCACTTCTTCTATCACAACGATTTTTTCGGGCGCATCGAGGAGCTGAAAGCCAAACTGTCGCTCCCCAAGAACGTCCATTTTCTTGAAAACGATTCAGTTGAAATCAATGGTGTCATGTTTATCGGGACAACACTTTGGACTGATTTTCTCGGGAAAGATTTCTTCAAGATGCAGTACGCCCGGAAGAACATGAACGACTTTGTCTTGATCAAAAAGGCAGATGGAACGCGACTCATGCCGGAAGAGACGGTAAATCTGTTTCAGAAATCAAAACACTATATCTTCGAGGCACTGGCAATCGCCGGAGATAAGAAAACGGTCGTGGTGACTCATCATGGCGTATCACCCCAGTCGATTCATCAGCGGTTCCGGGGAGACAGCCTCAACTGCGCCTTCATGACCGATCTCTCCAATGAGATTATCGACCATGGCCCCGATCTTTGGATTCATGGCCATACCCACAACTCGTTCGACTACTCTCTCGGCAAAACCCGGGTGGTTGTGAATCCCTATGGTTACAAGGATGTGGAGGTCAATCCGCAGTACGACCGGCAGCTGGTAATTGAAATGTAGTCTTAAGGTTTCATTCTAATGTTAATATAACTGACAAGCCCCCACCTTATGTCTGAGGCAAGGGTTTTATCGCTGTAACTGCGAATGAATGGAGCCGTTTGGGTTGGAGCGATATTGTAACGGTGGCAATTGGCGGGGGATCCGCAACTCCGAACACTACAGTCAATATCTCTGGGTTGAAGTCGATGACGAAGCGTCCGCACATGTCAGGCTATGCTCCTGCCACGGCTAAAAGTTGGGGAACTTTCTTTTTCGCTGTCTTAGCCAGTTGCTGCATGAGTCCGAATGGGACATCTTTTCGGCAGTAGTCTGACTTTATGTCGTTAATCATATTGATCCAGAGGTGTGCTGTCATTTCGGCATCCGCAAGCGCTCTGTGATGTATGCCGTCTGTTTTAGTTTTTGTAGCGTACAAGTGTTTCAAGCTTATGATTCGGGGCATTAGGGTAGAGCCTTCTCGAAATCAACATGGAACAGGCAAACTCATTGACTCTTTTGTGGTTAATCCTACTAAACTCAGCATCAAGGAATCTTGAGTCGAAAGAGGCATTGTGAGCAACGAGATGATGCCTCGCGATAAATGACTTCAGTTTCTTCATCACGTCGTTGATATCCGGGGCTTTAGACAGCATTCTGTTGGTAATGCCGGTGTAGTCTTCGATGAAACTTGATATCTTTATTCGAGGATTCATAAGACTTTGGAAACGTTCCTCGATCTGATTATTGGAAACAAGGACAGCACCGACTTCTATCGTCCGGTCTCCATAATTCGGTGACAGCCCGGTAGTCTCAAAGTCTATGATTATGGTGGTGTAGTTTCCCATGTTATCAGTCAGTCCTGTTATTGGGTTTTTCCAGCAGAGGGTTGAGGAATTTTTCAAAAGTTGCCAGCTGTTTTGCTGGCAGCAGATCGAGGTTCACTTCATTATCGAGCAAAAAGGTTCCGACACCGATTACAGTACGTGCCAGATAACCGGTACCTTCAACAGCCTGTTCAATCTCATTCCTTCGTTTACTTATAAGGTTGCGCAAACTGCGGCGATCGATTTCCATAAGACTGACTCCTGATTTTACTTACCAAGCTTTTCCTGTAGGCGATAAATAATCTCTGCAACCGTACCCTCTATATCATCTCCACGAACAGTGAAGTAGAGAAATTGCCCTGACTGAGCTGACCAATAGACATCTTCTACCGGAAGCGGCTCAAGCAGGGCATCAATCTTCTCGTAGGTGATGAAAGGCGAGCCATCAGGCCATTTTCTGTCAAGTTTGGCCTGCTGGGTATTTGTCAGTGGCATCCGGTAGGTTATTGAATAGACTTCTGCCTTCATTACGGTTTGATGTACGCATTCAACCCGATGGTAACTGGCTTTCCATCAACCATTGCATCAGTTACTGCATTCCCTCTGGTGCTAGCGACCACGAGAGTTTTTCCGGATGCTGACGGTGTCGGATTTTCCAAGTCGATTTCAATGCAGAGCTTGTTATTTTTGATTTCGACGGTCAGCGCCATTTTTTACTCCCCCGTGTATATGAGTGCAAGATTTAGTTTTTCACTTTGAAGTAGCCTTCAACTAATACATAAGGAAAATCATCATGCTCTTTCACAAGATGATTGACATGTCTCAAGACTCTGCCTCTATGACTTCCTTTATATTCAGGAAATTTCTTAACAAACTCATCAACTAATAAATTGAGCGATTTACCATCCATAATCAATGAGTTTATAAAACCATCTTGATTTGGAATTATATTATGATCCCAAGGATATCCTTCATTATGATCTCTTCTCATCGATATATCTCCTCAGCGAATTTTATTCCAAGAAGTTTAGCAACTCTTTCTGGCCCTGATTTCAAGTGATCCGGGCAGTTTTCCCACCATCGCTTCAAAACCCACTCCATGGAATCTACTACTTTTACAGGGTAGTTTTTACGTAAATAGAAGAATGATTGAAAAAAGGTTGGATCTGCATTCGCATATTCAATCAGTTTAATGGCAAGAATACTGTTTTTGCCTCGATCATTAATTTTACCAGTTAGATAGCCTCTATTCTTGGCAAACCATTGTGGATACCCTTCAGTAGGTGGATTAATATCATATAGTAAGAATTTAGCTTCTGATGAAAATGCTTTTGAGTAATACAAGTCTATAGATTTCTCCCACTCCAAAGCTAGTTGTTGAAGCGACCATACAGCTAACGCTTCACAAAAAGCTTCTTCAAACCACATTTGAGGAGAGCCTGGCTTCAGATAGTCAATTAATACATGCCCCAACTCTTGGCCAAATCCGAAAGCAATATATGGAGATTGATTACCTTTATCACTAAATTTCACCAAATATTCTTTATTTGGCCCCCTATTGAACAAAATCCGAGGGTGACTCTGATCCCATTTTGAAAGATTAATCTCCACAGGGTCATTGAACGCAAACGGCATTGCCTTATTCACAACATATCCGACTGCTGCGCAACGGAAGGTTATCTCGTCTACAGGGAATGCCCACCCCATTGAGTCAGCAGATATTTTCATTATTAGTTTTGTACCTTCATAAAGAGAAGCGGAAGTCCCATTCAATTTTATAGACGGGAATTGTTCCATTTCCTCTTGTGTGATGAATCCATAGCTTGGTGAAACAAGATAATGAGCAGAGATATACACAATAATAAATATGGTTATGCTTAAAGTCCTAACTCTCAACAAGATTGCTCCCCTATCTCCATGGCATCTGTATTATTTATTCTTTTACAATGAACCACCCCGCAGCAAGCTACAGGGTATCACAGCAGTAATTTGATTCTCTCATCGAAGCAAGCTTCGGGGAATTTACCCGGAGAGATTAAAACTATGCCTGTGTGAGCTATTTCCTTCTTCCTACCCTCTAGCTTGAAATGTCCTTTCCTTATAACTACTACAAATATTTATTTTTACGTTCACTCATCTTTGTAGCCATCTTGGCAATATCAATATATCCGGAAAGCCTTCCCTCTTCATACGCAAACTCAACCTTGCGTTTTTCTGGTAGCTCATCCCAAGGGATATCACACATTTCATCCCACATTTTGATAATTTGTTTGTATTTCATCAGATTACCTTTCCTGTCCTTCTGAAATAGTTTTAGCTTGGCTGACAATTAATCTTTTCCGAATCACATTGAGGGCAGAACATACCTCCACATCCATTCTCTTCCTGAATAGCTCCGCAGACTGAACAATAATCACAACTTTTTTGTGTGGCGAATATGACCACGAGAAGATCTTCAACTAGGTCAGGTGCCATGGAGTCTCCTTCAATACATTTCAGTATTGGCAGAATAACTCCCGACCTACCCCAGCCAGCGCCCTATGCCGCAAAATATTTTCAGAGTCTATTATTCACGCACGGCTTTTCAGCCGACACGATCCTTTCCATTAAAGCACTGTTAGTGACATATGGGATTTCAAGCTGATACCGTGCTCTGGTGATTCCGACATACACTAGGCTGTCTATCTGCTCCCGGGGCCAGCGTTCTCCCGGTTCCAACAAATCAAGCCCGATCAGGAAAACGTAGGCAAAGTCGAGTCCTTTGGCGCTGTGGATGGTAGTGATGGTTACACTGTTGGCGGTGATATCATGCGAACGCTTGGCTCGGTAGTCTTCAGAAAGCCATTTGTTGAGGATGCCTCTACGGTCAAGAGCGGATGCCAACATGGCCGGTATCGTGTTACCGCTTTCTTTTGAAAGCTTCTTCATGGTGTACATGACAGCGATTTCGGAAAGGGGAAACGCTCCTGCTTCGGCATGGGTTTTAATCTCTTTTGCCACATAATCAATGACTTTGGCGAAATCAGTAAACTGCTTCAATGTTGGGCAGGGGCCGTTGGAGATTCTTGGATCTGGGAAGAGATTGTGTTGGAGGTTGTCTTCCTGACACGGTTTTGAATTATTGTTGCGAAAACGGTTGGCAAACTCGGCGATCTCTTTCGTGTTGCGATAAATGACATTTAGTTGCCGCTTCCGACCTTTCACATTGATGCCTGCGTTGCTCCAACTGCGCTTCTGACCGTACAGATCCTGCCCTTCATCAAGAGCTATGGTTAGGAAGTCAGTTTTCCGGTTGAGGCATTTCATTACCACCTGGAGCATCCGGTCAGAGAAATCCTGACCTTCATCCAGCAGGATTGCATCATACCGCAGTGAATCAGGCAAATCTTTTGATAGCGCATCCTCCAGCACTATATTGTAGTAATCCATATCCTGGTTTTCATGAAGGACTTTTTCACTGGTCAACCGTTCACACAAATCGTAAAAGTGCAGTACTTCCACTCCGTCAGGGCCAAGCGGTGCGCCCTGTGCTGCCAGCAGGCGACGGATGTAGTTCACCAGTGTTACGTTGTAGCAAAGAAACAGGATGCGTTTGACTGAGGGATTGTATTTCCTGAGAAAAATTGCTTGATGCACCAGAACCAGTGTCTTGCCACAGCCTGAAGGGCCGGAGACAAGCCGGTGGCCGTCGCCCATCCTCCGCGCAATAGCCTCCTGGTGGTGGTCCAGCAGTTTTACATTGTATTCGTGATTCTTGAGTTCATCCTGCGGGCCGCGCTCAATGCTGTTGATCCTGATGGTGGGGTAGAGAAGCTGACGGAGATGATTCAGTTCTTTGGATGATATATGACAGGGAAACTTGGGTTCAAACCTTTCGCGGAGGGCATCCAGAAAAGCCCTTCCGGAAGGGTCGCCCAGTTCGGAATGGGGGTCAAGGTCATCCCAGAAGAATATCTTGGCGGTCGGGATTATGCCATCGTGGGAGAAGCGCTCTTTGTATTCGTATGAGTTAATATTTGGAAACACGACTCCGTACGAGATGGGGATCTTCGGCTTCCCTTGGGCGAACCCATCCCTGTTGACCAGCTTTCCGTCATTGCGAATGCACTCCAGAAGATTGTGAACATATCCCCTCGCCTGTTCGTGGGGATTGGTGCGGGATTCTTCCTTCGAACCGGATTTGATTATAAAGGTCTTAGGGTTCACTTCGCAGATTTGATTAATAGCCCAGTCTTTTACCTCAAAAACTATAAGTCCAACATCTGGGCAATATAAGATAAAATCTGGTTCAGAGTCGTTGATGTCGGGCGAATACCAGACAATGTAGCGCTCGTCCGGCTTGGCGACATTCCGTAGAAACCGGCAGAAGACTTCTTCACCGGTGGTGGTGTAATGTTCTATGTCGTCGGGGATAATGAGGGGCATATTGTCCTGTCCTTACGGATGTTAAAAAACTGCTGACCCACAGGCTGATGGAGCCCAGTCGGAGATTATTGTTGTTTTTGAGCAATTGTAGGCAGATTGGAGAAATGATCGACGATCAGGCTCTGATATTCCTGTCTGTAGCATCAGTGTTTCACGAAGAGGATGATGGCTCTTGATTAGGTATTCATTGCGGCGGTGTAATCTGTCCACTAAATGAAGTTTGGGGATCCTGTCAAATTTCCCGTATGTGCCACGATTACACTCTTTGCAAGCCAGTACAAGGTTTGCGACTCCATTAATTGGCTTATTAACAGCGCAGAACCGCAGTTTGTAGGGGAAAAAATGATCAACATCTGCTAAATCAAATGATTGCGAATCAACTGTGATATTTCGGAAGCAGTAAAAGCATCTCCCCTTCTGGTAGCCATTCAGAGCATCACGAGAAGATGTAATCGTCACACGGCGATTTTCGGCGGTCACCGTATGAAGAAGCTTGTTTGTATCATCATGAGATATTTGTACAACGTGCCTTGATACGTTCAGGTCCCAAGCAGTCTCTACCAGCCGCCAGCGTGCTTCCGTCTCAATATTAAGATCGTGAATGGTTGGATTTTCTGAAAGCGAAAAAAAATCGTCAGTAAGGCGTATACCCGATTTTTCATTGCGCTCATCAACAAAAAATCGGGTAGGAACTTCATTCCCATGTACATTATGAAAAGCATCGATAACATTCTGAAAACCAAGCCTTACAGTTTGTTCAGAAAGGGTTGCTTCTGTAATCTCACCTTTATTGAAAGCACGGCATAAATCAAGAAAACGGCTTTTACTCGAAGTTGCCTGTTTATCACACTTTATAAGGTGGTCCGCAATATGTTTGGCAAATACTGGTGCCAATTCATCCATCCGAATCAACTCGTTTGGATGGTGTCTCATGTCGTAGAGTGCTTTAGCCAAAGCAAATTTATATGATGCGACATTCCGACCAAAAAGAATTATTGCACGCCAATAGTTTTCGCGAGATGGCTCTATTTCATAAAAACGGGTTTCATCTGCCATGCGTCATTTCCGGTTAGACCAGTAGTCAGCTTTCTCAGGGAAGATCCACCGTACACCACCGCGTGGATCAGGTTGATCGCCTACATAACGAGGTATCAGGTGGATGTGCAGATGCATTACAGTTTGGCCGGCGGCAGCACCATCGTTAATTCCGATGTTGAACCCATCAGGGAAAATCTCCACCCCTTCATGTAATGTTGCTGGGGACAATCTTAGATTCACCCTTACTTCCGTTACTAATTCAAGCAGCGCTTCTCTTTCAATATTTGTCGCCTCAAAAAGCGAAGCTATATGACGTTTAGGGATGATTAAAGCGTGGTTAGGAGATATAGGAAATCCATCAAAAATTGCAAAGGCACTGTCGTTTGACGCGATAATGCGGGAAGGGTTGATATTGCAGAATGGACAATTTGACATGTAAATATTCCTTTTGGGCTCACCGAGACAAACGTATTCCGACTTCAGTTTACTGGCTTATAGTCTGCATAACGTGCTCAATTTTTTCGATGCATACAGCTGGTGCTTCTCTTACAGCCCTTGCCGGAATTCTTATAACCATGAATCCTTTTCCCTTTAAGTATGCATCTCTGGCGCTATCCGCGACAGTATTCCAGTCATGTTGAGTACCATCAACCTCTACAGCAATCTTTCTGCCCTCATGCTTTATCGTAAAGTCAACCTCAATATCTCCTATTACAGGATGCACTTCTGGAGCCCATCCTTGAATAACCATCCAGCTGAAAAGTTCAAGCTCCTCTTGGCTGGTACTTCGTAAAGTTTCTACTTCCTCAGCATAAGCCGCTAGCTTCCCCAATATGCCCGGCTGTTGCCGGCAGCAGGATAGGTTCCCGACCAAAAACAGTGCTTCTCGCGCTCTAGTAACAGCTACGTTAATCAGGTTTGGCGGTTTTTCTACCCACGTTGCTGCCCCTTCAGTTATTCCCTTGCTAACGACCGAACTAAATATGATAACGTCCCGTTCATCCCCTTGGAAGCTGTGGGCAGTGCCGACCAATATGTTTGATAGTAAACCTTCCTTATCTAGCTGCTCGGAAACAAGATCAACCTGTGCTTTGAAGGGGGTGACAACTCCCAAAGAAAAACGGGCGAACTGTGATTCAGACCGAAGCCCGCGTATTGTTTCGACGACGGCATCGGCCTCCTGCTGGTTCTGCCAGCTTTGCCCCCGTTTGTCACGCTGACAGATGCCTTCCACGTCTTTACAAAATAATCCGGCTCCTGTGGGGATTCGCACCCCTTGAGAGGGGTCTTTCTTGAGCCGTAATTTCTTCTTGTACACATGTTCATTTGCAAAGCCGATGATAAGAGGGTGACTTCGGTAGTGCTCGTCAAGAGCTATAACATCGCTGTAGCGTCTCGGGAGGCATTGCACAAAGGCACCATAAACAGTGTTCTTCGTGTGTCCAAGGAGGTCCAGCAGGTGATCGACACCAAAGCTGCTCGCCAGGACATTCTCGGCTGCCGGGGAGAGGCTGGTGATTGCTTCCAACTGTTCCTTGTCACCAATCACGGCGATATGCTTTGCGCGATAGACCAGTGGCAAGAGGTTCGTTACGGTACATTGCGTAGCTTCGTCAATTATCAGTAGATCGAATAATTCAGGCAGCAAGGGGATGGATTGTGTTGCCTGTGCGGTTGTGATCCAGATAGGGACTGCTTTTAATGCACTTCGGAACAGCTCATAATCTGCTTCCTCAATCCTACCCCTTTTTCGCTCGAAGTTATTGAGCAGCTTGCTTAGGGTCTCCTGCAGTTCTACATCTTCTGACAGTTTCCCGATCCACTCGTCCCTGGCAAAGGTAAACGATAACGCCTCAAGTTCCTGGTCTATCCCCTCAATCCTCGCCTTAATGGCTTCTGGACCGAACTCGGAAAACGCATTCAAGAGCTCATCTGTAGGCCAATCACTTTTGGAGTTGGTCAAGACGTTCTGGACAAGCGTCTTGGCTTTGTCCGAATACTCTGTCGGAAGCGATTCAATCACTTTCCCTAATGCTTCACGTGCCCACGAACTCTCTTCTGAAATAATTTTCTGAAGCTGAGGCCTGTCATTATCCCTGAACTGCTCCCAGCTCTCCTGCCATGCGGAACAGGATGTCAAATGAGCGAACAACAGGTCGTCATGATCTGGTAGTCGAGGGAACTTCACAATGTCGGCTGGCAGTGGCTTCGGGTGTCTTTTCCACCAGGTTTCAATCAGGTGATCGTTGGAAGGCAATCTGCTTAGATCCAAGCATAGCTTGCGCAGTAACTCTTCATTATTGCGCGCCTCGTCCCAGCACGTGAGAAAATCATCCAGGGGGGCTGTGTATAGGGCCGTGCGCGCCACCACAAGGGTTTCTGCACTCGGCGTATCACCCAAAGCCTTGAGCGCGCTGTCGAGCTGTAGCCCTCGGCCCTTCTTCCATTCTTCTTTAAGGGGAATTCCTGACCCATGTGACTCAAAATCAACCACCAGAGATCTTAGGTAGGCAATGGTGGCATCCTTCTCTTCCATTTTCTTCCAGGCTTTTTCTGCGGCTTCCGCTACTGCGAGGGTCTCTGCTATCTCTGTCTCGAATGCTTCCCAGTCAGCTGTTTCCGTGCTTTTGGGTGCGTTGGTAAACCCCAGAGTGCTTGCTTTCGTACGCATGAGAAAGTAGGTATTCTCCACGTCGAGAAGGTTTGTCTCCATCTCCTGCCAAAGCCGTTGAACCTCAGACCAGACCTGGCATTTCTCTAGAATGGTCCCGAGAGCGGATCGCCCCTCATTATTTAAAACTCCTATTCGCTGCCAGATAGATATGGGAAAAACCGGCCGCAGCTGTTTTTCAAGTTGCTGCAGTTGGCGATCTCTCTTTTTGTGTGGAGACCAGGGAAGCCAGTCCATATTCGACGCAGGTGCCGTAGTGTGCTCCGCAAACAGTGCCATCCACGATGATATTACAGTATGATCCGGGGCAACGTTATCCGGAATTCCGCTTTCGTGCAGAGATTGCTGTTGAGACTTGTATTTTGCCTGGGCAGCTTTGATCTGGGACACTATCGGGGAAAGTCGGTTCACTGCATTTCGCACTTCGGTCAGGTGCTTGTTGGATTCACTTGCCCACTTCTTGGTCTCGGCGCTGCCATTCCAGCGGTCATAGCTACCGTCCCATACTATCGGTCCAAGTGACCCTTCTAAGGGCTTATTCAGAGTCTCTCTGAGTTTGTCTCTCCACACCCGCAATATGTCCGGACTTGGCCCAGATATGAGCCATTCCCAGCTGGTTATCTGCTGAGGCTCCAGTCCCGCCTTCTGGCAGGCACCATCTCTCATGGTTTTGGTAAGTTTAAGCTCTGCTTCCAGTCGAACGTGCTCTCGCTCAGTTGTGGATATGGAGAGACGCACATCATCTGCTTCGTCCAGCCACTCCCGGAACGGTGCCAATAGCTCCGTTTCGAAAGACTCAGCCTTCATCTTATAGTGCATGTCGGTGAGAACTTTTCTGATGGACTGATCTTTCTCGTTCAGAAGTTGTGATGTCTCTAGATACTTCGAGTAGGCGTTGATGGCGGATTTAAGGGACTGATCGATCCTTTGAGGGATATTGCTGTCGATAAACTGCTGGAGAGTCTTGCGAGTGTCGCTCAGTTTCTTCTGCTTATTGGCGGATTCGTCGCTTCCCTTCTTCCTGCCGACGTCAGTGACCACGTTGAGAGCTTGCCGAAGCGCCTCCTCCAGATTGCTCTCACGACGCGATCCAGCACGAACGGCGATGGGGAAGTCCTCTTCAAACCTCTTTATGCGCTCGCGAACCACATCGACTGCCTTGTTGTTGTTGCTGGCAAATACGACAGTTGTTCCTTTTGCCCAGGCGTTCAGGAGCGCCGAGACTACGACCTGACTCTTCCCGCAGCCCGGAGGCCCGCTTATGACGGTAACGGGTTTACCCTGAAGAATATTCGATACTGCTACCCGTTGCGACTCGTTTAACGCCACAATGGGCAGGAGGTCGATCTGCTGATCTGGGAAAGCCTTGACATCCTCAAAAAGATGAAATCCGCCGATATCTTTCGCATCGGCCTCCAACCTCGACTCGATTCTCTTGTAGTCGGCCATCAGATGCTGGTTCACAGCTGCGGTTGATGGTGGTGGGGAAAAGAGAATCCACTGGGATGGCTTAAGAATCTTTTTGTCAGGGGGGAATTGCTTCTGGATTTCATCTCCCAGTGCAGGGAGGTCTCGACTGAATATCTCAATGAGTGCGGCAGCGAGATCGACTCCCGTGGTCTCGTGGTGCTTATAGGCGCTTTCGAGAAGCTGCGGAAGCCAGTCATCGAGCTCGTGGGCAGGATGTGCAGACTTCTTGTCTAACAGTGAAAACACTAAAGGAGAGAACTCCCATTTACCCTGGGCTGGCTTAAGGATAACCTCGTCCCCGTCTATTAGGACTTCGACCTGTCGGTATACGGCTGGTCGCCAGTCGATAAACCACTTGTCGCCAACTTTTTTGAGAGCGTGCCAACAGGAACAGCCCAGGAAAAACTCTGTGATGCCTTCCGCCTTGATACTGCGCTGCATGCCAACACTTTTGATGTCGGCATGTTGTAGTTTCCATGGGCCAGCGAAGTTGACTGGAGGAGCACCGATAAGCGACGTCCATCGTTCGGAATCGGTCTGACTTGTCGGTAAGGAGAAAAACTCCTCCTCTGCACGACGCGTGATCTCCTTATGGTGCTTGATTACGTCCTGCCAGGGGATTTGCCTGCGACGATGCGGTGTTTCAGCCATAGCTTACTCTCCTGGGGATAGCGTTACAAAATCCCGACCAGCTCTGCCAACACCCGCACTTCGTTTTCGTCCTTTACGTCCAGCACGAATTCAGCAGCAGCTGGATTCGTCGGCTTCAACGTGACCCGCACATGCTGCCAGTCAGTTCCGTCCGATCCGCAGCGTTCGCTGTGATATTCCCTTACGGTGTAAGAGCGGCCAGCAAACGGATCATCAATCCCACCGTGAACGGCGAGCACAACCTTCCCTTGGCGATCCTGTCCGTCGATCTTGCTGAATACCCCGTAAGCACCAGCTTCGATATCCGGCTCCATCGCATCGCCCCGAACCTGTGCCACGAACATACCGTCCTGAAAGGGGGGGTGACCATCCCAGGTTACCCAGGACGATGACCACGAGCCGAATCCATCCAGTGTCTTCTGCTTCTCCTGGGATTTCCTGACTACAGTCTGTAAGGCAATGAGTGGAATACAGGTTTTCCAGTGCTCACCGTCCGTTGGCACCAAGATACGGAAGGGGCGGTTCTCATCTGCTATGCCGGCATGTAGTTCCAGCATCTGCCTCAATCCGCTTAGCTCCTCACATATCTCGAATACCCACTCTCCATACCGCGCATTATTATTAACAGCGGCAACCCACTTCCTGGCGGCGGCATTCTTGGCCGGCACCAGATCTTGGTTATAGATCTTGCCACCCATCCCCTTTATCTCCAACAGCACCAGCTTCCCATTCTTCAGCTTCACCACGAAGTCCGGCTCGTAATTATGCCGGTGCCCTTCATATTCATAAGGGATAATCAGGCCGATCTGACGGTCGTTGGGAGTGAAGTAATCCACCGCATCCAGATCTTCCATGATCTCGATCGCCTGGCTCTCGTAGCTACTCTGCAACATGGCACGATTCAGGTGACTCTTTTCCAGCTCCATGACGGGCCGGCAGGTCTGGTAATTGACGTTCCCGGTCGATGTGTACGGCTCAAAGGAGTTCAGTACCGGCAAGAGTTTCTGATCGTCCTTTGCCACCAGCGGGAGAATGCCGTCCCTGACGCGTTCGCGTAATAGTTGGGCGTAGCGTTTCAGTGCAAGCTCGCGTTCATCTACGCCCTCTTTAAATGTAACCTTCTTACGGACATACTCCCTGACGATCTTGAGTAATTCCGGGAAGAGTTGATGCCGGGCCAAGAACTTGAGTTTCCCGCGGTCACCGCCTTCAGCACCTTGGGCCAGGTCATCCAGGATAATCTGGGCTAATCGGAATATCACCTGCTGGGGGCGCACAGTCTTGTAGTATTCTTCCCGCGTCTGGGGGATGAATTCGCCGGTATCCTTGATGCCGGTCGCTTCATCCTGGTAACCGCGTGTCGGTGCCAGATAGACGGTATTCGGCTCCTTGTCCACGATCAGAGCTTCCAGCTTATCCACATCACAGGTTATACCGCCCTCCCGCAGGGCATAGACATAGCTCTCCACGTTAGGCATTCTGATCTCGTATGCATCCCGTTCAGGTACGGCATAAATACTGTGGTACACGGGATCAGGCTTTTCTTTATCTTCCTTGGGTTTCCCCTTGAACGGGATCAGGGAGAATGGGATTCCGTACACGTCGGCGTACTCGGCGTTCAGCATCCCGGTCTCGGGGTTGATGTCATAACTGACCCGGCGCAGGCCACGACCTACAACCTGCTCGCAGAGGAGCTGACTGCCGAAAGCGCGAACCCCCAGGATATGGGTGACGTTGTTGGCGTCCCAGCCTTCCGTCAACATGGACACCGACACCACACACCGTACCTGCTCGCCGATACCGCCACGCTTGCCGACCGTGTCGATCAACTCGCGCAGCCGCAGAGCCGCCTCGTCCTTGGTTTCATCTCCCTCGGCTTCAATCTTGGCGAGCAGCTTGGAGTCAATACGTATAGTCGGCTGGAAGGCGGCGCTGTTCTCCAACTCATGCAGCAGACCACCGGTATATTTCTTTACAACAACGGTCTTGCCTTCTTCATTGACAGTTTCTTCTTCATACTCCCCGCTGATCTCGCGGAAGAATATGGACGCAACTTCAGTATTATCGCAGACCACTATGATGACCGGCGGGATAAAGGATTTACCGCCCGCGTCCTCTTTACACTTGTCGAACTGTACCTTCCACTGGGCCAGGAGAGTGGTCAACGCCCCCTCGGCGTACTTGAACAGAGCCTCGGGTTTTACCTTGGTCTTGCTGATATAGTCTTCCGGTTTCAGCTGCTTCTTGATGCTATCCCACAGCCGGAAGTAGACCGGATCAGGCCGGCCCGCCTCGTCCTTGTTCCCCTGGTCATCCTTGACCGGCAGACGCGGCACCTTGGTGATACCGCTCTCGATGGCATCCACCAGACCGAAGTCACTCACCAGCCAGGGGAACGGACTCCCTTCTGGATAGCCGCTGTTGGCCAGGTAGAAGGGAGTGGCCGAGAGGTCAACGCACGCCGATATACCGGGCAGAATGGTCCCGCTCTCATCCTTACCGATCAGCCCGCTATTATTGATTCGATCCAGACCGGCCAGCCAGATGCGGGCCTCTTCGGCTTCTTCTTTCAAGAAGTCCTGCTCTTCCTTACTGCGATCCTTCAATGCCTTTTTTTCATCTGTCTCGGATAGATTCTTACCCCGCCAACAGTGATGCCCCTCATCATTCAGAACCAGTATCGGGAGCCTCTGCGCCAGTTCACCGAGCCGGTTACGGGTGAAGGCGTCATGCGTTTCCTCGCCCTTATTGACCACGGCATAGCTCTTACCGCCTTCGGTATGCTCACCCTTCGGGGCGAAGATGTGCCAGTTGGTCACCAGCACCTTACCTGCGTTCATGAACTCCCGGTACTTGGGCGGAATCAAGTCGAACGTGTCATAGTAATTGTCAGGATCATCTGGGCGCAGCACAGATAACCGTTTCCTGACTGTCAGGTTCGGGGCACAGATCAGCACGGCATTGGGGAAGCTGGTCGAGGAAGGGTTGCGACCGCGATTGCAGAAAGCCCAGGAGATCAGCATGGCCATGACGATAGTCTTGCCACTGCCGGTGGCCATCTTGCAGCCGAGCCGACGGAGCGCCAGGAGTCCAGCATCAGACGCGGGATCAACGAGGCGCGGGAAGAAGTCTTCGCCGAGGTTATCGAAGTTAGGTTTTTCACCCTTCAACAAGAGCGAGATGTTATCAGCATCCACCTCAAAATTTTGAAATCCGGATGCCCGTAATCTCCCTGGAATGCCAAGCTCCAGGAGGTAGATGACCGTTTCCACCGCTTCCCGCTGGCAGAAGAAGAGCCGTCGCGGTCGATCTTCCCGTATCCACCAGGTCAGCAATTCCTTGGTAACAGCAGATGCACCACGATAACCAGAATCACGCCATCGCTTGACGTCCTTACGGAGTGCGTTGATCAGTGGCAAGTCGTCTTCTGTCTCGATCTTGAAAAGGTCCTGTTGTGCAGCGCCGGTCTGCTTGTCCTTGAAGTGGTACCGTGCCGGCCTGCGCCCTGGCACCTTATGCGGTACTCCGTCAGCATAGCGCCAGTACTGCTTCGGCTCCTCATAGGGGCTATTCAGGATGGGATCATCAACAGCTTGGGTTGGTGCCCAGCCATCAGGAGTGACTTCCGTTGTTGTTTTCGCCTTTGCCATGATCGCCCCCTATCGCTCGTCGCCGAGCTGAGCGATGGCCATGACTTCATTACCACGCGGATCAATTACCTTCACAGCAATTCGCTTGTGCTTACCGGCTGGGAAAGGAAGAGAAACAGTACCCTTGAATGCGGTGAAGGCGGCGGTATCTGCCGATGACCCAAGACTCTTGGCGATCTTATCCCAGGCATCCTGGTTGGGGAAGAACGCCTGCGTAATGCAGAAGCAGCGCCCGTCGAAGTCGCTGTCCAGGAACCAAGCTGCAACCTTATCAGCGCCGGACGACTTCACTTCCCCCTTGAGCGGGTCATAGATATCTACCCCGAGCAGCTTGACCTTGAATTCGCCGTCAGTAGTGGGGTTCACCTCAATCTCAGGCTGACCGAAGATTGTGAAGAGCTGGCTATTGGGTGTGTCCTTCAGCAACCCTGCCATACCAGGGCCGGCGTCAGGTCGGATGTGGGCCATGTGAATCTTCAACTTCGGATGCTGAGATTCTTGAATGGCGGCTGCAGCGGCAGCATCGAAGCTGAATCCTGCGATGACCAGTTCGTCATACCGGCGGCTGGCCCGCACTAATTCTTCCACCTGTGTAGCAGTGACGGGGCCATACTGTGGGCCAAAGGCAATGGCTACGCTGTTCGGTTCGCCATCATCTGTGCCATCCCAGGCACCTTCCGCATGGAGAGTAGAACCTGATCCCTGCTCGAACAGTGGTTCGATTCTTGAAAACTTCATGTGCTTATTGTTGGGAAAGGTAACTCCGTCCATTCGAATCAGGCTTACCATTTGAGTAAGGTAGGATATTATATTCTGACCTTCAACTTGAATAGGCACTTCAACATCATCACCCTCAAACTCATTAGGAGTTGGATCAAATAGACCATCTTCATCCAATGACAACTCTTCAGGCTTTACACCCTCAACCGTGAAAGGTCCAGTAACCCGGACAACATTTCGTACAATTTCAGGCTGATCTACAAACTCACTTTTCTCAGCATTTTTTGCTATGCAATCACCAACTTCTTTCATTTTATTTTGCCACGCTGAGCGATATTCAGATAAAGCATCAGACAACCTACTTGGCCAGTCTTCATCAGATTTAAAAGGAACATTCCATTCGTTCCAACCATCTTTAGGTAGCAATAATCGCCTTTGATCTGAATCAGTTATATTTTTCTTACCTATTCTTTTTTCCAATTCAGCAAATTTTACCACTAACTTTTCACGTAACGACTGAGATACTTCAACTTTGAAAATGTTATTCAAATTAGCTAATTGGTTAGCCATTATCTCTTCGTGTTTTGAAAATATAGGGATCAATGAAGAATTTTGCGCAATACTATTTCGGGTTAAATGCGGGATTTTGTTACATTCGAATCCAAATGCTGGATTAGCTGAATCATGCTGGGAACTATTTTTTATTCTATAGAAGGGTAGAGATGCTGTTAATAGTCTCTGTCTTGCAAGAGAAATTGCTACACGACTGGTGTCAATGGTTATCCAACGTCGCCCCCATTGCTCGCTGACGAAAGCTGTGGAACCACTACCACATGTAGGATCAAGTACAAGATCACCAGGATCGGTCGTCATCAGAAGACAACGAGTAATTACTTGCTCTGCAGTTTGCACTACATAACGTTTATTTTGAACAGGAGCAGTATCTACCCAAAAGTTAGTAATTTTTGAGTAGGGAAAATCCTTGTGATAAAGGATATAACTAAGGTTATCTCCTTCTGCTTCTAAACGATCTGCTTTAGCAAGAACCTCCATTATATCTTTACTCGCCATCCAACATCCACCACGAGGGGGACGAAATGGTTTCCCCTGGAAGGTGAACTCATAATCATTGGATGGGAAATATTCAGGTTTTCTTTGCGAGACAAGTCTATAAACTCTAGCGCCATCTGGTAAACATGAAAGATCATCTCTTTCTTCTTTAGTGAGTTTTCGCCTTGATCCGTCAATTTCTTCGACATTGGTCCAACGAGATTCAGCCGAGGGTTGAGATTGTCGATAAAGATGTCGAAATTTCACTTTTTCTTTCGAAACCGAGAACCAAATTAGAAAATCACACATCCCTTCAAGGAGTGTTGCACCTAAAGGCATAAGTCGTTTTCGAAATGGAATTATGGCGCAAAAATTCTCTACGCCGAAAACTTCATCCATTAACATGCGAACTCGATGAAGGTTTTCGTCTGAAATTTGAACAAAAATACTCCCACTTTCAGTCAATAGTTCTTTAGCCAATGACATTCTCTCCCGTAGGTATGACAAATACGAGTGAGTTCCCAGTGTCCATGTATCACGATAAGCTCTGACCATTTCAGGCTCTCTAGTGAGGTCTGATTCCTTATCCTTTACATCTTTTTTACCTATCTCAGGTTGAAAGTTAGAACCAAATCTTATCCCATAAGGAGGGTCCATGAAGATCATCTGAACCTTTCCCGCCAAATCTTCCCGACGAGCAAGAGAAGTCATAACTTGAAGTGAATCACCGAGAATCATCCTATTTGCCCAGTCGACGTCATGCTTGTAGAACTTAACCGCCTCCTGGTACTCCTGCTGGGGATCCGCGAACAGGTCACGTTGGACATCTTGGCGGGCGGCAATCTTCATCATTGCCTGCGCTGATACACGCTCGTGGATGTGGAGAGCTATCGGATCAACCTCGAAGAACTTCCGGTCATGCTGTTCCTTCTTCTCCGCCCACTCCAGCCAGGGCTGATGGCTGTTCAGAGCGCTGTCCAGCAGCGACAACTCTTCCTTGGTCAGGGTATCCTTCATCTTCTCCTTGATACTGAGAACACGGTCAGCATTACCGGTAGGGTCAAACCGCAACTCCGGAGAGAGGTGAGGGCTGTAGTGATACTTCGCTCTCTTAACCTTGGGTATTTGGCCTTCGGCGGCGATCTTGGCTAGCGGTATATTCTTCCGCTTCTCGCCGTCATGCCGATAGTCAGTTGTGTTAATTCCATTATCCGTGCCCTTGTTCTTCGCCATTTTCAGCACCTCTAGTTTGTTATATTTTCAGATGATCGTTTATAGAATTACCGATTTTTACAATACTTTCTGATATTTCATTAAACTCTTCAGTTACAAAATATCGTGCCCATTTTTCTTGAAAATGCTCATTTTCGTAAAGAAAAGGCTCTATTTTCATACCAAAGGGAATTTCTGATGCTGCATTCATTTCAACTGTATGTGGTATTCTCAGAAGGCATAGATGCTTATTTACGTTAACAAATGCTCTTAAGTACTTGTATGAGTCATTATTAATAGCGGTTTCTATCTCTGTGACAATGTTGTTAGCGATACCATGATGTTTGAGCTTGTTTTTAACAGTGAACAAATAGATATTTTGATTGGCGTGAAACATATGATCTATTTTTAGAGACTCTATGATTACCTTCCCCAAAATATCGAAAGCAGAATGCATAGATTGTGAATATGCTACAATATTAGCTTCAGCAATAAAGGCATCTTGAAAGAATTTACGTGCTTCTTCATCTCCGTTAATTCTGTCAAAAATATATCTAAATGCTTTATTGTAATTTTCGAATGAGTCATCCCCGAAATACTGCTCGGTGAGCCGCCTGGACTCTATAGAGTGATATCGGGCAATTTCAAGCTTCCGCCACAATGAATTAAGAAGAGGATCAAGCAAATTACTTTGTCCTGCTCCGTGCTTATTTTCGACCAACACTTTTAGTTCTTCAAAATCCCATGCCATACAAACCTTCCATTTAACCTACCGTTAACGAATTACTCATATCGCATCAGATGGTGCAGCGTTATGCTTGCATACCAATTTATAATCACACCGTTCGCACTGTTCTTTCAGGCAACAAGGTATGAACGTTCCGCCTCGTATTCCTTTAACTGACTTGGTTACCGTAGTCAGCGCAGCACTCGTCTTGGCGTCACTAATGTCCACTTCATGCCGGGTTCCATCCCTGAGCTCATGGAGATAACCGGCAGAGACATCGAGCCCTTCACCACGACCTGCAGCGGCATAGACCGCCAACTGGAGGTGGTATCGTTCATCACGTACCGGATCGGTGGCGGTCTTGTAGTCCACTATGGCCAGCTTCCCGATCTTCCCATCCTCCATATCCAGGATGATGTCGGCACGACCGGCCAGGATACCGTCCTCCAAGTGAACCTCGAAGGGGCGCTCGATCTCCCAGACCCGGCGTAGGTCACTGGAGTAGTCCTTAACGTAGTTCTTGACCAGCATCCCTGAAGCCTTGTGCATCCGGGTAAAGGTCGGATTGTCGGCGAACGGAAGATAGAATTCTTCATCAATGATGGTCGTCAGTTCGGTAGGATTCGGTATCTCACCAGTACTGCGAGCCTGTTCAGCCACCTGCCTCAAGACATGATGCAGCGCCTTACCGTAACCCAACTCGATAGCCAGCTCTTGCTGGAAGCCGAATAACTTGCCTAAGCGATAGCGGAAGCCGCAATCCTCGAAGGTTGCAATATCTGAAAAGCTCAACTCCAGCGGAGGTGCTTCTTTCTGTTTCGTATCCGACGGCGGAGCGGGGATCGGCAGCTGATCATAGGTTCTTATTCCACCAGTGCGCTCAGCCACATCCTTCAGGTACGGCGACGGCTTGGTTGCCTTGCTGATCCGCTGGAAATTGGACAGGTAGACCACGTCCCGTGCCCTGGTCATGGCGACGTAGAACAGGCGGCGCTCGTCGGCATCTCCACCCTCGTAACGCTGCCGGAGACGAACCGGAAAGACTGTTTCCGGCAATAGCCAGGTCTGACTCTGGCCGGCGAACTTCGAGGGAAAGCGCTGGGAGGTCAATGCCGGCATGAACACCACCGGCCACTCCAACCCTTTGGATTGATGCACGGTCAGGATGCTTACGGAATCGGTACCCGAAATCTCTTCACCTTCAAAATCTTCATAGGCGTCGCGGGCATAATGTAGCAGGTAGTTATGCAGCTTCTGGTAGTAGGGTTTCCCCCGGTCCTGACCGCCTCGGAAGACACGCTCCCCATTCTCAGTCACGTAGCGACCACGCCTGGTAACGTGCTCGAAGTCAGCCAGCAGCTCGGAGAATCGCGCGAAGGAGCCGAACAGGGCAGAACCCAAAGGAGTATCTACGTCGATCTCGTGAGCACCCAGAAAGTTGAGCAACCTATAGAAGTCGCCGACCAGGCTGATGGGGCGGTTATTACGCAGGCGGAAAGCTTTCCAGTCCTCAAGGTACTTACGCAGACCGGGGATCTCGCCACCATTACCGAAGTGTGCATTCAAGCCGGCTACGACATTATCCAGGCTGGCATCGCGCTGTTGACCATATCGCTCATCTTTCCAGCTGCCATCAGCGAACCAGGCCATAAGTTCACCGAAATGGTTGACCGCGGGTTGGATGAAGAGACCGGTGCGCCCACCACAGGAGAACGGAATGTTGAACTGCTCCAACACGTCCACCAGACCCGGTGCTGAGGTGCGAACGGATCGGTACAGGATAGCCATATCCCGGTAGCGATACCCCTGGGCATAGAGCCGCTGAATCGTCTGGGCGATCTGGCGGGCTTCATCCTCCTGGGTATCATCACACCAGGTAACGATCTCCGGCGATCCTGCCGGTCTGTTCGCCTGCATCTCTTTATCAAGGCGCTGGGGAATGGTCTGGGCGAATGCGTTGGCGGTGGTGACTATCTCGGGTCGACTCCGACGGTTACTCTCCAGCTTGATGACCTCAACATTGGGCCGGCGCTTGGCGAAGGTAAGGATGTTGGCGACATCTGACCCCCGCCACTGGTAGATGGACTGATCATCGTCACCCACCACACAGACCTGCACCGGAGCGGCCCCCAGCAGTTCTACCAACTTCTCCTGGGCAGGGTTGACATCCTGATATTCATCGACAATGAGGTGCCGAAGGCGGGAATGGACACGATCGTATATGACCGGATCATGCAGGGATTCAATTGCCTTGCCCACAATGAGGCCAAAGCTCAGGAAGTGATAGCGGTCCAGCATATCAAGATACGCGTGGTAGCAGTCACCGAGGGGGGTACCGGACAGCGAGGCGGGATCGATCAGCTCGTTACTGATGACGTCAACCGTCTTGGCGAAGTCCCGGATCGGCTCCCAATGGCGCACACCGATGTTCTTCAGCCCCAGGTTCTGGAACTCGCGGCTGAGCAGGCCGACATGCCGGTTCTCGTCTAGCACTTCATAATTGCCGTACTTGGGAACGTAATCCTGCAGCAGGCGAAAGCAATAGCCATGAATGGTGCCGACGTACATCGGCCCGAGCCGACCTAGAAAGTCAGTACCCTTGACCTCTTCGACTCGCTGGTAGATGCGGTCTTTCAGCTCAACAGCAGCTTTCTCGGTGAAGGTGAAGGCGATGATAGAGTCAGGAGGCTCCCCCTCGGCGATCAGAGCGGCAACACGCCGAGAAATGGATTCCGTCTTGCCGGAGCCGGCACAAGCGACGACCTGCACGTCGGTTCCACGGTGCGATATGACTCGTTGTTGTTCAGGGGATAACTGCAGTGTCACTCGTAACGCCCTTGATTGATGACATTGATTATTTTTGCTTATTCGTTTCCCTCAGCCAGCTATCCTTCCTTACTGAATCGCCATCTCCGGCCTATCTTATGGCCTGGGAACTTGTTCTCGCCAACCAACTTATAGAGCGACAACCTCAACAACTTCAGGTTAAGCCATGTCTAAATCAGCCAATAGTTTTATCATAAAGTGCTTAGCCGAATGCTAATCACCAATATTCCAAAGGGAGCCATCAAAACCCTCAAAAAGGCTATCTTGTCTACCAAGAGGCAATAGTATCAATAGCGCCCTCATGGCACGGGTCATTGCTACATAGAGAGTTCTTCTCTCACGAGAGGTCCGTTCGGCAGACACATCCCCTGCTAACGTGTCAACGATTTTTGGATATATCGATTGTGAGAATCCTGATAGAGCGACCACTGGGAACTCCAGTCCCTTAGAGCTTTTAAGTGTTATTATCTTGGCTACGGGCTTTTCCAAATCTAAGGTTTTGCCGGACATAAACTCAACATCAATCCCTTTGCTGGATAGCTTGGCAGCCAGAGATTCTCCTGCCCTTTGAGTTGGCACCAACACAGCACATGCCGATATCCCGAATCGAAGCTCTTTGGATGCTCCCTGAAAAAAACGTGCTATCAAAGAAGCCTCGTCTTCTTCATTAACTACTCTCCTGACTGCAGGTAACGGGCCGGTATGACTGTATTGCCTTTCCTGGGGGGTGATCTCATCAATGGCCTCCGCACCCAGATAGTCCTTGGCTGCTTCACCTATTTCCTTTGTTGATCTGTGGTTGGTCTTCAAAACGCCCGTTCGCCCCCGAAACTGCAATGAGTCATGGACATCGGACCAACTGAAGCCATTTTTGTAGATCGACTGGTTGGCATCCGCGGTAACAAACAAACGGTTCGGATTTTTACAAAGATTGGCGAGCATTCCGAGTGAAACGGGATCCAGATCCTGCGCTTCATCAACAATCACGGCATCGTACAGCTTGGGGCCATGTCCCTCCTTTACCAGTTGTGCGGCCTGATGCCTGAGCATTGCCCAGGTCGTTGCATTCGCTCTCGCCATGCACCGAATAAAACTTTCCCTTACCTGCCAAACCGTCGAGCGTTGGTTGGCATTCAGTGGTATCCGACGCCCACCCCTTGGACATGACTGATAATCATCTACAGTGGTCAGTCCCCTTGCCTCGATTACTTCTGCGATTTCCTCCATCAGGTATTCGATGCCCAACCTAGTGATAAGATCCATGTGTGACCGCCTCGCCAGGCTGCCACCCCCAAAATCTGTCTTGTCGATGGCCTGCTGGAAGATTGTCTTCTCCTGATCCGGTGGGAGTATGTTAACCTCTCCAGACTTGCCTTTGACGATGGCATGAACCAGGCTGTCGGCTGTTCGGACCTCGACACTGGCGACCTTACTACCCAACAGTTGCGAGAGTAGCTGCCGTGAGTAGGACACCAGTGCGTTCGTATATGTTGTAAAGAGGACACGAACGGGGGTATCTGATCGTATCGCTTCCATCAGGGTACGAACGCGATAGAGTGCCACTGTACTTTTCCCTGTCCCTGGGCCACCCTTGACCATAGTCGGCCCTTTGGAGTCCATGGCCCAGTAGACAAATTTTTCCTGCTCCGGGTCGAGCTTCAGAAGGAAACTCAACAGGCTTCCTTCCTTGAATTTCAGTAAGTCAGATACATCGTTGGCTAAAAAATCTGGTTGCTGGATTATTTCTTCAAACGATCTTTCAAACATAACCTCATCAAGCATAAGCAAATGCTCTTCGGGAACCCCTGGACACTCGTAAAGTGCTTCCCTTGTCTGGATGAGTGTGAGCCGATTGTGAAAGTGATCTGGTATCCGAAGCCGGGAAAGCAATTCAGCTGTTATTGGTTCTGGCAGTTGAGTGGTTTGGGGGTTAACTGGCTTTAGGAAGGATTCCCAACCTACAGATTTTTGCTGCTCTACAACCGGCGTGTCAATAATGAGGCCTCCAAGCGATTCTGCTTCAATGTCCTCATCGTAGGTATGTTCATGACGCTTACGAAGAGCAAGGAGGCTCACGTATGGTTCCTCGAAAGTGTAAAAAATCCGGTAGTCGCCGCAGCGCATTCGGTGAAGCTTCCCCCCAAAATCCTTGAGCTTTTTCCTCCCGACACCGTCCGGGCGCGGATCTTGAGTCAATAAGGAAAGCTTTTCAAGTACCTGATGGCTTATTTTGGGAGGTAGCGCCAACCATTCTGCCTGGAATGTCGGCTTCATTGTTGTTAGCCAGGCAGAGCTCATACTGCAAAAACCTTTGTAACCAGTTTTTCAATTGCGGCTGAATCAATCCCTCCATTGGGGTCGTCCTTGGTTATTACGAGCGTCCCATTTGCTCCACCGTTTTCTTCAAGCGGGAGGATCCCTTGACTGCGATACCATTCGAGCTTTGTCTCCCAAGAGGCTCGGTAGTTGGGATCTCGAAGCATCCCTAGATGCTCCCAGTAATAATTAACGCCCATTTCTTCATCCTCTATGGTGAAGTCGGGGTACCTTCTCGACCCATCGCTGCCTAACAATTCTTTTTCGTACTTGTAGGGGAGGTTTTTCGAAAGCAACAAGTCTGCTATGATTACCTCGGATTTTGATCGCACCGCTTCCCCTCGCCGAGTTTTATGGATAAGACCCTCTTCGAAAAATTTCTCCCGGAAAGCAACTAGCTTGGGAGCCTCGAAAAGATTCGTCAGCCTGCGCGCAGCTTCGGAGTAATATGGGTCTGTGTATTCTCGGAGATCATAAAACTCGCCCTGATAAAGGATGACTATCTTTTCCTTCTGGCGGGTAAGAGCCGTATACAATAGCTCTCTCGATAGCATCCTACAGTGTTTAGGCAACACCACAAAGGTTTTACCAAATTCGCTGCCCTGAGTTTTGTGGACAGTAAGTGCGTAGGCAAGGCTCAGTTTTACTTCACCTTCATCTGAAAAATCGCTATTCCAGAATGTGTACTTGTATCCACTCTGCGATGAAAATTCGACCTCTAAATCTTTCGGCAATCCTTTGTATTTCGAATCTTTCTTTTTGAAATGGCCCACTACAACCCCAATCTCGCCATTCGCAACGTATTTCATTGCCCCATCTTCAGGGTATACGTTTTTTCTCGACTTATTGGTGTTGTTTATGACTTTGTCTCCGTAGAGAATGCCTTCTAGGCCTTTTGGTTTTGGGATTTGACGCCACTTTTGGAGGGCAAACTCTCTAACTTGACTGCGGAATGATTCTTTAATAAATCGGTTCAGGGCGTCGACCCCGGATGTTGAACCTCTCCGTGGTGTCAGAATTTGCCAAGATTCAGCCAATTCACCTGCCCCAGGCTCTTCGCCCCGTCTTTGGTTGAAGTAGCAACGGCCATTGATTTCTTTTCCCCCATAGGATTGCTCAAACCCAAGTTGATCAGCCGAGCTCTTGAGGCCTAACTCTTTGACAAGACAATCTAGGAGCTTTGAATTCAGCTCTTCCTCCGTGTCCCATTGCTGAAGAGAAATTGTAGGTGAATCAAAACCTCGTCCCAGTTTATCCCATATCTCATCACACCCAGGTCCAGGCGACTCTCCTCCAAACCATTCGGCAAGCAGAAGGTCATCTCGCTTTTCTCCCACTTGCCTTCTACGTATCGTCAGCTCTGCATACCCAGAGCCTACTTTCGGGAATCGGCTGGCCAAATCAGATGGAGATAATCTCCTGACAATATCAAGGAATGGCCGACCACTACCGATAGGTGGTAATTGTTTTGGGTCTCCCACAAGAATAATGCGGCTTGGAGGCTCTATCGCGTCCAGAACTGCTGCAATCTGCTCCTCAGTTAACATGGAAGCTTCATCAATAATTAGAGTTTGCACCCCTTTCCTTTTTGGGCTGTCTGACATCAGGTAAGCGCCTGTTTCAGCGTTGTATCTACCAAGTGGAAGTAAGAATTGTGCTATGGTTTGAGCACCTTTCACGCCTAACAGTTGTTCCATTCTGACGCGAGCCTTACCAGTCGGAGCCAACAGGCAAACTCCATCCCGAATATGCTGTAGGTCGCAGAGGATTTTTAGAAGTGTTGTTTTTCCAGTGCCCGCCGGGCCGATCAAAACCGATATGCGTGATGCAAACAATTCGGCAAGTGCGCATGCTTTTTCATTGCGAGCAGATTCTTCCTGTATGCGCTCCTCTGGTGGCAGGCTATCAAGACGTCTGGAAGCTTCAAAGACCTGATTGAGAAGGTCATTCCAGGGGTAATCCCCAGTATGGCGCGCCCCTTTCAACCGTCGCTCTACAGTAGAACGAATAATTTTGCCTGCTGCATGAAGGGACCCCAGTTGATATGCTGGGCTTCCATCACCCATTTCAACTTTCACGATCTCATCCGCAAAGTGCGACTCTACAATTGCAAGCAAGTCCGCATCTACCGGACATGGTGGATCGAGAGGGAGGTCTCTAATTGATTGAATGACTTGCGTGCGTGGTTGGAGGGTATGACCTTGTGAAGCTGCCTTATCTAGGTTACGGATGATCAGCGCCCTAACTCTACGGGGGTCATCATCCCCTTCCAAAGCCGATGGGGTTGGTAAAGGATGCTTCTGACGAACAATCTGATCAGGGAACATCCCCCTGTCTACAATGTCAACCGTGATTGCGTCGATCCTGCCGCGATCCAACTCATAGATAAGATAGGGATTGGTAATTATGTCCAAGTCAGAAACGGTAATGCCTACTTTCGTGCGTTCAGTAGGCTGGAAAAACCGGGTTGCCTGAGCCGAGGTCAAAGAGAACCTGCTCAGCAGTTGCAGTAATTGTTTGCGTTCAGTCGGCAGCAGCTGCCATTTTTCCCGTAAAGTTGCACTGATGCTTCTTTTTGCTACGGGGCCAAGGATAGAAGGATCGGTAAACACCTGGTCAACCAGGGGCCAAGGGTCTTCGTTCCACTCAGCATGCGCCTCAACCTGGCTCTTCCCAATTTCATGCGCTATCAAGCTCCCATTGCTGAGCCCAAATGCAGTAAGTGCCGAACCTAACCCAGGGCACGGCCCTCTCATCGACCAAAGACGATTAATCTCCGCATCTACCCACTTCAATGCTTTCTGCCAATTGCCCGGTAAAACCTCACCGATTCGATGCAAAGATTTACTGCAAACTAAAAGAGCTGCTATTGCAGCATCATGCCCTACAAGCTCCGACCCGAACGAAAATTCAGCCCAAGTGCTTTCAGGAGCGAAAGCAACACAATCTGAAATATCTATAGACGGGTCGCGTTCGGCAAGTTCTTGTAATTCGTGATACGGGAAAAGGAAGCCATCTGCAAAATCAGGGCGGATGGAATGCTGGACATTTCTTTCCCATGCCATGGATCTATGCATCTCTTTCCAATGCTTAGCATAGTTGAACTCAACAGGCTCACCAACGCTAACGACCCGCCCAATACCAACTATTATTCTACGAGGGTCTTCCACCAGAGGGGTCTGCTTTGCATAGAAAAAACAGAGCGATTCCTTTGGGCGAATTGCGCTAAAAAATGTCCCCAACATAGCAAGCTGATTTCTTCTTGTCTGAAGCCAACTTGTACCAAATCCCATTTCTTTGGTTATTTTTTCTTCGAGTTCGTGCTGGAAGCCTATTCCATGTTCTTCAGCAATAGTATCTGTCTCTGCAGTTAGCATCCAACGGAACGGAATACATGATGCGGAATATGGCGCATGAATATATGGTGTTGGTTCGAAATGGTCATGAAGTTTACTCGCCCCAAAATAAGGGTGTTTCAGCGTCCGGGTATACTCAAATGGTGCCATAAAGGCACCCCGTTCTGAAGCGCAGGCGGGTAATAAGTCTGGGCCAATTTCATCCCATCGCCGTCCAGCGATCGATTTCTCCTTTTGGTCATTTTTATTTTCATGGATATTTTTCAGAACAAGGCAAGAAGCATTTAGGCAAGGAGATGCGCAGACAGTCCCTTTCCAACAATCATCATGCCAAGGGACTCTGATAGATATATGTGAAGGAGCAAGTTCTCTGGCTCCGTCAGACAGTTGTGACATAATGCCTCCCTATTAGTGGTTGACTTCAGTGCTGGTCGAATTCCGTCTTTATCCATGGGGAGAACGGCTCCAGCAAATTATCCCATACCTCCGTGCCGGTCCACGGAGCAGTAACACCGCTTTCTCCTACGGGGATATCAAGTCCCACGATGAAATCCACCCACAGCATTTTGCCTTTACCGGCGTGCATCGCCTCCAGGCAGTCTGCCATTGCTGGCAGAGACTCAACCGCCTCAATCCCGGGAATCTCCCTCTCCTCCTGCTTGGTGCTGACGTGGATGACTCTGTCCTTAAAGGCACTACGAAACCTATATACGGTATCCTTATCAGAAAGCACTTTATCGTCCATCGGAACGGTTACGGAGAGCGTGAACTCCGGACCCTCGCCAGTCCTTTCTCTAATCTTATCCAGTGCCTGGGCGAGGGAGTTGTCACGAAGACTCTTCAGGAGTGAATGCCACATCCACCGATCTGTCATCTCAAAATGTTTGGCTTTTGCAGAACCGAAAGCACTTGCCAGCTCTTTACAGACCCCTTTTTCAAAGATAAGACCTGTTCTGATGGCGTTTACCCCCCAAGGCTTGTAAAACACAAACTTTCCACATTGATAAGCTGGCCAATTTGAATATCCTTTCCCTGTTGGGAACAGCCACCACCAACTTCTTTCAGGGTCGTTGATATTGTATGGATGTGTCGCAAGGTGTCCGAAAGTGGACTTAAAGCCGTCTGCGGTCTGTACAGCCTTTGCCATATCTCCGGGGAAATCAAATTGAGTCCAAATGTTGGTATCCATTCTGCCTCCCTGAATTTAATAATCTTTTTAAAGTGATGTATTACACTGGATATATAACAGAGTGCAACTCGACAGTCGGGTGTTTAAACGGCACATCAAGCTCTAACAGTTTTGAAGTGACAAACGACAATGCCGATGAAACCGTTTCACGAATTTCAGCAATATTTACTGGTGGTGACGAGTATTCCGCCTTGACATCGCGGCCAAGTGAAACATTATTCAATTCAATCAGCAACTCCCAGTCTTGCAGCATCCGCATCCCATCAGTCGTTGGGGTTGTACCAACAATTTTGTTTCGAATGCTTGTCTTTTCGCTGGTGATTCTATCGAAAACTTTGAACACGAAGAATGGTTGTTTTAATCGATTAGCAGCGATTGTTGCAACGCTCGAAGTGTAATCGAGCGACTGCTTGATGGCATGATCTATAACCTTGTGCCCCACTCCTAAAACTCGTTTAGCAGCATCCTGCCCGCGCAAATTCCGATCGAAGACCATGTTCTCGTAAGTAGTCCTGACTCCCGGTTCCGTGAGCCACTCATCTGGCGTCTTAAAGGATATCCCCTCTTCGTCCTTGACAATTCTCCTCCCATTCATTGAAAGCATGGCTTCCAAAAATGGTTGTAGCGCAGGAAGGTCTATACGTGGGATTTTGTCGGATACTTCCTTGTAATCAAAGCGGGCACTGTTGCCAACAATCTGCTTCACTGTGTCGATAACATCATTACCACCAAATTTAGCTGTTTTAGCGTCAAACCATGTACCAAGAGAATTTGGTGCAATTGTGGAAGCACCGTTGAATACTTCATTGAACATAGACGGGGATGTCATTCCAAGCACAAGTTGGAGTAAATCTTCCGGTTCGTCCATTGCTGATCCTAGCGCCTGCATAATATTGTCAATTTTTGAGTTAAGTTTTTCCCAAATCCGTGACTCTACGGTGTCAGGATTACGCAAAGTGACCACTTCAACCTGTCGGGTCTGACCATACCGATTTAATCTTCCAACCCGTTGATGGAGGCGCATCGGGTTCCATGGAAGATCTACATGTATCAGACTATGGCAACGCTCCTGGAGGTCTATCCCTTCACCACCCGCTTCAGTACAAACAATAAAGCGTACTTTCCCATTGTTAAATTTTTCAGCTGCGTTTTCACGGTTTTCACTAAGGACAATAATTTTTCCACTTGAATCAATAATTCCCTCTGCTCGATTATCACCATTGATGAATGTTGCGCAATTATCACCAAATTCACTAAACAACCGCGAAATAAGAAGAGATTGTGTTGCCTTGTATTCAGTGAAGAAAACAATTGTCCGTTCTGCGAATTTTGTCTTTAGAAGCTCAATGATTTTACATATTTTGGTTTCTTCAATAACCATGTCAGCCGCATCAATCAATTCTTGCAATCGTGGAGCTTCATCTTCCATGAGGTGAACAGATTCTGCCATTTCAACAATCTGCTCTTCAAGTTTGGCTATTTCATCATCATTGCCTGAAGATTGAAGTGAATCGAGTTCTGAAAATTTGGCTTTGCTTTTACTTAATATTTCTTCCAGATTTTTCAGTTCGTATTGGCTTTGGTTGATCCGAGCAAGGCGTCTCTTTAAAGCTTTGTGAATTGCTGCCACAGAACTGGAGGCCAATTTCTGCATTGAAATCAGGACAAGCATTACAACCCGCCCGCCAGACTCGCTCAGCGAATTGGCATACATCTTCCCAGTTGCAATAAAGTCAGTCAGCATTTCATAGAAATATTCTTCTTCAGGCGAGTAAGCATAGGTTTCCGGTGACACAATTGGTGGGAAAAATAGTTTTTTACCCTGTAGATCGGTGACATTCTGCTTATTATTGCGTATCAACACCTGCTTAAGCAGTGGAAGCTGCTCACATAGATCATTTTTTGGATCAAACTTGTCGGGATGAAGCAATTTCAGCAACGCCAGGAAGCCATAGTTTTTGCCTCTGTGCGGAGTACCCGTGAAAAAGACCATGGATTCTACTCTGCGTTCTTCTTGTAATCGACCCACCAACTTATAAGCCAGTGTCGGACCTGCATCTTCATCCGCGTTGAGATGATGAGCTTCGTCTACAATAACTAGATCCCATGGGTCACTTTCAATGAGGCGGTCATGTCGCCCTTTATGATCATCACGAAGAGTATGAAAGGAAGCGACAACTTGATTGTGAGTATTCCAGAAATCTGATTTCGCGTTATCAGCCTCGCTCACATATTTCACCATGCGAATGTCAAACATCTCTCTTAAACGAAACTGCCATTGGTCAACAAGCGATGCTGGGCAGAGTATCAACAACCTCTTGACTGTTCCCTTTGCAAGAAGAGGCCATAATATCAGGCCAGCCTCTATCGTTTTTCCCAGACCAACATCATCTGCCACCAACCACCGAGCAGGCCACACTTCGTTGACTCTTTTGCATACCCACAACTGATGTGGTAACAGAGCGATCTTTGATCGTGACAGTACCCCCCAGGTATCATTCACAGAAGTAATTGCTGCCGCCTGGGTTCGTACAAGAACTTCTGACGGGGAATCCCATGTGGTTTTATTGAGAGTCTGTTCTGGAGTGGAAAATCGAGACAATTCATCCTTAGCAACCTCTTCTATCCCGTGCTCGAAACGGACCAGTGTGGTTGGTCCTTTATCGAATTCAACTTTGCCATTGCCAAATCTGGAATGACGGACAAGATCGCCAGATGAAAACGGGGCTGTATTAGACATACTCAATCTCCTCATCAATCTCATTATCTAATACCAGTGTTGATTCAAATAACTGGACTTGCAGATCAGTATCCATAGCAACAATCAACAATGGCAAATCGTATGAGTTCTCGAAAGTCGCCTTTTTATCGCCTAGATGCGTACACAAGAACTCATGGATCATCTTCGAGCGAGTCTCGTGATCGAAACCATTATTCAATCCATGGCACCCAAGTCTCTCCAACAAATTTCGCACTGGCCTTCTCGGCACATAGCAATATCTATGAGCAAGCTGGTTGTTTATGATTTTTTTCCTTGCCAGTTCTCTCATGACAAAGCAAGCTCCCATGCCTAAAGCCCTGTCAATCGGCGGAGCATCAGGGCCTCCTCCCTGAAAAGCCGGATTTATCCTCGGAGCTGTTATTTGCTTTAAACTGAAAGGGTCCTTCATCCTATCAATAGCCTTAAAGCTCTCCACATACTCATCCAACCAGTACCCTAGAAGGAAAAAGGATACGAACTCTTTCATCCATTGGTAGTACTCGGGATCCTGCATCTCATCCTGGAGGTAATTTTTAATGACAGCCATCCACTCGTCCAATCCAGTTTGTCCAACAGTAACAAATCTGTCCATCCATCCCTTAGATTGACAGAGATTAATAAATGAGCGGTGTTGCTCTGGTTTTGCTCGCCCGATTGTATGAAAGGCCCCAAGCAAAAAGAGAGTCAACCAGCCCTTTCTTGCCTCAGGTTCTTTTTTCAGAAGATCGAAATCTAAAGGCGGGAAAACCCCCCCTGGAAAGGACTTACGCTCATATTTTTCAATTTGAGTGACTTTATTTGCCAGCCACCAATCATAGATAGCGCCAAGAACTTTGTTTGGAGAAAGAGGTGGTTTATTAGAGATTGATGGTGGGAAATCTGATAGATCAAACTGAACTTTTACCAACATCCGCAGGAGCTCTTCTTTATCGCTATAAGACCAGTTTTCAAGACAATGGTGAGATTCACTTACACCTGATAACCATGTGCCTGAGAGGCCATTTTGACGGAGCGAACGAGCAACCTTGTGCCCCAACTCTCCATGGACCAGATAATACAATGCAGCGCTTTGCTTAGGCTCACAATCTGCTTTACGAACCCATTCTACTAACAATTCGGTAGGAGCTTCAAAACGTGGTCGGCTTCGTTTGAAAAATGCTCTGCCAATTTCGTCATAGACATCAGCCAATCTTGCGCTATCTGGAGCAAAGTTTATTCTAAGCTCCTCTTCTTTGTTATCCACATTTCCAACGCACAGTAAATCCCTTGATGATTTCCATAGGCCTGAAACATTTTTAAAGAGCAACTTTGAAAACACCTCTGCCGATTGGGTTTTCTCATCCTCTTTAAGCTGTTCCCATACAATTAAAGCTATAGTTTCAAGTGTTGCAGCAATGGCCTCATCACAACAATCTCTTTCGATTAAATGCATTATCGATGTGAAACTAAATTTATCTATGTTTGCACCCAAACCGATTCGCTTAAGAAGAACTGAAATATCAGTCGAAACGCATTGGTCAGGCGGAATACCTAGATTTACGAGTTGTTCTATTACTTCTCGGTAGACCCAAGGTCCAGACAGTTCGTGTCGAATCAAGTCATTGGTTACTAACTGCTCATATGGAATCGGCAATGCATTTGGAATCGGACCATGGCTCAATTTTATGAGTGCCGTTTTGGCAACAGATGAGCATATACCTGTCCCATCTGTGTTAATTGCAGCTATTGATAAGGTTTTCCATAATGTTGCCAATAATCCAGCGGGGGAAAGACTATCTACTAAATTGAGGTGTTCTTTTACAAACAGCCAGTCTCTTTCCAATATTGAAATTAGAGAAGATAACTTTACACCGAGCTCTTTTCCTATTTTTTCAGCACAATCAATATTCGATTGCGAATCGCCTGCCAGTCGCCCTCTACCTGCATCAAGAGAAAAAGCTGCATTTACAGCAAACCCAAGACTTTCGTTTTCGCGTGTTGGAGATGTGACCCATAGAGAGGGAACCTCTTTAGGAAGACGGCAGAAACCTTCAGGTGAGATCACAAAAAACACGGATCCGTTCTTAAGTCGAAAGACCAAACCTTGCCTGGTTACAACTTCCTTATCGACCGGAAGTCGACAATCGCCGATCTCTATGCCATCTGAGAGCGTGAAAGGTTGCCACTCGTATATTTGATCACCATTTGATGGAAAAAGATTGATTCTTTTTATGGCTCTTCCGAACACACTCAGCAGGCCAGCCATGATTTTGAATCTTATCAGAAGGTCATCTACCTGAGCTTCATCATTAAGGTCTAACTCGATAACTGTTCCCTGATATTGTTGATCTTCAGAATATTGCTTTAGTTTTGAGATTGTAAGTTGTGAGGGAGACCAAGATCGAGGGAGAACACCTCCTATAACCTCGACGCAAAGCCGACCACTTAGAAGCCGGGGTTGATCACAACATAAAAATACACTTTTGAAGCCAAGCCCGAACTTACCGGTTACTTCATCATTGCTTTGTTTATCGGAAGAAGATAAGACCAACATCTTTTCGAGGTCGCGGTGAAATCCGAGATTTTTGCTTCGATCCGGGTTTGAATTGATTTTTCTGCCCCAGTGCATAAACCGTATAGTTGAACCATCAATATCAATAACCATTTTTTGTGCCGGTGATGGAACTTTGCCACCAGACTCAAAAGAGCCAAGTTCAACAGCAGCGTCATCTGAATTTTGAAAGAGCTCAAATGGGAGGCTTTGCAGATCATACTGAAAATCCATCAGCTTCTGTTTAAGACCTTCAAGAACCGTTTTCCTTACTTCTTCGTCATTTTGCAGAAGCTGTGCAATTCGGCTTTTCTGCTTATCAAGCTCCTTTAATAATTGTTCATGCTTTTCTACTGGGGTTTTGAGAGAGCTTTTACTTTCTTGATACCTTACACGAGCATCATGATACCCTTCTAAAGCTTTTTTCAGCTTATCATTTCTTCGATTTGCATTTAATTGTGGTAAATAGAATGGTAGATGATCGAGGATCATTCCGCGAACGACATCTATTTGAAGTTGATCACTTTTACTTAATTCTTGTAAAAGTTCATTTAAATCAGTGTTTGTCTGATAATAACATTTGTCAAGGATGTAGCTTATTGTGTTTTTTACTAATTCTGTCAGTTCATCGTTCGAATAATTGTTTGTGATTATTTTGCGCAACGGTATAACATATTTGAAATTTCCGTAACCTTCTAGTGATCCTGCTATTATAGTGGTGAAGTTATCAGATAGGGGTACCTGTATCTTATTTCCAGTTATGCTTATTACATTTACCAATTTATCTGCAATGATTTTTACTTCTACATCAAGATGGTCCCAATTTGTTCGATACACTCTTTTTGGTATTGTAGTTTTATTCCCGTAACCGTCTGATATGACGCAATCTGCGTCTCTCCAGCTGATTTGATCATACAACCAATCAGATGTGTGTGGCTCTAAGTATTCATCAGCTAATGATCTGAGTTTAGGTCCCATCAGGCTTATTGCTGCACCGATTAGTTCGTCTTGAACAAGCCCTTTCCAGTCATTGAAGTAGCTTTTTATAGTTTGTTGAGCATCTCCAGATTGTGAGATCGATATTGGTTTAGGATTTTTATCAATATACCTACTTGTATCAGCTATTATGTCATCTAGTATTTTTGCATGTTTTTCTTCCAGTAATGAGTCATTTGAAACATCTGCCGCGCCATAACAAAGATTATCTGTTTTTATCCATTCCCCTGAAACCGATTTAAGTTTAATTTGTGGGAGGAATTCGACTGCTTGGTCGTAATCTTTGCAAAACAGTTCCAAATAGATATTAAAAACCGAATCAATCTCAATATTTCGAGTATCAGTATGAGTAGCCAATTCATTTAAAACAATAACTAGGTCTTCCGCTTGAATTGGTTTCAGTATTTCTGGTAGCAAATATTCTGAACAACGATCAATTCCATACTCTTCTACAGAAGATGTAAATATCTTCCAGGCAGGCAATTTCTTAATTTTGTTAAACGTAGGGAGAATTTTTTGAAATCGCGTATCATCAGGAAGATTGACCTGACCGACTGTGTATCCAGGTACTTCTGCCATCAGAAAACCAAGTATTTTGAGCGCTTCATTGTCCTTCGAAAAACATATTGATCTCATAAAACTTAATGAGGCTGAAGCACGTATTTCTTTTTCCAAGTCATCTACAGACGCATAACAATAGCCCGCTTTTGAAGCAAGGATTTGTACATGTTGAGACATGGCAGGTAAATCGATGACATCTACTGGTCGTATTATTTTACCGTTATACAGTGGTAACCAACATGTCTCTTTAAGATTGCGTACAGTGTTAATCCTGTCATAAATGCTATTCTTCTCCAGCATCTCAACAATTAGCCGCCAGTATTTTGCCGGGCATTCATAGTCAAGGGCTATTTGAACTATCGCAGCTTCATCTAATCGTGGTATCCATTCTTTTTGTTTTTTGGCAATGGCAGGAATATAACTATTTTCAACAATTTGAATTGTTGATGCCAAGCTATTTGGTAGAGATATCCCCATATCAAGAAATGTATTGCTATCAATTCGCCCTTTTTTACCGGTTTTAATGGTGTGAAATGGCAATCGCAACCAGACATCCATGTTGTCTATACTGCTCAGAATTTCATCACATTCTTTATCCGTAAACTGATTACTGGTGATATGATTTGAACCTATAATCGATAGTTCATTTATAACTTCGTCAGGATCAATTTCTTTAATCCCTAGAGAATTCCACCTTCCTGACGGTAGATTTTCTACCAAACCGCGGTCAAGGATATTCCATGCATTTTCCGCCTCAATATTAGATACTTGACGCCATAGCTTCTCCCATGCTGTCGATTGGCGGTGCCTCGCAACCCATAGATGGGTTTTCTCATCTGAAAAATGTACTTCATCGCCATGAAGCAAATATCTAAGACCCATTAAGGCGAGAAAATCTTGACCTGGATTGTCGACGTATTCTATGAGTTTTTGCCTGGAACTCATCGGACCAAGCTTTTTAATTATATTTCCAAGGGACATCAAGATATTCTCACCATTACCAGATGATGGAAGAATTTCTGTGTTCCCGAAATATATCTTGAATGATTCTAGGTTGGTAAGAAGTATCTTTTCTTCAGGCAAAACGTCAGTAAGTAATTTTGAATATCCCGCCCGAGTTTGAATATTTGTTCCTTGAGTCAAACCAAAAAGGTTGTTTCTTTTACGAGCAGTTTCCAAAGTCGCATATGATACAGCCACATTTCTTAGCGTTTTGGCGTCAACCACCTGAATTATCTTGAGATCTGGGTTGGTTCTGAGAATCGCACCACGATTATTCTCATCTAGAGAACTCAATATTAGATTTGCAACATCAAGGCAACGTTCTATCGTTGTATTATGTAAGGGATTAGACTCTATAGTTGAGTGGAGTGCTCTCAATAAAAGCAGGGCGTCATCTCGGTGTAGATAGGCTGTTCCAGGGTTTTCATAGTCATCGAGATCTTTGGGGACTATTAATACTTCTGCGCCACTTGCCCATAATGTTGAATAGATATGTTCAGGTATTGCGCCTTTTGCTGCTGCATCTTGCGTTCCTATAGATAAACGATTATGAGGGAGAAGGAATTTGACGAGATTTACAATTTTCTGTCGATTGTTACGTAGGAGATTGAGTTGTGTATTAAGAAAACCTTCTTTTAATAAAGATCGAATCGCATTCTGAGTTTTTTCAGTCCTCAAGTAAAACGAGGGTAATGCCTGAAAATATTCTGATAAATATTCAAGAGAAGTGGATTCAGTAAAAATACCTATATTTATGCCCGTAATAATATTAATGATTTCGTGCTCGCTCCATTGTTGTTCATTCACATGAATAGCTGGAGCGTTTCCATCATAATATATGTACGTATCCCCCAACATATCTAGTTTGGGCAATACATGCCATGGCCTTTTGGGGTCTACATTGGGTGGAGCAGGCAGTGGTAAAAGTCTGTATTCTTTTCTATCCACAAGATTCCAGGCGGAACCATTGCAGTCAAGTATTTTTAGCCACGAGTTAGTAGTGCAAATGAATTTTCTAAATTTATCTATGAATCTTTCTTTTGCTTCTGAAATTGATTCCGTTATGGCTTGTGTAAATCCTGCAATCTCTTTTTCACTAAAGGAATTACTTCGGACATAATCATCAAGAGATTTTATAACAAGGGGGAGAGAAACTTTTTGTGCAAGCAATTGATTCCACTTTCGACGAAGCGTTGTTTCATCAATTTCGGTTGTGTTCTCCAGCGTTCTTTCACATAACTGATCAAAATCGTGGATCCCTCTCCTTCCTGCATCTACAAAAAACTGCCCGTGGACAAATATTCGGATATGACGATTAGAATTCTGGATTTTTGCTCTGTAAATATGAGTTTCTTCCCCTAATGGCAAGAAAAGAGCCCATTGAATGGTAAGTTTACCAAGCTGGTTGTCCTGATGACTTATGACTACGCTTCCCTCTGGCTTTGATTTATCCGGTGCCAGTTTCCTAAATCCAGCAACATCCTGGTAATAGCTTTTAGGCCATTTATCATTCCCTTTAATGATACTAAATTCCTCGGAAGTCGACTCTAGCTTAAATCCATTGAATACTAGGGAACAGTCACCACCCACAACTTCACCAAACCATTTGCAGGCGTCTTTTTCTGCATCAGTAGTTACTTTATTTTTCAATTCAAGGTGGAATTTTGAATCACCCTCTGACGGGATAAATTCTATCGATGACAGGCTTCTTAATAGAGGGAGGAGGGATGCAAGATCTGATTTCAGATTTAAATCGTGCAGAAAAGATAAATCTTGTCCGAGTAGACCATCATCTCCCGGGAAAAAATCCATTATTGATCCGGTAGGGCTGTTTTGATTGTATAAATGACTCTTTTTTCTAAGTGGTATCCAGAGGAAAAAACCCTTATCATCATTTCTAGAAATTGTCGCTGATACCTCACTTAATAATTCCCAGTCAAAATCATTTACAACGTCCCAATCTGAATGAATATTGTCTTCGGCGGATATTTTCCAAGGATTGAGTGCTTCGAAAAATTTATGCTCGCCATCCCAAGCAATATAGAAAAATGCTTCACACAGATGGAAAACACTTTTCATCCCTAGGCCAAATTTTCCTATTGTCTCTGATTCACCTGCTTTTGTATTACTAGCGAAAGATGCAATTGCTTTTTTATCTGTTTTACTGAACTCTCCATTATTATAGAAAAAAACGCCCCGGCCCCTTTAGTAATGGATGCGAAGCTTCAGAAAACCCTTGGTGATCGCCAAATACAAAGCGTGAGACATTTTTGGCATCATCTGCGTTTTGAATCAATTCCTTTAAAATTGGGAACCCACTTTGGTAACGATCTCGTAGGTTGTCCTGAATTAAGTTTATAATATCTGTGGTATAACCTTGCAAAATACCCCCAGTAGTCAAATGTAATCATCAGCAACCACGAGCATATTAATCATAGTGATCATATATAGCCGCGATAACACATTCAGAAACTAATCACCCTAAAAACCATCCAAAATGCTCTCGAGGTATCACTTCAGCAGCGCTGTTCCTGGCTTTTGCCCAACCTCGCCGTCCTCAGAAACCAGATACACCTCAGGACATTGATCTATGAATTCCTGCGAGTTCAACATCTCTTCGTTCCTCTTGTTGGCTAGATGCATTTCACTTTTGCCCCCGCCTGAGTATTGTACAAATTCAATCTTACTGACAGACCTCCCCCATATAGCGTCCCAGGTACAAATAAATATCGCATGCTTTGTAAATTCCCTGATTTCATCTGACAACTTGATCTAAAAATAACAAAAGCCGCCATTCAACAAAACGCTGAAATGGCGGCTTTTGACGATCAACGGATCTAAAACCAGCAACTCTCAAGATTTCCCTCAAAACCATATAACATTTAATGAAATTCTTGTACATTTTTATGACACTTCTGTCAATAACCGAACTGGATTATCGATCACAAGAAGGTGTCCACGAAAGTTTTATCCCCTTTACGGAATATGAGGCAGAAAACTGCATTGTGAAATTTTTTGCATCGAAACGGCAAATCGTTTTCGATAATGGTGAAAGTTTGAATAAAATGCAGGGGAAAAATCTTAAAATCTATCTGGATGGGCAAGAGATTGAGTGAGTAGTGATCATCACCGACTCAACAGGATTCCACACTTCCCACATACAACAAATTAGTGATCGCCGTTATGATCTCCGAAGAATAATGAGCTGAGTGCAATCCCTCCAAGAATGCCCCAGAACAACTCACCGGTTTTGTTGCATGACACTCGGCTATTGGGCTCTTCTTGTTTAACTGACCCAATCCAGTCCTGGAACCGTCGAACTTCAGCGTCAATGTTGAAGGTGACGTTAAGAGTTATTTTTGTCGTGCCGTACTCCAGGTGGGCAGCAGCAGGATCTTCTATAGTCAACAACAGTCTGTCCATGAACTCTGTCAGTTGCAGCAGGAACCGTTCTGGTAATGCGATAACCAGCGGCTTGCCTGCTTCGTATCCTTCCGGAAATTGGCAACTGCTTAGTTCATAAAATGTAGACAGGCAACTGTTTACCGCACAACTGAGTTCATCCACCGCCGATACGATAATGCTGCGTGAAACAGATTCTCTGGCCAGAATCGTCGAAGATATGCTGGTAAACACACTCGATATCCTATCAGCATCAAACATGCTCAAAATATTTGCTGCCTGAACAAATGATGTCAGCTTTTTGCCGGAGCACATCGGCCTCTCTCGCAGTGTTGCCCGAATTTTATCTCGCAGGGGGGCTAGTTCTTGAGCCAGTATTCGGTAATGCTCCGGAACGGAACAGGTATCTTCACTCATGATAACTCCGAAAGAGATAACGAATCATCAGGGATAGGCTGTTCTTTACCACCACAACACGCAAGCCGTTGCCAAGGGTTGCCCTTGCCACCGTTTCGGCCGGGGCAAACGCTGCATAGGCCGATATAGTAATGGCAATAATAGCTGGAATAAAAAATTTAACCGATAAAAGCAATTTACTGATACTTGAAGCTTGTTGTGTCAAAGATCTGTACCTATGAAATGCAAGTGTAACTACCACAAGGTAAGCTGTTCTTCATTTTGTAGAATGAAGCCATTATCGGTCCAATATATACTGATAATGTTTAGTTCCAGATCGTTATCTACTTTATAATTTCTGAATAAATGATTGTCTGATGTTTTTTCATTATAGTAATTATCAAATTCTTTTAAAGCAGCATTTATATTTATAAAAGCGGATTGTGCTTGATTTAATTTATGATACAATCCACCCCAATATCTCCTTAATATAAATAAACCATTAACATCCACAAACAACACAATTATGTAAACTGCTTTATACTTAGACTCTTCAGCGATCAACTTGCATACTTTTATCCATTCGGCTTTCATTGTGTCACCCCCAGATTTATTTGCGATTAATTCGGGCAATATATTTCTGGCTGGCAACACTAACGGTTATGCTATCAAATTCTGTAAGGAGGAAAGCACCTCCTCTTGTACATCACAGGCACGCTTACGGCATCTCGTAGCTTGATACTCTCAGCAGGGTTTCGGTTTATCACTCATGACATTAGCTGTTTTAAAACCCATAATCACAATACATCGTTGTTACTCTGCTCAAATGCCCACCTCTATATGATAGAAATTTTCTAAGGGGGTAGGAATCATTATTTTCGAAAACTTCAAAAATATTAAAAAACCATATGCACCTTGCTCCCACACCTCCCCGACACAACCTCCAGGCGGCTCGGAATCTGCTCCTTCAGTTCTGCCACGTGCGAGATAATCCCTACCATCCTCCCCTGCTCATTCAGTCGCACCAATGTGTCCATAGCAATATCAAGCGTTTCCTGATCTAGTGTTCCGAAGCCCTCGTCGATAAACAGTGTATCAAGATATCGCCCACCGCTTTGCGCAAGAACGATATCGGAAAGCCCCAGCGCCAGCGAGAGAGATGCAAGGAAGGTCTCACCGCCTGACAGTGACGAAGCCGGCCGGCGTTGGCCGGTGAAATCATCGGTTACTTCAAGATCAAGCCCTGCACCCTTACGGGCATCAGTGACCGTCTCAGAGCGCCTCAAGTGGTAACGCCCCCGGCTCATAAGGGACAGACGCGCAGAAGCGGCAGTCGCCACCTCTTCGAACAACGACGCCAGTACGTACCTCTGGAGGGTTATCCGCTTTGAGTTATTGCCTGAGGCAAGATTTGAAAGGTTCGATACGACCCGGTACTGCTGCTCTTGATCGGCACTCTCTTTCTGATACTTTTCGATCACTAGTAAAGACGACCGGATAGTCTCATGCAGAGACTTCTCCCTCCCCTGCTCTTCTGCAATGGCAGTCAAAGCATCTTCCGCACTCGTTCGGCTTGAAGTAAGGGAATGGAGATCAGGCCGTGTGAGCCCGGAACATGCCTCCCCAGCCTGTGTCTGCTCTGCTGAGGCAGCGGCCACCTTCTCCCGGTACACGGCAACCTTTTGCTCCAGACGCTCGAGTTCATCCCCCGTGAGACCGGACGCACGATACTCCTCCTCATCCGCAAAACCGGCCTTAGCCATGCGATCAGCAAATGTTTTCTCTCCCTTGCCCAAACGCTCAGTCAGCTCTTCGGAGCTCTTCACGGCCCCATCCCGTTCCCCCTGCCGAGCGCTGGATTCCCGCTCCAGACGTTCAGCCAGTCCGTCCGCTGTTTTGAGCCCTTCAGACGTTTCCACTATGAATGTTTCGATATCAGCAATCAGTTTTTTCACCGCAACTGAGTCGCGCTCTCCGTCTCCAAGTTCGCTGCTTTTCGCCTGCAGCTGCCCTGCCAATAAATCTGCCTGAGCGGCGGCTTTCTGCAGGGCCTCGGCTTTCCCTGTCAGAGATTTCCGAGCCTCTTCCAGCTTGCTCCCCTCCCCTGCCCGGCTCGCACGTGCTGTTTCAAGCTCCTTTTCTTTGCTGACAAGATCTGTAAACAGTAATTTTAAGCGTTTTATCTCTTCATCCAGAATGGCTACCGATGTATCCGCAGCAGATCCGAGCTGCTGTCGCAATGTGTTCGCTTCCGACCTCGCCTCTCCCAGGGAGACATTATGGTTGGCAGCTTCTCCCCTGACCTGGTCAAGCTTCTCCCGAGCGGTCTCAACGGCCAGCTTTGCAGCTTCGATCTCCAGATCGGTTGGAACATTCTCAGCACCGCCGGCAGGCGCCGGGTGCTCCAAGGAGCCGCACACCGGACAGGGTGCGCCGTCGTGGAGCTCCTTTGCCAATCGGGCTGCCTGACCGTGGATGAGTTTCTCCGAAAGCCCTTCATATATGGCAACAGCCGAGACGACATCGGCTTCCGCCTTGCTGTACTGATCTGCCAGCTTCCCCTGTTCTTTTGCGAGTTTCACTTCCCTGTCAGCGGCACCCGCCAGTTTCCTTGCAGATGCAGCCTGGCTTTCCACCCCCTTGAGCCGCTCCCCGACCTCTCCACGTTGACCGGCTTCCCGGGCAAGATCTTCGATTCTCTCTCCAGCCTCCGCAAGCCATGCCTCTAGCGCTGATATGTTTTTCTGAACCAGTTCGAACTCGTCGCTTGCCGCTTTTCGTGCCTTCACCGCTTCCTTCAGTTTCCGTTCCCCGACCGTCACCTCTTCAATGAGGCGGAGTCGACCTTCGAGACCTGCCTTTTCCGCCGTCTTTGCCGGAATTTCAGCAGCGAGTTTCCGCATACTCTCCTGATCTCCTTTTGCAACAGACAATTCACCACGCATTTTTACCAGTGATTCGTCCAGTTCGCTGATCCGTGTCGCAAGGTCACGGCTCTGATGACGGTCCCGGGTAAGCGCATTATAGAAGTCGTCAAGTGAGAGCGCCCGTTTGCCCCGTTCGCATTTGACAGCAATTTTCTCAATCGATTCCCGTTCCCCTGCGAGGCCACTTACCGCAACTTGAGCTTTTTCTAGCCGAAGAAACTTCTCCTCGATTATATGCCCTTTCTGGAGGGCTTCTGCAGCCTCTTGCAGGCTTGCTGCAGCTGCAGAGTATTTTACCGACAACTCGCTCTCCAACTGCTCCAATTCTTTCTGTTTGGCTTCGAGTTCCGAAGGAGAGACAACCTCCTGGCCTTCGAGGATCCCGCGGATGGTGTTCCTGATCCCTTCGAGACTCCTGGCAAGGGCGGCGCTTCTTTCCTTGAGTTCGTTTTCGATTCGCTTGAATCGCTCGGTAGCGAATAATTTTTCGAGAATCTTCTCCTTGTCTGCCGAGGAGGCCAGCAACAGTTTGCGAAACTCCCCCTGGGGGAGAATCACAACCTGGCGGAACTGATCGGCGGTAAAGCCGAGCACCTGTTCGATTCTCTCCCTGATGTCTCCGACCTTGTACAGCGGTGTGTCTATAACCGCCCCGTCGGCATCGACCTCGCACAGTTCGACTTTGTGAAGAGACTTTTGCTCTTTCCCCTTCTTTAGCAGGGTTTGCTCGGGGCTCCGTTTAATATGAAAGCGGCGCGGGCCGACCTGGAACAGGAACTCCACTTCGCACAGCAGGTCTTTAGGAGCATGCTGTGAACGAAGAGTATGCTCGTCCCTGGTGGAACCGCTGGGAGTCCCGTAGAGCGCGTAACAAACAGCGTCGAGAATAGATGTTTTACCAGCCCCGGTCGGCCCCTGGATCAGGAAGAAGGCTTTCTCGCCGAGGAGGGCGAAGTTGATCTCCTGTTTACCTGCAAAAGGACCGAACGCCTGCATGTAGAGTTTCAGAGGGCGCATGCGTCACCTCCTTCCCTGCGGTTCATCGCGTCAAGCACTTGATTCAGGACATCCTCCTCCTGTTCATCCATCTCTCCGGCGACGTGCCCATAGAAACGGGCGACGATCTCCTGATCGGATAGCCTCCTCAATTCCCCCGGGTTGACAATATTCCCCTCCCCTTCCTGCTGAATTCTAACAATGGAGAGTACATTCGGATAGAGATCACGGATTTTGGCCGCATAATCGAACAACGTCCCGCGGTCGGTAAGGATAATAGAGAAATAATCGTCACAAGACGGGTCACTCTCAGCTGCTTTCAGAATCTCATCAAGTGTCCCTCTCAGCTCGCGCAACTCCCTTCTCGGGAGCACCGGGATGGTGGTGCGGATGACCCCACCAGCGGCGTCCAGTTCAAATATGCTGAACATTTTGTCGTGGTCAAGTTCAGAGAATGAATAGCGTAAGGGAGCACCGGCATACCATGCTTTCGGGCCGACCTTCTGGGGGCGGTGCAGGTGGCCGAGGAGGGTGAGGCTGAACGGGGAGAAGACCTCTGAGTCCACTAGGCTGCTTCCTCCTATGGCCAGTGGGCGCTCGGATTCGCTACCCTCCCCTCCCGCGGCGTAGCAGTGGGCCACGCAGACGGTGCGGCCGGAGGTCGGGAGGCCTGCAAGAACATGCCGATATGCTGCAGTAAAATCGGGGATATCAGCATCATTGAGATGGCGTCGTAAAATTATCGGTTCCAGATAGGGTAGAGGCAGGAAGGTGACCGGACCATGGGAGTCGTGCAGTTCGATTGGGGTGCAGGCAAAGGGATCGGCAGCTATGTGAAGGCCCCGCTCTCGCAGGAGGCGGCTGCCGAAACCGACCCGTTCGGCGCTGTCATGATTTCCAGGGATGAGAATAATTTTGATGCCGAGATCCAGAACAATGCGGGATAAAAAATCGTCGAGTATCTCGGTCGCTTCTACCGGAGGAACAGACCGATCGTAGATGTCGCCGGTTATCACAACAGTATCGACCTTGTACTCGGCAGCCAAGTCAACGACCTGATTGAGGAGATATGCCTGATCGTCTGTCAGATGGACTTCATGGAATATTTTCCCGAGGTGAAGGTCAGCAAGGTGAAGAATTCGCATAGGCTACCCCTTATAAGATTTGCCAAAGGGTAACACAGGACCTCCCCCAAATGGAGTCCTATATGGATCATTATTTCTGATTTGTAAGTAGAAATATTTACTAAACTTGTCGATTTAATATCGACAAAAATTCATGAAATAGCTACCTTGTGAAACCTTATCTGAGCAGTTCCCCAACTACCAGTTTTCGACTTTTGTACGATACGAGAATATTCAAATAGAGTGGGGAAAACATCTATGGAGACGTAATAGTTGCCACTACATATGCGAAAATACGCTAATCTCAGAGGCGTCAAACGGGCAAAATTAATCAGTTTCCCATTTATTTCGTGCACATATCGAATGCCGACAGAAAAGCAAAGTTTATGGGGGGTCTCATGATTTCTGTTTCAATTGATAAGTTAATGGTCTTAGCTATGCCAGATTTTTCATTTTCTTTCAAAATCACTGGTAAGCCGTGGATTGTTAAATCATACAGCATAAAATATGATTACGCCACTTTTTATAATTATAATCTAATTGATGGTTCAACAGTAATAATTTGTCATAAATATATAAGACTAGCATTTAACCCAAGAAAGTGTGATGATGATATCATATTATATATACTAAATAAGTTGCAGATATATAAAATATCTAGGCTTGATGTAGCATTAGATTACAAACATGATTTGTCCCAGTACTTCTGGTTTGATATAACAGGTCGTAGAAAAGTAAATAGATTCCCGAAAAATAACGATCCTATTGAAACATTATATTTCGGAAGACCAAAATCAAGATTAGTTTTGGTGATATATAATAAAGCGAAAGAAAGTAATTTAGAAGGAACTAAATGGAGAGTAGAAGCAAAAATAACAAATGTCAAACTCGACAACATTTTGCCAATTGATATGTTTCAGTCAATATTTGCAGGCAGTATAAATTCATTTCCAAAAAAAGACAGCCACTTAAGACGCCTCCTTAAACATCCGGAATATATGCATAAGTTATCAAAAAGTAGGAGAAAGAAAGCACGCGAACTTGGAATGCAAAGAGATAATAGTTTACCTCACATAGATCAACCCACAGAGATATATAGGTTATTCCGGCCAGTACTTATGGAACAACTGAGACAATATATAATGATCCCGGTGACGGATCAAAACTATCCAATGCAGAGCAGCTTTGAGTCAGATAACGATGCGATAACACGAATGTCTTATTCGTTAGATGATTGATTTTGCAGAATTGCGAATAGTGATAAACATCTATGCTTTATTAAACGCATTGGGAAACTCATTTCTACAGATATGACTCCAGAAACACAGGAAGTATCTCTGAATGTTCCTATTCTCAAGATACATGCACACCTCGTGCGGTGACTTTCAAGAATGGGGTTTCCGACTCACCCTCATCGTGGAAAGAAAATCATTTCATCCGTTCTTGAAGGAGCACTGGAACACAAGAACAGCATGGGCAACAGATCAGTTAGCATAGCATACAGTAGCCAAACTGATAGGTCATTTCGGTTGGGAGCCATATAATGTCGCAGAGCTGGAGCACATAACATTTCTCTCGGTGCGCATGGTTCTCGTCAATAGGCATTCACCAAACCTGGTATTGGCGGCACTGCATCACTGAAATCTCCATATACTGAAGGAGGTTCACTTGAAACTGTTTTCTCCGTTTAGACTTGGGACAGTAGAACTCAAAAACCGCATCGTCATGGCACCCATGACCCGGAGTCGGGCACAGGGCAATATCCCCAACAGCCTGATGGCCGAATACTACGATCAGCGTGCTTCAACCGGACTGATCGTCACCGAGGGAACCTCCCCATCTCCAAACGGCTTGGGATATGCCCGTATCCCGGGGATATTCTCTACTGAGCAGCGGGATGGCTGGCGCCTAGTGACCGAGGCTGTACACGCCGGCGGCGGGCGTATCTTCATTCAGCTGATGCATGCCGGCCGGGTGGGATCAACACTCAATCTGCCGGTGGGAGCGGAACTGCTGGCCCCGTCTGCTATCGCCATGAGCGGCGCCATCTGGACCGATGTTAAAGGTGAGCAAACTTATGATACACCAAGATCTATGACAGCAGGTGACATTGCCGCTGCAATTGAGGAATACGCACGTGCCGCAACACTTGCCAGCGAAGCAGGTTTTGATGGTGTTGAGATCCACGGGGCCAACGGGTACCTGATAACCCAGTTCCTTGATCCTGGGTCAAACCAAAGGGACGATGACTACGGTGGCGATGCAACCCGCCGCAATTGCTTTGCACTGGATGTGGCTAGAGCCGTCATCAACGCCATCGGCGCTTCACGAACCGGTATCCGGCTTTCACCGTACGGGGTGTTCAACGACATGAGCGGAACCTATGAGGGGATTGCCGGGCAGTACACCCAGCTTGCTGCTGACCTTGGGCGCCTTGGGATGGCCTACATGCACATGGTCGATCATTCCGCAATGGGAGCACCGAAGCCCGATCAGGCAGTAGTTTGCACTATGTGCAAGTCGTTCCGTGACAGCGGCGGCGGATCTATCATTCTTTCCGGCGGTTATGACCGGGAGCGGGCGGAGGCAGATATACAAGACGGCACGGCGGACTTGGTGGCATTCGGTAGACCGCTCATAGCCAACCCCGATCTTGTTGAGCGGCTCAGAACCGGGGCCTCCTTGGCTGTCCCCGATCAGGCAACCTTCTACACTCCTGGGAAGGAAGGATATACGGATTATCCCGGATTAGCCGACTATAGAGTTTGATCTTTTGTGAGGCTATCGACCGGTATCAGGATCTCATTGCGACGTAGGAACCAGAGGGTGAAGGGAGGATTGTAGCGAGCCCACACCGGTTCGCCTCTGATCACAAATCCGTTTTCACGAATCCAGTTTTCCAGTCGTTCCTTGTTTTCGAGATAGTTCTTCTCGCTCCACGTCCCGGAATATCGAACTGCTGCCATACGTCTGGCCGGAACCTGACGCAGGGTGATACTACTGTCGTCGGGAACAGGCAACGTTGCCAGTGTGTAGCTTGCCGGCATCATGAAGCTGACAGCCCACTTTCCCGCTGATGCCTGCTGACTCACCGGGGCCGTCATGGTAATCTTTTCACCTTTTGGCTCCTGTGAAACTGGGGCCGTCATTTCAATTGAACTGCGGGAATGATTTGCGCCGGATATGTAGTTGAAGAGACGCCTGAAGGCTTTACTGCCAGCATCTTCAAGAGAGCCATCAACCAAAGTCTCGGCAAGTATATGCGGCTCATAGTCACGCACCTCGAATATCCCGTTCTCTTGAGCCACTTTGTAGGGCGCCTCTTCAATTGCCATTGCCTGTACTCCGATCAAAAGCATTACTATCATCACTAGCCCAGCCAGTTTCACAAGTCCTCCATAGCCCAACAGATGCAATTGTAACTTTAGAAACCTTCGTTGCCCTTTATTGTTCTGCGAACCCGCTTGGGCATCAAGGACTTCTTAGCGTCAATGTGTCTGCCGTAAGTATAATGCATTGAATTATCTTCATCGCTGAAAAGCTATACTCCCAACAATGTTGGCAACCTCAAACATCAAATCAATCTATCACTTTGTATCAACATGCTCGATCTTCTGCAGGTTTTTCTGAAAATTCCCTCGCCTGGACAGATCTCTCTCGGTCATCTTGTTTTCTTACCTGCCAAACCGGATTAACTTGTCCAGCCGTTCTACTGCTTCTCAATTCTGACGAAGATATGTGACGTTTACTGAAGAGTCATTTATCATAAATGTGTATTTAATGTGTTGCATGTTATTTAAATGTAATGTTGTTTATGTGCATGTCATGTACTGTATATACAAGCAATGTAATTCCTATCTGATCAGGTGCAATTACCCCCCTCCTCAGCCCAAATCAAGGGGATTCTGTGACTCTAATATCGATAAGAATGCTTTAAATAGATAAGCTTCGTCAAAATATTTCCAGAATTTTAAATAAGCATATAACACCTGAAAAACACCATCCCATACTCGATTATATGGGAATGTTGCTGGTTCACTTTATAGTCATGTGATGTACTGTACATACAGTACACGACATTATGTTACATCTATGTCATGCAATGTGCTTGCCTGGCATTATTCCCATTCGTAGCAATATTCCTCTATATACTCTTTTCATCAACAGCCACAACTCATTAATTTATGCGATTGTGGAAACGGTTTCTTGAAAATGCGGAAATCACTTCATACATTTATCAATGTGCCGGAATATGTATCCAGGACCATCGCGCAACGTTCAAAATGATCGACGAATACTAGTTTCACATATGAAAGATCCCCTGTCCGTGTACGTTCGATTGGCGTGCTCGGCTAGCGCATTAGGAAGCCCTATCCAGTCAGAGATACGTTCCCAATATACTCTTGAAAGCGTCATTTCCAGGACCCCGCTGGCAGTATTCTTTGGCACAATGCCCAACAGGTTGATATCAGCTGTAGGCATCATATACCTGTAGTTACCAAATCTCCCAACCAATATCCGTTCATGTCATGTACTGTATGTACAGTACATACCTTGTGTTTATTTGACAAGTCATGTAATTGATTTTATATTAAGGTTATATAGGTTATTTTATTGTCATACTTGCAATTACAGGAAATGTATTGTATATGCTGTATAAGGAAATACACTGGAGGCCCTATGGTTATCGTAGTCGCAAACGAAAAAGGTGGGACTGGGAAGACGACAATCGCTACAAACCTCGCAATTATGCGGGCACAAGAGGGCAATGACGTTATTCTGATTGACGCTGATCCTCAAGGGAGCGCAAGTGAGTTTGTTAAGGTAAGAGAAGATGAAGGGGTAACGCCAACAATCACTTGTGTATCTATTACAGGTCGAGCTGTTGCATCAGAAGTAAGGAAACTTATTCCAAAATGTACTGACATCGTAATCGATGCCGGTGGACGCGACAGCGCGGGTTTAAGATCATCTCTGGTCGTTGCAGATATTCTTATCGTACCTTTTTTAGCAGGCCAATACGACATCTGGGGAGTTGAAAACATGAACGAATTACTTGAAGACGCCCTAGCTGTTAATCCCGATATGAAGACATATTCCGTTTTAAATAAAATGGATACAAACCCGCGTATTGGGCTTTCAACCGATGCAACAGACGTAGTGACTGAAATGAAGAACCTGCAGCTCATGAACGTTAAAATCGGCTACAGAGTTGCTTATAGACGATCGGCTGCTGAAGGACGGGCTGTTAATGAACTTGACAAGAAAGATTCAAAAGCAATCGCCGAAATATTAGCTCTTTACAAGGAGGCATTAAATGGCGTTTAAACCAAAATCAACGAAGCCGAGCAAAACTGTTGAAGATATTATGTCCCCGGAAGAAGAGAAATTTATCGGTGCTGCAAAAGCTGATACCCTAGAGTCAAGTTCGTCCCAAAACATTGATACGCACAATGTTTCTGAAATAAAAGAGGATCCAAAAAAACCAAGAATCCCGAAAACCAAACAGCACGTTCATGATCTCCATGAATACGTCAGGAGACATGAATGGCCTACAACCCCTTTTGAAATGCCGTCAATCGCAGCAGGGAGATCTGATCTTGACAAGCCATTCACTATGAGATTACAGGAAAACATCTGGTTATCCTTAGAACGGCACTGCAAAGCTCTTGGCGTTTCTAAAAGCGAGTGGGTTCGTCATGCCATGTTGAAATTGATGCGGGAAGAACAGGAATATTTCGCCAACAAGGAATAGGGGAGGGGGTAATTGAGTAATATGTAATGCTTTTGATAAGATAGATTCGATGATTAATCCTTGATTTATGATTCTTATCCGTTAATATAGTTCAATGCCTAACACACCGAACAACGATAACCTTCCACAAAGTGTCTCTGCAATAATGCAGGAATTGCTGAACAAAGTTTCGCCAGAAGACCGGGGACATCTGCAAAATATTCCTGAAGACATGGCGCTGACTTTACTGAAAATGAAATCTGCAATGCAGGATAGACAAGATGAAATCCCTGCCCAGGCAAAAAAACAGGCGAAGGAAATTCGCAAGGCTGTAATAGAAGGGGCTGGTACTCCAGAGCAGCTGAAATTACCCCTTTCCCCGTTACCAACTGAACTTACCAGAACGTCTCCATTCTTCCCTATGTCAAAGCAAGAGATGTCAACGCGGGAATATATCCGCGATATGATAATCGCCGATCATGCCTGGGGATCAATTAAATACAGCGGACCAAAACTCAGTGTGTATGAAGAAGATATGCTTATTATTCTTCTGGCTCTTCTCAACGAAGCCAATAACAGAATTAAAACTGAGGTCGATGGACAGACAACATACACTTACAGAGGATCACTTCTGCAACTTCTTAAAATGAAAGGAATAAATAAACCAGGTAAAAATCATTATGAAGATGCTCTGAGTGCATTTAAGCTTATGACTAGCGCTCGTTTTGACCTAACAACAAACCGTCAAGAAGGGAAGAAAAAAATCCCTAAAAAAACCACATTCAAAAATCTCATCATGGGGGGTGAATATGACCATGATACAGGAGAGTTCACAGTAACAATAAATCCCTATTTTTATGAAGCTTACGCAGCTGGTGAAGTTACAATGATTGATGCTCAGATGAGAAGTCAGATCAATTCACCAATTGCAAAAGCACTTTTCCGTTTTATGCAGTCTCACCGGGACGACTGCTGGTACGGACCTCTTATGACAATATCGGCTGCCCTAAACCTGGATATGACGCTACCTAAAGCTAAACTCCGGGAACGCCTCAAGAAATCTGTTGGAGAACTTGTTAAACTCAATGTGCTTACTAAAGAGAGTCGAATTGAAGGAGATCACGTAACTATTGTGCGACAAAGCAAGCCATTATCTTCAGCAAAAAAGAAAGCCATCACCTGACTTCTTCTTATGCCTCGAAATTCCCTCCCCATCTTCAGGCAAGTGATTACTCAACCAGGCCTCTATGTTCGACCCATCACGGATGTTTTCACTATCCGCGATACGTCGAATCCTCGATGACAAAACCTAAAATTTGTACTTTAATATATCAGCACGTTTTTTTTAATATCTGATATCAGCATGATACGTATCCAAGGATTTTATGTTCTTTTGAGATATCGGCAATTCGACCTAGCGCGGATAAACAGTTGGGCGAAGCCACTAATATTTCAGATTTTGACAACTGAACGTCATTCGACCTAGCACGGATGGATAAATACGCTCATGTTATCGACTTTGCACGGATATATTTGTTCATTCTCTTCGACTTATCACGGATGTTAAACATGCATTGCATTCGACCTAACGCGGATAGATTGTCTTTACCATATTCGACTTATCGTGGATGGCTACGAATAATGTCAACTTATAATTCAATTATTTAAGCAATTTATTTAAAGTAGAGCACAAAGTTATGGGTTCGACCTATCATGGATGGATGTCTGCAATATCTTAAACATCAATAATGGCAATTCGTCTTTCAGAATATCCACTTAAAGAACGAAGGGGGGGGAACTGTGTTAAAGCTGGATTTCATGTGTGATCTACGCATTCGACCTATCACGGATGTTCATAAGACTTTACATGGATGGTTCTTCGACCTTACGTGGACGGAATTTAGACTTAGCAAGGATGATATTAGACCTATCGCGGTTGATTTAACGACTTATCGCGGACGATAATGTCTGTAAAGTGGCTATTGTCAATGGTCTACAGAGCGTTAAGGGTTTTAAAGGGTTTTAAAAGGAAATAAGGTATAAAAGGTTACGTACAATTTTTATCTCTTATAAAATCAAAACCAAAATCAGAATAATTGTATTCAATAGATATATACCCAAAATAAGCAATGACACCAGTAAGTTAGCTAATGAAGGAATGAAATGAATCCACTAGAAATTGAGATTGCCATTTCAGCGCTCCATTCTACCGGTGATTACGTTGTACTACGCCGATTGAATCTGGAAACCGATCCTCGTTTTACCCGTAGAACTTCTCCCAACGCAAAGATTGCCCTCTGTCTTGATACCGAGACAACGGGTTTGAATCCGTCAGCAGACAAGGTGATCGAACTCGGCATTGTCGCCTTTGAATACAATCCCGATACAGGTGAAATCATCAGGATCACTGACCGCTATTCGGGGTTTGAAGATCCCGGAATGCCGCTGTCGAAAGAGATAACAGAAATCACCGGTATTACCGATGAGATGGTTGCCAATCAGGAATTTGCCGATGAGCAGGTGAATATTCTTGCCAGCAAGGCAAGCCTGGTCATTGCTCACAATGCCGGTTTCGACCGACGGTTTGTTGAGAAACGCTTCCCGGCATTTATAAAGCTTCCATGGGCCTGTTCCGTATCGCAGATCAACTGGGATGCCGAACGGATCAAATCACGCTCTCTGGAGTTCGTTCTGCTCAAATGCGGCGGGCACTGCATCAATGCCCATCGAGCATTGGAAGACGCCGAAGGGGTTTTGGGCCTGCTGCTCGGAACGCTTCCTGTAAGCAATGCCCCTGTTTTCAAGACCCTTCTGGATAAAGCATTTGAATCGACCTCCAGAATAATCGCCGTAGGCTCACCTTTTGAAACCAAGGATATCCTGAAAGAGCGTGGATACCGATGGAGTGACGGTTCACGCGGAGGTGTCAAGGCATGGTGGACTGTCGTTTCAGAGGAAGATGAGCAGAAAGAGCTGAAATTCCTGGCCAAGGAAATCTACCCCGGTGGCAACACCAAGCATGTTGTTATCAAGCGGATTGATGCCGTGTCACGTTTTTCTGTTCGGGAAGAGTGATATGAATATATCCCAGGCACTACCTGCAATAGGAATCGACCTCGGCGGCACCAAGACTGAATCAATACTCCTTTCCGTTGATGATACAGTCCTGTTCCGTGAACGCAAGCCCACACCCCGCCATGATGGGTATGAAGCCATTGTGAACTCTGTAGTGGAGATGATAAACCATGCTGCTTCTCGACTTAGCACGGATGCTCCCTACACTGTCGGCATCGGAATACCCGGATCTGTGGATGAAAAGACCGGTTTTGTTCGTAACGCCAACTCTACCTGCCTGATCGGCCACCCTCTCAAGGCCGACATCGAGCGATTGTTAAGCAGACCGGTCAAGGTTCGCAACGACGCCGACTGCTTCACGCTGGCAGAATGCCGAGCCGGAGCAGGGGAGGGGGGCAATCTGGTTTTCGGAGTCATCATGGGAACAGGCTGCGGCGGTGGACTCTCTATCGATGGAGTCGTGCGCGAAGGGCCTCATAGAATAGCAGGAGAATGGGGACATTACTCTGTTGATCCTCAAGGGGCACCCTGCTATTGCGGTAATCAAGGCTGTGTTGAGACACTTATCAGCGGATCGGGTGTTGAAGCTGCCTTTTTCAGGGAATACGGGCAGAATATATCGATGGACGCGATTGTTTCGCATGCCCGAACCGGAGAGCCTCGTTGCCTGAAAACTTTCAATCGTTTCCTGGATGATTTCGGACGCTGCCTGGGAGGCCTCATTTCCATACTAGACCCCGATGTTGTCGTATTAGGGGGAGGACTATCTAATATCGATGAAATCTATTCAGAGGGCATTGAGAGGGTCAAAAATTACGTTTTCCACGATCATCTGCGTACCCCGATCCTTAAGAACCGTCTCGGAGATTCAGCCGGAGTGTTTGGTGCCGCATGGATAGGGCAGGGGGGACAGGTGTTGTGACTTGACCCCGCTCGCCTGGCTTGCACTTGTCACCTTTATCGTCTGGTTTATATTTGCCATCGACATCATGTATGGCAACAGAACCATCCGGGCCCTGAGGGACGTAACTCCAGAACTCCCTAACGTAGTCCCACCGGTATCAGTCATCGTCGCAGCCCGCAATGAATCGCGTAACATCCGTTCAGCCATACAGTCGCTCTTATCACTCAACTACCCTGATTATGAACTGATCGTAGTGGACGACCGTTCCGACGATGACACCGGGTCTATTCTCGATGAAATGGATAAACATGATTCTCGATTGCGCGTAATTCACCTCTCAGATCTGCCGTCAGGATGGCTCGGGAAAAACCATGCTCTCTGGCGAGGGGCATCCGAATCTAACGGCGAAATTCTCCTGTTCACTGATGCCGACATCATTATGGAGCCGACTGTTCTTTCCCGTGCAGTACACTTTTTTCTGGAGCGAGAGATCCATCATCTAGCGGTATCCCCATCAATGACCATGCCCACCACCTTCCTGCAGATGTTCGGGGCATCCTTCATTATCTTTTTTTCCATCTTTGCCCGTCCCTGGAAGGCACGAGACCCGAAAAGCTCCTATCATACGGGGATCGGAGCATTCAATATGGTCAGCCGGGATGCCTACAAGGCAGTCGGTGGCCATGAAGCCATAAGACTTCGTCCGGACGATGACATTAAACTGGGGAAGATCATCAAAAAGGGGGGATTCAGGTCAGATGTGGCATATGGTCCGGATTTCCTCAGCGTCGAATGGTACTCCTCTCTGGGTGAGGTTATCAGGGGGCTTGAGAAAAACGCCTTCTCGGGGTGCGATTACCGCATCTCACTGGCACTCTTCGGGGTCATCTTTCACCTTTTAGCCACAATCTGGCCATATCTCGCAATCTTTTTGACCTGCGGCATCACCCGCTCAATCTACATATTTACAGTACTGCTCCTTACCGTACTCTTTGCAGACTGCGCAACGTTTCATGCCTCAAAGCGATGGTATGCTGTAGGGTTCCCGCTTTCCACTCTCCTCTTTGTTTGGATACTCCTCAGGACGATGGTTCTTAACCTTTCACAGGGTGGAATACAATGGAGAGGCACGTTCTACTCGCTTAAGGAATTGAAGGGAAATCGAGTCTGACGAGCTGAGATACATGAATATCATTCGCTACGTAATAGCAGTCATGCTTACAGTCGCCATACCCGGCGCCATCGTCTTCTGGCTGATGATTCACCCCTTCGCCCGCTATTGGAGGAGAAAGGGTAAATCCTTTACCTACTGGGTCACCTGCAGCGTCCTGCTGCTTATCATGTCCGGCATGTTCCTGCTTCGTGGAGTTCTCCTGCAGACCGAGTGGGGAACAAACTGGTTTCTTGTTTCTATCGGTGCGATACTCCTGGCGCTATCAGGGTGGTTGCGTAAACTGCTGGCTTCCGAACTTCCAATCCCGGTTCTTGTTGGACTTCCCGAAGTGACCGGTGTTGGCCATCTCATCACTTCCGGTATGTACAGCCGGGTGCGTCACCCCCGCTACCTGCAGATGGATCTTGCCCTTATCGGTTACGCACTTGTCGCCAACTATCCTGCCGGATACGCTGCAGCACTGCTATGGCTGGTCGGCATCCGGATTGTAGTACTTTTTGAAGAACGAGAACTGACCGAGCGGTTCGGAAACGAGTATCGAAATTACTGCCGGCATGTGCCCCGGTTCATCCCACGTGGTATTATTGGAATACGAAAGGGTAAAGTAGATGAATGAACCTATAACCTTCTGGCTGGAAAACAGACACTGCTCCGGAACAATAGCTGCGGTGATTGGTGTGCAGCAGCTGGTACACTACCGTGACCGGTATTACGTAGTTGAAGGTGGGGCTGCGCAAACCAGGGCTGGTAAACCGCTACGTTTTTCAAACTCATCGCTGCCAGCATCATGGAAACTGGCTCTTAAAGGAGAGGTTCCAGTACCGGCTGTTTCATTCACAGAGACTGAGCCGGCACCACTACCACAAAAACCGAAACGTGAGCGCAAGAAAACGGAGGCATCAGATATGGAGAAGCAACAAGAGGAAACAGTTCCTGAATTGAAAGTTACTGCACCGCTTCCGGGAGCCAAACCGAAACGAAAAAGTGAAGCGAAACCTGCTGCTCATCCACCTGTTGTTGCAAACTGTCCTTACTGCCATGTTCGCCATGATATCCCCCTTGAGAAGGGAAAGAGCGGCAAACCGTTTTTTATGAACTGTTCAAAGTGCTCGAAGGAGTTTGCCGTTCGTTTTGTGCAGGTCACCATGTACCAGGCACAGGTTGCCGGGTTCCAGTAGATGACTGAACGGATTGTAAAGGCAGAGCTTCTCAAGAAGATCATCGCGCAGCTATCTCACGATCTCGATGTGCTCTTCACCGCAGCGAAAACAGCCCACGAAGCCTCAACCCACGAAGAGAATCAGCCGGATAACAAATACGATACTCTCGCACTTGAAGCTTCTTATGTTGCCCAGGGGCAGGCCAACCGGGCTCATGAACTCAGAAAGTCCATAGAGATATACCGGCAGCTGAAACCGCATGGGTCGAATGTCGAAACCGTACGACTGACCTCACTTGTAACTCTTGAAGATCCTGACGGTAAACAGAGGACACTGTTCATCTGCCCGATCGAAGGGGGATTGAAAATAGAATACCAGGACCAGGAGATTGTCGTCATAACCCCGGGATCGCCACTGGGGAGGGAACTCCTCGGCAAGACTGTTGGCGATGCAGTAGAGATTGAAACCGGAAACAGCCGAACGGAGTATGAAATTGTCGAAATATGTTGATGTTGAAATAGTTCCTGAAAAGGGGTATCAGCCAAAGAGTCAGAGCGACTATCATGAAGACGGTGTTGACGTACCGTATGACCGAATCAGCCCTGAAGTTCTCCACTCCCTGATAGCGGAGTTCGTTACCAGGGAATGGGAAGAGCTTGGAGTTTCTTGCTACACGCTTGAAGACAAAATCGAACAGGTACTCCGGCAGTTGCAGCAGAAGAAAGCGAAGGTCGTGTTTGACCTGTCAACGAACAGCTGCAACATTGTCGTTAATAAATAATATTACGAGGTTCATATGCAAACATTTGTAGTGAAATCAGCTCTCTTGCTCATATTAGCACTGATATGCTCTCCTGCTGTCAGTTTTGCTGACGAAGTACCATCTGAGCAACTGAAGAAAGTTATTACATCAGTTCTTGATGCCTATGGTGGGAAAGATGCCGTGGGAAAAGTGAAGTCAGTGACCGCAAAAGGAACTATTTCCGATTTTATGAAAGACAAGCAGGGTGATTACGCCCGCTACTATGCACGACCGCAAAAACTCCGGATAGAGATCATGCCTGATCAAGGGGGCGAAGCAAGAATCCTTGATGGGGCAAAGGGGTGGCAGGGGAGTCCTGAATCTCTGAAAGAAGCGCGGCCCGTGACGCTCCAGTCGATGATCTACCAGTACAGTTACCTCGACCTGCCTATGGGGCTTGCCGACATGAGTTATTCCATGTCGTATGCGGGGAAGAATGAGTACAAAGGCAAACTGTATGACCTGCTGCTTATTGATCTCAAAGGCGCTCCGAAACTGAGGGTGTTCATCGATCCAGAGAAGCATCTGATCGTCAGAGTGGCTTCAGATTTCGACATGGGGATGGGTTCCAGCGAGCTGTCAACCGACTATGAGGATTTCAGGCGGGTCGGCACAGTAATGTTCCCCTATCGACTCGTAAACTATGCAGGCGAGATGAAACTGTCGGTCATTACTCTCTCTGACATTCAGATCAATAGCGATATTCCGAAAGAGAAATTTTCTCCCAGTCCCAAATAGAGGAGGATCACAACCATGAAAATTCTGGCCATAATCGCCAGCCCACGCGGAATGAAAGGTAATACCGGCAGACTCCTGGAAGAGGTTCTGACGGGAGTCAGAGAGTACGGAGCTGAAGAGGAAATCATCTCGCTTTCGGCAATGAAGGTCCAGCCTTGTGTGGGATGCGATGTTTGTCACTCCACAGGCATCTGCTCCATCAAGGACGACTACGAAGCGATCAAGGAGAAACTCCTTGCCTGCGATGGCTTCATTCTGGCCAGTCCGAACTATATTTTCAGTGTCACCGCCCAGATGAAAGCGCTGTTTGACCGCTGCAACGGACTTATTCACTGCATGGCTCTGGAAGGGAAGTATGCGGCAATGGTCGAGACATCCGGCGGGGGCGAGGACGAAGAGGTCATCAGTTACATGAACCGCTTTGCAAATACGCTTGGCGCTACATCTGTTGGTGGCGTTGGCTCACCAATGATCGGAGTCAGACTGTTCCCGGACGAGCCTGTTCTGTTTGAAAAAGCCCATGCCCTCGGTCGAGACCTTTGCCAGAGTATTGCTGATAAGCGTGAGTTCCCCGATCAGAAGCTGTTCCATGATGCGTTCAGGGAGAGGATGTCAGGTCTTGTTGACTTCATGCAGGAGTACTGGGTGTTCGAGCGGGGATACTGGCAGAAAAAGAGAAACCAAAAAGTTTGAATCCGGAGAGTTCATGAATATTTCATATTTCACTCGCTATTCAGTTGTCATCATTCAACTCATCTTGTTGGTGGTAACTGCAGGTCAGGCATCTGCCTGGAATGACCGCACCCACATGGCCGTGGTTGAAGCAGCAGGTGCCGAGAAGCTCTCCTATCTGGCAGTCGGTGCCGACATGGCAAAGGAGCGGGCACCCGTCGAACGGCTCAACCATTACTGCAACAACCCCAAAGGAACCGTCGTCACCGCAAATATGATACTGGGCCAGGTCCCGTATTTCAGCACCGCAGAGCCCGAGAGTGGCCATCTCTACGGCGCCATAATCGCATCACTCGAAACCTACAGGGAGCAGAAGAAAAACCCTTCCAAATATGCACTGTATCCACTTGGCTACGCCATGCATTACCTTGGCGACCTCTCAATGCCCCTTCACAACATGGAATACGGATCCTTTAACAAATTGCATCACGGCAGAAATGACAACGTCGTTGAGAACGATCCCAAACTGGTTCAAGAGATTCGCTCTTTGATGGGGAAATACCCGGTGAAAATTGATCCTCAAAAGTTTCGTGATTCGCTGGTAGCCGAGGTTGCAGCAATCGCCGGAAGAAGTATCGCCTTAAGCTACCAGCTCCAGGAGAGCAAAACCTCCCTAATGAGTAAAGCGACTGCCTATGAGCAACTGGCTCAGAGTGCCTCACTCCTGCGGGCTGTGCTGATTGCCCTTGAAGTGCCGGTTTCAGATAGCAATAACTGACGTTATTTTCAGAGATTCCATACCCTAATAACGGAGGTCAACTGATGAATTGCCATCCACGCCAAATCAGAACCATTACCCTTCTGATGCTTCTTGCCTTCTGTTTGATTATCACTTCGGCTCTGGCTGCCGGAACAGGTTCTTCTCCGGCATTACAACAGACTGTAACTGCCAGTGAGCCGGTATTAGACGAAATTCTTCAGGTAAGTAATAAGTACTTCAGCACCTTTCCGTTCATGCGGGCCGAGGATGTCTATGAGAAGATTGTTAAAGGTGGAGACAGTTCTTATCTGCTGGTGAGCGTGCAATCTGCTGATGACTATGCCAGGGGGCATATTCCCGGTGCCATCAATATTCCATTTCAGGAGATTGCCGAAGCTGCATCCTTGGCTCGACTGCCACGGGATAAAAAGATTGTCTTGAGCTGTGAAGATGGTCACCGTTCCATGGCAGCCGCCCTTTTTCTCGGCCAACTCGGTTATGACACCAAAGTTGTTTCCATGGGGCTCAGTTACTGGAACAAGACTGGGGCGCAAATCGCGTCTCCCTATCCGGGATCTGCCGGATACCCTGTAAGCACAGCTGATAGTATTCAGAAAGAACGATACGAACTCCCGACCATGGGAAATATCGGTAAAGATGTTCGCGGTGTCATTATTGAGCGGACCAAGGCAGTTATCGCCCAGAAACCTGGTCTGTTCATAAACAGGAATGAGGTTTATGAGAATGCAGTCAAGGGAACTGATAAGAAATATTTCCTCGTCAGCCTTCAGAGGCCTGAGGATTATTCCAAAGGGCATGTCCCCGGGGCGATCAATATTCCTTACAGCGAAATTGCCAAGGCGGACAGCTTGAGCAAACTTCCCCGGAACAAAAAAATTGTGCTCATCTGCTATGTAGGTCATTGGGCAGGATCTGCGGCACTTTTTCTGAACCAGTTGGGATATGAAGCATATGACATGCGATTTGGAACTCTGGGCTGGAACGATGCGACAGATGGGCTTGGGGAAGCCAAAGGCTATCTGGTTGCTTTAGGAGGATCATTGTCATTGCCAGTAGAGCGTAGGGATCTCAAAAAATAATCTACTGTCCGTATTCCGATTAAATTAACCAGTTTGACTGATTTAGACATGACCACTATTGTGACATCATTACCGGCTAAACGATATGCATCGACCGACACTCCAGAGAAGATCGAAGAGGAGTTGCGGTAGTTGATTCAAGGATATGAACATAAATGAAGCAGGAACATGTTCTCAACTATTCACTCACAATTTCTCTTCCAAGGGTACGAGTCTTTGAATTTTTCGCTGATGCAGCCAACCTTGAGCGGATAACGCCTCCGGAACTCCAGTTTTCCATCCTCACACCCCTGCCGATAGTGATGTGCCAGGGTGCTCTTATCGATTACCGGTTGAAGCTGTTTGGAATTCCATTTTCCTGGAAAACCAGGATAACCGAATGGTCGCCGCCGGTTTATTTCGAAGATGAACAGCTGGAAGGACCGTACCAGCAGTGGATTCATCGACACACATTCACCGAATGCGAAGATGGCAGAACGATTATCGATGATGAGGTTCGCTTCCGGCTTCCATCAATTCCTTTGGGAGAAGCTGCATTCCCAATAGTAAGAAAACAGCTTGAGCGAATTTTTGATTACCGGCAGAAAACGGTAAAGGCAATATTGTCCAGCGGCACAATATGAATATTATATCTTTTGCCATCGACTCAGTTGGATATATAGCAACCTGATCTGCCTTGTAACATCGAGTAAACCTGCTATTCTCGCTGTATTATTTCATTATCAAGGAGGAAAGGGAACATGACCAAGGCAGAACTTGTAGCCAAAATTGCAGAGAAGGCAAAGCTTACCAAAGCACAGGCAGAAGCAGCCGTAGCAGCGTTCCAGTGCACCGTAACCACAGAACTGATGAACGACGGGAAAATCTCATTATTGGGCTTCGGAACTTTCTCCACACTCAAACGAGCCGCTCGAACCGGCAGAAACCCCCAGACAGGCAAACCGCTGAAAATCGCTGCCAAGCGGGTCGGTAAGTTTACCGCCGGAAAAAATCTCAAAGATCTTGATGCATGCAAATTTGTTTGCAAGAAAGAAAAGGCGAAACCTGCTGCAAAGGCAGCGAAAGCTCCTGCTAAAACAGCGGCAAAGGCCAAGAAGAAATAATAATTTACGCCCATCGTGATAAGGAGACAATAAAATGAGAAAACAGTTCGCCCTGTTGTTTGCCATCCTGCTCGCCCTGGCCATCTCTCTCCCTGTCTTCGCTGCTGATAAGAAAGCGCCTGCTGCAAAACCTGCGGAAGCGGCCAAGACGACACCCGCAGATAAGAAGGCCGAGTCGGCTGCTGCCAAAGAAGAATTGCTTGACATCAATTCAGCCACTGAAGAGCAGCTGAAAGGGCTTGCGGGAATCGGTGACGCTTACAGTAAGAAGATCATCGCTGGTCGTCCTTATGCGAAGAAGGACCAACTCGTTTCCAAGAAGATTGTTCCTCAGGCAACCTACGACAAGATCAAGGACAAGATCATCGCAAAACAGGCTGCAAAAAAATAGTAAACAGGTCTGGCACAAACTAATGCCCCGGTGATGCCGGGGTTTTTCATTTAAAAGGAATGGATACCGCATGAAAACAGCGCTTCTTATCATCGACAATCAGAATGACTATTTCCCCGGCGGCAAGATGGAACTGGTTGGCAGCGTTCAGGCAGCGGCAGCAGCATTACGGCTTCTGTCAGCGTTCAGAAAGCAGTCATGGCCTGTGTACCATGTGCAGCATATCTCCATGCAACCTGGCGCAACATTCTTCCTCCCGGATACTGAAGGTGCAGCGATTCACAAATCAGTAGCTCCATTACCCACGGAACCGGTAATCACCAAGCATTTCCCCAGCAGTTTCCGTGACACCAGTCTCCTGGAACAGCTTAAGGCTGATAAAATTGGAACTCTCCTTATCTGCGGTATGATGAGTCACATGTGTGTCGATACCACGGTAAGGGCTGCCTTCGACCTCGGGTTTTCCTGCATCGTTACCCACGATGCCTGTGCCACCAGGGATTTGTCCTTCAATGGAGTAACCGTTCCGGCAGCACAGGTACATGCCTCGTATATGGCGGCACTCGGTGCGGTATTTGCCCAGGTGAAAGGCGTGGAGGAAATTCTCGAAAACATATCCTCGACGGTTTGAGTTCGGCGTAGCTCTGACCCCCCTGCTGCTCAACGGGAAATACATGTAGACTGCCTGGAGGTCTACCATCATGACAACTGAACATCAGATGCCGGCCCTTTTCATCGGTCACGGCAACCCGATGAACGCGATAGAAGAAACTCCTTTCGTAGTAGCCTGGAGAGAACAGGCCGCAACGATCCCGCACCCGAAGTCGATAATCTGTGTCTCTGCGCATTGGGAGACTGACGGCACCAGAGTAACCGCCATGGAGTCGCCGCGAACGATTCACGACTTCTATGGCTTCCCAGATGAACTATTCCGGGTGCAGTACCCTGCAATCGGTTCACCGGAACTTGCTCATCATGTCCGGGATTTGATCGGGCTGGAAGAGATTGCTGCCGACGAATCATGGGGGTTCGATCATGGTGCCTGGTCAGTACTGCGCCGTATGTATCCGGAAGCCGACATACCGGTTATCCAGCTCTCCCTTGACCTGAAAAAGTCACCCCGCGAACATTTCGAACTGGCAAAGAAGCTGCTCCCTCTCCGGAAAGAGGGAGTTCTCATTGTAGGAAGTGGCAACATAGTCCACAACCTCTCCCTCATGCGTTGGAATGACGATTCACCGTATCAGTGGGCTTCAGAGTTCAATACACTGGTGACCGGGTTAATCCATAAAGGCGCTGTAGACAACCTGATTGACTACTCTTCCCTTGGATCATCGTCACGCCTTTCAATTCCGACGAACGAGCACTATCTGCCACTACTTTACATTCTGGCTCTGCAGATGGCGGACGATACGGTTTCATTCTTTGCTGATCAGATAGTCATGGGTTCTATTTCCATGCAGTCAGTGAGAATAGGGTAGGGGGGGAACGTGCCGAGAGAATGTATGACTGCACCTACAGCAATTGAGTTGATTAGAAAACTCGAACTGCTCCGTCATCCGGAAGGAGGCTGGTATCGGGAGACATACCGTTCAGAAGAGACTATTCCTGCAGCAGCACTTCCTGATCGATTCTCCGGTGACCGCTCATTCTGCACGGCGATCTACTTCCTTTTAGAGAAGGGCGATTTCTCTGCGTTCCACCGGATCAAATCCGACGAACTATGGCATTTCCATAGCGGTACAACGCTGACTATCCATATGCTGTCGCAGGATGGCAGCTATCAGACTCATCGTCTGGGTGCCGACCTTGATGCCGGTGCATCATTTCAAGCCGTTGTCCCTGCCGGGTTCTGGTTCGGAGCTGAAGTTACCGGCAACGGCGGCTATGCACTGGTGAGCTGTACGGTTTCACCAGGATTCGATTTTGCCGACTTTGAAATGGCGGATAGAGATGACCTGATACGGCAGTTACCATCGCACACCGGGATTATTCGTCAACTAACTAGGGAGAGCGTAACCCATGTCAAAACTACTGCAAACGATACAGTTCCAACTTGAAAACGGAGTTATCGAACCGTCGCTTGTATCAGAGTTACTGAAAGAGTACGACGTCCTCAGAAAGCGAACTGATGCACTTGAAGAGCTGCTGATCATGATTGTCAGAACTGGCTGGCCATGGGATGAAGAGGGTGAGCCCAATGCAATCTATCATGCAAGCAGGGACGGGTTTGCCACTGCAATAAGCGAAGCACGGAACCTTCTCGGTCTGCAGCGCAGCATCCTTACCAGAACTGAGCCGAAGACATAGAAAGGAGCAGTGAACGGATGAAAGTACTTGTTGATCTATGCGTTGTCCCGATCGGTGTCGGGGTGTCCCTGTCACCGTACATCGCAGCCTGCGAAAAGGTGCTGACCGAAGCAGGTCTTAAGACTTCCCTGCACTCCTACGGGACCAATATTGAAGGCGAATGGGATGATGTCTTTGCGGCGGTGAAGAAATGTCATGAGGTTGTCCACGAAATGGGAGCGCCCCGCATTACTACAACTATAAAACTCGGCACCCGGACAGATCGCAGTCAGAGCATGGAAGACAAAGTGCGGAGCGTAAAAGACAAGCTCTGAGAGGTGTAGAAGTGCTACGATCACTGACAGCAGGGTTGTTTCTAATCTGCGGAATTCTCTTCCTCTTCTCATGCAACAAGACGCCGCAAATAGAGAAACTCCCGAGCGATGCAGTCGTTCTCGCATTCGGCGACAGCATCACCTTTGGTACTGGAGCTGCACCCACTGAGAGCTACCCGTCCGTTCTGGCGGGTCTCATCGGAAGAAATGTCGTGAATGCCGGTGTGCCGGGCGAGACGACCGGAATTGCGAAACAGCGCCTTGCAGCAACCCTTGATGAAAATCGTCCGGCACTGATGCTCCTCTGTCTCGGCGGCAACGATTTCCTGCAGCGTCAGGACGAAGCGCAGGCGAAAGCAAATCTGGGAGAGATGATCGCAGTTGCAAGGAATCGCGGGGTTGCCGTGGTACTCATTGGAGTGCCGAAACTGGAGTTCGGCCTCAAATTGCCGACGTTTTACCAGGAGATTGCAAGGGAGAATGACATCCCGCTGGAAAGTGAAGCATTGAAGCGGATACTATCAAAAAGCAGTCTGAAGTCTGACGCTATCCACCCAAATGCAGCAGGATACCGGCTTCTTGCAGAATCTGTGGCGAAACTTCTCAGAAACTCAGGTGCACTGTAAGTTCATAGAGGCTTGTCTGTTAATAAGTGGATGAGTTTTACGCAACATAAATATAACTCAGAACTCATATATTTTACTTTTAGTTGATTTGCTACTTAACTAGCAGTATTATACTAATAGTTGAGTAATAGGAGTGCTATGCGCAACCCCTTCTCCAAAACCGTTCTGGGCGACAAAGAACCGTTTTGCAATCAAACGGAAATACTCGCTGCGCTGATGCTGGAAGCTAGATCAGGGAACAACAACGTACTTCTCGCTCCACGCAGGGCCGGGAAAACTACGCTTGCTTACAGGCTTGCCAGAGATTACCGAAATGCCGGAGGTGTCGTCTCGATAGCTGATCTCAGCGCGGTGCCGTCTGCCGATGCCGCAGCAGAGCGGATTGCGATTGCTCTATTTGCCGCCCTCAGTTTGGATAAAAAAATCTTCCAGCGACTTGCATCCCTTATCAGGGCGTACTTGCCGGTTGTCACCATGAATCCGGACGGAACGTTCACTATCTCTGTGTCAGCTTCCGGGGCGGTGCGAGGCGGGATCGACAGGCTCGTGTCGGTAGTTGGAGATCTCGATAAAGTCTCTGACAAATTTGATATACCGCTGCTTGTTGTGCTCGACGAATTCCAGGATCTCGCATTACTGAAGGATGGTGAGGCCATCGAGGCTGCGCTGCGCACTACAATCCAGCACCAGAAGGCATCATACCTGTTTATCGGTTCTCGCCGGAAAATACTCCGGGACATGTTCGAATCCCCCAAAAGAGCCTTTTATCGCGGAGCAACCGTACGAAACTTGCCGTTGATCAATTCCGACGAGTTCTCTGAGCATCTTGTTGCCGTTGTTGCAGCTTCTGGAGCGGCCTGGGATCGCAATATCACTGACGACATCGTTGCCACTGTCGCATGTCATACTTACAGCGTGACCGCAATTGCCCATACGCTTTTCGAGATGACTGCTCCGAAAAGCCCTTCCAATCAGGACCTACTAGATGCCATCAATGACACCTTAGACCGAGAATCATCGCAATTCATGGCGATCTACGCCGGACTGACGCCGCAGGTACGGACACTTTTGCAGGCTCTTGCGGCAGAACCAACCCAACACCCCATGGCTGGGGATTACATGTCGAAACATAGATTGTCAAATGCTGGCACTGTGAAGAAATCTCTGGCTACCCTGATTACGGAAGATCACATCGAAAGAGATGAGAGCGGGTTGTTTAACCTGACTGACCCCCTCATGAGGCTATGGCTTAATAACCGGCTGGTCAATCGTCAAGTAAGAATCGAACTTTTCTGATCCCTCAGGAAATTACCGATAGGAACAACGCAGTGATTAAATTGTGGTGATGCTAATTTTTGTCGACTGACAACAAATCCTTCTCTGGTATCTGTTGCAAGCAGGTAATGCGGAATGACCAGACTATTTCGATACCTTGAACCTACCTATTTTTCCGGGCTTATAGACGATCCCTGCCTGGTCATACGTGACCGACCAATACACCAGAGCATAATGATCGACTGCGGAGCGCTCTCCCACGTTGCGAAACGGGAGATGAAGCCGGTAAGGGCCATTTTCGTCACCCATGCACATATGGATCACTTTATGGGGTTTGACGCGTTTCTCCGACAGGTCCATGCGAGCCCGCGAACAATTGACCTGTTCGGACCACCAGGATTTGCCGACAGAGTTGAAGCACGCTTGAGAGGGTATGACTGGAATCTGGCGGAGCCTTACTGGTGCACCTTCATGGTGCATGAGATCCATCAGTTTGATGTCCACAGCTTCCGCTTTTACGGGCCTGACGCATTTGCCCGCAGCAAAGTCGGGGTAGCGCCGCGCGAGGGAATAATCTATCGCCTCAATCATATGGAAGTTTCGGCAGAACTGCTTGATCATGGGATTCCGGTTCTGGCGTTCAGGGTAGTGGAGCAAAAGATATTTCAGGTTGATCCGCAGAAGATGGCAGCACTCGGCTTGATTCCGGGGGAGTGGATGCGCGAGTTGAAGAGGCGTTTCTTTGAAGACTGGAAGGATTCCGGTCAGCTCAAGGTTGTACGACGAGTGAATGATGAAGTTCAGGAGCAACTCATCGAAGACGCTCAAGGCTTGTATAACAAGATTCAGGGCGAGTATTCCTCTGCAAGTATCGGTTACCTCACTGACATTGGGTTTCTTGCGGGAAATCGGGAAAAGGCAGAGCGGCTTCTTAACGGGGTCACCCTGCTGGTTGGAGAATGCGCCTTCCTTCAGGATGACAAGCATAAGGCGCGTTCATCTCATCACCTCTGCACTGCAGACATGAATGAAATGCTAGAGCAGATTCGGCCGAAATACTTCCTGCCGGTACACCTTTCCAAGACCTATCTCGGTCGCAGTGACGAATTGTACGCCGAGCTTTCTCCTCCAACCGGGACAACCATACTCAGGATGCCGGAGCACCTCACCCCCATGCCCTTATACTCTTGCGATGCCATGCAACTCTATCGATAGCTTGAATTTTTCAACACAGGGGATGGGTCCATGCGGTTTACAGGAGCGGTTTCAGAAATCTTGCACAGGTAGTCAGCTGCTTTGCCGACAGCAGATAAGCGGGCTTTAAGCGGAAGATAGTGGAAAGCTGACAAATCAGAAATAGGCAGTGACTCGTCTTCAGCGCTTCTTTTTCTTCTTCTGGTTTTTGCTGGGTTTCCCCTGAACATGCTGGTCATTGCTTTTTTGAGGGCCACTCTTGACCATCATGGCCGGTATGAGGATGAATGCACATATCGCCAGAATGACTGCCAGGACAATAAGCGGTGTTGACATATGGCCCTCCAGGGACACTATAATTTCGCATCAAATATATCACATGGGGTATCGGATTCCAGATTCAGCCATCTATTAATGACGATCTGTATTCTCGTTTTTCAGGTGTATGGACCACTTCATGAAGGTTGATCCCCCAAAGCTGAAAATCAAATTGTACATATCCTCAGGAATCGTTTTCCTTATCGGAATGAGTACATCTATTGGAATATATCTGACAGCGCAGGATCTGCCTGAATCAGTATTCTACGATTATGAACACTCTAAAAGATTCAGGCACGAAATGGAGGCGGCCGGAGGAAAACTCAACATGCTATTGCATGAAATGAGCAAGGAGTTCTTGGGACTTTGGGAAGGGAAGAATCTTGCATATACTGTAGCGGCGATAACCTGCTTTGCGGTTATCCTGATAATCTACGCAGCCGTCCCGATTCTAAAAAACAGGGATAGCAAGTCAGGATGAGTTTGCCAGGGGAAAACATCCCTGCAATCAGGCATGCATTCGGAACTAGCGGTACTCTTGGTGCCGATGACCTTCAAATTCACGGTCATGCTCATAATAATGCGAGTGTCGATGATGCCGGGGTTCCACATATCTGACTTCTCGGACCGGCTCATAGATTATCCGTCGTTCATGCACTACAGGCGGTGATTGCGCAATTGCCACTGCAGCTATCGTTGAAAAGATTGCTACCGGAATCCAGGCTGGATTGATTCCACCGTCATTATGACCGGCATAAGCAGTGTTGACGAGCATGCTTGAAACAAGTCCTATTGCTATTATAGTGGAAATTGTCTTTTTCATGTTGACTCCCTCCATTGTGATTAGCCTCTAACACGCATATCGCATCTAACATGCCAAAAAATAACCATCGCAATTACAGATAGATGCCTGCGTTACAAAAGGAATAGCCGTTAATTGAACTCCTTAAATGATCCCACCGACACCGCATTTGAGTTATTGTGTTTTCTGAAAAGCACTGGCTATTCCCCAAGTCTGAAGCGATGGATTTTACTGGGCAGATGATGAGAACCATTGCAAATACCTTCTCACCATGCCAAAACAGCAATGGAGAATTGTATGTCTATCGAAAACCCTGTCATCGAGAAGATCAGAAAACTGCTGGCCCTAGCCAACTCCAGCAACGAACATGAAGCTGCTCTTGCAGCAAGTCATGCACAACGCCTGCTCTCAGAGCACAACCTAGCAATGGCAGATATCGAGTCGGAGCAGAAACCGCAGTCAGCTGATAAGGTCGAAGCTCAGGTATCAAAGACCCTACCCAAGTGGGTACGTAATCTTTCTGCCGGTGTATGCACCGCGTTCGACTGCCAGGCTGTCCATCACCCGGCGACAGGGAGGATGACATTCATTGGGGTAGGCGCTGATGTTCAGGTTGCTGCTTATACCTTTTCCTATTTGGACAAAACCTTGCGTCGGCTCTGCAGCAGTTTCATGAAGATAAATTCCAGCGATCGCCACACCAACCGCCATCGCGAACTGATGCGACAGTCTTACTATCTGGGAGCAGTGTCTACCATAACGGGAAGATTACGCGAACAGAAGATTCAGACTCCCATTACACCGGGAGCACTGGTGCCGATCAAGGAAGGGTTGATCAAAAAGGCGATGTCTGACATGGGACCAATGAGAACATTTCACGGCCGCCGAAGCTACATTGACAGTCATGCCTATTCGCAGGGCCAGCAGGACGGGCAGGCTGTAGGTATCAACAAAGGGATATCTGGGAATTGTAGTCCACAACAGAAAAGGATTCAACATTGCGGCATCTGAAATCGAATCCACGTTGAGGTACCTCACATAATCTGGAGGCAGAAATTTGAAAGGCCCGCACGTGTAGCGCGGGCCTCTGTTCATCAATTCTCCCATTTCATGGGTAACAGGCGTTTACGAAAGCCTGGATACTACAGCGTATGTTCCATTAACAGCCAGGCGGAGTGTCCTCAGTCATTCGGTTCGTTCCTCCATTGATGTTTATTTCTGTCTGGAACTTCTGCTTCTATTTTTCTCCTTCTACTGCGTGTATCTCTTTCAGGTTGCGCAACCTTGATTTCACTATACCCAAATCGTGCCTGAAAAAAACAGTCTGTTTTTATTTTTTTAGAAGAGTACAATTTGAAATTGTATTGATTCCTGACACCTGCCTCGTTATCCCTTCCATTTCCGCAACGGCTCAAAGAGATATTCCAGCCCGTTAACCTTGATGGTGTGCACTGTTTGCAGCATCATTCCCAGTTTCCCGTCCGGAAACCCGTTATTGGCGAACCAGACGACGTATGGTTCGGGAAGATCAATCAGCAGACTACCCTGATATTTCCCGAATGGCATCCTTGCAGTTGCCAGTTCCAAAAGTTCGCCGGGGTCACCGAATGACTCGATGCAGGGGTTAAACGTGTCATGGCTCATACTGGCCGGTTACCCCTACGCCACCCGATGCACTGCTGCCGGTTTGTGCTGTGCTGTTCTGGCATAGGTCACTTCCGGTTTGCCGAATGCCATGGCATAACCTACAACATGGTCTTCTGGTATCCCGAGCCGGGTGCGGAATTCCGGCAGCAGATCGTTGATGGCCAGCTTTGCCAAGCCATCCCAGACGGTTCCCACGCCAAGCGTCTGTGCGAACAGCTCAAACGTGGTCAGGGCGATCAGGCAATCCTCAACCGGGGAAACAATGCCCTTTGGTGCAGAAACGACCAGGAAATGTGGGGCTCCCCGGAAGAGGATGTCCACCCCATGCTCTTCCCAGGCACGGTAAAAGTCGGCAAAGAACTCCAATCCGGGCGGCAATCCGTTTCCTTTGATCAGTTTTCCCAAACCAGTCATAACGTCATCGCGAAGTTTGGCCAGTTTCTCCCGCTCATCGACTAGTGTGAAATGCACCTGACGGGCGTTCAGGCCGGATGGGGCATAACATGCGACGTTCAACAGCCGCTGGAGAAGTTCCGGTTCCAGATTCTCGGGCTTGTATTGCCTGACTGCACGACGCCCTTTGATGAGCAGTTCCATCTGGTCAGCTTCCGGTAATGCTCCAGTCAATGTCTGACTGTTTTTGGGATCAAGCCCCAGGATGGAAATGGCTCCAGTAGGACAGATGGAGAAACAGTGCTGGCACCGATAACATGCTACTTCTTTTTCAGGAGCAATGTACGGGATTCCGTCCATTGCGATGATGCGTGCCGGGCAATCGGCAACACAGCTGCCGCATTTAATGCACTTCTGCTGGTCGATTTTGAAGTTGATCATCAGAGACTCCTTGGTTGATATCTGTTTGGTAATCAGATCGTTATGGTGTTGGGTATGACCTCTCTGTAAGGAGCAGAGTCTCCAATGTACAGCATGTAGATGGCGGTTATGGCAATGACCGGGACAAGCAGAATCACGAGCATTACCGGTTTGCCTGCCCTGTGAAAGGTTATCCTCTGGCTTCTTCCAATAAGGTAGTAAAAGATCGTGGCAATTGGGGGGAAACTGCAGAGCAACACCAACCAGATCAACTTGACACCAAAGTTATGGAACTCGTTTATCAGTACATCCGCCAAAGCATACAGCCAGATACAGGCTGGCAGCAGCAGGATGGAGACAAGCGTCATCAGGAAAAATGTGGTGAACAACTCCCTTTCCTACTCTCTCCGGTCACCGAACAGCTGCAACATCATCAGGAAGATGTTGATGAAGTCGAGATACAGGGCCAAGGCCCCGGCAACTGCGGCGCCACCCCGAACCCCCTTGAGCTTCTGGGTGTCGTAGGCGGTTAGTCCTATAAAGACGATCAGGCCAATTCCGCTTATGACAAACTGCATCATGTTGGAGTGCAGGAAAATGTTCACGATTGAAGCTATGACGATGCCGATAAGCCCCATAAAGCAGAAGGAGCCAAGAGATGTAAGGTCACGCTTGGTTACAAGGCCATAGACGCTCATGGCGCCAAAGGTTCCGGCAGTGGTGACAAAAGCGGAAGTGATTGACTGGCCGGTATAGACGAGGAATATTCCGGAGATCGTCACCCCGTTCAGTGCAGAGTAGAGCAGGAAGAGCGGTGCAGCTGTCACTGTTCCCATTCTGACGGCAAAACCGCTGATCGCGAAGACCAACCCCAACTCCACAATCATCAGCCCGAAAAACATCATCCTGTTGCCGTACAGCATGTTCAGCAATGCGGGAGAACTCACGACCGCCATCGAGACAATGGCAGTGAGCGCCAAGCCGGCAGCCATCCATCCATAGACGGCTCCCATGGTGTTGCTCTGGGTTACTTCAATGGTCTGGTACGAACTGCTGCGTGGTGAGGAAGGTATGGACATGCTATCGACTCCTTACGTGATTATGTATGTTGGACATCTATTTTCAATGTAAGTACGGCCAGATGAAAAATCAACTGTATACAGCTAAGGCTGAAATTTATCGCTAAGCCACAGCGATTTTGAGTTTCGGGCATTCAACCACACACGCATCACATCCTCCTGGGCAGGGTTCGATATGGACCAGGATATGACTGTGTGCCAGGGCTTTATCGATATCGGAGATAATCTCGTGTGTGAGCGTATGACCAGCCTCAACCGTCATCTGTTTCGGCACCACCAGGTGCATGTCGATATGCCTGATATGTCCTGACTTGCGGGTTCTGAGCTTGTGATACTCAATGTACTTTCCTGAATAGTTCCCCATTACATCATGGATTACAGCTTCTTCGTCATCCGGCAGCTTAACGTCGAGAATATGGAAGAATGCCGTCTTTGTCAGGTCCCAGGCAGCCTTGATAATCATGAGCGCCACGACAATGGCGATGATAGGGTCGAGCATGGCGATGCCGGTTAGTTTGATTGCTATGAGTCCGCCGAGAACGCCAACTGAGGTGTAGACATCGGTTCTCAGGTGCATCGCATCAGCTTCGAGAGCAACGGAATCGGTCTTTATAGCCACATTGAGCAGATAGCGGGAGACGAAGTAGTTCGCCACTGCCGACACCAGCATGACCAGTGCACCCAATCCAAGGCTTTCGACTTCGATAACGCCTGATTTGAGTTTGTGCCCAGCCTCCCAGATGATATAGAAGGCGGCACCGAATATCAGTACCGCTTCGATGGTTCCCGCCACGTTCTCGATTTTACCGTGCCCGAATCGATGCTCATCGTCGGCAGGCTTGCCTGATTCCCTTACCGAGAACCAGGCAATGATTGCCGCTACCAGGTCGAGACCGGAATGGACCGCCTCGGAGATAACGCTGACCGACTGCATCATGATGCCGACAATCAGCTTGAGGACGATGAGGATACTGTTCGAGACAATCGAAAAAAGTGCTGCCTTTGATTTTGCCTGTTGTACTTCAAGTGACTGCATCATTTCGTTACTCCGGCGGCGGTCATTATCTGCTTCAGCTTTTCGGTAGCTCCCTTGAGCTGTTCCTGAGCCTCGGCATTTTTCTTCCGGTATTCCAGCAAGGTCATCGGATTCTTGTCTGTTGTGAAACTCCTGATTGCATCGAACGATTCCGCGTATGCCTTGTACGAAGCGATAAAGCCGGCCTTGGACTCGTTGAGCAGTTTCTTCGCTTCAGGGGGCAATGATTCGGGGATTGCCTTCTTAGCCAGTGCTTCACCGGCCTTCAGGCTTTCATTTTTTGCCCTGTCGATGATGGAAGGGAGATTGATGGAAATCTCTCCACCCTTTAGAACCGTCTTAAGCTCCTCAGTAGCGACATTCAGGGCTTTGTCGGTAAGGTTCTCGATATTGAGAACCTCTTTCTGGAACGACACCAGTTTCTCCTTGTCGGCAAGGGAAAGCACGAATGCCTGTATTTTCTGTGGTTCCGGCGGTTTCTCAGATGAACAGCCGGATAGTGCCATTAACAGAACGGCACATGCAATTACGATAAAAGGTTTCATGAAGTAGCTTCTCCTAGTCGAACAGTTCCGCAAGCCATGACTTCCTGCCGTGATGGCCGCCATGATGACTACCGTGACCGTAGCCGTGCTTGTCGTGGTGTTTGTCGTGATGCTGCGGGTAAGGCTGCTGATAGTGCGGTTGATAGGCAGGTGGCGGTTCAGGTTGCGTGTACGCCGGCTGCTGTGGTGCATACGAACGCTCGATTATCTTGTCCAGTTCTCCCCGGTCAAGCCAGATACCACGACATTCCGGGCAATAATCTATCTCTACCCCCTGGCGGTCGGCGAGTTTCAGGTCTACTCCTGCGCATCTGGGACATTTCATGGTGATTTCTCCTTTTTATTGTTATTCAGTCGTTGGATATGCTCGCGTACTCGATGCAATGCTATTCTTGCCCAGGCAAACTCGGTTGCCAGGATGCCCAGTGCGACTGGTATGACAATGATGGCTGGCCCCGGCAGGACAATCATGGCAATGCCTATGACAAGGACTGTCATGCCGATAACCGCCACAATCAGCCGCTTCAGATTTTTCAGCGACCATCCGTTCATAGCGATTCGGTACCTTTGGAATCGGTAATATTCGATTATTATTGGTCAGGCAAAGTTCTGCGGAGGGACAAATATCCTGTCAATGATATTGGGGAGGGCAAGATACGGTTCGTGAGGTGAGTTATCGACAATGCTAACTGGCGATGATATTTCGGGGAAAGTGGAAGAGATGGTATACCCGGAACAGCAACAGGTTGTTTCGCAGTCGTCATCATCGTGATTCACTGGACATTCAGCCGACTGGTCAACCTCAATGTCTACCGTCGCATCAAAGTGGGCTATTTCCCCAAGCGATGAACATGGATGTGCCAGACATGCTACCGGGAGCACTAGATAGAGGGCAATTATGATGACTGAGATAAGTTTCATGTGATAGACCATGAGCACAAGTCGAAATCTAAGCTCTTATCCTCTGTATTGTCAATAGATAGAGCATCTCAGGTCCATATTTCTAATCCTATCCATAAATTCAATATCATTGTCGTGCAGTTATTATCACGTGAATGGAGTGTACGGTCACTTCAAATGTTACTTCAAGTCGGAACAATGCAGTTGGGATCAGAATGGCGTGGCGAGTTGACAGCAGTAGACACCTGCCACTCCTGCATCAACTCCGCAGGGTATGGTTGATAAAGCCGCTGCAGTTCACGCGGGTCATTAACCGTGGGATCCAGCCAGAGGCGAAATTCCCCCTGATGAAGAATCACCGGCATCCGGTCATGAATCGTAGCCATCAGGGGATTGGCCGATGTGGTCAGGATGGTGCAGGTCTCTGCGTCACTCCCATCGGATGCCTTCCAGGTTTCCCATATCCCAGCGAACGAAAATGGTGATTCATCCCGCATGGTTATGTAGTGTGGAAATTTTCCTGTAGGCGTAGCGGACCACTCGAAAAACCCCGAAGCCGGAACGATACAGCGCCTGCTGCGGATCGCTTGGCGGAAGGCGGGCTTCTCGTGGACGGTTTCACTTCGGGCGTTGATCATCTTGCTTGCGATTGACTTGTCCTTCGCCCAGTGGGGGATCAACCCCCAGCGAACATAGCTGGGATATCGTACTCCGGCAGAATCTTCCCGCACCACCAAAATGTCCTGGGTGGGTGCGATGTTGTAGCGTGGCTGCAGGTCGATCTTAGCATGGATCTCATAGATGACCGCCAGCAGTTCAGGCGTCAGGAGAGATGTAAAACGACCACACATAATGAATCCCCCAACTGACAGGTAATCCCCTCATCACCGCGGCATCAGTGCGAACACACCCCAGCCCAGGTATTCACGCGTGTAAGATGCATAGCGTACGGGTTCCGAGGTCAGTTGGGCTCGAACTTCTTCCACGAACTCGTCGGCGGGGTTGGCTTCAAGCCATCGACGCATGGTGAGCCACTTGGCCGCCTCGTATCTGTCCCAGCTGTCCTGGTCGGCCAGCACCATTTCAACGACGTCGTAAGCAAGATTGCCGAAAGACGCGAGAAGTTCCGGGAGCATGAGAAAGTCGGAGATCGAGTTGGCATGACACCCCTTGGCAATATCTTCCGTCGGCAACTGCCTCCAGTAGGGCTCGCCGACGAGGATGATCCCTCCGGGGCTCAGGCTCCGCGCCAGAAGCTCGATAGTGCCGACAACTCCCCCACCGATCCAGGTGGCACCGACACAGGCTGCCACATCGACGTTCTTGTCAGAGACATAGCCCGCTGCGTCGCCATGGATGAACGTGACTCGATCAGCGACGCCGAGTGCTTCGGCACGGAGTTTCGCTTGCTCGATGAACAGCTGGCTCATGTCGATTCCGGTGCCGATGACGCCATGATTGCGTGCCCAGGTGCACAGCATCTCCCCCGAACCGCTGCCGAGGTCAAGCATCCGGGTTCCAGGCTCCAGTCGCAGCGCCGTGCCGAGTGTGGCGAGTTTTTCGGGTGTGAATGGGTTATGGATGCGGTGAGCACTCTCAGTAATGTTGAATATTCGTGGAATATCCAATGTAAGAAATCTCCTTTGGGTGTTGATTAGATTCTGTCACTGCCTGACTAGATAAATCGCTTGAGCAGGAACAGTCCGACCATGGCAATTCCGATCGCCAACTTACCGGCAACGCCTATCGCCAATCCCACTACCGTCCCTAAGCCAGCCCGGCTCGCCTCGTCCAGGCTTCGCTGCAACGACAGTTCCCCGACCACCGCACCAATGAAAGGGCCGAGAAGTATCCCAGGGATACCCAGAAACAGCCCGACCAGACCACCGATGGCTGCACCCGTCATTGCCCGCTTCGATCCACCGAACTTCCTGACCCCCAGGATCGATGCGGCGAACTCGACCAGGTATGTCAGCCCGGCCATGCCTGCAAGAACCAGCAGGGTCCAGATCCCGACATAATGGAAGTTATCCGCCCATGCACCGAACAGCAACCCTAGGAACAGTATCGGCGCACCGGGGATCAAGGGGAGAAGGAGGCCCGACAGACCGGTAACTGTGCAGATGGCGCAGAGTATCCAGAGAAAGATAGACTGGTCCATACAGTCAGCAGATCTCTGTCAGCTTCTGGACGACCTTGTGCGTAACCTGGTCGCCAACCGCCGCGATGTATCTCTTGAAGTGATCTGAATTCATGTGCCGCTCCAGACAGGCCATGTTCTCCCAGTTCTCGTAGAAGATGAACTGTGACGGGTTGTCGTTATCCTGGTGCAGACGGTATTCGATGCACCCTTCCTCGGCCCGGGTGGGATCAATCAGCTTGAGCAGTTCGGCCTGTACCGATTCTATGGCTTCCTCCCGGACGGTCAGTTGCGCTACCACGGTCACTGCTGGCATTATTACATCCTCCTCTCGTGGGCCTTTCTGCCGTGGACTCGTTCATAGGCCTGACAGAAGGGGCAGATGCCCTGTTCCACGGTCTTTACGAAGTTGAACACGATCCCTTCCTGGTAGTGCCGGGCATGGAGGCAAACCGGGCAGAACTCGCACACCCTGGCCAGCGCCCGGTCCAGCGATGACACCTCTGCCGTGCGCACTACTTGAGCTCTTTCCCGATGGAAAACGCCTGACCGACGCAGGGGCCGACACTGTGATACCCCTTGCGGGATGTGTCGAAGATAAGCGGTTGGATCTTCAAGATATTGAGCAGGCCGTCCTCGCCTATCACCGACTCGTCCCCCTTGACGTCGAGTATTTCGCCAACGAACTGGGTATGCAGACCAATCTCAAGAGTGTGCAGCAGGCGGCACTCCAGTACGACCGGAAACTCCTCGGCATAGGGGGCGTCCACAAGAGAGCTTCTCACCGGGGTAAGTCTGGTGGCGGCGAACTTGTCCCCTTCCCGGCCGGAGTAGATGCCGCAGTAATCCGCCTCGGCCATTTTACGTTCGCAGGCGATGCCGACGGTGAACGCCTTACGCTCAACGATACAATTGTACGAGTAGGTAGCCTTGCGCAAGGATACGGCTACGCATGGCGGTTGTGAGCAGCAGATGCCACCCCAGGCGGCGTTCATCAGGTTTGGCTTGCCGTTCTGGTCGTAAGTGCCGACCATAAGAACTGGAGTCGGGAAAAGCAGAGTTTTTGCTCCCAATGATTTCTTCATACAATTCCTCCGACAGAGTACAATTTCAAAGTCGATCTAAGATTGAGTTTGTATCCACTTCAACTTTCATTCACCTGACCATCACCGTTGAGCTGTTGACAGTTAAGTTTTCCCTAAACCCGATGGACCACATTACGTCAACATCACGTCAAAAATGCGCTCATTTTTGTTTTTCGATTTTTTCCGATTTGCCTAAAAAATTTCCCAACAACAACACCTTTTATTATAAGGTCCCATTTTTCCGATTTGACTGGAAAATCGGAGGAAAAATTCCAAAGAAAAATATCACTTTTATTAGAATACGCTAATTAAACCAGCATCAAAAATACGATAATTACCTCGTCGTTTTCCCCGAAAAAGTTATTGCCCGTCCTCAATTTTTTGCAAATTACAGCTCTTGAATCATATGATTTTCAAGTTTTCTTGGGCGATCACAAAAAATAATTTTCAAAATCTCTCCATCGGTGCTTTATCGTAACACCCTTTCTGCTCATTGACGGCACTATCCCGAACTGCTTGATGAGCTTCTGGTATTTCCTGGAGCAGTACTGGCTGCCATGGTCTGAATGATGAATCAGCCCTTGGCCGCTTTCTTTGTTGCCACAGCCCGAAACAGTGCCCTGCCTACCAAATTATGGGTCATCTGCTAATTCAGGGCGTAGCCGACGATTTCCTTCGTGCATAGGTCTTTGATACCCGCCAGATACAGTCAGCCATCATCAGTTGGTATATAGGTGATGTCAACCTGGTTCAGCTTCGACACTGCAAACTTTTAATTCAGGATATTGGGAGCAACAGGCATCTTGTGATTCGAGTCGGTGGTTGCCTTGAACTTCCTTATCTGCTTGCAGCGGAGGGACCACATTACGTCAATATCAAGTCAAAAATGCTCTCATTTTTGTTTTTCGATTTTTGCTGATTTTGCCTGAAAAATTTCCCAACAATAACCTCCTTTATTATATGGTACCATTTTTCCGATTTGACTGGAAAATCGGAGGAAAAATTCCAAAGAAAAATATCACTTTTATTAGAACTCGCTAATTCATATCAGCATCAAAAATACGATAATTACCTCGGCGTTTTTCCCCGAAAAAAATATTGTCCGTCCTCAGGTGAAAATTCAAAAATGACAGGAACTGGCAATAAAATGTCAAAAACAGCCGAGTAAGAGGTCAAATCTGACAATTCATTGTCAGACCTTGCCACTTTCTGCCAAAAGACGGCTGCTGCGCGCCCAAATTGACAGATTTTGGCAGCAATTTGTCACTTTCTGCCAAAAACGCATTATAACAGCCTGTTTTTGACAATTTTCTGCCAATTCGTTTTTTTGTCAGTTTATAAGCAGAGAGCCTATTGCCTACGGCCTATTTGAGATACATTACCGAACCTCTCAGGACTTTGTGCCGACATAGACTGCGATAGGTACAGTGTAAACGATTCTGTGATCACCCACTCGTGCATTGATGCCGATACTGTCAACGCCAACGTCTTCCGTAACCATCTTCCGAATTATCTCCTCATCCCCTGGTTTGGGAAAAGAAGCCTTCAGTTGTGCCTCCAGTTCAATGTCAACTCCATAGCCACTTTGGCGGCACTCCTGCAGCCCTGAGTTCAGGAAAAGCGCAGAGAACTCCTCTCTGGTGAGGGCATGAGTATGTGAGGGATCACGGAGTATTTCCAGCCGGTCATAGGTTGCCGATTTGCTCGATTCGATTGCGACATCTGCCACCAGAACCCTTCCGCCGGGTCTGCACACTCGAATCATTTCCGCCAATGCCTCTGTTGGCGCCAGCAGGTGATGGTAACTGTAGCGGGTCAGCACCAGGGAAAACGAACCGTCAGCAAAAGGGAGCGGAGTCGCAGTGCCGATCTGCCAGGAAACATTCTCAAGATTCTGTTCTTGTTGCCGTTTTTCTGCCTGCTCTATCATGGCAGGTGTTATGTCGATGCCGGTCACATGATGAGCATGCCTGGCAAACTCGCAGGCGACCATTCCAGGCCCGCATGCAACGTCAAGCACAAGGTCTTCCTTAGTAACTCTGGACATTTCTATCAGCACCTGCATGGCATCATAATGGCCGGGAATCTGCGTGAATGGTATGGCCTGGCGGGAGAACTGGTCGATGATACGGGATTGATGAGCATCTGCAAGGTGTTGCGTCATGACGGTATCTCCATTGTTGATGGAATTTGTCCTCAAGCTGTCACTGTTTTAATGCGCTGTCTCTTTCTTCTGGAGCATATAGAAGCAATAGCCGTATGAATCCTGGAACTTCACGAACAGGTCGATTTCAGCATTTATCTGATCTACTACCTCTGATGCCGTTGAGTCATCCGGACGCCGCTTAATGAATTGCGCCAGAGTGTGTTTTAATGGCAGATAGTATTCTTCTGCCCATGCTTCCACAGGGAGTGGGAAATGTCCAATGACATTAAAGCCATTCCCCCTTGCGAGTTCAAGATTACCTTCAACATTCAGCATCGCCGGGTACCCCTGTTTCCAGAATTCAGCGGCTTCTTCCGGGGGATTTTCGGTGAACCAGGTCAACTCGGTGTATACCAGATAACCACAAGGGCGCAGGAGTGGTCGAAGTGATTGCAGGGCTTTCTCCATCCCCATGATGTAGAGAGCACCTTCGGACCAGATAAGGTCGAAACTCTCAGGTGCAAACGGTAATTCCAGCATGGATGCTTCTTTTACTTCAATCTTGTCTGTCAGACCTTTCTGTTTTGTAGTTTCCTGTAGCTTGTTAAGGAACGGCCAATGATTATCGACAGCCGTAATCCTGCAGTCAAGTTGCCCGGCAAGGGCCACTGTCTGACTACCGGTGCCGCATCCAAGGTCCAACACTGATGTATCAGGTGGAAATGAGGGTAACATCGACAATGCCTTGAGCGTAGCCTTATCCGACCCTGGCCCCTGCCTTGGCATTGCTTCATATATCTCGTAAAAATAATCCATTATCTGGTTTCTCCCCAGATCGGCTGACCATTTGCGAATGTGCAGGGCTTCCTTCTCCGATATTCCCAGGGACAACAGGAAAGCATGATGTGCCGCCGGTTCCTTTCGTTCAAATTCGGCATGCAGTTTCCGCATGGCATTGTCATCCATCCCGGCAGCCCTGAGCATGGAAACGAACATATCCTTATCGACGGTATTCCTGGGGCCGCCTTCGCCTTGCAACTTCAGCATCCCGGCAATCAGTCGCTGCTTGGTCATCAGTGCCGAGATTTCATTGCCGATCTCAGCCAACCGGCGTTTCAACACCTCTGTCGTGTCATCACCTGCTGTCTGAAGGATTGATCGTATCCCCTCTATATCCACACCAGCCTGGCGCATGGAACAGATAGATTCCAGACGTTCCTTTTCTGACGGTGAATAGCAGCGATAATTTGATTCACTGCGCCCCGATGGCTTGAGCAGCCCTATCCGGTCGTAATAAAGCAAGGTGCTTCTTGACAGCCCGAACTGATTGGCCAGTTCAGTTATTCGGTACATGATGACCTCGTTAAAGAAGTGCAGCCCCCGGTGCCTTCCGAGGGCCGATTCGATTTAAGCGTACTTTGCGCGGATGGCTGTTACCTTCTCTTCCGGTAGCCCCAGCCACTCCAGAAAGCTCTGGTGACCATTCGGGTTTTCCTGCTCGAACAGCCGGTGCCATTTCTGCATTGCGTCATCGTTCAGTCCGATGTCGCGAAACCGCTTGACCCATTCCTCCACTGTTACATGATTCTTCATTGTCGTGCTCCTTTCAGCATCAATTGAATGTTCTGTCATGGCCGTGACGATTTCAAGGCTAAAGCGTGAACCTGTAGACGGGTCAAGTGAATATTACCAGCTTTCCAAATTTTTTATTGTCAGTAGCTATTGGCATCTTCTCTTCAGGTCCAAGTCTTTTCTCGACCACACTTTGATTGTGGCTAGATGTGGACATGGATACACAAGAGGAGAGTTGACATTTAGATGTCGGACCCTATATAGTTATCACATGATAACGTATAAATTGTGACAACTATGCGAGGTCAGCATGTCCCAACCCACAGCACGACAGCAGCAGGTTCTGGACTTCATCCAGTCATACATCGACAACAACGGCTATCCTCCAACCCTTCGGGAGATATGCGCCCATATCGGTGTGTCCGGCACCCTGTCTGCCATGCGTCATCTCGATGCCCTCGAAAAGAAGGGTTACCTGAAGCGGGATGCCGGTTCTCGCAGCATCGCCCTTACATCCCCTGCTAGCGAGTCAGCATCCCTCCCAATTGTCGGCACCGTCAAGGCCGGGGCACTCACACCGCCGGTCGAGGATATTACCGGCTACATGGCCCTCGACCGGATGCGGCTCCACGGCGGCAAATTCTTCCTTAAAGTCAGCGGTGATTCCATGATCAATGCTTGCATCAGCGACGGTGACCTGGCGCTGGTGCGACCCCAGCCGAGCGCCGAAAACCGTGACATCGTCGTGGCCATGGTGGACGGCGAGGCCACGCTGAAGCGTTTCTACCGGGAGATGGGTAGTATCCGTCTTCAACCGGAAAATCCGAACATGCAGGCGATCATAGTGCAGGATGGCTCCAGTGATGTAACCATCATCGGCAAGGTCGTCGGTGTTTACCGCGACCTTGGGTAAGCCGTGAGGGTCAAGGAACCCATACGCGTCGCCGTGGTCTTCGGACCCGGTCGCACCATCAAGCCGGTCTGGTTCGACTGGAAGAACCGCAAGCACGGCGTCCTTGAGACCACCTACACATGGACGGATGTGAAGGGTAATTCGAAGCGTTTGCATTTCGCTGTGCGTGACGAAGGTGGTTTGTATGAGTTGACCTATGACACTTCCGAACAGACTTGGAGCCTTGAGGGGCTTGAGACCTAGATATGGCTACCGATAAACCGCAATTCGATCTCAGATTGGCTGCTCTTTTGATTGGGGTCATCCTGTCCACTGTAGATTCCAGCGCACTCAATCTGGCGCTCCCATCACTGGCCGCCCACTTCGGAACCGATGCCGCTGCCGTTCAGGGAGCCTCGTCACTCTACCTGATCGGAGCAGCCATAGCCTTTCTGCCAGTCTCTGGCATTGCCGGCAGGATCGGGACGGTGAAAGTGTACCGCTTCTCCCTGGCCGCTTTCGCCATTATCTCCCAGATCCTGGTATTCTCTCCGAACCTCCATACACTCCTATTGCTCCGGTTTGTACAGGGGATTGTCGGTGCCGGAATTGTCGGCCTGGTTCCAGGCATGACAGCAGCAACATTCAAAGAGAATCGCGGCTGGGCCTTGGGCATGATCTCTGGCTCGGTTGCTGCTGGTACCCTGATGGGACCGCCTTTGGGGGGATTCCTGGTTGAGTGGTTCGGCTGGCAATCCATATTCTACATCAACCTCCCGTTCGGAATGCTGGCACTGATCCTTTCCGGCAGACTGACCGACCTCCACGGTGTCGGTCTGATAGAGGGTCTGCGTCGCGCCATCCGCGCACCAAGGTTTATCCTTGCACTGCTATCCACGGTCTGCTTCTTTGTTCAGTCATTCGGGATCAATCTATTGTGGCCGTTCTATCTTGAATCCGGGGGGCTCTCACCTGCCAGAGTCGGCTTGATGATGCTTGTCCCACCTCTAATCCTGATGATGGCTGGGCCGTTCTGTGGTAAGTTGTCCGACAAGGTCGGTTATGACCGCATCAGCTGGTTCGGGAGCGTCACCCTGATGTTCGCCTCCATCGGGCAGGGGGTCACCGGTTCTGTAGTTCTCGGGTTACTCGGTATCGGACTTGGCCGGGCGCTCTTCCAGGCGGCCAATAATGCAGCTGTTCTCTCCAATGCCCCGGAAGGGACTACGACCGTCGCCTCCGGTTTGCTCTCCATAGCCCGCGTATCAGGTCAGGCGATGGGAAGCATCGTTGCCGGTACGCTCTGGGGTGTACTGGAACATTCAGGTAGGCAGCACGCCTTTCTGATCATTAACCTGGTGTTGGCCGGAGTTGCTGCCGTATCAGGAGTGCTGATTATCGGGCGAGGAAGAGCAAGGAGTATGTAGCAAGTGGCATTCAACGTAGACATAGTTTCTGTAACATCAAACATGCTGTCCGTGCTGAAGCTCTTCATCATCCCGGTCGGGGGCGGCATACCGGCAGGCGTCATGCTTGCCCAGACCAAAGGGATCGCATGGCCGGTCACGGCACTGCTCTATCTGGTGTCCGATATCATCCTCGCCTTCCTGTTCGAGCCGGTACTGCGGATACTGGCCTTCATCTGCAGCAAGGTTTCCTTCCTGACCCGTTTCGCTGCCGCCATGAAAGCCGCAACAGCCCGCAGCGTTCATCACATGGCCGGAACCGGCGCCGGTCCCGTGGGGCTCATCATGATCTCCTTCGGCGTTGATCCGATGACCGGTCGTGCAACAGCTCATGCTGCCGGACACGGGTTCCTTGCCGGCTGGGCAATCGCCATTGCCGGTGACATGATCTATTTCGGCGTCATAGCTGTCAGCACCCTGAAGCTGAACACTGTCATAAAAGACCCCAACGTAACCATGATGATCATCCTCATCGCCATGTTCAGCGTACCCACGATTATCAAGATAGTCCGAACCAGGATTCTGCGTCACACGGTGTAATAAGATGGCTGATCATCGGATAGTAATGCACATTGACGCAAATGCCTTTTTTGCCTCCGTCGAGCAGCAGACCAACCCGGAGCTGCAGGGGAAGCCGATAGCCGTCATCGGTAGGGGCCGAACCGTCGTCACTACCGCCTCCTACGAAGCCCGTGCCTTCGGGGTCAAGACCGGCATGAACACCTGGCAGGCAAAACAGGCCTGCCCGCAGATCATCTTCGTCATCGGCGACAACCGCAAGTACACCCACACCTCGACAGAAATAATGAAGATGATGCGGGACTACACCCCGTTGGTCGAGGTCTTTTCCATTGACGAAGCATGGATGGACGTGACCCACTCGCTCTCGATCTTTGGGTCTCCAGAAACCATCGCCTTCCAGATCAAAGCCCGCATCAAACATCGCTTCGGGATTACCTGCTCCATCGGCATCGCTCCCAACAAACTGCTCGCCAAACTTGCATCTGAAATGAAGAAACCTGACGGACTGACGGAAATCAAACCGGAGGATGTTGCCCGCACCTTGGAAAAGATGCCGGTCAAAGAGCTGTGCGGGATCGGCAAGAAGATGGAGCGGCACCTGTTGATGATGGGGATACAGACCTGCGGAGAACTGGGTCGTTATGACGTTGACCGCCTGACCCGGAAGTTCGGCGTCATCGGCGAACAGTTGCACCGGATGGGGCTCGGCATAGACGACAGCCCGGTAGTACCTGCGGAGAATCAGGAGGAGGTCAAGAGCGTTGGCCACAGCATGACCCTGGACCGGGACATCGACAACAGGAAGGACATTCTGAAGTACCTGCTGCAGCTATCTGAGATGGTGGGTCGTAGAGCCCGGCGTTATGGTGTTGCCGGCAAGACAGTCCACCTGGTGGTTCGTTTCTCGGACTTCACCTCAGTAGGTAAACAACAGACCCGACGAGAGCACACAAACCAGAGTGAGGAGATATTCAAGGAAACCGTCAGCATCCTGGACTCGCTGGAAATAGAACAGCCAGTCCGCCTCCTGGGGGTGAGAATCACGAACCTTTCCTACCAGCGGCAGCAGCTCCCACTGTTCGAGGATGAGCGGCGCAAGGTGCTGGCTACGGCTGCGATGGATGAGGTAAATGACCGGTACGGCGGTTTCTCAGTGACCTATGGCAGCGTTCTCGACAATGAGGAAAAGGGATCATTCGTCATTTCCCCCGCTTGGAGACCCAGCGGGATCCGGAATGTGGATGTTCAATAGATGTACCTTGGGGTATACCCAATCAGAAAGGAACTGCCATGACAAAAATCATAGTGGACCACGCCCCTGATACAGGCAGGCTGAACTCTCTCGGAGTCTTCTCTTGGCCTATCTGGACCTGCGAAGCTTCCGAGTTCCCCTGGACCTATGACAGCCGCGAAACCTGTTACCTTTTGGAGGGGGAGGTCATCGTAACCCCTGACAAGGGTGCACCAGTAGCCATCAAGGCCGGTGACTTGGTGGTATTCCCCGCCGGGATGTCATGCCGCTGGAACGTATTGCAGTCTGTCCGCAAACACTACCGCTTTGACTGATGGCGCTGCTGGCGGTTGATATGGGGTTAAGAACCGGGCTTGCCCTCTACGAAGGCACAGGAAGGCTCGTGTGGTATCGATCCCACAACTACGGCTCCACCGAACGCCTGAAACAGGATGTCCCGCGCATCCTGGAATCGATCAACGGTCTGACGGCACTGGTGATCGAGGGTGGCGGCAATCTGGCGAATGTCTGGTTGAAAGAGGCAGAACGCAGAGGGAAGCGGGTGATCTGCATCGGAGCTGAAACCTGGAGACCGCTGTTTTTTTATCCAAGGGAACAAAAAAGCGGTTTGGCTGCCAAGAAATATGCCGGTGAACTGGCTCGTAATGTTATAATCTGGTCAGGGGCAAAAAAGCCCACTGCGTTGCGTCATGATGCCGCCGAAGCGATACTGATAGGGCTCTGGGGGGTCATCCGGATGGGGTGGATTCAGGAACTGCCCAGGGAGTTGCAGCGAAAATGAAAAGATTGCTGATAATGATATGCCTGTTTGCATCAGTTGCAGGGTGTGCTAGCAAGGACTGGCGCACCGCAAGCCGTGAACCGGCCGGGATCGCCCCTGACCCGACCGTGACAAAGGAAGCAGTGGTGCAGGCCTATGCAGCCCCCACGTGGGGATGGCGGGGGTGGTTCGCCGTTCATACCTGGATATCGGTCAAACCGGCCAACGACCCTGCATACACAGTGTACGAGCTGATCGGATGGAGGCAACATCGAGGTCTTCCCATAGTCCGCATTGAAAAGGACCTCCCTGACCGCTTCTGGTTCGGTGAACGCCCCCGGCTCCTCACTGAGATACGGGGAGCCAGAGCTGAACAGCTGATACCGGCCATCGACCAGGCTGCACGAAGCTACCCCTGGCCGGACACCTACAAGGCGTTTCCGGGACCGAACAGCAACACCTTTATCGCCTGGATTGCCAAAAAGATTCCGGAACTCGGACTCGATCTACCATTCTCGGCCATCGGTAGCGGCTATGAAAACTGAAGCATTCCCGCGATACGTTGAGCCACTCTTCCGTCCTCCAAGCGAAGCGAGAAGTCTCATCTTCCAGATAACTGTAGGATGCTCCCAGAACAGCTGTACCTTCTGCGGCATGTACAAGGGGAAGAAGTTCCGTATCAGACCTGTGGATGAGATAATCAAAGAAATAACTGCCATCCCCGAGCGATACAAACCAACAATTGACCGGATTTTCATTGCCGACGGCGATGCGCTCGTCTATCCGTTCGCCGGGCTTGTCACGCTGCTTGATACCATGGTGGAAACCTTCCCCAATCTAACCAGAATCGGCTCATATGCTTCCCCGAACAGCTTGATAACAAAAAACCTTGATCAGCTTGTCATCCTGCGGGAGAAGAAGCTCCGCATTCTCTATTTCGGACTGGAATCTGGAGATGATGAAACGCTGGCATTCATCAAAAAAGGGTTCACTGCTGAGGAGATGGCCCAGCAGGCTATCAAGGCGAGAACTGCCGGTATGAAGCTTTCCGTAACTGCCATCCTTGGCCTGGCCGGAAGAGAACGCAGCCTTGATCATGCCAGAGCAACCGCTGCATGGGTCAACCTGGTGAATCCGGAATATTTCTCACTACTCACTCTGTTCCATCGCCACAACGAAGAGTTCGTCCGGCAGCTCAAGCAGTGCACCCGCCGGGAACTTATGCTTGAAGCGAAAGAGATGCTTCTTCATCTGAATCCGGCACGCACGATCCTTCGCTCCAACCATGTATCAAACTTTCTCAATCTGGCAGGGAGCTATCCGAAAGACCGTGACCGTTTGATAAAAGATGTTGAGTCAGCACTGGCCAAGGCCGCCATCTGTCCCGGGTTCCTCGATGAGGTTCCGGAATATGAAGAAGAGTATTACTGAATAACATTTTTGCCGTCTGAGCGAGGTTGCCACTGAAAATATCCCTATTACTTCTTTTTGCCGTTACAACCACATTCACCTACTGGCTGCGACAGATCAACCTGCAACATCTCAAGCAGCACGGGGCTACTATCCCGGACGGTTTTAGCGATGCAATAAGTCAGGAGACTCTGACAAAGACAACGGCATATACCCTCGACAGCAGCCGTCTGGGGCTATGGGAATCTCTGTTTGATAATGCTCTGGTGGTTCTTTTTCTCTTCGCAGGAGTCCTTCCGCTGTACGACAGCTTTATATCCGGAGTGAGCGACTCCTTCATCGTGCAGGGCCTGCTCTTCTTCCTGATCCTGACCTGGGTTCAGACGATTCTGGAACTGCCGTTCACTCTATACGGCACATTCGTGGTCGAGGCACGACACGGGTTCAACACCACAACTCCTTTGCTATGGCTCACTGACCTGCTCAAATCGCAGTTCATCGGCTCACTCTTTCTAGCGATTATACTCTCCGCGTCGCTCTGGCTGATTGAATGGAGCCCCCTGCACTGGTGGCTCTGGGTCTGGGGGGTAATGGCTCTGTTTACCCTTGTCATGATGTTCATCTCACCCTACGTCATCGAGCCGCTGTTCAACAAATTCGAGCCGGTCGATGAACCGGGGCTTACAGAAGAGATCTCTGCCATGATGGCAAAGGCTGGTCTCAAGGTAGGCCGGGTCATGAAGATGGATGCCTCCAAACGGAGTCGCCACAGCAACGCCTATTTCACCGGAATCGGCAAGGTGAAACGGATAGTCCTTTTTGACACGCTTATTCAGCAGATGACTCATGCTGAAATCGTTGCAGTGCTTGCCCACGAGATCGGACATTGGAAGCTGAGGCATATCCTCAAGCGTCTGATTGTTTCCGAGGTGATGCTGCTTGGAGGGATGTGGTGCGCCTGGCAGGCGATGCAATGGGAAGGTCTGCCCGGGTTAGTGGGAATGGAAAGTGGATCATTTTTCGCCCGGCTGATAATTCTGGGGTTCGTCGCATCGTTGTTGATGTTCCCTCTCACTCCGATCTCTGCATGGTTCTCGCGTCGTCATGAGCGTGATGCAGACCGGTTTGCCTCTGCCATCACCGGAGATCCGGAATCTCTCGCCTCAGCACTGATCAAAATGTCAGCCGAGAATCTCTCCAACCTCCACCCTCATCCCCTGTATGCAGGGTTTTACTACTCACATCCACCGGTTGTGGATCGGGTGCGTGCTTTGCGGTTTCAACGAGTCTCCCCCTGGGAGGGGAGCAAGCAATGAGGAGTTTAGTATCTTCTCAGACTGTACAGATTTCTGTTGTATTTGACAATTTGTACGGTTTACTGCTAAACTCCTATCCATGCTGATTCAACGGACCATACAAAGTCACCTTGTTCGACTTGCCGGGCAGTATCCGGTGATTACCGTTATCGGGCCGCGGCAGTCCGGCAAAAGCACTCTTGCAAAAATGGCTTTTCCGAACAAACCATATGTAACGCTCGAAAAGCTCTCTCTGCGCGAATTTGCCATCACCGACCCGGTGGGATTTCTGAATACCCATGCACGGGACGGAGCAATACTGGACGAGATTCAACGGGCGCCGGGACTGCTTTCCGAAATTCAGGTTCGAGTTGATGCGAAACCAGAGCTGAGGGGTGCTTACATCCTCACCGGTAGTCATCAGTTCATCTTGATGGAGTCGGTAACGCAATCCCTTGCAGGGCGCACCGCGATTCTGAAGCTCCTGCCGTTCAGCCTTGCGGAGCGTGCGACCTTCTCCGAAGGTGACCTCCCTCACCAGCTGTTCAAAGGTTTTTATCCGCGAATTATTGCCGACAATCTCGACCCTGTCGAAGCGCTTTCATTCTACGTAACCACCTACGTGGAGCGTGATGTCCGTGAGATCATGGCAATCAAGGACCTGTCGCTCTTTTCCCGCTTTCTCAGGCTGTGTGCCGGAAGGACAGGGCAGATACTGAACGCCAGTTCGCTGGCGTCCGATGCCGGCATCAACCATAACACCGCCCGTTCCTGGCTGTCGCTGCTGGAAGCAAGCTTCATAATCACCCTGTTGCAGCCGCATCACAACAATCTCAACAAGCGGCTCATCAAAGCTCCGAAACTGTATTTTTGGGATGTAGGACTTGCCTGCCATCTTTTGGGTATTGAAAAAGCAGAACAGGTTCCCAGTCATCCCCTGGTAGGTGCTCTATTTGAGACCTTTGTGGTTACTGAGCTGATGAAGCAAAGACTGAATCAGGTTCGGGATCCTAAGCTGTATTTCTGGAGAGACAACGCAGGGCATGAAGTTGATCTGCTCCATGAAACCGCTGCCGGGATCACTCCTATTGAGGTCAAATCAGGGGCAACTATTCAGTCGGACTCGTGGAAAGGGATCGACTATTACCGCAGACTCAATCCCCAGGCATCTCCAGGAATTGTTGTCTATGGCGGGGAAGAAGACCAGGAGCGGAGCAACGGCCTGCGGATTCTGGGGTTCAGACATATGGACGGTTTGCTCGGATGAAACAGTTCCCGTCCGGAAAGCCTGCAGGCTGATATCACTCCATGCAGTTCTGGCTTAAGGAGTTGATGTAATGGCATGGCAGTTGTGGCGGCAGGACGACAACGGCAACCGGTTTCTTGTGGGAGAGTTTGCTAGCAAAACCATTGCTGAGAGCCGCCTGGCAGATTTGACGCGCAGTCATCACAAACAGACCTACTGGATAGATGAGATTGCTGATTCTGCAGAAATATGTTCAGAAGCTGGTGCCAGATGAAACGAATCCCGAATATCTCCACGGAAAGCGGCAGATACTTCCTGACCGACCGGATCAGGGAAGAGGTGGATTTTCGGGGAACGCTCCAATCCCGTGGAGTGAGACCTCCCCCAATCCAGAAACCGGTATCTCTTGACAGTACGATTATCAGGCTTCCAGATCCAGAATCATGGGCTGTCCCGCAGTGTGAGCTGCAGAGCGCCATTGCCAACCGTGAAAGCCATCGCCGGTTTACCGCAGACTCACTTTCTCTTGATGAACTCGCATTTCTCCTCTGGTCGACCCAGGGTGTCAGGGAAGAACTGCACGAAGCGGCAGTCCTGAGAACGGTTCCTTCCGCCGGATGCCGACACCCCTTTGAAACCTATCTTGCCATCAACAGGGTAGAAGGAATAGAGAGCGGCATATACCGCTACCTGCCCCTTGATCACTCCATAGTGCTTGAACGAGACATCAATAACCTGCCTGCGTACTTGACGGCAGCCACTCACGGTCAGAGTTTCGCCGGGCAGGCAGCGGTTACGTTCATCTGGACGGTCATTCCGACCCGGACAGAATGGCGGTATGCAGAGGCATCCTACAAGGTCATCGCCCTTGATGCCGGACACGTCTGCCAAAACCTGTACCTTGCGTGCGAAGCCATTGGTGCAGGTACTTGCGCCATCGCAGCCTACAATCAGACCCTTGCCGATGATCTGCTGGGAGTGGATGGTGTCGATGAGTTTGTTATCTACATGGCCCCGGTCGGGAAGGTTTCAAAAATACGGTGAGTCATTTTCCAGGTATGGGTCTATGTGTAAAAAGATCTCGTGGATGGGGATATCTGCTTGTCCAGACAGTGCTGTTTGCACTGCTCGCGTTCGGACCGAGCACTGTTCATGGGATGAATGCTTGGCCCCCTCCTTTTGCATTGATCGCATCCGTTGCAGGAACTGTTCTGCTGGTGTCAGGTTCCATACTTGCAACTATCGGAGTGATAAACCTTGGCAGGAATCTCTCCACTGCCGGTACCGAAGAACAGTGCGACGCTTGTAGTAACCGGTGCTTACCGGTTAGTGCGGCATCCCATTTACAGCGGCATCATCTTCATCGCTTTCGGGTGGGGATTATGGGTAAACAGTTTTCTGACAATCGGGTATGCGGTGCTGCTTTTCATCTTTTTTGACGTCAAGTCCGGGTATGAAGAGCGTCTGCTGGTGGAGAAGTTCCCAGAATACGTCACATACAGGAAGCGGGTAAAGAAGTTGCTTCCCTTCATTTTCTGAAATCACTTGCAAGGCGAAATGGCTCTGTATGGAGCCTCAAGGTACAGGAGCAGTGGATGAACTGGCAGGTCTACATCATCGAGTGTTCAGATGACACCCTCTACACCGGGATTACTACAGATGTTGAAAGACGATTCCGCCAGCACGAAGAGGGTAGGGGAGCAAAGTATTTCCGGGGACGGAACCCACTGAAAGTGATCTTCCTCGAAGGGGGTCACGATCGCTCATCAGCTTCCAGGAGAGAATTGCAGATCAAAACCATGAATCGCGCAGAAAAGCATATGCTGGTGTTACAACAGTCAATGGAAGCAGAAAAAGGACTGGTTTTGCAACAGGCTAAGAACCTAGGAATGCATAATTGATGCAAAGTGGTTGGACACTAATAAATATCATTGATATTATTGTATTTTCAAAGTAATATCCATTTATGGAAAAAACATTGAAAAATAAAATATCTGAATTGCCCGGAGACGCAACCAGACAATATATTAACGCCAGATCGGTTTTCACGGCTTATGAGGGAGCCTGTAAAAAGCTCAAAGAAGTGCGTGGAGGTATGATCTGGCGAGAACAGAGCGGTTCTGAGTATCTGATTCGAACTTCGGTATCTTCGGCGCAAAAAAGCCTTGGTCCAAGATCTGAAAAAACTGAAACGATTTATCATGATTTCATCTCCAGAAAAAATATGGCTACCGAAAGAATTCGTGATCTTCGTGCAGAACTGGAAAAACAGCGACGCATCAACAAGGCTCTTCGAGTTGGACGAGCCCCGGACATGCTGGTTGATATTCTGAACCGTCTGGTTGAGTCAGGTATTAGTGAATATTTTACGGTGATTGGCACGCATTCACTCTATGCCTATGAAGCAGCGGCAGGCATCATGATACATGATCCAGCCGCCCTGGCTACCATTGACGTCGATCTTCTCTGGGATGTAAGGAAACGCATAAAATTTGTATCCCGCATGGACGATATTGGAACATCATTCCTCGGATTGCTTAAAAAAATCGACAAAACATTTGAGCGAAGAGATGGACAACTCTATACAGCGGTAAACAGTAAAGGCTTCGAAGTTGATGTTGTCAGACGACTCAAAACAGGCGACGATCCGCATCCTGTCAGGCTCACTGACGCAGAAAATGAGTTGTTCGCCGTCGAAATCAATCGGGGGGATTCATTTGTTAACTGCCCGAAGTTCACAGAGATTATTGTTTCTGAAACGGGGAAAATGGCGCGGATGAATACCGTATCGCCAAATATGTTTGTGACGGTAAAAAGATGGTTAGCCGAGCAGGGAGATCGTGATCAACTTAAGAAAAGAAGGGATTTATTGCAGGCTGATATTGTGGAACATTTGATAGAAGATTATCTGCTGGGTCACAAGGAATCAGCTCAATAAGAAAGCAGTTGGAATATGATTAATTTCAATATTTTATCTGACCAGCTAGAAATTAATGCACTTCTCCCCCATCTCACATAAACTCAAGTCAATATCGCATTGGATCTTTGACCTTGACGGTACCCTGACCGTACCGGTGCATGACTTTGCTTTCATCTGCAGAGAACTGGATATCCCTCCCGGAGCAGACATTCTTGGGCACCTCGATTCCCTGCCTGAACCTGAAGCTTTCAAGCGCCACACCCGTTTACAGGAGATCGAGCTCGACCTTGCCAGGAAGGCACAGCCGTCAGCCGGTGCTCTGGATGTACTGGAAAGACTTCACGGATCTGGAGCACGGCTCGGGATACTGACCAGGAACGACAGGGAGATTGCCCTGCTTACTCTTAACGCAATAGGTGCAGACGGATATTTCACCCGCGAAAATATTCTGGGTCGCTCTGAAGCTCCTCCAAAGCCTGATCCCACAGGAATTCACCGGATTCTCTCCGGGTGGGGAGCTGATCCAGGCGATGCGGTAATGGTTGGGGATTATCTCTTTGATCTGCAGGCAGGGAAAGTTGCCGGGACATCCACGGTGCATGTCGGAAGACCGGATGGTATGATCTGGCCCGAATTTACTGATTTCGCAGTAACGTCACTGGCTGATCTGGCAATCTATCTGTCATAATTGTTCACGAACAATACAGCTCCTTGGTATGCAGTTTCAAAAAACTTATATAAATCAAGGCATACGACTTGGCACTGATCTCGCTTATTCAGTAATCAGGAAGACCAACAAAAAATCTTCCTCCTTCATGGCCCCTATGCTCCCTCCTGCGTAGGGGCACTTTTTTTCTATCCAGTTCTGTAATCGTGATAAAGTACACTCCTGTTGATTTCCTTACATGAAAGAGTCGCGTCATGAAAAAAAGATACGTGCCTATTCTTACCTTCACAGTTGCCTTATTGCTTGTTGGCAGTATTGCCTATGCAGCAGATAAGAGGAAGAAAGCCAAATCATTGGAAGATGATCTAAATGCGTTATCAGAGGATGACACCTTGCAAGTTGAACTTCTGGCTTCTGTAGATGATCGCCATAAACCAGTAACTGACACGAAAGTTGAGAAGCCAATTGATGCTGAAAAACTGTCATCTGATTTAGGCATAAGTGCCAGTGAAAATAAATATATTCAATAAACTGACCATCCTCCCACTTGTAATGGAGATATGATGACTAGACCGTTCACAAAATTAATCCTACCCCTACTGGCAATACTACTCTTGCCAGCATATTCTCTCGCCAAGGGCCCGATTCGCTCCATAGATGGAATGGTAATCAAAGTTGTTGATGGTGATACCATCCATATACAGGACAGCCTGAAAACCAAGGTCAAGGTAAGGTTGTACGGTATCGATGCCCCAGAAACAGAGAAGAGCAACAAAAAGACCGGCCATGTCAGTAAGCCTGGACAGCCTTATGGTGAAGAGGCCTATCAAGCCCTAAATTCCAAGCTATTCCGGAAAAATGTCACAATAGATATTATGGCAATCGACCAGTACAAGCGTGCCGTGGGGATCGTCAAATTGAGTGGCAAGAGCATAAACGCCGAGATGGTTGCAGAAGGGTATGCCTGGGCTTACAGGCAGTATCTGGATACCCCGTACCGGTCTGAGTATATAGGACTTGAAGATGCTGCTCGTGGTAAGAGGCTTGGATTGTGGCAACAGAACAATCCTCAACCTCCGTGGGAGTTCAGAAAGAGGTTGAAAAATAACAAGCATCTGTAATGTAACAAATATGAACCCTTTAGTTTTCGGATGGCTGACAGCCTCATCAGTCTAAATCTTTGATTTTGAGGGGCTGGCAATATCCATGTACTGATTCAACTTAAACGGGTCTTTTGCCTGCTTGTACGCGCGGTTCCGGATCTTCTCGGTCAATTTAGCAATCATTGTTGTATGTTGCTGGGGGAGGTTAAAATGTCTCATCACTTCTCCGGCGACATCATATACATACAACTTTCTCTCAGGATTATTAGCATATTGGCGCATAAATCGGGTTAAAATGTACCGCTCAATTTTATTTGTCCCAACATCACGGATCATCAACATTCGTTGTTTTTTGGTGAAATTCTCTAACATTTTAATAGCAAATTCCTTATCTTGCCAGATTTTATGTATATAAAACAATCCTATATTGTCCATGGGACGAAGTGGAAGTTCGATATGCTCATTATTTGCAAGATATTGGATCAGTTTTTTCGGCAAGTTGGAATCACGTGCTGCTTCCTCGGATAATGCAATAAAACTTTTGGCAGTTGTCATAGGCCATCTCCTTGATTCAAAGATCTTTATTCGATTGTCGAGATTTTCTAAGGGGGTGTAAAGGAGAAAATCCATGTTTCCCGGCACAAAAAAACTCATCCCCTCTCGAATTATGTAAATTGCTAACTCTGTCGAACGGAATATTTGGTTTGTCCAGCCTGTTCGATACATTGCTATGCATGCAATCTTTTAGGTGCCCATTTTCTCTAAATACGTAAGGTATTACCTGCACCCCTTATGGATAAAAGATTTTTCCCTCTCTCTAAAATAACGGAACGCATCACGGTGCTGTTACAACCGGCGATATCCAAGCAGTTTTGGGTTAAGGCTGAAATAGCGTCTGGGCGTGAAAGAGGTGGGGCATTCTACTGCGACCTCATCGAGACAGGCGCCGATGGAAAGATCGTCGCTAAAATAACCTGTACTATCTGGCAGCGAGAACTTACCAGTATTCGGGAACTGTTTAATACATCCAATATGGATCTTGTGTTGATCGATGGAACTGTCGTTGGATTTCTCTGTTCTCTCCAGTACAGTCCGCAATATGGTTTATCTCTCAGAGTGATTGATGCAGACCCGGCAATCGCAATGGGGGAAATGGAACTCAAGAAGCGCGAGATCATAGAACGGCTGCAAAAAGAAGGATTGTTTCAACCGAACAAAGATTGTTTTCTACCAATGCTTCCACTGAAAATCGGACTTATTACCAGCGCTGGTAGCGCCGCTTACAATGACTTCATCCAAACTCTTACAACTTCAGGATATGGCTTCGCGATCTATCTGGCCGATGCCATGATGCAAGGGGAGCAAACCGAGAAGTCTGTCCTTCGGGCGCTCGATAAGCTGAGGAGTATCAATGTTGAGTTGATAGTGATTGCAAGGGGTGGCGGCAGCAAGACGGATCTATACTCATTGGACAATGAACCGATTGCCCGTAATATCGCTAGCAGCAGCATCCCCGTATGGACCGGTATTGGGCATGAAATTGATACGAGCGTTCTGGATTACGTTTCAAATAAAGCATTCAAGACCCCGACCGCTGCAGCAGAGGAACTTGTTGCCCGTTTCGTCCAAATGCGCAGACAACTGGACGAGTCGGCAAATACATTAAAAACAGTCTGGGCTTACCGCTTGAAAATCGGTAAAGACCATATTGAGAGAGCGAAAACTGGAATATATCAAGGATCACGAAAACTGTTGGATGTGACTGTAAGTGGATTACTTGAACGTGCCCAGAAACTGAGACATCGAGTGCAAGTCCGTATATCCACAGAACAGATTACGAACGAGAAACGAAGAGAACGGCTGCGTGCCATGCCGCTTTCCTTGATTCAAAATCATAAGGAGAGGCTGATCTTCAAAAGACATAGTCTCGAATTGCGGACAAAATCCATCTTATCATGCACCAACAATACTCTTTGTGGAATGAAGAGTCGTTTTGACCGGGACCGTTTTCTGAGACGATTAAGCCTTGAGAGAAAAAGTCTGTATGAGAAGATGGCGACCTTAAAGGCTTCAGACCCGAAAAATGTTCTTAAACGAGGATATGCTATAGTTCATCGGAAGGATGGGTACCTTGTCCGATCTATCAATGATGTAAGTGAAAAAGAGAAAATATATGCGCATTTTGCAGATGGACTAATAATTAGCGAAGTGACCGCAAAGGAGAAAAAAGGTGAGTGATCCCAATGAGCTTTCCTATGAACAAAAGGTAGCTAAGCTGGACGAGATTCTGACTAGTCTCGACAACTCTGATACGCCTATCGATAAGCTTGCAGAAGATGTTACAAATGGAGTGGATCTCATTATTGAGCTTGACCAGAAACTGAAAGAGGTTGAGATCAAGGTGACGGATGTTTTCAAGAAGCTGGAAAGCAATAATTCAGCCGCCTGAAAAATGCAGAGAAGTACATCTGTCCGCGGCTGTTATTGATTTGTTGCTGTTGTGTGGAGGATAGATTTATGAGACTCACAGTTCTGGACGGTTATACAGTAAATCCCGGCGATAACCCATGGTCATCGCTAGAGGCTCTCGCTGATTGTCGCATTTATGATCGCACATCTGCTGATCTATTGCTGGAGCGGTGTTGCGATACGGAGATCATCCTCACCAACAAGGTCAAGCTGACTGAAGAGATCATCACTGCACTGCCAAAGCTGCGCTTTATCGCTGTTCTGGCAACCGGCTACAACAATGTTGATGTGGAAGCGGCGGCCAGGCGGGGGATACCGGTATCGAACATCCCCGCCTATTCGACCGAATCAGTCGCCCAGACAGCATTTGCCCTGCTGCTGGAGCTGGTCACCGGGGCCGGACTGCATAATGCAGCTGTAAAGGCGGGCGAGTGGGTAAGTTGTCCCGATTATTCCTTCAGCAAAATGCCAATTGTGGAACTGTATGGCCTTACCATTGGAATTGTCGGCTATGGAAACATCGGTCGTGCAGTTGCCCGTATTGCATCTGCCTTCGGCATGAAGGTGATTGCCTATTCCCCGCGTACTCCATCCGATCCCGGGCCGGTTCCCGTCACATTCATGCCGCTGGAGCAGCTCTTCTCAAATGCGGATGTTGTTTGCCTCAACTGCCCGCAGACACCCGAGAACACCGGCTTCGTCAATGCCTCACTCATTGCCGGGATGAAGCCAACCTCTTACTTCATCAATGTTGCTCGCGGTGGGCTGGTAAACGAAGCCGATCTGGCCGATGCTTTAAACCGTGGCGTTATTGCCGGGGCGGGGCTTGACGTAGTGACGGTAGAACCGATGGTGGCCGATAATCCGCTCCTGACAGCTGCCAACTGCGTCATGACCCCTCATATCGCCTGGGCATCACTGGCAGCCAGGAAAAGAATGATGAAAACTGTAACGAGCAATGTCGCGGCCTTTTTGGCCGGAGCGCCGATCAACGTAGTAAACTCACCGTAGCATGTTCAAAGTTAACGCGGTGCTGTATCTCTTTGCGCCTTTCGTAACATCGAGGCAAACCATACCAGCGAAATCAGGGCCACTCCACCGGAAATGGCGAAACCAAGGGGATACCCGATCTTTTTCAACGCCACTCCCATAACGGTTGAGCCGGTCATCATCCCAAGAAAAATACAGCTGTTGTACATCCCCATTGCCAATCCCCGCTGCATTGCCGGCACCTGCTCGGCTATCAAAACCCCGATTGCCGTATAGGCAAGAGCCATACCCGCACCCAGGACAATGGAACATATGAGCAGGGGGATCAGTTGCACGGTCTGCCCCATTGCTATCAGTGCCACCGCAATACAGAACAATCCGGCGTTTATTATCAACCGACGATCAATCCTGTCAGCAACAAATCCAATAGGTATTCTGCTAACCACATTTGTCAGGGCCTGAGCGGCAAACAGCATTCCGACCTGTGCCGGATCGTATCCGCACGAAGTTGCATATAGGGGCAGGAAAGTGAAAAATACGCCAAAGGCTACGCAACTGCCTACGGTTGCGATGAGACAAGAGATCAACCACTGGTTGTGCAGCAATTCAAAACTTGCCGTCAGTACTGAGTGCATATCCGATCTGTGCCGTGGGGGACTCTTGGGCAGAAAAAATAATGCAAGAAAAGCAACTGCCAGAGAGCCTGACCCCGATATGATGAAGACTTCTCGCAGGCCAATACTCTTTGCAAGAAAACCTCCTGCCGCTGGACCTACGGTCATAGCCACGTAAATAACGGAAGTGTACCAACCATACGCCTGTCCAAGGCGTCCTGACGGCATAACATCTGCCACCAGAGAAAGCATGCTCGGGCCAAAAGCCGCTATTCCGCCTCCGAAGAGAACATAGGCCGCAGCCATCTGGACCGGCGAACTGCACAACGGTATCAGTAGCGAAGAAATGGCCATGGCAACTATTCCAACGACGATCGGCAGGGTGCGCCCGATACGGTCGGCCAGGAGACCGGAAGGTATGGAAAACAAGCCGGCTGTCAACAGATAAGCGCCATTGATAACCCCAACCTCTGCCGGCCCGGCTCCCAGGGTAGCGGCATACAGAGGCAAAACCGGCATGCGAAGATAGGAACTTAGAAAAGAGAGGAAGCCGATCAGGCAGATCATCAGAAACGGGGTAAGCGAGGGTTGGTCTTTTGCCATGAATACCTGTCAGAGATTAATATGCAGATACAGAGTGATTGCCATTCGAAAAGTTCCCATAATAGGAACTTCTCGTTATTGCCGTCACAACGTACAGACCCAGTTGTGGATGGTTCTGGCTTTGTCGTGCAACTGCTTCACAAGCAACACTTCATAGTCGCTTCCAGTGAAAGCCCGGTGCAACAGAGCATATACCTTGACGCGATGTTCAATCGATACTCTCTTCTTGTTATTCACTTCCGCAATAAGCAAAGCGCGGCACCTCTGTTCCGTCAACAGTTACTGTCTCCATGAACATTACCAGCGGTCTTACCCAGAGCGAGTCATTATCGTAAAGGCAGCGATAGACGACCAGCAGTTCATCTGTTTCGCTGTGACGGGCAGTGCCGATTACCTGATACTCGCCCCCCTTGTAATGCCGGTATAGCCCCGGCGAAAGTTTATTCTGCATATTCTCTCCATTGTTATGTCATCAAATACATGGAAATGACTATTATTGTTGATTTTATCCATATAATTTATGGGATTGGTATATCCACCCGGCACTCTGGGTAATATCACTTATACGTGGCAGGCCAAGGGCCCCCAGCTTGCCAGACCACATTAAATTCTTTGCCTAGAATGCAGTTTTCTATTGGCGGCATAACAAAGCCGGCTATAAATGACGCAACTTCAGCCAATTCAACCTCTACAGTTAGACCGGTTCGATTGAGAAAGGCCTTCCATTGTCTGATCTTCTGAATGTCGGCAAAGAATTCTGAAGTCAGTGCCAGGGGCAGTTCGAGCGGCAACGGCGTATTTCTCCGCTCAAAGGTTCGCGCAAGTGCCGTTGCCAATGTCTTGCCGTTGAAATCGAACTGACTGCCAAGCACCCACAGGTCATGGAAATCCTTCATACGGCTGTTGGCTATGCCCAAGTGAACCATTGCCTGGAATTTTTCAGCAATTACCGTTTCCCGCGGATATACTCGCAGGGATGGAGCCGGGTGATCAAGCAATGTTGGGTACTCGGCAGAATCTGCTGATGGTGTTATGACATCGCCAAAACCGATATCCACTTGCAGATGAATGCGGGCGCCGGCAAGGTCTGCATTGATATTGAGTCTCGTGCCGCCATATTCCATCAGGTCCCTGATGTCTTCAGCCTTGACACTCGCCGGATCAAACGTGATCCCGTCATCTGCCACTTCTGTTTGGCAGATTGTACGAAAAACCGTAACCAGCGCCTCGATCTCGCTATCTCCATAGCCAAGCAGGTCAACATCCCGTGTCGAACGGTAACTGACAACGCCCCACAACGGAAAAAGCATTGCCCCTTTCAGAACAAAGCGCTCCCTGTATTCTGATCGCCCCAGGCGATAGAGAAACCTTTCCAGTCCGTAACGGGTGAGAAGCAGATTGAAATCGACTCGTTTTGCCCTTGCCTGGTCAAGCAATCGCTGACGAACTGAAGCAGCGATATTTTTACCACGAATTTGTGTCATACGGTCATCGCCTCTATATAAGGCATCATGACATTGCTAACCCGGCAGACCTTTGCATACCGCCAGAGGTCATCGATTGAGCAACGACCACTTTTCCTACATTCACGGAGTGCTTCCAGGGCAACATCCAGTCCGATTTTATGCCGGTATTTGAAGCAATCAGCTACTGTTTTGGCAAGGCAGTAAACTTTTATCTCCATACCATCCATTCTGTGGGTTTCGACACCATCACTAAGCGCTGATCCTGAAAATCTGACGAATTTTATCGGTAGATTAGTTTTGGGGAGATGGGCTTTGACGTCGATAGCCATCCAGACCTCAAATGGGGCCTGTGTTGTCAGATCGTGAAAACGAAGTGCGGAAAGGAGGCAGACTACACCGTTAGGGATCGCTTTGCCAACCTCGGCAAGAGTTTGATGTTCTGTGATCTCAGCGTTTACTAGCCGATAGATGCCGCGTCCGACTCGCTGGATTACTCCACGCTTACAGAGTCGACTGACCTCAATGCGAGAAATTTTGTATTGGTCCAGGTCGCGGGAGCGAATCACGATTTGTTTGTCGAAAAGATCAAGGAGTCTTTGTTTCGCTGTATGGTACATAGTCCCGTCTTATGTTCCAAAAAGTAGTATTAAAAAAACATATACCTAGTAATTGGAACAATCAAGAAATATTTAACTACATCAGCGAAAATTCCCATTCTATTCAGTGGAGCGGGATGAAAGCACAAGTGACAAGACCCATGAAATGTGAGAAATCTACTCTGAAAGCTCGCCGAAATATGCTGTTACCTTCCAAAAGACGCAAGTTGAACGATTTTGCTTTCCAAATCTTCTATTGTCTTTAAATCCTCTACCATCTCTTCAAATATGAAAATTATAAGGTCTGCTTTTTTGGACGGATCAAGAACTATATTTTCATTTTGACATATTTTATCGACAGCAATTACAACATCCTTCAATGCAGTCTTAGCTTTTCCATCCAATACATTCCCTGTGGCAAGCCATTCAACGGTAGACCCTGAAGCCTCAGCAATTGCAATAAGTCGTTTTCTTGCCGGATCAGCTTTCCCCTCAGCATATCTGCCAATGATACTAGCAGACAATCCTGTTAATCGAGCCAACTTCTCTGCGCTTCCTGCTCTCGAAAGAAGGCGCTTCATTCTGGTAACGAACTTAAGGTCAATAGTCTCCGCCATATAATCCCCCACAATCCTATCCAATTGCAGACACTTTGCCTGCTAATAAACTTTAGTTCAGCTTATCTATTTTTATAGCTTAAACAGCACTTTATTTAATATCACAGAGCCGCCATTTGCGCAACATGCGCGCACAGCCATTGAATTTAAGCGGCTATAGATCCCTGTTAAGGGATTACAGGTTATTTCTCGACGCCAGTATTTTAGTATTGACATCTGTACTATAGTTTAGTAAAAGAGACTAAAGTCTTTGTTGTGCACTTTTCTTATGCGCACATACCGACAAAAACGTATCAGGAAACCCAGGGAGGAAAACAATGTCTAAAAAGAGCAATATAACCAAGATCGATATCATTCGCAGCGCTCAGCAAAAGAATCTGGATTTGATCTATTGTCCAGACACGATCGTTAACAATGAAGTCAAGGTACTTGTCAGGTGTCGTGAATGCGGTGGCTACTACGAGCCTGGGATTGGAACAGTTATGAGCAATAAAGGTCGCTGCCCCTATCAACCGTGCCACCCAAAAGGGAAACTGCGCCTTTCTTACATAACTGAAGAGATGAGGAAAGTTGGCGCGACAGTTAAATCCCCTGTGCATGTTCCAGTAGAGTCTCCTGGGCAACTTCTGGGCATAGATTGCCACACTGAAAAACTGCATAAAGCAAAAGACCCCATTACCTTCGAGTTCAATGGGGAAACGAAAACAACCACGTGGGACAGAATTATCCGGAGTGGCACAAGACGGTGTGAAAAATACGGTTCTGAATCTCTCAGAAAAACGTTGGCCATGGATTTTCGAGCCAAGCCAACAAATTATGACCTTGAACAAGCCAAAGCGATCTTCATGGAACAAGGACTGAATCTGCTTGAGACAGAATACAAAACCGAATCAACTCACATGGAATGCATATGCCTGGATCATGGACACAAAACTAAGAAAACATTGAGAACTGTAAGAGAGGGAAAATATCGTGGGTGTGATGATTGTTATCCGTTCACCTGCGCAGACAGATTCAATTCCTTCTTGGCAGAGCACGGGATGCGCTTTATCGGATCTAAGCTTGAAATGAAGAACCCAATGCAAGTACTGCGCACTCAACCGGTGATGCTTGAATGCGCGGCATGTGGAACCATCCAGAATGGTAGAACTTACGATCAGATTCGCTACAGAGGATTTACTTTTTGCATGAACGAAAAGTGCCGAAACTTCAACTCGCTGGATGCTTCGCGCCCGGACTTTGCTGAATTCAAAAAGCTGTGCATCGATAACGGCGTAACGAGCCTGCATCAGGCGCAAATTCTGTTGCCAAAGAGCTTTAACAGGCTTCGAGGCAGGCGAATGAATGAGTTTGCTGATCAACAAGGTTGGCAAAAACACGAAAAATATGAGAACGACGACGAAAACATGTTGCGTGAATTGCTGGCACCTCATAGCGGCAAGCGCTTGAATGAACTGAAGATGTATCCAGACAGAAAAATCAGCAACATGATTCTGAGGTTTGAGCTGAATGACCGCGATACTCTGCTCGCAATCTGTAAAGAGCTCAACATCACAATCGGTAGCAAGAAAATACCACAGGACTACGATGAGATAATTGAGCACCTACTGCCGCTAAATATCAGATCGGTACCTGATTTAGAGAGGAAATGCCCAAGCATAATGAAGATTATCCGTGCGAATCAATGGACTGACAGAGTATGCAAGGAGTTTGGTCTCTACCAGTTGCCAAATTTCAGTGCTCTTTCTGACGAGGATCGGATCATGAAAGCAGTTGAGATAGGAGAAAACCTCGGAGCGACGACCACAGAAGAAATCGCTGTAGCAAATCCCGGCTTGGTAGCGAACCTTCGGGAGCGGAAACTGCTTGACCGGGTGCGGGAAAGACTTGGGATACCTATTCTGATGCACTGGAAAGATACTAGCTATATGGACTTGAAGGATTTTGTGATGGAACAGGGAGTTATTTCACCAACGGATTGGCATAGAGAATACAGCGGAAGTTACAAATACGCATCCGAAAAAGAATGGTTGGAATCGATCGCGAAAGATTTGAACCTGAAAGCACCATGCAAGGACTCACAAGGAAATCTGCTCGGTTCGTTCCTTGAAGCCGCTGTTTCAGAGATCTTTCAGGCACTTGGAGTCAAAATCATATCCTTCCATCCAAGGCTGAATTTTGAGGAAAATGGTAGGCGAACGCTACGCGCCGCTGACTTTCTGATTCGGCGCAGTGACGAGAAAAGATACTACGTAGAGGTCTGGGGTGTCTTTGATGGGGATATCTTTTATCTCGATGGTCCCGGGAGTTACTCTGAAAGGCGGCAGAGCAAAGTATGCTTGTGCAAACGTAATGGTGACGACCTTATCGAGATTGAGGGGATGCTGTATTACAAATCACGCTCAATCGACGGGAAAACATATCAGAACGGGCTGCCGGGTTTGGCTCAACATGTTGTTGACCGCCTGAATTCCGCCGGATTCGGAGTAGTCCTGTCTGACGCGGCTCTTGCCCGTGTAAGGGACAACCTTAATAAAGTTAAAGAACGGCAGGAAGCGGCTGCGGAAAACTCCGAGAGCATTCAACAGCCGCCTTTTTCCGCTCCGCTTATTGCAGCAGAGACAAATGTCGCGATCAATTATTAACCTGCTGACTGGGTGGAATCTGAGATCACATTATCTTCACCCATCTAGCGTAGAAAAAAACAAAATTGTATATCCTGGGAGACATCTTTCAGCTTGTTAATAAATTTACGGAGAATACATATATGACTACCGATTCCAGTAATGCCAAAGTTATGATCCCTGTCGATGTTGAAACAGCAATTAATGCGCTTATCGCCACAGGCTCTACAAAAATATCTCGTAAAGTCGATCTTGACAGTGACCCACGTTTTACGAGGAAAAGCGTCAATACTGCAAAAACAGCAATTTGTCTCGATGTGGAAACGACAGGCTTGAATTATACGGTAGATAAAGCCATTGAGGTTGGAATTGTTGCATTTGAGTTTGACCCAGACACAGCTGACATCATAAGGGTTGTTGACCGTTACTCCGGCTTTGAAGACCCTTGTCGGCCGATTACTGCCGAAATAACTGCACTTACAGGTATTACTGATGAAATGGTCCGTGGGAAGTTTTTTGACGATGGTCGGGTTAATCACCTTGCGAATACCGCAAGTCTGGTTATTGCGCATAATGCGGGTTTTGACCGCAAATTTGTGGAAGAAAGATTCCCGTCATTTAATAAACTGCCTTGGGCATGTTCCATCGAGCAGATTGACTGGAAGAATGAGAATTTTTCCACCAGAACCTTGGAATACCTTCTGTTCAAGTTCGGATTGTTTGTCGATGCACACCGAGCTCTCAATGACGCGGAAGGGGTTCTGGGAATTCTCCTTGGAAAACTCCCTGTGAGCAATCGCCTGGTATTCAGGTCCTTGCTTGACAGGCATCTGGACGAGACTACAAAAATATGGGCTGTCGGAGCACCATTTGATAAAAAAGATTTACTTAAACAAAGGAACTATCGCTGGAACGATGGAACAGATGGTAGATCCAAGGCTTGGTGGACAACTATTCCCTGTTGCCAGGAGAAGGATGAACTCTGCTGGCTCGCGAAAGAAATTTACCAAGATGGCAAAATCACTGATGTGGAAGTTTTCAGAGTCAGCGCACAGGATCGATTTTCTGTTCGCGAACGCTGAAGGAATGCTACGGGGGAAGCGATCATCCGTCAGCCATCACCAGCGACCTATGCAAGCTGTAAGATACTAAAGTGGGAGATGACTGTTCAGCGATTTACGGCATCCCGCAAAAGATTGCTTGCTTTGAAGGTCAGAACCTTGCGGGAATCGAGCGTTATGGACTCACCGGTCTGAGGGTTCCTCCCTTTACGTGCACGCTTTTGCTTCACAGTGAAACTTCCAAACCCAGAGATCTTCAATGTCTCGCCTTTCCCAAGGGTTTCCTTGATAATCTCCAGTACTGATTCAACTATATCGACTGATTCTTTCTGGGTGAAATTGGATACGTCGCTTACCTTTCCGACAAGATCGGCTTTTGTCATACAGTCCCTCACTGAACACTTTGAAAGTATATAGCTGAATCTATACCTAATATTTGTTTCGGATGGAACAGATTTTTCGCTATCTAGTAGTAGGTTCGAAAGACGAACTGTAAAGTTCTGCAAGTGCTCTTGCCTCTTCCACTATTTTAGCCCGAAGCCAGTCCGGCCGTAATATTTCCACTTGCGCACCGTGTCTTAGAATCTCCATTAATATCTCGGCATGATGTGAAACCGGTATGGTCATTACAAGGTATCCATCCTCTTGTAACTCTACGACTTGTTCTGGATGCCAGATCTCCCCCACTATCCATTTGGCCCGCTCTGGTGTAAATCGGAGCGTCACATCGAAACGTTCCTTGTTCTGAAAGATCCCAAACGTTTCATCCAAATGCGGCCGCCATTCAGTCTCAGGACGGAACTCGAATCGGATCTCTTCCGCCTGGCACAAACTCATTCTTGATAAGAGAAAATCACGCCACTCATTACGCAGACGACACCAGGCAACGAGATGCCAGGTCCCCATGTAGTTGACAAGGTGATGCGGTTCGACAGTGCGCATAGTGCAGGCGCTGCTAGTAGGAGAGTAGTAGCAGAACGACAGAAGACGACCCTGTAGAAGCGCTGAGCTGACTATGCTGAAGAATATTGAGTCTGATGGGTAAAACCCATTCCAGCGGAAGGAAAAAGCCTGATCCGGAGATATAGTGCCCGGCATTCCGGCAGCGATCATGGTCCCAAGCTTATCGACAACTTTGTTTAATTCCTCACCGAGCGGACCTGGCGATGCATCGCTCAAGAGCTTTTTCGATATCAATAAGGCGAGAAGTTCATTTTGGGATAGCCGGGCAACCGGGATCTCAAATTTTTCATAATAGTAATACCCCTTTTTTACCGGATCATATTCAAGAGGAGCAAAAATTCGATCACGAAAATGCTCAATGGATCGTTGTGCAGTTTTCTTGTCAACTTCAAACTTTTCGGCGAGTGTGGTGGCGTTTGGATATTTCCCCTGCCGAACTTTATCGTCAAACCAGATAAAACGCTCCAAATACAGTTGCTCGCCCATGTAGTCCTCCACAAAATGAATCAACTATACACGATACAACCTTTGGTGCTGCCTAGGGGATTTGGGAGAATTCGCTGAGAAAGGCGGCGTGATGAGTTAATCCCTCATTTCCTCACACATCATTTGCGCCCAGGGATGATTATTCAGTTCAGAATAGGTTTTGAATACTTCACTATTTCTTGTACGAAAAAGAATCTTTGGATTTCGGTTCGTAATGGAATTATCGTATACATATCCACGATCTGCAATCGTAAGGGCTGTTGACGCATTAGCTATTGATTTTGAATACCGGGAAATGATCTTGTTAATTGGAACTTCGTGGCCCCCATGGAGTACTCGCCTCGCGACACGGGCTGCATTGATTTCCGGAGTGTCAGTACCGATGAAAAAGAAACGGATGAAAAATTCTGCTTCTTTTGCTCTGCGGATAAAATCCAGCTTGTCCTGTGCTGAAAATACCGATTCTATGAGCATGCTGCGGCCTGTTTTCAAACTATCTTCACGCATCTCCTGAGCTCTTATGACAGCCTTCATAACGGCCTGAGGCGAATTCCAGTCTCCATATTCATTTTTTGCAATTTCATCAGGGTTGATGAACAGACAACCTTCAGCCCAATCATGTTTGAGCATCTGAGGGGTAAAGGTTGTTTTTCCGGAACCGTTTGGACCGGCTATTATGATCAATTTAGGCCGCAACTGATTTTCTCGTCGTGATCTGAACTGGTGTGCTAAGACGGCGGGAAGCGAATTCTGCTTTAAGGTTTGCCTGGATAATATCTGAAACTTTTATTGACTGTGAACGAACATCTTCTCCCATAGCACGAGTAATTTCGTTTAGCTCTTTATCTGTTAGTTCTCTTGTCTCGCTATTTCTATGAGCAGCAGGTTTCATAGCTACCTCCATCACGATGCCAGTTTATACTTGAAGAGTATCTGAACCTCCTTAAGGGGTCAAATTATTTGTTGAATCCGGAAAGACAGAAACCAGCGTGTCGCCTGCGGCAGTGTAGAATCTGCCGGCATGGACATTTGCAACACCTGTAATCTCAGGTATGCCTACTGCTACGAAACTTTCAATGAAAGGATAATCGAGAGCAGCTTCCGAAAATATTCCCCGGATGCCCCCTCCCTTATAGATCCTTCCAGAAGAGAAATTGAGATCCGGAGAGCTTGGTACAAAAAGGGAAATGATCAGAGGTTAGCCGAATCTTTTCTGATGTGGGGCACTATATGGGGGAGGTGGGCCTTTATGATGGAGTAAAGATCATCAAGGAGGGAATAAATGGCATCACTCAACAAGGCTATAATTATTGGTAATCTCGGTAAAGATCCTGAAATCAAGACAACAGCAACAGGTCAAACCGTTGCGTCATTAACAGTGGCAACCAGCGAAAAGTTTAAAAACAAGAATGGCGAGATGGAAGAGCGTACAGAGTGGCATCGCGTGACACTGTGGGGCAGGCAGGCTGAAATAGCCCGGGACTACTTGCACAAGGGGAAGACAGTTTACATTGAAGGGCGGCTTCAAACCCGTAAGTGGCAGGACAAGGAGGGTAATGACCGCTACACCACTGAGATTGTGGGAGACTCCATGAAGATGCTGTCGCCCAAGAGTGAGGCGAAAGGAGATACATCATTTGATGTTGGCAGTTTTGAGAACTCCAGCCTTGATGATTATGATAAGGCGCCGTTCTGAGACTTACTGGGGAGTCTCGGGCATCGCGATAGAGACGGATGTTGTCACTACCTAGCAGTACTCTGTTACTTTCCATTTCTAACCGGATTCTTTCCGCTGATGAAAGGTTATTAATGAATGACATGCGTCGCATCCCTCCTCAGCACATTGAAGCTGAAATGTCGGTTCTCGGCGGTATCCTTCTTGACAACGAGGCGATTAACACGGTCATCGAAATGGTCCAGGTCGATGACCTTTATGTCGAGAGCCATCGGAAAATTCTTGCTGCAATGCTGGAACTGCGAGAGAAGTCCCTGCCATGTGACCTGATTAGCCTGACAACGACTCTCAAGAAGCGTAACTCCTTGGAAGCAGTCGGCGGTGCGGCCTATCTGGCAATGCTGGTAGATTACGTTCCGACCTCTGCGAATATTGCCTACTACTGTCGCCTTGTAAAGGAGAAAGCCATTGCAAGGCGTCTTATGCATGCCACAACAGACATTGCCACAAAAATCTATGATGACAAGATAGAAATCAACGACCTGCTGGACCAGGCTCAACAGGCTGTATTCGAGATATCCAGTGAACATGTAACTCAAACCACGGTCCCGTTGAAAGAAGTTATGATGGCAGCATTCAATCAGATTCAGCATCTGTATGAACGAAAAGAGAGGATAACCGGAATCCCTTCCGGATTTTACGACCTAGATGAACTTACAGCAGGTTTTCAGAAAGGTAACCTGATCATTATCGCGGGGAGGCCTGCCATGGGGAAGACTGCTCTGGCGCTCAACATCGCACAGCACGCGGCTATCCACGCCACCAAACAGGTGCCGGTCGTAATCTTTTCCATGGAGATGAGCAAAGAGGAGTTAGCAGTCCGAATGCTTTGCTCTGAATCCCGGGTTAATGCCAATCGCCTCAGAACCGGTCATCTCATAGATGTCGACTTCCCACGGCTTACCAAAGGTGCCAGCCAGCTATCGGACGGGTCTATTTTCATTGATGACACGGCAGGAATTACTGTCCTGGAACTTCGAGCCAAGGCCAGGCGGCTCAAGGCTTCTCATGGGCTCGGACTGGTTGTGATCGATTATCTCCAGCTAATGCGCGGCAGCAGCAGATCCGAGAACCGGCAGCAGGAAATAGCGGAGATTTCACGTTCACTTAAGGCTCTCGCCAAGGAGCTCAACGTACCGGTCATTGCACTTTCGCAATTGAGCAGGCTGTCAACACAGCGCTCCGCTAAAGAGAGACGGCCGGTTCTCAGTGACTTGCGGGAATCAGGAGCAATTGAGCAGGATGCCGACGTTGTCATGTTCGTTCACCGGGAAGAGTATTACGACAAGGAGGATCCGGAACTGAAGGGGAAGGCGGAGATCATAGTTGGAAAACAGCGCAACGGCCCGATCGACACCGTCAATGTCGCGTTTATAGGGGAATTCACCAAGTTTGAAAATCTCAGCAACCGCTCAGATTAGGAAAGGATAGGCATGCGCTTTGTATCACCCAGTAAGACAAGACTTCTCGTCATGCGCGGGGGGCAGGCTGTGGTTAGAGCCTGGAAGATTCCCAAACCAGTCGTGCTGGTTGACTCGCGGGAACAGATGCCGCTCTGCCTGTTTGACAGGCATCCGAACTGGTTTGGTGGTGAGCAATGCGTTGCACTTAAAGCCGGAGACTATTCCGTTGCAGGGATGGAAGATGTCCTGGCTTTAGAACGTAAATCCATGTCAGATGCAATATCCAGCACAATCGCCAATAGAGAACGTTTCCTTCGTGCGTGTGAACGATTGGCAATTTTCCGATGGAAAGCGATTCTGATAGAAGCCAGTTACGAAGATATGAAGACACCGTACCGTAGTTTTGACGACTTGATGACGGAAGCTCATCCCAATGCCGTATGCGGGACACTGGATGCCATTGAGGCAAAGTTCGGTATTCCTGTTTTGTATTCGTCTCGACATCGAGATCTGGCAACAGAAAAAGCGGCCAGTTGGCTCTCGAAGCATTTCACTTACTGGTGGTTGGAGCAGAACGGTTATGACCGCGTACTGATCGACACTGATGGATTGTAGCATTTAACAACAATGTGTATAACAGATTTGGAAACCCATTTATCGTAGATAGGAGATGATATGTCCCTGCCATTTAGGCATTCAGCTGGTTTTGGAAAGCGTATGGAGTACTGGATGATTGGGAAGATGCTTAAAGAGGGGTTAGATATCTATGTCCCTTTGGTCGATGATGACGCGATAGATGCTGTCATCCGTCGACAAGATGGCTCATTTATAACGGTGCAAATTAAGGCCCGCTCTCAAACAGTATGTGAAGGAGATGCGGCTCTTTTTGCCGCTATCCCCCATGAATTACGAGATAATTATTGGTTTGTGTTTTACTCAGAACGTATGGACATGACTTGGATAATGAACTCAGAGGAGTTTATCAGTGAGGCTCATCAAAACAAAAGTGGCAAGAACAAAGGTAAACGGAGTATTTGGTTTAATGGGAAGAAGAAGGACAAAATCACCGGGAAATTAATTGAATATTGCAAGCCACAATTTGAGAAGTATGTAGCCAGTAATTTCGAAAGATTACTTAATTGATCTAATCTCGCGGATATATTTATGGAATTTATGATGGGCGTTCGTCATTTAGAGTTTATTCGAGAAAGAACCACAATAAACTCTCTATAGCATAACCACATTCAATCTCTTCAATACCCTCCTTGCAGTTGAAAATTTATTTGAAAACCTAGTACCATGTAACATATAATATTTCGTAATTTACTAAGTGTTATATACTGGTGGCCTCTCTATCAAGGAGGCCACCATGTCGTCAAGATACCGAGTAACACTTACTTTAGATGAACGAAGAGAACTGGAAACGTTAACTCGTCGCGGTAAAACCCACGCGAGGAGATTTGTCCATGCCCGCGCACTGCTGCTATGCGATGCAGGTCCAGATGGACCGGCATGGAATGTTGCTGATACGGCGGAAGCTCTGGGTGTGACAAGCCGCACGATTGAGCATCTTAAGAAACGATTTGTAGAAGATGGCCTCGAAGCAGCACTTGAACGCAAACCAAGAGAAAAGCCGCCACGTGAAGTTATTTTTGACGGCAAATTCGAAGCAAGACTGATAGCACTGGCATGCTCAGAAGTGCCAGAGGGCAACCAACGCTGGACAGTAAGACTTCTTGCAGATAAGGCTGTCGAACTTAAGTTTGCCGAATCCGTTTCACACATGACCGTACAGCGGGTTTTAAAAAAAACGAACTTAAGCCTCATCTCAGCAAGTACTGGAAAATCCCACCGGAAGGGAGCGCAGCCTTTGTAGCAGCGATGGAAGATGTCCTTGGAGTGTATCATCTTCCTTACAACCCTGAGTATCCGGTGGTGTGCATGGATGAATCGTGCAAGCAGATGATCGGCGAAGTACGTCAGCCCATACCATATGCCCCTGGGAGACCGGTACGCATTGATGACGAATACGTGAGAAATGGAGTTGCTGAGATCTTCATGGAAGTCGAGCCGTTGGCAGGCAGGCGGCATGTGGCGATCACGGAGCGACGCACCAGAAAAGACTGGGCGATGCAAATCAAGCAGATGCTTGATAATCGCTATCCCGAAGCAAGCAAGGTACGATTGGTTATGGACAACCTGAATACTCACAATACCGCCTCACTCTATGAAGCATTCGAACCTGAAGAAGCCAGGCGCTTGGCCGAACGACTTGAAATACATTACACACCCAAGCATGGTAGCTGGCTCAATATGGCAGAGATTGAACTCAGCGTCCTGAAAGGTCAGTGCCTTGGTCGGCGAATTGCCGACATGACAACCATGCAAGCAGAAGTGGCCGCATGGGAAAATGACCGAAATAACAGCGCCAGAAAAATCGTCTGGCAGTTCACTACAGCGGACGCCAGGATCAAACTGAAGCGCCTTTATCCGAAGTTATAACTGTTACGTGGTACTAGGGCACTAAATGGGTGTGGTCAGCTGATATTCTGAACGCGTGCAATAATTCAGCGTTTTCAGGAGGTGTCAGATGGCCAGTACCGCTCTCCAGTCAACATTCTCCCCGGATTATTTTTTAACAAATCACGCTCGTTCCCGAATGTTCTCTCGAGCCATAAGCGCGGACGAGATCGACCTCGTCATCTCTTTTGGTCGAGTTATTCACACCCGTGGTGCTGCCATATATGTTGTTGGACACAAGGAAGTCTCCCGCTACCAAAAACATGGCGTCAACCTCTTCCGTTGTGAGGGAGTGCACGTTGTATGCTCGCCAGACGGAGCAATTCTAACCGTCTATCGCAATAATGACCTGAGCGCTCTTAGGGATAAAGCTCGCCGCTCGTGGCACTGAAAAATCACACTCACTGAAAATACTTCAAACCTATGACTCGGTATGGGGGAGGTCACCTGCTACGATGACCTCCAACAATGGCAGAAAACCCAGCATGGAGGTGGAAGATGGCAAACCTGTTAAGTGGATACCTTGAGCAACTCAAACTGGCGGAGCCAGCAGTTCATGGCTCGATAGCAGTAGTACCGCTCATTTCGCCTGCCTATGACGGAATTGAATACCTCACCATGAGTGAAGCCTTGGAAATGGGTCACATCGAGGTGACAGAGGTAAGCAGGGAAGGTTCTGTCCCCGATCTAAAGGTCATCAACCGAGGGTCGGAACACGTTCTTCTTCTTGACGGTGAAGAGTTGAGAGGTGCCAAGCAGAACAGGGTGCTGAACAGCACCATCCTGTTGCAGGGGAAATTTGATGCTTTGCTCCCCGTTTCCTGTACCGAGCGGGGACGATGGAACTACAGGTCAGACAAGTTCGAGGATTCCGGAATTATGATGTCCCGTAACCACCGTTCTTACAAAAACGAGTCAGTTTCCTACAGCCTTCGCGAAAGCAGGGGCCACCGGGCAGACCAGGGTGGTATCTGGGAGAACATCGACAACCTTTCAAAGGAAGCGAATTGCTCATCCGCCACCAGCGCCATGCGTGATGTGTATGAGGGGAGAACCGAGGACATCTCCGACTACATCGACAGACTTCCCTCGGTTGATGGGCAGTGCGGCGTTCTTGTGTTCCTTGCAGGTCGTCTCGCCGGCCTCGATCTGGTCGGCTACCCGCAGGCATACGCGAAACTTCACCGGAAGATTCTGACCAGTTATGTAATGGAAGCGATACTTCAAAAAAAAAGCGAGGTTAAATATCAAGAATTACTAGATAAAGCCAGATCGTTCATTAACGAGATAGGGACTTGCAGTGAAGAAGTTTTCCCTGCTGCCGGGATGGGAACCGACTACCGGTTCAAGAGCCCCAAGCTTATTGGTTCAGCTCTAATGGTTGAACAGACAACCATCCATCTGGCGTTCTTCAGGAAGGAAGGGCAGGGGACTCAACCACGTGAAGAGAGAATGTCATCGTTTTCGCAACGCCGCCGTTTCCGCGAATAATCGATGTGTAGAGCGCATCCCATGTTGATTGATAAAAGATCGTTCGCCTCTGACCGGGATATCTGATGCCAGCTACCTTCAGAAATAACCGCCCGGCAGCGCTTCCCGGTCAGACCCTGCAACTCGACACCCCATGCGGGAGGCTCTACGTCACGGTTAATCGGGACCTGAAAAGCGGGGAACCGGTCGAGTTGCTCTGCCGTTTTGGGAAAGCCGGCACCTGCGGCAGTGCCGTGATGGATGGATTGACCAGGATGATCTCATTCGGCCTGCGGGCCGGGGTGCCGCCTGCCACAGTCGTTCAGGAACTCGGAGGGATAGCCTGCCACCGGGGAATCCGATCTTGCATGGATTCACTGGCGCAGGCGATCAGGGAAACGGAACGTGAATTTTCGGAAAGGGTAAATGCATGAAAGCCAGGACAAGTATTACCGACCCTCTCATAATCAATGGAGTTTCCGCCCCTGGCACTAATGGTGTCATCGGAATGACCTTCTGCCCCGGAAAGAAGGATGAAGGTATCAGCGGCCTGTGGAACCGGGACCTCACGACAGATCTTCAAGCAATCAAAACTTGGGGGGCAACTACTCTGGTGACACTGGTCGAAGACAAAGAACTTCATCAGCTGGGAGTCTCCGAACTGCCGGTTCTGGCAATTGAACTGGGGCTTCACTGGTTACACCTCCCCATAAAAGATGCTGATGTTCCTGATGGGGTTTTCGCAAAACTCTGGCTGGATGCGTCTCCGCTTCTGCATCGCCTGCTTGATCAGGGAGAGAAGATTATTGTCCACTGCAAAGGTGGACTTGGCAGGGCAGGGACCGTTGCGGCCTTACTTCTGGTAGAACGGGGAATGGACCCGCACATGGCTCTCCAGATGGTAAGAACAAGCCGACCTGGCACGGTGGAAACCTTCCAGCAGGAGCGGTTCATATTGAATCTTTGGTAGATGCGCAGGGAGAAGCTATTTGAATATTTCAACGGGTGACACAGATATGACCAGAATTACCTCAGCAAACTATGCAGGTTGTCTTCTTGGAGGTGCTATCGGAGACGCTCTAGGATGGGCAGTGGAGTTTTCCTCGCTAAACGAGATCAGAAGGAAATTCGGCCCAAAAGGGATAGAAGATTTTGCAGAAGCTCCCGGCGGAATTGGAGCGATAACCGACGATACCCAGATGACTCTGTTCACGACAGAAGGGCTGCTGCATGCCCGCTCAGCAGGAGCATTCAAACACCATGAAGCCTGCATATCATACGTCCACAGTGCGTATCTGCGCTGGCTTGCAACCCAGGGGGGACTCCAGGGGGAGCAGCTTTCAACTGTCAGAAGCGGTGGAGGCTTGGTAAACATCCCAGATTTGAACGTAAGAAGGGCTCCGGGCAACACCTGTATCTCAGCTCTTACAACATGCTCTGTTGGAACGATTGACTCCCCTCTGAACGATAGTAAAGGGTGCGGTGGCGTGATGCGCGTAGCACCGGTGGGACTGCTCTATGCTTCACTCATGAACGGATCCGGTTATGAAAAGGGGCTGGGGGACTCATTCGAGCTTGGCTGTCGACTCGCCGCCATTACTCACGGACATCCGTCTGGTTACCTTTCCGCCGGTGCATTTGCAGCGATAATATTCGGTATCTCCAGAGGCAAAACACTGATGGAATCGATTCGGGATGCCCGGTCAGTTCTTGTTCAGTGGCCGGGGCATGAAGAGTGCCTCGAACTGCTGGATCTTGCCGTAATCCTCAAGGAAAGCTCGGCGGCATCATCACCGGAATCAATTGCAATGATAGGGGAGGGGTGGACAGGCGAAGAGGCGCTTGCCATAGGGGTTTACTCCGCCCTTGCTGCTGAAGGTGATTTCAGTAAAGGAGTTCGACTCGCGGTAAACCACGATGGAGACTCGGACAGCACCGGCTCAATAACCGGCAATATTCTCGGGCTCCTGCTTGGTAAGGAATCAATCCCCGACGGATGGCGTGAGAGAGTAGAGCTCAAGGATCTTATTGAGCGGTCAGGACAATTGCTGGCAATAGCGGAATAACATAGGGAATGAACCAAATGCAATCAGGTCGAAGCAACGAATTTGATAATTATGCTCCGGGAATGAATCAGGCTGAGCTCCAGAGTCTGCTCCAGGCAGTACGTATCCAGTACCGACTCAACTGGGAAGGGATTCATGGCATTGCACACTGGGAGCGGGTCAGCATTATTGGCAGGTCACTTGCCGAGCGTACCGGGGCAGATATCAGAGTAGTCGATGCATTTGCTTACCTGCACGATTCAAGAAGGATCAATGATCGCTCAGACCATGGCCACGGTCGCAGGGGAGCTGGACTGGCGCAACGCCTCAAACGGGAATTTCTTGGTCTGGATGACGGGCAGATCGATCTCCTTGTAAAGGCATGCACTTACCACACACGAGGCATCATAAGCTATGAGGCGACCATCGGGACCTGTTGGGATGCCGACCGACTTGACCTCGCAAGGCTGGATATAGAACTTGAGAAACAATACTTTTCGACTGCTGCGGCAAAGGATGATGCATTCATTGAATGGGCACGCAAGTTGAGTTCGCAGGCATCATAGGGGGATCGATGTGATGTGAACGGGGGGGAGCGTTCATGATCTCTACCCGACTGATTGAAGGGCTTAAGAAGCGGCAACATGGCAACTTCTGCTTCTAGGGGGCAGCCGGAACCGGCAAGAGTGAGTTGGCTCGTTATATCTCAGATGAACTTGGCCTGCCTGTAATAGTTAGAAGAGCCTCGGACCTTCTCGACAAGTATGTCGGATAGAGCGAAAAGAAGATTGCCTCCATGTTTGAAGAGGCAAGGCAGCAGAATGCAATATTAGTGCTGGACGAGGCTGACAGCTTCCTAGCCGACCGGCGAGGGACGCAGCAAAGTTGGGAAGTGACTCAGGTAGTCCTCATAGCAGAATCACAAGGTAATGATTAGTTGCGTCAATAGTGGATTAATGGAAAAGTCTTCTCATGGCTTTGATTTATGTTTTTCAATGGGGCCAGAGATTTCTTAGTGGTTTCATAATGATGCGGAATGGCACTTATCCTTGCATCTTCCGAAATCAATGTAAGTAAAAAGGGTTCAACAAGGAAACAAATTCTATCCTGAATTTCTGTCCGATAGGCAAAAAGAGCCTCGGCGTTAAATAATTTTTTCAAATTTGTGGCCATTTTAGTATTTTTACCGATTAAACAGGCAGAAAATATTATTATTTTATTTTTGTTTGCAGGAAGGATTCTGATTCCATTTTGATTATTGATTCCTCCGTCTAGGGTTTCTCCGTTGGATAAAATCCAGCCTTTTTCAAAACCGCTTTTTTGATCGGTTTTGTCTAAACCATGACCACAAAAAATGATTATTGGCTCAGGAATAACTCTTGAACCAAAAAAATAATCGATGTCAGCTATTGAATGTACTCGCTCATATGCAAAGTCCCATTCTGACGCGAAACAGAATTCTCTCCAAAAATCAGCTGCTTGACGAGAAGTGGTGTCATTGTATTTTTCATCAAGAATAGTGTCAAATATCCTGACTCCAAAAGATTCTTCTTGTAAGGTTCCCCTATCAAAATGAGTGTGCCTGCCTCTTTGATCGGTAGAGTAAAGTTTCCCATTTATTCCTTTGATCCTGATTTCCCCATCGCTGTTTTCGATGATTTGGCCTCGCATCTGGATGCCCTTTACTGCAAAACTAACTCTAGTCCCTCTGTAGTATTTCATTTAATTCCCTTCAGAATTAGCAATAAACGTATTATCGTCATTTAATTAGTATGCTTAAACATGATGTGATTATTTAACAGCTATCTGTTGATAATGGTCTCAAGTTACTGAAAAATAGTTCTCCTTGGTTCATTCAAATTAAGCTTAGTAAAGGCAGAAAGTGGGGATTTTAAGAACTCCATACATTAGAGTCGATGCCAAAACGATACATTTACGCCGCTTAGCCAACTTTCATTCTTCACTCTAAACAATCCTTTTCAAAGGGTACCTTTCTCCTCCAGCCTTAACAACATTCTGCTTGATGTAATGCGACAGGTTTTGACGTCTCATGGGTGTATTCCTGAATCATACTCAAGATTCGGGAGGCACCAAATGGCAGACAACGACAAGCAGAAGAAAGAGAGCGGGCTCGACGACTACGGCATCATCTACATCTCCGGCCCCATCAACGGCGGCACCGCCGAAACGGTTTGTAAGCAGATCATCGAGTACAACATCAAGGGGGAAACCAGCCAGATCCAGATGATCATTAACTCTCCGGGCGGTTCCTGCCCGGCAGGGTTCTCCATCATCGATATTATGGAGTGGTCCCGCGTGCCGATCTACACTACCGGCATCGGCATGATCGCATCCATGGGGCTCCTGATCTTCATGACTGGTGACAAGGGGCGTCGTGTCATAACACCTCGCACCTCCATCCTATCCCACCGCTTTTCCGCCTTCAACTTCGGCAGTCACAGCCAGCTAATCGCCGGCCGTAAAGAGGAAGACCTGGAGCATGAGCGGATCCTCAATCATTACCTCACCTACTCCGGCATCAAAGACCGAAAAGAGCTTGAAAAGTACCTGCTCCGCGACGTGGACACCTGGCTCACCCCCGATGAAGCGATCCAGCACGGACTCGCCGATGTCATCGAACCGATCAGGATGAGGGGTTAGGCCATGAACAGCCAGATGATGCAGTCCCATGCCGCGGACAGCTCCCAGGCAGCCCAGCTTTATTCATTCACTCAGACCAGAGAGACCCTGATCCCGGGAACACGTCTTGTGCCGTTTGTCGACAACTTCGAACACCTCCAGGCTCTGGAGCTTGAGGCCATGCTGATGGTTGCTGTTGCCACACTCCGTCGGGGGGATAGGCGGAGCAGGGGGGATGAAGAACCGCTCAGTGCCATCTTCCCTTTTCTCCCTGAACATGCGGATCTGCGCCAGGCAGAGGAGATGCTTGCCAGAATTGAAGCAGAGAACCGGCAACGTGAAGATCTGTGCAAGACTCAAAGAATTGATCTCAACTTCATCTCCTTCTGCAGCATGTGGAATCTGGACAGGCTGGAGCGAAAGGTCGTACTGCTTCTGCTGATGCAGTTTACCTCCCATGATTTTGCAGAGGTATTCAGCAGCAGCAAGCTGGAGCGGAACTGCGACAACGGTATGGAGATCGGGGTGATTCTTTCAATCATCTCCACGGATCTGCGGAGTCAGTTGGAGAATCGCCGTCTTTTCAGTGTGCATGGCAGACTGAACAAGCAGGAGATAATCGAAGGGCACTGCGATCATTATGACGAAAGAACCAATATTCTGAAGGTATCGACCTATCTTCACGAGCGTCACTCGCGCTACATAATCGGGGACAATAACCAGTACACCAGCGAATTTTCATTCATCCGCCAAGAAAGGAGCATTGTCAGGCTCGAACAGGTCATCATGGAGGAAGATCTGAAACTTGAAGTCGTCTCCACAGTCGAGAGGTTCCAGGCGGCACAGCAAAGCAGCCGGCAGAATGAATTGGACCGTTTTTTCGGGTACGGAACCGGACTCGCCATGCTCTTCTACGGCCCATCAGGTACAGGCAAAACCATGCTGGCAAGAGGGTTAGCCAATCATCTCGATGTCCCGTTGCTGACCCTCAACATGGAAGAGGTAGATAATGCCCCGGTACACAGGGATGGAGTCGTAAGCCTACTATTCAGGGAAGCCGCTCTCACCGGGGGGATCGTTCTCCTGGATGAGTGCGACGATATCTTCTCAGGGATGCGCAATCACGGTATGAGCCGTTCCCTGCTTCTGGAATTGGAAAACTCCCGCTGCATAACCATCCTAGCGACCAACCAGCCGCTGGAGCTGGATCCGGCC
>NZ_BAZF01000013.1 GCF_000813145.1 Geobacter sp. OR-1 | reverse complement strand
CCCATGACACCGTTGATGTGAATCTGCGTGTTCTTAATGCCGGTGTTGCTGGCTACTGACTTGGCGTGGCACTCGACGCAGCCCAGTGCCGTGCCGAGCGACGGATTGGCGCTGGTGGAGATGTGGGCCGAGTGCTTCTTGGTGGTGAGCGTGGCGGCATCGGCGCCATGGCAGCCATTGCAGTTCAGGGTGCCGCCCCACTGCAGGGTCTTGTTGAAGTGGCAAGATGTGCCGGAACAGGTCTTGGTCGTCTTGGCCCAGGTGAACGTAACTGCCGGGCTCTTGATGACATCAGGGGAACCGTCAATATGGCGTGATGCCCCGCCGGTGATGATGGTGCCGCCGGAGGTGACGGTTTCATAATGGCAGTTCACGCAGGCGGAAACGCCGGAACCGGCAATGTGCTTCCGGTGGCTGTTGGCGGAGTAGCTCCCCTGGGCGCCACTCTTGTAGTTCGGCTCGCCGGAGATGCTGGAGTAATGGCCGAGCCGGGTGTCGTTGCCGTGGCACTGGGCGCAATCAGCATACACTGCGGAGGAATTCCAGCCATTCAGAGCTGTGAACGGTACGTTCTGCCGCCCTTTGCCGTCGCTGTGGCAGTAGACGTTGGTGCAGACGCCGGTGGCAGGAGCATAGTTCTTGCCGGCCCGTTGGCCGGAATAATCGGCAAAGTTGTTGATATGGGTGGCAACGGAAACGATGGTGGTGTTGTCATTGGCCACTGTCCTGCCATGGCAGGCCACGCAGCCGATGGCATTGCCGAGCGAGGCATTGGCAACGGTATTGACGTGCGCAGAGTGCTTGCCGGTCGCGATCGGGTTGCCGTTCGCCAGGGTGCCGCCATGGCAACCGAGGCAGTTTGCGAACCCGCTGCTGTCGCCCCAGGTCGGTGTGGCAACGTTCGCAGGCGCCCCTTTGCCGTTGCTGTGGCAATAGACATTGGCGCACTGGCCGTACGGGGCGCTCCGGGCCAGGTTGGTCCAGTTGGTGGTGGCCGAACCGCGGTAGGTGGCCGATGCGCCGAACTTGGGATCACTGGTCTGCAACTGCCACCGGATGGTCCCCTGGACGTGGGAGGAGTCTGTGGCAGGATGACACTGGTCACAGCCGACTTCGTAATAGCCGAGGCTCTGAAGACCGGCATGCTTTAAGTGGCTGCCGGTGGTGGGCGGGGTCTCTTTGGTTGAACTATGGCAACTGCCGCAGGCTGCCTGACCGATGGCGGTCCATGACGGTGTCTTGTTGGTGCCGCCATCCAGAGGCAGAACGGTCTGGGTGCCGCCAACAGTGACGCCGCCGCCGTGGCAATACAGGTTGGCACACCGGTTGGACGCCGGATAGGTTGTCGCTACGGAAGCAAGCGTTGTGTTGGGGGTGCTGGCACGGACCGCATAACCACGGTTGGTGGATGAGTATGGCACGTAGGTGCCGCTTGTGACCTTGCCGCCAAAGCCGTAAAAGCCGATCTGCAGTGTGTTTGACAGGTTCGGCATCTTGATGCTGCCGTCAGAGATATAATGACAGTTGTCGCACACTGACACTCCGTGCTGGGAATGTGACCGGTGCGCACCTACTTGGTTGGGTTCAAGCAGGTTACTGGCCCTCGGGGTGCCGATCATGCCGGAATAACCGCCGAGCACGATGGAGGTCGGCGGGTTGCCGTGGCAGGCATTTGTGCCGTTACCGCAGGAGGCCTTGAATCCGGTGTTATGGGCATGACAACTGGTGCAGACACCGGCCTGGCCGCCCTGCGCCGGGTGTCCCAGCTTGGGTACGCCGATGTTGTTGTTGGAGTCGGCGTTGTGATAGGTGAGCTGGCTGTGGCAGACTTCGCAGATCCGGTTCGATGCCGCATGTGCGGCCCGGTCGTTACCCATGCTGGTATTGCTAAAATATGACATTCACCGACTTGCTGCCGCCTGGCAGGGTGTGGGTCGAGATCGGGTTCATGACCGATATGGTCCGGCGGATGTTCTTGATGTTTTCAGCATCCGGCTCATGGCAGGTGGCACAGGTGAATTCGCCGTAACGGCCACCGGCGATACCCCACCGGCCGTTCCAGCGGCTGGACCCGGTATCCCGGCTGTTGTGCATCAGGTCGGCTGCGAAAGCTCCGTTGGCAACAAATAGCAATGCCAGCAAAGCCACCGCCAATGTGACCGCTCCGAACATCCTGCCTGGAATACCGTGTGCCTTTTTCATGATCATTACACCCTTGGTTGAAGTCGTCATTTTCATATCGTCATATCAAGTTGCAACATTAATCCCTACTGATTCGCGTGACAGCTGGAACACTTGATCGGGTAACCCCACCTGATCGCCGGCTGGTTTACGTGACAGGCCGTGAGGCAGGTCTTGGTCGCCGAATCCCAGGTGGAACCGCTCAGGTCGGCGCTGTCATGCGATCCGGCCTCCTTGTACCCGCCGTTGCGCATCCACACTCCACCGGCATTGGCTACGTTGGCCAGCTGGGCCTTGGTCTTGTACGTGGCGGTCGTGAAGAGAACATCCTTCTTCCCGTTGATGTGCAGCCCGGTGCCGACAATGTTCCCTGCCTGCAGTTTGGTCGGGGTGCCGGCGGTATGGCAGCTGGCGCACTCGAACTTTTTGCCGGTCCCGAACATCGCGTAGGTGTCCGGTTTGGCGGGATCGACGATGCCGCTATGGCAGACGTCGCACGACATGGTGGTGGCAACGCCCGCATTACCGTGCGCCTTGTCTCCTGCTGACGAGTATCCGAGGAAGCCGTATCCTCCCGGTCCCTTGTAAGTATTCTTGAAGTGGATACCGACCATATGGCCCGAATCCTTGTACGGACCGGTGCCGTTGATACCCATGCTGCTCGTGGCCACATAGTGCGACTGGCCGTCATACTGCGGCGGGTTGTCGTGGCACATGCCGCAGCGGTTAGCGACCGAACCGGCAGTGCTGTACCAGTCGGGCGTGGTCCTGAAATCGTTCTGCGCCTGGTTGGTTGAACGGCCGCTGCTGTGGCAGTAAACCATGGAACAGGTGACGCTGACTTTCGTGGTGCCGCTGATGCCGCTGCCAGGGGTGTTGATGCCGTCAGCTGTAGCGCTGTTGAGACCAGCCAGAGAGCTTCTTCCAGTCTTATCCTTGTTGATGGTGACCTGTACGGATCCGTTCTTGTGATTGCCCGCCTCTATTGTCGGATGGCAGTTGGCGCAGCCGATACGATATACGCCGTTGCTTGATTTAATCGCTGTATAACCATAGAAGGTAATGGAATCAAGAAGGTCACCCACATGAGTTGCATGAACTCCCGGTTTGCTGAGGAGGTTGCCGTGGCATACCTTACAGCCGACCGATGATGCATCGCCCCAGGTAGCGCCCCCTCCGGAGTGACAGGCGATGGTGCTGCAGCTCCGGGATGTCCCGTTCCAGCCGGCTGTTGCCTCCTTGGTCCTGTTGAAGTCGACGTTGATATTGCCGTTCAAATGGCTACCGCCGGGCTTGGCGGCAAGACCATCGGTGGTCACGGTGTTAAAGTGACAGTAATCGCAGGATGCGGCGCCGCCCAGTTCAGTCACATGGCTGTTGTGGCTGTTGGATGTGACGGAACCGGTGGCACCGGTATTGGCGTAGTTCGGCTCACCTGCGGCACTGGTAAAGGCCGCTGCGGTTTCATTGCCGTGACACCCTTTGCAATCAGAGAAGGTAGCCGCGGAGTTCCAGCCATTGCCGGCATTGAACGGCACATTCTGCTTCCCTTTGCCGTCGGTGTGGCAGTAGCCGTTGTCGCAAGCGCCGGTGGCAGCAGTGTATGTTCCGGCACGGGCACCGGAGTAGTCGCCCATTGTACCGTTGATATGAACCGCAGAATTTTTGATCGTCGCGTTGTCACTGTTGACAGTCCTGGCATGACACTCAGCACAACCGATAGCAGTGCCTAGCGATGGGTTGAGTGTAGTGCTGATATGGGCGCTGTGCTTCTTGCTGGTAAGGGTGGCGGCATCCCCGCCGTGACAGCTGTTGCAGTTGAAGTCAGTCTGGCCCCAGACCGCTGAAGAGTTGAAGTGGCAGCTGATGTTTGAACAGGTCTTGGCGCTGTCGGTCCAGCCGGTGAAACTCGCCGAGCCGCCGGCCTTGACATCGATGGCACCGTCGGTGTGCTTGGTGCTGCCAGGGATTATGACGCTGGCTGCGGTTACTGTATCGGCATGGCAAAGTACGCAGGTTGAGGAACCAGCCGTGACATGCTTCAGGTGGCTGTTGCTGCGCGGCAGGTTCTGTCCGGCATTCAGGTAGTTCGGTTCGCCGTTGTAGCTGGAATAGTGGTCCAGAGTGGCGTCGTTACCATGGCAATTCTTGCAGCCGGTGTAGGTTGCTGAGGACTTCCAGCCGTTATCCAGGGTGAACGTCACATTCTGGCGCCCCTTACCGTCGGTGTGGCAGTAAGCTGCCGAGCAGACACCGGTTGAAGCGTTGTAGGTCGCCTGACCGCGGGCTCTGGCACCGGAATAGTTCTTGAGTGTGTTATTGTGGATATTCGTATCGATTATCGAGTTATTGCTGTCAACCGATTGGGCATGACAGTCGAAACAGAGATAGTTGGTGCCAAGAGCAACCGCATTGTTCATATGTGCGGTGTGTTTGCCGGAGCTGATCGGCCTGAAGGTCCCTGCTGTGCTGCCGTGGCAGGTCGTACAGCCGGCACTGTTCGGATCGCCCCAGGTTGCGTTTGACCCGCTGTGGCAGCTGATGTTGGAGCAGGTCTTGGTCGAACCATCCCAACCGAAATCAGCGGTCCCACCTTTGAATACGTCAATCGATCTGTTGATATGGTTGGCGGCACCGGCAATGATGGCTGCACCAGTACCAACGACTGTCGTGCTGTGACAATTGACGCAGGTTGCGGTGCCGCCCGCAGTGTGGCTCCGGTGGCTGTTTGAGTAGAGCTGGTTGCCGCCGGCGGTTGCATAGTTTGGTTCACCGGCAACACTGGCACTAAACGCCGGTGAAGATGCCGAGCCGTGGCAACCGGTACAATCGTTCGTTGTTGCTGTCGATTTCCAGCCATTCGATGCGTCGAAGACCTTCTGCGTGCCCTTGCCGTCGGTGTGACAATAGGTATTGGCGCAGTTCCCCTGGCCAGCATCGTAGTTCCTGCCGGCCCTGGCGCCAGAGTAGTCGGCCAAGCCATTGAAGTGATTGGCAGGTGTGATGATTATTGTATCGGTGCCGACTGTCTTGGCATGGCATTCTGCGCAGGTGTAGTTGGCGCCGATGAACGAGGCGTTGTCGATATGCGCAGAGTGTTTGCCGGTGTTGATTGGCGAGCCGCTGGCGAGGTTACTACCGTGACATCCTTTACAATCCAGCGTTGCGCCCCAGGTTGCCGGGATCGATCCTACGCCGTGACAGGAGATGTTGGAGCAGGTCTTGTCTGCGCCACGAGTAAAGGTCTTACCGGCCGTATTGGAAGTAGAATATGTGATCATCCGGTTGATATGCCTGGTGTTTACCGTTGTTCCGGTAACGCCGACCACGTCGGCATGGCAGTAGTAGCAGGTCGCGGCACCGGCAGTGGCAACATGTTTCTTATGGCTGTTGGATCTTTCCGCTCCAACGCCGACACTGACATAGTTCGGTTCACCGGCCGTGCTGGTGAAATCCGCCGGCGAGTTGTTACCATGACAGCCGATGCAGTTTGCATACACGGTTGCGGATTTCCAGCCGGTTGCCAGATCAAAGCTGATGTTCCGGTCACCCTTGCCGTTGGTATGGCAGTAGGTATTGGCGCAGTTACCCTGGGCGGCATCATAGCTCCTGCCCGCACGGACACCCGAGTAGTTGACCATGCCGTTGCCGTGGAGCTGCCGGTTGGCGAAGGTCCGGTCGTCGGGATTGATCGTCAGGGCATGGCAATCGGCACAGAGGAAGTTCGTTCCCAATGTTGCGGCATTGTTGATATGCGCCTTGTGGCGACCGGAGCTGATCGGCAGCAGGCTCGCCACGTTGTTCCCATGGCAACCAGTGCAGTTCGCGGATACCGGGGTACCCCAAACCTTGCTGAAGGAACCTTTGCCGCCGTGGCAGTAAATGTTGGAGCAGGTCTTGGACAGGTTATCGTACTCGAAGGTCTTGCCGTTACCGGAGACGACGTCGATGCTCCTGTTCAAGTGGCTGTTGACGTCCTGTTTGAGATTGCCTGCCGTATCAACAGTGTCGGCATGGCAGTCAATGCAGGTGGCAGCTCCGAAATCCACATGGTTTTTGTGATCGTTGGCATACAGATCGCCGGCAAAGGTGGTGGCGTAGTTTGGCTCACCATTGACACTGGTGAAGTCCGGTACCGAGTCGTTGCCGTGACAGCCGTTGCATCCCAGCTTTGCCGTTGATTTCCAGCCGTTCAGGGAGGTAAACGGCGCGTTCCGCTTCCCTTTACCGTCGGTGTGACAGTAGGTCGCTGAACAAACTCCATCTGCGATAATGTAGGTATTCCTGCCGCCGGACATGACGCCGGTGACGTTCTTGAAGCCGTTGCCATGAACCGAGGTATTGAGGATGCTCCGATCATCGGCACCGGCGGTAAGGGCATGACAGGTATCACAACTGAAGTTCCGGCCAAGGAAAGATTTGTTGTTTGTATGCGCCTTGTGCTTGCCGGTGCTGATCTGCTTCTGGGCGAGCGCGTTGTTGCCGTGACAACCGGTACAATCTACCGGGAAGAGCTTACCCCAGCTGACCGGAGCGCTTCCGACGCCGCCATGGCAGGTAATGTTTGAGCAGGTCCGCGTTGCCGGATCGTACCCGAAGCTCTTCCCTCCGCCTGCCAGTACGTCGCGGGTGCGGTTGATGTGATTGGTACCCGCGAGGAGTGCCCCGGCCGCGTCAACGGTCGAATTGTGGCAGTAGACGCAGGTCGTGTTCCCCAGCCCTCCCATGTGCCTCTCATGACTGTTGGCTCGGAGCATGGTCTCGGTTTCATTGGAATAGTTAGGTTCGCCGGCGACGCTGCTGAATGCCGGTGAGGCGGCATTGCCGTGGCAGCCGACGCAGTTTGCGTAGGTAACCGCCGATTTCCAGCCATTGCTCAGACTGAACGATGCATTCTGGACACCCTTGCCATCGGTATGGCAATAGCTGTTGGCGCAGTTCCCCTGGGCGGCATCATAGTTCCTGCCTGCCCTGACACCGGAGTAGTTGAGCATGCCGTTGCCATGAAGCTGCCGGTTGGCAAAGGTCCTGTCATCGGCATTGATGGTCGGGGCATGACACTCGGCACATTTGAAGTTGCCGCCGATATCAGGATTATTGATATGCGCGGTATGCTTGTTGCTGTTGATCGGGTTGGAACTGCCGGCATTGTTACCATGGCAACCGGTACAGTCCGAAGAAACCGGAGTACCCCAGACCTGCGTCAGCGAACCTTTTCCGCCATGGCAGCTGATTTCAGTGCAGCTCTTGAAAGCGGCGTCATAGGTAAAGCTCTTACCATTCCCCGCCTTGACATCAATCCTCCTGTTGACGTGGGTGCTGGCGTTGGCAAGTATCACACCGGTGGAGTTGACCGTGTCGGCATGGCAGCTGATGCAGGTCGATGCCCCGAAATCCACATGGTTCTTGTGGTCGTTGGCCCTGAGCGACCCGGGGATGTCGGTCGGATAGTTCGGTTCGCCGGCGACGCTGGTGAAATCCGATGCTGCGCTGTTGCCGTGGCAACCGGTGCAATCGAGAGTTGCGGTGGATTTCCATGCGTTTGCCTGTACGAACGGCACATTCTGCACCCCTTTGCCGTCCGAGTGGCAGTAATTGGCGGAACAAACGCCGGTGGTCAGAGTATAAGACCCTCGTCCACCAGCCATCACACCGGTAAAGTTCTTGAACCCGTTGCCATGGACAGAGGTATCGAGGATGCTTCTGTCGTCAGTCCCGGCGGTGAGGGCATGGCAGGTATTGCATCGGACGTTACGTCCCCAGATTGAGGTGTTGTGGTTGACGTGGGCAGTGTGTTTGCCGGAGCTGAGTGGCCTGAAGCTTTGGGCATTGTTGCCGTGGCAACCGGTGCAGTCCACCGGGAATGCCTCGCCCCACCTGACCGGCCGCGACCCGTTGCCATGGCAGGTGATATTGGAGCAGGTCCTGGTGGACTGGTTATAGCCGAAACTCTTGGTGCCACCGGCGATGACATCTATCCTCCGGTTGGTGTGAGTGGTGCTGTTGGCCAGAATCACTCCCGTAGCGTTCACAGTGCCGGCATGACAATAGATACAGGTACTGGTTCCGACACCACCCATGTGCCGTTCGTGGCTGTTGGCGCGCGGCTGGGTTTCGTTGGCATTGGAATAGTTCGGCTCACCGGCAAGGCTGGTAAATGCCGGAGCCACGTCATTACCATGGCACCCTTTACAATCGGTATAAACTGTACCGGACTTCCACCCGTTTCCGGCATCGAATAAGACGTTCTGGCGCCCCTTGCCATCAGTATGGCAGTAAAGGTTGGCGCAAGCACCGCTAGCACTGTCATATGAGCGCCCCGCCCTGCGACCGGAGTAATCGGAGAAGCTGTTGGCGTGCCGTTGATAGTCCTTGACCGACGTATTGCTGCTGACGACCTGGGCATGACACTCGGAACAGGCGAACGGAGTTCCCAGACTGCTGTTGGCCGCTGTCGAGATATGACCGCTGTGGGCGCCGGACGAAAGTGTTGAAGCATCACTGCCATGGCACGAATTACAGTTCAGTTGGCCATCCCCCCACCCCACGTTTTTGCTGTAGTGACAGTTTACGTTTGAGCAAGTTCCGAATCCGTCCCCGGGAATATTAGCCACCTGGGAGTATGCCCCCCCATAACTTGCAGACATTGCGACATCGATATTCTTGTCGGCATGCTTGAGCTGATCGCTCCTGCCAGCGCCGGTATGGCACGAGTCACAGCTGTACCGGTAATAAGCATTGGTGATGTGCTTAGCGTGCGCGCCCGAGGAAATCGGCGTAGAATTGTCTCGCTGCCCTCCGTGGCAGGCATCGCATGACAGGTATCCGCCGCCCCATTGTACTGAAGCCTGGAAGCTGGTTGGCGCCCCGGTACCGTTGCTCCCCTGTACGCTACTGTGGCAATAGAGATTGGAACAGGTAAAATACGAACCGGATGCGGCGAGGGTGTGAGTGGAATACAGGACATAACCGTTATACCTGGCCTGAACAGCAACCTGAGGCAGGTTGGCGTTAGCAAGGGTCATGTTGACATTGACTCTGCCGTTGACCATGTGCGGATCAGGCAGATTTTCGTGGCAGGTCGCGCATTTGACATCGTCGTTGCCGAGTTTACCGACATGGGTTTTATGGGCGCCGGTGGAGACGTTACTCAAAAGTACCGGAGTTGGGGGATACAGCCTGTTTGTTCCGTGGCACACTGCATTATTACATGTGCCAAGAGGCCCCTGCGTCCAGGAAACTCCGGTTCCGGTGCGACCGGAAGGTACGTTCCAGTTGTCGCCATGACAATAGATATTGCAGCTTGCTTTGCCAGCTTGCCGGAGGAGTGTAGTGTTGGGGTTACCCGGCGCAACTGCATATTCGTTATTGAATCCGCCGCCGATGGTGCCTGTGAAAGTCCCTTTATTCACAACCCCCAGGAAAGGTCTCCAGGTCGAGCTGGTAATCCTGAATCCGATTTCGATCTTGTCGTTCCCCAGAAGCCCATGACCGAAGTTGTTGTGACAGGTGTGACATTCGAACTGCATCTGATTCCGGTGTTTGTCATGAGCGCCGGCATTGGGAGGGGGATCGCCTAGGGCGTTGGTATACAACTTGGTGCCGTTTCCGGAAATAGTGGTCGGCGGATTGCCGTGGCAGACATCGCACTCATCCGCTTCCGGTCGCTTGAATGCTGCACGGTGTTCGTGACACTTGGTGCAGTCAGACTTGTTGCTCTTGTGCTGGCTGTGATCCAGCCCCCCAACTTTTGCGGCAACCTTGCTGGAACTGTACTGATGATACTCCGTGCGGTGGTGGCATACTTCACAGACGTTGACCGAGTTTTCGAGGTTGAAAGTCCTTCTATCGTTCCCCAGAATGCCTTGAGTATCATTCGAGGTGGATGTGTAGCGATTCATGTTTACAGTTCGCAGGCCGGTCGGAGTGACGATTCTCTGGTTTATTTTCTTAATATTTGGTGTGCCGCCTTTTGTATGGCAGGTTGCACAGGTGTACTCCTGCCCCCAGACTCCGTATTTTCCGGTACCGCCGTAAGTACTGTTGTGAATGAGCTGGCTTGCCGCATCTGCAGAATTGACCATTGGCGAGATAAGGGCAAGAGACGTTGCCAGTGCAGCGCCCAGTAAGACGACCTGGAAATCTTTTCGGGATATGGCCAGCATCCCGGCAAAGGTTTTCAGTAAACGATCTCGCATATCCTTGTTCTCCCTCTTCTCAAGTCGGCGATGCAGCACATTCATCAGCTGTTTCCTGCAATTAAAACGGCAAACATTACACATAACTCATTAAACAGAAAGTCAACATAGCCTTTTCGCGGAAAGACTCCCCCGAATAGATAAAGAGAGCAGTAAAAGTGCCAGTTGTTAAATACACCCTCTGATCGAGCAGAGAATTCCGCTCAAAACACGAGTTAATTAGACCATTGAAAAACGACCGCTAATACATGATGTAACCGGATTTACCGCCTTACCTTCTCTCATTGGCCGGTAACGGTATATTAATAATGGTTAACCAGCATATTGGCAGCTAAATATCCGCAAAAATACTCTAATTATAATTATTTAAGCGGAATTTCACCAAAGCGTCATAAAACCCGTCGTTATAAGGCGTATAAATATCTCATACACTTATTATTCATATTTAATTATTTATTCATTACGAATTGCCATTTATTAATCAATGAAAAATAAAACGAGATTACGGTCAGAAAATCTTCTTTACAGTTTCCCATAATCTCATTAATGTATGTAGTGGCTGAAATTACAGGAGTTTTTCAATTTTTTCACATGATATTTTCTCAATCCAACATGCGTAGACCTGCGATACTGGTGTCAATCATCCTTTTCCTGTTTGTTGGAATCTTTGTACTAACAATCAGATTTGACATTGAAGGTGATTTTGAAGGAATTTATCTTCTTCAAGGCGCTAATGGCAAACTCCTGGAGATTAAAGACGACGTTCTCCTTGGAGAGTACGATCGAGTCATCGTTAAAAAGGATCTCCCCTGGCTACATTCGCTGTTTGATAACGAACCGGCTCATAACAGGAACGAACCCCATATTAAGCTCTCATGGAATCGAAATGCCGGACATGGGTTTATCTACAACCGCTCACCCGACGGCACCAGATTTGTAATCTGCCTGAGCAGATTCCAGGACAGTGAAGGTAAAGCGCCGCGCGGCATTTTTATCGGAGGAGGGCTCCCGTACTCACGATACGAGGAGAGCACGGTGCAACTGAATGAGACCGGTGTTGCCTTTTATAACGGAGCACGCTGGTTTCACATATGGTGTAATGCAAACGAGGCCATAGCGGGCGGCAGTTCGCCGGAGAAAATGGTTTTCCCCTCTTCATGGGAGTTTCTGGGCTCAAAAATTCACTATGATACATCCAAGAAAGTGATGTTACAGAGCAGCCACCGGGTTTTGCTGGACGGTGTCCCGTTTCAAATCGACCGATTCCTGATATATCGCGCGGGAGATCAGTACTTTGTGCTTGCAAATCGGTTCAAAAACCTTAGTGAAAAACCGGCAGCGTATTTCTTTGTTTACGGCGACGAACCTTGGGTGGGCGATTACGGCTCTTCAGGCGGCAATGTCGGCTGGGTGCAAGACCGTCAATATTATTACGAGGCATTAATAGATCCCTATAAATACTCTTTCGCCGGCATGTTTGACCGGGGGAACCCCATAGTCCTGGGGGAAAAGGGGCCTTACTCAGGGATGGCTAATTTTATTGAATGGGTTGGGGATATCAAACCGGACCTGGTTTATTTTTCGAACAAAGAGGGGAAGGTTAACGATGAGTCAGCACGCGTTCCCCTGTCCAGTAGAGACAACAGGGTGATGTTCCTGCAGTGGGGGCCAAGACTGCTCGCTCCGCAACAAACAGAAACCAATGTAATGGCCATAGGTATGGCCAGCAAAGGGGCTACCGGTGCGCAGCCGGTAAAACCTGATATCCGTATCGACTGGGCCGATATGCATTACATCATGACCAACCAGTAGATACTTCACTCTCCCCGCAGTTCTGCCGGGAAATACTGTTGCAGCATCATCTGGTAGCGAGGATTTTGCCAGAGTGCGGACAGTTCCTTGTTCTCATAAAGCCCGGCAAAATCCCGATACCCACGCTGGATAGCCGTTTCCAGCCATAGCAGGGATTCCTGCTGCCGACCGGCCATGGATTCCAGGCATGCCAGGCGGTATGCAGCATCGGGATCTTTTTTACCCTGTGCTTCGATCTGCATCAGATACTTGCGCGCTTCCTCATACCTCTGCCGCTTTACGGACAACTCTCCCAACAGCAGGAGCACTTTGGCCGAATCCGGCTGAAGAGAGAGGGCCTTGAGGTACAGCCGCTCCGCCTCGTCGTAATTTCCCCGCTCCGACTGGTTGATGCCGAGATAAGCCAGCGTTTTGACATCATTGGGGCGGATCTTCAGGAACCGGTTCAACATTTCGTAACCTTTGTCCAACTGCCCCATTCTGGTATAGATCGGGCCGAGGGCGTTAGGGGTCATCCGGTTGTTCGGATCCAGTTCCAGGCTGTGTTCGTATGCCCGGACCGCCTCGGTCACCCGCAATTCCCGGAAATAGACCTCGCCGAGGCTCGACCAGGCATAGGTAGCCGTCGGGCTCTTGATCACGGCATCGCTCCAGAGAGTTGCGGCATTGCGCCAGCAGCCGGCCCGGACAAACGAAACCGTAGCGAGCAAAGCCAACACCGCTACCCCACCCCAGCGCCAGGCGACATCGTCTCTTCGGGCCAGGAGCCGGGCAGCCAGGTTGCCGACCAACGCCGCCACGCCGATCATCGGGAAATAGAGGTACCTGTCATTCATAAGCGTTACCAGGGGCACGATCTGGGAAACGGGGATTATCCCGGCAACCGCCACCACAGGCCAGAAAGCGAGTCTTTTGTCGCTTCGCCACAGCAGGCAACCCGCGACCAACAAAACCAGGAGCAGCAAGGCAGAAAGAAACACCGGCAAGGTGAGCGCAGTGTGGATCGTTGGCGCATAAACCGCGCTGAGCCCTGCAGGCCAGACGATCAATGCCAGGTACCGGACAAATACAGTCAGCATGGTGAAAAATGTAGCCAGCGGGGTACCACCGTGGAATTCCGCCCTACCGCCTCCGAGTTCGGTCTGCTGGGTGTAGATGGCCAGCGCCGCTACAGCGGTAGCAGCGATCAGGTATGGGATCTTGTTGACAACATTGCTGCCCCGGAGCCGTTTTCCGAAGCAGATATCCTGGCAAATAAGGACAACCGGGAGCATTACCGCGACTGACTTCGCCAAGAGCGCCAGGACAAAGGCAACAACTGACAGGAGATAGAGCGCCCATTTGTTCCTCGGGGCAGATTCGGCAAACTGCCGGTAAAACTCCCAGGAAAGCAGGAAAAACAACATCGCCAGCAGGTTTTTCCTTTGAGAAACCCATGCTACGCTTTCAACCTGCACCGGATGCAGAAGAAACAGTGCGGAACCAACCAGTGCAGCAACCCGGTTCTGGTCGAGGGCGAGAATGATCCGGTAGAACAGGATGCCATTAAGCAGATGGATGACAATATTGGTAAAAAGGAACCCGCCTGCCCTCGTACCCCACAACTCATAGTCGAACATGTAGGAAAGCATCTGGACCGGGGCATAATTGCCGACGTAGTAGCTTGTGAAGATTTCTTTCAGGTGAGACAGGGAAATCCCCCGGATTGCGGGGTTTTCGACAACATACAGGTTATCGTCCCAGTTGAAGATGAAATCGTGACCGATTATCCGGCCATATACAAGAAAGGTGACGGCAACCAGAACGAGAACCGGCGCAAGATGCAACCGGATATTTTCAAATGAAAGTCTGATCATACTGCCCGGGCATGGCGCCGCTAGTCCTTCAGAGCATCCTTGATGCACATTACCTCATGCTCTTCAATCATTGCCTCGATATCCTTCGCAGATGCATTGACCATGAAATCGTCCGTCTCCTTATCGGACTGAAGCGCCAGACCGACATACATATTGGCCAGGAAATCGGCTTCGCCGAATGAGCCTTTGTAACCGCCATCCTTCAATGACTTGAGCGCAATTGCCATCAGTTTTTCGGGCTGAGATGCCGGTTTTGACTGCATCAGCTTAACCGTCATCTTTGCCGTCACCCGGCAGTCACTGATAATATCGGCATCCTTTGCCCCTTTTATTGCCATCCCCTCCCCGCCAAAGGAGGCTGTCGGGAAAAGGAGTGTGAACAGTCCCAGCATCAGCAGAAAACGCATAATCGGGTCTCCATGTAATTTGGTTTTTGAATCCGGCCGCATAATCTGGAATAATACCGCAATATCAGGGGAGCTGCACAGACGTATTTCCCTTGTCGACCTCGGATATTCCCCGCATAACCGGAGTAATGGCGTGCCGAACAAGGATTTTTGCCTCAAAACAACCGCAGCAGCGCTCTTACTGGGCGCGATCTGTGTCGTTTATTGGCAGACAGGCAGCCACGCTTTCCTGCTTTTCGACGACGATGCCTATCTCACGGAAAACACCCATATTCAAGCGGGATTGACCTGGGACGGGATAAAGTGGGCGTTCACGACCTTTTATGCCGCCAATTGGCACCCTTTGACCTGGTTGTCACATATGCTGGACATCCAGATACTGGGAATGAACCCTGGTGGGCACCACCTCGTCAATGTGGCGCTGCACTGCGCCAATACCATCCTACTCCTGCTGCTGCTCAGCAGGATCACCGGTACATTCTGGAGAAGCTTCATTGTGGCGGCACTGTTCGCCCTGCATCCGCTTCATGTGGAATCCGTTGCCTGGATCGCTGAAAGAAAAGACCTGCTGAGCACCCTGACAGGGCTCGTAACCCTGCATCTCTATGCGACATATACGAAAACGGGCGCCAAGAAAACCTATTGCCTCATGTTGCTCAGTTATTCGCTGAGCCTTATGGCAAAACCGATGCTGGTGACCCTTCCGGTGCTAATGTTGATCCTCGATTACTGGCCTTTGAGGCGGATAATGCCAGGTTCTGATCAGCAAAAAGCGGCACTCGGGCAACTCCTGATAGAAAAAGTTCCCTTGCTGCTGCTGGCAATAGCATCCAGCGTCACGACCATATTGGCCCAGCACGAAGGCGAGGCGATCAGTTCACTCGGTAACAGCCCAATGCCGGGGAGAGTTGCCAATGCCCTGGTCAGCAGCACAACCTATCTCGGAAAGATGCTGCTGCCGCTGAACCTTTCGGTGTTCTACCCGTTTCCAGATTCCATACCGCTCCTGAAGAGCTCGGCTGCCGCGGCCATCATTCTCGTTATATCGGTCATTTGCGTCATGGCGCGACGTCGCTACCCGTACCTGCTTAGCGGATGGCTGTGGTATCTGCTCTCAATGCTCCCGGTGATCGGGATCGTTCGTGTCGGTCTGCAGGCAATGGCCGACCGCTATACTTACCTGCCGCTGACCGGGATTTTCATCATGATCGTCTGGTTTAGCGGCGACCATGCAACCGGTCAGCTCAGAATCCGCTTCATGGCAGGAATCACCGCAGCAACGTTGCTGCTTCTCTCCGTAACCACCATGCGGCAGGCAGCATACTGGAAAAACTCCTACACCCTGTTTGAACACGCCCTGCGCCTGAATCCTGTCAATTCATATGCCCTGTTGGTCCTGGGAAAGGCATATTACAAAGACAACCGGTTTCCGGAAGCAATCGAAATCCTTGGGAAAGCGGAACGGCTCACGCCGAACCTGCCAAAACTGAACTATCTTACCGGCTCAGCCATGCACAAACTGGGACGAGTCGAAGAGGCGATCGATTACTACAAAGCCGAACTGCTGCTGAACCCGACGAACGTTGACTGCCTCAACAACATGGGGATAGCGGTAGCAGACCTCGGGCAGCTTGATGAGGCAGTGGCATATTTCAATGCCGCCTTGCGCCTGAAACCGGAGTACGATAACGCCCGGATAAACCTGGAGAAGACAATGCAGATGAAAAACCGGGTCGGCAGCACGGATTGAGCGGGGCTCATCCGAGCCATGAAGTCACTTTCCCGCGCCACTCGCCCCGCTTTGCTTCAAGGCAAATTCAAGGTTTTCCCGTGCCCCGGCGAAATCTGGCTTCAAGCGCAGCGCCTCCCGGAAATACCTTATCGCCTCATCCAGCCGCCCCTGCTCCGCAAGCTTTATCCCGACATTGTTGTGCACCCTTTCATCATACGGGTTCAGAGACAACGCTGCCAGGTATTCCTTGATCGCATCGTCCGGCCGGCCCAGTTGGTCAACCACAACCCCGAGATTATAATGGGCAAGTGGTGAGGCCGGATCAACCGCAATCGCTTTTACAAGAACCGCTGCAGCCTCTTCAAACCTTTTCTGCACCGCAAGGGCTATCCCGAGATTAACGTATGCTGCCAGATTGGTGGGAACAAGCTGAATGGAGCGGTTGTATCTTTCGATCGCCTCATCAATGCGTCCCTGCTTCTTCAGGCAGAGTCCCTGGTGGGTCAGGGCATCACCGACCACGGCGTATGCATTCCCGGGTGCCACCCTTACCGCTTCTTCAAACATCTTCATCGCCTCGGCAATATTACCCCTCTTCTCAAGTTCAATCCCGACCTGCGTCATCGCAAGATAGTTATTTTCCGTCACCGAAAGCGCATGGGAGAAAAGGGTCAGATTATCCTTCCAGAAAGCAGTCTGTCGGCAGGTCAGCAGCGAACAGGCCATCAGGGCGATAACGGTTACAGCAACGGCAACATGGTTTCTGTGCGTAACCTTTGCTGAGAGCTCCGAAAAACCCCATACAACCATTATGAAAATCCCTGTTAACGGGATGTACATATACCTGTCTGCCATCGACTGCATGCCGACCTGCACTATCCCGATAACCGGCACAAGTGTCCCAAGAAACCAGCACCACCCCACAATCAGCCATGGATGGCGATTGCGCTCCCGGACAACAACGACAGTGACAGCAGTCAGAAACAAGGCCGAGACCGTTACCTTCCAGAACGGGAATGATCCCGGCAGAGGGTAGAATATGGCCAGATCGGTCGGTAAGAACGTTTTTCTCAAGTAGGAAAGAATCGATAACAACGAGTTGGCAAACCTTGCGGTCATGGAGCTGTCGGCAAAGGAGCGGATTGCCGACTGCTGGGCATTAACGGTAATGATCGAAGAGACCGCCGCGCAAACAAAAAACGGGGTCTTTTCAAAAAGTAATCGGAGTATCGATTCCCTGTTTGCCTCTGACGGTTCAGCATTCAAGCGAAACCTATGCAAAGGCCAATAGTCCAGCAGCAACATAAGAAACGGGAGCGTGACAATCATTGGTTTTGCCAGCAACCCGAATACGTAAGCTGCAACCACAGAGACGTAGCGTTTGGCAGTTCGCTTCTCGACATACCTCGCATAAAGGTATAGCGTCAGAAAACCGAAGAAAGCGCACAGAAGATCCTTGCGCTCCGAGACCCAGGCCACGGATTCGACGTGCAAGGGGTGCAGGGCAAACAGGGCGGCAACGACCGCACTCCGCCAGAGATACCCGGTCATCCGGGCGAGCAGGAGAAACAGCAGCACGGCATTGACGGCGTGAATCGCAACATTCACCAGGTGGTGCCCGGCCGGGTGCAACCCGAACATCTGGATGTCGAGCATGTGCGATAACCAGGTAAGCGGGTGCCAATTGGCCGCATAGAAGGCCGTGAACGCCCACTTTGCGCCGCTTAAGGTGACACCTTCGCGGATCTGCTGGTTTTCGAGAATGTACTCCAGGTCGTCAAAAGCAATGAACTGGTGGCCGCCAACCTGCCAGTAGCAGAGCAGTACCGAGGCACACAGGACAACGGCTGTTATTGCCTTGCTCTTCATGACCCCGCGTTAGTCAAACGGTTTCGGACCGAGGACCGGACCAGGCCCAGCATTATCGAGAGTTCGGTCTGGCAGTTGAGATAACATTTGCCGCACTGCACCGTCTGGTCGCGATACTTCTGATACTCAGGCGAATTCCAGATTTTCACGAGCCCCTTGTCCGCAATGTTAAGCGACATATTACGCCAGTTGGCCCAGGGGTGACAGGGATAGAGATCGCCGTAGCAGTCGACTACTATGGAGGCAAACCCCGCATAACAGGGAAAAGTTGATGGCTGGCCGGAAAACGAGTTTTTAAACGAATCCAGGTGGAGAGAAGAGTTGTCGATCATGCTTCTCAGTCTGCGGTTTGCAACCAGCTCGGCAACGGTCCGATCGACCTTGCCGACGAAATCATCGTCATAGGTAAACTCTTCGCCATGGCCGCCCGACAGCAGCGGCTGGCAAGGCATCAGTTCGACACCGTCAATCCCCTCCCTGGCAGCCAGCTCAAGGATATTGCGGATATCGTCGATGTTATGCTTGTTCACTACCGTAAGAATCTTGATCCGCACGGGCGCCTTGAGGCTGTTCCTGACGGAAACCAGCGTGCGCAAGGCGGCCAGCGCCCGGTCATAAGCCCCTTTTGCCCGGCGGGTCAGCTGATGGACATCCGCCGTGGAACCGTCCAGGGAGATGCTGATCGACTCCAGACCGGTTTGAAGCAGCGCGGCAGCATTGCCGGCATTGATCAGCATGCCGTTGGTGCTCAGATGCCCCATGATCCCGCGTTGGTGTGCATACGCAATCAACTCCGGGATGTCCTGGCGCAGCAGCGGTTCACCGCCGGTGAACGCGATCGCCTTCACGCCGAGGGTGGCAAAGTCATCAATAACCCTCTTGAAGCCGGCGGTGTCGAGTTCCGGCATCGACTTGCCCGAGCAAAGCCGCGCAGTCTCGGGCATGTCGCAATAGCTGCATTGCAGGTTGCACCGGTACGTCAGGATCAGGATGCCGAATACCGGCCCGCAGAGCGGCTTGCCGACCATCCTGGAGGCATTGATCAGCAGGTACTGACCACCAAACCTTGCCAACAGAGAGAGCTTTTTCTGTTTGAGGATCTTCTGGGCCAGGTTGCTGTACACTTTTCTAATCATAAAATCCCTGTTAAATTACTTTACGGCTGACCGAACCGTTGCTGCGCCTAAATATTGATCCAGGCCATCTGCCCCTGCGCACGACCGGCCCTGATAAAATCCGCCTCGGCCTCCCGCTCCAGACCCATTGCCCTTAAGGTCGTCCCGCGATGATAAAAGTAGAGGGGATGGGGCTTTATAGCGATCGCTGCCGTCAGATCCTGGACCGACTCCTCGTACCGTCCCCACTTGAAGAAGGCCTCACCGCGAAAGGCATGGATATTCATGACATATTCCTGCGGCAGCCGTTCCTGACCGGCGATCTTGAGGCAGGTTGTATAATCCTGCACCGCGGCAAGAAAGTTGCCGGCATCGACATAATACAAGCCGCGGAGAAAAAACGCCCGATCGAACGGCTGAAACTGGATCACCCGCGTCCACATGGTTCCGGAGTTTTGCCAGACTGCGGTCAACCGCTGGGTCATGCCGGCGTAAAAGAGTATCAACCCCAATGTCAATGCGCTAAACAGGAGCTTGCTCCGCAAAGCCGCCAACCGGCACCCTGCCCGGGTCAGGATCACGGCACCGGCAATGGCCGTTGCCACGGAGGGGAGATAGGTATAGCGCGCCGCATATTCGACGCTGTTCATCTGGAAAAAGGTCAGCACCGGCAGGATCGGGATCAGAAACAACAGCCAGAGCGCCGGTACCCAGCGGCGCTGCCAAGCAAAACCTGCCGCTATGGTAGCCGCTGCCACACAAGCAGCTTTAAGGGCATACGTTGCCGGTATCGGGTTGAGAATGATCCTGACCGGAATAATGCCGACCGGGTAGAGCGTCAACCGGCAGTATTCGAAGATCGCGTTCCCGGAGAGGACCGTCTTCTGCCAGAAGGAAAGTCCGGCAGCCCCCGCCTGCAAGGCACCACCCTGTGCCCCGAGATAGACACTGGCAACGGCCATCACCCCGGCAAAGAAGAAAAAGGGGAGTTTTTCCGCCAGTACCGGGGCAAGAGTCTCCTTCCGGAGGCGATTCAGCGGATACCAGTCAAGCACCAGCAGGAGAGCGGGAATAACGACGCTGCTCGGTTTCGCCATAAAGGAGACCAGCATGAACAGCAGGGAAAGATAGTAATTGCCGGATCGATACCAGGCGGTTCCGGAACCCGGTACCCGGTCGACATACCGCAGATAGAAAAGCAGTGCAAGCAGATAAAACACCCCGTTCAGGACCCCGCGCCGCTCCGTCACCCAGACTACACTTTCAACCCGCAACGGGTGGATGGCGAAAAAAAGGCCGGAAAGCAGCAACAGCAGCGGATAAAGATAAGCCGAATCCGACGGGATGCCGAACTCCGGCAATCGGTCCCGACAGATCCGGTCGGTGATCAGCACCACCAGAACGGTATTGACGGCGTGCAAAAGGATATTGGTCAGGTGAAACCCGAACGGATCGAGCCCCCAAATCTGGTAATCCAGGGCAAAGGAGAGCCACGAAAGAGGTATCCACGAGCCGCTGATCGGAATGACCGTGGTGAACGCCCATTTGATAAGATTCCAGTCAAAGCTCCTCAACGGGAGATTGTTGACGACAAAATCGTGATCGTCGAAATTCAGGAAACCGCAGGAAAGCGCCCGCAAGTAGACCAGCAGGCAGATCAGCCCCGCGGCCAGGGCTATGATTACAGGGCGTCGTTGACGCATGGCAACCCCTTACAGTTAAATCGTGTTAGTATATCACTTGACACGAGTTGACGGCAACGTAACAATAACGCACTATTTCACCATGTTAATTCCGGAGCCAGAATGACGGGCAAAAAAAGGGTGCTCCTGATCTACCCGAAAATGGGGATGTCCGGGGCCTACGTCAGACACATACCGTTGAGCTTGCTCTATGCTGCCATCGATACGATCCGTTCCGGTTTCGAAATCGATATCGTCGATGTGCGTCTGAACCCGGACAACTGGCGCCGGGATATCGAGGCAAAAATCAGCGGCAATACCATCCTGGCCGGATTGAGCGTCATCACCGGGACGCCGATCGGCAATGCCCTGGAAATAACAAGCTGGCTCAAGGAGCGGTTCCCCCGGATCAGCACTGTCTGGGGAGGGCCGCACGCCAACATCTGCGGCGATGAAATCCTGGCCGAAGAGTGTATCGACTTCGTGATCCGCGGATATGGCTCCAGGCCCCTGGCATTACTGGCCTCCCATCTGCGCGGCGATGATGATGCCGTCGCGCTGAATGCCATCGCCGGGCTGATGTCCCGGGAGAGCCCACCCGCAAAGATCATTTCCGTGCCGCCGGAAAACCGCTTCGAGCATACCGATTTCCGGGAGATTCCATATCACCTGGTCGAAAGCGACCTGCCCGGCTACGGCCAGTTGGGGAACAGTGAAAGAATCTTTTCGATGTACAGCAGTCTGGGCTGTCCCTACCAATGCGCCTTCTGCTCTTCCCCGGCCCAGTACCGGCAGATGAGCAGACGGTACGAACTGGTTCCCCCGGCGGAAGTCGTCGATCATGTCGCCTACCTGGTCCAAAACTATCAGGCGACCTATATCTATTTCATCGATGACGACTCGTTCGTGGATCTTGGGCATGTCGAGGCGATCATTGACGAGATCGACCGGCGCGGGATCAAGGTAAAGCTCGGGTTCCGTGGGGCGCGCATCGATGAAATCAAGCGAATGGACGATGCCTATCTGACCAAGCTGGCCGCTGCCGGCACCAACATCCTTCATATCGGCGCGGAGTCCGGTTCGCAGCGAATGCTCGACCTGATGAAGAAGAATATCAAGGTTGAGGAGATCCTCGAAGTCAACCGGAAGCTGGCGAGGCACCCGGAGATCTCTGCCGGCTACAACTGGATGATCGGGCTCCCGGGCGAGACCCCGGATGATCTGAAAGAGACCCGCGATCTGATCATGAGGCTTCTGGCCGACAATCCGGCCACCCTGATCTTTGCCCCGAACAAGTACCGGCCGATGCCCGGCACCGAACTCTTTGACATCGCTGTCCAACACGGATATCAGCCGCCATCGAGGCTTGAGGACTGGATCGACGTCGAAGTGGAAGGGGATTACCGCTTCCCCTGGTACTCCGCCGGGACCGCTGCCGCGATCAACATGATGCAGATCGCGTCTTACTTCATCGACAACAAGTTCTACAAGCTCTCCACCGGCAACTCCCCGTTCTATACCATGGTCAAGCTGCTCGGCCGGCTGTATGCCCCTATTGCGAAGTTCAGGTATAGAACCGGCTTTTCATCCTTTCTCATTGAGTACACACTCTACAACCTGTTTGCCAAAAGGTTCCGCAGGTAGCCCCCCCTCGCGAGATCAGCCGTTCCGTATGATCTCCACCGAGGTATGACCGAACTCCTGGAAACGGTTGGTCTTCAGCTTCACGTCGCAGGGGTTGCAGAATCCGTAGTTGCTGCAGGGCCGAAAATCGCGGGTCAGGGAAAACGCCGGGTCGAGAATGGTGCCGACCGGCTCCCGCCCCTCGTAGAGATCGGCGTGACAGCGGTATAACCCGCCGTCAGGGCCGATGATCAGCTCCGTGGTCCGGCAGCTTACCTCTGAAGCAGTGAGCCGGTCGCAGGCATCGGCGTAGGACAGCACCCCGTGCATGGCCCCCTCATGGTGCCCAAGAAAATCCTTGAGCCGGAAATCGATCCCCGACTCAATGCAGTAGTCGCGCGCCCGTTCAATTTCCTCTTTCCAGAACGGATGCATCACACCCCAGATACCGACACTGTACCCGCTATCGAGCAGGCGGAGCACCTTGGCAGCCAGCTGTTCGATCCGCATCGACTCGGGATGATAACTGACGCGGATCGAGGCGTATGGAGCATCGCGCTTGACCCGGGCCGGATCGATCTCTGCCGTGAACCGGTCGAGATCGGTTTCCAGGTTGGTGAGGATATCGATATGTCTGTCAGAGCGGAGGCCGCTGATGATCGCCGCAAAATCTGGATGCAGGGTCGGCTCCCCTCCCTGCAGGGTTATCGGCAGGTCCGGAGTCCCGGCCAGCCGGTTCAGACCGGTGATCCATTCTGCCCCTGAGAGCATCCGGCCGGGTGAGGCAAGCGTGCCGAACCGGTTGATGCAGTAACTGCAGCCCAAGTTGCAGTCAAGGGTGAGGAACGCCGCGATATAGTTGTAGTCCCCCGGCAGGGCGATGTCCGGGAGGTTGGCTGTCTCTATTGCTCTGAAGTTCAATTTTGCCTCTTCCGCCATATTCTTCCGACTCGCCGGATGCCGATATCCAGGAAAAAGTGGGCCACGGAGAAAAAGTTTTTCATGGTAAGCGCCTTGGATGCACCGGCAGAGCGTTCACCCGCGACAACCGGGATCTCCACGAACGTTTTTCCCTGGTCGAGCAGCCGGGTAATCAGGTCGGCCTGAAAACCGAAGCCGTGATAATTGGTATTCCAGCGCATGACATTGTAGCGGAAATTGACCCCGCAGCCGTTGTAGTACCTTACTTTGTAGCCGCTGACAACATTGACCGTCAGCGTAAACAGGCGCGACAGCACTCTCCTGAGCAAGGTGCGGTTGAGAGTGTGCGCATGGTACGGCAGCAGCATGTCCGCCTCGCCGATATGAAGCAGCAAGGTTACGAGCTGGTCGCGGTTCTCCACGTTATCGCCGTTTACGAGTTTGTAGTAACGGCCACGGCCGAGAAAAGCCGCTTCGATGAAGTTCTGGGCGACTCCTTCATTCTGTTCCCGCACCAGGAGCCGAAGCGGACTCTCGCCATGCTGACTCATATACTGCAGCACCAGGGAAACCGAATTATCCGTAGACGCATCGTCGATGACGATGACTTCCGATGAGAGATCGAGTTCGGCCATGGCGGCTGCGATCTCCTCAAGGGTCGCAACAATGTTTTCTTCCTCGTTGTAACAGGGAACAAAGAGGGTAATGTCCAGGTCGGAGCCGTCAGTCGGGAGCGGCTGACAGACAGGGGTACCGTAGACAGCGGCAAATCCGGTCGGTTCAAACGGTTGTCTCATGACCCCATCGTGCCCCTTCATAGCCGGTGCCATTAAAAGTGTACCCCCATTTTTCTGCGCGTCTGACGGCGGTGTTCGGTGAGTTCATCGGCAGTTATCCCGTACATTCTCGCAACCCGGGCCATTTTCTCCGGCGTGCTGAAATTGATCCGGTCCCACTCGAAGGCACGCAGCACCATCAGTTCAAAAGGGGTAAACTCGTCAGTGGCAATGAATCCGGTGCCATAGCCGAAGAACTTCGGATCCAGAAAGCTGAAATCCTCCGGCAGGTAGCCGCGATCTTTGCAGATCTGGTACAGGTCGGTTCTGGGCAGCGGCGTAGCTATATGAAAATGCGCCACATCGAAGTCACACGCCTCGGCAAACCTGAAAGTCTGGCGAATCTCTTCCCATGTTTCGCCCGGTACCCCGATCACGAAATTTGCCCCAATGGCAATGCCCACGCTACGGCATTGCCGTACCAGAGCAGGAACCGTCTCCAGCCGGAGCGGCTTGCGGATCACCTCATCGAGTACCCGCTGGCTCCCGGACTCCACGGAAACGGTTATCTGCGTGCAGCCTGACCGTGCCATCAACTCCAGCAGTTCCTGATCGAGATGCCAGGCACTGACCGTGACCGCCTTCCAGGTCAGGTTGTAGTTGCGCTCGATAAAGGTCTGCAACAGCTCCGTGATGCGAGCCCGGTCGGCCAGCAGCGCATCGTCGACAAAGATGATGTTTTCGATCCGGTATTGACTCTTCAGGTATTCGATTTCTTCGAGCACGTCTGCCAGAGGCCGGAAGACGATGCGACGGCCGGAGAGCGTGCGGGAAGCACAGAATACGCAATTATACGGACAGCCGTATGACGTGATGATGAATGCCGTCGGCCGGTCGGAGTTCAGCTGGTAATCCATGGTCCGGTGATGCAGATATTTTTCCACATCAAACAGCGAATAGTCAGGCTTTACCATGACCTTGACGTCACCGATGGTTGCTACTGGAGGGTTGATGACCTGTCTGCCGGCATCGTCCCGGTACGCAACCCCGGGGAAAGACCGGGCCTGTTCCGGATTATCGGATACCAGCTGCAAAAACGGCACGATCCGTTCTTCCGCATGGTACATGAACAGCCAGTCGACATTCGGATCGTTCAACGCTTCTTCGGGAAGGGTCGTTGCATACGCTCCCCCCATGATGGTTGTTGCCGCCGGGCAGGCATGCCTGGCAATGGCCAGGGCCTTGTGGGCATGCCGATGGTATTCGACGGACAGGGCGGAAATCAGCAGCATCTGCGGCGCCATCGCTTCGAGCCTCCGGCGGCAACCCTCTTCATCCAGGTTGTCGCCGTTGGCGTCGAGGATGGCGAATTCACAGAAATCCCGCAACAGAGCCGTAAGAATCAGAGCCGCATAGGGGATGCTGCCCCAGGCTCGCTTGTCGAACCAGCGGCTGTTCGGAATAAAGAGCACGACTCTCATTGGACGCCTGGAACCTCGCTATTCACACGAACCCCAGATGCACCGGATCGGCCCCGAGGTACTCCAGGATCTGCCGATTGCTGTTATCGACCACGCAATGATGATTGCACACTACCGAAGGATCAATTTGGAAAAATCGCTCTTTGTCCGCCTGCCAGAACTCCTTGAACCGAGTTGTGCGGATTGACCCGAGCAGACCGTCCTTCAGGTTGTACGCCTTGTCGTGACAGGAATAGACGTTCTGGTCGGCACCGATGACCGGGGTTATCTGGAGATACGGGCACCAGTGATACCCCTTGGCAAAGGTTTCCAGTTCGAGATGAAAGGAGTCAAAAATCTCGAATTCCGGTCCGCTGTATTCAGCAATGGCCCGGCCGAGCTGATCTTTCACAGTGGCCAGGATCGGCTGGTGGTAGGCATTGGTTTCCACCCCGCTGTTGCTGACGATGCAGGGCGACACCTTGACGCTGTCTACCCCGGCATCTTTCAGCCGTCGGATCAGCGCCAGGATCTGGCTGCAGTTGCGGTTGTCGACAATGAGGGACACCCCGAGATAACAGGAGCCGCCAATCTTCCGGAACGCTTCCATGTTGGCCAGGATGCGGCTGAATTCACCGTCGGCACAGCCCCTGTATTCTCTGTAGCTGGCATCATCCCAGCCGTCCATGGATATCCTGATCCAGGTGGCATTATGGGCAAAGAGCTCCGCCAGCCGACCATGCAGCAAGGCGCCATTGGTAAGTGCGGCAAACCGGACCGGGGTGGCGGCCAGGCGCTCTATTGCTGCCGGCAGATGCGAATAGCAGAACGGATCGCCGCCGCCGCTGAAGGTTACGGCCCGGACCCCCATGTCGGCGATGTCATCGATTATCTCCAGCATCTTTTCCCGCGGGATGGCGTCCTGCAGCTTCATATCCTGCCCCAGCTGCAGTGCGTCGGCTCGGTAGGCGCAGTACCAGCAGCCATGGTTGCAGGCATTGGTCGGTTTGATCCGAACATGCAGCGGAGGCAGAATTTCATCCGAATCCCGTGACAATGAATCGAGTTTTTCCGGGAACCGGAAGATCTTCATCCGGGTATAGAGTAACCCCATGGTGCGCTCCAACATTAATTAACAACTACTCGAAATAAATGAACTCATAATCGCCGCCATACCCAAACTGGTTGAAAAGCCACTGCCACTCCTGCGGCGTGAAAAAAGCGGCGCAGGTCAGTGCCCAGCACTGCAGGTTGAACAGTTCTTCTTCGTTGCGATACGCCTCGACCACCAGGTACTTGTCCTTCCCCACCCGTTCCATCTCGCTCAGGGCCGACTGCAGATCCGGAAGATGCAGGTTGTGCAGGGTGTTGAGAGAGATCACCAGGTCGAACTCCTTATCCCTGAACGGGTAGTGGTCCTGAGCCCGGTGAACGGCGAGCCGGCCGTGGATCTCTTCCTTGGCATTGGCGATGGCGTATGCCGAGATGTCAAAGCCGGCAACCCGGGCTTGAGGCAGAAGCTGTTGCAGTTCATACAGCAGAAACCCCTTGCCGCAGCCGACATCCAGGATCGATGCATCCTGTTGCAGGCTGTAGGTTGCGATGAGCTTTTCGGCCACCGGCTTCCACCGGCCGTCGTACCGAAAACCGCCGTATCCGTAACGCCGGTCGCCATCCCAGTAATCGGCGCCGTAACGGTTTGCCACCCGCATGCAGTCAACCTTCGCATCCTGCATCCTGGCGAGATAGTCTCTTTCTGTTCTCCTGTGAAGAGAGGTGACTATTTCCATCAAACGGTTCAAGCTCAGTTCCTCAAATCGGCTAGATGAAATTCACATGTTCGGGAGGATGGTTGATTCTCCAGAGAAAATCGTTGATCGCATCGGTCCTGCAGTTGACATAGCAACCGCCCAGATCCAGATTCCTTATTTTATCGACAACACCGGAGTATCTGTCGCTCTCCAGAATCTCCCGGAAAGAGTGTTCGACAAGATCTCCCATGCAGAACTCCTCCTCCCTGTGGTTGAAGAACATTCCGCACGGGTACAATTTCCCGTTGCCGCTGGAATAAAGAAGAAACGGCGTACCCAGACACTGTTCATACGCACGTGCCCCCTGATTGGTCACCTTCCGCCATTTCACAATGACCGAATAGCTTCCGGTGCTCACTGATTCCGCTTCCTTAAGCCGGTCGGCAAACTGATCATACTCGCCGAGCCGGTTGAACACTCCAAGGGTGTTGTCAACCGAGTCACTGCACTGCTTGATGACGAGGTAATCGACGCCGAGATCGCGGCCCAGAACTGCAAGAGGCACTGCCTGGTCAACATTGGACGGCATCAGCACCATCTGCAGGCCAATGGTCACATCAAGCCCTTTGCGCCGCTTCACGGCAACACAGAAACGAATCTTTTCCAGCACCTGCGCAAATAAATCCCTGCCATGCACTCGGAGGTAGGCATCAGGAGAGGCAGCGCTCAAGTTGAACCGCAACCAGCTTAGATGCTCAAGGGCCTCCTCCCCCTGCTTCCCAGTATCGAACAGAGTGCCGTTGGTCCCAAGGGCCATATCCACGCCGCTTTTCTTGCCGCAAACGATCGCTTCATAGGCATGAGGGTTGACAAGCGGCTCTGCCTCGCCGACAAAAGCGATGGAACGCACTCCCAGAGCTCCGGCATCCCTCATGTAGCGCAGGAGAGGCTCCCGGGGAAAACAGCTTTCCAGCCCCTCTTCATAGACATTCCCCTGCATGACGCCGAAACAGTACGAGCATCGGATGTTACACCCCTTGCTGAGACCGGCGTCGATGTGAATGGGTGAGATCCGGTCACCCCGCAGCCATTCGGTGACGCGATCCAGATGCCAGTAAAGCTTGTGACCGTCCATCAGAAACCTGTCAGACATTGTGCCGCCATTCTGCAGAAATATACCTGCAATAATCATCGACTGCTTCACTCCAGGGACGTAACTGAGCGACCTTTTCCGATCGGATCGGGGTATAGGTGTTTTTCCTGCCCAGTGCCGGGAACTCCGCGTGCGAACAGCTCTCGATATCTGCATCCAGAGAGAGCCGGTCAACGATACGGCTCATGAGATCATGGAGAGACGCCTGACCGGCATTGGCAATATGATACAAACCGTAGGGAGCTTTCCGGCTTATGAGCCCCATTACTGCGCTGGCGACATCAAGAGAAAAAGTCGGCGAAGCAATCACATCGGAGGAGATCCGCAGCGACTTCTCGCCGTTTCTGATCCTGGAGAGCATCCGCTCGACAAACTGGTTTGCCCGCCCCGTAGGCCCAAACAGCAGCGATACCCTGATCAGGTAGTGTCTCCGGGTAGTATTCTGCACAAAGCAGTCGCCGCCGTATTTCGTGACCCCGTACATATTGAGCGGGCACGGGGTATCACTTTCCGAAAAAGGTCGGCCAACCGCATTGTTGAAGACCGAGTCGGAACTGAAATGGACCAGGTCAAACCCGCGATCTTCGGCACATTCCGCAAGGAATTTCGGCAGCATGGTATTCAAGCGCAACGCCTTTTCCGGCTCCCGTTCACACTGGTCGATCCCTTGAAAGGCCACCGTATTGAACAACAAATCCGGACGGCACTGATCAATCAATTTTCCCACCTGGGAGAAATCATTGGCATCAAGGCCGGTACTGTTGGCACAAACAACCTGGTCCTGACCGGGAAAAGCGGCTGCCAACGCCTGCCCCATCTTGCCGCTGTTACCGAGCAGCAGAATGCGCCTTGCCTTCTCACTCATCTGCTAGCCACCCCTTCACCTTACGAGCCAACTGAACGGCATCGAGCCCGAACAACCGGCGCAACCCCTTGCAATCATAGACCTCATGAATGAATTGCCTGGGTATTCCGGCTGTTTTCAGCCGCCACCCCGGATCGGCCTCTGATTTGACCCACAGCAGGGAGCTCCCCAGGCCTGAATGTTCATAATGCTCTTCAACCGTTACCACAAGACGAACCGGCCCGAGCATATCGACAAGCGCATCTTCATTCAGAGGCTGTACCATCGGCACGGAAATCAGCATGACCGAGATCCCATCCTCCTCAAGGAGCGCGGCTGCAGCCATGACCTCCTCGGCAATTGATCCGTGGAACAGGAGGGCGCAGTCACTGCCGCTGCAAATTTTAAGGGGCGTTGAGATATCGGTAACAGCCGAAGTATGAATGGCCTGCTCGCCACGTTTGGCCAGACGGACATAGACCGGTTGGTCGGCGCTGAGAGCGTACTCGGCGGCTGCCCTTGCCTCGGTCGCATCACAGGGGGAGATGACGGCCAGGTTCGGCATGGTGGCGGCAATGCCCAGGTCTTCTATGGAATAGTGGGACATCCCCTGGGGGGCATAGGTAATGCCGCTGCCGATGCCTGCCATGATTACCGGCAGACCCTGGTAGCAGATGTCGTTCCGAACCTGTTCATAGCAGCGATAGAGCAGGAACGGTATGATGTTGTACATGACCACCTTGTGGCCGGTCATTGCCAGGCCGGCGGCAAAACCGGCCATGTTCTGCTCGGCCACCCCCATGTTTACAAATGACCCAGGAGCATCCCGGCGTAATCCGTCGAAAACCCCAAGTCCGGCATCGCCACTGAGGAAGATGAGATCATCCCTTCCCTCACCCGCGGCAATCAAGGTATCGATAAATCTGTTTCTCATGCGAGTTCCTGCATGGCACGCTCACGGATCTCGTCGGTCACGATGTAATAATGCCAGATCAGCTGGTCTTCCATGAAAGAGACCCCTTTCCCTTTCACGGTGCCGGCAACGATCATCCTCGGTTTTCCAGCCGTCGGGCCGGCAATGGCAGCGGCAAGCGCCTGGTGGTCGTGACCGTCAACAGCGGCAACCTGCCAGCCGAACGACTCCCATTTGGCGATGACCGGCTCGAATGAGCATATCTCCCTCGGCCGCCCGTACCCCTGGAGATTGTTGTAATCCATGATCGCGGTGAAGTTGTCCAGCCCGTGCTGCGGGGCGAACAGCGCCCCCTCCCAGATCGATCCCTCCTGGGTCTCACCGTCTCCGACCAAGGCAAAGACCCGTTGCGCCGAACCCTTCCGCTTGAAGCCAAAGGCCATCCCCAGGCCGACATTGAAACCATGGCCGAGCGAGCCGGCGGAACACTCAATTCCGGGAGCGGACAACCGGTCCAGGTGGGCAGGGAGTTTTCCCCCGTTTTTACAGTAGCCGGCCAGCAGTTCCGGCGTAATTATCCCCTTGACTGCCAAGGCTGCGTAAAGGGCGGTTGCCGCATGAGCCTTGCTCAGAATGAAGATGTCCCGCTCTTCCCATGGGTCAAACCGGAGAATCTCGCCGTACAGGGTTGCCAGGATGTCCGCACAGGAAAGCGCCGAGCCCACATGAGGGCCTCCGGAACGGTGCGCCAGCTCAACGATCTCCCGGCGGATCATGCGGGCAAATTCCGCAGTAGCCAATTCGCTCATTGCTCACATGCCCCTTTTGCGCGCTGCTCGAAAACTCTTTTTGCAGTGACCGAACTGCAGGATATTTCGTTACCGTTCAACCCGGCAAAATGTACCGACCTGAATACTGATGCAAAATCCCTGAAAACCTTGATCATGGTTGCGATTGAAACTGCCTTTGAAGCGCCGGCATTCCTCTGCTTCAGTGCGTAGGGGACTTCGGCATAAAGATAGCCCCTCCGTATGGTTTTGATCAGGATTTCCGCCTGGTAAAAGAACCCGTTGCTGCGAAGATCGATCCCTTCGAGAATTGACCGCCGGTACATGACCGTTCCGTTCAGGTAGTTGAGCGAAAGGCCGAAAAAGAGGCAGACGATCCGGGTAAAAAGTGCCGAAAGTCTCTGCCGGAACCGGGACCTGACTTCGGGATTATATACGAATGGCACCACAATATCGACCTGCTCCAGCAACGGCAAGTACCGGAATATTTCTTCGGCATCATTCTCGCCATCGCCCGGGATGAAAACCACGATTTCACCCCGGCTATGCTGCACGCCATCCCAGAACGAAGCCCCGATCCCCCGGCAGTTTTCGTGGTGTATCGCCTGAATGCATTGCTGCCATTTCACCCGGGCATCGGCCAGGGCGCCGGTCCGATCGCTACTGCCGTCGTTGACGATGATCAACTCGCCGCAAATGCCCAACCTGTTGAAGACGTCAAGAACGTTGTCAACGCTGGCATCAAGGCAGAGTTCTTCATTCAGGGCAGGCATTATGGCAGTTATGAGAAACTGATAGGGATGGTCAGGTGCTGTCATTGTCGGGAACTCAAATAAAATTTACATGGCCGGAAGGGTGGACCAACTCCCAGAGATACCGGTTGACTTCATCCATGCGGCAGTTTACGCGGCACTCCGCAACATCAAGGCATTTGCTGACATATTCCAGCGACGCCCTGCGCAAAGAGCCATGCCAGATCTCAGCAAAACCCTGTTCCCCGATGTTCCCGTAACAGAAACGCTCGTCGCCGAGATAGGCGCTGCAACCCCATACATTCCCGTGCGAGTCGATATGAGACCAGAACGGGAGTGCCAGGCATCGATCATATCCTCTCGATTGTTGACCGAGTTTAAGAATTGTGTTCTGCCGGAATATCACCCTGAAATCGTCGTCATTGAACCGGTTGAGACGATCCGCAAGCGAAAGATAAGGCTCGTAGTCGATATGCTCATAGGTTGTGGTAAGACTTTTCAGATGCTGTGAATACGGCTTGATCACGAGATAGCTCAGTCCCGCGTCCCTGACGATGCCGGCAAGGGTTTCGACTTCGTGGGCATTTTCCGGCAGCAGAATCAGTTGGGCTCCCAGCGTGCAGGAAAAATCATTTTCCCGGGCAATCTTTGCCGCTTGGATCATGTTTTCGATCACACGGTCAAAATCCGCTTCCTTGGTGCGATGTATGGCAGCGTAGGTCTCAGGGGTGCCGGCATTGATGCTGACCTTGAGCCAGCTGAGGCTTTCCCCCATCTTCCCGAACAACTCCCCGTTCAACAGCACTCCGTTTGTGGTCAAGGCTGCATCGATACCGGCTTCTTTTGCATGATTGACCATGTCATCGATTTCACGATGGAGCAGCGGCTCACCTTCGCCGCAGAACATCACGCTTTTGACGCCGAGGCGGCCCATTTCCGTCAATCGCGATTTGAGGAGTGCGGCATCCAGAAAGACGGGACGATATTCGAGGTAATCCAAGGCGCAGAAGGTACAGCGGTGATTGCACGCCCCGGATGGTGAGATCTCCGCATATATCGGGAAGATATTGCCACCGTCAAGCCAGTCGGAAACCCGCTGAGGATGAAACATCAACTTGTGGCTGTCGATTCTGTATTTATCTGTTGTTATTGTCATAAAACCGATCTGACTGAAGCGAATTGCCCCCTGATCCTGACCTTTTCTATCGCATAAAAAGTGAATATACCTCTTATCAGCAGCCGTGACAAAGCATTTCACTTATTGTGCATTGTCCGGAGGCCAATAGTAAACGGTAAGCCGGTCCCGGCCGATCTTCTCATCCGGAACCTTGCCGTTGAAGTACAGGTACTGGCAGTTCTCCTCCTCCATCAGGAAAAGTGGATAATGGGCGTAATAAGGGAGGCTGAACGACCTGCGCCCCGGAATCGCTTCGATCTCCTCAGGCAAGCGATAACTGAAATCATCCATCATTCCGTGCTCAAGGATGCTTTTGCCGCTGTTGGCCCCCATTGGGCCGAGCAGCAGGGCAACAGGAGTCGATTTCGGAATCATGTACATGGTGACCGGCAGGTCAGCCGCCCCGATGTTGCGGATCAACCGCCTCCCTCCGTATCCCAGCCAGTTTGCCAGGTATTGACAATGGGGATCTTCGTCCAGCACAAGGTACACCGTGCCCGCAGGCATGGCGTCAATACGGGCTGGGGCATCTCTGCGGGCATGCCTGGCCTGAGCCGATGCGTACGTATCAGAAATGAGCAACGGTATCATGAACAGACAAAATGCGGTTTTCCGGATCTTTTCCCCCACTGGCAAGCAGGAGTATAAAAGTGTCAAAAACAGGATCGCAATGGGAAGCAGGGGGAACTGGGCTCTGCCGAGCTTGGTAAAGGGGAGAAGATCGAGAGCCACGCAATGGATGATCACGATGCTCATCATGGTAAGCAGAAGCAGGCCGGCCATGCCGTCCGCCTTCAATCTCCGCCAGAAGACGAGCGTTGCACCAATGGAGACCAGCATGAATATCAGCATGACCGGGGAGTAGACCCGCAATAGATGAAAAAAACTGAAAAATGGCGTCTTCGGGGCAAAACCGTACCGTTCCAGAAATAGAGAGGCATTGCCGGCGTAAATGTTTGTGGTCAGATGCTCTATGAGCGGTTTAAGGTAAAGCGGCATCAAAATGATTACCGGCAGAGCCGCAGCAGCGACAATTAACAACATTCGAACCGGTTTGCCTTTGCCTTGCGACCGGAAAATCAGCACCAGGTAACTGCTGACAAGGATTCCGGACAGCAGCTTGGCTGCAGAGCTGCTCAAAAAAAAGAGTCCGGCAAAAAAACCGGCTGAACAGAGCGGCAATCGGCGTTCCTGCGAACCGGTAAAGAATTTAACAAAGCAATACAGCGAGGCCATCATCAGCAGAGAGCTTAACGGGCCGTAGGTGTAAAAATGCACATATGTCTGCGCCCATGACGATGCGAGAAACATTACCGCTGCTGCCGTGGAGTAGAACAGCTCCCTTGTCACCAGATTAACCGTAAGTCTGAGCAGGGCCGCAGTACCGGCCAGAGAGATCACGGTCAGGTACAGATAGGCCTGAAACCAGTCCAGACCAACGAGCCCCATAAACTGTCCGACAATATACAGTGATGCCGGATGAACCGGCGAATTCATAAGCATGGGACTCCCGTCTCTCCACCAGTCCGGGACGGTGAGAGCGACGTGATATCCCCAGAGTTCATCGGTAGGGAAAGGCCGGTAGGGAGAGTTGAGGATAACCATAACAATCGAAAACGATAAGCACAGAAATGTCAGTATCAGTGAAATTGCGAGCGAGCGCTGTCTGTCGGTCGGATTCAATCAGGAGTCCTTGTTCTAAGCCGTTATCGGTTCAACAGGATCATACAGCGGGTAACAGCCTGGTAACCGCACCCATGACGGTTTCCGGAGCGATGAATGACATGCAGCTCTGCGCCTGATCGCATCTGGGATCAAGACAGGGGATGCACGGCAGAGAAATCTCCGGATAAATCACCTCGCCGCGACCGTAGAAATAGGTCTCGTTGGGGTTGGTCGGTCCGTAAAGCACCACAACCTTCTTTTTCAGGGCAAGGGCAATATGGAGACCGAGGCTGTCGTTAGTGACCAGGAGGCGACAGGAATTGATCCAGTCCATATATTCATGGAGTTCATTCATCCCCTGCTGCATTGAATAACTGAATCGGCCATCCAGCAAGCGCTTCAGCTCCACCCATTTGCCTTCAGGCCATGCCTTGTTGGGCCATTTCGAGCCGACCGACCAATTTAGTCCCACGTCAAACTCTTCCATGCTTCGCGGGCGGTAACCGAGGATATATTCCTGGCCGTCCCATTTTGCCCCGACAATCTGCAGCAGGGATTCCTGCCAGTTCCCCTGATGACTGCGCTTCAAATCCCCATCCTTGCAGAGGGAAAAGACCTTTTCACAACCGTCATAGGCTTCCGCCTCGCCATGCTGTTCATCGAACCGGAAGCCGTAACGCCGCCAGGCCGAGATCGAGTCGGCCAGGGCGCAGATCCCGGGCACCTTTTCGAGGTTGATCACGGTATCGAACCGCTCTCTCTGGAGCTGCAGCACCGACGTCAGATCATAGGTTAGAATCCGGTCAATGTGCGGATTTCCTTGGAGCAGCGGGTATGCCTGCTCGTCGACAAGCCAGGTGACATGGTCGTCGGCAAACGGATAAAGGATAACGGTGGTCCGGAGCACATCCCCCAGGCTGGTCACCTTGCCGATACCGGGATCAATCGTTTCGGAATATCCCATTTTGATAATTAGCACTTTTGACATGGGCTGGTTTGTCTCCATTATCAATCGGATTTGCTCAACTCACCTGCCGGGCGACTCCCCGGGTTCGACCTTCACGATCAAATACTCCGGATTTATCGCAACCGGCGCGAAACTGAATCCATACAGGAACCGTTCCCGACCGTTCCTGATTATGTCATGGATCATCAGACGAAAGGGATCGTTATCCCATTCCGGGACCAAAAGATGTGTCAGGTAATAATACGGATGACTGTCATTCATGGCCAGCAGTATATAGTCTGTTTTGGCGAGCAATTCCCTGCGCTTCAGCTCGGAAGAGACATTGAAATACTGTAGCGCCGTTAGCGACGTAAAGCGATCCGGGGCCTGGATGACAATCGGGTAGACAAAGTCGTCTTCGGTCATCAGACGGGTCGCGGTCGCCAGTGCATCATCAGACAGCAATTTATTAGCGCTGACGATGAAATCCTTCACAGGGAGAACTTGGGCGTTGGCCGTGTTAGAGTAAGGGGAATAATCGGGTAATGCATAGCCAAAGGAAATTGCCAGCATCAATAACAGAGCTGTCGCAGCTCCCCTCCCCGCTACTTGGCCCTGCCGCTTCAGTTCCGCAACAAGTCTGATGATTGTGCCGATCCCTAACGAACACCCAAAGGCATAAAAGGGGGCACAGTAGCGCTCCAGATTGAAGGTTCCCCCCATAAAAACCACATTGAGCACGAGGATTATCAGTATGGAAAACACACCGAGATACGATACTGCCCCGTAATAACAAGCACCGAATACGCCGATCGCCACCAAGGCAAACAACAGACGGGTCATGGAATTTTCTGCCAGGCCGGTCCTGACGATGTTTATCATGTAGTCCAGCTTGCTGTCAGGCATCCCCTCCAAAGGCCCCACATAACCGGCACCGGGTCCGGAGCTGAAGCGGTCGAACGCACCTTGCACCCGGTAAAGGACCGCAGCCCATAACACCATGGAGATGAGCGCCCAGGCAGAGAAAACGATAAGTTCCCGCCATTCCTTTCGGAAAAAAAGAACCAGCCAGACCACCAGCAATACCGCAATCGCGTAGATATGGAAATGGACCGACAAGACAAGTAAAAAGCGGCCAAGGGGCTTATGCTCTTTCCTCACCAGATAAAGCCATATCCCGATATAAAGAGACGGAATAAGAAAAATGGAATTGGATGCCGCCAGAAATTCGATCAGAAAAGCAGTGGCAGCCACCGGAAAAGCGACAGCCCCTGCCATCCTGCCCCCCAGATCGGTGGCAATCCTTACCAGGCACCAGATGCACAGAGCCATGACCAGGCAGATCCCCCCCTTGAACACAAAGCCGCCCATGATGAGCGAGAGCTTGTACAGGAGCCCGAGAACCACGACCTGCCCCGGTTTTGTGAACGCGGCCCCGATGCTGGCGGCAAGGTTGGGGCGGAAAAGGATCTCCCAGTAAGCTACCTGGCAGATGTTGTCCCCTTCCATGCGGAAGAGATCCAGGTAACCGGAATAGAATATCAGCAGATAGATAAAAGCGGCTGCGAAAACCAGCAGATTGAACCGGCGCTCCGCAAGCTTCCACTTAACCATTGCAATACCGGCAACAACAAAATAAAGGAAATTGAATGAAAAGAGCATTCTCAGCAGTTGGGTTCCGTTCCGACCGATATAACCAGGATCAAAATAGGCGGCAAAAGTACCGGTTAGCAGTAACAATGCCATAATTGAGATCAATAGCTGCCGGTTATCTTTAAGCATCCGAAATCCCTGCCTCATGATTCATCACCTTCAATTACTGCTCCCGCAATGCCCCATCATACGGCGTGGCAGCCCGCCTAGGCGTTCAGTCGACCCAGTACAGCCGCCCGGCTTCCCCATCCGCCCTGGCCAGATCCGCTGCCGCCGCCACGGCATTACCCATCGCCTTGTACGTCATCCCGCGGAAATAATAGAACTGCGGATGGGGGGCCATGGCAATTGCCGTGCTGAAATCGTCCACCGCATCGTTGTAATACCCGGCCTTCATCAGGGCGTAGCCGCGGTAGGAATGGATGTTGTACAGGGCTGGAATGGTCTGGGGAGAGGCCTGGGAGAGGCAGGTCGTATAATCGTCAATCGCTGCCTCGTAATTGCCAATATCCGAGTAATACCAGCCGCGGAAGAAATAGGCCTTGTCGAACGGCAGGCGCTCGATGACCTTGGTCCACATGGCACCGGAGTTTTTCCAGTCTCCGATCAGCCGGTATGTTGTTGCGACATAACACGAGAACACCGCTACGACCAGGGTTGCCGCCACATACCGGCCATAGCTCGGCCATGCATCAACGCCTCTTTGATACGCCTTTACGACCAGAGCAGCAACGATGATGCTCGGGAAGATCGATGCCAGATAGGTGTATCTGGCCGCAAGGATCAATTGATACCCGTCGGCAAAAAAATGGAGCGCCGGGAAAAGCGTAATGGTAAAGGTGAAGACCGCTGCAGTAAACCAGGGGATCTTCCTGCCGAGATAAACAGAATAACAGAGAAATAATATCAACAGGATGGTTTTTACCAGATACAGCTCCGGGATCGCCCGGGGGAGGTTGTAATACGGGAGGATACCGACCGGCCAGAGCATCATCCGGTAGTACTCGACCACCGAGTTACCGGCCGCAACAAACCTGGCGAACAGCGGGAAATCGCTGAATGTGTTGTACCCCCCCTGCTGCGCCCGCAACAGCATACTTGCCAATACGATCGGCACTGACAGCACCAGAAAGGGGAGCTTTTCCGTAACAAGCCGGATTACGTTCCCTTTGCGGAATCTCTCCAGCGGATACCAGTCGATCAGCAACAGCGCCACCGGAATCAGGATGCTCGAAGGCTTTGCCATCAGCGACAGCAAAAACAGCCCCAAGGAGATCAGGTAGGCCCGCCAAACCGCACCGTTCCCGAGCCCGGCCTCTTTCTTCTCCTGGTAGCAGAGATAAAAATATATGAAGCCCATGGTAAAAAAGCCGTTCAGGACATCCTTGCGTTCCGTGACCCAGGCGACCGACTCGACCCTGGCCGGATGGACTGCGAACAGCAGTCCGGCGATGAGCAGCAGCAACGGGTAGAGGAACCTTGACCGGGAAAAGCGCTCACTGACGCTCCATCTGTTTTTGAACATCTTGTCGCAAACGAAAACAATCAATCCGGCATTCAACGCATGAAGAATATTGTTCGTCAGATGAAAACCGAACGGGTCAAGTCCCCATATCTGGTAATCGATGGCAAAAGAGAGCCAGAGGAGCGGCACCCAGAAGTTGAGAGAAACCGTGGCAAACGCCCAGTACCAGAAATCCTTGTCCATGGTCCTGATGGCCGTATTGTCCAGCAGGTATTCCGGTTCGTCGAGGTTGACAAACCCGCATGACAGCGCCCGCAGATAGACTATGAAACATACGGCCGCAACCAGCAGCGCAATGGTGATTACCCGATATTTTTCCCGGTTCACGACGAATTCCTCATATGTTTCTTTGTGCACGATTGAGTATCAATCGAACCAATCCATCTTAACCGGCCCAGACCCGGCACGTTTGAAATCGGCCGCTGCGTCCGTTCCTTTCCCAACGGCCTGAAGCGCTAGCCCCCGGTGATAATAATAGGCCGGATGGGGGTAGAGTTCTATCGCAAAACCGTAATCCCTGATAGCTTCATCGTAGCGGCGCGCCTTTCTCAGCGCTTCGCCCCGGAAAGCATATAAATTGTAACTGGGAGGCATGCCGAGATTCCCGGCAATCTGGATCGCTGTCGAGAAATCCTCTGCCGCTGCCTGATATTTTCCGGAGGAGAGCTGGAAAAAGCCTCTCTCCTGAAAGGCTCTTCCCAAGGGTTCCACCTCAATTACCCTTGACCAGAAGGCCCCTGTATCCTTCCAGGCGCCGATCAGTTTGTATGTTATGCACAGCTGCATTATCAAGGCGGCAATGACGATCACAGGAACTAACTGCCTGAATCCGGGCCGGGACACCCGCATGTTCCGATTAGCCGCACCCAATATTCCGGCAACGGCAATACTTGGGATTACGGCAGGGAGGTATGTGTACCTGGCGGCAAACGCAGCGTCAGGCCCCTGCTGGATCAGTGCGAGCACCGGGAGTAATGGCAGTATGAATGCGGACCAGGTTGCAAAGAGCCACGGCCGTTTTTTGACTGAATAGATGAAGTAACCGGTACAAGCCAACACTGCCGAACATTTCGCAACATACGAATACGGGATCGCTTTTGCCAATACATGGTACGTACTGATGCCAACCGGCCAGAGAAGCAGGCGGCAGTATTCGAAGACGGCATTGCCGGATACGACTATCCTGACGAGAATCGGGGTATCGGAAACCGAGTAGAGCAGTTCTTCATTTGCTGCAGTAACTATGGTCAGGGCGGACATGATGCCGGCCATGACAAAAAATGGAATCTTCTCGACCAGCAGCGGGATTATCATCCCCCGGCGCAACGTCCGTAGCGGGTACCAGTCCATGACCAGGAGCATGGCCGGAACAACGACGCCAACCGGCTTCGACAGCATTGCCAGCAGGTAACAGAACAAGGAAAGGAGATAATGCAGGGAAAACCCCTTTTCATTCGGATTGCGGTCTCTCCGGTGCGCATAACGAAGATAGAACAGGATCGACCCGAGCGAAAACATGCCGTAAAGGACATCCTTTCGTCCGGATACCCAGGCGACCGATTCGACCCGTAGCGGGTGGATGCCGAAAAACAGCCCTGCGGCAAGCAACAAAGCGAGGTAAACACGCCTGGATGAAGGATCCTCCCTCAAGTCGGTAAGGCAATAGGCAAAAAGCGTGTCGGCGATTATCACCACCAGCCCGGCATTTACCGAATGAAAAAGCATGTTGGTCAGATGGTATCCGAACGGGTTCAGTTGCCAGAAGTAATAGTCGACCGCATAGGAAATGAAGGTCACCGGTATCAAATAGCCTGCCAGCGGACGGGTGAAGGCGGTCCGGAGAAGTTCGTTGTTCAGCTGCCTGATATGGAGGTTATGCTGGACATAATCGGGATCATCAAAGAAGATGAAATCGCATGAAAGCGCCCGAATATAGGCCAGCATGCATATTGCCCCGACTGCCAGAGCAATGGCATATACGCCGTTATTTTTATTCTCTGAGGAAATTGTCCGCTCTCCGTGCCGCATCTCAGGGCAATAGGGCTGAAGGCTGCCATTTGCAACTGATTGAGTTCCTGCCTGCCAAAGCCTACCCCTCCCCTTTCTCGTACCAGCCGAGCGGGCCGTTTTCCGCACCCGCACGGGTCAGGTCTTCCTCCGCCTCTTTCATCCTTCCGAGAGCCTTGAGCGAGAGCGCCCGATGATAGTAATAAGATGGGTGGGGAAACAGGGAGATGGCGGTGGAAAAATCCTGTACCGCCGCATCGAATCGGCCTGCGGAGCGATACGCCTCCCCCCTGAAGGCATAGAGGTTGAAAATCGAACTCTGGAAAGTGCCGGTCGCAATCTTGATGGCAGCGGTGAAATCCGCGGCTGCCTCCGTGTATCGTCCACCGACGTAATACAGCTTGCCCCGTTCCTTGTAGGAAATGACTTCCGGGGCAACCTCGATAACCCGGGTCCAGATACTCTCCGGATCTTTCCAAACGCTGATAAGCCGTACAGTCATGCCGGCATAGAAAACCGCAAGCAGAATAGCAGCGGCTGCAATCATTCGCCCCCGGACCATACCGCCAGCCGCTGCTTTTCGATATCCTCCGGCGATTACGGACGCTGCCATTACGCTTGGGACAACAGATGGGAGGTAGGTAAACCGGGCGGCATAAGATTGATCGCCGTTCTGGAAAAACGCCAGCACCGGCAGCAAAGGGAGCAGGAACAACAGCCAGGTGGCAGCCACAGCCGGGTGCCTGCGCCCTCCCCAGAGGAGCATGACGCATAACATGACTGCGACGACAGACGTGATAATGTAACCAACGGGGATCGGATCAGGAATCATGTAAAATGGGAGGATTCCGACCGGCACTATCAGGTATCGGATGTATGCGATGATCGCATTGCCGGAAACGATGAACCGGTCCCAGAGGGGAAACTGGTCCAGAGAGACCAGGTATTGGCTCTCCCTGGTGAAATAGATGGTGATGGCCGACATGGCGGCGGCCAAGGCAAAAAAAGGGAGTTTTTCGACAACCAGCCGCCCCCAGGCTCCTTGGCGTCCCCGTGCCAGCGGATACCAGTCGAGCACCAGCAGCATCGCCGGCAGAACCACGCTTGCCGATTTGGCCATCAGGGAGAGCGCAAACAGGGCCAACGCCGCACAGTAGGCGACGCCGGCGCCATCGGAACCCGATTCCTTGCGCTCGGCATAACGCAGGTAGCACAGGATCGCGCCGAAGGAAAAGAGGCCGTTCAGCACATCCTTCCGCTCCGTGACCCAGGCAACCGATTCGACCCGCAGCGGGTGCATGCCGAACAGCAGCCCTGCCAGGATGAGCATTGCCGGATAATGCCAGCCGGGTTCCTCCTTGGCAACAGTGCCGCGCAGCAACCTGTCGGCGATCAGCACTACCACCCCGGCATTCACGGCATGCAGCACGATGTTGGTCAGATGATATCCGAACGGCTCAATACCCCAGAAATGGTAATCAATCGCCAGTGAAATCCAGGTCAGCGGCATCCACCAGCCGATATGGGCCTGCGAGAACGACGCAACCAGCATATCCCGGTCCAACCTCCTGATCAGGAGGTTATTGAGAACATAATCCGGGTCGTCCAGAGTCACAAATCCGCATTGCAGGGCAGGGAGATAGAGCAGCAGGCAGACAATGGGAACAACTGCCATGGCAATGGACACGGGGCGTTTAATGGTCATCTTTACCCCTTGAGGCGCAACTCGCTACCGGCATCCTATTTTTTTACCTCGACAAGCTCGACATCATAGACAAGTGTGGCATCAGCCGGTATCACCCCGCTCCCTTCCTTGCCCAGAGCAAGGTCCGGCGGACAGATCAGTCTGGCTCTCCCCCCCTGCTTCATCAGCTGGACCGCTTCAGAGAGGCACTTCATCGCTTCGTTGACGAAAAACTCTTCCGGTTTGCCCACTTTATAGGTACTAGCCATCTCCTTGCCATCGATCAGGGTACTCCTGTAGTTCACCTTTATCCGGTCGGAGGGAGCTGCCTGGGCGCCGTCACCTGCTCGCACCGACTGAAAGATCAGACCGGATTCGGTTTTGACGGCACCGGCCTTAGCTGCCTCGGCCGCCATAAATGCAGGCACCTTTGGCAGCAGCTTTTTGCCATGCTCATCGCGTCTGGCAGACGCCAGCTCCTTGGATTTCTTGCTGTAAGCCGCGAAATCCACCAACGGCTCCCGCCCTTTTGTGGCGTCATCGAGCCCGCGTTTCACTAAGTTCAGCTCACTGGGGGTGAGATCAAAAATCTCGAGCTGGCGCGCAAAAACAAGCCCAATGGCATAGATCGTCTTTTGTTCTTCGGTCAACGGTTTGCCGGCCGGTTTCTTTTTCGCGGCAGCCGCGGGAAGAGCCATTAGCAGCAGAAGAGCAGCAATCAGTATCCTTTTCATTGCCATCACCTTTGTCATGTTCATTATTATTTCGACCCTGGCGGCCGGTTATATACTTTAACGAAAGAGCTTCATCGCCCCCTGAACCTTGGCCGCAAACTCGTGCCGGCTGCAGGTTGCCAGCAGGCTGCGCCAGATATAGCGCGGCCTCAGGTAAAACCGTTGATAGGAGTTCTTCTGCAGGCGCAGGAGTTCCGACATATTAAGCCACTGCTCCCAGTGATCCAGATGGAAGTCCGGCACCGGATTGCGGGCAAACTCCTGCCACCGCTCCGGCCGGATCAGACCCAGTTTTGCAGCATCCGCGAAAAGTTCCGTGTTCGGAAAGAGCGACAGGATCGACACCTGGGCGAAATCCGGGTCGATCTCCAGCATGAAATCGATATTCCGGCGCACGTCAACAGCGCTCTTTTCGAACGGCAGCCCGATCATGAAGTCGGCAATTGTGAGAATCCCCACGGATCGGCACCACTGAAAAACCTGTCGAATCTGCGCAACGGTACAGTTCTTTTTCAGCAGCAGTAACCCCTCATCGCTACCGGTCTCCACCCCGAACGATATCATGCGGCACCCGGCTGCCTTGGCACGCTTCAACGAATCCAAGGTGACGGTATTCACCCTACCCCTGAAGTCCCAGGTAAACCGGAAACCCCGTCGCACAATCTCATCACTGAAAGCAATGACTCGTTCGGGGGTAATATTGAAGAGGTCATCATAAAAGTGAACCTCGTCATACCCCATATCAAGACAGCTCTTGATTTCATTGGCGATTGATTGCACCAATCGCTGCCGATAGACTTTATACGGAACATCGCAGAAAGTGCAGCTGCAGGGGCAACCGCGGCTGCTGATCATGGTGGCAAGCCTGTCGGAAGCGCCCACGATGCTCCGGTAATTGATATTCCGGATAAACGATCGGTCGGGGGGCAGAATCTGGTCAAGATCCTTTATGTAGGCAGGAGGCGGCATCCGGCGGTTCAGAAACCTGTTGTCCTCCAGCAGTCCCACCCGGGGGGACCGGATCGACGCGGCGGTATACACCCCTCTGATGCCGGTGAAATCGGCCCTTTTAGCCACTGCTTCCGCAAGTGCGGGAAACGCCTCCTCACCCTCGCCGATAACAATCGAGTCGAATTCCGGGAGCGCTGCCGCCTCATAAGGGAAAGCGATCGGATGATGCCCGCCGAGACAAATATGCGCCGAGGGGAAGATGGCCCTGACGGTTCTTGCCGCCAGGCAGACATCGTACATTGCTATGGTGAAACTGGTAATTCCCACCAGATCGGGCTCAATCTCGGCCACTCTCTTCGCCAGCTCGACGTGGCTGATCTTCTCGGCAATGCAATCGAGGAAAAACAGCTCATGCTTCGGCTCACTCTTCCTCAGTGCCGCAAGGATATAGAGAAGACCCAACGGCGGGAACAGCCCGAAGTCGGCCGTATCCAGCAGGCCGTGATCATTCGGGTTGGCGGGATCAACGTACTCCCTGGCGGTATGTTCCGCAGGCGGATTAAGGAGCAGGATGCGCATCAGTATTCTCCACCGCCCCCCCGGCCCGAAGTCTTCTCAACGCCATTATGGTGGCAATGTATTTTCGCCCGCGTTTCAGGTAATGGAGGAGATTGGTGCCGGTCTTTGATATCCCGCTCCGACGCTGCTGCATTATATACGGCAGCTCTACCACTCGGAAACGTTTTGAAAGCAAAACCCGGTAGATGAAGTCGATGAAATACTCGCCGTAGTCGCCGCGGAGCCGGAACTCCCGGCAGACCTCCCGCCGCAGCGCGATGAAACCGCTGGTATAGTCGGTGAATGCCGGATCGAGGAGATGGCGCAACGAATAATTCAGGCACCTGCTCAGGAGCAGATGGAGTCCGGAGCCATCGCCGCAACGGTTCTCCCCTCCACCGGGCAGATAGCGGGAATTCACGGCCACATCGAACCCCTCGCCGATCTTTTCCAGCAGCTGCGGAATCCGGTCGGGAGTCTGGGAGAAGTCGCAATCGAACCAGACGATGACATCATTTTGTGCGGCAGCGATCGCATCGTTCATTGATGCAGTGAGCCCGTGATTCTCAAGCCGGCGCAACACTTTGACCGTCGCACCTGGGCAGACGGTCTCTTCGGCGATCTTCCAGGTGAGGTCCGGCGAATCGTCATCGGCAACGATCACCTCGATACCGGTGACCCCGGTTTTCTTCAAATGTTCGACGGCGTCCCTCATCAGATCGGCAATGTTGCCGGCCTCGTTGTAGGTCGGCATGATGATCGAGACGCTGAACGGATGGTCTTTTACCGGCATTACCTCTCCCAACATCAGTCTTTGCTGAACCAGTCTATCGCTGGCGGGTTTGGCCCGGCCCGGCGCAGGTCCTCGTTGGCCGCATCGAACCGGCCCAGTGCTTTCAAGGCAGCACCGCGCTGCTGAAAATAGGTCGGATGCGGATAAAGTTCTATCGCCTTGTCAAAGTCGGCCACCGCCTCCTCATAGCGGCCGATATCGCTCAGCGCAACCCCCCTGAAGGCATAGAGGTTGTATATCGAGCCGACACCCGACTTGGCGGCAATTGCAATGGCCGCGTTGAAATCGGCAACTGCGGCACCGCTTTTGCCATTGATCAGATAAAAAACCCCGCGATCGCCGTAGGCGCGTCCCAGCGGGTCGATCTCGATCACCCTCGACCAGAAGCTGCCGGTGTCTTTCCAAACCTTGATCAGCTGCAGAGAAATCCCGATGTTCACGGCAACGATCAGTGCTGCCGTCAAGAGCGACGCAATCAGGACCGGCCTGAGCCGGACCGGCTTCAATCTACGCGAAAGCAGGGCAATACCGGCCGCAACCGCGATTCCAGGCGCTATCGACGGAAGATAGGTGTAGCGTGCCGCCAGTGCCAGGTCGTCACCTGCCTGAATAAAGGCGAGCATCGGCGCAAGTAGCACTATAAAACAAAACCAGGTGACTGCCCAACCTTTCCTTCTCAGAAAGTCACGAGACATGTACAGCAAAACCAAGACAACGAGAACGGTCCTGACGAGATAGCTGTACGGAAGAGGCCTCGGCACCACGAAGTACGGACTGATCCCGACCGGAAACAGCCAGAGCCGGCAGTATTCAAAGATCGCATTGCCGGAGATGACCCCCCTGACGTAGAACGGCATGTCCCTCATGGAGATCAGGCTCTTCCCGGAACCGGCAAAATAAATGGTCAGGGCGGTTATCACCAGGGAAATGACCCCGAACGGGATCTTTTCGATCAGCGCCCCCCGCCAGCGGCCTTTGCCGATCCGATCCAGGGGGTACCAGTCCAGCAGCAGCAATATTACCGGCAGGGTTACGCTCACCTGCTTTGCCAGCAGAGATAACACAAAACAGGCCAGCGCCAGTGCATACGGGATCAGATACCGCGGCTCCCCGGCGGCTTTGCGCCGGACATAGCTCAGATAGGAAAGGATGGCCGCAATGGTGAACAGGCCATTAAGGACATCTTTGCGTGCGGAGGCCCAGGCAACCGACTCGACCCGGAGCGGATGGACTGAAAACAGAAGCCCGGCGAACAGCAGCAGAACCGGATAATGCCACTTTTGCAGAACGCAGTCATTGGCAATCAGGATCCGGTGGGTAAGCAGAGCCACCAGACCGGCGTTTAGTGCATGCAGGATAATATTGGTCAGATGATAGCCGGTGGGGTTGTCTCCCCAGAACAGGTGATCAAGGGCAAAGGAGAGATAGGTCAGGGGGAGCCAGGCAGCGAGATGCGATTCGGTGAAAATCCTGCGTATCGAACCGGGATCAAGGCTCTTTATGAACGGATTGTTGGTGATGTAGAACGGGTCATCCAGGTTTATGAACCCACAGTTTAGGGCCGGAAGATATACCAGCAGTGTAATGATGCCGACAGCGGCGGCCACCAACCGGATATAGTTCCGACTCTCTTTCACTTCTGTCCCGATCCCATGCTGTCTGTCCCGGAGCCGGCAATCTCTAGGGAAAGATCGTCGCGAAATCTGAAAATTTCCGGCCTGGGCATCTGTTCACTTGTCTGGATGGCCCAATCAACGGCAGCAAGCGCATCCGGCAGCCGTTTGAGATTTCTGAGGATCTTCGCCTGGGTAAAGGCCAGTTCGGAGTATTTCGACGTCCGTCCCCGCCGCAGGGCAATGGCGAGCGCCTCGTCGATATCAACCAGTGCCTCGAAATAGTTTCCGGCCTCGTTGCGGTACTTTGCCCGGGCAAAGTAGGCGGCGCCGATCTGCTTCGGATAGATGCCAATTTCCCTGGTGGCAATGGTTTCGGTGTTTTGCCACCAGCTGATCTGCCACAGGGTCATCAAGGTATAGCAAACGATCTGGATGGCCGCAAATCCAACGGCAGTAACGGCCAGATCCTTGAGCCCCCTTGCATGCAGCCATCCAGAAATCCATACGACACCAGCCCCCCATAGAAGGGCGATCCCCAGTGACGGCAGATATGAATAACGGTCCGCCATCCACTGGCTCCCGGCCTGGATGATCCCGAGCATCGGGGCCAGAGTAACAAGGAAATAGAGCCAGAGTGCCGGCCACTGCCGCTTACGTCTCCCGATATACGCTGCGGCAACCGTGATGGCTGCAACACCGAGGGCATAGGCAAGATACTCACCCGGTGCGGTCGCCGATACATTCCCCGGATGCGGATAGTAAGGAGCGAGACCGGTCGGCCAGATCGTCTTCCAGAGGTAAAACATCGCTGCCTTGAAAGAGACGAGAACCCTGGAGACAACGGTCAGGTCTGCCGAAAGCATGATCGGCTCCTGTTGTGCCTTCACGGTTAGCGCCGCTGTCCCGCCAGCAATAAGCAACAAGGGGATTTTTTCCGCCACAACTCGGAAAATCGCGTTCGAGTCAACCATCCTGCCAAGCGGATACCAGTCGATCAGGAGCAGGACGATCGGCAGGCTGACGGCAGTCGGCTTGCTCAACAGGGCGAGCAGCGCCATCAATACGGTTATCCAGTATGAACCGAACCGGAAGAACGGCTTGCCAGGCTGCAGGGACCGTCGAGCCGCGTACCTGAGATGGAACAGGATGGCTGCAGCGACGAAAAACAGGCAGAGGACATCCTTCCTTTCGCTTGCCCACACTACCGATTCCACCCTGAGCGGGTGAAGGCCGAAGAACAAGGCGCCGGCAATACTGGCCCAGACGATCTGCCGGCCGGCCGGCCATCTCTCCGACCAGTTCAGAGCCGCTGACGACAGTATCGATTTGAAGATGAAACAGACAAGGAAGACCGTGCCACCATGAAACAACAGGTTGGTAAGATGAAATCCTGCCGGGTTCATTCCCCACAACTGCCGGTCCATGGCCAGAGAGAGCATGGTCAAGGGGTGCCAGTTGGCCTCGTGAAAGCGGGTGAATGCCCAGACAACGGTCTGCCAGTCCAGGGAGTCGATAAACCGGTTATCAACAATGTAGCCAAGATCGTCCAGTTCGAGGAACTCGTTTTTCAGCGAGGTAAGGAATACGCAGATCGTCGCAACGGCGGCAAATACGGCGCCGGCCCATAAAATCCCGTCCTGTTTCTGTGCTGTCTTATTTTTCACATCCCGTCCTTCCGTCGATAAACATAACAGTCGGCCATCTGCTCTTCCAGAACATAATCATGGTCAATGACATACTCGATCTCTTCCTGCCCCTCCCAGTCTGCCCAGTCCGGTTGATAGACCAGGTATTTTGGCCGTTTTTGCTGTATTGCGGTAAGGACCTCAAGAACGGCCCGCTGTGGATGCTCCGACCATGCGGGCAATACACTGGCTATATACCTGGTCGGAGAACGCCGGGTTGAAAGGAAATACAGCTCCGGCTCCAGTCCCCATTGAAACAGATAATCCGCAGGAACGGTCCTATTCTTGATGTATTCGGCGAGTTCGACAGCCTCTACAAACTGTTTGCCGAATTTCAACTCTGAAATCTTTTCCGGGGGATAGAAAAGATAAAACCGATACTCTTTCATAATCGAATACGATAGAACGGCAATGATCAAAACAACAACCGCTGGATGGCGTACATTGTCCATGGCAAAGACGCTGGCAATCCCCCCGCCGGCAAGGATTGCCAGTTGCGGGATCAGGATGATGAAATAGTGCGGGAAAAATTTCCCGGGGAGGTAGACACCAGCTACCGCACCAAGGGTAAGAACCATCATGAGCAGCTCTTTGTATCCCGGCCGTTTCAGGACGATCCAAACAGCAGTCGGGAGCGAAGCTGCCAGTGGCAGGGCAAATTCCGGGGCAATCCGTTCGAAGGCCTTGCCTATAGGCGGGCCGTAGATTCCGCTGTCACGGTAGTTAAAGGGGAATTTGATTGTCCACCACAGCAAATCGTCGAGAGCCCCTTTGGAGGCAAAATAGCCAAGGGTAACTGCAGCCAGAACCACTATCGGCAGAATAAAGCTGCCGACATTGACCAACATCCCCTTCATGCTTCCCCGGGATTTGGGCAGGAAAAAAAGAAACGCGAAAAGGATAAGCACTTGAGGAAGTGCGACCGGTTTTATCACCATGGCCAGGCCGGCTGCCATGCCGCTTGCGGCAAGATAAACAGGTCTGCCGGTAGCGGCATTTCTGAGGAAGAAATAGATACCGGCGGTCATGGGAAGAACCATGAACACTTCGGTATTGCTGCTGCTCCCTTCAACCAGCGGGCCGCTGGAGGTCAAACCGCAAATGAATGCGGCCCAGAGCCCTGCCTTATTGCCCCATACCTGTCTGGTGGTAAGATAGACCGCCAGCACTGTGAACATGGCATAAAGTGCCGTAAACATCCTTATGGCAACGGCGGTCTCCCCAAAAACCGCCATACCTGCGGCATAAATATAGAATGCGCCTGGAGGCTTGATTTCGATCGCATCCCGGTACGGGACATTCCCACGAAGGATCTCCTGGCCGATGTAGGCATAATGCCCCTCGTCCCGCTGCAACGGCTCGTGCAAAAACGCCATTCGCAACGCAAACGAGAAGCCGATTATCAAGAACAGTATTATTGCTTCACGTTTCAATCAACACTCCAGATCCATGAAAGAGTTGCCAATCTCATCACTACTGGACCTTTTCCATGATGCCGATATCGCCGGCCGGGCTTAATTCCCTGATCCTGAACCGTTCTTCCAGCAACTCCGCAAGTTCGGGGTGGAGGCTGATGAACTGCCGGTCGACAATCACCTTCTCCGCAGCGCTCCCCAGATATTCGACGATCTTATTAAAATCCCGGGCAAGTAACAACTCCGTAATTCCTGGGATCTTCAATGGCGGCACAGTGCCGGATTCAAGGTAGTAGATCCCGGAATGCATCGACAGAATCAGCAGCTTCTCGCCCCTGAAGCTGTTTCGCCTTATAAAATCAACGTTCCGGGTTACCACCGTATTATCCCGCGCCAGGACAGGGCGTATTCTACTGATGATTGTCCCGGTAATCGCCGGAATATTCATCAAATATGTGGCTGAACCGAAAACAAAGCAAAAAGTGATCAGCAGAAACAAATACCGGTCACCCGGCAAAGGGGCGCTGCATGCCCTGTTAGCGAGCTTATCGGCATGGAGGATCAGAATCAGGATTGCCGGAAAGCTAACCGCAAGCAGGTTCAGGTCGTGACTTCTACCCTGATAATAGGCAAATAGCCCCACGCCCATGATTGAAAGGAAAAAGATCATGGCCGATCGGCCGGAATAGCGCCTGTCGGCAACGGGCCGGACTGAAGCGAGAAGCCCGTGGGCATATACCAGAATGACCAGCATCCAGGGATGCCACAACGGCATCGGCATCATGTAATACCCGTAAAGGTAGAACAATTGCTGGTACTGGAAAAACCCGCCAAACTCGGGGAAACTCCCGTACCTCATCCTCATGTAGGAAACAAATACCCCTGTGACCAGGGACAATGAAACTGCGGATGTCAGGAAATGGTAGCCCATCCTCCGGAAGTTCCGTTCAACAGCTTCCTGATAGATCAGGACCAGCAGCCACGAGAGAAACACCACAACCCCTGTTTCAAAATTCCAGAGCACACTCAGGGCAAAGAGCAGATGTGCCGTGAGATAGAGTCGCTTGGTGCCGGTCTGCAGGTATCTGAACACGAAATAGACCGCTACTGCCGGCCAGAAAAACCGGATCGGATGATACTGGAAAAAATTGTCCGGCTGGTGGACGACCCGGGAGAAAAAGAAACTGTAATAAACGAGACAAACAAACCCGAGATAACCGATGATCCGGCTGGAGCTGCTTTCCAGGATGAATCTCAGGAGGCAAACAAGGGCAACCCCCATGAGCAGCGACATGAGCAGGGAAAATTTCAGGACGCTGAGCCCGATGACCGCAAAGACCGGTTCTATGAAATGTGGGTAGAGCCCGTACTGATGCACGAGGTCCACAAGCAGTTCCTTACCGGCACAGACCTGCACCACGGCATGGAATACGGCGTTGAAGCTGTAATAAAAAATAGGTAGATTTTCAATTGATTCAAGCCCGATTATGGAATAGAGGCAGACAAGGATTATGGCCGAGGCCGCAACTGCCAGGGATATCCGGCGAATCGGCACGCGCAGATGCGAAACAATCCCCTTTTCGTCTCCGGAGAGCAGTATCACCCAGAGCAAAATGGCGGCAACGACCGTGGCAAGCATTGCGCCCGTGCCATTAAAAACACTTTTCTCCAGGAAATAGGGATTACTGCTGACGACAAACAACGCCAGTGCCGAAACCATCGCCAGTACAACAGGAACGGTCCACCGGCAGACAACCGCCATTATCTTTACCGGAAGCAATTTCACTAACCGTGAAAAAACGATCTGCCCGGCAAGCAATAATACCGGCACGATTACAACCCCGGAAAAGAACAGCAGCCGTTCCAGCGGTTCCGGAGCAAAATCCGCGGGATCGGCACAGAATATCGCCGTTATCCCGCGCTGGTCAAAGGGTGGCGGCGTGTAAAGTGCGGTGATTACTGCCGCAATAACTGCAAACAATAACGCTGCGGAAATCAGGCTGAGCGGACGGGTAACCCGCTCTGCCACGAGCGCCGGATCCAGTGGCGTTCTCTGTTTTTCTTCGGTATCGGCTTCAGACAACCGGATCATGCCTCAGCACCAGTCCATTATAAAAAAAGAATGACCGCTTCATGTTTCAATCGACTCGGATCTTATTCCAGCAGATCCTTCCTGATGTACCCTTTATACATATTGGTGGCATACTCTTCGTACAGATGCCTATGGCGGGACAGGAAATCTTGCACAACCAGGTCCCATCCCGGAGGGAAAAACTCATCCAGATTCTGGGGGACAATAAGTGCGGGAGCGCTTTTCTCCAACGCATTCATGAACGTTTCCGGGGCAAATGACCGACTCAGGGGGTCTCGTTCCTGAAATGCCCCCGACAGGCTCGGCCGGTCATCAAATATCTGGAAAGCGGCATCACGCCGGAACAAAGGGTGAAACGGCCAGGCAGCTACAACTGTTTCGTCCTTGGGGATAAGCGCCAGCAGGTCGTCATATTCATTCAAGATGTTTATGCCGGTTGGAGCCATTGTCACTTCGCCGATTATCGTTCTCGTGGTAGCCGTATTGCCGCGGGCGTTATACGCCGTAAGGTGGAATTCGTCGGCTACCCGGTCCAGCCTTGCCACAAGAATGGCAAAAGCAATTGTTACGAACAGGTACCGGGCATATCTTATCGTCCTTTGGCTCGAAACGGTTTCCGAATAGGCAACAGGGACAAAAAGGGCCAGGCAGAGCAATACCGGCGTGATGTATTGTTCGCAATATACAGCATCAAACAGCGTGGCAAGGAAACAGCCCAGCAGAATCCCCCCGCCACCCCAGATGAGGGGATCAGGTTTTCGCCAGCCGCTTACGGCATACCTGAGCCAGGCATAAATCCCTACGGCATACGAGAAAGAAAGCAGCAGATGGTGGCGGAGAAAAGTCCAGACATAAACGATGACCGGGGAATACATCGGCGAGCTGCCGATCTGTTCGTCGAGTACCGACGTGAATCTGAAATTGAACAGATAGGCGTATTTGAAATTGTCGATTATCGAACCGTGGTTCAGGCTGAAAATCGCGAAAATTATCGCCAATGCTGAAATAGCGCCGGCACAGAGCCCAGATATCACCATGGAAGGTTTTCGGTATGTTGCATAGCAGACCCAGAGATAGCCGAGCAAGCCGAAAAACAACGGGAAATGGTATTTGGGCATTATGAACAGCGAGATCAGACTGAGTGCCGAGCATAGCGCCAGCCGGAAAAAACCCGGTTCGGACATGATGATTGTCATTGCCAGGATCGCCGCCAGTGCCGCGAGGTGGTCGATGCTGTACTCGGAAAAAAAGACCCCGATGCTGCGGTCAGTGCTGATCAGGAGAAAAGGGAGCAGTGCAACGACCCAATCAGCGGAGATTCTACGGCCATGGGAATAATAAGCAAGCCCGAGGAGCGCGACAACTACTGCAGAAAAGAGCCGGAGTGCCAGCAGGACAAAGGCCGACTCCGGGAACAGCTTAAAATACGGCAGGGTGAGAAAATAGCCCAGTGTTGGATAGATGCAGAAGAAATCCACATTTGCCTTGAAGCCGGATGACAACAACCAGAGATAGCGGGTATGGATCGAACCGTCAAAAAAGGGGAAATGAGTAACGATATGCAATAAATAGATAATTGCCGAAATAAAGACAGAGGTGATAAAGAGGCTGTTGATGGCTTTGTCGGCAAGGCTATGCAGATTGATTTGAGATGTGTTATTCAATTTCTTTTGTCTTTCACCTGATATCTGCATCAAGAAATTGCGGATCATGCTTCAATACCAGTCAAGAGGCATCGGTTGCGGACCGGCAACCAGGAAATCCCCTGCCGCCTCGGCAGATCTCCCCATCGCTTTGAAGGCAAGGCCGCGCAGATAATTACACGACGGGTTAGGAGCAATGGCGATGGCAGCGGTCAGGTCTGCCACTGCCGCTCCGTATTGCCCCATAGCCCGGTAGGCGTCGCCACGAAAGGCATGGAGATTGTGCAGAACCGGAATCCCTCCCTGCCCCGCAATATCGATGGCGACTGACAGATCCTTGACCGCATCCGCGTAACGGCCAACGGAATAATAATACATCCCCCGCTCCACGTATGCCCTGCCGATCGGCTGCGATTCAAGCACCCGCGACCACAAGGTGCCGGTATTGTCCCAGACCCCGATCAGCCTGTAGGTCATCCCGCCATAGCAGACCAGCAGCAGCGCGATTGAGGCCAGCAATATCGGCCGGCAATTCTGCTGCCTCCCTGACCAGGTGACCAGGAAAAATGCGGCGCCGATTCCGGGAGCAATGGCGGGCAGATAGGTGAACCGGGCGGCCATCGCCTGCTCCCCGCCATTCTGGAGAAACGCCAGTACCGGCAGAAGCGGCAGGATAAAAAGCAGCCAGATTGCCGCGAGCCATTGCCGTCTCCCGGCGTTCGCCAGGCAGTAAACGGTGATTGCTACCGCTGCCGCGCATTTGATATAGAATGCTGCCGGCAGCTCCGGCGGGATCAGGTAAAACGGCCTTATCCCGACCGGAAAGAGCATCAGCCGCAGATATTCAAAGACGGCATTACCGGAGATGATCACCCGTTTACCAAAGGGGAGCGCCGCGTAAGAGAGGAAAAGCTCCCCCTGACGGGCAAAATGGATGGTTATGAGAGATACCGCCAGCGACAAGGCCAGAAACGGGAGTTTCTCGACCAGCAGAGAAACCAGGCCCTGCTTGCGAAACCGGCCTAGCGGAAACCAGTCCAGTATCAGGAACATGACCGGCAGGACCACGCTGACCGATTTTGCCGTAAGCGAAAGGGCGAACAGTATTATGGCCGCCAGGTAAAAACCGGTGCGAGCCCCTGCTTCCGGCACCCATTTCCGATCGGCATAGACCAGGTAGCAGAGTACCGACCCGAGCGTGAACACGCCGTTCAGCACGTCTTTTCGTTCCGTGATCCAGGCAACCGACTCGACCCGCAGCGGATGGAGGCCGAACAGGAGCGTTGCCAGCAGCAAGGCTGCTGCATATTCCCCCCTTGCGGTGCCGATCTCCTCGCATCTCCGGCGCAGTACCCTGTCGGCAATCAGGGCAACCAGCCCCGCATTAACCGCATGAAGAACTATGTTGGTGAGGTGATAGCCCAGCGGGTTCAGTTCCCAGAAATAATAGTCAACAGCTAAAGAGATCCATGTGAGCGGCATCCAGAAATCTATGTACGGCGCGGTAAAGACATTGGCAAGAAATGCCGGGCCAAAATGCCTGATCGGCAGGTTGTTAAGCACGAAACCGGGATCATCAAAGTTTACAAAGCCGCACGCCAGCGCCCGCAGATAGACAAGCAGGCAGAGCAGACCGGCAGCGATCGCTACATTAACAGCCGTATTCCCGGGAAGCTTTGTCATTTCACCCTTTGGTCCTTAGTTTATCCGGTAGATCATTATCGAATGGCCGACCTGCGCTATCGGCTCGTACTGCCTCATAAAGGCGTAATAGTCGTAATCCAGAGAGTATGGCGGATCGAGATAAGTCATGAGATACGGTAGCCCCTGGAGAAATGTGGCGCTGACAGCCACATACCCCGGTTTCGGCAGGTCGAGAAGCGGTTCGTAGTTTATGCCGTAGAACTCTGGGAAAGCATGGCCGAAATAGGCCAGTTGAATGCTTTCGATCCGGTTTTCCCGCATATACTGTTTCAGTGCCGGCAGGTCCTGCCCCCAGTCGAGATTGGAATCGATCAGGTACTTGTAGCCGTTTTTCGGGCCAGCGACCAGCTCGTTGAAATATGCGGTGTAATGCGGAGCTCTCGCGAGCACCGACAGGCAGTGAAACGCCAGCAGCCCCAGCAGCGCCAATCGCAACGTCCTGCGACCGGCACTCGCGGCAAAGACCCTGCTGTAGAAGTAACAGATAAACGGGTAGGCGGGCAACAGGTAACGTACCCCGATATCAAGCCTGTTCATGAAACTCAGCACAATGAAGAGCGTTGCCGGAAGATACCAGAGAAGCAGCCCCTCCTTGCGGTCCGGAGGGTGCACCCCAGCGCCGGACCTGACCAGAAAAACCAGCAAGAACATCAGGACGAACGGCACCGTCTCCTTGAGACAAAAAGCAACGGCATAATAGAACCAGAAACCGTTGGGAGACCACCGGCCATGAAAAAAAGCCGGGAACTCGGCATTGTCGCTGTCGCCTTTCTGGTGGTCGAATCCGAGGACCAGTTCTTTGGGGAGCGGCAGGGGGAGGTTCCCGACCGGGGTCAGACTCAGCGAATGCAGGGACCGGCTTTTCAGCTCCAGTTCGTTCAGGCGGTATCCGGCCCCCTTGAAACCGTACATTGCATTGAACAATACGAGGACGACCAGCACTGCTGCGAGCAGCGAGAGGAGGAGCGAGGCGAGCGACCTGGCGCCCCGACCGACAGGTATCCCCGTCCGGTTGGGCAACTTCTCCCCGAGCGTCGGCGCTCCTGTGCAGATAACCAGGAGCAACGGCGGGAGCAGAATCGTCGCCGTGAACTTGCACAGGAACGAAACGGCAAACATGGCAGCGATGCTGACCAGCCGGAACCAGGTTGGGGAGATGACCTGATCGATCATCTGGAACACCAGAACCGTCAGGGTAAGCGCGGCAATCACATCGGTCGTTGCGTAGTGGGAATGGGCGAGCAGCGTCGGCGAAAAGGCCAGGAAGGCGGTGCCGAAGAGTGCGGCATCATGACCGAAGCTTTGGCGCGCCCGGCGATACAGGTAAACCAGACAGAGCGTTGCGGCGAGGAGATTCACCGACCTGGCCGCGGTAACGAAGAAGGAATAATTGCCGGGGTTGGCCTTCATGAAATCGGTCGCCATCAGCCAGCCATCCCATCCCGGATAGCTCCCGTCCTGTACTGGTGGATGAAGCGGCTGTGCGCCGACGAGATGGGCGGGAAGGCTGAAGGCGAGCTTCCAGAGCGGCGGGGTAGCGCGGTCGAAAGAGAAGTCACCGCTCTGCCAGTAGTAGACACCGGTGGAGATATGGCGGAATTCGTCGATGGTAGGCGATTCGCGAAGTCCGGCGCTGAACGACAACCCGAAGAACATGAGCAGGAGCAGCGGCAGCGATATCCGCTTGGCAATTTTCATAATCCACCCGCTATCGGCACAATCAGGGCCAGGTCAGTGGCCAGTGCCGTCCTGACGGCAGTTATTGCTTCGAGGAGCAGAGCCAGCAAGGATACGGCAATCAGGACATTTGCCGCATTCCTGCGAAACCCGGTCAAGGCATCCTCTTTATATGCAGCAATGGTTTCACCCAGCTGGGAGGCAAAGAGCAGGGTAACCGGAGGAGTTGCGAGTATAACGTAACGCAACACCTTTGAATACCCGATTGAACCGAGCAGGACATGAAACAAGACCACAATCCCCCCCCATAATATAAGGGCGGACCAGAGCCGTACCTTGCCGCTGTTTCGCCAGGAAACCAAAGGGAGCAGCAGCGCCGGCACGACTGTCCACTGCACCCTGGGGAACAGGGAAAGGTACGCCAGCGGCGAGCGCTCCACAGTCAGGAAATGGATATATGGACTGCTCAGGACCAGGGTTTCCGAGGGCCTCCCCGCCCAGCCGGGGAATGCCGTTCCGTAGACCGACCACTGCCAGTAGCTCCAAGGTATTTGCAGCAACAGCGCCGGCACCAGCATGGCAAAGGCAAACCCGGCCAGGGTCCGCAGCCGCTTCTGAGGCAGAATATGCCAAAGGACCAGAATGAGCCCCGGCACGACCAGAAAGGCGGTAATCTTTATCAGGCTGGCGTAGCCGAGGACCAGGCCGCCGACAACGGCCCAGGACAGGCTCCCGCGCTTTGCACTCATTGCCAGCAGGGCAGCGGCGAGCATGGTAAAGGCCAGCAGCGGTCCGTCGAGCCAGAATTTCGTATTGACCTGCACGACAATCGGGTTAATGGCTGAGAGCAGCGCCACCATCGGCAACACCAGCCCGGGCGGAGCCAGATCAAGCGATCTGGCCAGGGCAAGCATGCTCCAGAAAAACAGGGCGTAGCAGCAGAGCTGTACGAGAGGGAACCCCCAGGGACCGGCCAGCCGCCAAAAGAGCCAGCACAGGGCTATCCCGCCGGGAGGATGGAAGAACAGCGGCCGGTCATACTGGTACGCGTCGATCACCCCTTCGGCAAGCAGATTGCTCCCCTGGAGAGTGTACCCTTTACCGCTGTCCAGCTGCTCGACGAGAGTCATGTAGATCAGCTCGTCCCCTTCCTGGTGCTGACCGGTAAAAACGGTCACCCGCAAACAGAGTCCGGCAATAAAGATCAGGAGGACCACCGGCAGACAATACCGCCGGTATGAATCGGTTCCAGGCCAGGTCACGGCGCACGTCTCCCGCAAAACCGGCATGACGCGATTGCGATCACGGCCAGCAATAGGAAACCGGCTGCCACATACACTCCGGCACGGAAATAGGGATCCACAAAGCTTATCCTCACCTCGTGCCGCCCTGGCGGGACGACCACCAACATCTGGCCATCGCCGGTTTCGGCTATACCTGCCGGCTTCCCGTCGATATCCGCCTTAAAGAAGCCGTTGTACAGGACATTGACGAGCAGTGGCCCGGCAGTTGCCCGTTCCGTAACAGTGAAGATCGAGTTGGTAGTGAACCGGTGCGGCACTCCCCCGGCTCCAGGGTTGTCGAGCCAGTATACAAAGGGCCTTGCAGAGCGGTCCCGCAGCACAATCCGCCTCTCGTCACGGAAAACCTGCTCAAGCCCGCCAATGCCCTGCAGGTTTACCCCTCTGTCAACGACATACCACTTTACCCCCCACTCCCGGAAGTAGTCCAGAGGCAGCGCTGCCGGGATGTCCAGAGGTGCCCCGGGCTGCAGGTTGAAATCTGCCCGGATGTTCAAACCGAGCGCGGCATCGAGATTTTTTTGCGACACCAGCAGCTCGTAACCGGCAAAGTGGTAAAGCCCGAACAGCGTCGCATAATTGAACCCGAGCTGCGGCACGGAATAGCCGTATATCTGCTTTTCCCCCTCCTTCACCCGGCTCGGGCAGATGCTCACGATCCTCCCATCCGCAAGCATGCTCTGCAGCGGCTCTGCAAACGGCGGCGCATCGAAATGCCTGGAAAACATCCGCTGGGGCGTGCCGGCATACAGAATCAGGAAGTTGGCGATATGGCAGACGAACAGGACCGATAGCGCAACAGCGGTAAAGCCACGGCTCCGGCCCGCAGACGCAAACCTGCGGTACCAGGCATCGAAACCGAAAGAGGCGACCGCGATCAAGTAGAAACTGGTGAAAAAACCCAGTTTGAAAGGCCAGCGCAGGCGGTTATGAAACGGGATCTGGTAAAACAAGCGGGTTACGAAGGTATCGGACGCCCAGAGCAGTGAAAACAGCGCGATCACGGCCAGGGAGATGACAACCTTCCGCTTGGCCTGATCCTGCCAATAAGCCGCAATGAGGAAGAAAAGGGTCAGATAGCCGATATGTGAGATAAACTGCTGCTCGGTCCAGCTGTTTACCGCCATATCAGAAAACGGCATGATCAGGCCGTTTAACCAGTCCGCCAGCCGATAACTGAACTGGGAAAACTCCTCCCAACCTAGGGGTCGCTGCCGGTCTGCGGATATGCTCACCTGGTGCAGCGCCGGGAGAAGCAGCGGCGCGGCGAGCAGGAACACACAAAGATAATTGACCGCCTGGCGGCAGGCAAAAGCGGCAAAGGGGCGCCACCCTCCTCTGACGCCGGATGCAAAGTAAAGAACGGTGACCGTCAAAAGATCGAACGTAACCGTGTAGATGAAATAAGGCGGGTAGCCGAGGAACAGATCGATAACCCGCACCAGCGCCAGCAGGACGAATACCTTCAGGCTGAACCCCTCGGCCATCTTCAGGGAAAACAAGAGTATCCAGGGAAGATAGGCCGCGTAACCGACGACCTGAATCCACGAATTGCCGACCACAATGACAAAGCCGCAGAATGCCCAGGCAATTGCGCCAAAGCAACCTGCAATATTGTGTAATCCGAAATGTTGCATCAGCCGGGAAAAACCGGTTGCTGCGAGCAGCAGGTGAAACAGGGCGATGAATTCCATGGCGCCGTAATAATGCCCGAACAGGACGCTGCTCAGGATCAGGGCAAGGTAGTTAGGCAGATATAGCGACGCGGACTGGATGCAGGCATGGACAGGGGTACCGAGGTATTGATGGAAATTGAACAGCGGGAACTCGCCAGCCAGGATGGCTCTGATGTTATGGATGTAATACGGCAGGTTCTGATCCCGGTTGTCGTCCTGAAGAAAGTACCAGGGGTGTTGCCACTCTATGGCGGCAAAGATGGCGAGCACCAGCACACCGAGCAATAGATCCCAGCGGTATCGGGTTACCGGCGGTTCAACATGCGGGGAGATTGTCATGATCGAATGCTCTCCCACTCACCGGATCCCCTGCGCATAAGTGCACGTAGCTCCCTGACCGTTTCGAACATATGGCGCAGCCTGACCGTAGATGCGCCGTGCGCTCTGCGCCGGCTCTCCACCCCGAGTTCCAGCACACCGGTCTTTTTCTGTTTCGCCAGGAAAACGATCTCCGTATCGATGAAAAAACCGCACGAACGCAGATCCAGTGACTGGATCAGGGTGGCCTTGAACAGCTTCAATGGGCAGTTTACATCCTTGAGCCTGATCCCCAGCAATATCCGGATAAGAAAGGCATACCCCTTGGAGAATATCCGGCGGGATAACGAGTCATCTCTTTTCTGCCGATACCCGACGACCATGCCGTATTGTCCCGCGTTGGCGATAAAGCGGGGGATGTCCGTCAATGGTATCTGGAGATCGGCATCGGTAAAGATGATGTATTCCATCGTTGCGGCACGGAAACCGGAGCGCAGCGCCGCCCCTTTCCCCTGATTGGTATTGAGTGCTATCAGCCTGATATTCGGATTGGCGGCAGACAGTTCACTAACGATAGCAGCTGTAGCGTCTCTGCTGCCGTCATCGACGACAATCAGCTCATATTCGGCAACTTCGCCGGAGATAGCGGCAACAACCCTTGCTACGGCCTCGGCAATGCTTCCTTCCTCATTATAGGCAGGAATCACTACCGATAGGCGGATTCCTGCCGATCGTGATGCCTGATCAGAGGCAGTAGTTGGCGTAACCGGTTGATGATCGGCTGATCTCATTCAAATCTCGTGGTAAATTTGACGCCCAGTTTCCGGGCCAGTTCCAGTTGTCGGATCCGGGCCGATTTCAGTACGGGATTGGGCTCCTGGCAGGCGCCATCACCTGAGCCCCGATAGAAATCCTCGACGCACTCCAGGATTTCGATGCTTTCCTGCCGGCAGACCAGGTACATATCCGTTGCCCAGTTATCCCAATAAGCGGCAAAACAGAAGCACCACAAAAAAGCCAGTATCACAGCGGCTTGCCGCGCCTGCCTGATGGCAAGCCACCAGGCCAGGGCGGCATAAGGGATTAGCAGGAAACCGAACTCCGCATATCTCGAGGTTTTCGGTGGGGTGAGAACCGTGCGCCCCATGCTTATGGCCGCCAGCACGGCAAAGATCCCCAGAATTGCCGTCACTACTATCCAGGTGGAATTCCTGTTGCGGCTTTCCTTGTCTTTGAGCAGCAGAACAATGGGCATGACAGTAAGGAAAACGCAGGCCAGCCCGGGCAGCAGCCCCATATCATCAATACCGAACCCAAAGGCGACAACGTTCAAGAAGTAATCCCAAAACCTGGCATCAAAAGGGGACAGCCACGGTTGCGACCACATCGGCTTCCGGTAACCGTAGAACCAGAGAGCAATGCCGCTGCCGGCAATGATCCAATTCGTGGCGATAAAGCCTATGCCCGCTCTCGACGCAATGCGATTACGCGCGATTCCGGAGAGGACAAAACCGCTGGTTAGCACCAGATAAACCGCGGCAAAGATCACCCCCCCGGAAAAATTGTAAACCCCGAGTACGGCCAGCAGCGAAAAGATTAACCCGTCCCGGATAGTCGGCTCTTCCTTGTAGGCATAGATGAGAGCGGCAACCGAGAAGAGCAGTTGCAGATGTATCGTGGAAGCCATTCCCCATAACTGGGTTTCAAAGGCTATCGGTGACAGCAGGAATACCATGAATGCCGGGAACAGGAGAAAGTTTTCCTTGCCGACCACAATCTCTTTCAGCTTTTTTACTGCCAGAAGCAGACAGCCGAAGAACAGATTGTTCAGAAAAATGCTGTAGACAACATCAAAACCGAACAGTTTCAGGTTCAGCCAAGCCGTGAAATTTGTCAGCACCTGGCGATGATCGTTGTGAAAACTAAAGAGCCATTTCCAGGAAAAGCCGTTTGGCAGGGCTTCCGGGTCAAAATAGGTCCATTCGTCCTGAAACGGCACATCGACGCCGTATTCCCTTATCTGGTAAAACCGGTAGAGATACAGTGCCCAGACAACAAGCCACGCCACTCGTGCCAGATAATGGTCGACAAGATCCTGCCGCGAACGGTGATTGGGCGTCGGACTGAAAACCCAAGCCAGTCCGAAGAAGAGTCCCAGGGCAATAATGACCGCAACTACAGACCGGAACTCATTACTGTTGGCAAAACCGAGTTGCGGGATTGCAGTAATGCTGATGGATCCATCACTGTTCAGCGCAATGCCGGGACGACCTTCCGGACAAGGCTCGCTCTTGCGGATGACGGGACTCCAGATCTTTTTACTGCACCCTCCTTGCGAATACCAGGAATAGCTGACGGTATCGTTATACAGGGAAATGGTGCCGATTTCATAACTCCCGTATCGGCCAACAGGGATTATGGTTATCGATTTGGTCTTGATTGCCGGCAACTCAACCAGGTACTGGCGTTCGTTACCGGAGTTATCGGTTATCTCTAAAGTTTTCGTGTATTTTCTGCTACTGCCGTCCGCTTCGGCTTGCACTGTCCATCTGCCCGTCTCCAGGCTCTTTGCGTCGAGACGCAATACCGGACTTTTGTATTCAATAGCCGAGAAGGTGAAAATGCCGGCCAGCAGTGAGATTACGGCAACAACCGACAAAAGAACCTTTTTGCCGGGCAGTCCGGATACCGTTCCGGTTCCGTTTGCATTTTTCGAGGTAGAGTCTGTCATAACCGCGGTCTTTGCCTGGGACCGTCACCTTCCAAATCGTCTCTGAATCATTTCGAGTATCCGCTGCTCAAAAACCGTATCAGTAGTTTTTCTGACAAAGATATTTATGAAAGATCTTGCTATACGCCGGGGCCGCAACAAATATGAAAGCCCGTAAAACAAGGACATCCCGATGATCCTGGCCAGAGCCACGATATACCCGGACATCTTTTCGGTGTACATTGTCCGGGAACTCAACACCATCTGCCCGATCAATGTATCGAAATATTCATCATTAATCTCAGGGATCCTGTTGTTGCTCCGCAGATACTCGAACAGTTCGGATCCCGGGTAAGGGGCGAAAAGATAGAGAGGCGCATCGTCAACGCCGACCAGGGCGAGCCGCAACTGAAAGACCAAGGTTTCCAGCAAATTGGCGATGGTTTCGCCGGGAAAACCTACCACCAGATTGCACCGGGTAATGATTCCCTGTTTGACCGCGATTCGAACCGATTGGAGAAGCGCATCGAGATTCAGCTCCTTGTTCAGGGATTTCAATGTCGCCGGTGAACCGCTTTCCGGCGCATAGACCAGATATCGGCAATTGGTAGCGGCTAGGCTCTCTATCACCTCCTGGTCAAGGGCTTCAGAGCGGGTGCCGGTCGGCAGGCACCAGACCACATTGAGGTTTTTCTCCCGATAGAGCCGGCAGAACTCCAGAATCCATTCTTTGCTGATGATTGCCGTAAGGTCGTAGAAGTGTACGTGGGTAACCCGGTATTTGTCGCTATACAGCTTGATTTCATCGATAACGTTCGCAGGTGAACGCATCACGTATCTCTGGCCCCACATGTTGCTGCTCGAACAGAAACTGCACCGGAACGGGCAGCCGCGCGTGGCGACAATCGGGATGGTGCGGCCGCTCTTGGGCCCGGAACCGCCATAACTGGCCGACAGATAGGTTTCGATCGGTATTTTATCCCAGGCAGGCCACGGCAGAGAGTCCAGATCGCTGATCCGGTGTCGCCTCGGATTGCATACCACCTCCCCCCCGTCCCGGTAGCAGAGACCGGCAATCTCCCTGGGATCCTTACCAGACCGGATGGCGGCTATGAATTCGAGAAGCAGTCCCTCCCCTTCTCCGGTGCCGCAATAATCCAAAGCGGCACAATCCCGGAGGCTGAAGGCAGGAAGTGCCGTTATATGCTCGCCACCGGCAATTATAACCAATCCGGGGTTTCTGCTCTTTATCAGAATCAGAAGATCCCTTATCAGCGGCCATTCCTGGGAAAACATCACCGAAACCGCCAGGATATCGGAATCTGGCGCTACCCGGGCAACAACCTTTTCGAATGTCAGACCCTGCAGCACTCTCTGCCTGGGCATCTCTTCCAGATGATGGAGATCTTCGCCGATTGCGTCTATGGCGTCGACACGATAGCCATGTTTTTCCAGAGTAGCCGCCAACGAGGCTATTGCTATGGGGGGCGTGATCGGAACACTGAACGAATGCTTCGGGTATATGACCGGAGGGCGCAAAATAGTGACCGGTTTATCGGCAACTCTAATCCCGGGACTGGCTGTTGAGCCGCTGGCAGCGTTAAGACTCATTTTTACTCTGCACCCTTCCCCAGATCGAACATCACCCATTTCCCCGAAACTGTAACTGCTGCGTTCGGGGTTGAATAAAGGGTATCGAAAAAATTGGCATACTGCGAATCGTTCCGGCAGATCACATACCTGCAGTTGAATCGTGAGCGGATGATTTCCGCGGCATCGCGCGGCGCCTCCAGCGGCAAGCGGTACCAGAGGTCATACAGGACCGGGTCTTTCATGTAAAACAGCGTCGGGTCTGCTGCTACCATGAAATACCGATCAGGCAAGTCTGCCATCAAAACCCCGGTATATTCCCATCCGCAGGTGAAAACCCTCGCTCCCGCAGGTATTTTCTGCTGATACTCCTTGACCGTATCCGGTTCGAAATAGCTGCTTCTGCCGGGGAGGTACCCCATGACCTCATACGGGTAACTCCCGAACAGCAATGTATATAGCAGTGACAACGCGCAAAGCCAGGGCGCCAGGTACCGAATGTGCAATTCCCTTGAGGAAAGAGCCAGGGCAACCACTGAAAACGGCACGAAATATTCGGTAAATCTGCCACTCTTGACGGTAAGAAGGCAGAAAAAGAGTGCCGCGACAGAAAACGCCAATGCCGCGGGATCTCTTTTGCGCGCCTTCCAGGCAATGAAAGCAGCGGCACCCGCCATGATCACGGCAAGCAGCAGATACTGCAACCAGCCGTCAATCGGGTACGGATTGAATTCAGCTCCGAGAGAGATGTTCTCCCTGCCGCGCCATGCCCCCTGAAACAGTATCTCCGACATATGCAACCAGTTGATTGCAAGCAGATTCACTGTATTCGGGTGCACCACCACCCCTGCCGTCACTCCTCCGAGCACGGCAAGGATTGCCCTGAAATCGATTTTCCCCCCGGAGACCAGGCGTGCCGTCTCTGCAGCAAACAGAAGCAGCAACGGCAACTGCCAGAAAGCTACATAGGAAAGCGGATAGAGCAACGAGACAGCGAACAGTATCCGCATTCTTCCCCGAAGATAGGCCCAGAGGAACACAATGGCAAGGGCGATGGAGAGCAGGTGCGGACGCACCATGGCAAACCGGTAGACAAAGGCGCTCGCACCCATAGGAAGGAGTGCCCAGAGAACGGCATACCGTACCTTCTCGAAACGCGCGACAAGATAGATGGCGGTCAATATCAAGGTACCGCAGATAACTCCAACGACACGTGAAGCATCGACAAGTCCCAATCCGATGAATGGCAGAAAAAGGAGGTGAAACAGGAACTCCTTGTCCGCATAGCTTTTCGCCTGAAGGCTGAACGGAGTCCAGGGAAAGCTGTCCAGAACCCCATAATCTCTTATCAACCGGGAAACCGAGTAGTGATAAGCAGTGTCATCTTCGAGAGGATACGGCAGATACAGCTGCAGTATCGCTACAATGACGATGAACAGGAGCACGCAGAGCGGGGCCTCCCACCTTTTTGCACAGCGCCATGAAAATGTACTGGTGTCGTTGCATTCATTGCCGGTCATGGTGCTATGACTTCCCTCGCGTATCACCCACTTGCCCTCTGTTCGTTCCGGTCGCCCCGAGATCAAATAGCAGCCATTTATCATTGGAGAGCAGCACTTTTACCCTTGCGTCGACCGCTAATGCATTAAAAAATGGCCATAGCTCAGTATGGTTCTGGCTGATCACATACCTGCTGTCGAATCGCGTCCGGACAATATCCGCGGCATTACCGGGCGCATCGAGCAAGAGGTGATACCAGTCAGTGTAGAGTTTAGGATCGCTTTTGTACATAAGGGTCGGATCCAGCGCTACCATATAATACCGGCCCGGCAGATTCAAAAGCAGGCTTCCGGTGTATTCCCACCCGGTTGTGAAGACCTTGGCCCCAACCGGCACCTCCCTTGCCATCAAATGCACCACCTCCGGCTCCATCACCCATTTGCTAATCTCGGGAGAGCGAAGCATGACAAACGGCCCCGTAGCTACCGTTAGGGTGAACATAAGCGATATTGCCAGCAATGCCGGCGCCAGATGGCGCCAGGCAATCCATCGCGACACAAGGGCAAGCGCCAGAACTGCAAGCGGGACAAAGTACTCGAGAAACCGGTTCGTCCTGGCCGTCAGCAGGCCGAACAGCAGTGCAGCCAGGGCAACCGCAAGCGGCAGAGCATCGGCTTTGCGGTGCCGCCATGACACATTCAGCGCCCAAATGGCCATGCCTGCAGGAGCCAGCAGGTATGTCAGCCACTCCGAAATGGTCAGCGGGTCAAACTCCTGTCCCATGTTGAATTCGACCTTATTCCCCCATGCGTTCCTCATGAGGACATCAGTCATATGAACCCAGTTGATTGTCATCAAATTGATTGAATTCGGGTGAAGAGCAATGCCGATGGCAACCCCGGCGCACACCGTCAGTAACTGCTTTGGCGTGAACCTTTCTTTGGCAGTTCTGCGGGCAGCCTCTGTTGCTGCAACCAGTAGTAGCGGAATTTGCCAGAAAGCAACGTACGACAAGGGGTAGAGCACTGAAACTGCCAGCAACAGCCAATATCGTCTCCGGCTGTAACTCCACAAAAATGCCAGAGCCAGTGCAATGGAAAACAGTTGCGGCCTCACCTGGGCAAACCGGTAGGCAAACAGGCTCACTGTCAGCGGCAGCAGTGTCCAGAGCCCGGCGTTCCGGATTTTTTCTCTGCGGAGTAAGGTATACAGTGTAACTAGGATGAGCGACCCGCCGATTATGCCGACAGCACGCGAAGCATTGACAAAGCCGAGCGCAGAAAACGGGATAAAGAGTAAATGAAAAAGGAACTCCTTGTCGCCATAATGGTCAAACTGCAGGCTGAAACGAGTCCAGGGGAAATTGACTAATATGCCGTTCTTTCTAATCAGTTCACTGACGGAAAAATGATAGGCCGTGTCGTCATCAATGGGATAAGGGAGATAAAACTGCAGAAAGGCTACCAGTACGAAGAATATAGCGCCCCAAACAAGGGATTCAAACTTGCAGGCATCTATTCCTTCTTGAGGAACTGCGCTGAACTCCGATTCTCCGCCCATACTTCAAGATATCCCGAATTTCAGTTTGAGTTTCAAGAACCCCTTGAAAGATGCAGTCAGCAACATGAGGCCGTGCTTGAGCGTTTTCATCTTAGATTCGCCGGAAATTCTCGGTTGATACCGTATCGGTACCTCGACGATTTTAAGGTTCAACTGCGAAGCGCCGAAAAGAAGGTCGAAATCGGGCCAGGCCTCATCCTTCATGACAATGCGCTGGTAGTCCTTGCGAAACATGCATTTTGTACCGCAAAGCGTATCAGTAACCTTTTGGTTGAGCAGATAGGAAAATATCAGAGAAAATATCGTATTCCCGAACATATGTACCGGCCCCATCGCCTTGTCGGCCAGCGGATACACCATACGGGTGCCGTTGACAAATTCCGCGTGGCGCGATTCAAACGGCGCAATGAACAATGGCAAATCTTCCGGCATGACCGTCATGTCGGCGTCAAGAATAACTAGAACATCTTTAGTTGCCAGATCAAGGCCGCATTTCGTAGCATAACCCTTGCCTCTGTTTACACGGTTATCAACGAACCTGATTCTGCTGTTATTCACCATCAGTTCTTGCACTACTTCGGCAGTCCGGTCGCTTGACCCATCATTGACAACAATGATTTCATAATCCCGCTGCAGATCAGGGATCCGGTTTATGCACTGGGCGATATTGCCCTCTTCGTTATAGCAGGGGACCATGACGGAATAGCTGTATTCGCGTTTCTGCTTGACCGGCAGGGCGTCAGAGATTATGCAGGAATTTACTTTAGGCCGGGGAGAGAAATCTGCCAGATAAAGTAGTGTTTCGATGAGTGATCGCGGAATCCAGTTATTGATCTTCTTTTCTTCACTGATTAGAAGAGATCTTATCCTTCTCAGTAAAGTAAGTCTCTTTACCTCTGACATTATCAGCTTGCTGTCATCGTGACACAACTCCCTGATCTTCAAGAAAGTAGTAAACACGTCCTCAATATATGGGAGGATGTCATCAATGATCACATAATCAAATTTTTGATCTGTCCCATAATCGCTAATGTATTTATCTAGTAAAGCAGAAGCCTCAACAATGCCGCACTGACTCGCATTCGTTGTTAAGGCTGGTAAAATGAAAACCATCTCAATATTTGATGAATCCTGCAAATTACTACCGTCATCACCAAGATAGAGAATGCGGGAATGCTCGGGTATCGTCGATTTCAATAAAGTACGCAGTCGACTAGATGACATTTAACATCCTGATCAAGTGATTCATAGCCACATCTGTCCGCAACTATAACTTGAATTTCCTTTTGCCGCTCAAATCATACACAAAAATACTATAACCAATTTTAGCGACAGGTTTATAATCAAGCAGCCACTTGTATTGATTTTTATCATCAAAGTAAACGCCTTGGAGGTTTGTGGCACTGATGGCAACCAATTGATCAGGAGTTACCCTAACTTCCTTGTCCGGTTCTGGATTGAAGAGGTAATGACTCGGAAGCCAGTCGTATTTAATGCCATATCTTTCGGGTGAGTCTGCTCCGAAATAACTGAGACTGATCCGCTTAATTCCATTTTCATCCATAAACTTTTTTAGACCTGGCAGATCCTGCCCCCAATCGAGATTACCATCCACAAGGTATTTATAGCCATTGCCAGGCCCGCCGGCAATTTCATTGAAATAGGCAAGATAATGTGGGGCTATATACCATGCGGAAGCAAGATACCAGATGATAAACATACTAGCCAGGTATCGATACTGAAGCAGGTAGGTTCCAAGAAATCCGACCATTACGAATATAAATGGATATATCGGGAGCACATACCGCAAGGCAAGACAATAGCCGGAAGCACTGAATAAAATCATTATCCCGACAACTGGGAGTAAAAGATAGATAAGATCAAACGTCTTTTCTGGATATTTTCTTATTATGAGCGAAATTGCAACTGGAAGCAGGATCAAGATCGGGACTGGGGGTTTTTAATAAAAAAGCAATAATATAATAATACCACCAACCCTTATTTGAATAATTACCTGCAAGAAACGATGACTGCCCTAGTTCCAGTTGTGACGCTCGGTATTCATTCCCCTGGATATATGGTGTAATATTAAAGCCATACCCGATAAACAGTATCAAAATCCCAATCAGCGCCACCCAACACCAAGAAACAACTCGCTTTTCCTTATATTTGTAAGAGTATATGAGAGTGGCGATACCTGAGATTGGCAAAATTGCAATTGCAGTAAACTTTGTTAAAAGTGACAATCCTAAAAAAACACCCGCTAAAAGAGTATTTTTAGTGGATCTATATTTTAAACTCAGCCAGTAATAATAAGAGAATATAAAGCAAAAAACCGTCAAAGGCATATCCGGCACACAAATCCCGGAAAAAGCCAGCATATTAGGACAGAACGTATATAACCCCAGAGCGACAACACCGCTCATCTCGCCAAAAAGTGTCCCCGCAAAGAGGAACACATAATATCCCAAAACCAAGCTTAATATTGTTACAGTCAGGCGAGACAGAATTAATAGCCTGTCATTTTTATTCTCCGCCATTGATAAGAGATTCTGCCCGCGATAATAATCAACCGCGCCAAGAAAATCGAGATTTCGCTCTTTTTCTTCATAACTCCAAATGGCTTTATCCTCTTCCACGAACAATAACGGGATGCTGTTCAAATAATAAGATAAAGGTGGATGTAGAATGGCACCCATGATGTCCCATTTCTGGGTCAACATAATGTATTTGCCGATCCCAAAATATTGCACTTCATCAAATGTCGCCGACTTTGAATTCAAAGAGAGGAACGATTGAATAAAGAAGATAATCAGCATTGATACGACAAGTACTTTAATCTTAATTATTGACATGGGCGCATCATGCTCATCTGAGGGTAGAATCATAAAAAAAATGGTGAGGTCATTAATAATGACCTCACCATATACTGCTTCAGTTGCTCAGGAGCCTAGCAGGGATGGACACTCGCAGAGCCAACCACCTTCGGTCTTACGTAAGTTTTCTTCATTGGTTATCTCCTTTCTGCACGTGTTATGTCGTGCTTTGTACACTCTATAACGATCAAGCTTACCAGTTGGTCCTGGTGTTCCAAATCTGGTTGGACGGTGTCCAAGTCGCGCCGCCGGTTGCTGCCGTGTTGTGGCAGTTGGTCGTGTAGGCGGCATCCATAGTGGTACCGGTTGTGGTCGTGGCCCCGAAGGCCCATGGCCCAGGATACCTTGCGGTGCTCGGTGTACCGCTGTAACGGGCACCACCGGCCGGGAACCGGCCCGCACCCTTACCGGTGGTGATAGCGGTTGCGGTCATCATGTTGCCGTTGTTGGTAGTCGGGTTGTTCCCGGCAGTTGCGGCAACCGTGCCGCCGCTCGCTACCCGGCCACGGTGCTTGACGTCGAGGCAGTTGGTGACCATGAGGCGCGGCAGACGTGATACGTGCGGCGCATGGCACTTGGAGCAGGTGTACGAATGGACCACGTTGCCGGCATTAGTGCCGGTGGAACCCCATCCGGTTACGGTATTGTGGATCCTGGAAGTGGTCTTCCAGGTCGGGGCCGTACCGCCGGCGTTCGGAGCTATGGCGCTCTGGTTGTGGCAGGTCAGGCAGAGCCCGCCTGAGGTTGCTGACGTCTGGGTCTGCAGGGTGACCGCGGAGGTTCCGAACAGGCCGAAGGTCCGGCTTGGTACTGTCGCCGGCAGATGCGTCCGGTCGGCCTGGAAGGTGTTCTGGTCGATGTTGTACAGCGGGTCGCTGCCGCCGCCGACGCCGGGCAGGGTGTTCTCACGTGATCCACCGCCGCGGCTCCGGTTGGTGTTGGCGGGCGCTACGTCCTCAGCATACGGCGAGGTGAGCCAGGTGCCTTTGAGCAGCGGTACGCCGTAGACCGGGTTGGCGACCTTGGTGGTGTTCTGCGAGACGCCGTGCGGATCGTGGCACGGGGTGCAGAGGCCGTTGATGGAGCCGCTGACCGTTGTCCCCATGGTGGCGCTGACGCCGAAGTGACCGCCGGCCGGTTTGGCCATGGACTTGCCGTAACGAGTAGAGGCCATCCCTTTGTACGGGAATCTCTTGGTGGAGATTGTCGAGTAGGCACCGAAGTATGGGGTATCCCAGTAACCGTTCAGGGCCTGTGAGGAGCCGAAGATGTCGTTGTAACCCCAAGGTGAGTAGCCGCCGAGTGCAAGCGCACTATTCTGGGTTCTGGTGTTGTGGCAGTCGAAGCAGACTGCAGCACCGGCATTATAACTGTTGTACTCACCTGTAGAAGCTGTATGCGCTGTCGGCTTGTACTTGTTGGTGTAACCGCCGGTACCGGCCGAGGAGATGTGCTTGAGGATCGCACCTTTGTATTTGCCGGTGGCGCTGGAGTAGGAGCTGGTCACCCCTGCTGCCGCGGAACCGTGGGAGTTGTGGCAGTCGTAGCAGTTGACGTTGACGTTGCCGGTGAAGTTGACCACATCAACCTCGTAACCGGTGGTCGAAGACCAGCCCATCTGGTTGTTGGCCGCGTTGCCATGGGCTGAGTAAGCCTTCTTGAGATGCTTCTTCCGGTTGGTGTTGGCTGTGGAGTACTGGCTCCATGTGGTGGTGGTGCTGTTGCTGTACTTCTCTTCGATGCTTCTGGAGTCCCAGGCGTATTTGCTCGGGGATCTGCCGTCGCCGAACGGGTCGGCCGGCGGAGTGGTGGTGGCATGGCAGCCAAGGCAGTGGCCGTTGAGCTTGTTGATCTGGTTACGCGAACCGTTGGCGGTGTAACGGATGAAGTTCGCGCTCCGGGCACCGCTGCTCCAGAGGACCAGGTCTACTGAAGCCTTTGTGGTTTTCTGGTGATATGTAGTAGTCTTTCCGGCAGCGTCAGCTTCCATGTGGCAGAAGTAGCAGTCGGCATTGGTAACTGCCCTGCCCTGGATGTGATGTGACTGGGAGTTGAACTGACCAGTAATAGCCGCTCTCTTGTATGGCGCAGTTGTGCCGGTATTTGCCTTTATTGAGGCGTGACAACCAAGACAGCTACCACCATCATTAGTACCGTTAATATGAGAGTTATCTGTGAAAGCAGTTCCAGCAGCATTCATCTTGTCATGGCAACCGACACATTGAGTAGCCAAAGTTATGCCAGCATGGTCGCCTACCGCTGCCGGTGGCGGCAGATAAGCATGACACTTGGTGCAGTCATTGGTTGCGACACCGGTCATGGTGTTATTACCCCAGGTTGGCGGCTTGTCGCCACCGGAGAGTGTTGCTCCATGACAGTAGGTATTGGTGCATTGCTTGGTGGTCGGATTGAAATACCGTGCCGCATTCAACGCGGCAACCGTACCGTTCATCGGCGCTTCTGCCGGCAGAGCGGTATCAATATGACCGGTAGTGCTTGATTGAGCAGGAACGGCATGGCAGTCGGAACAGGCAAGTCCGGCAAACATGATATTATGGGTCTTATTCAGATGGTTTACATGGGTAACAGCCTTATTGCTCGTGGTTGAACCGGCAGTATCGGTGAATGTCGAGGTGGCCGTAGTATCACTGTGGCACTTGGCACAACCAGTTCCAGCAAGGGTTGCGCTCCAGGCAATAGAAGCGCCATGGCAATAGGTGTTCAAACAGGTACCGCCGCCGACAGCATAGGTGTAGGTAAACGACCCGGCCTTGGCTGGGTTCGGCGTAACGTCATACACCCTGTTGGCATGCTTGGTCGGGTCGGTTATCGTGGTGCCGTTGGTCGTAGTGGCGTAGTGGCACACATCGCAGGTATAGCCGCCAGTTGTAACGTGCTGTGAATGCTTGTTGACCTTGGGTGAACCGGATGTATAGCTAGGGCCGGTAGTTGTACCGCCGGTATGGCACATAGCACAGCTTGCGCTGCTGGTCCAGGTCGGAGCTAGCGCACCCTGAAGAATTGTCCTGTTGTCACCAGCCTGATTTGTCCAGCCGGTACCCTGGCTGTGGCAATAGGTAGTCTGACATGACGTTGCCGTTGACCCGACAATAGCGGTGTTGAAGTTTGCTGCAGCACCGGCATCATGGATTCTGTTGACATGGGCCGATGTTGTCTTAATGGTCGCTGCGGTGGTTGAATTTGCGGTCGTATTAACGACATTGAAATGGCAGGTTGCGCATGCAATCAGGTATCCGCCGGCAGTTGCAACGTGCTTGGCATGTGCGGCCGATGCCGGTGATGCCGTGGAAAGCACACCGTGGCAGGTGCCGCAAGCGCCTTCTGAGGTGACACCCCATGTCACGGTCTGATAAGTGGGGCTAGTGTCGAGACCATTGGAGTGGCAGTAAATGTTCGTACAATCGCCAAATGCCGCACCGCCCGCATCCTTGGCAACCTGACCGGTCGCACCCGAAGCAGCCGATTTATAGGCAGCGGTTGAACCAATCAAGGTAGAGGCAGTAGACAGTCGCCACTGGACGCTGCCGTTGACATGGCCATCAGTCGCACTGGAAACCGTAGCATGACACTTGCTGCAGTTGAAGCCATAGGTAACTGCATGGGCAGTGTGGCTGCCGGTCTGAGGGGCCTGTGCCTTAGTGGCGCCGTGACATGTTCCGCAGTTCGCCTGGCTTGCGCCTCCACCCCAACGCGGATTGGTGTTGCCATTAGAACCCGGCCAGTTGCCATGGCAATAGACGTTGCAGGAGTTATTGACGTTGTCTGTTGTCGTACGGACGGTTGTAGTTCCGCCAACACTGGCTATTGCGGGCGAACCGGCAGTCGGAGAGTTCCCGCTGAAAGTGCCGTATGCAGCTGAACCGGCAAATTTGCCCGGCCAATTGGTGTTGTTTACTACGAAATCAATCTGGATATTGTTGCTCGGGTGGCTTACACCATTAGTGTAATTATTGTGGCATGTGGCGCAGATCATTCCAAGCGTGTCATGAGCGGCGTGGGCACCAACGGTAGATGGGAGCACCGAATCTGTTCCACCGAGGGCGCGTGTTGCTTCGCCATTGTTCACTGCAAGCCCGTTAGGACCTCCGAATGCAAGCGCTACCGGCGGGAAACCGTGGCATGAAGCACAATCGGCCTTGAACCCATTTGAGTGGGCATGACAGCCGGTGCAGTCCTTGTTATTATTCGGGTGAGAAGCATGCTGAACAGGAATACCGACTTTACTGCCGCTGTATTGGTGATAGGCTGTCCTATGGTGGCAAACCTCACAAACGTTTGTAGACGCCTGAGTAGAGTAAGTACGCTGGTCATCGCCCATTACCCCTGGTACGGCATGACTCGCAGAAGTCATTCTTGTAAAGATTACCGGCTTCGGTCCTTCCAGTGTCTGGATCGGAGTGGCAATACGCTTTACGTTTGTGGTATCCGCACTGTGACACCAGGTGCAATCCTTATCATTACCCCACGAACCACCACGATATGTTGAAGAAAGGTTGTTCGCGTTGTGCATCAGCGGACTGTTGAACTGATTGGCAACTGTAGTTACCACGCTGCCGCTTCCGGTTTGTGACGAATGATTGGTGGAATCAGCAGCATTTACAGTAGAGGTAAGCGTATGTCCCAGAGTTGCAGTTGCCTGTGCCTTCACGGTAAATGTCGTATTATAGCTGCTCTGTGCTGCAAGAGTACCAGATGTGGTGCTGCCAAGAGTTGATGGCAGTGTGAAACTTGCCGTATTGCCAGTTTCTGATGGTATTGAAAGGGTAAAAGTGGAACTCGAGCAAGAAGCAGAGTCATTATTGGTAACAGTCAAGGTATAAGCTTTTTGACCGTTAACCGCTACAGTGCTGTTCGCTCCGAGTGATACTGTTGGTGCTGAGCGGGTACAGGATGCAGCAGAAGTCGTATAAGACCGGCTGGCGCTTGTTGCCATGGTGTTACCGGCAACGTCTTTAACGCTCCCGACAGTGTAGTTATAGGTTGTAGAATTGGCCTGACCTGAGATCGGATAAGTAATAGTATTGGTTGCGCAGCTCGGAGAACCTATAGTCGCACCGCTCATAACGATATTACCGGCGGCAGCGGTGGAACAGTCGACGTTTTCACTGAAAACGACTTGTAATGACGTGTTAGGCGTAATGTTCGTGGCAGCGTTTGCCGGAGTGGTACTGGATACGGCAGGCAATACACCGATGCCACCAGCATTGTCAGTGCCGCTGTTGGGAGAACCAATAGGGTTACCTGCCGCGTCTTGAGCATTGGCGACGGTAACCGTGATGTTGCCAGCATTAACCATTTCCCCTGCAGTCCAGGTCAAACGATAGGTATTGCCGGAAACAAGCGCAACGCTGTTCGGATTATTCGCCAGCGAGCCTTTACCGGTGCCTGATACCGTATAGTTGGTTGCCGTAGTAACTCCCGTGCCCATCGCCTCGTTGAACGTGACATCAATAGTGGTGCCCGTATTCACGGCAACTGAAGAAACCGTAGGAGCTGTCGTATCAGAAGTCGCGGCCTTAAGGCTCGCAGCAATCAGCCCAATGCGCCCGCTGGTGACAAATGATACGTTTGTACTTTCCGCTGACACGTTTGCTGATGGTATAGTTGTAATTCTGGCGCATAACGCGCCGCCATTTGTCGTACTGCTTGTCGCAGCGGTGGTATATTTTGCTGGTGTGTATGTCGGTGAGCCGGTCGAACTGGCAACGTTATTGTTAGCAAATATTACCGGATAGTCGTTCGCATTGTAGTTCAGAGATACGGCCGTACCTGATCCTGCGGAAGCTGTAGTCTGGGACCATTTTGAATCGGTAAATGGGGTTGTCTGATCTACTCCGGAGAAGGTAGCACATGCAATCTTGACATCTGTAACGGCAGTGCCTGTTACAGTTCCTGTAACAACGACATTGTTCGCGCCGGTTGGAATGTCGGTATCTTTAATGTACCCAAGCCACACAACTCCTCTACCCGCTGTAGTACCGTTATCACCACCAATTATCTTTGTTGCAGAGACACCACCATAAGTCGCAGTAATGGAATTATTAGTGCCGGTCATTGTAACGCCAGTGGTTGTAGTTGAAAAAGAGACCGCAATCAGCATTATCCTGCCAGTACCAGATGTACCACCGGCAGTAAAGGTAGATGCTGATGTGACATTGGGAGTCAAAGTATTTGGATTGGTGTCATTGATAAATGTCCAACCAGTTACGGAACTGATCGCTGCCTGTACTGCTTTAGGTTTATAAAAACCCTCATACATGAACACAGAGATCGCGAAGGTAAACAGCACGGTAAGTGCGACCTTTGACCAGAGATTCATGCCTCGTATTTTTTTAGCTATAACCTGTCCCATGGTGACCTCACCTCGTAAGAACTATGTATGAAATTAAAGAGTATATGATCAGTTAATAGTGCTCCATCCGGTTACAATCGGATGGAGCACTGTACACTTTAGAGCTTACTGTGGCAGGCCTCGCAGGTGAGGCTACCGGCATTCCATGTTACTGGCTTGGCCATGTGACATGCTACGTTGCTACAAGTTTTTGTCCCGCCGTTCCACATGTTGGTAGTATCAAGCGCAGACTTGGCGATGTCGTAAGCAGCAGGACCATTCTTGTAGTTGCTGCCGTTCCGGTTCCAGTAGCCACCAGCTGCAGTGTAATCGGCAAATGCAGATGTCCTGAGCTGAGCCTTGGATCTGACCTGAATCGGATTGAATGCCATTTCAAGCTTGCCGTTTACATGCATTTTCAGACCGCGGGAATTAGTATCCGTAGCGTAGATCCTGCCAGCCTCTTTGGAGTCATCCGAGTGACAGAATGAGCACTTTGAATTGTATTTGTTACGGGCAAACTCTGTGGTTACATAGTGGCAAATGTTGCAGCTGATCGTAGTAGCCTGAGCAGCATTGCCGTGTGCGGACGAGCGCACCGAGGAGCTGTAATTGCTAAGTTTTCCGCTTGTCCCATTAAAGATATCGTCAGAGTGGATACCAATGGCATGGGCAGTATGCGCTCCAGTAGCAGGGGCGTTGCCATGACACTTGCCGCAACGGTCTGCTCCGTAAGTAGAGCTCCATGGTGTAGTTGTCAGATAAGCCGTCGAACCGTTACTGTGACAGTAGATGTTTGCACAGGTCACGCTGTTAGTACCAACAGCCCCACCGACAGTCGGCGTGTATGTTGAACTTGGGTTCTTCGAACGCATGGTGCCTGCAGCGGCATCACTGGTCAAGATTACATCGACCGTCCCGTTGATGTGTGATGCGGTGCCGTATGGATGGCAACTGGCGCAACCGAAACCGTAATTTGCCCAGTTAGTGCCGTTCAATGGGTCAGTACCGGAAGAGCGGTTTGAAGTATAATTGCTCAGCGGCTGGAACGGCAGATTCTGTTGCGCAAGTTGAGTAGTTGCGAAGCTGCCGCCCATATGCCTGAAATGTGCACCACCGAGGTTCGGGTGGCATGACGAACAGTTCAATGTGCTTGCAGTCCATGCTATCGACTGGTAGGTGCCTTTCCCGTTGGAGTGACACATTACATTGTTACAGCTACCTGAAGTAAAGGTTGCCTTCCAGGATGAGCTCATGGTGGCAAACTTCACGTCTGTTCCATTGACGTTATAGGTACCGTTGATATGGGTGATTGTACCTGACTTAAGGGCTGTTGAACTAGCTGCAGTATTGGAATGGCAATCATCGCAGGTAATGGCCGTGTAGCCCAGGTGCTTAGCATGTGCGCCAGTCGGGGTATGGCATGATGAAGTACAGTTGAGCGCACCAGCCACCGATGTCCAGGAGATTGCCGGTGTCTGGTACGAGTTTTTACCGTTGGAGTGACAATAGATATTGGTGCAGTTACCACCACTGTAACGTGCAGCCCCACCGGCCCTGAGGCCGGAGTAATCCTTGAAGTTGTTTACGTGCTTGGTCTTGTCCGAAATTGCACGTGCCGGTTTAGTACTTACAGTCTTAACATGGCAGTCGACACAGCCGAACGAAACTGCCCCGCTGAAACCGGTTCTGGTGTTGGCTACGTGCTGCAGGTGAGCTCCTGAAAGAGAAGTCGAATTAGTCTCGTTGGCATGGCAACCAGCACAGTCTGAGCTAAGAACACCCTCAGCTGAACCCCAGGTTACGGTCCTCAAACCATTTCCGCCCTTACCATCACTGTGGCAGTAAGTAGTGTAGCAGGAAGCAGCCCCACCGTTTGTCCAAGCAAACGCGGCACTATTATCATTGCCTCCAACCACACCGTTATAATCATAGTATTTCCTGCCAGCAGCGCTGTAGAGGCCAAAGTACACCTCTGCTTTACCAACTGAACTCCTCGAATTAGCAAGGTTCGAATGCTGAGCAGGGGTATAGTGACATGCTGCGCAGGTGAATCTGTAGGCTGATGATGAGCTAAGATTTGACGGAGCATCGTTGAAGGTTGAGAAGGTCTCTACTTCGTAATGCTGCTTATGAGCACCTTTTTTGGTCGCCGAAGAGAAGGACCTGAACGCCGCACCATGGCATGAGTCGCAGGCAATAGATGTTACGCCCCACTGCGGGTTACCGCCACCATGACAAGAGGTATTATTGCAATTTGTACCGTTCCAGGTTCCGCCAACTGCTGCGGAGAAGATGACGTCACGGTTGCCATCAGCATGATGGGCAGAATAATCCTTAAACTTTCCAATTGTTGCACTTACCGTGTGGTCATGGCACTTGGCGCAGGAAGTGGAATTAGCTCCTGTGTTTACGTGACTTCCATGACTGTTCTCTTTACCGGCGCCTGTTGCGTAGTTCGGCTCACCAGCTATCGAGTTGAAGGCTGCGCCCTGAGCTGTCGTCTCATAGCCATGACACCCTTTACAATCAAGGGTTGCACCACCGGTCCAGAGCTTGTTGCCGGTCATGTTCCTGAACTTAGGTGTCTTGGCGCCTGAACTGTGACAGTAAGTGTTGGCACACTGGCCAGCTGCAACAATGCGGCCTGCGCGAGCACCGGAGTAGTCCTTGAGCTTGTTGACGTGGTAGGACTGAGCAGTGATCGTAGTATTATTGGCGAATGTGTTGATAGTCTTTATGTGACATGCTGCGCACTGGAAGCCATTGCCTAAACCGAGCGAAGAGCCGGGGGCAGCGGGATCAATGTGAATGCGGTGCTTGTTGGTATTGATGACATTTGCATGGGCTGCATCACCACCGTGGCAACCACGGCAGTCAAGAACGGCACCCCAAGAAGGCTGAGTTACTACTGCACCGTTCCCGTTTGAATGGCAATAGGTATTGTTACATGTGTTACTTGCATATCCTGCAGTACCGATCGCAGTGTAAAATGAAGTATCAAAACTTACCTGAATCGATCCATTCAGATGCTGGCCGCCAGCAATTAACGTTGTATTGTTTGATGCCGTATTGGAGTGACAGAGGTTACATGTCAGACCTTTACCTTGAACGTGGATTACGTGGTTATTTGCCTGATTCGTTCCGACACCAGTATTTGCATAGACAGGGCTGGATGATGTACCTGCGGAACCGTGACAACCGGTACAATCAAGAGTCGTTCCCGTACCCCACGCAACTGATTGATAAATCGGAGTCCCGGCTGCTTTTTTATTACCATTGCTATGGCAATATAGATTGGCACAACTAGCCGGTGCACTACCAGCAGCCTTGACTGATCCTGCGGCAGCATTCAACGCATCTGACCCATTATAGAGAGGAGTACCGGCATTAAGCGAAGACTGGAACTTTACGTTAACATTTTTATCGGCATGATTAGCACGCGTGCCGGCAGTTATGGCACCACCACTCACAGTTGCCGCATGGCATGTTTCACAGTTAATCACTACGCCCGTCAAGGTACCGTTAGCAAGATGCTGTTTGTGCTTACCTGAACTCATGAGATTGTAGGCAGGAATAGATGTCGTGTCATATCCGTGACATTTGTAGCAGGCCAAAACACCAGTGCCCCACTGTGCTGCAGACTTGCCTTTGAACGGAGCGGCACCTTTTGTACCATCACTATGACAATACAAATTGGAACATGAACCAAAAGTAGTCTTGGTTTGGCTGGGCAGATAATTGATTGTGGTCAACGTTCCGTTATAAGTACCCGAAGCAACGTTGGCAGCATCGCGAATTGTCATCCTAAGCGTTCGATTCCCTGCACTTGTCGCATGTGCGAACTTGTTCGTCTCTGCGGTATGATCAGCATGGCATTTATTACACTTATCGGCACCGGCATAATACTCATTATGCTTGGTGTGGCTACCATCTGCACCACCTGCATAGCTGTTGCCGGAGATCCCAGCTGGTGGCATGCCGTGGCAGTCATTACAGTCATTGGTTGTAGCATCGGTGTATGAAAGAGGTGTTGTTGCGCCCCAAGTTTGTGTCACAGATTCAAAATGGCAGTTCACATTGGAACAACTCCCGAGAGAAACAACGGACGTCTGGTTCTTAAAGGTGGATATACCGCTATATAGTGCCCCGGCCTTTGGTGAACCGTTAATACCGTTTTTCAGGCTTATCTGTCCATCCTGATGGCTGTTGGAGTTATTTGTCATATTATGACAGACATTGCAGTTTGTTAACTGCGCACCAACTGGCTGGTGAGTCTGGTGGTTACCCTGAAATGCTCCTGAATCCGGGTTCCTTGTCGGAGTCCCAGCAGAGTCGAGAGGAGGCATCCCATGACAGGAACTACAGGTCAGAGCGTATTGAGGGGCCGCGTGAGCCACTCCTCCCAGAAACAAAGCAGTAAATAGTGAGACAAACCAGATTATACGTGGTTTCGTTATGCATCCCACTTTGAAATCTCTTTCCATTGCTAGCTCCTTATCGATCACTGGGAACAGGGTAACACTTAAGAATTATTGGTCCTATAAATGGACGTATCTTAGCCTTACATCTATCCAATTGTCAACTTAGTTTTAGATTCAAATACCGGGCGGTGACAGTGTACATCACCGCCCGGGACCTTCATTTACTTCTCAGTGCTCCACTTCAGCGACTTGCCGATGTGGCAGTTCAGGTTGAAGCATGTGCCCGACTTATTGTTAGGCGGTGTTACGAACTTGGCACTTGAGTAGATGCTGAGTGTGCCAGACTTGAACTGCTTGGTCTGAGTCAGTTTAACTGTTACATTAGCAATGTTTGCCTTGATCGGTGTTGTACCGGTATGGCCGTTACTGCCAAGGTTGTGACAAGTAGTACATGCATTGAACCCGTCACCAGGCTTGGTTGTCGGTGCAATGTGAGCAGCAACAGTGTGAGCACCACCACCACCTGAGTAATCTTCAAACTTGGCACCGGTGTAGTTGTTGAGACGGCCGATGTTTGATTTGAGCGTGTAGCCTACGTTACGCGGAACCGGTGGGAAACCGTGACAACTGTCGCATGCTGATGGAGCAAACGCTGCGACTCCACCACCGGTATGGGTGTGGCACTGGAGACAGTTAGTAGTAAAGTGGACTGTTTCAGTAACTCCGGCACGATAGTACTTGGTGGAACGGTGACATGCCTGGCAGAAACCACGGTTCGTTACCAGGTTTACGAATTCAGTACCAGTGAAGGAAATCGACTGTGTAGTAGTACTGAAGAAAGCAATCTGACTCTTGATCATATGGCTGTTGGTGCCGCTGCCATGAGGATCGTGGCAGTTGCGGCAGCCTACTGCAGACTTGGAGTCAAGTGATGCAGTGAAGTGGCCGGGGAGGTTTCTTGCGTTCACGCCAACGGTTGTTGTGTTGTGGCACACAGTACAGGATGTATTGTCATCCTTGTTCAAGCCGGTGCCAAAGCTCGGCTTGAGACGGTTGCTGTCGCCAAGAGTGCCGGAAATGTGCTTTGACTGAGCATCGTGGCAGTCGGTACATGCATTTCCGCTTCCAGCAGACTTGATACCGATATTGCCGGCACCGTGGCCGTAGGTCGAGAAGTTATTCATCAGCGGTGCCGTTGCCCCACTGATTACGGATGCAGTATTAACGTGGCAGCTGCGGCAGGTTATGGATCCAACTACCCAAGATGCGACTGCGTTAGCCGAGGTGATCTGCTTGTGGCAGTTTGTGGTACAGTTACCGGTTGTCAGAACGTTGAAGCTCTTATCAAGGTGAGTTGCACCGTTTTCAGCCGTGAAAGTATGGCACTCGGCGCAACCGACTGTTGCGGTCTTGCTGAGTTTCGGACCTGCTGAGCTACTGAAGTGCTCATAGTGCGCGTTTGAACTGGCAAACGTTGTTGCGATACCGTGACAAGTACCACAGGCGCCGTCTGCTGCAGTAGTCCAACGAAGTGCTGCCGGAGCGACATATGCGCCTTTACCGTTACTGTGGCAGTAAACGTTGGAGCACTGTTGCGTAGCATATCCTGCACCTGTGTTGAACGAGTCGAAGTTTACATCCTTAACTGCGTTGACGTGAGTTGCATAACCGGTTGTTGCGTTAAGAGCGCCGTTGTTACCGGTTGCTGTGGTATTCACGTGACACTTGTCGCAGGTATAAGCAAAGCCTGCGCCACCGCTCACGTGTTTACCGTGGATTGACGAGAGCCCTGTGCCACCGGTCGCGCTAGAACCGGCATGACACGAGGTACATGAAAGCGTTCCGGACCATGCAGGAGTTGCCACCAAAGCGTAGGTATTGGTGCCGCCGGTCGGGTTTGCGTTGGAGTGACAATAGACATTGTTACAGGTACCGGCCGTCCAGCTGAAACCGTTGTCAGAGCCGGCAGCAGTTCCGGCAGGGGAGTATACAGGTGTTACTGTAAGCCCGTATGTAGCAGCATTGAGAGCGCGGAACTTAACTCTGGTTGTATCGTCACCATAGGCTGTTGTGGACCAGTTGGCAAATGCGCCGGTGTTGAAAACGACCTGAGCTGCCTGATTAGCCGATACTGCACCGCCGGCATGTGAAACGTTGACCGCTGACTTTAAAGTATGGCAGTTGTCGCAGGCAAATTTGTAACCGGCGATGTTGGTGTGCTTCTGGTGGGGAACCGTATAAGCAGCGGTCTGGGCACCTGCTCCCTGGTTGGAGTGACAGGAGTTACACTTCAAGGTGCCATTAGCACCCCAGATCGGTGCTGTTCCGGTACCGTGGCAGTATGTGTTGGTACATGCCTTGGTAGTGTTGTTATAGTAACCGGATATGTTGGCAAACGGCAGCTTGGAGAACCTGGCGTCTATAGTCATATCAACGTGATCAGTAGACCCGGCGATAATCGCCAGCCCGGTTGAAGTGGTCTTGTAGTGACACTTGACGCAGTCTGCAGCGCCGGTGACGTGCTTGGAGTGGCTGTTTGCCGTAAGAGATCCAGCAGTACCGCTTGCATAGTCAGGTGAACCAAAGGTTGCTGCAGATCCGTGGCAACCGTCACAGCCAAGGGCACTGCCAGTGAACCAGTTATTGGCTACCATGGACTTGAAGGACCCTTTACCGTTACTGTGGCAGTAAAGGTTTGAACAAACGCCGGTCGAGCTGACATAGTTTGCATTGCCGCGTGCTTTTGCACCAGAATACTCATTGAACTTGTTGGCGTGCTTACTACGGTCAGCCCAGCCCGACGCACTACGTACCTGCGCATGACATTCGTAACACCCGAGATTAGTACCAATCGCCGGGTTAAATGTTGTACTGACGTGCATTGAATGCTTGCCGGAAAGCAGGTTTGAGCCGCTGGTTGATTGGTGACATCCCGAGCATCCAAGGCTAGTTGCAGTACCCCACCAAGTCTTACTACCGGTAAGGTTACGGAATACCAGCGCTGTTCCTGTCTGGCCGCCGTCCTGCGCGTTACTATGACAATAAACGTTCTGGCAGGTGCGTGTCGTATCAACTCCCGGAGCGTGGCCGGTAGAAGGATACGTTCCGCCCCATGTTGCCGAGAAGCTTACGTCAACCTTATTGTTAACGTGATTTGCAGCATTGCTCACCGTTGTGTTACCGCTAACGGTTGTATTGTGGCACTCGACGCAGCCATAGTCATAATAAGTATTTGCAGTGGCATAATCAGAGCCGCGGGCATGCTTAGTGTGCCTACCAGTTGACATGAGTCTGAATTTACCGTTGGTTGCACTTGTTCCACCATGGCAACCGGTACAGTTAGAGGGCATTGCACCACCCCACCTTGGAGTCGACATGACACGGAAGGTTCCGGAAGAAGCGGTTCCGAAGCTGTGGCAATAGATGTTGGTACAGGTAGCGTTTCTGGTGCCGGGTGTAAGTGCGGTTTTGCCTGTCGAGGCATTAACACCATTATAGGTACCGTTAACTGCAGTTGAAGTATTGCTGTACTTAACTGTAACCAGCCTGTCAACGTGGTCAGCAAGGCTTACAACGGCATTGGTGCCGTTAACAGTTGCGGCGTGACACTTGTAGCAAGCATATGGCGTAGCAATTGATGCATTGACGTGCTTGCCGTGCGTGCCGGTCGAGAGGGTTGTACCTGTAACGTGACAGCTGCTGCAGTTCAGGTTTGTTCCCCACTGAGGGGTCTGTTGTACGGTGAAAGTCGAATTATTGGTACCATTACTGTGACAGTAGAGGTTTGCACAGTTTCCAAGCACTCTGGAACCGCTCTGGCTGTCAAGAAAGTTAAGGCCAGTCCCGGAATAAGCCCCTTCGGCCAGTTTCACCTTAATACCGCGATTGCCGGCACTGGTTGCGTGCTGGAATGTCGGAGTGGTGGAATAGTCCGGGTGACACTTGTTACAACCATTAGATGCGAATGGATAATAGGAATCATGCTTTGAGTGGCCGGTTGATGATCCTGGTGAGGCATGACACTCTGAGCAACTTGCCGTAGACGAGAAGTTTGCATCTCCCCATGTGCGGGTAGCAGACTCAAAGTGGCAGCTCACGTCACTACAGGAGCCGAGCACTGGAATTGAAGTCTGGTTCTTAAAGGCTGCAATACCCTGATATCTGGCAGCACCCTTCGGTGATGCATTGATATTTGCCTGGAAGGATATTTTCCCATCCTGATGCGCATGGGAGTTATCCGTCATGTTATGACAATTGTTACAGACACTCAAAGATGGATTTGAAGCCTGCACGTGCCTTTGATGGTTACCTTGAAATGCCCCGGTATTGGGGTCCCTGGCTGCGCCATCCAAAGGCGGGTTACCGTGACACGAACTACATGTCAATGTGTACTGAGGCTCTGCGCTAACGATCGTTGCACCTGACACCAGAAACAATGATGTCAGTGCTAGCAGCGCAAATAAGCCAGCCACTCCGCTACGTCTTCCCATAGACTTTCTCCTTTTGACTATATTTCTCATATATTTCCGTGACCACCTGGTCATATAACTGCAATTTAGCGTTTTAACCGCTACTCAGCTTATTAACAGCTTTATTACATTATTTAATAAAGCTAGTTGAAATCACTATTATTTCTTTATGGCATTGCTCTTTCATTGATGTCCAGATGTCAGAATATTTCGTTTTGCGAGGAGTATTATGCAAGGTAGAAACCAATTTACATGATTTCTTAAATGTTCTATCGCCAAATCGAATGCTATCTTTAATAAAAAATTTTATTGAACAATTCTGGGCATGTTAACCACTATCTTCATTAAAGGCAGTAAATACTATATGGCCGCATAAATATTTGAGCGTATATGCATATTTTAGCGACTAAGCAGGTGGCATTGAAGTGCCCCTGCTCCTTGGAACACACAGGCTTTACACCCGATTAACTTGCCTCCCAGCCTCACAGTTCAAAACATATTTCGTTTCGCAGTATGGATTCAGTCGCTAGAAATATGCTGTTCAAATTCAAGCCAGACGAAAACAATGCAGTTCACAAAAAGATCCGAATATTATCCATAGGCACTCGTTAAACAATAACAAGTCGTGGGAAATTGCAAAAAAAAAGGGGATGGCCTTAACCATCCCCTCAGAACAAGAGTTACCTAAAAGTTAGCGATCTTTACTCCACCGCGGAGTCGGCTGGTAGTGACAGCTGATATTCATGCAGGAACCGGATTTGTTATCCGGAGGTGTCACGAGCCGTGCACCGGAGTAAATGATCTGCAGCGAGTTATTGAATTTAGCGGCAGCATCAATATTCACCGTAATAGTCTGCAGATCCGTGCTGAGATTACCGCTCATACCGTGCGAACTCGGGCTGTTTACGCCGCCGGAATGGCATACGGCACATCTGGACCAACCGTCATCAGGTCGGGCAAAATCAGGAACATGGTTCAAGTGGGCACCGCCACCACCGGAGTAGTCCTCGTAACGAGCACTTGAGAAATTGCCGGAGAAACCATAGGTTGTCTTATAGGTGGAAGCATACAACGGATCCGACTTAGACATCCTGATCGAGGATTTCGGGATCGGCGGATAACCATGGCAACCGTCGCATCCACCGCCACTTTTTGCAAATGCGCCATCAGGACCGCCATGCTTGTGGCATTTCAGGCAGTTTGTGCTGATGTTATGAGTCTGTCCAGTCACGCCGGCCCTGTATACCTTAGTTTGAGTATGGCAAACCTGGCAGAGCCCTCTACCGTTCGGCAATACGAAGCTGGTGTTAGATGAAATAGTATTGAAAGTGATGGTCTGGGCCGTGCTGTTAATGAATGATATCGATGTCCTGATTGAAAACATATTAGTTGTTCCGTGGACATCGTGGCACTGAGTACACGCCATTGTTGCGGTTGGTTTCCCGTAATCAGCCGGCATGAAATGGGTGCTCACGTTTCTGAAGCGAGCAGTCGGGACTTGGCTGACGTTATTATGGCAATATTGACATTGGACATTCGTGGCTCCCTGCAGCTCGGGGATAAGCCTCTTGGTATTGCCATTGACAGGAATGTTGAAGTGCTTGGAATCAGGATTGTGACAACTTGAACATGCCTTCCCAAACTTTTTGTGACCATAACCAGCGACAAATAGCGATTTATCAGAAGCGGTCTTGCCGTCTATTACCGAAAGATTGCCGGCATGACATGATTCACAGGCAAGGCGGACATGCGGAACCTCTCTCCAATTCGGGAGGGGGCTGTTTTTATGGCAATTTGTCGTACAGGTTGCGTTATCCGGGAAATTGATATTGCCATCAACATGAGCCGTAGGATAGGCATGGCAAGAATTACATGATTCCGGTGACTGCTTTGAGTCAAGCGGACCATATGCACTAGAAAGATGGGCAAAGTGCGCATAAGTATCACGTGAAGAACCTGCCGAAGCAAAGTGACACGTACCGCAGGCGCCAGTTGACGGGTCAGACCACACAGGAGCTGTAATCGGAGTGGTTCCTCTGCCATTACTATGACAGTAAACGTTTGAGCATTCTGTACCATCGAGAACCTGACCACCAATTGTGCCGGAGAAACGGCGATCCTTATAGCCGTTGATATGGGTGCCGCCGGTCAACCGTGCCTCAGGACGAAGAGTGGTATTATCGGATACGGTATTGGCATGGCAGTTGACACAGCCATTCAAGAGCCCATTTGTCAAGTGTTTGGTATGCGCGTTAGTAGTCGGTACTGCCTCGTGGCACGAATTGCACCTTTGTTCTGGCGGCAACGTGATTATTGAATTAATATTGTTACCCCAGGTTATCTGCTTGAAGTCAGGGGCTCTATTTACAGGGACACCATTACTATGACAGTAAACGTTCGAACAGGTGCGAGTTGCGGGATTGTACGAAGTCGTGTATCCAGGCGGCACCATGCCGGCCTTTGTGCCGTTAAGACTCTTGAATACATCCTGGAACGTACCGTTACCGTGGGTATTGCCCTTGTGGCATTCATTACAACTGAACATATAATAATTGTTCGCGTCAGTTCCTCCCGCATGACTCTGATGCGGAGATAACGACTCGTCAACTGCCCCAGCTAAGTTTTTATATCCCTTTCCGTAACCGTAGGGACCACCCTCTATATCAACCCTTGGCGGCATGCCATGGCAATCGGTACAGTTTGCCGAGAAACCCGCTTTATGGGTGTGGCATTGCTCGCATGTAGCGGCTGTTGTCGGCGATTTGTGCTGTTCAATCGTATCGGGAAGCGTCTTGTGACATGCCAAACATACACCGAACTTGTCCTTGTTATAGTTACGCTGCGAGAGAGAGGTGTACTGGAAAATTACTTTAGGATTTCTTCCGTTTGAGATTGCCGACGTGTAGGCCATGAAGCGCTTGATCAAGAACACGTTAGGATTGCTATTACCGGCATCGGCATCATATTGAACTTCATCGACATGAGCGCCATGGCAGTCAGCACACTGAATGTTTTGCTTCTTCAATGTCCCGTTGTGGCTCTTGACTTTTGCATTTGCATCATCATCCGTAGTCTTGTGACAGTTTGTGCAGATATTCCGGTCAGAAGCGTTAGTCCCCTTCAGGTCAGTCCTCAAGAGATAGCCAGTCGAGCTCGAAATCCTGTTAAAAATCACTGACGAGAAGTTATCAAGCGTTCTGCTGTTTGAATCCGAATGATGAACCCCATGGCAGGTCGAACATAATACTTTACCGCCGATGATCTTCATTTCCGCGGTGGTGTTAGCCGGATTAGAGTTGACAGGCGGATAAAAATACTCCGCGGATTTACGCTTAGCAATGGAACTGTAGTTTACGTTAACCGGGTGAGATCCGTAACTTTGAGAGGGTACGTTTCTGGGCCTATGGCAGTCTAAACACATCTGGTCTTGATCATTGGGAACACGCAGAAATGGCTCTGCCACTGAATCAGCGTAACCGGTGGCACCATGGACCGAGTGACATCTGGCACAAAACAGTTTGCCGGCAAACATGTTCGCAACTGAAGGGTCAGATGGGTTTGGGCCCAATAATGCAGGGTTTGTAGGGGGTAAAGCGCCAACCCTGGGATTATTATCAGAATTTTCCCAGTTATGGGAACTCTTCATTGAACCTGGAGTCAGAACGCCCAAGCTGGGACCGGTCTGCGCTGATTGATCGCTAACCACATAAGGATAAATCTGAGCATAACGCGGATCACTCGATCCATATCTGTGACAGTTAAGACAGATGTTGTTGTAACCAGAGTTGCCAAGTGTCTTATGTGTTTGATGGCACTTAGTATTACAATCTGTTTGTGTGTCATGCGGTGGTCTTGCATAAGCAAGACATGGCACCAGCACCGCCAAAACAACTGCAATTAAGCAACTCTTGATACACGACTTGTTCATAGCACGCTCCTGAGAAAGCATGTAAATTTTCCTTGTACTCGTATTGACAAAATATTCATTAAATAATTTTCTAGTAACCAACGCTGTATCCATTCAACTTTCTAATCATAAGGAGACAGTCAACAATGTCAATATAGCCATCCGGATTTGCTGCACCGTTTTTGAGAGGGCCGATATCCCCATGTGCCAGCTGTTGCGGCGTAAGCTTAGCAAAGCCTGGATAATCAGGAGCAACTTTTGGCCCATAAGAAGAAACCTTGGTAAGACAAAGATTAGCATCGTCTTGAGTGAATCCGTTAACACCATCCATATTCCCATCTGGAACTGCCGGGAAGCTCCTGGTAACGTTACCAGCGGCATCGGCAGCAACAATAATGGTGTTATACGGGTCACGAGTTGCACCCATTGTTACGGTCCATGTTTTGCCTGCGTCAGTATAAGCAATCGTGTAATCGTTCGGAGCTGACAGCGGTGCATTTGTGGTTGCATTTATAACTGATATAGATGCACCGGGTTCAATCGTTCCGGTATATGTAGACTGGCTGCATACGCCATCAGGACTCCCAGGGCATGCGCTGAGGCATGAAACGAACACACCTTGATTGTACGTACAGATGGTTGAATTGTACCTAGGAGTATAGTCAAGTGCCGGCGGAGTCTTATCGAAAATAATATTACGCACAACCTGACTGGAAGCGCCATTGGAATCATTGGCGGACAGAATAACGGGGTAAGACCCCTCGGCATCAAAAGTCACATTAAATGGCGCCAGACTGGCAACGACATCAGTTTTCCCCTGGAAGGTCTTAGTCAGGATCACCGCAGTCCCATCCATGGCCTTCAACTGGTAAGTGGACGAATTGGTTGCCGAGTCCACCTTCGGTTCTACTATTGTCGCTTCCGGGTTGGCAGGATCATACACAAACGTCACCTTTGCGGTAGAACCGTCAGATCCCTTGATCTGGAGGTCATTCAAGCCATCCTTTGTTACCGAGTCATAATTCAAGTTAAAACGGGTGCTCCAGGTTTTATTTACCGCATCAAACTGATCGACGGGCAAATCATTGACGCTAAGCCCGGTCAGCTCTTTGTCAAAGGTTCCGGACAACGACTGCCCAGACGCAACCGTCACGACTGAAGCATCGGCGACATCAGGAGATGTTAAAGTAATTTTCGACAGATTCGGATTATACTTAATTGCATTCTTCGTCCTACCGCCAGAAGTTGCGGGATCAGGGATTCTGGTTTCATTACCAGCGAGGTCCTTTGCTACCACATCGTAGTAAGTAACTCCGGACAATGCCACACTAAATATCCCATTCTTCGTCAGTGTCGCCACCTGACTCGTAAGCGGAGTTGTCGCATCTGCTGCAGCATAGCTATTAACGGTTACGCTCTCGAGCAGTCCTTCCGGATCAGAGACCAGACCGGTGATGTTCTGAATCTGATCACGCACTGTCGAGTCATGAGCAACTACAGAAGCCTTTAGCTTTGGCGCTTTGATATCAAGAACAATATTATGAACAGCCTGGCTAGTTTGAGTTGCATTTTTCGTTGCCTCTACCGTAATACCTGCATTATTGCCTTCGGCGAGAGTTATACCGGCAGACCACCGGGAAGTATTTATATTCGCATCCACACAATTGGTCGGCGATGGATTACACACTCTGACCGTATCGGCATCCGTATCTCCTGCCAATGTCAAAGCAGCGGCCTTAACATAGTTAGGAACCGGATCAACCTTTATCGACGGCCCATTAACAACATACTTTACAGTGGCAGTCTTGCTGTCAGTCGATGTGGAATCATTCTGAGCCACTACCAAAATCTGGTTATCCGATTGAGCAAGGCCGGCAATATTACAAGACCAAGCCGTGCCATTGACTACTCCCCGCACAAGCGGCACCCCGTTAAGAACACACGAAACCGCTGAACCAGCAGTGACTGTACCACCGACCTGGATCGACGAGGTATTAACGACGTTATAAGGAACATCAAGAGTAATCACAGGCGGAGCCGGGACAGCAGTCGCCGGGGTATTCCCACCATCAACACCATAAAAAATCACATTTCCTTTACCATTTACCACGATAAGCCGCCTGCGGCCCTGATCAAATGCCGCATCAACCGGCAGGTGCAGCTCACCTTTTGCAGGATCAAAACCATAATCACCCATAAACCCGAGAAAAACAGGAGTTGAATTAGGATTTGACACCCCTGCTGGATCTATTGCCTGGATAGTACTATTGAAGGTATCGACAACATACATTCTCTTCAAAGCCGTACCATCATACTGGAACGTGACGGCCTGTGGACTTGAAAAGGTAAGCGATCCGGCTGGCCCATTCACGCCAATACCACGCACAAACGTGCCATTCTTTTGATAGAAACGGATGCAACGTGCCGATGAATCGCCGAGCACACGCTCATCAACAACTGCAAGCAAGCCACTCTGTTTTTCAAAGGAAATAAACGAAGGGACTGACGTTGGCACACCAGCCAAGGCATTAACTCCCACCGGAGCCCCCCTGACACTGAATCGCTCGCTGTCGCCCGCATAAACGCCTTCCAGGCTGAACTTATTAACCGTTAGCTCCTTAACGTCAACAACATAAATACGTCCGTTTGCACCGACACCATCATCAACAGTAATACCATCCGCAAAACCAAAACTATATTCCTGGCCGGAAGAATTTCTCAAACGGGCAATCTCCAACCCGCTGACCGAATCAACAATAGAACCATACGAATGGCCGAAAGCAGAAATGGTGACAACAAGATTGCCGTTCGGCAAAATCGCTACCGACTGCGGCACCCCCGAAGTCTTTATCTTCTGCAGAAGCACGCCAGAGGCATTATACTTAAGAAGGCCGGCATTTCTTGGATCCGAGACATAAAATCCGCCGTTATCCATAACTGCGATTCTTATCGGCGCCCGCAGCTCTGAACCGACTCCGCCCAAGGGTTTTGCCCATGTAGGCATTGATATCGCTGCAGCAGTCATAGGCAGCGAAATAACTGCCACTATCAGCGAGATGACCAGCAATGCTAATTTACTTTGAACTCGTGCCGCCATTTTATTTCCTCCGGTTTTATTGGAGATTCGTTCCTTGTGATTTCGGTTTCCACGCTTACAGTATCGTCATTAATGCAACATGGGTGCCCATTACCCATCCGCAATCATCAGTATTTTTTAAGCCATTAGTTGCAGGACTCGCTATGGCAGGACAGAATCACTCAATTACAGCCAGTTACTGAGCCAGCGCATTATAAGCTAAGTTATTTAAGAAATCCAAACTTTTTCATCCTGTATCTGAACGCATCAATCCCCAGATTGAGTTTCTTGGCAGCCTTGGATTGGTTCCAGTCACAGTTTTCCAGCGCCTGACGGATTAGCTCCTTCTCAACTTCTTCTATATCTACTCCTTCAGGCGGAAGTTTGAATGTGGTTACTTGTGGAGTTGCAGCTGCAGATGATTTTGCGACGATTTCCAGAGGGAGGTGTTCAAGGAGAAGGGTTTCTTCATTACCGAGAATAATCGCCCGTTCGATAACGTTTTTTAATTCCCGCACATTGCCGGGCCAGTTATAGTCGGCAAGCATTTTCTCCGCAAGGCCCGATATTCCTTTCACACTCTTGTTGAACTCCTTATTAAATACGTCAATAAAGTGCTGAGCAAGAAGCAGAATATCCTCTTTGCGCTCTCTCAAGGGTGGAAGGTAAATGGGGATCACCTGAAGCCGGTAGTAAAGATCGTTCCGAAAATTTTTCTCCTCGATTGCTTTGATCAGATCCCTGTTGGTGGCAGAAATAATTCTGACGTCCACTGAAATTGCCTTGGTACCCCCGATGCGCCTGAAGTTCCGATCTTCAAGAAACCTTAACAGCTTGGCTTGCATACCAAAATCCATATCACCAATTTCATCTAAAAAAACCGTGCCGCCATCGGCCAATTCAAATAATCCTTTTTTGGTAACCTTGGCATCGGTAAATGATCCTTTTTCATGCCCGAACAGTTCGCTTTCCAGCAGCGTTGCCGGAACAGCCGCGCAGTTTATTGCTACAAACGGCTTATCAGAACGGCTGGAAGCAAAATGGATCCATTTGGCGACAAGTTCCTTTCCAGTCCCGGATTCCCCCTGGATAAGAACTGTCGAGGCTTCACTTTTCGCAACCTTCTGCATCATATCCAGCACATTACCCATATGCCGGCTTTTGCCGATGATATTTGGCGACCCAAACTTCTTATGTTCGCTGCGAAGGCTTGCTACCTCTCTGCGGAGATCAGATGTTTCAAGAGCCTTTTTGATGACAATTGCCATCTCTTCAAGGTTAAAAGGTTTGTTTATATAATCGTAGGCTCCCAGACGCATTGCGGTGACAGCGGTCTCAAGTGCTCCCTGTGCCGTCACCATTATGACAATGATGTCTTCGTCGTTTTCCTTGATCTTCTCAAGAACCTGAATCCCGTTCAATCCGGGGAGCTGGACATCCAGAAGAACGAGATCAGGCTGCTCCTCGCGAACAATCCTGAGGGCATCTTCGCCAGATCCGGCAGTCAGTACGTCATACCCCTGCTTTTTCAGATTCTGCTCCAGAGACCAGCGAATCAAGTGCTCGTCGTCTACCACAAGGATACGGGTTTTCTTCATTGCGGCTCCTTTATCAATGGGAGCCCTGGTCCCTTTTGCAGATCCATGTCCTGGACTCCCGGAAGATTGATTATGAATTTAGTGCCCTTGCCGCACTCACTTGTTACATTAAGAGTGCCGTTGTGTTGGCTCACAATTTTGTGGCAGATTGCCAAACCAAGTCCGGTCCCTTGGGCTTTAGTGGTGAAAAATGGCGTAAACAGCTTTTCCAGTACCTGATCAGGAATACCCTCACCGGTATCGGCAATGGTTATCTGAACAAGGCAGTTTCCTTCTTCAATCAATTTTTCGGTAATCAGGGTTAGCTCTCCCCCACCGGGCATTGCCTGAAAAGCATTAAGAATGAGATTGAGAAAAACCTGCTGCATCTGCTTCGGATCTACATAAACATAAGGGAGATCCTCGGCAATCTGGAGTTTCTTGTCGATATGCTTGCCTCCCTTGTATTGGGAAGCAAACACCAGCGTTTTATTCAAAATCGCATTTATATCCGCATAAACGAACTCCGGGGGAGAAGGCTTCCCGAAGAACAACATATCGTTCACTGTCTTGTCGAGACGTTTAACTTGGTCCAGAACCTCGGTCAATATGTCAGAACGAGGATCGGAATTATCGAAATCTTCCTTTATTATACTGATGGCGGCAGCAATTCCGGTAAGGGGATTCTTGATTTCATGGGCTATCCCCGCAGCCATCTCCCCAACAGATGCCAACCGATCAGCCCGTTCCATCTGTTGAAAGTGAAACTGCTCCAGCTCTTTCTTGGCAACATCAAGCCGATCAACCATTGAGTCAAAACTGGTAGCTAACTGCCCCACTTCATCCTTGCCGATATAATTCATACGTACCGTAAGGTCACCCTTCTCCACCTTTGCCATGTTGTTTACAAGCAAGTTCAATGGTTTGCGGACAAATTTCAGCAGGACCAAGGATATGGCAATTGACAAAAATGCAATAATAGCCGCTGTGGAAATAAAAAAGAGCTTGGTTGCCTCCAGCATCCTCTTTTGGGTCTCTGACAGCGAGTAGTTTACATTGAGAACACCGATCACCCTCGCCTTATGGCCATGACAGGCATGACAAGGCTCTTCGTTATAAATGGGTTTTATCATCTTCAGCAGATCACCCAGCCCGTCTACGGTATAAACCCCCTCTTTCTTGTTATGAACATAGAGATTGTAATCGGAGCCATCAACCGGTTTTCCCACTTCCATTGGATGTGAAGACCGAAGTACCATCCCATGCGGGTGAAAGATGCGAACACTGGTGAGCTTGGGGTTTTGACCAACCATTTCGAGAATCACCTGGACATCTTCGGTATTCCCGATCCGCATGGAATTGTAAATGCTGGCTTCAACTGTCCTCAGCAGCAACTCGGTGTTTTCTCGCGCAGAGTTGATCAGCTGAGCCTGTTCTTTACGAAGGTTCAGGAACGCAAAAAAGCTTATACCGAAGGCCAGCAGGATGATCGATATGCATATGACCCGGGTTGTCAGGCTACGGAATATCAACCAAACTCCTTAAAGATGAGATCTCGAAGTGAGAGAAATAAGACTTATTAACCAGCCAAACCTTGTGCCGCACAGTTAAAGAATTGATCATTGCAGTAATGGTGATTTGGGCATCTGAACCTTAAGCGATCCTTGCAGCTGAGTCTGACCGTACACAAATTCCCATTCGCTGTATTTGGTCTTCCCCTCGAAGGTAATGTATTCTTCAGGAAAGCCTGCTTGCTTCAAAGGGGCCGCGTCGCTTTTACTCTTGACGCCGATAACGCCGACAAAGGGTTTGCCTTTTACCGGGCCGGAAATGACTTCCCATTCCTTACCCGTCACAGGATCGGTGTAGATCTGCCTGAGGTAACGGATGGTAGTGAGTGACCGTGGGTCCTTGAGTAAATCCTTGAGCTCTCTGAGCGGTGTCGCGGCATGCTGGCCGGACCTCGGAGTGTACCAACTCGTAATTGCATCCTTTATCTGGGAGCCCCGGAAAAAGAGTTCCTCTTCCCGCTCACGCTTCATCAACGCAGACCAACTCTGACCGACCATGCCCAGCATTATTCCCATGATCATGATCATGAACAGGGCAGCCAGATAGGTAAATCCCCCGCAGTATTTACGGGAAGAAAGGGGCATCAGTTCCTCTTCTTAAGTGCTTCCCTGGCGGAGTCAGCAAGATCGTCCGCAGTAAGACCAAAATATTTCAGCAGCTCTTCGGCCTTCCCTGATGTGCCGAACCGGTCATTGATCCCAATCCGGTGGACTGGGACAGGACACAGCTCGGAAAGCAGTTCAGCCACAGCTCCCCCGAGGCCGCCGATAATCGAGTGTTCTTCGGCGGTAATTATCAGCTTGGTCTCCTGCGCGGCTTTCAGGAGAATATCCTGGTCAAGCGGCTTGATTGTCCCCAGATGAACAACCCGGGCGGAAACCCCTTCCTTCTTGAGAATCTCTGCTGCCTTCACGGCTGCAGCGGTCATCAAACCGGTAGTCACAAATGTAAAATCGGTGCCGGGAACCAGTTCGCACCCTTTGCCGATTTCAAACCGGTAATCATCGGGGAAAAGAGTCGGGACCTTGTTACGCCCCAGCCGCACATAGACCGGCCCTTTAGAACCGGCAATCGCCCTGATAGCGGCTTTTGTCTCAACCCCGTCAGCAGGCACGATAACCGTCATGTTGGGAATTGCCCGCATGATGGCAACATCCTCTACCGACTGGTGCGAACCGCCATCCTCTCCGACGGTTACCCCGCCATGTGTTGCTACGACCTTCACATTCGCCTTGGGATAGGCAACCGACTGGCGAACCTGCTCCCAGGCCCGGCCTGACGCAAAAATTGCAAAGGTCGACACAAACGGTATCTTGCCTGCCGCGGCCAGGCCAGCCGCAGTTCCTACCATGTTTGCCTCAGCAATCCCCATGTTGAAAAAACGATCGGGGAATTTTTTCGCAAAGAGAGCTGTTTTCGTCGACCCGGAAAGATCGGCATCAAGAACCACTATCTGTTCGTTATCCACGCCAAGTTCAGCAAGAACCTCACCATAGGCATCCCTGGTGGCCACCATTCCGCTCATATATTAATTATCCTTTCTGGTAACAAGTGAGAAAGCTTCCATTGCCGGGTTAGCCGAGGCTGAAAGCTCTTACAAATTGCACTGCTCTCCCAAACATTCAAGCGCCTTCGGCAGTTCCTCATCGCTGGGCGTTACCCCATGATATGAAGCCTTGTTCTCGAAGAATGAGACCCCCTTGCCTTTTACGGTTCGGGCAACAATCACGGTCGGTTTTCCCTTTAAGAGTTCGGACTGATCAAAGGCATTGATAATCGCGCCAATGTCGTGTCCGTCGATTTCAATGGTGTGCCACCCAAAGGCGCGGAACTTTTCCGCAATGGGGGTGACGGCCATGACACGCTCAACCTCCCCGTCGATCTGCAGCCCATTGGCATCTACCACGGCACACAGATTGTCCAGCTTGTAATGGGCCGCCGCCATTGCGGCTTCCCATACCTGCCCTTCCTGTAACTCACCATCACCGAGCATTGTGTAGACGCGATTTGCTTTTCCGTCCAGCTTCAACGCAATGGCCATCCCATTGGCCATTGAAAGACCCTGCCCCAAAGAACCGGTACATACTTCAACTCCCGGCGTGACTTTACTGTCCGGATGACCCTGGAGATGGCTCCCGAGGCGACGCAACGTCATCAAATCCTCTTTAGGGAAATAGCCCGCATCGGCAAGAGCAACATACTGAGCCGGCGCGGCATGCCCCTTGCTCAGCACAAACCGGTCGCGGCCCGCCCACAAAGGCTCGGCCGGATTATGACGCATTTTATGGAAATACAGTACCGTAATGATGTCTATTGACGACAGGGAACCGCCGGTATGGCCGGACTGAGATTTGTGCAGGGACTTGATTATGGAAACGCGCAGGCTGCGTGCCTTCTCCTCAAGTTTTGCGATGGTTTCTTTCACTGGGGGATAATCCTTTCTTGGGAAATCTATGTGCATATAAAGCCGGGGAAGGGAGCTGATCGAGAATCCTAACTGGCGCCGGGAAGTAATGGTCAGGAAGCAAGTTGCGCAATACGATCGTCAAATTCTCCGTTTTTCAAGTTCCGAAGCATTTCCTTGTGCTGCTCTTTCATCAGTTCCTCTACTACCTTTTCAAGTTGATCGACCTTGATTATGTCGGCATAGCTGGTCTTTTTTGATGCCAGAATTGTCCCTTCAGAATAAAGAAGTGTGGTAATCAGAGGATTGGATATGCCACTGTCTTCCGTCTGAACGTGGTAAACCGCACCTTTGTACATTACGTTATGATTAAAACCCACGACCATCGTTCTTGCACCATTAGATCTATAAGTCCGCCAAATCGCGTAGAGGGTAACGTATCACACCCAAAGCACAGATGCAATAATCTAAAAATGCCGCGGATCCGGCTTTTGGTCAGTCAGTTACGCCCCAGCAGCTCTTTTATTCTTGCTACCGCCTCCATGGCGTCCCTGGCGTACAGATCCGCACCAATGCGATCCGCGTATTCCTGGGTAACCACTGCCCCTCCGACCATCGAGAACGTCTTTATCCCTGCCGACTTCAATCGATCGAGCACATTCTCCATTTCAGACATGGTTGTGGTCATTAGGGCGGACAGTCCGACAGCATCCACCTGCAACTCGGATGCTTTGCGCACGATCGTATCGGCAGACACGTTCTTCCCCAGATCAACCACCTCGAAACCATGGTTTTCAAGCAGGGTGCAAACAATATTCTTTCCGATATCGTGGATGTCCCCTTCAACCGTTGCCATGAGTATGCGCCCTTTACTCTCCAACCCTACGCCCTGCATCTCCTGCTTCAGCCGGGCAAATGCGGCCTGCATAGTCTCGGCAGATCGCATTACCTGAGGAAGAAAAACCTGATTCTTCTCGAACCGTTTACCCACTTCCTCAAGCCCGGGGAGCAACCCTTCATTACTGACCTGAACCGGGGCAAGTCCTTCTGCAAGCGCTTCCTCCACCAGGGACACAACCTGGTCACGGTCCCCATTGATTACCGCCGCCGCCAGACGCCCGCGGATTTCGACAGGCATCGCAGCAACGGATGGCGGCTGCACCGCATCACCCAAGTCCCTATATGCCTCTATATACGCCGAAGAGTTTTCGTCCCGGTTGAGCAGCACCATTGCGGAGCGGAAGGCATCCATCATCTGACGCTCCTTGGGGTTTATGATCGCGGCATCGAGCCCCGCAGCCATTGCCATCGAAAAAAATACCGCAGAGATGACAGGGCGTGCCGGGAGACCGAAAGATATATTGCTGACCCCCAGAACCGTATTGACCCCCAGGGAGCTCTTCACCAGCCGCAAGGCACGGAGGGTCTCCATGGCCCCCTTCTGTTCGGCGCTCACCGTCAGGGTCAGTGAATCTATCAGAATGTCTTTACTTGGTATTCCTGCCTTACCGGCAGCATCAACCACCTTTGCAGCCACAGCCAGCCGGCCTTCGGCAGTTTTCGGAATGCCTTGCTCATCAAGGGCGAGGCCGATAACTGCCGCCCCGTATTTTTTCACCAGCGGAAGTACCCGGGCAAGGCTCTTATCCTCGCCGGAAACCGAATTTACCAGGACCTTTCCATCGGCAGCCTTAAGCCCGGCTTCAAGCGCCTCCGGACTCGACGAATCCAGAACCAACGGAGCCGGAACCGTACCGGTCAGACAGAATACTGCCCGCTCCATGGCTGCCGCCTCGTCAATGCCGGGAGTGCCGACATTGACATCCAGAAGTGCCGCACCGGCCGAAACCTGTTCAGATCCCTCCTTGCGGATATAGGATACTTTCCCCTCGCGCAGCTCGGATGCAAACCCTTTCTTGCCGGTGGGATTTATCCGTTCGCCGATAATGGCAACCGGGTTGTCTCCACCTACGGCGACATACCCGGTTCGACTCGACAGCAAGGTCAGGCCCGAAGATGGGCCCACCTGACACATCGACTGATCCTTGCCGGCAAGAGCATCCTTCATCACCCGGATGTGGTTTGGAGTGGTGCCGCAGCAGCCGCCGATAATCCTTACTCCCAGATCAAGGAACCTGTCGTGGTAAAAGGTCATCTCCTCGGGAGAGGCAGGAAAAACAGTGACCCCGTCCTTGAGCTGCGGCAGACCGGCATTTGCCTGGGCAATCAGAGGAAGCCCCGTTACCTTTCGCATCGCAGCAAGGATATTGTAAATGCCTTCCACTCCGAGCCCGCAGTTGGAACCGATTATGTCGGCGCCAACGGCTTCCAGCGTTATTGCTACAGCTTCGGGAGAACTCCCCAGGACACTCCTGCCATTATCATCGAAAGTCATCATCGCAACAATCGGGATAGAGGCGGATAGTTCCCGCACAGCGATTACTGCGGCACGAAGCTCTTTGATATCAAGAAAGGTTTCAAATGTTATCAGGTCGGCTCCGGCCTCAATAAGAGCCGAAGCCTGTTCGCGGAAGACTGCCGCCATCTGGTCAAACGACATGTCTCCCACTGGCTCGACAAAACGGCCGGTAGGTCCGATGGATGCTCCGACATACGCGGCGTTGCCCGCCACTTCCCGTGCTATCTTTACAGCAGCGGAGTTTATCTCCTTTAGCCTGTCCTGAAGACCGAAGTGGGAGAGCTTTTCCCGGCTACCGCCAAAACTGTTTGTGACAATAATATCCGCACCGGCTTGCATGTATTCACGATGCACCCCGGCAACAATGTCCGGCATATTCAGGTTCATCTCTTCCGGAGACTGCCCCGGTTTCAGCCCTCGTTCCTGAAGAAGCGTCCCCATGGCCCCGTCAAGAACCAAAACCCTGTCTTTGATTGCATTAAGCAGTGCAGGCTTCATTGCTGTCTCCTTTGGGGTGCAGACTCTGTAGGAGTCGAGTCGCTTTGCTTCTCCAAGGTAAAATCAGGCGGCAAAGGTTCCCGGAGGTCAAGATGCCCTTTGAGTGTCGCCAAAGGCTTACCGTCAACAAGAAACCTTACGTTTTTCACCTGGGGGAAATTGATGGCAATCGAATTCACCACCGAATAGACCGCTGCCATTTCCGCATCTGAACCCGAAATCAATCCTTCCTGCAACTCCTTACCGAAATCGATCGTCAGAGTATCACCTGCGAAGCTGACCCCATGGTACATGGTTGTTTCCGGCAATGTCGGGTAAAGCTCTCCAATAGGGCCGTTAATCAGTTCTCCCAGAACTTCTTCGGCGCAGTCATCCAATCCTGAGCATGGCTCTATGACACGGGACTCCCGTAACAGTCCGCCCCCTTCCGGGGCAGCAAAAAAGAGAGTAATCGTTTTTACCCCTTGTTCAGGCACCTGCTGGGCTGGAGGTGGTTGGGGCACAGGTCCCCGATTTAAATATTTCCTCAAAAACAGCCCACCCAAAACAACGGCCAGAATGACTATGCCGGTAATTACCAGGTGGCGCACTTTCTGAGCAGGGTTATTCCCCTTCATCAGCGCCTTCTCCTTTTATTAATGACTGATCGAGATCGACCTGGTAAACATCGCCCAGTTCACCACCCAGAAAACGGTTGCCAACCCTTATGAACCCTGCGGGTACGTCAGTGACAAAGTAATGGTGGTTCCCTTTTTCCGCAACCGGACGAAGCAGGTCGTGTTCACCCAGGATACCGGCTACGGTTCGCGCGGTTTCCTCGGCAGAGTCAACCAAGAGTACTTCGTTACCCATAACCCCTGCAATTACCTCTTTGAGCAGAGGATAGTGAGTGCACCCCAATACCAGCGTATCAACGCCACCCTCTTTCAACCCCTTCAGGTAGATTTCGGCAGTCAAACGGGTCACATCATTATCGACCCACCCCTCCTCTGCAAGCGGTACAAAAAGAGGACAGGCGCGCGTTACGACCTGAACATCAGGAGAGAGCCGCTTGATTGCCTTTGTGTAGGCGCTGCTCTTTACGGTCCCTTCAGTACCGATGACCGCAACTTTTCCGGTCTTGGTCACAGATACCGCGCGACTGGATCCGGGCTCAATCACCCCCACTATCGGAATGGGGAAAGCCTCTTTGAGGGAATCAAGCGCAACCGCCGAGGCGGTATTGCAGGCAACAACAAGCAGCTTGATATCTCTGCTGACCAGGAATTCCGTAATCTGGTGCGAGTACCTGATCACGGTCTCGGGAGATTTGGTACCATAGGGAACCCTGGCAGTATCGCCAAAATATATTGTGTCTTCCTGAGGTAATGTCTTCACGATCTCTTTTAGGACCGTAAGCCCTCCGACGCCTGAATCGAATATGCCGATTGCCTTCCAAGACATCCTTTTTCCCGTCTTTCCGAATTACTCTGAATCAACCGATTGCCGCGAAAAATAAAATAGAAATCTTATGATAGCTCCATAATCAAGTCAAGGCATTTACAAAATATACAAATATGCTACTCTTGCGTGAATATCATGGGCCATATTTGGTTGCACGCCAACCAGGAAGCCATTCCGCAGCATTTGGAGGCTCAATGGAAAAAGAGGAATTACTTAAAAAAACCGAACAGGCGGTTTCCCCCTTTGAGACGGAAAACATAATAAATTTTATCAATAACCTGACATTCAAGTCAGCCATGGAAAACCCGTGGATAATCGGGATATTCGCGGTTATCTTCTTCTACGCGATAATTAAGCGGTCCAAACCGGTGCTCCTGTTCATGTTTGCCGCCATATCAATCATGTTTCTGGTGCGCTTCACGCTTCACGGGGTCGAGGGAAACGAACTAACCCTCAGCTCTACGCTGCCATTTGCCTTCGGAGGCCTGGCAATAGGTGGCGTTCTAATCTATTTCAGCTTCATTAAGGGAGACTGAAACACATTTATTCAGGAGAGTGGTTGATGAAACTCAGAAAACAAGACTGGATATTCATTGGTATTGCAGTGATAGTGCTGGCAATTTTCCTGGCTATTTCAGGCGAAGAGAAGACCCACAAGGTTCCCCTGGACGACAAGCACAAACCGTTCTACGAGATTGTTAAAAACAGCGGCAAGATGGAGGCGGACAAGGGTTGCCCAACGTGTCACAACGAACAGGGAGGCGTCCCGTTCCCTCCGAAACACCCGCTTAAACCCAAAGACGGCCCTATGAGGTGCCTCTTCTGCCATAAGCTGCAGAAACAGTAACTCGCAAAATGTTCCGGGATTGTGCCGTCACATGTCAACCCTGAACCTGACCGGCGCTCTGGACAGGCTGATCGCTGACATTGCCGCCAGAACAGAGGGGTTGAGCCACATTCTGCCGTCAAGGCTTCTGGTCTGCCTGTCTCCAACCCGCAGTGGGGGAATCCACGGCGTATATGCCAAGATTCACCCCATGCGGTTCGCAGACGGGTCGCTCACGAAGCAGGTGCGCCGCGGCAGAAAGACCTACACCTGTACAATGCCGCAGATCAATTCCCATGGCGAAGAGATTCTGTACGTCATCTACTTTCTGTTCCCGAGATTTTTCGACCTGTCATTCCGTGAAAAGCTGATTACCATCTTCCATGAGCTGTACCATATCGCCCCGGAATTTAACGGCGACATCCGCAGATTTCCGGGAAGGAACTATGCCCACGGCAGTTCCACGCGCAAGTTCAACGAAGCGATGGGGATCATGGCCGACCGGTACCTTGAAAAGTTACAGGACGAGGAACTCGTCGAGTTCCTCAGGTTTGACGTCCCTGCCCTGCGTACCCGCCACAAGGCCCTGGTGGGAAGAAAATTCAAGACACCCCGCATCATTGTTGCCGCAAATTGAATCCGGCAGAGTTCGGCAACGATTCCGGCGGAGCGCATAACAGAGGGCTTTGCGGCGGCATCAAGAGCTACATATCGCCGGTCAGCTCCTGCAAAAGGTAGAGCTTGGGGTTAAACGACCTGATCACGGTGATGATCTCCGCGAGTCGTTCCGCATCAACCCCCTCCTCCTGGTCAGTCCCCTGGAAATACGGGAACCCCTTGGGGAGCGGAGAATACGAGCCGTTCCGCAGCAGGGAAACATCCACCATGTCATTCACTCTCCCCCCCACTTCCCAGGGGTCGCGATAATTAAACTGGCGCGCCACTATCTGCAGCCCCATACCGTTCCCGAAAGCCGCCTTGACCTCAAAGGAAAAATCCCGCGGCGCCCCGTAACTCTCGCTTCTGCCCGACCTTGACGCCACATCGGCGCCTGCCCGTTCAAGCATTTCCTTAACACTCTCTTCTGTCATCACCGTCATATCTGACATCCAGTCAAACCTCCAGTCTCAATTCCACCCCCCACGGCACCGGCTTCTCGCCATCGGCGGTCAATACCCACAAGGTCGGAAACTCCATCTGTTCCGGTGCGTCACCAAAGCCGTCAGTGATATAGATGATCGCTGCCGGCAAAGGAGACATTGACTGAGCATACTCGAAGACCGGCCGCAGGTCGGTAAAACCGCCACCCTGGTAACTGACAGCATGCACGTTTTCCCCTTTGAAGCTCTCGACCCTCTGGATCCGGCTGTTGGCGTAAAGCACCGTTATCTGAGCATCCCTCCCCCTGGCGATCCCCATCAGTTCGCGGGCAAATGATTCCCGCAACGCCAGGATATTCGTCGAATCACTCACATCGATACCGATCAGCAGGTTCAGCCGATGTCGCTTCCTGGTTCCCGGCACCTCATGGTTGAAGCGGCGGTGTTCCCTCTGCCAGGTCGATTGTCTTCCCACACGCCCAGCGGTCGCCACAAACTGCCTCAACACCTGTCTCCAGGGTATCGCCGAAGGTCTGAGCAGGTTGTCAACCAGGTTCAGTATGTCAGCCGGCACTTCGCCATCGCTCTTGAGCCGGGCTTCACGGGTTATGCTCCGGACCATCTCCTCGGCCAGGCGCAGCGGAGTGCTGTCACTCTCCTGCCAGCAGCTGTGGTCGTCTGACGTGCCAGCCTGTTCTACAGGTTCCCCCGAGTCGCCGGCGCCAACCTCCCCGCCGTGATCCCGCTGTGCTGCGCCAATACCCCGGCCGGACAGGTTGCCGATGTCGAATCCGGGCACCAAAAGGGCGTAATACTCTTCCGCTGCAAGACCGTCAGGAACCTCGAACTCCGCCGGCATCGGTGAACCGGCCGGCATCCCTTCGATCGTCGGGTTAATCGCCAGGTCGCAGCATATATCCCAGCAGTGACGATTCCGCTCTTTTCTCCGGGCCATGTGCAGGTGCAGCAAATGCTTTACACAATGTTCGAGAAGCGCTTCCTGAGAACCCGGCGCCAGGGCGGCAAAAGCCTGCTCGTTGACACAGAGCAGCGGGATTCCGTCCCGGATCGTGACTCCCAGCGCGTGCGCCGTCGTAACCGCGACCCGATGCAGGTTGAGAATGAATTCCCCATAGAACGGCCGTTTCTTGAGGAGTCGAACTATTGCGTTTTCCAGGACACGTGATTTCATTGGCACCTATAGCCATGGTCAACCGCGACCGGTTGACATCCGATTCCGCGGAAACAACAGTGTAACACCAGATCTGCCGGGCATGCAATATTCACAGGTTAAAACATACATGACGGCATTCCCGACGCAGAATGATGTGTCCCCCCGGGAACACGGAAATATTGACTTATCTTGCAAAAGAGCGATAATAAATTAATCGTTATTAATTCTCTATCATGCCACCCTTGATGAGGTGCCTGGATGCGCGACATATTCCTCAAAACCAGGCTAACCCCGCTGACCATAGCACTCATCTACTATGTATCCGGGATTACCTGGATTCTCCTTGCCAACTCCATCCCTGACCTGCTTTCCAACATATCTCCCCATCTGTTACGCGACGCGGACCAGTTCGGGCGCTGGCTCTTTGTTACTCTTACCTCATGCATGATTTACTACCTGGTCAGCAAGAGCGAATCGGCGATCAAGCGCCGTAAGGAATCGCTCAGCAATCTCAACAGAGCGCTGAAATGTTACAGTTCATGCAATCAAGCCATGATCCGGGCTACGGACGAGTTCCAGCTCATGAGCGAGGTCTGTCGTACCTGTGTCGAAATCGGCGGTTATCGAGTCGCCTGGGTCGGCATTGCCGAAGAGAACGATGAGAAATCGATCCGCCCCGTAGCTCAGTGGGGAGACGAAAAAGGGTACCTGAACAACCTGAAAGCCAGCTGGGGCGACATAGACCATGGCAGGGGCCCTACCGGAACCGCCATCCGGACCGGCAAGTCCATTGTTGTCCAGCAGATCATATACGACCCGATGTGGGAACTATGGAGAGAAGAGGCGATCAATCACGGCTTCGCCGCATCGCTCTCTCTCCCGCTCACGGCTAACGGCAAGGCTTTCGGTGCACTGGTTATTTTCGCAGGGAACAAGGGAGCATTCAACAACCGTGAAGTCTCGCTACTGGAAGAACTGGCAGAGGACCTTTCCTACGGCATTACCTCGATACGCACCAAAAGCGAGGGGGAGAACTCCGAAAAAGAGCGTAAACTTCTGGCATCCGTAATCCAGCAGTCCAATGACGGAATCATCATTGTTGACGGAAACGGAACCGTAAAGTATGCAAACCCGGCCATCGCATCGATAACCGGCCTCTCTCCCGACCGGATGCTCGGCAGTCCGCTCTCGCGCCTCCAGAATACGGAAATCGACAGCGCTTTCTATGAATGGATCTGGGGCAACATGCAGAAAAAGTTCCCGATCAACCGGCGCTATTTTGATTTATCAGTGAAAGATGAACGCACTGAACTCGACTGTTCGTTCTGGACGGTCTCCTCTCTCGACGGGCATTCAGCAAGCCATGTCGTCCTGATCAGGAATGTGACCAGCGAACAGCGCCTCGAAAGACAGCTTCGCCAGGCGCAGCGGATGGAGGCGCTTGCCACCCTTGCCGGCGGCATCGCCCACGATTTCAACAACAGCCTCGCGTCGATCATCACCTGTGCAGAACTGGCCAGAGACGATCTTCCGGAGGACTCTCCCCTGGCCGAACTGCTTGACGTAATTCTCAAATCCGGGCAACGGGGCCGCAACCTGGTCAAACAGATCATGACTTTTTGCCGCAGAACGGAACAGGACCGACAGCCGCTGCAGGTTCAGGGGATTATCCACGAATGCGTCCGGTTGCTCAGGGCATCGAGCCATGCCAATATCGAGATCAGGGAATCGATATGCAACGAACCGCCGCTGATCATGGCAGATCCGACCCAGGTCCACCAGATCATCATGAACCTCTGCACAAACTCCATCCAGGCAATGAAAGACCAGCAAGGGGAAATCCTGGTCAGCCTGGACGAAGTCGATATCCACGAGGAAACTGCCGAGCGGCTCACCGGGCTGATCCCCGGGCCGCACCTCATGCTGACGGTTAAGGACAATGGCTGTGGCATGGACAACAAGACCACGGAGAGGATATTCGACCCGTTTTTTACCACCAAGCCCCCTGCCGAAGGGACCGGCCTCGGCCTCTCGGTGGTCCATGGCATTGTCAGAAGCTACGGGGGAACCATTGCCGTCGAAAGCGAAGTGGGCAACGGAACCAGGTTCAGGGTTTTCCTCCCCTGCACGTACTGCGATACTGCCACCCAACAGCGATCGCTGGAGACCTCATCTGCTTCAGGGACCGGAAGAATTCTTTTCGTGGATGATGAAGAAGATGTTGTCTTTACTGGGAGAAAAATGCTGGAACGTCTGGGATACTCGGTTGTTGCGCATACTGACAGCGTTAGGGCACTTGAAATGTTCCGCATGCAGCCAGGGGAATTCGACCTCATAATCACCGACCAGTGCATGCCCCAGATGACCGGCACCGAGCTTGCCCGGGAGATAGCAGGCATCCGCAGCGACATTCCGATCGTACTCTGCACCGGCGACCTTTCCGGGGGGAGAGACGGCAACGAATCGTACACCACTCCCAACTTTGTCCACGAGATTGCATACAAACCGCTGGAACGGAACGAGATGTCCAATCTTATCCGGAGGGCTCTGGAACGAGTTCATTAGGGGAACACTATGGCCCGCATTCTTGTCATCGATGACGATGAAGGCATCTGCCTGACCCTACTTCATGTGGCGCGCCGGGCCGGGCATGAAGCCATTTACGCCCTGACCCTCGCAGAAGGGTGGGAACTCGCCTCTTCAGGTGAATTCGACATTGTCTTCCTTGATGTCAGACTTCAAGACGGTAACGGATTGGAGCTGCTCCCCAAATTCGGCGCCTTATCCGGCTCCCCGGAAGTTATCATTATCACCGGATTCGGTGATGCGGAAGGGGCAGAACTGGCGATCAGAAGCGGTGCATGGGATTATATCGAAAAAGGGGACTCGGCAAAAGCCTTCTCCATGTCTCTTTCCAGGGCGATTGAATACCGGGCGCAAAAGCTTGCCGCCCGGAAATGTGCACAGATCGTATCGTTGAAAAGAGATGCCATAATCGGCACCAGTTCCAGCCTGAAAGAATCCCTTGATCTGCTTGCAAAGGCGTCATGCACTGACACATCAGTCATGATCACCGGCGAAACCGGCACCGGCAAAGAGCTCTTTGCCCGGGCAGTCCATGAAAACAGCCACCGCAGCACCGGTAGATTTGTGGTGGTGGACTGCGCGGCAATGCCAGAGCATCTCATAGAAAGCATGCTTTTCGGTCACGAAAAGGGTGCTTTCACCGGTGCCGACCATGCCCGGGAAGGGCTGGTCAGGCAGGCTGACAACGGCACACTGTTCCTGGATGAGGTCGGCGAACTGCCGCAGAGCATCCAGAAAGCATTTCTCCGTGTCCTCCAGGAACACAGTTTCCGCCCGATCGGAAGTCCGGCCGAGGTGTCCAGTAACTTCAGGGTTGTTGCCGCAACCAACCGCGATCTTGACCAGATGGTCAACTCCGGGAGTTTCCGGCAAGACCTGCTTTTCAGGCTCAGGGGGTTCGAGATCCACCTCCCTCCTCTGCGGGAAAGGCTCGAAGATCTCAAAGACCTGGTGCGGACATTTGCGGATCGGTCTTGCGAACGCCACGGCATACCGCCGAAAGGGCTATCCACCGAGATCATCCAGACACTGCAGGCGCTTAAGTGGCCGGGAAATGTCAGACAGCTCGCAAACACTGTCGAACAGGCAGTTGGTGCCGCAGGTCTGGAACCGGTGCTCTTTTCCATGCACCTCCCGACAGAAATACGGGTCGAAGCAGCCCGCTCATCGCTAAAATCGGCACCTGGACATCTCCAAACAACCGATCCGGCAGACTCTTGCAGCCCAATCCCGTTACTCTCCCCACTCCACGAGTTCCGTGAATCGATCTATAACGAGGCGGAACGGAAGTATCTTAATAATCTCATGGAACAGGCTGGGCATGACATTACCGAGGCCTGCCGCGTCTCCGGACTGTCCCAGTCAAGGCTGTACGCTCTCCTGAAAAAACAGCACGTCACCTCCCACTGACATTCGCCAGCCCGGATTCCTGAAATACAGGAATTTCCTGTTTTCCGGGAATTCCTCCCCCCTTCAAACATTAATTAATCTCGACTAATATTTATTTAATTTTATTAGCATTTACAAATTTTTCTACAAATATCAGATTCCCGCAATGCAGGAATCATCCCTCTCGATCACTAGCATTCACCAACCGACCCAATCCGTAAAAAACCAGTTATTTTAGCATATTACAGTTTAATTAGTGCGCTTTAACGGTGTGGCACTCCGGTTGCTTTAGTCATTACAGGTAATCAGAAACCAAAAGGAGGGAAAAGCCATGAAAGATTCAGGAAAGAGATCATGGGGCGAGGTTGCTGCCAACGGAGTCATCATCGCCATGGTAGTTATCGGCACGATGCTGTTTGTAAGCCTTCCGGGGGCAGCACAAGGTGAAGGGTTGATGTCAAAACTCTTCCTCGGGTTTCTTGGTGCAATCATTACGGTTCAGATAATCCCGGCCATTGTCATGATTGCAGCCATGGTCAAAGGGGTAGCCGGAAGTGCCAAGCGCCTGGGAAAGCATTCTGCAGTTCCGGAAGCCGGAACGGAAAAATAACCTCATCAGACCGATTGGAGAAAAGGCCATGAGCGAGAGGGGAATTTTAATAGCAGACAGCGACTCAAAGCTGCGATCGGAAATGGCGGATTACTTCTCCCGGCAAGGCTACCAGGTAGAGACAACCGACTCGGCGGTGCATGCCTTTTGTGCCATTTTGCAGAAAAAGACTCCGGTCCTGCTGCTAGGGCCGGACTTTGACCGCAAGATATCATCCGCAGAAATGGTCAACCTGCTTAAGATGTGTAACCGTCAACTGGCGATCATACTGGTCTCGGAAAAGTTATTGCTCCCGCAGGCAAGGAAAATCCGCCAGGAGGATATCTTCTACCACGCCCTCAGACCGGAATCACCGAACGACCACAAGGAAGTGCATAAGGCTGTCGAATGTGCATTCAACAAATTGAACCGCACCAGACACTAAGAGCAGCAGCTCAGGTATCGGAGAAAAGGAGGAATATCATGAAACGGTTCGCAATGACATTAGGGATAGCGTGGCTGATTCTGCCGGTGGTTCCGTTTATCGCCGCAGCAGGAACCGGGCGTGAAGATGATGGCGGATTCTTCTTGTGGTTCTTTATAGGCCTCTGCGCACTCATAGTAGTGTTGCAGTTACTGCCGGCAATCACGAGATTGATCGGGCTCGCCAGGGAAACAAAGGTTGCGGAACCGGAACCGGCACCGGAAAACAGGGAGAAATAACTCCGTGGCAGGAGAATGAAACTAACAGGGAGGGAACGACCGTGAAAGCAGCCAGTTACATTGTCGCAGTAATCATACCTCTAGGGACGGCATTGGCCCTGTCAGCCTTCACCCGCATTGCATCGGCTGCAGAGGTCCCGGGATTTGCTTTCGGCTCCCCGGACAAAAACAGAGTCTGCCTGACCTGCCACAGCAGTGTCGGAGCAGTCGGCAAGAACAATTACATCGACCCGATGAAATTCTCACGATCCACCCATGCCAGAATCGGTTGCAGCACCTGTCACGACGCCATTGGCAGCACTCACCCGGACGGCCGCAGAAGCGGGATAAGCACCGGATGTCTCGACTGTCATCAGGCTATCGGCGCTGAATACGTTAACAGCGACCATGTGCGGAATGCCTCCTGCGGTAGCTGCCACAATCCTCACACGGTCCTCACCCTATCGGAAATCAGCAGTGAAGAGGTTCGCAGGCAGTGTTCCGGTTGTCACAAGCCGGAAATGATGTGGTCGCAGCACGCAAGATGGCTGCCGCAGGCAGAACTGCATCTGGAAACCATTCCCTGCATAACCTGCCATACGGAGAGCAGGGAACTGGTGGTTACCATATCAATTGTCGGCAAGAAGATGGCTGAGAGCGGAACCGGTCTCCAACCGGTATCCCATGCCGCACTGAAGAGGCTCGTGCAGGGCGGAGATATCCGGCGGATAATTGACCGGGACGGCGATCAGAGTGTTTCCATTGCCGAGTTGAAGGATTTCCACAAGAATCCTCTTTACGACGAATACTGCCTGGCAGGGGTAATGACCCCTTCCAAGATCAGCCATACATTCAAAATAATCAACAACCGCTGGGACTGCACCTACTGCCATGCCAAAGGGCCCGGTGCAGTAAAATCATCCAGCATAATCCTGCCGATGGAAGACGGCTCCGTTACGAGCATCCCGGTGGAAAAAGGGGCAATTCTGGAAGCCTTGAACAACATCCCGGATCTCTATCTCATGGGATCGAGCCGGAATGAATTCATGAACAAAATCGGACTGGCCATCCTGGGAGGCGGCATGGTAATGCCGGTCGGGCACGGGGTTCTACGGTTTCTGACCCGCAGAAATCGTAACGGAAAGGAGCATTAGTCATGAAAACGAAAATATACCTCCAACCAACACCGGTCCGGATCTGGCACTGGATCAATGCAACCGGGTTCATCGCCCTAATACTGAGCGGCATTCAGATCCGTTTTCCTGAATACGTGCATTTGTTCGGCAGCTACAAAAGCGCCATCACCCTGCATAATGCCGCCGGTCTGGTAGTGGCGATCTCCTTCTCTCTCTGGTTTTTTTATTACAAGATAATTGCCGGTACTATTCTCAAAATCTATATGCCGAACAGTGAAGATTTGCGCCACGGGCTGCTGCGGCAAGGGATCTTCTATTTCTTCAAATACTTCAAGGGGGAGCCCAACCCTCACCACACCACCCCGGAAAACAAGTTCAACCCGCTGCAAAAGTCGGCATATCTGGCGGTCATGTTCATCCTGGTGCCGATGGTGAGCCTGACGGGAATACTGATCATGAACGTTACCCCGCTCCGCGAACTGGTGCTGCTTGCCGGCGGGCTGAAGATTCTCGCCAACCTTCATTTCCTCTTCGCCAGCTCTCTCTGCGCCTTCCTGTTTACCCATGTCTATCTGGCCACCCTCGGGCATACGCCGCTGGAGCATTTCAAACCGATGTGGACCGGCTGGGAAGAGATTGACGAAAGCGAAACGCACGGCCAGGCGGCGGATCTCGGCAAAGCAGAAACTGGAAGATAAATGAGTGATGATAAGGAGGAGAGCCATGAACTCCATCAGAACGATAAACTGCAAAGAGAGATCCGGGGCTTCTGAGGATGGCGTGACCTTTATCCACGATCCGGCAGTCCGGAAGGCAGGGATCATGAAAAGCATCGAAACGGTCCAGCTCCATACACAAAAGGGGTTATGGGGGCTGCTGCTATTCCTCGCCGCCAGCCTGATTTGCTGGAGCCTGGCAGACTATGACCTGTTCGGGCCGTTGCTGCCCGGCATGACGCAAGTGATCGAACCACAAACCTTTCTGTCCATGATCGACATCGTGTTCGTGGTATCGACAATTTGTGACATAATTCTGATATCCGGACGGCTGAATGATGGCAGCAAGCCGGAGCGAATATGGCTTCATGTCGGGTTCAGAACGATCTTCTATCTGTTTTACCTTCTGGGAGGCTTTCTCCCGCTCCGCTTCTTCATAGTCTTTACTGCCGGGCTGATTGTGATCGGCTTCGAACAGGCAGTCCTCTACCTCTACGAATCTAGGACCGTCCGGGAAGAGCAGCAGTTGTTGAGTGCCATGGGAATGTAGGCATTGCCTCTCTCACCCTGCCCCACGGAATTCCGTGGGGCATAATCTTTTCCGGATTGCTTGATTTTAGTCAATGAATGCGGTGCGATAATCTGGCATTGTGCATGTCATGCCATCACCGGTAAGACCCCTTGTTCAGCTACCCAATAATGCGGAGAAAACTGCAATGCGAATGGCAACGCCCGGAAAATCCTTCCTGCTTCTGGTCATCATACTGCTTGTGCCAACCGCTGCGATTGCAGCACCGACGATATCCTGCCACTGCTTCAAAGATCGCGGCTACGATCCGGCGCAGCCGACACTGGCCGACCCGTATTTCCTGGCCACAGCTCAGAACTCACTGTTTGCGGCCGTCTTCGGCGTTGATAAAAAGAACGTCGTGCTGAAAAAGCAGCTGGGGACATCCAGCGACGACCTCTGGATTGCCTACTGGATTGCCTTGAAGACAGGGAAAGCTGCGGAACCCCTGCTGCAGCAAAAGGAGTCGGGAAAGAGTTGGCGGGAAATCGTCACTGAATCCAAGATTCCGGCAAAATCATGCGGCCCGTCATTCGCAGCGGCTTTACAGAACAATGCCCGGAATCCCGGGCTGGCAGAAACCGTGGTCAATGAGCTACTGAGCGGATATCGTCTGCTTTCGAACTCCGACCTGACCCTCCTGCGCAAGTCAGGGGCATCCAATCAGGAGCTGATCATTGCCGCCCTGCTGGCCGCAAAGACGAAACAACAGGCCATCCGGTATTATCACGAGGTGAAAACCGGGGCAAAGAGCTGGGGGGCGCTCCTTGCCAGTGCCGGGATCGAGCCGCCGGAGATACAGGAAGAGTTTGCCGCCCTGCTCAGAGCAAAGCGGTAGGTTACCGGACTGGCAAGACTGGCCGGTACTGCCGGTCAGACATTGTCACGCCTCGGCGCTGATCCCCCGGATCGCTTCCAGAACGACGCCGTCATAGCGGTCCTGTGCCAGCAGCGCAGCAACCGAAGGGATTTTCAGCAGCGATTTTACCAGGGCGAAGCGGAGATCCCTGGGCAAGATATCGATGTAGGCGATCAGGTGTTCTTCGCGAAGAGGGGTCATTTCGATCCCGTCCCGCAGCAGCTCCACGAGGCCGTTCATGGTGGCTGCCTGCAGATCGTCCCGCTGATCCCGGACCCGATCAACAACCTTTGGCCAGTTGTCGAGCAACTCAAGCGCGGCCACCGGCCGGTGGCGGTTTTCGGCGCACCAGCGCAGAAAGGCGATCGCAGCCTCCTGCCCCACGACCCCGGCACAGACCTCCGTAGCCAGTTCCTGTGGAAAGCGGCACTGCTCGCGGATCCTGCTGACCATCTCCCACCCCCGTTCCGACGGCTCGGCCAGCATCTCCATCGGATTACTCCCTTTGGCCAGAAAACCGGGATTTACGGCCATGAACTGTTGCACTTCCTTGTCCAGGCCCCGGTTACGGGCATAACGCGCCCAGCAGGTGTAATCGGTTTCAACGTACAGCATCACCATCCGGTCGATCAATGCCCGGTCCAGCGGCGCCACTTGATACGTCCCGTCCGGCGGGTTGATGGTGACCACGACCCGGTGCCGGTGGTGAAGCTTGTGCGTGTGCAACGCCCGCTGCTGCCCCTCGTTGGGGGGCTCGACAAACTGGAAGATCGCCTGCAGGGTATCTTCCTGCTGGGCGCGGTTAAGCTCGTCACAATGAATCAGGGTTGGCGGGTCATCGTCGGTGGGCCACCACGAGGGGCGGGACCAGTGCATCACCCCACCTTCCCGGTAAGGGATTCCCACCAGGTCGCCGACTTCCATCTGGCCCAGGCGCAGAGGAACATACCGGTAGTTGATATCCCGGCTCACCTGGATGATCCCGGCGGTCTTCCCCACCCCCCTGTGCCCTACCACGCACGGGGTAAGATCGGTCTTGGTCACCATCTCCCTGAGCACGGTTTTCATCTGTTCAATATTCATCATCGTCCTCCCGGATCGAGTTAACGCGACACTATCAAGTAAGCCACCTCATTCCCGGCCAGTCAACCATTTTCAGCGCTTCACAACCGGGGTTTGCTGGTGTAGTATTCAGTGAGATCGAACAGGAGGGATACCGTGACTAAAGGTTACAACGCCAACCAAGAGCGACTGGCGGCGATAAACTCGCTCGGGAAGAATCTTGCCAAGCGGGCCGGGTTCGTATGCGAATGGTGCGGCGCTAAAGACGACCTGAGGCCATGGGACTACGCCCCCAGGACAGAACCGTCCGAGGCCGGGCTTGCCCTGCTGTGCAGCCGGTGCCGGGAGTTGGCGAGCGGTGTCAAAGGGGACGAAAACGAGCTTCGATCCATCCGGAACGCCCTCTGGAGTGATGTGCCGGCTGTTTCCGAAGGCGCGGCCCGGGTGCTGGCACGTTGCAAGGAACCGTGGGTGCGGGAGGCGATCGAAGAAAGCCTGATTGACGATGGCGTGAAACAGGAGATCCTGGCAGGGCGATGAATCACGCTGTCTACGGGTTCATAGCCGGTTTTCGCAACCGGCAGAAGCTGGCATCTATTCTGCGCGCATCCCCCAGGGATCGGGAAACCCATGCCATCAGTCCTGAGGCGCTTAAACAGAGTGGCGTAACGGTGCTGGCGCTCGACTTCGACGGCGTACTTGCCCCCCACGGCAGGCCGGAACCGGTAGCCGAGATCACGGAATGGCTCGCAAACTGTTGCACGGTTTTCGGGCCGGACCGGATCTACATCCTCTCGAACAAGCCGACTCGCGAACGGATCGACTGGTTCAACTCCCGTTTCCCCGGAATGCGGTTCATCTCCGGGGTCAGGAAAAAACCTTACCCCGACGGACTGGACAAGGTCATCGAACAGGCAGCCGCAACGCCTGCAGAGGTCATCCTGCTGGACGACCGGTTACTGACCGGTGTCCTGGCGACCTGCCTTGCCGGAACCAGGGTTGCCTACATCAACAGACCTTATACCGATTTCCGCAACAATCCGGTGCAGGAACTCTTCTTCGCCGCCCTGCGCACGGTTGAACGGATACTGATAGCTCTTGTCCCGGACAAAAAGTGAAAGGAGTAACATATGAAGATAGCCTGCCTGCTCGGCAGCCCCAGGAAAGGGTCCTGCAGCTCCGCAATAGCGGGACAGCTCGTACATGCTGCAGTCGGACTCGGTGCCACTGCTGAAACATTCACCCTGAACGACCTTAGTTACCGCGGCTGCCAGGGATGCTACGCCTGCAAGAAATCCCTGGACCACTGCATACTGAACGACGACCTGACCGGAGTGCTCGAAGCCGTCCAGGAGGCCGACATCCTGGTAATGGCCTCACCGGTATACTACGGCGACATAACCGCGCAGATGAAGGGATTTTTCGACCGGACCTTTTCTTATCTCAAGCCTGACTACCTTACCAATGCCTCACCGAGCCGGCTGGCCCCGGGCAAAAAGATGGTAATGATTCAGACCCAGGGGCACCCCGACGAAAAATCCTTTGCCGACATATTCTCCCGGTACCGGATGTTCCTGGACTGGACCGGCTACACGGATTGCCGGCTGATCCGTGCCTGCGGACTGTCTCCGGATTCGTCTCCCGAAACCCTTGCCCCATACCTGGATCAGGCGAAGCTCCTTGCCAACGAGCTGCTCAACCCCTGATACAGCACAAAAAAACCGGCATTGTCAAAATGGCAATGCCGGTTCGTACCATCAGAAGCAACCGCTCTTATTTGGTATCAAGCTCCGGGAGATACAGCTCAGCCTCGGGACCACCCTTGCCGCTGAGTTCGGTTTCCACCCACTCGCCGATTTCACGCTGGACAATCGCCTTCATCTGCTGCTCCATCTGCTCGCGGCGTTGCTTTGCCAGCTGCGGAATCTGCCTGACCTCGTAATGAACATGGGGACCGGTCGAGCGCCCGGTGCTACCGGACAGGGCAAGAACCGTTTTAGTGTCGACCTCCTGGCCCGGCTTGACGAGAATCTCGGCATTGTGGCCATAGAGGCTGACATATCCCTTGCCGTGCTCGACCGCAACCAGGTTGCCGTACCCCTTGTACTGGCCGGCAAAATAGACCGTTCCGGCCTGGGTGGGGAAAACCGGGGTCCCGGAAGGCACCGAGATGTCATACCCGTTGTGCCAGACATGACGGCCGCTGCCAAAAGGATCGAGCCGCCAGCCGATGCCGGAAGTAATATGGCCGCCGTCAACCGGCGATTTACGGGCCGCAAAGCAGGGGGTGGCCATCAGAACGGCGCAAAGCACCAGGATTATTTTCGCTATTTTCATCGGAAGCCTTTAGTTTCAAGGATGCAGGATTAGCAGACTTTATATCCTATCGGCAGGCATAAGGATTTCTTCAGTAACCAGGGTCACAGGATACCGTTTAAGGTGAGATTTTTCAAGGCCAGTGGTGCTAAATTCTACAAAAACACACAAGCCATCTTGTCGCAGAGCTCTGACAAGACGGCTTGTTAAGGCAAAAAACCCTGTATTATCTAATTATTCAATAAGGCTGTGCCCCGTCATTTCCTGCGGCTGGGCCAGCCCGAGCATGGCAAGCATGGTCGGTGCGATGTCGGCCAGGCGACCACCCTCTTTCAGGCTGCTCCCTTTGCGGCTGTCATCCACCAGCACCAGCCAGACCGGGTTGCAGGTGTGGGCCGTGTGCGGACCGTTGCTCTCCGGGTCCCACATCTGGTCGGCGTTGCCGTGGTCAGCGGTGATCAGGAGCGCGCCACCCTGTGCTCTGACCTTGGACACCAGCCTGCCGACACAGCTGTCAACCGCCTCTACCGCCTTGATGGCGGCAGGAATGATGCCGGTATGACCCACCATGTCGCAGTTGGCGAAGTTGAGCACTATGACATCGTAAAGGCCGGACTCGATACGTTTTTCCAGTTCGTCGGTCACCAGATATGCGCTCATCTCGGGCTTCTGGTCGTAGGTAGCCACCTCTTTGGGCGACGGAATCAGGCAGCGCTCCTCGTTGGGGAACGGCTCCTCGACCCCGCCGTTGAAGAAAAAGGTGACATGGGCGTATTTCTCGGTCTCGGCGATGCGCAGCTGCCTGAGACCTGAGCGGCTGACGACATCGCCGAAGATGTTCTTCAACTCCTCGGGGCCGAAGGCTATTGGCAGGCCGAAGGTGGCGTCATACTCGGTCATGCAGATATAGGAGGAAAGCCGCGGCCTCTGCTTGCGCTCGAATCCGGGGCAGTCATCTAGGGCCAGGGCCCGGGTGATCTCCCGGGCGCGGTCGGACCTGAAGTTGAAGTAGATGAAACCGTCGTTGCCCTGTAACCTGCCGACCGGTGCGCCGCCGGAGGTAATGACCGTTGGCAGCACGAATTCGTCGTTCTTGCCCGCAGCATAACTGGCCGAGATTGCAGCTGCTGACGAAGCCGCCGTCTCCCCCTCGCCGCAGACAATGGCATTGTAAGCCATTTCCACGCGATCCCAGCGGTTGTCCCGGTCCATGGCATAGTAACGGCCGATTACGGTGGCGATCCTGCCGACCCCGATCCGCTTGATCTCGGTCTCCAGCTGCTCAAGGTAGTCGATCCCGCTTTTGGGCGGGGTATCGCGGCCGTCCAGGAGACAGTGGATGAACACATCTTTCACCCCCTCGCGCTTTGCCAGCTCCAGCAGGCCATACAGGTGGGTGTTGTGAGAATGCACCCCACCGTCGGAGAGCAACCCGGCCAGGTGGAGTCTGCCTCCGGCCGCCTTGGTTCGGGCGATGCAGTTGAGCAGCACCGGATTGGTGAAAAAATCGCCGTCCGCAATCGATTTGCTTATCCTGGTCAGGTCCTGGTAGACAACCCGGCCGGCGCCGATATTGAGATGGCCGACCTCGGAGTTTCCCATCTGGCCGTCCGGGAGACCGACAGCCATCCCGGATGTCTGGACCCGGGTATGCGGGTAATCTTTGAGCAGATTATTGAGATTGGGGGTATTTGCCAGGGCAACGGCATTGTTCTCTGTCTGGGGGTTGATCCCCCAGCCATCGAGGATCATCAGCAGTAACGGTTTTACAGGCATAAACTCCCCCTTTAATTAAACTGATAGTATCGAAGCTCACCGAAGAGAGATGGCACAGCAGAAAGCTCCATATGCAAGGATTGCGAGACCTGAGGAGCGAGTCGTAGCCGGAGGCTGTCGCAGCGAGGAAGGTCGAGCGTAATGCAGCAGATGGACTTTATGCGAAGCCGTCATCAATGATGGTACGATTCGTTGTTGAGTATGGTCAGTCCGCGATAGATCTGTTCCAGCAGAAACGGGCGGACCATCTGATGCGTGAAGGTCATCTTCGACAACGACATGGTACGGTACGCTGCCTTGCGAACCGCGTCATCGAAACCGTAAGCGCCGCCAACGGCAAAGACCAGCTCCTGGGTGCCGTGGTCACGCTCTCGGCCGAGGAAAGCGGCAAAACCGGTCGAAGTAAACTGCTCACCGGCCTCATCCAGCAGGATCAGCCGCGCCCCTTTCGACAGGGTCTTCAGCAAGCGCTCACCTTCTTTCAGGCGCATCTGCTCGGCCACAGTCCCTTTTTCTTCCCGAACCTCGCTGATCTCCAGCGCCAGGTAGCGCCTTACCCGGCCGCTATACTCATCGATACCGCGGCGCACCCACTCTTCCTGGGTCTTGCCGACCCAGAGAACGCGGAGCTTCACGCTCCCTTGCTTTCCCAGAGGTACTTTTCAGGAATCTCCACCAGCGGCGCCGCCTGCCAGAGGCCGTCCAGGTCATAGTAATGCCTGAGATCCTCGATAAAGACATGGAAGAGAACGTCGCCGTAGTCAATGACAACCCACTTCCCCTCTGCCATCCCCTCTATATCCAGCGGCTTGCCGAATTTCTTCAGCCCGGTCCGGACCGATTCGGCAATCGCCTGAACCTGCTTGTCCGATGTCCCGCTGGCGATCACCAGGTAATCGGCAATGCTGGAAAGCCGGGCAATCTCCAGAATCCTGACTTCATAAGCCTTTTTGTCCAGAGCATATTCGGCGCATTTCAATGCGCGATCCAGGCTGCTGATCTCTTTTTTAACGCTCATCTGCGTATAACCCCTGTTCAATAATGTACCGCTCCACTGCTGCAGGAACCAGGTAGCGGATGGACCGCCCCTGTCGCACCAAAATGCGGATACGGGTTGAGGAGATGTCGAGCAGACATTCCCCCAGATAATGGACCTTACGGCCCGAACAATGATCGAGCCGGTTCGCGGCGCGATCGTAAACGAAATCCTGTCTGACTCCTGCGGGCAAAGCATCGAACAGAGATGTGACTCTGGCGCCCGGGCGCTCCACCACGACAATGTTTGTCCGTTCGAAGATGGCGCGGTATTCATGCCATGTCCCGAATTCAACGAACGAGTCGCTACCGATGATGAAGAAAAACTCGTCACCCGGCATTTGCGCGCCGAGTGTCCTCAAGGTATCGATTGAGTATGATTTCCCGGCCCGCTCCCCTTCGATACGCGACAGCTGAAACGCCTCGTTGTCCGGGATGGCCAGACTTACCAGTTCACAGCGAGTATCAAACGGCAGTTCTCCATGCATCGGCTTGTGCGGGGGGGACGCGGCCGGGATGAACAATACCCGATCCAGGCCGAGACAATCCCTCACCTCTTCCGCTATCCGGAGATGAGCGAGGTGGATCGGATTGAATGTGCCGCCGAGTATCCCTACACGCATCTTGATAACCCTTCATAGGGAGGGAGGTTTTCCCGCAGCGCTGGAGCAGCCGCGGCATTACTAGTCACGAACCTGACCGTCGCCGTAAACGATGAATTTCTGCGTTGTCAGGTCTTCCAGCCCCATCGGTCCGAAGGAATGGAGCTTGGTGGTGGATATCCCGATCTCGGCCCCCAGCCCCAGCTGATTGCCGTCGGCAAAACGGGTGGAAGCATTGACCAGCACGCAGCTCGAGTTGACCTCGCGGATGAAACGCTGGGCATTGGCGTAGTCGCTGGTGACAATCGCTTCGGTGTGCAGCGAGCCATAGGTATTGATATGATCGACCGCCTCGTCCATGGAACCCACCACCCTGCAGGCCAGGATCAGGTCGAGAAACTCCTCGTGCCAGTCCTGCTCCGTGGCTTCCTTGGCCTGCGGGGCATGCGCACGAAACAACTCGTCACCCCGCAACTCCACATCAAGCTTGCCGAGTGCCGCCGCAATCAGCGGGATGAACTGCGGAGCGGCATCCTTATGGATCAGGAGGGTTTCCAGTGAATTGCACACACCCGGACGCTGGGTCTTGGCGTTGACGATGATCCTCTCGGCCATGGCAAAATCCGCCGATGCATCGACGAAAACATGGCAGACCCCCTTGTAATGCTTTATTACCGGGATCTTCGAATGCTCCACAACGAAACGGATCAGGCTCTCGCCGCCGCGGGGGATGATCAGGTCGATCAACTCCTCCTGCTTCAGCATCTCCAGCACCCCTTCCCGCTCAATAAAGGGGATGACGGCCAGCGCTTCGGCAGGGATTCCGGCCTTGATCATCTCATTCTGCAAAACAGCGGCAATGGCCCGATTCGAGTTGATCGCTTCGGAACCGCCGCGCAGGATGACGCTGTTGCCCGCCTTGAGGCAGAGGGCAGCGGCATCGGCGGTGACATTCGGCCTGGCCTCGTAGACAATGCCGATGACACCGAGAGGTATCCGCATCTTCCCGACCATCAGGTCATTCGGGCGCTTCCACATCTTTGTCACTTCGCCCACCGGGTCCGGCAGCGCCGCAACCTCGCGCAGGGCGTCGGCCATCCCTTTTATCCGTTTGTCATCCAGCATCAGGCGATCGAGCATTGCCGCCGAAAGCCCCTTTGCCGCGCCGGCCTCCAGGTCTTTTGCGTTCGCCGCAATCAGTCCGGCAGAACCTGCCTCCAGTGCCTCTGCCATTGCCAGAAGCAGGTCGTTCTTGGCCCCGGACGAAAGCCGGGCCATCCGGTGCGAAGCCTTTCTGGCGTTCTCGGCGATCTGCCTGATCTGTTCAGCTATAGTCATGTGCGCAACCTCTCTCAGACGAGTATTACCAGATTGTCCCGGTGAATCACTTCGTCGCCGTAACGGTAACCGAGAATATCCTCAAGCTCACTGCTCTGGTGACCTTTTATCAACAGGCATTCGCGGCTCGAATAGTCGGTCAGGCCGCGCCCGATCTCATTGCCGTCCCTGGAGCAGATACGGACGCAGGCACCGCGATCGAACTCACCATCAACGGCAACGATTCCCGACGGCAGCAGGCTTTTTCCATGCTGGCGGAGCACTTTGGCCGCCCCGGCATCAACGATGATCCGTCCGCGCGGTCTGAGGGTGTAGGCGATCCAGTGTTTGCGGCGGTTCAGGCTCACTGCGGCAGGCATGAAAAGTGTACCCAGTTCCTCTCCGGCCATGAGTCTTTCCAGGATTCCGTCCCGTCCCCCGTTGGCAACGATAGTCGGAATGCCGTAACGCCCTGCTTTTTTCGCAGCAGCGATCTTGGTAGCCATGCCGCCGGTGCCGACCGAAGAACCGCTGCCACCGGCAGCAAGCTCGATCTCTTTCGAGATCCCTTTTACCAGCGGCACGAGGCGAGCGTCAGGGTTCGACCGCGGATCGGAATCGTAGAATCCGTCAATATCGGTGAGGATGACAAGAAGGTTGGATTCGGACAGGTTGGTGACCAGGGCGGACAGATTATCGTTGTCCCCGAACTTGATCTCCTCGACCACTACCGTGTCGTTTTCGTTGATAATCGGCACCACGTCACAGGAAAGCAGGGTATCGATGGTGGCGCGGGCATTGAGAAACCGCTGGCGGTCGGAAAGGTCTTCCCGGGTCAGCAGCATCTGGGCAGTATTGATACCGAAATGTGCGAGCGCCTGTTCATAGGCATTCATCAGCCGGGGCTGGCCAACTGCGGCAGCGGCCTGTTTCTGGGGGATCGTCCTGGGACGGTCGTTCCCGAGCAGACTCCTACCCGCAGCAACGGCTCCCGACGACACGACAATTACCTCTATCCCATTGCGCCGCAGGAAGTCGATCTCTGCAGCGAGAGCCGCTATTCTTTTCCTGTCGAGATCGTTATCGGCTGTTGTCAGCACCCTGCTGCCGATCTTGACCACCACCCGGCGTACGTTTTTCAACAGCTCCCTGCGCATTCAGATCCTTAGCCCCGGTAATCTGCAGAATATTAGCACTCTTGATCGGCAATCGCAATCCGTTCGGATGCGTCATCGGTCCAGAGATAACCGGCAATCTCGTCCAGCAACTCGGGGATTCCCTCACCGGTCAGCGCCGAGATCGGAAACACGGCAATCCCTTTCGCCTCGAAATACGGCTGCATTACCGTCAAAAGCTCGCGCACATCAGGAAGATCCATTTTATTCACGACCACTATCTGCGGCCTTTGGGCAAGCCCTTCATCGAACTTGGCCAGTTCCGCATTAAGGGTCTCATAATCCTTGATCGGGTCGGAATCATGCGTTCGGCAAGGGTCAAGGAGATGAAGCAGAATTCTCGTCCGCTCTACATGCCTTAGAAAACGGTGGCCAAGCCCGGCCCCCTCGTGGGCGCCCTCGATAAGACCAGGTATATCGGCCACGACGAAAGAACGGTAGTTTTTATATGCCACAACACCGAGGTTAGGCACCAGCGTGGTGAACGGATAATCGGCAATTTTCGGCCGGGCAGCAGAAATCTTGGTGATCAGCGAAGACTTGCCGACGCTCGGGAATCCCAGCAACCCGACATCAGCCAGCAGCTTCAGTTCCAACCGCAGGCATCTCTCTTCGCCGGGTTCGCCGGGTTGGGAAAATCGCGGCACACGGTTGGTGGAGGTCTTGAATCTGGCATTACCCTGGCCGCCGCGGCCACCCTTGAGAATGACGATCCGTTCCCAGGCTTCGGTCAGGTCGGCAAGGATTTCATCAGTTTCGGCATCCTTTACCACGGTCCCGACAGGTACTTTTATGACCAGGTCATCCCCGGATGCGCCATGCCGGTCCTTTCCCATGCCATGCCGTCCCCGCGTCGCCTTCTGGTGGGGACGCTGCTTCAGGTCAAGCAGGGTGGAAATCCCCGGAATCGCCTCGATAATGACGCTGCCGCCGTTACCGCCATCGCCGCCGTCCGGCCCGCCATAGGGGATGAACTTCTCGCGGCGGAACGAAACACAACCGGCACCGCCGTCACCCGATCGGGCGTATATCTTGACCTCATCGACAAATTGCATAATAGGTTCCCGACAAATTTACTCTAAACAGCTTGCATACTGTGCAGATAATGATAAAAATATGAACGCAGGCTGCATAAGGGAGGTATCCCATGAGTGTAAGCACTGTTTCAAGCCAGGCGATGATGCTCAAAGAGCAGATGACCCTCTATCAGCTGGGGATGGAATCGATAAAGCAGCAGGCCGATTCCCAGCAAAAGATGGCGAGCATGCTCAACCAGCAGGCCCAGAAAGTCGCGCCGCCCAAAGATCCTCAGGGAGGAGGATTTTCCACTTACGCCTGACAAAACCACCCTGTCAACCCGTGACTATAACAAACAACCGGGTATGTAGCCCGTGCCCGCATGACACTGCATATGTATAACAAAACCCGGCAACAAACCCCTTGCAGCCTGCACATCCCTAAGAACAGAAAGCCCGGAACCATAAAGCTCCGGGCTTTCTCATAAAGTTATGCCATTCCTGCTCAGTTGGCCGGGTAGACAGATACCTTCTTGCGGTCACGACCCATACGCTCGTACTTGACCACACCATCAACCAGGGCAAAGAGCGTGTAGTCCTTGCCACACCCGACGTTAGTGCCGGGATGAATCTGGGTGCCGCGCTGGCGGTAAATGATATTACCAGCCCTTACCGCTTCTCCACCGAACTTTTTACATCCGAGTCTCTGGCCGTCAGAATCGCGTCCGTTACGACTGCTGCCGACCCCTTTTTTATGTGCCATTTGTGCTTCCCTTCTGCTGTTACCGGTTACCGCGCATCAAGCACCGGTCACTGCCTGTTATGCGTTGATCTTTTCAATCTTAAGGATGGTTCTCGGTTGACGGTGCCCGTTAAGCTTACGGGAGTTCTTGCGCCTTTTGGACTTGAAAATCAGGATCTTCTTGTCCTTCCCCTGTTCGACAATCTTGCCGATCACGGAAGCGCTTGGCACTAACGGTGTTCCGATTTTAACCGCATCGCCGCCAACCATCAGGACTTCCCCAAGTTCAACAGTGTCACCCACTGCCCCCTCGAGTTTCTCGACCTTAAGCAGGTCGCCCTCGGAAACTTTATATTGCTTCCCTCCGGTTTTTACTACTGCGTACATGTACCTTCACCACCTTTATAGTTTAGATGAGCGTTGAAAAATACCCCATATCGGTCGAATGAGTCAAGCTTTTTTTCATTGTCGACATTTCACCCCAGTTCAACGTAGACATCATCACCATCAATTTTGACCGGATAGGTTTTGAGCAGAAATTCCGGGTAATCGATGCAGGCACCGGTTCTCAGATTGAACTTGTAGCCGTGCCTTGGGCAGGAGAGGGTCGGGCCGTCCTTTACGATGCCGGCATTTAACGGGCTCCCCTGGTGCGGACATTCGTTTTCACAGGCGAAGATCTCACCTTTGACATTCACAAAAACGACCTGAACCCCGTTCAGTTCAACCACCTTTTTCCCCCAGTTGGGGATATCGTTAAGTTTTGCCGCCAGTTGCATCGGCAGGGGCTCCTTTCAGGCAATATTCAATTGATGAGGATCTCGAACTGTTCCTGGTGAAAACCTGGCTTTGCCCTCACAGTGATTCTCTTCTTGAACTTTCGCTCCAGCTCTTCCAGCCCCTTCCGCTCCTCGTCGTAAAGAAGATCGGCCACCTGGGGATGCACAGTCAGCATCGCCTTGGTCCCTCTGATGTCCAGCATCTCGCGGCGAAGTTCGCGGAAAATCTCATGGCAAATGGTGGTCTTGGACTTGACGTACCCTCGCCCCTCGCAGTACGGGCACGGTTCGCACATCATCCTCCCCATGCTTTCCCGTACCCGTTTGCGGGTCATTTCCACCAGGCCGAGCTCAGAAATTTTCAGGATATTGGTCTTCGACTTGTCGGCCTTCATCGCCTCTTCCAGTGCCGTGAAGACCTTTTCCCGGTTCACCTCTTTCTCCATATCAATGAAGTCGATAATGATTATCCCGCCGATGTTGCGCAGCCTCAATTGGTAGGCGATCTCCTTGACCGCCTCAAGATTGGTCTTGAGAATGGTATCCTCAAGATTGTGCTTGCCGACAAACCGGCCGGTATTCACATCGATCGCCGTAAGTGCTTCGGTCTGTTCGATAATAATGTAGCCGCCGCTCTTGAGCCACACCTTGCGCCCGAGCCCGCGGCTGATCTCGACTTCAAGCCCGAAGTTGTCGAAGATCGGCTCCTCCTCGTCGTACAGCTCGATGGAGTATTTCATCTTCGGCATGAAAGTCGTGATGAACTGCACTATCTTGTCGTGCTCAGGTTTCGAATCGACGACGATGCGATCCACGGATTCGGTAAGAATGTCACGCACAACCTTCTGTGTCACATCCAGATCGGAATGAATCAGGGCCGGGGCATGAACCTTTTCCTTTTTCTTGGCGATTTCATCCCAGAGCTTCAGCAGGTACTTCATGTCTGCAAGGAGATCGTCTTCGCTCTTTCCTTCTGAGACCGTCCTGACAATGAACCCGCTCCCGGGAGGCTTGATCCGCTCAACTATCGATTTAAGCCGCTCGCGCTCTTCCTCCTCCTCGATCCGGCGTGAAATCCCGACATGATCAACAGTAGGTATATATACGAGATGGCGCCCGGGCAGCGATATATGAGCTGTTATCCGGGCTCCTTTCGTACCGATAGGCTCCTTGGAAACCTGCACCAGCAACTCCTGCCCCTCCTGGAGAAGATCCTCAATCGGATGCATGGGATGGATCACCGGCTCGTCGGATTCAGTCGGCTCCTGCACATCGTCCTTTTTGTTCCCATTCCCTTCCATGAACGATTCATACTCGTCCATGGCGTCAAAGACATCCGCAACATAAAGGAATGCGGCCTTTTCCAGGCCGATGTCCACAAAGGCAGCCTGCATACCGGGAAGAACCCGTACCACCTTCCCTTTGTAGATATTCCCCACAATCCCTTTTACCTTACTCCTCTCAATATAGAGCTCCGCGATCGTGCCGTTTTCAATGAGCGCAATCCGGGTTTCGTGAGGAGCGGTGTTAATTACCAGTTCATTGGCCATGTTAGTCCCTATATATCAACGCGAGAATCGGAAAAAATCACTTCCGTCTTTTCTATCCGGCAATCGGCCAGCAGCTCCAGAGGTAAGCCGGTAATTGCCGAGGCAAATTCCAGCGGTTTACCCCTGGAAACCACCATTTCCAGGATGGTGCCGTCAACCATCTTCAGTTCTTTGAGCTCTTGCCGCAGGTCCAGTTCGGTTGTCTTGCCCCGCTTTTGACGCACCCACTTGCATGAGTCCAGAGCGACAAAAGCGGTAACCTGTTGCGCAAGATCAAGATCGAAATGTTCCCATAATGTGACCCTGTATCTGACAGCATCAATGATAACCGACAGAGACGGGCTGTTCAACGGGATTTCTTCTGCAAATACAATTCTTACCCCTTCGGGAAGAACTCGATTCAGATCACTGGCCACCGACGCGGCACTGATCGATTCATAGACATCCATATCCATATATTCACAGTAAGACTCGACACCTACAGACAGAGCCGTAGCAAACGAAAACCTCGGATGGGGATGGAAACCCTGTGAATACCGCATCGGTATCCCTGCTCTCCCCACTGCCCGGGAAAACATGTTGAGCATCTCCAGATGGCTCAGGAACCTCATCGTGCCGGTCTTTGTAAAGCTCATCCGAATGCGCCTTATCCCAGGCCTTTCAACGGCAGCGCCGTCACGCGGATTGATCCGCTGCGTCACTCCGTCACTCTCCGCCCCGAGAGTCCTCATTTTGACGCGATCAAAGTCGCACACCCCGCAACCGGAGCAGGCCCCGTTGCGGCAGTCCTCGGTGTAAACCCCGGAGCCGGAACGTTCAAGTTCCCGCAGTAGAAATTCTTTCGAAACCCCGAAATCTAGATGATCCCAAGGGAGGATCTCGTCCATCCCCCTGCGCCGGTGATACCAGTTCGGATCAATCCCGCTGTCGCTGAACGCCTGTTGCCAGCGAGCAACGTCAAACCGTTCGCTCCAGCCGTCGAAACAACACCCCAGTTTCCTCGCGCGCAACAGCACCTTCGCGAGCCTGCGATCCCCCCGGGCGAATACCCCTTCCAGCATGGAAAGCGGCGCATCGTGCCACTTGAAGTTCAGCTTACCCCTTCTAAGCTCATTACGAAGGAACCTCTGGCGCGACAGGGTTTCTTCCTCGCTTATCTGCGGTTCCCACTGAAACGGGGTATGAGCCTTGGGGACAAAAGTCGATACCGACACATTGACTTCACCGCCACGACCGGCAGTTTTCGCCTGGAATTTGACCTTTCTCGCCATCGAAACAATTGCGCTGAGATCTTCTTCGGTCTCGCCCGGCAGCCCCATCATGAAATACAACTTGATCAGCCGCCACCCGGCGGCATAGGCAGAATAGGCATTCTGCAGCAGATCATCCTCGCTGATTCCCTTGTTTATTGCCGTGCGCAAACGTTCGCTTCCCGCCTCCGGCGCCAGGGTGAACCCGGTTTTTCTTACCTTCCTGATCTCCTCAACGAGTTCCGGCGTAAGAGTGCCGACACGCAGCGAGGGCAGCGATACGGCGATCCGGTCATCGACATAGGTCGCCATCAGAGTCTTGAGCAATGGCTCAATTCTGCAGTAATCCCCGGCCGAGAGGGAAAGCAGTGATATTTCCTCGTAACCGGAGTTGCGTAATGACTCGGCAACCAGCTCAAGAATTTTGTCGGGAGATCGTTCGCGCACCGGGCGATAGATATAACCGGCCTGACAGAATCGGCACCCACGTGTGCATCCCCTGGCTATTTCGATACTGACCCGGTCATGGACTGCTTTCATAAACGGAATGACCGGCTCGACCGGGAATAACGCCTGGTCAAGATCTGACACGAAGCGGCGTCGAACCGGGCCGTACCCCGGGCGCAAAGAACTGATGCAATTTATGCGGCCGTCGGTTGCATAATCAACCGCAAAGAACGACGGGACATAAACCCCTTCAATCATGGCAAGCCGGGAAAGAATCTCTCCACGAGACACCCCTTGTTTCCGTGCCAGGTGAACGGTCTCGGCAATCTCAAGCACTGCATCCTCGCCGTCTCCCAGGAGGAAGGCGTCGAAGAAATCCGCAAGGGGTTCCGGGTTGGCACAACAAGGACCGCCGCCGATTACCAGAGGATCGTTGTCTCTCCTGTCCTTTGATTCGACAGCTATCCCCCCCAGTTCGAGCATGTTAAGAATATTAGTGTACGAGAGTTCGTACTGCAGGGTGAACCCTACTATCTGGGCGGCAGATAACGGGGTGGCAGTTTCAAGCGAGCTGAGAGGAATACCCTCACTGCGCATCAGCTCTTCCATGTCCGGCCAGGGAGCAAAAACCCGCTCAGCAGCAATCCAGGGAACTTTATTCAGGATGGAGTAGAGGATCTTTATGCCAAGATGACTCATCCCGACCTCATAAACATCGGGGAAAGCCAGCACAAAGCGCATCTCGGCCTCGCGCTTTATTACGGAACCCATCTCCTGCCCGATGTAACGAGCCGGTTTTTCAATATCAAGAAACTGCTTATCCCGCACATACCCTCCGATACAACTTTAAAACCGTTGCGAAGTTGCCGCAGAATACTACCAGAAGCCCGGGAAAAGTGGCAAGCGAATTGCTAAGCTTCCAACATACAGCAACTCCAATTCCACCCCATTTGCGGTATGCATTTGCCGATTTCAGGCAGAAAAGAAACCGCCCCTCCATACCCAGGCTCAATTTCCCCTGCAATTTCGATGCGATAAGCTCTCAAGAAAACCTGGCATACCAATTGCTTTCCTTTGATACCAGATTGAATCAAAACACTAAAAGGAGAATTACAATGAAACAAGTTCTTGCCGCCCTCGTAGCAGTTGCATTCGCCACCACATGCTTTGCAGCTGAAGCAAAGAAAGAAGTTGCTCCGGCTGCTGGCGCCACTGCTGCTGCTCCTGCTGGCGAAGTGAAGAAGGAAGAGAAGAAGCCTGCTAAGAAAGCCAAGAAAGCCAAGAAGGCCAAGAAAGTTGAGAAGAAAGAAGAAGCTCCTGCCGCTCCTGCTGCAGAGAAGAAGTAATCTTTCTCAAACGGATAATAATAAAAG
>NZ_BAZF01000014.1 GCF_000813145.1 Geobacter sp. OR-1 | reverse complement strand
GCCGACTATCATGTCGGCCTTTTTTTATTGCTTTGCTACCTTCTCAATTAAGCAGCGGAAATAGCGCTTACCGGGCAGGTGTCAACACACGCACCACAATCAATGCAGGTATCGCCGTCGATATTGTGCTTGCTGTCGCCTGAGCTGATGGCGTTGACCGGGCAAGAGTCGACACAAGAACCGCAGTTGGTGCAATCGTTGGAAATCACGTGAGCCAAGGTATTCACCTCCTTTATTTTATAAATGCTTTTATCAAAACCGTGGTAAAACTAGCATACGCATTTTCAAAAGTCCAGTGGAAAGGTTGGATATTGACCGGCGGGATTTTCAGAAATTTTCTTGAATTGAGCTCAGACCTGGGTTATTATAAAAACAGTTTTATTTATTTTAAATTATTTTGGCGAAATATTTAACATGACGGAAAATTCTCGGGTTTTCCGTTCAGTTTTTTAGCATAAATATATTCAGGAGGAGCACATGGATATTCTGGCCCTTAACTGCGGGAGCTCGTCGGTGAAGTACCAGTTATTTGACTGGGACCGCAAAGAAGTAGTAGCAAAGGGTATGGTGGAGAGGGTAATAATTGGCGATTCCTTTATAATGCATGAGGTTCCGGGCAAGGAGACTTACCGGGAAGATTCCGAATGTCCCGATCATCAATTTGCGATAGACCTGATCATCAAGACTCTCCTTGATCCAGTCCACGGTGTCCTTAAGGATATAAACCAGATCTCTGCTGTTGGTCACCGTGTTGTTCACGGAGGAGAAAAATTCACTCGATCAGTTATGATTGACGAGAATGTTTTGGACGCAGTCAAAGAAGTTCAGCATCTTGCTCCACTTCACAACCCGCCCAATATTGCCGGTATTGAGGCTGCCCAAGCCCTTCTTCCGAATGTACCGCATGTTGCCATATTTGACACCGCTTTCCATCAGACAATGCCGGAGCATGCCTATCTCTACCCATTACCATACGACTGGTATGAAAAATACGGAGTACGAAGATATGGATTCCATGGGACTTCACATCTTTATGTTTCAAAGCGTGCTGCTGTCCTTCTGGGAAAGCAGCCGCGGGAATGCAATATTATAACGATGCATATCGGCAACGGCGTTTCTCATTGTGCAATAAAGAATGGGGTTTCTGTGGATACCAGCATGGGGCTTACCCCTCTGGAAGGCGCAGTTATGGGTACTCGCTGCGGGGATATAGATCCGGCTATTCCTGCATTCATGATGCAGAAAGAGAATTTGTCCGCCAAGGAGATTGACAGCATTCTCAATAAGAAAAGCGGGGTCTTGGGTATAACGGGACGTTTCACCGATCGGCGCGATGTGATAGAAAATGCTTCCAAAGGTGATCGGCTTTGTAAGATATCTCTGGATATTGAGGCTTATCGTCTCAGGAAATATATCGGATCGTATATGGCGGCGATTGGCAAGCTTGATGCGATTGTATTTACTGCGGGTGTTGGTGAAATGGGTGCTCCGATCAGAGAGCGGGCCATTGAAGGGATGGAGCATCTCGGCATACACCTTGATAAGGATCGGAACCGGTCAGCAATGACCCGGAAACGGGAGACGCTGATAACATCTGATGATTCACCGGTTAAGGTTTACGTGATTCCGACTGATGAGGAACTGGTGTTTACAGAGGATGTTGCCGCAATTCTTGCCGGCAGCTATACTGATCATATGAATTTTGAATATTCGTTTTCGCGGAGTGATTTTGTGCGAAAGTAGTTAATTTCCACTACAGTAAAAAAGCCGCCGAGTATAGTCTCGGCGGCTTTTTTTATAAGGAGTATCGCTTTTTCGCTTTGAAATGATTGCGTTTCTATTAATTCATTGGGCTTGTACTGCGGTAATTGCAACTACATTGACGATATCTTCAACTGAGCAGCCGCGCGAAAGGTCGTTCACCGGTTTTGCAAGCCCTTGAATGATGGGGCCGACAGCTTCGGCTCCTGCTACCCTTTCCACAAGTTTGTAGGCAATGTTTCCGGCATCAAGGTCCGGGAAAATGAGAACATTCGCTTTGCCTGCAACCGGGCTTCCTGGAGCCTTCTTTTCCCCAACTTTGGGTAAGAGCGCTGCGTCCGCCTGTAATTCACCGTCAATCTGCATGTTGGGATCAATGCTTTTTGCGATATCAAGAGCTTTCAGGACCTTGTCCGCGTCTGGATGGCTTGCACTTCCCTTTGTTGAGAAGGACAGCATTGCAACTCTGGCCGGGACGTCCAGAAATGACTTGCAGTTCCGAGCGGTTGCAACGGCAATCTCCGCCAATGCTTGGGCATCGGGGTTGGGGTTGACTGCACAATCTGCAAAAAGAAGGATGCCATTCTCTCCAAAGGCCGGGGTTTTGGTGATCATCAGAAAAAACGATGATACGGTCTTTATGCCAGGAGCAGTGCCAACGGTTTGAAATGCCGCTCGAAGTACGTCGCCTGTTGTGCCGGTTGCTCCGGCTACTTCTCCATCGGCATCTCCCTCGCGAACCATCATTCCAGCAAAATAAAGGTTGTCTTTTGCTGTTAACAGCTTATGGGCCTCTTCCCGGGTGAGTCCCTTGCTTTTGCGAAGCTCAACAAGTGCATCGATATAAGAATCGAGTTTCGGGGCTGTTGCCGGCTCTAATATCTCAACTCCCGCCAGGTTTACCCCTTTTGTTGCTGCAGCATTCTGGACCTCGGTCTTATTGCCAAGTATAATAATTTTCGCCAAACCTTGTTCCATTACTTGTTGTGCCGCGAAAAGCATGCGTTCATCATAGCTTTCTGGAAGAACAACGGTTTTCTGGTTCTTTTTTGCTTTCGCTCTGATCTGTTCTACAAGAGACATGATTGATTACCTCCGGTGAGAATTAAAACGAAATTTTATGATTTATATCGCAAATGTCATTTCCCGGTCAACTGAAATCAAGGCTATTCAGGATGCTGCTGCGGATTGTGTGATAATAGAAAGTTACGACTATCTATATATCCATCATGCCGGTTGAAAATTAGCGGCAATACTGTATAGTACCGACAAGTTTCTAGTGGAGGACTAAGCAAATGGACAGATTCGGCGCTAAAACTCAGAAGATACTTGTTACAGGTGCTGCAGGATTCATAGGGTTTCATCTGTCGCGAAAACTTCTGGCATTGGGACATGAGGTGGTTGGTTTTGACAATATAAACGATTATTACGACATCAATTTGAAATTAAGCCGCTTACAACTGATTGAATCGACTCCTGGATTTCGTTTTGTCCGGGGAGATCTTGCCGACCGCGAGGCGGTTCTCGCTCTTGTTAAGGCAGAACGTTTCGATTCAGTGGTAAACCTTGCTGCGCAAGCAGGTGTCCGCTATTCTATCACCAATCCTTACGCCTACATTGACAGCAACATTCAAGGATTTATTAATATTCTTGAGGGGTGTCGCCATAACGAGGTAAAACACCTTGTGTACGCTTCTTCGAGTTCTGTTTATGGCGGCAATACGTTAATGCCGTTTTCGGTTCATCACAATGTCGATCATCCGGTTTCGCTTTATGCGGCAACCAAAAAAGCCAATGAATTGATGGCACATACCTATTCTTCTTTATACGGTCTTCCAACCACTGGTCTCAGGTTCTTTACAGTATATGGCCCTTGGGGAAGACCTGACATGGCTCTTTTTCTCTTTACCCGCGCTATTCTGGAAGGTAAGCCGATAGACGTGTTCAATAACGGGAAAATGCAGCGGGATTTCACATATGTGGATGATATTGTCGAAGGGATTTCCCGGGTAATTTTCAGCGTTCCCGGACCTAACCCAAGTTGGGATGGCAATTGCCCGGATCCTGGGACGAGTTTTGCTCCATACCGGATATACAACATCGGCAACAATAGCCCGGTTGAACTGATCAGATTCATTGAGGTGCTGGAAGACTGTTTGGGGAAACAAGCTGAGAAAAACTTTTTGCCTCTCCAACCTGGCGATGTACCCGCAACCTGCGCTGACGTCGATGATCTGGCAAAAGATGTCGGTTTCAGGCCGTCCACATCCATAGAGGATGGAATCAGCCGTTTTATCGACTGGTACCGGAGCTATTATCACTGCTGAAATTAAGTCAGGATAAATCTATTCATTAGACAGGGGATATGATTTTAACAGTTTTTTCCTGGACAGCCTGCATTATTGCTCTGAGTGTTTCGGTGTTAACTTTTTCAAGAGGCGAGAGGTGCACTTCCACTTATCTTCTTGTCGCCTCTATTATTACGGCTGCATTTCTCGAAGTGGCTGAATCCCTGTCTTTGTATGCCCCTCTGGATTACCTGTCATCAAAAAGAACATCAATCTTTCTTGAAGCAGCGCTATCGATTCTCTTATTTTTCTTCAGTATTCTATTTTCAAGAAAGTTTTCCTGGCAGTCTACGCCTCTTATCTCCCGCTTCTTGATTATAATTACTCCTCTTTTGTTCATTGCCGGGTTAACGGTTGCTCCCGACCGACTCTTCTACTCACCTGATTTCGTTTCGGAGCGGATGCTTTTTTTGAGCAATTCGGGTTTTGTATTCTACATTACGGTGTTTATTTACCTTGTGGCAGCGCTCTTCAATCTTGAAGCGACATTTCGCTCGGCGCTGCGTCCGGAGCAATGGCAGATCAAATTTACAATTATCGGTGTCGGGACCTTGCTGGGGTTCTTCATATTCTATTACAGCCAAGGGTTGCTTTACCGTTCAATCAATATGAACCTTTCTCCGTTACGGACTCTGGCGCTTGTCGTGTCCGGAGCATTTTTGACTTATTCGCTTCGACGTGGCAGGAGCCAGGTAAAGGTTACCCTTTCACGGGAAATGGCCTTTCGGTCACTGGTATTGGTAATTGTCGGCGGTTACCTCATTCTTCTCGGGCTGCTTGGCCAGGGGCTGCGCTATTTTGGGGAGGCTTCCCAGCAGATAATCTTTCTGTCGGTTTTTTTTCTCGGGTGTATTTTCCTGATAGTGATTCTGCTCTCAGAGCAGATGAAGCGAAAGATCAAGGTATTCGTTAATAAGAACTTTTTTGATAACAAGTACGATTACAGGATGCAATGGCTCAACTTTACCAGCAGAATTGCGGAAACACGAAACAACTCGGAACTGGATGCAGCGATTCTGTCGGCTTTTTGCGATACCTTTGCCATGGGAGCAGCTATGATTTATATCTGGGCTCCGGAGCAGCAGGTATACTTCAACAGGGGGGCATACCAGACAGATGCTTCCGCATTCACCCTTACGCGGGATAATTCACTGATCAGGTATATGTTAAAATTGGGCTGGGTTTACAATTCGGACTACCATGAATCCGAGATAGACGCCGCCGATGTCGCTGTAGTCAGTTCTGAAAATATCGCATTTACCGTGCCGGTATTTATGGGTGCTGATCTGGAAGGGTTTATTGTTCTTCTGCGCCCCATCAATAAGGGGGAAGAGTATACCTACGAGGATTACGACCTGATGAAAACGCTCGCGAGCCAAGCGGCTTTTGCGCTTGCAAGCGCAGGACTCTCAGAGCAACTTGCGGTGTCACGCGAAATGGAGGCCGTTGGCAAAGTGACGGCTTTTGTCATGCATGACCTCAAAAACCTTGTTTATAGTCTTTCTCTTCTTACCGAGAACGCTGTTGATTACATTGGCGAGCCGGAATTCCAAAAGGATTTGCTTGATACGCTAGGTAACACTGTTGCAAAGATGAAATTTCTCATTGCCAAGTTAAAGGATCTTCCTGAGAGGCATAATCTTGAACTTGGTGAAGTAGATCTTCTGAATATGGCAACGGAAACTGTTGCCTCGATCCCATGTGGTGATATAACAGTATCCGGGAGCAGTGTGGTTGCAGTGGCTGATTCGCAGGAATTATCAAAGGTATTGACCAACCTGCTGATCAATGCCCTTGATGCATCGGATAAAGGTGGGTGTATAAATGTCGAAGTGGGGGTAAAGGAACAGGCGTTTATACGGGTGATAGACCGAGGCTGCGGGATGACGCCGGAATTCATAAGGGAGCACCTGTTCTCCCCGTTCAAGACTACTAAAATCAAGGGGTTGGGTATTGGATTGTATCAATCGAAACAGATAATCGAGGCGCATCAGGGTCGAGTTGAAGTTGAGAGCAAACCCGGCAACGGTACTACCTTTACTGTCTGGCTACCTCTGTCAGGCCCTCTTTTTTAACAAACTGGAAGGTTTATTCAAATGGAAAAGTTACTGATTGTTGATGATAACGAGGATATCCGAAAGCAGCTTAAATGGGGACTCAGCAAAGACTACCAGATCATGCTTGCTGCCGATGTTGCGGAGGCGTTGACATATTTCAACAAGCACCATCCGACGGTAGTAACCCTTGATCTTGGGCTTCCTCCATTTATCGAAACATCCGACGAAGGATTTCGTTGTCTTTCTGAGATGCTGAAAATTGACCCCTCAGTCAAGGTTATTGTTATCAGTGGTAATGACGAGAGGGTGAACGCTCTTAAAGCTATTGAATTAGGCGCATACGACTTTATTCAAAAACCAGTTAACCTGGATGAGTTGAAGGTGATTTTATCAAGGGCTTTTCAGCTGCATGTGCTTGAAAGTGAAAACAAGCGGCTTCAGGGAGAACTCAAAAACCGCTCTGGGGAATTTGGCGGTATCCTGGGACAATGTTCGGAAATGCAGAAAGTGTTTTCTACCATTAGAAAGATTGCCGCCTCTGATGTTGCCGTGATGATAATCGGTGAAAGCGGGACCGGAAAAGAACTCGCTGCACGTGCAATTCATATGGCAAGTCTTCGGAACGGTTGTCCGTTCATCCCGATCAATTGTGGAGCTATTCCGGACAACCTTTTGGAGGCAGAACTTTTCGGGCATGAAAAGGGTGCCTTCACCGGCGCAATGGCAAAGGTTCAGGGTAAGTTCGAATATGCCGATAAAGGGACACTGTTTCTCGATGAAATTGGGGAATTGCCGCCGCCGCTTCAGGTAAAGCTGTTACGGTTTCTTCAGGAAAAGGTTGTCCAGAGGGTTGGGGGCAGGGAAGATATTAATGTCGATGCCAGGATTATTGCAGCTACAAATATCGATATTGCAAAAGCAATGGCTGACGGAGTTTTTCGAGAGGACCTTTATTATCGGATAAGCGTTGTAACGTTAGAATTACCGCCGTTGAGAAACAGGGGCGAAGACATTACCCTACTAGCCACATTTTTCCTGCGCCGGTTTAATGAAGAGTTCCGTAAGAAGGTTCGGGGCTATTCACCCTCAGCAATGGATGCTTTGAAAAACTATGCCTGGCCCGGGAATGTTCGTGAACTCGAAAACAAGGTCCAAAGGGCTGTTCTAATGGCCACTGGAAACCTGATAGAACCTGAAGATCTGGGGTTTACCTCAATGGCCGGGCATGCCGGTCCAAAGGGGGGGGCTCTAACACTTCGGGAAGCTCGCGAGCGGCTCGAAATAGACCTTATCAGGGGATCCCTTTCTGCAAATGCAGGGAATATTGCAAAAGCTGCTGACGATCTGGGGGTGAGTCGCCCGACACTTTACGACTTGATCAAGAAGTATAATATTGAAGTTTGAAATACTTTTTGTCGGATTGAATGTCTGACCGCTGAATCTGGGGTTATATGAAGATTGTAACTGCAGAACAGATGCAATTGATTGATCAGGAAACCATTAAAAATTATGGCATTCCGGGGCTCCATCTTATGGAGAGAGCAGGTAGCGCTTGCGCTGAAGTGATGATTTCATCTGTTTCCCCAACAGCTGGGGTAAGTGCAATTATCTTTGCCGGTAAAGGTAACAATGGCGGCGATGGTTATGTAATAGCCCGGAAGTTGTTTCAAGCCGGCTGGGATGTGTCTGTAGTTGTTCTGGCACAGCAACGCGATATTACCGGGGATGCAGCTGATAACCTTGCCGGATTACCGGAAGGAGTTGGGCTTTCTTTCTGCTCCGACATGGATTCCCTGGTTAACAGTCTTGCTGAGATCGGAAAATATGCACTGGTAGTGGATGCCATATTCGGCACCGGTCTCAAGAGCCAGGTCTCTGGAATTTACCGGCATGCTATTGATGCTATCAATGCAATGGGGCAACAGGTTATTGCAGTGGATATCCCTTCCGGTATCCACGGTAGCACTGGAGAAGTTCTTGGCGCTGCGGTCAAGGCCGATCTGACTGTTACGTTTGCATCGGCTAAACTTGGGCATGTGTTGTATCCCGGTGCTTCATTCACCGGGGATTTGAAGGTTGTGGATATCGGCATCCCTTCAGAGATTATTCAGAAGGCAAAATCTTACGATTTCATCGATTCCGAAGCCGCAGCAGCACTATTAAGACCAAGATCCCCTGTTGCTCACAAAGGGAGTTTCGGTCATGGGGTGATAATTGCGGGTTCCACTGGACACACAGGTGCTGCTGTACTGGCAGGGAACTCAGCTGTGCGTTCAGGAGCAGGGCTTGTTTCCCTTGCCATTCCGTCGAGCCTCAATCAGGTCATAGAAATCAAAACAACCGAGGCGATGACTATTCCAGTAGATGATTCCGGACGTGGATACCTAGGAGATGAGTCTTTACCGGATATCCATGTTGGACTGGATGGAAAGGATGTTGTCGCAATTGGCCCCGGGTTGTCTCGAAAACCTGAAACAACACTCCTTGTTCAAAAGCTGATTGGTTCTGTACCGCTTCCCTTGGTTGTCGACGCAGATGGGCTGAACGCCATATCAGAAAACATAGCGTTGCTTTGTCACAGGACCTCTCCGGTAGTTATTCTCACGCCTCATCCGGGTGAGATGGCCCGCCTTGCCGGTCTTTCTGTTCCTGAGATTGAATGCGACAGGATTGGGGTTTCTGTCGCATTTGCAGTGAAATATAAGGTCTTCTTAATCCTCAAAGGCGCGAGAACGGTAATTGTATCCCCTGAAGGGGACGTTGCAATTAACGGCAGCGGCAATCCCGGGATGGCGTCAGGAGGCATGGGGGATGTTCTGACCGGGATCGTAACTTCCCTTTTGTGCCAGGGATATCCGCCATTTGACGCCTGCCGGCTCTCTGTTTTCATACACGGTTTCTCAGGAGATCTGCTTGCTCGGGAAAAAGGGGAAATGGGCATTACGGCAACCGATGTCAGCGAGAATCTTCCGTATGCATTCAATAAATTAAAAGAACATTCTCCTGTCAAGTCAGGATTCAAGCGGTATTCAAACTAGCGTGCACCCCTCATCAAGACTAATAATTGTTTTGTGGTTATTGTCTGACCAACCAGCCGGAAAATCATAAAGGAGAAAATTAATGCTTAAAGCATCTGATGTAATGACTAAAAATGTCATCACCGTGACCAGAAAGACCGGTGTAAAAGAATTGGCCGAGCTATTTGTATTGCATCGCATCAGTAGCATTCCTGTCGTTGAAGATGGGGTTCTGGTCGGGATGGTTACAGAGACAGATCTGATCGAAAAGGATCGTAACCTTCACATTCCTACGGTTTTTTCTCTATTTGACGGAGTGTTCTATCTTGAAAGTGGTAAGGTGCTAGAGCAGCAGTTAAGGAAAATCACCGGTCAGGAGGTGGGCGACATCTGTTCGGGTAAAATTGCTGCAGTTTCTCCTGATACTGAAATCAGCACCATTGCTGATATTATGAGCGCCAACCGATACAATGCCGTACCGGTGGTACACGACGGTTTGCTTGTCGGAATTGTTGCCCGGATCGATTTGATTCGGACCATGATTGCCCAGGGTGAAGTGTGAAGGAGCTGATTTCCGAGAGCAATATGTCTACTTTTGAATGTGGACTAAAGTTAGGCGAATTGCTGGCGCCGGGTGATTTTGTCGCGTTGGTTGGAGAACTCGGCGCCGGCAAGACCCAATTTGTCAAAGGAATTGCTCAGGGGCTTTGTGTGTCATCCGATGAACCGGTCTGTAGCCCCTCCTATACAATCCTCAATATACATCAGGGGCGAATACCGTTATATCATTTTGATCTTTATCGATTGGCCGATGCAAGGCAGGTTTCTGAGCTCGGATTTGATGAGTATTTTTTCGGAACCGGCGCTGCTGTCGTAGAATGGGCCGATCGGCTGGGGAGTCTGTTACCACAGGATAATCTCACGGTTTTTTTCAATGTGGAGAGTGCGGAGCGACGCAAGCTCTGCTTTCAGCCTACTGGCAGTCGATCGAGTGAACTGTTGCGGCGTCTTGCCGCTGTTTTGCCGTAGAAAAGTGTTTGACCTGTACGGGATTTCTTGCTAAATACAAAACTCCCTGTCCATAGGGAATTCCTCAGCATTGCTGTAATTATCCATCTAAGGAGGATTGAAGAGATGGCTTTAGTGGTCCAAAAGTATGGCGGAACGTCCATGGGTTCCATAGATCGCATAAAGAATGTCGCTAAAAGGGTTGCCAAGACCTATGATGCCGGGAATGACATGATTGTGGTTGTTTCCGCAATGTCCGGTGAGACCAATAAACTGGTTGCTCTAGCCAATGAGACGTGTGAGTTCCCTGATAACCGGGAATATGATGTTCTTGTTGCTGCCGGTGAACAGGTTTCTATCGCTCTGCTTGCAATGTGCCTCAAATCCATGGGGTATAAAGCCAAGTCTTACCATGGATGGCAGGTGCCCATCATTACGGACAGCGTTTTCAGCAAGGCTCGCGTAGAAGAAATCCCGGACAAAAATGTGAGAGCGGATCTCAAGGATGGAGTAATAGTCGTTGTGGCCGGATTCCAGGGAATTGACCGGGATGGCAATGTTACAACTCTTGGTAGAGGTGGCTCGGACACATCTGCCGTTGCAATGGCTGCAGCGTTAAAGGCCGATGTGTGTGAAATTTATACTGATGTTGATGGGGTGTATACCACGGACCCAAATATCTGTCAGGACGCTCGTAAGGTTGAGAAAATATCTTATGAAGAGATGCTGGAACTGGCGAGTCTTGGCGCCAAGGTGCTTCAGATTCGTTCGGTTGAATTTGCCAAAAAGTATGACGTTGATATTCATGTTCGATCAAGCTTCAATGATAATCCCGGAACCATGGTTACCAAGGAGGATAAGGATATGGAAGCAGTACTCGTTTCAGGCATTGCCTATGACAAAAACGAAGCAAAGATTGCCGTTATGCATGTCCCGGATAAGCCGGGAATTGCCGCAAAGATACTCTCACCTCTTTCCGATGCCAATATTTCCGTGGATATGATTGTGCAGAACGTCAGCGAGGCTGGGAACACTGATTTTACCTTCACTGTTACCAAGGCTGACTTTAAAAAGGCACTGGCCATTACCAGGGAGACTTCTAAAGAGATTGATGCAAAGGATGTCGTAACTGATGAAAACATCTCTAAAATCTCCATAGTCGGTGTTGGTATGCGTAGTCACGCGGGTGTTGCCACTAAGATGTTTCAGTCACTTGCTCGGGAAGGTATTAATATCCAGATGATATCCACCTCCGAAATCAAGGTTTCGGTTGTAATCGACGCAAAGTATACTGAGCTTGCTGTTCGAATTCTGCACGATGCATTCGGCATGTCTGGAAACTAAACTGATTCCCTTTCCTTTTCAGGATCAGTCCTATTTGGGGAGGGATTTTGGTGTGGATTTATTTGAGTCTGAAATTCGCTAAGCAGAATGCCTTTGAGACAGACTATCTAGGTGTCTGACTCTGGGAGTGCCGAATTGACCTTTGCTATGCAAATCGACGGCTGTACTTGAGATTCGGATGAATATAAGGCGGTGATAATATGGGAATTGTAAAACTCTACGATACGACATTGCGAGACGGCACTCAGTCCGAGGATATCTCCTTCCTTCTCGAAGACAAGATCAGAATTGCCCATAGGCTGGATGAATCCGGCTTCCATTATATTGAAGGGGGATGGCCTGGGAGCAACCCGAAAGATGTCGCCTTCTTTAAAGAGATTAAGAAGGAAAAGCTTTCTCAGGCAAAAATCGCCGCTTTTGGTTCCACCCGGCGCGCCAAAGTAACTCCTGACAAGGACAATAACATCATTACGCTGATCAAGGCCGAACCTGATGTCATCACGATTTTTGGCAAGACGTGGGATTTCCATGTTCATGAAGCACTTCGGATATCCTTGGAGGAAAATCTTGAGTTGATTAACGATTCTCTAGAATATCTCAAACAAAACGCTCCTGAAGTATTCTATGATGCAGAGCATTTTTTTGATGGATACAAGGCAAACCCGGAATATGCCATTAAGACTCTCAGGGCAGCAGAAGATGCCAAGGTTGACTGCATAGTCCTCTGTGACACTAATGGCGGTACGATGCCGTTCGAAGTGGCTGAAATAATCAAAGCTGTCAGGAAGCAGATCAAGACCCCTTTGGGGATCCATACTCATAACGACGGGGAGTGTGCTGTTGCGAATTCCCTGGTTGCGGTTGATGAGGGGATTATCCAGGTTCAGGGGACTATCAACGGGTTTGGTGAGCGTTGTGGCAATGCCAATCTCTGTTCCATAATTCCGGCGCTCAAATTAAAAATGAAACGGGATTGTATTAGTGAGGAGCAGCTGAGGAAGATGCGAGACCTCTCCAGATTTGTTTACGAACTGGCTAATTTCTCGCCGCCAAAGCACCAGGCTTATGTTGGTAACGCTGCATTTGCTCACAAGGGCGGGGTGCATGTCAGCGCTATTCAAAGGCATCCCGAGACCTATGAACATATCCGGCCCGAACTTGTAGGAAACTGTACCCGTGTATTGGTTTCGGATCTTTCAGGCAGGTCAAATATCCTTGCCAAGGCCGAAGAGTTCAAAATTAATTTAGACAGTAAAGACCCTGTTACCCTGGAAATCCTTGATAACATCAAGGAGATGGAGCACAGGGGCTACCAGTTTGAAGGCGCAGAGGCATCCTTTGAACTGCTTATGAAGCGTGCTCTCGGAACTCACAAAAAGTTTTTCTCTATTATTGGGTTCAGGGTTATTGACGAGAAACGACATGAAGACCAGAAGATGATCTCTGAAGCAACAGTCATGGTAAAGGTAGGGGGCAAGATCGAACACACAGCGGCAGAGGGGAATGGCCCTGTTAACGCCTTGGATAATGCGCTGAGGAAGGCCCTTGAGAAGTTTTATCCACGGCTTAAGGAGATGCGTCTCATTGATTACAAGGTCCGTGTTCTCCCCGGTGGTCAGGGGACCGCATCGGTTATTCGTGTTCTCATAGAATCCGGAGACAAGGAGAGCCGCTGGGGGACTGTCGGGGTTTCCGACAATATTATTGACGCATCGTATCAAGCGCTTATAGATGGTATCGAGTATAAGCTCGACAAGGCTGAAGAATAATACAACTTTCATTGCTTCATAAAAATAAACGGCCATTTCCGTCAATCGGAATGGCCGTTTTCTGTGTAACCGCTTCAGAGCGGTTTGCTTGACATTCGTTGTTAACTGGACTAAAGTGCCAAGATTAAATGAAGAAAGGCTTGTATCATTTTACATTTGTGCGAGAGTGGCGGAACTGGCAGACGCACTGGACTTAGGATCCAGCGGGCAACCGTAGGGGTTCGACTCCCCTCTCTCGCACCAACCTGCAGCAAAACTCCGTCTGTTTGTTTACCTGCTAATGAGTCCGTTTAAGCTTCTTATCGTTCCGTTATCATCCGACAGGGCTTTGATATTGAGTAGTTGTTTGTTCAAGTTGTCTTTTATTAAGTAAATACAATTGGGAGAATTAAGGCAATGCAGATTACAATTGAAGAACTGAGTGCGGTCAAGAAGAAAATCAATTTTGAGATCCCTTCTGAGCGAGTTTCCGCTGAGATAGACAAGGCGTACGAAAAAATTAGAAAAAAAGCAGCTCTTAAAGGTTTCAGAAAAGGGAAAGCACCTCATTCCGTTATCGAGAAACATTACTCTGATGTCATGGCCGATGATGTGCTTAGGACGCTATTTAATGAAGTTTATTACAATGCGCTTGCCGATCATAAGATAACCCCGGTTTCGTATCCCGAGTTAGAAAGTGATGATGTTGTTCGTGGAGACAGCTTGAAGTTCTCCGCAACTGTCGAAGTCTTGCCTGCAGTCGAGTCGGTCGAATATAAGAATTTGAAAATAGAGAAAGAGCTTTTTGTTTCTGATCCGGGTAAGGTGGATAATCGTTTACAGCAGATAAGGGAAAATATGGCTGAGTTTGCACCTGCCGAATCTGGTGCTGTTGCTTCCCAAGGGGACATGGTTACAATTGATTTTACCGGCTCAATCGATGGCGTGCCTTTCGAAGGTGGTCACGGCGAAGATGCTCAGCTTCATCTAGGATCTGGCCAGTTTATTCCTGGTTTTGAAGACCAGGTAGTTGGTATGGCTGAAGGCGAGCAGAAAGATATCGCGGTGACATTTCCTGCCGATTACCATGCAAATGAGCTTGCGGGTAAGGAGGCGAAATTCGCCGTTAGCTTAAAGGATATAAAGCATCGGAAGCTTCCAGAACTTGATGATGATTTTGCCAAAGAAATGGGCGAGTTTGAGACGTTGGGGCAGCTACGGGCAAAATTGACTGAAACCATAGAAAAACAGGAGCTGGAGCGGATTGAAGCAGACATGCGTGAACAGCTCCTTAAGGCTTTTGTTGAGAAAAATCCAATCCAGGTGCCCGAGTCTTTGATTGACAGGCAGATGGAGCTGATGCTTGAAAACTCCAAAAAGCGCCTGGCCTCACAAGGAATGACTCTTGCGATGATGGGAATGGATGAAGAAGGGTATAAGGCTGAGTTCCGCGAAGTTGCAGAACAAAAGGTCAAGAGTTCTTTTCTGATGAGTGCTCTTTCTCGTCAGGAGGGGCTCAAGGTTGAAGAAGCAGATATTGATGAGCAGCTGAAAAAAATCTCTGAAGAAAACGGCCATGATTTCGATAAGCTTAAAGAGTTCTATAAAAATAACCAGCAGGCCGGCGAAACTCTTGCTGAATATCTCTTGGACGAAAAGGTCTTTTCCCTATTGATTGCAAATGCAGAAATAACGGAAATCCCAAAGGCTTAAGTTGTATATTAAACTTTCAAGGAGCACTAGATGTTTGTGCCAATAGTCGTGGAACATACTGGCAGGGGGGAACGTTCCTACGATATATATTCCCGACTACTTAAGGATAGGATCATTTTTCTTGGCGGACAGATAGACGATCATATCTCTAACCTCGTTATTGCCCAGTTACTATTTCTTGAGGCCGAAGACCCTGACAAGGATATCCACCTTTACATTAATTCACCCGGCGGTGTTGTAACTTCTGGGCTTGCCATCTATGATACCATGCAATACATCAAGCCATCGGTGGCAACTATCTGTGTTGGACAGGCCGCATCAATGGCTGCTCTGTTGCTTACTGCCGGTGAAAAAGGTAAGCGATTCAGCCTCAACAACTCAAGGATTATGATACATCAGCCACTGGGCGGGTTTCAGGGCCAAGCTACGGATATCCAGATTCAGGCCCAGGAGATCCTCCGGCTCAAGCAAAGGCTGAATGAGATGCTGTCCAATCATACCGGTCAACCTTTGGAAAAAGTACAGGCTGATACCGAACGGGATTATTTTATGTCTGGAGAAGAGGCCTGCAGCTATGGTATCGTTGATTCAATAATGAGTAGAAATACCCTTGGAGGTACCAGGTGAGCAGAAGAGACGACAGGACCGAGAACCTGATATGCTCGTTTTGCGGCAAGAGCCAAGACGAAGTAAAGAAGCTTATTGCTGGCCCCACTGTTTATATTTGCGATGAATGCATTGAGCTCTGTAACGACATTATTGCCGAAGAATCTAAGCTTGAAGAAGCTATGAGTCCTGATGTTCGAAAACTCCCTAAGCCGCATGAAATCAAGGATGTTCTTGATGAATATGTAGTAGGTCAGGACCGCGCAAAAAAGACTCTTGCCGTTGCAGTATACAATCATTATAAGCGTGTTGAAGCTATGGGCAAACCCTCAGAAGTTGAGATGCAAAAGAGCAACATTCTGTTGCTGGGCCCAACCGGATCAGGTAAAACGCTACTTGCGCAGACTCTTGCCCGAATACTTAAGGTTCCGTTTGCAATGGCAGACGCGACAAATCTTACCGAGGCTGGTTATGTAGGTGAAGATGTCGAAAATATCATTCTCAATCTCCTCCAAGCATCTGATTATGACGTTGAAAAGGCCCAAAAAGGCATAATTTATATCGATGAGATTGATAAGATTGCACGCAAGTCCGACTCTCCATCAATCACTCGAGATGTCTCTGGAGAGGGAGTTCAGCAGGCTCTGCTTAAGATTATTGAAGGGACCATTGCAAGTGTTCCTCCCAAGGGGGGGCGAAAGCATCCTCAGCAGGAGTTCTTGAAAGTTGATACTACCAATATTCTTTTCATTTGTGGTGGCGCCTTTGCCGGGCTGGAAAATATAATCCAGCAACGAATAGGGGTAAAGACACTCGGATTTGGTGCTGAGGTAAAGAAAAAGTCCGAGAAGAAGAGTGGCGAACTACTTGCTGAAGTAACTCCTGAAGATCTATTAAAATTTGGCTTTATTCCCGAGTTTGTCGGGAGACTCCCGGTCTTGGCTACATTAGCCGAATTGAATGAAGAAGCGATGGTTCAAATTCTTAAGGAACCAAAAAATGCTTTGGTTAAGCAGTATCAAAAACTTTTTGAAATGGAACATGTGAAGCTGAAGTTCACTGATGGCTCTTTGGTTGCGATAGCCAAAGAGGCTTTAAAACGTAAGACCGGGGCGAGAGGATTACGGTCAATACTTGAGAACGCCATGCTGGATATCATGTACGAGGTGCCTTCTCAGACTATGGTAAAAGAGGTTGTTATTAACGAAGACGTCATTTACCGAAAGGAAAATCCAATCATAGTTTATGAGAATATAGCGGAGTCTGCATGAAAGATGAAAAAAAGCTTGTTAAAAATATTATCCGCTCAGTAAAAGGGGGGGGTCTGAAAAGATTCCCTCTTTTAACTTTAAGAGATATGGTGATTTTCCCGCACATGGTCGTTCCACTTTTTGTAGGCCGGGAAAAGTCTGTCAGAGCTTTGGATATATCCATGCTCAGTGGTAAGGAAGTTTTTCTGGCCGCGCAGATGAACGCTTCTACAGAAGATCCCGCAACGGAAGAAATATATACTGTCGGTACAGTGTGCCAAATTCTTCAGCTCCTTAAACTGCCGGACGGCACGGTTAAAGTACTGGTAGAGGGGAAGAGGCGTGGCGAAATCGCTGCATTCATAGATCTTCAGGATTCTCTTCAGGTGGATGTAAGAGAAATTGTTGAAGATTCTGAAGAGTCCACTGAGTTGGACTCTCTAGTAAGGATAGTATCATCCAGCTTTGAGAACTATCTTAAGCTAAACTCCAGTGTGCCTCAGGAGCATGTTGAATCTGTGAAGGGGATTAATGATCCCGGTCAATTGGCTGATAGTCTTGTCTCGCATATTTCAATGAAACTGGTTGACAAGCAGGCGCTCCTTTCTATGGCTTCTCCAGTACAACGACTTGAAAGACTTCTTGTTTTGATGGAAGGTGAGATTGAAATCCTTCAGATTGACAAGAAGATAAAGGCGAGAGTAAAGAAGCAAATAGAAAAGACACAGAAAGAGTATTACCTTAACGAACAGATACGCGCCATCCAAAAAGAGCTAGGCAATAAGGATGATTATAAACAGGAAATCAGAGAGCTTGAGGAAAAAGCTCATACTCTTTCATTATCGGAAGATGCCAAGAAAAAGGCTTTGGCCGAATTGAAGAAACTGCAGTTTATGTCTCCAACGTCTGCAGAAGCAGCAGTTTCAAGAAACTACCTTGACTGGCTTTTTACACTGCCTTGGGGCAAGCTTACGGAAGAGTCAGACGACCTGGTCATGGCAGAGGAAATATTAAATGCCGACCATTATGGGCTTGAGAAGGTAAAAGAACGGATTCTTGAGTTCCTTGCAGTTCGCTCATTGGCTAAGGGAATTCGAGGCCCCATATTGTGCCTCGTTGGTCCTCCAGGTGTCGGGAAAACTTCGCTTGCCCGTTCAATAGCCAGGGCTACAGGCCGAAACTTCGTGAAGATGTCTCTGGGGGGGGTGCGAGACGAAGCAGAGATCAGGGGGCACAGGAGGACTTACATTGGTTCAATGCCGGGCAAAATTGTTCAGAGTTTGAAAAAAGCCGGGGCAAATAACCCTGTTTTCCTCCTTGACGAAATCGACAAACTCTCTTCTGATTTTAGAGGTGATCCTGCGTCAGCGCTACTGGAAGTCCTTGATCCAGAGCAGAATTCCACATTTGCCGATCATTTCATGGATATTGACTATGATCTTTCATCAGTCATGTTCATTACAACTGCTAACTCCTTGCATCCCATCCCCAGGCCTCTCATGGACAGATTGGAGATTGTGAGGCTAGAAGGCTACACCGAGAACGAAAAGGTCGAAATAGCCAAGAAACATCTGGTCAATAAACAGTTGAAAGCACATGGTTTATTGGATCGTTCTGTTTCATTTAATGATAGTGCATTAACTGAAATCATTCGTTATTATACAAGGGAATCTGGAGTTAGAAATCTCGAAAGGGAAATTGCTGCAGTTTGCCGGAAGGTTGCACGTTTGGTTGCTGGAGGGGCACATAGAAAGTTTGTTATCAGGCCAGTTCAGGTCCGCGAGTATCTTGGGGCAAGGAAAATAGTTCCAACCAATCTTGAACAGGGTGAGGCAACCGGGTTAGTGACTGGGCTTGCATGGACAGAAACAGGTGGAGACTTGCTAAGTATCGAAGTTGCAGTTCTCCCCGGGAATGGCAAACTTACAATTACTGGTAAGCTCGGAGATGTAATGCAAGAATCTGCTCACGCAGCTTTGAGCTATGTAAGGTCCAGAGCTCAGATACTTGGGTTGTCACGCGATTTTTATAAAAATTACGATCTTCACATACACGTCCCTGAAGGTGCTATTCCCAAAGATGGTCCTTCTGCAGGGATAACCATGGCTACTGCTATCGCTTCTGCTCTTTCCGGGATGCCAGTTCGTGCGAAAACTGCCATGACTGGAGAGATTACATTACGTGGCAGAGTTCTGGCTATAGGCGGCCTTAAGGAGAAACTATTGGCAGCTCGGCGCGGCCAAATCAAGACCGTTATTATCCCAAAAGATAACGAAAAAGATCTGGTAGAGATTCCAGATGAACTTCTGAAAGGCTTAAACGTCAAACTTGTATGCCACATGGATGAAGTTCTTACCGCCGCTCTTACAGGGGATTATAGCTCTTCATGGGGTATAGCATCTTCAACAACACATTGCGAAGGGACCGATTCGGTAGTTCCACATTAATGTAACAAAAAATATCTTGACATTTTATGCCATGCTTTGTTATAAAACTGCTTCTGTTGAATGCCTGTGGGGTAGTAGCTCAGTCGGTTAGAGTGCCGGCCTGTCACGCCGGAGGTCGCGGGTTCGAGCCCCGTCTGCCCCGCCATTTTAAAAATTTGGGCGAATAGCTCAGCTGGGAGAGCGCCAGCCTTACAAGCTGGATGTCACAGGTTCGATCCCTGTTTCGCCCACCAATTCAAAATAGGCCAGCTTTTTTGCTGGCCTATTTTCGTGGGATAAATACAGTATTTGTTTTGATGCGTTTCCATTTACTGAATTACATGATCAGATTTAATTAAATATGAAAGTAACCGCTTATCTTTAAATTACTTTCAATATTAATAATTGACTGATTACGGTGGAGTATGATAAGCACATCAGCTCTGATTTGTTTCTTCTTTTCAGCAAAAAAATCTTGATAACAATATGCAGTGTTTGCAGTGCCACTAATGTAACAAGGTTTTTCCTTTTTGGGGTAGTAGCTCAGTCGGTTAGAGTGCCGGCCTGTCACGCCGGAGGTCGCGGGTTCGAGCCCCGTCTGCCCCGCCATTAATAAGGCCATGACCAGAAGTCATGGCCTTTTCTGCTTCTAGCGGTTTCCCTTCTCCTTGACTTGCCCCTCGAAAATCGTATATTGTTTCCCTATACTTTTAGAAATGAGGATTTATGAGACTTATTACCGTACTGTTGATAGCGTGTTTCTATTGCCTTTCTGTGACATTCTCTTCAGCAAATGAAGGTACTGAAGTTGTTGTGACGGTTAACGGAGTGGATCTGACTAAAGCTGAGCTAAATCAAGAGATTTCCAAGATTATTCCTATGGAAAGGTCTTTTCATGGCGGGGTGTCGGAAGAAAAACAGTTAGAAATTAAAAAGAAGGGGATGGAAGTCCTTATTGAGACGGAATTACAGTATCAGGACGGTGTGGCGAAGGGGCAAAAGCTTGACAAGAAGGAATTGGAGCGTGAAATTGATTTATTAGCAGCCAAATTTCCGGTTAAAGAAGCATTTTGGGAAGCGGTCCAAAATGCCGGTTTTAGTGAACCGGCTATGGAGCGTTTTGTCAGCCGTAATATAATAGCTAAAAGAATGAAGGAACTTGAGGTCAATAAGAAGGTTAAGGTTACAGATGAAATGGTCGCTTCATACTATGAAGAAAATAAGGGGAAATACTCTAAACCAGAAGAATTCAGAGCCAGCATAATACTGATCAAGGTCCCACCGTCTTCTTTGCCAGAGCAACGTGAAGAGTTTAAGAAAAAGTCCGATGACATTTATATGCAATTTAAAAACGGTGCCAGCTTTGAGGAACTTGCCACCAAATATTCAGACGATCTGTCAAGAATTAAAGGAGGCGATTTAGGTTATTTTCATGCCGGTCAGGCCGATGACCAGGATTTTGATGCTCAGATCCGTAATATGAAAGTTGGAGAGATTAGCGGCATTCTCAAGTCGCTTAAAGGGTATTACATGGTGAAGTTGACAGACAAAAAGCCGGCTCGCCAGTTGCCATTTGAAGATGTGAAGGACAAAATCAGGCCTATGCTTGTAAATTCAGAGAAAGCGCGTTTCTTAACGGAATGGATGGGAAATCTAAAAAAGAAAGCAAAGATAGTTTACCCATTAGTAAATAAAACAGACAAAGGTTCAAACTCTTGAAAGCAGTTGTTGTTATCCCGACTTATAATGAACGTGATAATCTCGCAAAGCTTGTTCAATCAGTGCTCTCCCAAGGCGAAAATATAGATATATTAATTGTTGATGACAATTCTCCAGATGGCACGGGGCGGCTCGCTGATGAAATTGCTGCAACTAACAATCGCGTTACCGTTTTTCACAGATCAGGTAAACTAGGTCTTGGTTCTGCATATCGCCAGGGGTTTAAGCTTGCGTTGGAAATGGGCGCTGATTGTATTGTTGAAATGGACGCTGATTTCTCTCATGATCCAACCACACTTCCTCGTTTTTTCGCCATGCTTGATAGTTACGATGTGGTCATAGGTTCCAGATATCTGAATGGAATAAGTGTTGTTAACTGGCCTTTGCGACGACTTATGCTCAGCTATTTTGCGAGTGTTTATACCCGCGTAATAACTGGATTGCGTATTTCTGATTGTACAAGCGGTTTTAAGTGCTTCAAGCGAAAGGTAATTGAATCAATTGAGTTGGACGAAGTCAAATCCGACGGTTATTCTTTCCAGATTGAAATGAACTATCGCTGTATGGAAAGAGGGTTTCGAATTGGCGAACTACCTATAATTTTTATTGATCGCCATGCAGGTACCTCAAAAATGTCCCGAAAGATCGTGCGAGAAGCGGTAATTATGGTTTGGAAATTGAAATTTGGCTCAATACTGAGGCGTTTATTGGGAAACGGGAAAATATGATTAATGAACAATGGGCGATTGTAGCAATATGCGGTTTCTGGGCATGGATTTTCAGTACAATAAGGTTTATTTTTAAGACTTTTCCAAGCCAACAACAATTTGTTCATAAATCAGCCGCTAAGTGGGGATCATTGTTAATCCTCTTTTTTTGTATATGGCTTATCGGTATGTTGAATGCCTAATTTTTTATAAGAATTTTTGTTTGATGTTCTTGTCTTTGTTGTTCATACAGCTTCCGGGAGTTTCTGAGCTTCATAAATCTATCTTCCGGAGTATATTCTATGCTTCCTAAATATAGACTAAATGTAACGTTATTAATATCCGAAGTGCAGAGCATATTGAGATTGTTTCTTATTTGTTTGATCTTGATATTTGCGGCTTTGGCAGCAGGATGTAGTACTGTTAATCCTTTGATAATGCGCGATCTGTCAGTTAATCTCTATTGGCCCTCTAAGCCGGATACTCCTAAAATCCAATTTCTTCGGGAAATAAAAGGGCCTGAAGAAATTATCCCTGATAAAAGCAGAATGCAAAAAATTGCCGAAATGTTTACTGGCGATGGCAGTTCAATCCTTGAGTTGATATCTCCTTCATCTGTAGCTATCAGTGATGACAATGTTCTATATATTGCCGATACTTTTGCTGGAGCTATTCACCGCTATGATTTGATCTCAAGAGATATTTCCTATATTACACTTGCCGGCGATGTCCAACTTGCTAGTCCTGTAGCGGTCGCGGTTGACTATGAACGAAATCTGTATGTATCGGATTCAATCAATGCCAAAGTATATAAATTTAATTCTGCGGGGATATTAATTAAGGATATTGCTCCTTTAGAGGGATTTAAACGTCCCGCCGGAATTGCCATATCTTCTAATGGCGAAAAATTTGTGGCGGATGCATTGGCGAATAAATTGCATAAATTTTCACCTAATGATGATTATTTGGGAGAGTTTCCAAAGTATTCGAAAGGTGAAGATCTGAACACTCCATCGCATGTTGCGATTGACAAAGCTGATAATGTTTATGTAACCGATGCAATGAATTTTTCCGTAAAGATATATGATAAAGATGGGAATTTCATAAGACGAATAGGTGAGGCAGGAGACGTTCCCGGCAGTTTTTCGCGTCCTAAGGGGGTTGCCCTTGACAGTGATGGTAATATTTATGTAGTTGATGCAAATCATGATAACATCCAGATATTCAATCGTGACGGGCAGCTGTTGCTATTCTTTGGGAGCAGTGGATCTGGTCCAGGCCAGTTTTATCTTCCAAATGGAATATATATTGATAGGATGGATCGAATATTTTTGGCGGATACGTTTAATCGCCGGGTTCAAGTATTTAAGTATTTGAAGACGGGTGGCAAGTATGAATAGCTTTAGGAAGATATGTTTCTTGACCGTTCTCATTATTGTTGGACATGCAACTAGCCTTTTGGCTGCAGGCCCTAAAATCTCTGATATGGTTGTGGGCGGCAACAAACATAATTTATCTTCTCTAAACAAGAATGTTACTTACAAGGCTGCACCTCCCCAGACAATTGAGGATAAAAATACTGAGATTTGTGTATTCTGTCATACACCGCACAAGGCTGTCCCACAGACAACTTTATGGAATAGGAGCAATCCTTCTTCTGTTGTTTTCGGTAAATATTCTTCCTCAACTCTTGTTATTAGAAGAACTTCCAATGCTCAGTTTGGTGAACCAAACGGAGCTTCAAGGCTATGTCTTAGCTGCCATGACGGGATAACTGCCGGAGGAGTGCCGCTTGGCGCCATTTTCAATGGCCCCGTGATTAACATGGGTGCAAATGACAGGATTATGGGGATAGCACTTTTTAACGCAGCCAAAATAAAATCTGGCCATCATCCAGTCTCCTTTGTTTACGATGATGTTGTCTTAAGGGCGATACAAAACGATTCTTTGAAAAGTACTCAAAATTATCAAATGCCAAGAATTGTCAAACTTGATACTGCAAATCGTATGCAGTGTACAACCTGTCATAATCCTCATCAGAACCAGTCAACTGAAGACACCTATCAGGTCCCTCCAAACGAAGGTAGGAAAATTGCCCCGTTCTGGGTATATGGTGCCAATAACAATGCTTCCTTGGATCATGACTCTGTTTGCATGGATTGTCATAATATCCCGACCAACCCGTTTCCTTGGCCTTAGTCACTGAATAGGACATTCATTTATGCATTCTCTGATATCAATTGTTTTGCTGTTAATGTCTGCATCAGTTATGACCGTCCAGGCGGCTACGCTTTCAACCCCATATCACCTGGACCGTCAGAAGCTCCCTTATGGTTGTGGGAGTTGTCACGTTGGGTTTGATTTTCGCTCGGGCGGTGGTCAGGAAGGATGTCTAACGTGTCATGGAAGTCCGGCAAGAAGGAAATCTGGATTAATTCGATCCGGGACAGAGTTAGCCGATTTTGAAAGGGAATTGAAAAAACCTTACCGTCACCCCATTATGGAGTCAAGATCGGTTCATTCTAACAAGGAAATTCTCCCAGAAACCGACCATAAAGCTCCCCGTCATTCAGATTGTGTGGATTGCCACAGCCCTCATCAAGTGTCTCCGGTTAACAAGTTTGCAGGTATTAAAGGGAAAAGGACAGGCAATATTCTCACTGATGTAACAGCTGAGTATCAGCTTTGCTATTTATGTCATTCTGACAGCGCTAATCTGCCAGGACGCTATGTTAACAAGCGAGTGGAATTTGCTATTTCGAATCCATCTTTTCATCCTGTTGAGGGAGAGGGGAAAAATCTTGCCGTTGTAAGCCTAATAAAGCCATATAAAGAGAAGAAGGCAACGGTAAACGATATTTCGGTCATAAAATGTGGAGACTGCCATGGAAGTGATGACCCGAGTGCTCCATCAGGGCCTCATAGTTCCAATTATCAGTATATTTTACGCGATAATTATTCGACTAAAGATAACGAATTTGAAAGCACATTTGCATATTCACTTTGTTATAGGTGTCACAATCGTACAAGTATTCTTTCTGATGAAAGCTTCAAGTTTCATTCGCTGCATGTAAGAGGGAATAAGAGTGGGATGCCCGGTAATGGAGGAACGTCTTGCCACACCTGTCACACCTCTCATGGGAGCCCAGAATACGGATATTTGATTCGCTTCAATACTGACATTGTGTCTCCAAGCTCAAGCGGTTTTCTTAAGTTTAAAGAAAAAGGCGCTGGGACATTCAGAGGGGAATGTTTTCTTTCCTGTCACGGAGTTGATCATAATCCAAAGGCCTATTAAAGGGAAATCAGACATGATAATTTATCCCATTAAGACATGCGGTTTGAATAGGTTTTTCACGAAACTATTGGGAGCATTTGTCATATTAATGCTTACTTCTGTCGCATCGGCTGCCTCCAATGACTCAAGAGTTGAGAATGCCACAAAAAGGGTTTCCCCTCACGGCGTTGAAGGAAGTTGCCATGTGTGTCATGCCGAAACAGAAGAACGGTTGAACAGGTGGAGTTTGTTTTCTTTTGGGATCTACAAAAAGAAGTTGATTCTTGATTATAATGAAGTGTGTCGACAGTGCCACGGCGTGGATTTCGGACATGGAGTTGGGAAGACTCCTCGTTTAAATAGAGAAATGCTCACGTTAGACAGCGAAGGTACAATAGCATGTGCCATTACCTGCCATGACATGCACATAAAATCCAATGACTATATTCAAAACCGTTATCATCTTCGATTTGAAAAAAACAGGCTATGTCTTTCATGTCACAATAAGTGATTTGCGTGTGCCCTGTGATAATGGCCTCAAGCGTATTGTTCGCAAGGTGTTTTCGGTTTGATTTTACCATGAACTGTGATACAGATAAGTATCTATGCCGCTCTATTACTGTAAAATAGGTTCGGCTGACGGGCGCATCATAGAAAAAGAATTTGAGGCGGCCAACTCGGTTGTTCTTAAACAAACCCTTGAAGAGCAAGGGTTTTTTGTTTTTTCTGTGAAAAAGAAGCCCTTTCAGTTTCTTTGGGAAACAGGGGCAAAGCGTCGTCGGGTGGACAATAAAGAGCTGTTGACCTTTAATCAGGAACTGCTTGTTCTAATGAAAGCAGGCCTTCCGATTATTCAGGTGCTGGATACTATCCTTGAAAGAGGTGGTAAAGGTAAGCTAATCGAAGTCCTTGTTACAGTCAGAGAAGAAATCAAAGGTGGAGCTGCTCTTTCAGATGCAATGGCAAAGCATCCAGGGGCATTTTCTCATCTCTATGTAGCATCGGTTCGTGCTGGAGAACGTACCGGCGATCTGCCACTCACGATTAAGCGTTACACAGCATTTATTAAGAAGGCAGAAGCAATAAAGAAAAAAGTGATTTCTGCTCTAATGTATCCGGCAATCCTTTTGACTGTCGCATCTGCTGCAATACTACTTCTATTAGTTTATGTCGTTCCCTCATTCAGCCAAGTTTACGCAGATGCCGGTTCTCAGCTCCCTGCCCCAACTCAAGCTCTTATCTCGTTTACCAGCTGGTTGAAAAGATATTTCTTGTTTATTGTCGTACTCTCAGGTTTCGGAATTGCTTTGTTCAGGCGTTGGGGAGCAACACACAGCGGTCGTTACATTATAGATGGTTATAAGGTGAAATTGCCGATATTTGGTGATCTACATGTTAAATACTCCCTGACCGGATTCACAAGAACTCTTGGGACGGTCATCGGCAGCGGCATTCCTATCGTGGAATCACTGAAAATGTCAGTTGGGACTCTTAATAATCGCGTCTTGGAACGTCGTCTCTTAGATGCTGTTGCCAAAGTTGAAGAAGGTGTTAGTCTTTCTTCAGCATTTGAAGGGGCAAAAATTATGCCGCCAATAGCACTGCGCATGATTGGAGTGGGTGAAACCACCGGGGCTCTGGAAGAGATGTTATCGGACATTTCCGAATATTTGGAGGAGGAGATTGAAGCGCGTCTCCATATATTAACCACAGCCATTGAGCCAGCCATTATGATCATAATGGGTGTTATTATTGGTGTTATTATTCTGACCATGTATCTGCCGATCTTCAAGATCGCCGGGACGGTAGGCGGATAATGTCTTTACAGATTACTCGAAAAAAACTTGGCGATTTGATGCTTGAAAATGGTGATTTAACCATTGATCAGCTACGTTACGCCATAGATAAGCTGAAGAGCACCGGTCAGCGATTCGGGGAGATATGTCTTGAAGACGGGCTTATCTCTGAGGATGTTCTGGCTAAAACTCTTGCCGAGCAGTTTGGCATGGAATTTATTGACCTGCAGGGATTCAGGATTGATGAAGAACTTCTAAGTTCATTTCCTCCTGATATCATGTATCGGTTTAATTTTGTCCCTTTGGCACAGGAGGATGAATTTCTCGTTGTCGCGATATCAGATCCTACCGATGTAGTTAAGCTTGATGAACTTGAGATCCTTCTTGATCGTCCTATAACCATCAAGGTCGCCAGTGGTCCTCAAATCTCTCAGGTTTTGAAGCGCGGTGAGGGTACTAGCCGAGTGCTCAAGGAAGTCTCAGAAGACTTCATGCTGCAACTGGTTACAGAAACTGAGAAGGGCGAAGAGGTTCTTTCGGTTGAAAAAATCAGTTCTGATACCAGCCCGATCATTAAACTCGTAAATTCTACTATTCTCGACGCATTAAACAGGCGTGCAAGTGACATACACATAGAAACTGCTATGAATGGCGTGATTATCAAGTACCGGATTGATGGTGTCCTCTACAAAGCTACCGATCCGATAGATCTGCATTTCCAGGGTCCAATTATCTCCCGCCTCAAGGTAATGAGCGAACTGGATATCTCTGAACGACGCATTCCGCAGGATGGCCGTTTCAAAGTAAAGATCAATGACAAGTCGATTGATTTCAGGGTTTCGATAATGCCGAGTGCTCACGGTGAAGATGCTGTAATCCGAATCCTTGATAAGGAAAGCATTGCGCAGGATATGAAGGGGCTTACACTTGATACTCTCGGGATTGAGATGCGCGAGGTCAAGCGATTGCGAAAGATGGTAAGAGAACCTTATGGTATGGTGCTTGTAACCGGCCCAACCGGATCAGGGAAAACGACCACTCTTTATGCTGCACTTTCAGAAATTCATACCGGAGAAGAGAAGATCATTACAATTGAAGACCCGGTTGAGTACCAACTGAAGGGAATTGTACAGATCCCCGTTAACGAAAAAAAGGGACTTACTTTTGCCCGTGGGCTTCGTTCAATTTTAAGGCATGATCCCGATAAGATAATGGTTGGAGAAATACGAGATCCAGAGACGGCTCAGATAGCGGTACAGTCTGCTCTTACAGGGCATCTAGTTTTTACTACGGTGCACGCTAACAACGTTTTTGATGTGCTGGGACGTTTCATTCATATGGGGATTGACCCCTATAACTTTGTTTCATGTCTGAACTGCGTAATGGCACAAAGACTAGTTAGGCGGTTATGTGTAAAATGCAAGGTTCCAACGACGATAAGTGATGAAGTATTGATTGAATCCGGTATTGATCCTGAAAGAGGCCGTGACGCGACTTTTTTTGATGCCCGAGGTTGCGACGACTGTAATGGCACCGGTTATAGAGGTCGTTCTGCAATTGTAGAACTGCTCGATCTGAATGATGAGCTACGCGAGCTGATTGTTGCTAAGTCTTCAGCGATTGTTCTGAAAAAAGCAGCTCGGGAGGCTGGGACCGTATTTCTACGAGAATCTGCTGTTGAGAAAGTTCTTCGGGGTGAGACTAATCTCAGAGAGATCAACAGAGTTACATTTGTGGAGTGATGATGTTCTCCAGAAAGACATTAGGACTTGAAATAACTTCTGACCGAGTTAGAATGGCTCTGGTTGGAGGATCTCGCCAAAAACCGGTCGTGGAGTCGGTGCAGGAAGGGGTGTTTTCTTCTGATGTGTTGCGAGTTTCACTTCGGGAACCCAATGTACTTCAACAGTCTGTTTTTGTTGCAACTGTTCGAGAGACTACATTAAAACTTCTTTCGAAGACTGAAAGAACTGCAGTTGCACTTCCTGATGCTTCTGGAAGGGTAGTTCTTCTGGATCTTGACACAAGATTCAAGAGTCGTGAAGAGGCTGCTGATATTATCAGATGGAAACTGAAAAAAAACTTTCCGTTTGATATTAATGATGCCCATTTTGATTTTCAGGTGTTGCAGGAGCGCGGGTCAGGAGAGGTATCAGTGCTTGTATCTCTCGTCTGCATGCAGGTGCTTCAACAATATGAAGACCTTTTGATTGAAGCTGGGCTGGAGCCTAACCAGATAGATTTCACATCATTTCGTCTTTTCGAGCTATTTGCCCCAAAACTTACCTTAGATGATAACTATCTTTTTGTCAGCCTTATGGCCGGCGTTCTGAATATAATGCTTTTTAATCAAGGCATCCTTTCATTTTATCGTGCCAAAGAACTCGGTGGGCGTGGTTTTTCCGTAAACAGGGTCTACCGTGAAATATCTAGTTCACTACTTGTATGCCAAGACAAAAACCTCGGACTATCCATAGGGAAGGTATACTGTTTTGTTGAGAGTACCTATGCCGAAGAGTTCCGTTCAATGATTTCGGACGTAACCGAACAGGAACCTGTTCTCCTTGATGTCGGAAAGGTTGTTGAACTAAATCAGCACTGTAAGGTTGATGCGGCTACGTTATTTTCCATGTCAGCTGCCTTTGGGGCTGCGGTGAGGAATCTTTGATGCGCCTGACTATTAATCTTGCCACGAGAACTTATCTCAATAATGGTCAGTTGAACCTTGTTTTTTCTGTAATACTTGTTTTGTTACTATTTTTCTTAGTTGTTAATATAAAAGAAATTGCATCCAATATTGGCGAGTCAAGCAGGATTAAATCCGAATTACATGCTTTGGAACAAAAATCCGCTAACAAAGGGAAAATGGTTCCGGAAGCAGAATATCAAAATATGCTGGCCCGGATTCGTTTTAGCAACGGGATCATCTACCGGAAGAGTTTCAGATGGCTTGAACTTCTGGATAAGCTTGAGACCGTTACACCCGAGGGAATTTCTTTAACCATTATCGAGCCAGATTTAAAAGGAAAGCCTCTAAAGGTTTCTGGTACCGCTTTAAATTTTGGCCGACTTAGGCAGCTGCTTGAAAATATGGAAAATTCCAGTAACTTTTCTGATATTTATCTTGTTTCACAGGCGGACGCCCGCGTTGGAGACACTCAAAAAGGGATTATTTTCAATATCAATTGTCAGGTGAAAATCTGATGAATAAGACGTATTTCAAGGAGATACTCCGCACTCGCACAAGGGCACTCACAGTTCTTCTTTCCATATTAATGCTTAATATTGTCCTCACTGTATTTCTGAATGTCTATCAGAAACCAAAACTTGCTACACTTCAGGAAAGCTGGTTTAACAAACGCAAGACCTCCGGGAGCGTTCTTGACAGGGGGACAGCTTTTGATCAAGGGAACGCTGATTTGCAACGCTGGCGTTCCATAATAGCCCCGAAGAAAGACTTGGCGCGCATTGTTGGAGAGATATATGAAATTGCCAAGTCAAACTCTTTGTCTGTAGGCGGAATAACGTACAAGCCAGAATATGTAAAATCAGAGAAAATCCTTTCTTACCTAATTGGTCTCACGGTTAATGGCAAATATGCGGCAGTTAAGAGTTTCATCTCTGACATCAGCCGGATGCGCGACATTATCACTATAGACAATATTTCTTTAAACAATCCAAAATTAACTGAGGAGTCGGTGTCTCTCAAGTTAAATTTGACAATCTATTTGCGGCCGGAGGGGCAATGAGCAGGCAAAAGGCCCTTCTTGCTCTTTTATTGGCTCTGTTTGGTGTGACAGTCGTCATTAGTTATTTTCGAATGCCTAGGCAAAAAAGTGTAGCTACCCTCAAATATATTCCGGGTGCAGTAGCGGCACCAAGATCAAAAAACGTAGCACAGATACCTGAAGAATCCAGATTGCGTCTGGATTTGCTGGAGAATACTCAAGCCCACTTTACAGGATATAAACGCAATATTTTCAAACCATTATTTCATGAGGAGCAAAGAGGCCTTCCGCTTCCACCACCACCACCTCCTCCGAAGCGCCAAGCTGCATTGCCACCAACACCTCCCAAGTCGTCCCTTCCAACTTCTGCTCCTCAGGTAGCTGAACCCACACCTGTGCAGCGAGACATGGCAACTTTCACTTTTCTCGGTTTTCTGAAAAAAGGGAGCAATAAAACAATTTTTCTTTCCCGAAATAAGGAGATATTCCTGGCGCACAAGGGAGACCATCTGGCAGGAAAATACGAAGTTACAACGATCACCGATGAGGCATTAGTCATAACATCTACGGATGGGGCTGAAATTATTATACCGCTTGTGGAAAACAGGCCATTGGCAGCTCCAGGGCAATCGAGGGGCACATCCGTTACAGTTGCCAAGTAACCATAGTCTACCTTGATTAAAATGGGCATTGAACAGTGTTCTTAGCAAGGAGAGTACCTGATGTACAAGATTAAACCCTTTCTCATAGTATTGCCGGCACTTTTGGTTATTGTTGCCGGTTGCTCTGGCGGGAGATCTGCCTTCAGCAAGGCTCAGAAACTTGAAGCTGAAGGGAAGCTTGACGAGGCGGTTGTGAAATATGCAGAAGCAGCATCGGAAAGCCCTGAGGAAGGGGAGTACCGTATGCGTTTCCTTGGTGTTAGCGAACAGGCCGCTCGAATACATATGAATAAAGGGGAGCAGTTTTTGGAGAAAGGGAATCTTGATGATGCTCTCCGGGAATTCCAGTCGGCAGTAGCTCTTGATTCTTCACTTGCGACTGCACGGCAGGCAAGCGAAAAGGTCGTTAAGCTCAGAAATTCTCAAGTATACCTTAAAGAAGGAGAGGAACTCGAGAAGAACCGCAAAACACGCGAAGCGATTCTGGCATATAAAAAGGCGCTCGAATTCAACCCCGACAACGAAAAGGCAAGCACTGCGATTGTCAGACTGCAGAAAGGGCGCAAATCCAAACTGGATGGCTCAGAGCTCAATCTCAAATCTACAAAGCCCATTACGCTTAAATTTAAAGATGCAAAAATAAAGGATGTTTTTAACATAATAACACAGCTTTCCGGGATAAATTTCGTATTTGATGAGGGTGTTAAGGATTCGAATGTAACGATTTATTTGGAAAATGCCACATTCCAACAGGCATTGGACGTCATAACAGGGCTCAATAAATTAGGCAAAAAAGTACTTAATGAAAACACCATTATTCTGTATACCAAAAGTCCTGAAAAGTTGAAGCAGTACGAAGACCTTATGGTCCAGACATTCTATTTGAATAAGCTGGATGCTAAGAAAGCCGTCAACCTCATTCGTACCATGCTTCAGGTCAAGAAGATCTATGTCAACGAGGAGATGAATGCACTGGTAATCAGAGATGTTCCCGATGTCATAGAGGTTGCTGGAAGGATTCTGGAGGCGAACGATGTGCCGGACGCAGAGGTGTTGCTCGAAGTAGAGGTAATCGAGGTGGCCAAGAAGAATACCGAGGCATTGGGACTGGTTCTGAGCAAATATGCACTTTCCATGAATACCTGGACCCCTCAGGGAGCATTTTTTTCCGATGCATTGACGAGTACAACTACTAGTTCATCCTCTACAACAGGGACTACTACCACCACTACCCCCATAACCCCGTCCAATCTACTGCAGACCTTCAGCTGGCGCAATTTTCAGGGTTATATGACCGTCCCGAGCGCCACATTCAATTTCGGGAAGACGCTTTCCAATGCCGAAACCCTGGCATCTCCAAAGATCCGGGTAAAAAACAGGGAGAAGGCCAAGTTCAATGTCGGCACCAGGGTGCCGATCACAACAACGTCTTCTCCAACAGGCGGTGGGGTCAGTGTCAACGTGCAATATGTGGACGTCGGGGTTAAGGTTAATGCCGAGCCTACAATTCAGCTCAACAACGAAGTCAACATGAAGTTGAGCCTTGAAGTCAGCTCAATACTTACCAAGGAAAAGATTGGCGACTCGGCTTCGCTCACAACCGTAGTTACTATCGGAACCCGAAACCTCGACACCGTACTTTCTCTCAAGGATGGCGAAACAAGCGTAATCGGCGGCCTTATCCAGGATAACAAGACGAAGTCAAAACAGAAGGTAATGATACTCGGTGATCTGCCCATCATCGGCCCTCTCCTCACGGGCAGCGACAATTCTAACGATAAATCCGAACTGATCCTTGCGATTACTCCTCGCATTGTCAGGGGTGTGGCAGTTCCTGAAGGAGAAGCGGCTCAGTTTTGGTCCGGACGAGAAGATGAGCCGTCAGTACACAAACCGTATGGTTCATTCGTTTCAGATGCCGATGATATCGAGGATGATGCAAAAGCACCGGCAAAGCCGCCGCAACTGTATCCGTCATCTCCTAAGCCTGCTTCAACTTCATCAGCACCGGGACAATCATTGCCCATACTGGCTCCCGGGCAGTCGCAACAACAGCAGCCTGTTAAGCCTGCATCGACAGGATCTTTGCCTGCAGCAGCTCCAGCAGTTTCTGCACAACCTCAGACCCTACAGCCTAGTCAGTTAGCTGCTCAGACTGATCATTCTGAGATTAAGGTAGCTCCGCAACCCGCGCCGCCGTCTTCGCCGCAGCAGGCAGTCGCTCAGAAAACGGTGTCAGTACCAACTCCGGTTCCGACAGCGGTGGTGCCTTCGCCTGTTCCAGGAACCCCTGTTGTTTTGCAGGCTCCGCCTAAACCTCAGAATGAACAAAAGCCAGGCCAACCAACCGTTGAGTCTAAAACTCAACAGCTTCCTGCACGTGTTTCTGTTACCATAGCAGCTCCACCGCTAGTAAAGGTAAAGGATCAATTCGTAATAGACATAAAAGCTACAGAGGTTAGCGGTCTAAAGAGCGCTCCGTTTATCTTGGCGTATGACCCTATTTTTGTTGAATTTGTTGGTGCTTCGCCTGGCGACCTTCTCAAGAGTGATGGGAAACAACCGGCTTTCCGGGCCGCAAATGATAAGAGTACCGGGCAGGTTACATTTAATATTTCTAGTTCGGACGATACCTCTGCAGTAAGTGGTAGTGGGAAAATTGCATCAGTTACTTTTAAGGCCCGGAATCAGGGCCCGGCAAGTTTCGGGTTGATGGGAGTAAACTTTATCGGGCTGGGGGGAAGACAGATTGAGACTCTTCCTTATAATACGGTTGTAGAAGTCAAGTGACGTGAGAATCAATAAGCTTCTCGGAAAACATTTCAAAAGCAGGTCTGGTGTAAGCCTTGTGGAGCTGGTGGTCACAATGGCTATCCTGAGCATACTGGCAGTGTTGGTAATTCCTTCCCTTCAGTTGACAGCTAAGAGGACAAAGGAAATTGAACTCAGACGAAGTCTGAGAACTATCCGTACCGCAATTGATGACTACAAAAAAGCGTACGATACAGCTGTTAAAGAGAAGAAAATCACACAGGGACTTCAGACTGACGCCAGCAGTACCGGATACCCCAAGACGTTAAAGTTACTGGTGGAAGGGGACGACTTCGGTGGGGTTGACAAGAATCAGACAAAGAAGAAATTTCTGCGTCGTATCCCTGTGGATCCGTTTAACGTCCCCAAGAAGGGTGAAGAGCCAAAATGGGGGATACGTGCATATAAAGACGAGCCGGACAGCAAGACTTCGACAGGCGAGGCTGAAGATGTGTATGACGTCTACTCCCTGAGTGAGGAGACCGCCATAGATGGTACAAAATACAAGGATTGGTAAACGGGCATGAGATTGACCAAGCCGTTCAGGAGTAGAAAAGGATTTACGTTAATTGAGTTGATGATAGTTGTTTCAATTATCGGCATACTCGCAGCCATTGCCGTACCCAATTACAAGATGGGAATTATCAGAGCCAGGGAGGCGGTCCTCAGGGAAAATCTCTACAGTATCAGGACATCTATAGATCAGTTTTATGCTGATCAGGGTAAATTTCCTGATTCTTTGACTGAGATGGTAGATAAAAAGTATCTTCGCATTCTTCCAACTGATCCATTTACCAAGGCAAACGATTCCTGGGTTATAATGGCTCCTCCTCAACCATCGGACGGAAGCAAGGTGGAAGGGTCTGTCTATGATGTACATAGCGGCTCTAATCTTGTTGGAACAAACGGAACCTCTTATAATGAATGGTGACGAACCCTTCTTGTTATTGCTTTTAAGTTCCCAAGCTGCCTAGAAATGACTATATGATCCAGTTTCATAACGTTTCAGTCTCATACCAAGGTGATGCGGCTCTCTCGGACGTTAACCTTCAAGTGCGCAAGGGAGAATTCCTTTTTGTTACTGGGGCATCGGGGGCTGGGAAATCTACATTGCTCAGGCTCATTTTCGCAGGAATATTGCCGAACTCCGGACAGATTCTTATCGATGGTCAGAACCTTACCCGCATGAACAGGCATCAGATCGCCTTGATTAGACGCTCAATAGGGGTCGTATTCCAAGATTTCAAGCTGTTGCCCAACAGAACAGTACTTGAGAACGTTGCACTTACCCTCGAGGTGCTGGGCTGGGGAGCAAAAGATATCGGTAAAAAGGTCCATCACACCTTACGTCAAGTCGGGTTGGAGCATAAGATGAACTCTACCCCAGTGAAGCTCTCTGGAGGTGAACAGCAGCGAATTGCAATTGCGCGAGCTCTGGTGAATGCTCCCAAAATCTTAATTGCTGATGAACCAACTGGTAATCTGGATGATTTCAATAAGGAGCTGATATTTGAAATCTTGCGGGAAGCAAATATCAGAGGAACAACCGTACTTGTTGCTACTCATGATCGCCGTTACATCGACGCCAGTCACAGAGATTTCGTCGCTTTAGAGAAAGGTGTGGTAGTGGAGGACACTCGTGAGCGGCGTTAAACAAATGGCAACCCGTCAAAGGGTCTCTAAGGAAAGTTCTTTCGGAAGGCTTCGTTATTTCCTTGATAGAGCGATCCTGAATATCAGGCAGAATCTTTTCATAAACCTGGTAACAGTATTAACCATCTCCTTAGGGCTCTTGATAATTTCATTGTTTCTTCTTCTGCTTGTTAATCTGGAAGGCGTTGCCCATGAATGGACCCGTCAAGTCCAAGTTACAGTATATCTCGAAAAGGAACCTGCAGCGCAAAACATGACACAACTTCTTGCTCGCATAAAAATGCTGCAACAGACCGATAATGTAAAATATATTAAAAAAGATGATGCTCTCAAGCGTTTTCGCGACAGATTGAAGGGACAGGAATCCCTTATGGAAGGGGTTACCGCAGATCTGCTTCCTGCTTCTATCGAGATTACACTTAAGCGCGGCAGCCGTGACAGTGAGTCGGTCGAGGCATTTGTCCGACAGCTGAAACAGATTCCAGGTATTACCGAGGTTCAATACGGAGAAGAGTGGGTAAGAAGGCTGACGACTTTCATGCAGTTTTCCCGGTTTGTCGTGACCCTGATCGGGGGGTTCCTTCTTATATCGGTACTTTTCATTGTTTCCAATACCATCAAACTTATCGTCTATGCCCGAAAGGATGAGTTGGAAATATTGAGCCTGGTTGGTGCCACTCGTTTTTTTATCAAGGCTCCGTTCCTTATTGAAGGGATAATCCAGGGATTTTTAGGCTCATTGTTGGCTCTAATGCTGCTGACGGCATCATATTACACCTTTCTATATAACGCGGCTGACTTTCTCAGTCTTTCTCCCACTTCTACCGGGATTAAGTTTCTGCCGCCGTCATATTTGGCTGGAATTGTATGCACCGGTATTTTGCTTGGTTTCATCGGCAGTCTTACCTCCTTGAAGCGGTTCATCTCCTATTAGCATGAAGATGATATTACCCGTTTTCTTGCTTGTAATTGGGATTGTCGGTGCGGCAGTTGCTGACGTGAAGGAAGATCTTCATGGGATCAAACAGGAGATAAAAGAACAAAAAACTGAACTTAAGAAAAACAAGAAGATAGAAAAGCAGGTGTCAGTTGAACTGTCCCAAATTGATCGCAACCTGATGCAAAAGGAGGCGAATCTTAAGGTGCTCGGTAACGACCTAATTAATGTGGAAAAGGTGTTGGGGAAGACCGGGGGAGAGATTAAACGGGTTACAGCCGCGGCTGAACAAAAACGTGATCAGATTAGACGCCGGCTTGTTTCTCTTTACAAAGCAGGAGAGATGGGTTCTGCAAGAATGTTTTTCGCCTCTGAAACATTTCCGCAGATGCTGGAAAATCAGAGATATATGCAAGCAATTCTTCATGGCGACCAGCTTCTTTTTTCCGAATATACTGCTGAAATTGATCATCTGAAAGGGTTGAAGGTTGTTCTTGAACGCGATCTGGCTAAGAAGGAACAGATCATGGCCAGTATTGCCGCAAAAAAGATTGAGATTGAGGAAGAAAAAGCGAAAAAAGCCGCCTATCTTTCAAAACTCAGGGAAAAATCCAAGAGCCAACAGGCATCTATACGGGAACTTGAAGCTAATGCCCGACGGCTTCAGGCAATGATAGAAAGGCTTGAAGCCAACACTAGAAAGAGCTATACTCGAAAATCTGCAAAAAAGCAGGCTCTTGGTGAACGTGACCCCCTGCCTCCAGTAGCAGATAAGGGGTTTTCCGCGCAGCGGGGTAGATTGGCAATACCGGTAAAGGGCGAAATCCTGGGACAATTCGGCAGGCACAAACACCCTGAATTCAACTCCTATACGATCAGCAACGGTATTTCAATATCAGCTCCGAAAGGGTCGGATATAAGGTCGGTATTTGATGGCCAGGTTATTTTTTCCGATTATTTCAAAGGCTATGGCAATCTGGTAATAATAGATCATGGTGGGGGATATTTCAGCCTCTATGGCCATGCATCCCGATTGAACAAGAGAGTTGGGGCACAGGTCTCGCGCAATGACGTAATCGCCAGCGTCGGTGACCTTGATTCAACCAAAGGGGCAATGCTTTATTTTGAACTCAGGCATCTGGGGAAGCCGATTGATCCAGCTCCATGGTTCAGATAAGCATTATGTGCGTTTAAATTTTGAGATGATTTAAGGAGATGACGAGAGCGCCAAAGCATGGCGTTCTGCTAAGAATTAGGAGGAATGATGTTCAAGAATCAAAAAAAGCGTTTAGCTGTTATCTGTTTCGGAGCCTTAATAGCCATTTCTGTAGTGATTGGCCTTGGATCAAAGGGGCACACTGCGCCGCAAGGTGGGGATTACGAGTCAATCGAGCTTTTCACCGATGTCCTGGCAATAGTCAAGAAGAGTTATGTCGAAGAGGTTGACACCAAAAAGCTCATTTATGGTGCAATTAACGGCATGCTTGCATCGCTTGACCCCCACAGTTCGTTCATGCCTCCTGAAAGCTACAAGGAGATGAAGATCGATACTAAGGGCCAGTTCGGAGGTCTTGGGATCGAAATATCCATCAAAGACGGTATGCTGGCTGTTATTTCGCCGATTGAGGACACGCCGGCCTTCAAGGCCGGCATAAAAGCAGGAGATCAGATCATCAAGATCGATGACAAGTATACTAAAGACCTGAGTATTAATGATGCCGTAAAGCGTATGCGCGGCACCAAGGGAACCAAGGTTACCCTGACAATTATGCGCGAGGGGTTTGACAAGCCCAAGGATTTCCCGTTGGTCAGAGATATCATTCAGGTCAAGAGTGTTAAATTCAAAACCCTAGATGAAGGTTACGGATATGTGCGGGTTGCACAGTTTCAGGAAAAGACAGACGACGATCTTGCCAAGGCGCTGAGCACTTTGAAAGCGGAGAACAATGGCTCATTGCGCGGCCTTGTTTTGGATTTGAGAAATGACCCCGGTGGGTTGTTAGATCAGGCGGTCCGGGTAGCTGAGCACTTTGTCCAGGAAAATGAGTTAATTGTATATACTGAAGGACGAGAAAAGGATTCCAAGGTACGTTATACTTCCCGCAAAGGGAGCAAGGAACCTGGATATCCCATTGTAGTGCTTATTAACGGTGGTAGTGCCAGTGCTTCCGAGATTGTTGCCGGGGCACTGCAGGATCATAAGCGCGGCGTCATAATGGGGACCCAGAGTTTCGGCAAGGGGTCGGTTCAATCGCTTATCGAACTGTCCGATAACTCCGGCTTGCGTCTTACTACGGCTCGCTACTTTACTCCGAGCGGCCGCTCCATCCAGGCCAAGGGGATTACGCCGGATATCGTAGTAGAGAAGGTTGAGCTTGCGGGTACTACTGAGAAGAAGGACTCGATGCATATCCGGGAAAAAGACCTCGAGAATCATTTCGAAGACAAGGAAAAGGATAAAGAAAAGGATAAGGATGCCAAGAAAGAGAAGTTGCCTCTTTACAAGACCGATGAACAGGTTAAGGGTGATTATCAAATTCTTCGCGCCCTTGACCTTCTCAAGGGATGGGAAATTATCAAAAAAGTCATGACTACCACCGGCTGATTAACACGACGCCGATTCGCACCGTTTTACGGGGAGCTTTTGCTCCCCGTAACTTTTTGGACCTGTATTGTCAACTCTTTGCATTGTCGCACGCTTCTTGCTATAGTGAACCCAACAACCCACATGGAGGTGCTCCTGCATGAAAAATCTGTTTAGGGCAGGTTTGTATTTGATTGGTATGTTGACCCTGCTGGTAGCATGTGGTGGCGGGGGAGGAGGAGGTGTAGGACCTAGCCCTGGCCCTGTTAACATTGCCCTTGCCAAGGACAAGGCTTCTGCCTATGCCAATAACTCCGATCTGATAACGGTTTCTGCAACCTTCACCCCGGCGTTGACTGCAGGTACGTCGGTTACATTTACGCTTGCCGGTACGGCAAGGTTTGAAGATGGGACAGCGACTTATAATACAACCGTCTCCGCTAATCCTGCAAACACAGCGACTGCAAAGGTCAAGAGTTCCACAGCCGGAGATTTTACGATCACTGCAACATGCACCGGCGGTACCGCAAGCACAACCGTCACATTTACCTCTACTCCGGTGACGCAGCTCAGCGGTGTTGTGTCCAAGGGGCTTGTCAGCGACGGGACGGTCAAGGCCTATAAAATTGAAGCCGGGGTTGTGACCACCACTCAGGTTGGCAGCACTGTTACAACCGCGAGCGACGGCACGTATAGCATCGATATCGGAAGCTACAGCGGTCCGTTAATGATCAAAGTTACCGGTGGAACCTATCTTGACGAGGCTACCGGCAATACCGTAAACCTTGCCGATCAGGCGCCGTCCGGCCTCCGGGCGTTTGTCGGCAATGCCACTAGCGGCGCGCCGGTATCGGCTGTCGTTACCCCGCTTACCGAGATTGCCGCCCAACGCGCTTTGGCAGCAGGACCGCTATCAACTTCGACAATAAACAGTGCTAATAGCTCTACTAGTACGCTTTTTGACATCGATAACATCATCACTACGTTGCCTGTCGCTCCTTCGGCGCTGCCGTCGACAGGCGCTGCCACCAATGCCGAAAAATACACTTTGAATCTGGTCGCCATCTCCAGGATGAGCACCGGCGCTACTCCTGCTAAGACGGTCGAGGCGCTGCTTAGCAGCCTTGTTGCCGATATTGCTGCCAATGGCGGGACTTTTTCATCGGCGACATCGGCCAGCCTTTCTGCTGCCAAGGCGCAACCGGTAACAACCTTGTCGAGCTACTCCACCTTAACCACGGCCCGTGGCCCGGTATTCGTGATTGCATCGACTTCTCCGACCGTAGCAGGCGGCACCACGATCAACTTCACTTCTACTACACCGGGTTTAATTCGAGTGCTTGACGGCATCTGGAACATGAACGGTTCTTATGCCAGCACCGCTGTTTCGACAGTCGGATTACCAAACACCTCTTTTCCCGGGAAAGCGGTTGTTTACCTTAAGTGCAGCGATATTGGGACGGTAACGGTAAAGGCGACCTATCAGAATGGGTCTGTCGGAGCTGCGACAACCTCGTGCCTTGCCGAAACCGGGAGGACCAAGTTCGGTGTCTATCTTACCTCAGCTGGGGCCGCTAAACTGAACGGCAGCCAAGTATCGAACATTAGATTTAACATAGTCGCCGGAGCTAGTTCCAATACCAGCAGCATTGTGGACTATAATTCCGGATTTACCGTAGCGGCAGTGCAGCAGTCAAACGGACTTTCAACATTTGTGAATCTTGCGCCCAATACAATGCTCTCGTCTTCTAATCTTCTTCTTACGGCTACATACGGCTATAATCCTGCTTTGCCATCCTTTAGTGTGGTGCCGATCGATGTTAACGGCAATACTGGTTTATTGAATGCTTCTGACTTTGAAATAAAAGTAATACAATGATCCAGAATCGATGACGGAAATAAGAAAGGGCTTCACGGCGATCCGTGAGGCCCTTTCTTGTTGAGATCAATATTAGTTCAGCAGTATTACTCGAGTGAAAGTTCTGCCTTGCAGGAGATCCCTTTATTGTTGCTGTCTTTCACCTTGAAGTTGATCAGGAATTCTTGCAGCCCGCCTGATGCCAGGTTCAACTGGCCAATTTTGATTGCACCTCCGGATACAATGCTGAATGGCGCTGAGCCTGCCGGTTCCGGAACGTGAGAGGCTGAATGGGTCAGTTTGATGTTGAGTGTCGAGGCATCGGCGCTGCCGACGTTAAGCACGGAAACCTGGCATTGGGCACGAGCACTGTCGCCATCTACTGAATCAACCTTCTTGACTACCGCCCGTACAATCGGTGCTGACGCAACCATGGCGATTTCGCTGCTGATGGGGCGATCACCCGCGATCTGTGAGGTCAAGCGGATAGGGAGAGAAAGCTGCTGTCCTTCGAGAATGGTTTTTGGAGGTTTTATCCTGAGCATAGCACTGACACTGGAGCCTGGAGCAATTTCAGCAGTTTTCTCGGCCTGCTTGCCGTCAACCTCGAAATGCGCCTGCCATCCAGACGGAAAAGCTGCTGCCAGGGCAAAGCTATCGGGCAAGATGCCCGGATTGGTTACTGTCAGTAGAACGGACATCTCTTTGCCGGCAACGGCCTCAAGATCATTGGAGGGAAGACTCAACAGTAGTTTTGGTGTGCTGACCGTCGCGTAAATTGCGGCCTTGTGATTGGCAAGCCGCTCAGCAGCTGCCTTCTCCCGGGCAATTCGTTCAGCCTCTGCCATTTCTCTGGCTTTTCGTTCCTCTTCAGCCTTGATAGCTGCCAGTCGTTCCTGTTCCGCCCTTTCCCTGGCAATCCGCTCCTGCTCCTTCTTTGCCAGTATCGTCGCAATGTCGATCTTCGCGGTTTCTCGCAACAGGTCCTGTTCAAGGGTAGTTCTCAGGCTGCTGTCAGGGAATTCCTGCTTCCAGAGATGCAGGAGGTAGGCGGACTCATCAGTATTCCCGTCCTTGAAGTAAGCGCGGGCCAGGAAAACCAGGGCGAGTTCCCTGAGCTGTGATTCCGGTTGCTCCAGAAGAGTAGCGAGCTGTTTTATAGCTGTGCGGTAATCCTTGTTTTTGAATGAGTTGAACCCGGACATGAAGTTCTGGGCCTCGGGAGATTGGTAGGAGTAGGCCGATTGGGTCATGGTCAGGCAGATCAGGGTTGCAGCAGGAATAAGCGTGCGAGCAATTTTCTTCGTTTTCATGGTGTAGTGTGGTAATTATCGATCAGATTTGACTCAGGTTGCGGTAATTTAATACAGAGCTTCAGAAGAGTCAATAATTCTTAATGGTTGTCCGGGTCAGCAAATGAAACAGGCAAAGGAAAGGCTTGATAGGGTCTTGGTGGAGCGAGGGTTGGCGCCTTCTCGGGAGCGGGCCAGGGCCTTGATAATGGCCGGAATGGTGATTGTCGGAGACCATGCGATCCTAAAGGCGGGTGAGCAGATTCCTTCCGATGCCGCTATACGTTTGAAAGGTGAAGATCATCCCTATGTCAGTCGGGGTGGGTTGAAGTTACAGAAGGGACTGGACGAGTTCGCCATCGATGTGTCGGGCGTAGTCGCTATCGATGTCGGGGCATCTACCGGCGGTTTCACCGATTGCCTCCTGCAAAGGGGGGCACGCAAGGTCTATGCTGTTGATGTCGGTTATGGCCAGCTTGCCTGGAAGCTTCGTCAGGACGAGCGGGTAATAAACCTGGAAAAGACCAATATCCGATACCTGGATCCGGCTGCTCTCGAAGAAATGCCAGATATTGCCGTTATTGATGCCTCCTTCATATCGCTCGACAAGATTCTTCCGCACGTTATAATACTAATCAAGCCGCTGGCAAGGATTGTGGCGCTGATAAAACCGCAATTCGAGGTCGGACGGGGCGAAGTAGGGAAGGGTGGGGTTGTAAGGGATGAAAGCAAACATCATGACGTTGTGGAGAAGGTGAAGCTTATAGCCGGGCAGTTGGGACTCACAGTCGTGGGAGTTGTCGAATCTCCGATCAAGGGACCGAAAGGTAATCGCGAATTTTTGATATACCTCGAAAAATCTGCTTAATGGGGGGGAGTATATGGAAGATTGCTTGTTCTGCAGGATAATCAAAGGGGATATTCCGGCAAAAAAGGTCTTTGAAGACGACCGGGTTGTGGTTATTGAAGACATTGGGCCTAAAGCGCCGGTTCATTTGCTGGTCATTCCCAGGCGGCATTTTGTGAATTCGCTGGATATGGAGCCTGGCGATTGTGACGTTGTCGGTCATGTTTTTGAAGTGGCAGCCGCAATTGCACGAGATAAAGGTTTTGCCGACAAGGGATTTCGGATTGTGAACAACAATAATGCCGGCGCTGGACAGTCGGTATTTCATATCCATTTTCACCTGCTTGCCGGCAGGGAATTTAACTGGCCGCCGGGGTAGAGCGAGAACGTTTAGGAGGAGATCTTATGAAATTACTGGTAGCCGCTTTTTTTGCATTAACAGTCTTGATCGCAGTTGATGCATCTTGCGCAGTTTATATGTGGGAGGATGATCAGGGGATCACGTCGTTTACTGAAGACTACGGCAACATTCCGAAGAAATACCGGAACAAGGCCAAACAGATCGGTCAGGATCCTGCAGAGGACGTGGACGCTACGGCAGTTGAAGAGCCGCAATTGACAAAGCCGGTGAAGCCGCAGGTTGAGCCGGAGGGAGGAAATGCGCCTAAGCCCGCTGACAACGCCGATAAGAAGAAATTTTTCGGTGGGAAAGATGAGAGTTACTGGTATAACGAATTCGGGAAGCTGAAGGCTGATCTCAGGTCTTACAAAGAGCAGCTGGCTGCGATTAACGCCCGGCTGGCCAATACCGACAAGATGGCGCGCTCTGAGTACAAGAGCCTTGAAAATACAAGAAAGCTTCTTGAAGAGCAGGAGGGGGCCGCCAGAAAACGGCTGCAAACTCTGATCGAAGAGGCGAACCGGGCTGGCGTCCCGTCGGATTTGCGGTGAGGTCTGATATCCCGCTGCTATAGCTACTTTGAAACTTAAAAGCCCGGGCGATCGCCCGGGCTTTTACATTACGCTCCAGTTTGCCGTAGCTGATTAAGTCACTGACCAGGGTTCCATCTTTGCCCGAGAAGACGCTTCAGGCTTCCCTCTTGTTGGAGGGCCTGCACACCGCGCCTGCACTTGAGCTTGTGAGTGACTTTAATAGTCAGGTTCCTTACTCGTCTTACCTGCAGCCCAGAGCATATTGTTAAAGATCATTCATTGTTATCAGTATAGCGTTTGGATTAACCCTGTCAAGAGAGATTTTGGGGTTAGTTGATGATATTATCGACTGCGGAAAGATTCTCTTGAGAACTAAATCAGGAGAACATTCTGGCAATAGCTCCAGGATATACCATATCAATGGTCATGAGCAGAGTCAGCAGAATTGTGATTCCCGCGGTTGCCCAGGCAATAATGTTGAAGACCGGACCGTTGCGATAACGTCCCATTAGTCGTTTATTGTTGATCAGGATGAGCATGAAGATGAGGACAAAGGGGAGCATGATGCCATTAACAACCTGGGAGAGGAACATTATTGTTATCAACGGTGCGTTCGGTATAAGTATCAGTGCGGCGCTGAGAATGATTATGATGGTAAACAGCCAGAAAAACTGCGGTGCTTCCTTGAAGTTCCGGTCGATGCCCGACTCCCACCCCATCCCCTCGCAGACATAGTATGAAGTAGATAGTGGCAGTATACAGGCAGCAAACAGAGAAGCATTGAAAAGCCCAATGGCAAACAGGGTTGAGGCATACTGACCGACCAGTGGCTTGAGCGCCATAGCCGCATCTGCTGCGGTCTCAATTCTGAGCCCTTGCGTGTGAATCGTGGAAGAACAGGCAACTACGATGAAAAAGGCAACCACGATGGCCATGATGCAGCCGACAAAGACATCGAGGCGCGAGAAACTGTATTGTTCGATGGTTACCCCTTTTTCGACCACTGCAGCCTGCTGATAAAACTGCATCCATGGGGCAATGGTAGTGCCGACGACACCGATGATCGTCATCAGGTAGGCGCTGTCCGTATTGATTGTCGGGACGACCGTAGCGGTCATTATGGTGCCCCAGTCGGGCTTTGCCATGAAGGCTGCTATCGGATAGGCGATGTATATGGTGCAGGCAATCAGGAATACTTTTTCCACAAGCTTATATGAGCCTTTGACAATGAGCAGCCAGACGAGCAGTGCTGCGAAGGGTACAGAGATATATTTGCTGATGCCGAAAATCTCGAGACTCGCGGCGATTCCGGCGAATTCCGAGACCGAATTGCCGAGGTTTGTGAGCAGCAAGGCAACCATGACATAGAAGGTCACTTTGACGCCGAATGATTCGCGGATCAGGTCGGACAGCCCCTTGCCGGTAACGGCACCCATTCGGGCGCACATCTCCTGGATAACCACCAAGGCAACCATTGTGGGAATCATAACCCAGAGGATGGAGTTGCCGAAATGGGCGCCGGCAAGGGAGTAGGTGGTGACGCCGCCGGCGTCGTTGTCCACATTTGCCGTGATGATTCCGGGCCCCAATATTGCAAGGAAGAGAATGATATTCTTCCTGTTGACCTTGCCAAGCGGTTTTATGAACTTCATCAGGCTGATGCCGGTAAACATCGATCCTCCTGATCAGTGGTATAGATGACGCTTGCGACGTACCAGGTGCGGCAGGAAATGCTGCAGTATATCGTCAACAGTTACGATCCCGGCCATTTTTTCTTCATTATCAAGCACCGGGATGGCGATGAGGTTATATTTGGTCATCAGGTGATAGATCTCCTCCGGTTCGGAATCGACATGCACAGCCTTCACATTGTCTTCCATAAGCTCGGCTATGGCCCGGTCCTGCGGGTTAACCAAAAGGTCCTTGAGACTCACGACACCCTCGAGACGGTCATCATCGTCAAGTACATAGGCATAATACACAGTATCGATGTCGGGTGCCACGAGTCGAACCTGTCGGAGAGCATCTTCGATGGTCATGTCACTTGTTAACGAGAGGAACTCGGAGTTCATGAACCCGCCGGCGGAATCCTCCTCGTGCTCCATCAGTTCCTGAATCTCTTCTGCCTCATCTGCTTCCATAAGCCCCAGTAATTCCTGGGCTTTTTCTTCCGGCAGGTCTGCCAGAACATCGGCAGCTTCATCAGGAGCCATCTCTTCGAGGATGTCGGAAGCCTGTTCACTCCCGAGCTGCTCGATAAGCTTATTCCGGAATTCCGGCTCCAGCTCGTAAAGCGTGTCGCCGGCAGTTTCGGAATCAATGGAATTCAAGACCGTCTGAATATTGGTGACAGGAATCTGTTCGATGATGTCTGCCAAGTCGGCAGGATGCAGTTCTTTCATCTGATCTCTGGCAACGGTAAGGGCCAGTCGAGAGGTGTGCATTTCCAGTGGCTGGACAAACCGCCAACTGATCACATTTTCCGGGATCTGTTGGCGGAAAATCCCGGCAATAGACTCTCCGAACCGTTCATAGCCCAAGCGGCGTAGAAGCCCGCGAAATCCTATGTCTACCGATATGATGCAGAGCTGCTCGTTGAACCGGCCCAGTTTGATGTCGTTGACTCGTACCACTTTGGCGCCATCGACATCAACTATCTGTTTGTCGAGGATATCCCGCTTTACTAATATTTCCCCTTCGGCATGGTCATGCAGGGGCAATGATTCTGGCGTCTCCATGGAGACAGAAATCACCGCCCGATTGAATAACGATATCTGATCCCAGGATACTGCACAGTGCCCACGTCTGTTTTTCAGGATAATATGGGAAACCACGGGGAAGGTCTCGCCCGGAACCATGATCAGGTCAACCAGTTTACCGATATCCTGACCGAGATCATTTATTGCGGTCTTGCCGAGGAGTGAGCTGATGAAAAGCTCGCCTATGATCAGATTCATGGTTCCCCCCAATAACGACAAAACCCCTCCGGAGGGAAGGGGTTTTGTGCAGAGACCAGCACTGTGACTTCCCCCCTGGTCGAGTTTTGGCAGAGCACAACGTAGGTGTAATCACCAGCTACCTTAAGTAAAGCCTTAATCCGGCCAGACCTGGTCTACCACATTGGCGTCTTTCGACGTTTCTGGGCAGTAGCTTTTGTTTGTGCTAACGCCTCATCCTAACGAGGAATCGTATGTGAGTTTAACTTGCTGGAAAATAAAGGAATAATTGGGGAACGTATTCCCAAGCAATGAATATTTTTGTACCAGTATTGCACGGCAAAAGCAAGGTATAAAAGTGTACCATAGAATTCCGGATGAACGGTGGTTTACAACAACGCTTGCAGATGGTAATACTTACAGTCAACACGAGGGCGTATCACGTTCATGTTATCAACTGTGATTTATATTGGTTTGGTGATTCTGCTTGTTCTGGCAAACGGTTTTTTCGTTGCCTCGGAATTTTCACTTGTGGCTGTTCGAAGGTCACGTGTTTTGACTCTTGTCGAAGATGGGGTGGAAAGCCGAGCCGAAATACTGCTGGAGTTGGTGGATAATCTGAACATTTACATCTCTGCCACTCAGCTTGGCATAACCATGTCGTCTCTTGCTCTCGGCTGGATCGGAGAGCCTGCATTTGCCCGTCTGCTGGAAATTCCGCTTCGAGGCCAGGTTTCCGATGCCGCTCGACACACAATCTCCTTTGCACTTGCATTCACGGCAATAACGGTTTTGCATATAGTTCTGGGGGAACTGGCTCCCAAGACCCTTGCGCTTGAGCGTGCCGAAAAGGTGGCGCTGGCTATTGCCTGGCCGATGCGGTTTTTTCAGAAGGTATTCCGCTGGCCGATCCGGTTTCTTGACTGGGCAGGCATTCGAACAGTGCGTATTTTCGGCCTTCACCCAACTGTTGAGCATGCATCTGTATATACGGCCGATGAGCTGAGGCATCTGATTGACGCCTCGCAGAAAAGCGGCAACCTGGAGCCGGAAGAACAGAAGCTTCTGCACGGGGTTTTCGAGTTTGCCGATGCTGAAGTGATTGAAGTCATGGTGCCGCGTAGTGCCGTAGCGGCATTGGAAGTCGGGGCGTCGCTGGAGGAGACGAAGCGGGCATTCCGGGAACTCGGCTATTCCAGGCTTCCGGTGTATCGCGAGCATCTTGACAGCATTGTCGGAGTGCTTTTCCGGCGAGATATTGAACCGTATCTGGAAACTACTCAGGATCTCACTTTTGACCTGGAAAAGCTTACGCATCCGCCTATGTTCATCCCTGCTACGGCCCAACTAAGCGTGGCACTCAGGCAGATGCAGGCCACCCGCACTCACTTGGCCTTTGCCGTTGACGAGTACGGTGGGATTGAAGGGATCATTACTATGGAGGATATCCTCGAAGAGATCGTGGGCGAAATTGACGACGAATTCGACGAGGAGACACTGGCCCAGATAGTCAAGGAAGGGGAAACATACCTGCTTGACGGCATGCTGACCGTTAGGGACGCTAATCAGAGCCTTCATCTTGACCTGCCGGAGGAGGGTTCTTACACCACTATTGCCGGATTTGTCCTCGCCCAGGCGGGGAGGTTGCTCAATGTCGGCGACAGTGTTGAATTCGGGGGGGTGCGGTTCACTGTTGAAAGCCTTGAAAGACGCCGCATCCGTCGTGTGCGGATGACCATGCTCACATAGCATGGTTGTTCACTGCTTGTGCTGTTTGCCGATGGTAACCGAGGTAAGGATTGCAATTGCCAGCGCCCCAACTATTACCCCTAGGGAGAAGTGAATCGGAATGTGCCAGATGTCTGCAAGGAGCATCTTTGTGCCGACAAAGGCAAGGATGAAGGATATTCCCAGTTTCAGATAGACGAACATCTCCATCACATGTGCGAGCAGGTAGTACAGGGATCGGAGACCCATAATGGCAAAGACGTTCGACGTGTAGACTATGAACGGGTCTCTGGTTACCGAAAGCACAGCCGGAATCGAATCAATGGCGAAAATCACGTCGCTTGATTCGACAACAAGCAGGGTCAGGAAGAGGGGGGTAGCGGCGGTGATGCCGCTTCTTCTCAGAAAAAAGCGGTCGTCTCGGACCCTTTTTGTTATAGGCATGAATCGTCGGACCAGCCTGACCAGAAGGTTTTTTTCCGGTTCGATCTTCTCTTCCTTGCCGAAAGCCATCTTGAACCCGGTTACAATAAGAATCCCGCCGAAAATGTACAGCATCCAGTGGAAACGCTCAATAAGCCCAATGCCGGCAAAGATGAAGCCCGCACGCATCAGCAGTGCGCCGATGATCCCCCACTTGAGGATTTTGGGCTGGTGGACTTTGGAGATGTGGAAATAAGAAAAGATCATTATGAAAACGAAGAGGTTGTCCACGGAAAGAGACTCTTCGATCAGGTAACCGGTAAAGAATTCAAGGGCCTTTTGCTCTCCCATCTCGACATATATCCAGATATTGAACGCCAGCGCCAGCAGTACCCAGGTGATGGTCCAGCCTAGAGCCTCGCGAAATCGTATTTCGTGGCTCTTGCGGTTCAAAACTCCTAAGTCCAGTGCGAACATGATCGTCATGATACCGGCAAAAACCAGCCAGAGCATTGTACTTTCAGCCATAATTTTCTGTCCGTTCCTAGATTTGCTGCGACAGCGGATAATAGGTCAATGGAGTTGTGGTGTCAATTGATAACGGCGGGAGTCTGTTTTGGGCTGTAAAGGTTGCATTTTGACAGACGCCGGAATACAATTCCACTGTTACCAACCATGAGACAACAGACCTTTAATGCATTATAATCCCCTAGAAAAATCGATGGGCTTTGCTCTCACCCTCTCTTTTTTCCTGCATGTAGGATTCTTTTTCCTTTTCCTGCTCATGCCGCAGGTCGACCGTAAGGCGGCGCAGGAACCGATCATGGTGGATCTGCAGGATATTCCGGAAATTACCAAACAACTCCCTAAGGGGGAAAGCGCAGTGCCGCGTAAATCGGAATCTTATCAGAGGGTTCCGGTTGAGACTGCCCCACGCGGCTCTCGACAGACGGAAAAGAAGGCCCGCTTTGCAGAGATGCCGCCGGCAAAACCGCAGATAAGGCCACAACCGCGTTCGGTTGAACTGGAGCGTCAAAAGTTGTCGCAAGAGAGCCTTTTCAAGCCAAAGGAGCAGAGTAGTTCCGATCTTGCGAAGCTGTATCCGACTTCAGGAAAGCTGGCACGGATTGAGGAGAGTTACCGGAAGAAGTATGAAGAAGAGGTAAAGGAGAGCGATACCAAATTTCTGAATACCGACGACATTCTATTCGGATCTTTTCTGAGGCGTTTTGAAACTGCGGTTTACGGGGTGTGGCGTTATCCTTCTGAAGCTGTAAAGTTAGGGATAGAAGGGGTCACGCCGGTAAGAATTACTTTCAATCGCAAAGGTGAGATCGAGCAAGTTGAGATACTTGAAAGTTCCGGCAGCAGGATTCTGGATGACGAAGTCAGGCGGACTCTGGGTCTTATAGGCCCGGTAGGCTCTTTGCCAAAAGGATATGACAAGGAAAGATTTCACTTGATTGCATTTTTCCATTACGGAATTTCCAGCGGATCACTTCGTGGTCGCCTTTATTAAAATGTGCCTATAGATTCAATCCTTTCAGGTACTTCCTGAACTCCTCGCTGAACTCCTCGCGCTTGAGAGCCATATCTACAGTTGCCTTGAGAAAGCCGAGCTTATCTCCGCAGTCATGGCGCTTCCCCTCAAACTGGCAGCCGTAAATTGCCTCGTCTTGTGACAGCTTCAAAATGGCGTCGGTCAGCTGAATTTCTCCTCCTTTGCCCGGTGCCTGGTGTTGCAGGATCGGGAAGATGTCCGGGGTAAGGACATACCGTCCGATGATTGCCAGGTCGGATGGCGCCTCCTCTTGTTTTGGCTTTTCCACCATATCAACGACCTCAAACACCCGTTCCGAGATGGCATTCGCCTTCACGCAGCCATAGGACGAGATCAGTTCCATCGGTACTTTTTCCAGAGCCAGCACCGGTCCGCGATATTTGCGGTAGACGTCGAGCAGCTGCCCAAGGCAGGGGCGTTCGGAGTCGATGATGTCGTCGCCGAGAAGCACGGCGAAAGGCTCATTGCCGATGAAGTCTTTGGCGCAGAGAATGGCATGGCCAAGCCCCTTGGCTTCCTTCTGTCTAACATAGAAAATGTCCACCATTTCGGCTATTTCGCGTATGTGTGAAAGCTCCTTGTCTTTGCCCTTGTCGTACAGGTGGGCCTCCAGTTCGAATGCGATGTCGAAATGATCCTCAAGCGCCCGCTTTCCCCGCCCGGTGACGAACAGGATCTGCTCGATTCCGGAAGCAACAGCCTCTTCCACGACATATTGCACCAGAGGCTTGTCGATCAGCGGCAGCATCTCTTTCGGCGATGACTTGGTTGCCGGCAGAAACCTGGTGCCGAGCCCTGCAACCGGGAAAACAGCCTTTTTTACCTGCATCGGAGCATCTCCTTCTCAAAGGTAATAGATATACGGGAGTGACTTGATCTGCCCGGCATCCGGAGTCTAGCGCTTCAGAGTTTCAACTATGTTTGGAATCAGTTCTTCGCGCCCCATGGCCATGATGTGTATGCCGTCGCAAAGAGGTGCCGCTTCTACTGCCAGGCGACAGGCAATCTCCAGCCCTTTCATTGCAGGGTCAGGAGCACCTGCAAGCTGGTCGATTATAATATCCGGTATCGTGAGCCCCGGAATGTGCTTGTTGATGTATCGAGCCATTCCGGCAGATTTGAGTAACAGGATACCGGCAATTGTCTTGACCTGCAAATGCCGGGTTGCTTTTTTGAATCGCTCCAGCTTCTTGAGATCGAAGATGGCCTGGGTCTGGAAGAATCTGGCACCTGCCGCCACCTTCTTCTCCAGCTTGATAAGTGAAAGTTCAAAGGGTTCTGCATCCGGTGCAGCAGCAGCTCCGCAAAAAAAAGTGGTGCTGCCGCTCAACTGATGGCCGTTCATATCCTTGCCGTTGTTGAGCCCATCAATTGTCCGCAGAAGCTGGACCGAGTCGAGATCGAAAACCGGTTTCCCTTGGGGATGATCGCCGAAACTGATGTAGTCCCCGGTGAGCGCCAGAATGTTGGTAACACCAAGGGCAGCGGCGCCGAGCAGGTCGCTCTGGAGGGCAAGCCGGTTCCGGTCCCTGCAGGTGAGCTGGAAAATCGGCTCGATGCCATCCCTGATCAGCAGGGCGGAAGCGGCCAGGGAGGAGATCCGCATGTTCGCCCCCTGGTTGTCCGTGATGTTTATTGCATCTACCTGATCAGAGAGAGCGCGCGAAACATTCAAGAATTGTGCGCAGTCGCTTCCTTTTGGCGGGCATACCTCTGCGGTGATGACGAAACTGTCGGCGGCGAGTTTAGCCTGAAGAGGTGACGGCATCTATTTCTCCAGCTTCAACCGGCCCGGACGCTTGCGGGAGGAGTTGTCTTTGGGAGGGATGGTTGTTTTGATGCGATCGACATCGCCGCGATCGGAAAGCCGGTCAAATATCAACTTCCAGGCGCATTCGGCTTCGGGATCGATTTCGCACAAGCCGTTTACCATTCCGCCGCAGGGGCCGTTCAAAAGCCCCTTCGGGCAAATAGTCACCGGACAGATACCGCCGGTTCTAGAAAGCAGGCATTCGCCGCACAGGGAGCATTTCTGCTCGAATTGGCCGAGCCTTCTAACATTTCCGAGGAATTTGGTGTCCAGCCCGGCAATGGTTCTTTTCGATGTGGTAGAAGAAACAGACTGCACTCCGGCGCCACAGGCAAGCACCAGGATCGCCTCAGCCTCGTCCAACATTTCCTTACGGGAGCGTAAATCTCTGGCTGTCCGGAGCATGTGGCAGACTTCGTCGATGACGATCGAGCCGGTAACCTCCAGACCGAGTGCCAATAGATTCTCCTGCATCTGCCAGACCTCTTCTTCGCCACCTGCTTTGCAGACAGTTGCGCATTTGGCGCACCCTACCAGAAACAGTCGAGACATTCCACTTAGTTCAGAAAGTATCTCATCCAGCGGTTTCTGCTGGCTTACGATCACCGGCAGGTTCTCCTTGCTGATTCAACGGTATTCTGCAGCAGCATGGTTATGGTCATAGGGCCGACACCGCCTGGTACAGGGGTGATAGCCGATGCGCGCTCAGAGGCTCGGGCAAATTCCACGTCACCAACCAATTTCTTTTCTCCAACACGATTGACGCCGACATCAATTACAACGGCGCCCTGTTTGATCCAGTCCCCTTTTATCATTTCTGGCACGCCAACCGCAGCAATCACGACATCGGCGTTTCCTATCTTTGCCGCCAGGTCCTTGGTTCTGGAATGGCAGATGGTAACAGTTGCATGCTGCGCCAGGCACATCAGGGCAACAGGTTTTCCAACAATATTCGATCGCCCGACAACCACCACTTCCTTGCCATTAAGATCGATGCCGGTCTCCTTGAGCATGACCATAACACCATAAGGTGTACAAGGTTGAAAGACAGGTTTTCCCACCACCAGCCTGCCGACATTGTAGGGATGAAATCCGTCAACATCTTTGTGCGGAGATATCGCTTCCAGGACTCTTTCCGTGTTTATCTGCTTGGGGAGGGGGAGTTGCACCAGGATGCCGTGGATTCTGAGATCGCAGTTCAGTTTGTCTATCAGGTCAAGGAGTTCTGTTTCCGTGGTGTCTGCTGGGAGTTTATGCTCGTCAGAAAATATTCCCACGTCCTGACACGCTTTTTCCTTCATGCTGACGTACACCTTGCTTGCCGGATCCTCTCCAACCAGCACCACTGCAAGACCGGGGATAACCCCCTTGTTCTTGAGTTCAGCAACCTCAGTAGAGATTTCACCACGGATTTTAGCGGCTATCGCCTTGCCGTCAATAAGGTTTGCCATCTTTCTCAGCTCCTTGGAAAATTTTGTGCATAATAAGGCAGTCTATGGTTTCTTGTAAAGGTTTACAATCTATTGCATAAAAAAACCTCCGAGAGGGAGGTTTTTTTCAATTATTGAATCTGGAGATTATGCCGCGGCAGCCGATGGGCAGCCGGCACAACTGCCGCCGGAAGGGCAGGTCGGGGCTTCGTTTTTAGAGCCAGTGCTGTAACCCTCTGAATACCACCCGCCACCTTTGAGAGAGAAGGCAGCGGAGGAGATAAGCTTCTTGACTTCACCGCCGCAACTGGGGCATGTCTTAGCCGGCTCATCGGAAAACTTCTGGCGAAGCTCAAAGTTATGGTGGCATGCGTTACATTCATATTCGTATATCGGCATTATTCATGGTCCTCCTTTGAAACGTTTATCTTTGATTAATATAGTGATTTGGATACGGTTTTGTCAAGGCTGTTCATTAAAATTAAAGCAACGGTTTCTGCATCAGTGCCACGAACAAGCAGGCGCTTTTGTCGGGATTTTGCCCCGGAAATTACAGATACCTTTGATTTGGCGATGCCGAGCGTCTTGGCAATGAATTCTTCCAGTTGACGATTTGCGGCATCATCAACCGGTGGCGACGTGAGTCGAATTTTGAGCCCATCCCCTTGGATGCCGCTTATTTCCATTCTGCTTGCGCGTGGTTGAACATGTACTAAAAATGTCGCTCCTTCGCCGGTGGAAGTGACATTCAATGGAGGTTTTGCTAAATCATTCGACATTGGTGTTGAGGAGTTTAAGATGGTTTTCAAGAATGGATTTGAATGATGTTTCAAACTGGAGTTTTTCGCGACGAAGATCCTGAATTTGGGTGTTTAGTTGCAAAAGTCGGTTTTCGGCGTCGGCAAGAATTCGTTCAGCTTTGATTTCAGCCTCAGATATAAGAAGAGTCGCTTCCTTCTGGGCATTTGCTTTCATCTCTTCAGTTATTTTTTGTGCGGCAAGCATTGTCTCACGTAGGTTGGTTTCCCGCTGGCGCAGATCGTCCATTTCGAAAGTCGATTTGCGGCATTGTTCTTTTAATTCAGAATTTTCCCGGATCAGCCTCTCCATCTCTTGAGATACCTGTTGCAGAAATGAATCGACGTCGTCAGGATCAAGCCCACCTATCATCTTTCCTTTAAACTGTTGCTGTTGAATGTCCAACGGCGATATCTGCATGTTCAGACCCCCATACCGAATTTCATTCGGTCGGCAAGTTCAAAAAGAGATGCGATAATGAATTTCTGGATAAAAAATATCGCCAGCAGGATCATCAGTGGTGACAGATCAAGACCGCCGGTGTTGGGAAGCACTCTGCGAACCCTCTGAAGCAAAGGTTCTGTTGCTCGATAAAGAAAATTTACTATTGGGTTGTACGGATCAGGATTTACCCAGGAAAGGATGGCCCGAGCAATCAGTACATACATGTAAATCGTTAGGATGGTGTCGGCGATACTGGCGACTGCCTTAAGGAAATTAGCAATGATAAACATATATGTCCCGTATCCGGAAGGTCAAACAGCTTGCACCCTTATACCGAAATACCCTGAATCTGTCAAGGTTGTCAGGGAATGGTATCCTTTATATTTATTTGGAAACATTGCATAAATCAAATTCCTGTTGTTGCTGAAATTCAGTCAGGTTATTATTGCGAGAATTTGCAAAAAAGGGAGTATTCAATGTTCTATAAATCTGGGTTAATTGGCATTGTCATAACTTTGGTCGCGCAGACCGTTTTTGCGGATTTTAACTCCGCTCAAAAGGCATATAACGAAGGGGATTATGCAACCGCAATAAGAGAATTCCGGACCGACGGTAGCGCCAGATCTCTGTTCCAGGTTGGGCAGATGTATTCAAATGGCAAAGGCGTCAGGCAGGATCGCAGAGAGGCGGTAAAATGGTATCGAAAGTCTGCTGAACTCGGGTATGCGAGGGCACAAACGACACTCGGTCTTTTTTACTCCATTGGTGAAGAGGTCAAACAGGATAAGAAAGAGGCGGCAAAATGGTATAAGAAAGCAGCTGATCAAGGGCTAGCGGATGCTCAGTTTACTCTGGCCCAGATGTATGAGCGCGGTGATGGGGTAAAACAAGACAAAACTGAGGCGGTCCGCTGGTATCAGAAAGCTGCGGATCAGGGGCATGCCAATGCCCAGCTTAATTTAAGCCTGAAATATGACTCCGGAGAAGGGGTAGATCAGAACAAGGAGAAAGCGGCGTATTGGTACCACAAAGCTGCCGAGCAAGGTCTTGCTAGAGCTCAATACCAGCTTGGCGTCCTCTATGACAAGGGTGATGGAATTGCTCAAGACAAAAAGGAGGCGTTCAAGTGGTATCGCAAAGCGGCAGACCAAGGTTATGCCAGAGCCCAGTATAACTTAGGTCTGCTTTATGATCGTGGCGACGGGATTTCACATGATCCGAAAGAGGCGTTCAAGTGGTATCGCAAGGCTGCTGAGCGCGGGGTAGCGGATGCTCAGTATGCTGTCGGGCTCATATTAATAAAGGGAACACTAGTCCCGCAGGACAGAAAATCAGCTCTCAAATGGTATCGAAAGGCGGCTGAACAAGGTTTTGACGAAGCTCAATTTGCCTTAGGACTGATGTATGACAAAGGAGACGGGGTAAAACAAGACCGCAAAGAGGCTTTCAAGTGGTATAAAAAAGCAGCAGAGCAAGGGCTTGATATTGCGCAGTTTCATCTAGGACTGATGTACTACAACGGTTTGGGAGTAAAGCAAAACAAAATAGAAGCGCTCTCATGGTTTCAAAAAGCGGCTGAACAGGGGCTTGACCAGGCACAAAAGACGCTTGAATTCGTAGGGACTAGAAGATCCCATTAATGTAAAACAATATTGACATATACCCTTTCCCCCATATACTTTTATCAGAAAATATTGCCTAGGAGATTCGCCGTGTATATACAGGTTCGTGACAACCTAGGTGGTGAGAGATTCATTGAAGAGGAGCATCTTGAGTCGAGTATAGCGTCCGGGGAAATTGTTGCGTTTCGTCGCAGCGATGGTTGGATCACTGTTCCGGCCGCCTCGTTTCGTGGCAAACCACTCTATCAGGAAAATTCCTACGCAGGACAGGAACGTCGCAGGTCTATGTTGTCAAAGAAAAAGTGCCTAGCAAGGATGAGGGTACAAAACACTAATTCCATGTTTTACTGTGTTAGTAAGATTCATTTAACTGCTAGTTCTTTCCTGTCCTTATTCTCGGGTCTGCAAACGCATATGCGATATCGGCCAGCAGGTTTCCCACCAGTGTCAACCCAGCCCCAATGACGAGAATTCCCATCACAAGAGGATAGTCACGCGCCATGACCCCCATGTAGAAAAGCTGTCCCATCCCTGGAATTGCATAGATGGTTTCAAATATGACGCTTCCGCCGATAAGGCCCGGAAGAGAGAAACCAAGAAGGGTTATGACCGGCAGCAGCGCATTTCTGAGCCCGTGACGAAGGATAACGGTTCGCTCGTTAAGTCCTTTTGCCCTCGCAGTAGTGATGTAGTCCTGCCCGATAACTTCCAGCATTGTTGAACGCATGAAACGGGAAAGGCCTGCAAGGCTTCCAAATGACGCAATGGCAAGCGGTAGAACCAAATGCTTCATCATGTCCCAGAATCTCTGTAAAGCGCCCCATTGTTCACTCCCCAGGCTATGTAACCCTGAAATCGGAAGCCAGTTAAGTTTGACACCGAATAGATACATGAGCAGCAACGCCAGCCAAAATGTCGGCACTGCAAATCCAAGAAAAACAAAAATGGTAATCCCTTTATCCAGCAGGGAATCCCGATTTACAGCAGCCATAATTCCGATCGGAATAGCTAGGCCGAATTCAATGATCAGTGCAACTAGATTCAGAGAAATTGTAATCGGCAGTCTTTCCTTGATTTTGTCAATAACCGGCCGGTTATCCGGAGCAAATGATCTGCCGAAGTCCATATGCGCAAGCCTGCCGAGCCAGTTTGCGTACTGAATATGTAGAGGCTTGTCCAGGCCGTAGAATTCACGCATCCGTTCTCTTGCTTTTGCCGAAACTTTCGGATTCATTGCCATCTGCATCTCCACCGGCTCTCCGGGTGCCAGATGAATGACAACAAATGTGATCAGGGTGATCCCAAGCATCAGGGGCAAAAGCATGAGGATGCGTTTGCATAGATAGTGAACCATTAGTGAGCTTGCTCCACTTTAGGTACATACCACTTGATCAGATTGTACGAAATGCCGGCCGGCGCCGGCTCTATCCCTTTGAACCTCGAGCTCACTACAGGAAGGGCATCGGGGACGTATAGGAATGAGTATGGCTGGTCTTCCACAAGGATCTCCTGTATCCTGTAGTAGCATTGTTTGCGCTTTTCCTGATCAAAGGTGCTTCTGCCCTGCTCGATTAGCCGGTCTACCTCCTGGTTTTTATATCCGACGAAGTTCAACTCCTTTGGGCCGGTCTTGCTTGAGTGCCAAACGTCAAAAAGGTCGGGGTCCGGAGTAATTGTCCAGCCCATGACCAATGCTTCAAAATTCCCCTTGTCTATGAACTGGGAAAGCAGCGAAGCCCACTCTACCACTCTGATTTTAACTTCGATCCCGATCCGTTTTAGCCGTTGCTGTATGATTTGGGCAGTCTTGAGCCTGACATCATTCCCCTGGTTGGTAAGTATCGTGAATTGAAACGGTTTTCCGTTCTTAATAAGCTTCCCATCGCTGTTCATCTGCCAGCCTGCTTCTGCAAGAAGCTTGATCGAGAGGCTCGGATCGTAAGGGATATCCTTTTGTCCGGGGTTGTCGGCCCATGTGCCTGGTTTGAACGGGCCATGGGCCGTTTGTCCCATACCGAGGAGCGCGCCGTGAATGATCTCGTCCTTGTTTATGGCCGCGGTTATTGCTTGCCTGATCCTTTTGTCCGAAAAAAGTGGGTGCCTCAGGTTGAAACCGAGATAGACATAAGACGAGGAGGGGTACCGGTACTTGGAAAAGCGGACGAGGAAGTCCTTTGAGTTTGTCTGCCTTTGGTACTGCACCGGAGTGAGCCCCATCATGTCGATGCCTCCGGCTTTCAGCTCCATATACATAGTTGAATTGTCCGGAATGATCCGGTAGGTGTAATGATCTATATATGGACGGCCCTCAAAGTAGTCCCGGTTGGCATCGAGGACAACGCGTTGTCCCGCAATCCATTCCTTGAAACGGAACGGGCCGGTGCCGACCGGTTTACGGGATAGTGGGCTCTTTGTAATATCTTTTCCCTCTAGGAGGTGGGAAGGCAGAATATTCATCCCCCAGGATGCCAGGGCGGGAGCAAACGGCTTGTCGTACGTTACTCTGAAAGTATAGGGATCAGGGGCTGAGGCGCTCTTTACCTGTTTGAAGTCCTCTGCGTAAGCAGTGGGCGTTTTGGGGTCAATGGTAACTCGGTAGGTGTACATGACGTCGCGGGAGCTGAATTCGACTCCGTCATGCCATTTAATCCCTTTCCGCAGATGAAAGGTGATAGTGAGACCGTCTTTGGAAATCTGCCATGATTCTGCCAAATCCCCAACAAGCTGGAGGTTTTTGTCGTATTTTAATAAGCCATTATATATTAGACCTGCGACATCATGAGATGCTGAATCAGATGCAAGAATGGGAATCAGGTTGGAAGGTTCGCCTATTGTGCCAACAATCAGGTTGTCTCCGTAAGCAGGGGGACCAGAGTTGCTTGTTGCACGCGGATGATCGGATTCTGCTACGCATCCAAGTAAAGAAGCGATCGTCAGCAGGCATAAAGCCCACCAGCGGTTCATTTCTCGCCGGTCTCCATTTTGATCTTCCGGATCTTCTCCGCAGCATAGTGGTTTTCAGAATCTAGTTTCAGAACCCTGCGGAAAAGTTCCAGCGCGTGCTTATAGTCGCGCTTTGCCGCATAAGCATCGGCAAGGTGGCTCATGATGGTGGCGTCATCGTCAACAATCTCATAGGCTTTTTCCAGGTAAATAATGGCATCGTCATATTTTTTCAGCTTGAAGTAAATCCAGCCGAGACTGTCCATAATGAAGCCGTCGTCGGGACGTATCGAGTTGGCTTTCTTTAAAAGTTGCAACCCCTCTTCCAGGGATTCACCCATTTCTGCATATGTATAACCGAGATAGTTGAGTGCCTGAGGATCATCCGGGGTCAGAGCAAGGACTCGTTTCATCCGGGCGATTGATTCATGCTTTTCCCCCTGCTTGTCAAAAAGGACTCCCAGGCGGAACTGGAGTGCCGGATCGTCGGGAAACTTGGCTTCTATGCCGGTAAGGATTGCCAAGCCATCTTTGAACCTGTTCTGCGACTCATAAATTCCAGAAAGAAACAGGTATGGTTCAAGACGTTCCGGCCTGCGGCTGATGATCTCTTTCAGGTATGAAATTGCGAACTCTACATCACCTTTGTCGCGGTACAGGAAAGCAATATGTCCAACTGCTTCAAAGTAGTTGAAGGCTGTTGGAGGGATTTTCGAGTATTCGGCAATTGCCTGGTCACGGTTTCCCTTCTCTTCGTAAGCGTTGCCGATATAATAACGGATCTGGTGCGCCTCTGGTTCCTGCTTGAGGATTGTTTCAAAAATGCTGATTGCTTCGTCGTATCGTTCGAGTTCGAGATTTATAAGGCCGATTTTTCTCTTTGTCTCCAGCCCCATTAGATTGTTTTCGTCAAACTTTTTTAGCAGTGTCAAGGCATCTTCGAGCCTTCGCTGCTGAATAAGCAGTTGAATCAGATGCTGGGAAATAGATGAATTCTTGGGGTTCTCTTCAAGGAGTTCCCGATATGCCGCAATTGCTTCGCCTGTAAGTCCTTGAGATTCGAGGGAGACGGCAAGATCGATCCTTGCCTGGTCAAAATCCGGCTTGAGTTCGATCGCCTTCCGATAATACTGGGGCGATTCGCGATGGAGTTTCATCTGATCGTAAGCCTTGCCAAGGTAGTAATATCCGAAGGCATTGTCGGGAGCGACGGCGATGAGCTTCTTTAGGATGTTTACAGCTTCTTCATATTCGAATGATTTTACGTATGAAACTGCAAGATGCAGGTATAGCTCTTCTTTCTTGTCGTTAATTTCAATAGCCTGTTTGAACTGTTCAGCCGCCTCTTTATCCCGTTTCATGGCGGCGAGGATATTGCCTGCCAACTGGTGTGCTTGGAAATTTTTCGGATCAATACCAATGGCGTTTTCGCATTCTTCGAGTGCTGCCGGGAGGTTGTTCATTTTAAGGTATACACCGGCCATTGAGGTATGAATGTACACTCCCTGAGGATCACTCTCTGCCGCAGCCCTGAGCAGTGCGAGAGCGCCTTCATAGTCACCTTCAATGGTACTTATCCGGGCTTGCGAGAAAAGATACATTGCCCGAGAATCGGCTATGTAGGCATGGTTACGTGGAGTATTGGCTATGGGAACCGGCTTTGTTGTGGCGCAGGCGGGTAAAATGGCGCTCACGACAAGGATGGCAAGAATTCTGGTTGGTATCATCTGGTAACCTGAAAAAATATTGTCCGGGAACCCAAATCCGTATGACTTGAGATCCGATGAGCCGTTACGTTTTATATGGAAATAAATTAGACGAGAAGGGGAACTGGGCGAAAAATCATCCCTTTTCATAAAAGAAAAAAATAGCATAATTATATAGGGGCGTCAAATCAAATAACTCCGCGTCAAGCTTGCCTTTATGGAGCCGTATGCTAAAGTTCCAGCAGTCAATTTTAATTATTGCGGAGAGGGAATGGACCACATTCTTCTTCAATCGCTGTTGCGGCCAGAAGCCTTTGATGACTTCACGCAGAAAGTTGCTTTAAGGCAGACTCATATCTCCTATCTCTTCTTTACGGATTGTCATGTCTATAAGATCAAAAAGCCGGTTGATTTCGGATTCCTTAATTTTACTTCGGTTGACCGCAGGCGGTTTTATTGCGAGGAAGAGGTCAGATTGAATCGGCGGTTGTCGCCGGATGTGTATCTTGGCGTTGTGGAAGTCAGGCAAAACATCGAAGGCGCCACGTTTTCCGGAGACGGTCAGATTATAGACTATGCAGTAAAAATGCGCAGACTCCCTGAGGAGAGAATGCTCGATTGCCTGGTGGAAACAGGTGAAGTAACAGAGACGGATCTCCTCCATATTGCGTCCAAGGTGGCGCAATTTCATTTATCCACAGAAAGGAACGCGGAAATAAGCAGGTTTGGAGCGACCGATTCCATTACGCGGACCTGGGATGAAAATTTCAATCTAGCGGCGCAATTTATCGGAGAAACAGTTTCCGGTGAAGATATCGCCATATTGAAAGAATGGGTAAAGCGATTCCTGACCGTGAATCCTCAACTATTTGCCGATCGCATTGACGGGGGATTCATTCGTGATTGCGACGGCGACCTGCATCTCGGCAACATATGCGTTGGGGAAGACGTCTGGATCTTTGATTGCATCGAGTTCAACACCAGTTTTCGATATATCGATACCGCTTCGGATATTGCATTCTTGCTGATGGACCTGGATTTCCATTTCCGTTCCGATCTTGGCCGAATATTTCTAGATGAGTATTGCCGACAGACGAGCGATTTTGCTTGCCTGCCGATCGTGGAATTTTACAAGGTTTACAGGGCGTTTGTCCGGGGGAAAGTTGCAGGCCTTGCGATGAGAGATGCCGCAATTTCACAGCACGAAAGGGAAACTGCGCGGGAGTCTTCGATCGCCTATTTCCGGCTGGCAAGGGGATACGTTCTCCGTAGCGCTTTACCGCTGACGCTGATCATGGTTGGTGGCATGATAGGAAGCGGCAAAAGTACCTTGGCTCGCAATCTCGGACGGGAGCTCGGTGTGGAAGTTCTCTCGACCGATCGTTTGCGGAAGGAACTCTTTAACCCCATGAATATCAGAGATCAGGAATTTGCCCAGGGTATTTATTCCCAAGAGGTGGATGTGGCAACATATGGGGAGATGTTGCATCGCGCTCTCGGATATTTGCAAAGCGGGAAAAGCGTCATTGTGGATGCGACATTTCGCCGGGTTTCCGACCGGGAAGAGTTTCGGCAGGGAGCTGCAGCTGCAGGGGCAGCTCTCTGTCTGATATTTACCGATGCCTCCGAAGAGATGATTCTCACGCGACTTTCAGCCCGAGAGGAGCACCCCGACAGGTTTTCCGACGGGCGCACGGGGATCTACGCGCAAATTCGAGCAGGTTTTGAGTGGCCTGATCAGCTCACTGAGCCTTATCTGGCAGTAAAAACTTCCGGGACGATATGGGAGGGGGTTGATGCAGTGCTCGCCCGGCTCGGGGTAATTCCATGATGTGGCCCAAGGTCAAGAAAAGTATACTTCTCCGCCTTCGACTCCGGGAGTCGTGGGTAATATTCTTTATTCTGGGGATAATAATGATGAACTATCCGTTTATCAGCATTTTCGATAAACCGATCAAATTCTCAGGATATCCGTTGCTTTATCTGTATCTGATGATTGGATGGGTGATTTCCATTGTGGTTATCGTCTTATTCACCAAGGCAATAGATCACCGTGACGACCAGGAAAAAGAGTAAGTTCTGAAATGCTCAGCATTGAACTTATCATAGGTGTGATCTTCCTTTACATTCTTCTGCTGTTTATGGTCGCATATTATGCCGACGGCAGAAGAGAGCTGGGGAGGAGTATAATATCCAATCCTTTCATCTATTCCCTCTCCATTGCAATCTACGCGACTTCATGGACATTTTACGGCAGCGTCGGCAAAGCAGCCACAACTGGTCTGGATTTTCTCCTTATCTACCTTGGGCCATCACTCGCCGCTTTTTCCTGGTGGTTTGTCTTAAGAAAAATCGTCAGGATAACCAAAGAAAACAACATCACTTCCATAGCCGATTTTATAAGCTCGCGTTACGGCAAGTCTCAGTGGCTTGGAGCGCTGGTGACACTGATTGCCCTGCTGGGGATAATTCCTTACATTGCTCTGCAACTCAAGGCAGTTTCGACTACGTTCAGCATCCTTGCTACTTACATTCATCAACAGGCGCCGGCTCTTCACAGGACCATTCCGGGGCAGCAGCATTCGGGGATTATTGCCGCCCTTGTTCTCGGGTTGTTCGGGGTCATCTTCGGAGCCAGACATCTGGTCTCGTCCGAGCGGCATGAGGGGCTCGTGGCGGCAATTGCCGTTGAGTCAATGGTTAAGCTTTTATCTTTCCTGGCAGTTGGATTGTTTGTCTGCTACTCGATGTACGATGGTGTCGCTGACATATTTTCGGCAATGACCGCCCGCGATCCAAAGTTTTTCGACCAGTTGACCACCTTCGGTTCATCAAAGGAAAATTCGTCACTTACATGGTTTACGATGCTGTATCTTTCCATGGGGGCGGTAATGTTTCTCCCCCGCCAGTTTCATGTCATGGTTATAGAGAACTCATCAGAAGAGCATATCAAAAAAGCGATGTGGCTTTTTCCTGCATACATGTTTGTGATTAATCTGTTTGTGCTGCCGATGGCATTTGCCGGGATTCTTGCTACCGGTGGGAGTCAGGGAGCAGATTTCTTTGTGTTGACTCTTCCTCTTAACGCCGGTCATAACTGGCTCGCACTTGTTGCCTTCCTGGGAGGATTCTCGGCTGCTGCAGGGATGGTAATGTTGGAATCAGTGGCCATTTCGACCATGCTCCTGAACCACCTGGTAATGCCAATTATAGTACGGCTTGAACCTCGCAACTGGTTCCCCTTTCTGTTGATCAACCTGAAACGGTGCGGCATTTTTCTGGTGGTTCTGCTTGGTTATGCGTATCAGCAAATTCTTGGTGAGACATACATGCTGGTCAATATGGGGCTGATCTCTTTTGCTGCCGCGGCGCAGTTTGGGCCAGCCCTGATCGGCGGGTTGTACTGGCACCGCGCTAACAAGGCCGGCGCCATCAGCGGTATTCTGCTCGGATTCGTGACATGGTTTTATACCCTGCTTCTGCCGTCACTGATCAAATCCGGATGGTTGCATACCGATATCCTTGAGCGCGGGCCATACGGTATATCACTGCTCAAACCGACAGAACTGTTCGGGCTCACAGGTATCGACATCTGGTCTCACTGCATATTCTGGAGCATCCTTTTCAATCTGGGCGGTTATCTTGTCTGCTCGATACTTCTTGGGCAGGGTGAGACCGAACGCGAGCAGGTTGGTAAGTTTGTAGATGTGTTCGAACTGGATATTGATCGTGGCCTACCGGAGACCAAACGCCTTTCAAAACCGATCACAATAGTTGAGTTTGTTTCCCTGCTCTCAAAATTCATTGGTCAGGAACAGGCACATTTAGCAATAAGTGAGTACATGGGTGACCGTGAAATAGACGAAAAAGGGATGGTGTCGGAGTTTGAACTCCCCAATCTGAAGCGATTCATTGAGCTCACTCTTGCGGGTTCAGTAGGTGCGGCAGCGGCAGGCGCTATTGTTGAAAGCTATCTATCCGACATCGGCTCCAGAATGGAATCAGTCTATGATGCGTTCAGCACGGTGCGGAGTTCGCTGGAAGAAAGTCGTGAGGCACTTTATGTAAGGCTGAAAGCCTCAGAGATCATGAATCGTACCTTGGATCTTGACATAATAATGGATGATTTGCTTGAGCTTCTTCAGCAGGAATTCAAATTTGAACTTGTGATCATTCGATTGACCAATCAGGACGGAGTCCTCACCGTTCACTGTTTCCGCGGATTTGCCGGGAACTCTATTGTCGAAAGGGACTGGCTCCCTGAGATTGACACCTATATCGGCGAAGCGTTTCTCAGTAACAAGCCGCAATTTGTCAACGATACGCGGAATATTACCAAGCCGAAATCGCGCGAGATAATGGAGAAAGAACGAATCCGCTCATTTGCCCATATACCTATTGCGACCGAAGGCGATAAGCCGTTGGGTATGCTTTCCGTTTTTTCCCAGTCGATTGTAGGCATGTTCACCCAACCGTTCCTGAGACTGCTCGGCAGTCTTGCCGGCCAGTTGGCACAAGCGGTTAAGATTGAGCGGGAACGGGAAGCAAAGGACCGTGAACGAAAGGAAAAAGAGCAGGCGATTCTTGAGAATGCCAGGGTTACCAGGGATATGGAGCTTGCCAGGCAGATACAGGTTTCGCTCCTACCTTCCAGCCCTCCTGACTTTGCCGGTTTCCGTCTGGCAAGCAGATGTATGCCTGCCGCACATGTGGGTGGGGACTATTTCGATTATTTTCAAAGGGGAACCTCGTTACTGGATCTTGTCATTGCCGATGTTTCCGGGCACAGTGTCGGTGCAGCGCTTATTATGGTTGAGACCAGGAGTGTGCTTCGCGCGCAGGCACATAGGGCGGAAGGGGCAAGCGGCATACTTACGGCCCTGAACAAGCTACTCTATGACGATCTTACCAGAGCGGAACTTTTCATCTCAATGTTTTATGCAACTATTGACAGCGCACAAAAATCCCTGACTTATGCCAGTGCCGGGCATAATCAGCCACTTCTCGTGCACTCAAGTTCCGGTATGTGTGAAGAGCTTGATGCTGAGGGGATGATTCTAGGCGTTCGCCCTGAAATGGCATTTGAAGAAAAGACGATTTCGCTCATCAGTGGAGACGTGATTGTTCTTTACACGGACGGTGTCACTGAGGTCTCAAGAGGTGACGGCGAACTGTTTGGGATTGAGCGGCTTGCAACCCTTGTTTCCTCATTGAGGAGCCAAGGGCCTGAAGAAATTCTTGACGGCATTCTGCAGGCGGCGCGAAATTTCGGTGAGGAGAATGCGTTCGTCGACGATGTTTCAGTGATAGTCATGAAGGTTGAATGACTGCCTTGCTTACCGGAAAATAGTCCCAGAGTATTGTGCTTGTGACTATCTTTGATAATATTTGAGATAATTGAAAACATATTAACCAATTACGGGAGTGCCACATGAATATGTTAAGTGAGAAGAAGAAGGACGTTACTATCCTCTATGTCAGGGAAGAACGGCTTGATGCCCATAATTCCGGAGATCTTAAGACAGAATTGGCGTCACTTTTTGAAGGAAAGGAAAAAAGCATCCTTGTGGATCTGAAAGATGTCAGATTCATAGACAGTTCCGGTCTCGGGGCGCTTGTCTCCGGCTTTAAAAATGCTATCTCTCACCAGGGTAACTTGAAGCTTTCCGGACTTCAGCCGCAGGTCAAGTCAATGTTCGAGTTGACCAGACTCCACCGAGTTTTCGAGATATTCACCTCTTCTGAAGAGGCCTTGGAAACCTTCTGAAAAAGAGGATGAAATGGAAGAGAAAAAAATCCAGGTTGATATAAAGGTTCCCAACCAGACACGCTATCTCAGTCTGATTGGGAAGATCGGCGAAGATATCGCCAATGAACTGTACCGATACAGTGGAGACAGGGAGACGCTTGCCTATCACATCAATCTGGTGCTTACCGAAGCAATGGCCAACGCCATTAGGCACGCCAATGCAAGTGACCCTGACAAAATAGTCAGGGTTGTGATCTTTTTTGAGGCGGACGAACTGGTCATCCAGGTGCACGACAGTGGGCAGGGATTCGATATAAACAACATACCAACTCCCAATGCCGAGAATATTCTTGAAGATCGGGGAAGAGGGATCTCGCTGATCCGATCATTAATGGACTCGGTTTGCTATCGGACTATGAAAGGCGGCAATATTCTTGAGATGACGAAAAAACTTCAGTGAATCAAGGCCTACGTCGATGTAGCCCCCTTCAATGACGGCGGCGTTTTTCTGTTGAGATGGATAAACATAGCGGTTCCGGCAATGAACATGGGCAGGCTTAACATCTGGCCCATCGAGAAAATTCCGGCAATGTATCCTATCTGCTGGTCAGGTTCCCGATAAAATTCAACTATTGTGCGAAACATACCGTAACAGGCAATAAATCCGCATAATACCGAGCCAGCAGGTCGTTTTCCCCGCCAAATAAGCCAGATCAGCAAAAATGTCGCTGGCCCTTCAAGGAAAGATTCGTACAGTTGTGACGGATGCCTGGGCAGATTTCCACCCCCGGGGAAAACAATCCCCCAATGCATGTCTGTAACCCTGCCGTACAGTTCACCGTTTATGAAGTTACCGATCCTGCCGAACATCAGGCCTATTGGTGCCGTAAGGAAACCAATATCAGCAATTTCCAGGAAATTCAGCTTGCGCTTGCGACAAAATAGGATGCCGCTGATCACAGCACCGGCAAAACCGCCATGAAACGACATCCCGCCTTCCCATACAGCGAGCAGTTTCAAGGGATTGGCGAGGTAGTAGCCTAGATTGTAGAAAAGGATATAGCCCAATCTGCCGCCAACGATTATTCCGACTGCAACGGCAAAAACGAGATCAGTTACTCCGTCTTTTGAGAGAGATATATTCCTATTTTTTACGGCGTATCCGATGATGAAATAGGCAGCTGTGAATGCAAGGATATACATAAGCCCGTACCATCGCATCTCCAGCGGACCAATGCGGAGGAATACCGGATCGATGGCAGGAAAGGTCATTCCTTGGGATCTTTCTTTATTCTCACCACCTGGCTGACGCCCGGCATGCTTTCGATCTGCTGCTCATCCAGTGATTCCGTGTCACCAATGACGCCAATTATCGTTCTGTTTGCCCCGGTTGACTGGTGGATGTCAAACCCTTTATTAATCAGATATTCTTTTATTTCGTCGAGCGATTCTTCTGATGCATTTATTTTAGTTATTATCAGCATTCTTCATTTCCTTCCGATTGAGACATGATCCTTTCGAGTCTTCGCGATTCGTCGACAACTCTCTCAAACAACCTGACTATGGCGCCATCGTCGAGAGGCCCCGGATTTTCTCCTTTCATGCGGATAAAAATCCGTTTTTCCCTTGCCGGGTCGTAAACCGGGAGTCCGAGATCCTTCTTAATATGACCGATCTGGAGCGCAAGGCGGGCGCGTTCATTGAAAATTCTGAGCAGAACGTCATCCATCAAATCAATACGTTTTCTTATTTCGTCAATGCTCATGATAATCCCGTAATCGTTTTAGTTCTCCCCAGAAATTAGGGGCGGTATCCTGCTTGGGGATCAAAACTGTTTCCTGACAAATGAGTCTTTCTTCCAGTGGATATCGTCACGCTCCGGATAGTCTATGGTGCAGTGAAGTCCACGAGATTCTTTTCTTTGCTGCGCGCAGAGGATGATAAGCTCCGCTACCGTCGCAATATTTCTGAGTTCGATCAGATCCGAGGTTATCTTGAAGTCCCAGTAGTAATCGTCAATCTCCTCTTGAATAAGCCTGATCCTGTTGAGGGCGCGTTCCAGCCGTTTATTGGAGCGGACAATCCCGACAAAATTCCACATGCTGCGCCGGATTTCGTCCCAGTTCTGTGAAACAACGACCATTTCGTCACTGTCGGTGGCAGTACCGCTATCCCACTCTGGTACATCAAGATCAGAGTGACAGATATCTGGGAGTACGGAGCTTGCGTGTTGGTAAGCCCTGCCGGCAAATACCGCTGCCTCCAGCAACGAGTTGCTGGCAAGGCGGTTGGCGCCGTGAAGTCCTGTAAATGCTACTTCGCCAATGGCATACAGATGTTTTATGTCACTTTCTGCATCGCCATTTACTGCTATGCCGCCGCAAAGGTAATGGGCTGCAGGCACCACCGGCAACGGCGACGTGGTCATATCAAGTCCATACTCAAGGCAGGTCTGGTAAATATTGGGGAAACGCGTCCTGACATATTCCGGGTCCTTATGGGTAATATCAAGGTAAACGCAGTCGTCGCCGTTTATTTTCATCTCATTGTCGATCGCACGGGCCACAATATCCCTGGGCGCCAAATCTTTCAGATGATGATATTTCTCCATAAATGCGGTTCCGTCACGTCTGCGGAGAATGGCCCCTTCACCGCGAACAGCCTCAGAGATCAGGAAGGACTTGGCATGTGGATGGAAAAGGGTTGTGGGGTGGAACTGCATGAATTCCATGTTGGCGATGGTGGCGCCTGCTCGGTAGGCCATGGCCACGCCATCTCCTGTTGCAACGTCCGGGTTGCATGTATAGAGGTATACCTTGCCGGCACCACCAGATGCCAGTAAAGTGATCTTTGCCGAAAAGGTTTTCACCACACCTGATTCTGTGTCTAGAACGTAAGCACCAAGACAGCGGTTGGGTTTGATTCTTTTATGTGTAATCTTGGATTCGGTAATCAGGTCTACCGCAATATGGTTTTCAAGAATTTTTATGTTCGGATTCTTGCGGGCAGCATCGACCAATGCCCGCTCAATTTCCCGTCCGGTTACGTCCTCGGCGTGAAGTATCCGGCGTTGGCTGTGTCCTCCCTCCCGAGTCAGATCATATGAGTCACCACTGGTTGTAAAGTGAACCCCCCATTCTATGAGTTCGCGAATCACCCGGGGGCCTTCTTCAACTACGAGCTTAACCGTATCTTCATGGCAGATTCCGGCACCTGCGACTAGCGTGTCATCAATGTGGGCCGAAAAGGTATCATCCTGGGAGAATACTGTGGCTATTCCTCCCTGGGCATAGTTTGTCGCTGACTCTGTCACTTCCCGTTTTGTGACTATAACTACGCTGCCGTGCCCGGCAGCCTTAAGAGCAAATGAGAGGCCGGCTATTCCACTGCCGATTACCAGGAAATCACTTTGAAGTTTCATGTTTTCTCCCGTACTGCCGATTAGATACTGTAGAACACCGGGACCGATTATTGACCTCTGTTTCTCTGTTGTCAAGGGGTTGTGGCTTTTTTCCCCGATAAGATGCAAATAATCCCTTGTAAACCGGTGTATCGGAGACTAAAATCGACAAACCGGGTGATTCCTGGCGGCGCTTGAGCAGGAGAACCAGTATGAAATATGCTATTGCACAATCGCTTGCAGTATTATTGTTCCTTATGTGCGGAGTACCTGCAGATGCTGATATCTACAGATATGAGGATAATGAAGGAGTCGTGCATTTTACGGATTCTCCCACGGATAACCGGTTCAAGATATTCATGCGCGATATTAAAAAGGATCTCCGGCTCCGCACGTCGTTCAGGCTGTCCGGGAATCCCGCCGAATATGAATCTTTGATTAATAGATATGCTCAGGAGTACAGGGTTGACCGGGCTCTCGTGAAAGCGGTAATACATGCCGAGTCCGGATACAATCCCAATGCGGTTTCCCGAAAAGGGGCCAGAGGGTTGATGCAGCTCATGCCCAAAACTGCAGAGCACCTGAAGGTTGCCGACACCTTTGACCCTGCCCAGAACATTCGGGGCGGGGTCAAATATCTCCGGTTTCTGCTCGACACCTGCAAAGGTGACGAAACACTTGCCCTGGCCGCATATAATGCCGGACTATCCAAGGTTGCCCAGCACAATGGCATTCCTCCGTATGCGGAAACGCGCAATTACGTTGAAAAAGTCCTGAGTTACAAAAATAACTATAGAGGGAATTAATCGTCTGATGAGCATAAAGGCCAACCCGATTTGGAACATACCTAATATTCTTACCCTTCTCAGGATAGCGGCCATTCCGTTGCTGGTAATGCTTCTTCTGACACCATCGAAGACAGCGGGCTTTTGGGCTGCGGCATTATTTTCCGCCGCCTCGGTTACTGACTGGCTCGATGGCTACCTGGCCCGACGAATGGGTATTGTAACGGTTTTTGGGAAATTCCTCGATCCGATCGCCGACAAATTGATTGTCATGGCAGCTCTAATCATGATTCTCCCTTTCGGCAGAGTCCCGGCATGGATGGTGCTGGTAATCCTGGGGCGTGAGATTATCATCACCGGTCTCAGAGGGATCGCATCTACTGAAGGAATAGTTATCCAGGCGAGTGACCTGGGCAAATACAAGACCATCTTCCAGATAGTCGCAATTATCGGCCTTCTTCTCCACTATGACTACCACCCTTACTTTTCCATCGACTCTCCGCTTCTCACCGTGAACATGCACAATGTTGGGATGTTCTATCTCTGGATCGCAACCATTCTTACTGCTTGGTCCGGCGTGGATTATCTCGCCAAGTTCATGAAAGTGATAGCCAAGTAATACTGACTATTGCGCTTACCGGCTAACGCTTTACACTTGGTTCCATGAAAACCCTCATTGACCTTTTTACTTCGTTTCCGGCTAGGAGAACGTGCCCGGCGTTTATTTTCAGAACCGGAGTTCGCCGGCGGGTCATGAGTTACGCCGATCTGCATGGCTATGCACTCAAGATGGCCGGCTGGCTTGCCAAGCGGGGTGTTGAGCCAGGAGACCGCCTGCTCTTATGGGCGCCGAACTCTCCATGGTGGGGAGTTGCTTTCTGGGGTGGCCTACTGCGCGGGGCGGTGATTGTTCCGGTAGATTTTATGGCTGGCCATGACCGTGCACGTACTATTGCGCAGCACACACTGGCCAGCCTGGTGATCCAGAGCAGGGGGAAATTGGAGCAGGTTGAAGGCGTTCCCACGGTATTCATAGAAGATCTCCCATTCCTCACTGCCGAACAGCCGGCATTGGAACGTATTCATACTCCTATCCCATCCGAGACCGCCGAATTGATCTATACCTCCGGGACTACCGGTGCGCCTAAGGGGGTGATACTTACTCACGGCAACCTGATGGCGAACCTTACTCAGGTGAATCTCCATGTCCCGGTGGTCTCTGCAGAGTTCCGTTTCCTTTCCTGTCTTCCTCTGTCGCACATGTTTGAACAGATGGGAGGATTTTTCACCCCCCTTGCCAACGGCTCCTCTATTGTCTATCTTCGCACCCTGAAACCGTCCGCATTAATGGAGGCATTTGCATACGAGGACATCTGTGCAGTCATTGTTGTCCCGAGGTTATTGCAGTTATTGCGAAACTCAATAGAGCGCGAACTGGCCGCCAAACGCCTTGATCGTGCTTTTAAAATGGCGGGCTACCTGCCGACTCAGCTCCAATCTTTTCTCAAGGCTCCGGTCAGAAGGAAGTTCGGGAAAAATTTCCAGCTGTTTGTATCCGGTGGCGCGGCACTTTCGCCAAATCTATTCCGCTTTTGGGCCGATCTCGGTTTCCGTGTGGTGGAAGGATATGGGCTCTCCGAGTGTTCCCCGGTATTAGCCGCCAATACCTTCGAACGCCAGGTGCCAGGATCGGTAGGGATTCCGTTGCCAGGGGTCGAAATCCGGTTTGATGACGGTGAACTCCTGGCCAGAGGAGAAAATATCTCCCCTGGCTATTATCAGAACGATGAGGCCACGAGACAGGCGTTCATGGCAGACGGCTGGTTTCGTACCGGTGACCTTGGAGAGCTTGATTCAGGAGGGTTTATACATCTTAAGGGGAGACTCAAAGAGCTGATAGTCACCGGTGCGGGTATCAATGTTTATCCGGATGAGATCGAAGAGTTGCTCAACGGCTTGCCTGGTGTCAGGGAGGCATGCGTAATCGGATTGGACAAGGGTGATGGCGAAGAAGTTCACGCCGTACTCATTGCCGACGGCAGCGGTCGGCCACCCGTAGAGGTCATTCAGGAAGCCAACTCCAGACTTGACGAACTCCAGCGGATCACCGGATTTTCTCTATGGCCGGAGCCGGATTTCCCCAAGACCACGACTATGAAGGTACAGAAGTTCCTGGTGAAAAAGGTTTTAGCAGAGGGGCGGGGAGGGGAGCTGTCTGCTTCTGCAGACCGGTTGACCTGTCTGTTGATAAATATTACCGGCTGCAATGCTGAGGCGGTTACCGAGGATGCCTTTCTGGTAGCCAATCTCGGCATGACCTCTATAGGGCGGCTCGAACTGGTGAATGCCATTGAACAGGAATTTCGCCTCGATCTGGATGATGCCCTCATCGGAGTTCAAACGAGAGTATGTGACTTAAGGTCCCTGATCTCTCGCCGGGAAAGATCCTCATCTTTATACCAGTTCCGCTACTGGGCCAACAGCGTTCCGGCGCGAATAGTCCGTCGCATTTGCGACCGTCTGATTCATTTCCCATTGCTCAACACCTTTGTAACCCTTGAAACCAGCGGTGTCGAACTGCTTTCGTCAGTGACATCTCCGGTGCTATTTGTCGCCAATCATATGAGTTATCTGGACCAGCCGGTAATCATGAGAACATTGCCGGCCGAATGGCGATACAACACGGCAACTGCTGTCTGGGCAGAAGTTTTTTTTCAAGAATTTTCGTAACCTGTTTCAACAGGGATGGAAGCGTTTTACTTACGACTACGGTACCTTGGCTCTTAATCTGTTTCCGCTCCCCCAGTCTCAAGGGTTTCGCAGCTCCCTTGTCTATATGGGACAACTGGTGGATCGCGGGGTAAATATCTTGGTGTTTCCCGAAGGCGAACGGTCGATTACCGGCGAACTGCTTCCGTTCCGGCAGGGTTTGGGGATAATGGCTAAGGAGCTTGATGTTCCTGTGGTGCCGATAAAGATCAGTGGTTTGGAAAAGGTCTTTCCCAGGGGGGCATCGTGGCCGAAACAGGGAATTGTGAGAGTCGAGATCGGGCAACCGCTGCGGTTCGGTATGGAAAGCGCTGCCGAGATTGTCGAAATCACAAGAAAGTCAATCGAAGCGTTATGAAATACTGTACTATTGAATAGTCACCCAATTCATATTTAATGAAATTGACAATCCGCTAAAAACATTATAGAAATACACAGATACCATACCAGGTAAATAGGAGAAAGAAATGAGCGAAGATACTAATTATCAGCCTGAAACCCTTGCATTGCATGCCGGCCAGGTTCCGGACCCAACCACGAACAGTCGCGCCGTCCCGATTTATCAGACTACTTCCTATGTTTTCAACGATGCCGATCATGCCGCACGTCTGTTTGGCCTCCAGGAGTTCGGCAATATCTACACCCGGCTCATGAACCCTACCACCGATGTGCTTGAGAAGCGCGTTGCGGCACTGGAGGGTGGCGTGGCTGCCCTTGCCGTGGCATCCGGGCAGTCGGCCATAACTCTAGCAGTTCTTACCCTGGCTCATGCCGGAGACGAGATAGTATCTGCTACAAGCCTGTACGGTGGCACCTACAACCTGTTTCACTATACTTTTCCGACGCTGGGGGTGACTGTAAAGTTTGTCGATCCGGCAGACCCCGAGAATTTTCGGAAGGCTATTACTTCAAAGACCAAGCTTCTTTATGCAGAAACTCTCGGTAACCCTAAGCTTGACACTCTGGATATAGAGGCGGTTGCAAACATTGCCCATGAGCAAGGCCTACCGCTGATAATCGACAACACGACCCCGTCACCCTATCTGGTGCAGCCTTTGAAGCATGGAGCCGATATCGTAGTCCACTCTGCCACGAAATTCATCGGCGGCCATGGCACCTCCATCGGTGGAGTGATCGTCGATGGCGGCAGCTTCAATTGGGGTAACGGCAAGTTTCCCCAGATTGCGGAGCCGGATCCGTCTTATCATGGGATAAACTTTTGGGAGGCCCTTGGAAACATTGCCTACATCATCAAGGTGCGTGTCCAGCTTCTTCGCGATCTCGGCCCGGCCCTTTCTCCGTTCAATTCATTCTTGTTCCTCCAAGGGCTTGAGACGTTGCATCTCAGGATGGAGCGCCACAGCACCAATGCCCTCAAGGTTGCAGAATTCCTGAAGTCGCATCCAAAGGTCGGGTGGGTCAATTACCCGGGTTTGCCGGATCATCCGTCATATGCAGTTGCGAAAAAATATCACGGTAAAGAGCTGTTCGGGGCGATGGTAGGCTTCGGCATCAAGGGGGGCGGGATTGAGGAGGGCAAGCTATTCATCAACAGCCTCAAGCTCTTTTCGTTACTGGCAAACATCGGTGATTCCAAGTCACTTGTAATCCATCCGGCATCCACGACTCATCAACAGCTTTCTCCTGAGGAGCAGCTTATGACCGGGGTAACACCGGATTTTATCCGCTTGTCTGTCGGCACAGAAAACGTGAATGATATTATTAATGACCTGGATCAGGCCTTGGCAAAGGTGTAATGGCTGTTGTTAGAAACAACCGGTCCGCTTGACTTCAGTCGTGTTTTATCATATTCTGCTCACGCGGTTAGAGTGATTGATGTATCAGAACATTCGATCGGTTCCCGCTCAATAAGCAAGGACTTAGGCTACTCCTAAGTCCTTGACCCTTTTCTGGTCTCTTTCGAAAATATACTTAACAACTAAATTGTCAGTTGATGGAGCTTATGAAAAACATAATCGTTTTAGTGTTGTTGTCGTGTGTGGTCGTAGGTTGTAATAAAGGTGATAGTGCCGAGAAAGCAGGTTCCAAAACCACGGATAAGGGGTACTCTTCACGAAGCACCGCATTTGTATCGCAATCTGCTGCCAAGATGTCTCCAGCGACATTTGCCCCGACAACAACGGCTTCTGTAGTTACTTCCACACCCAAGATAAAGTATAACGCCGGTGAAGACCCGGAATATGCAAAAAAATGCGGTTGGCCGGTGAATTGCCCCGAGCCTCTTCCGGGTTCTATCCTTCCCAAGAAACGGATTGTGGCATATTACGGCAATCCGCTATCGAAACGGATGGGGGCACTTGGCGAGTATCCGAAGGATGAGATGATTCGTCGGTTGAAATCCGAAGTAGCCAGATGGGAGAAGGTGGATCCATCGATGCCGGTGCAGCCCGCACTGCACCTGATTGCAGTAGTGGCTCAGGGTGAGCCTGGTAAAGCCGGGAAATACCGGATGGTCATGCCGGACAAGATAATCGAGGATGTCTACAGTTGGGCCAAACAGGCCGGGGCAATTATGTTCATCGACATTCAAACCGGTCATGACGACATTAGGACAATCTTGCCGCGCTTTGAGTGGATTCTGAAAAATCCGGATGTCCATCTCGGTATCGACCCGGAGTTTAATCTGATTGCGAGCAGAAAAAAGCCCGGCACTAAGATCGGTACCTATGATGCCGCGGATATTAACTACGCTTCAGGCTTTCTGCGCGACCTAGTGAAGAAGTATAATATCCCTCCCAAGGTCTTTACGGTCCACCGGTTTACTCGCAACGGGGTGACAAACTCACGAAGAATTATCTTGCGCCCGGAAGTCCAGATGGTCATGCATATGGACGGCTGGGGTGCGCCCTGGCTCAAGCGCGATTCATACAAGGACTACATTGTCAGTGAACCGGTACAATACACAGGGTTCAAGCTCTTTTACCACAATGACACCAAAAAAGGCGACCCGCTGATGACCCCCCAGGATCTGCTGAAACTTAACCCGAAACCGGTTTACATTCAGTATCAGTAGGTTTTAACTCTCCGTTCAAATTTAATGGGCCGCCTTGAGCGGTCCTTCTTATATTCTTCATCATGACCATATCAAGGCTACCGATTGATACAGAGTTAATGATGACTTCTGATAGCCTCCATCGCATTGCCAACTTATATCTATCACTTGTTTACTGAGCACAGGCTCGCAATCTTTGGAATACTGATTAAGGAATTGCTATTGATAGCGTATGGATCGAGAATATTGTCTTCTCTATTGGGAATCGGTAGCAACAGTGTGCTGACGCAATATGTTTCATACAAAAAAGGCCACCCGGATGGGCGGCCTTTTTTGTTCTGTCGAATTTCTTTACAGCTTATTTCTTGGCTCTACGACGGCCATAGATGCCGAGGCCAAGGAGGCCGGCGCCAAGGAGAGCAATGGTACCAGGCTCGGGAACCGGGGTGTTGGTAAGGTCGCCACTGAGCAGTGCTGCACTCCTAAAACCATCAGCGAGATTTACGTCATTTGCATTAAAACTTAGGTTCAAACTCCCAAGGTAAGGCATAGCCTCCTCTGTGTTGGGGAGAAATTCAGGTAAATTATAAAGATCAAGTAAAGCAGGATTCTTGTAATCATTAAATGCAGCGCCGGCTATTCGCGCAACCCCAAATGTTGTGATGACCTGAGCATTTCCAAAATTCCCTGAAAGTATAATGCCGGTTATATCACCATCGTCAACAATATTGTTACCGTTAACATCAACTGTACCAGAAAGAGTGATGGTACTGTTAGGTCCACCCCCAAAATTTGCGGTTGTATTAGAACCACTTACGAAATTACCGCTCGTAAAATCCAATACTGCACCAAGTAGACTATATCTAGGCCCTATTTGATTTGCATTTTCATCTAAAAGAACAACATCATTTACATCAATGTTGCTACCAACAAGTGGAGCTATTCCACCGGCATAACTGATAGAACCAGAAGTAGGTGCGATCAGACCAAAATCAAGTATTGGAGCAGCTATTGCGGCAGTAGACCCCATCATCATCAAACCAGCCAGTAATGCAATCATCTTTTTCATTGTTTTATCCTCCTGTTTTTTGATGCGATCCGAGAACCGCTTGAATTCGTGTTTGATGACTAAATAGCAATTAAGGTGCCAAGTGGATAACAGCTTGAAAATGCACTGGTAAATTATGAGACGTGTGCGGTGGGGAGGGAGACTGTAAGGTATTCCGACAGCAGGGGTTACCAAAACTCCCAGCGGGAAGTCTGCAGAACGTAGAGACCGAGGGCAAAGTTGGTGATCGCATGCGCCAGGATACACTGGACGAGGCTTCTTGTACGGTAGAGGAGCAGGCTGTAGGCGGCTCCGGCCATTATTCCGGCAAGCCAGAGATTGTGCTCCAGTCCGAACATGATTGCGCCGATAATGAATGAAGCCGTAGAAAATTTCCCGAGTTCAACGGATTGAAATTCTTGGCAAATAAGGTAACGTAACAGCCAGGATCGCCAAAAGAGCTCTTCCATGATCGGGACTATTACTGATGCGCCAACTATGCGAAAAACGACAAGCATCTGACGTGTAAAGATATCCGACACGGTTGTCGGATTAAAGCCTTTGGGGGTTCCCATTGTTGCCCAAGACCAGTCCATATTGACCCAAAGGGCGAAAACCGCAATACCGAGGATTATTGCCGGAACAGTTTTGCTGATAATGCCCAGGTCGGCAATTTTGATTTCCGAGTAATTTTTTCTATACGCGAAAAGCAGCGCACCTACTGCTAAGGTCTTTACTGGGTACAGGTACAGAAACCAGTTGTCAGGTATTCCGACAATGCCGTTTGATCCAAGATATTGCATCCCCTCCTGCACGGCAATGAAAGCCATGAATAAGATGAATGGCACAATTCTTGGAAAAGCTGACTCCTGCGTAAATGAAAGCTTGGCAGACATGACGAAAATTTTTTATGTGATATTATCTAAAAAAGCAAATAATTTTTTATGGATATATCGTTGCTTGATGATATTTTAAAATTTTGCTTAAATATGCATGCTGTAATCGGTTTACTCAATTGTGACAATTGATTTTAATCAATTCTATAGGGGGTTACTGTGAAAAAGTGCCTAATCTTCCTGATGTTGCTGGTTACTGTTTCAGGCTGTGGGGGTAAATCTAAAGACGAGCTTTATGCCAAAGGCATGGAGGAAATCAAGAAGGGCAATCCCAATGGGGCCATTGTATTTCTGAAAAATGCTTTGGAAAAAGACCAGAACTTCATGGAAGCGAGACATCAGCTTGGGATCGCCTACATGAATACCGGTAAATTGGAGCAAGCAGAACGTGAATTCCAGAAGGTTCTCAAGCAGAATCCGGGTAATGCGGAATTAAAATTGATGCTGGTGAAGGTTTATAACATGTCCGGCAAGCCTGATGACGCCTTGAAAATTCTTGACGATTTTTTAACGCAGGCACCGGGAAATGCCGAGGCCTTAGAGTATAAAGGAACTGCATACGCAATTAAAAAGCAGGGGGCTGAGGCGGAGCGTTATTTGCTCCAGTCTTTGCAATCAGACCCAAAAAGGACAACTGCCAAGCTTGAGCTCGCTCTTGTGTATGCTTCTTTAAATCGCGACAGCGAAGCACGAAGGCAGATTGACGAGATTCTTGCCACGGATCCAAGCAATGCCAAGGCTTATAACCTGCTTGCGCAGTTGGAAATGACCCGGGGCAATAGGCAGAAGGCGCTCGATACATATCGAAAACTTGCCGATATAACGAAGAACGACCCGATGCCATTATATAAGATTGGTATTATATATCTTGATCAGGGAGATACAGCAAAGGCTGAGCAGGTTTCAGCCGAACTCGCCCAGAAATTCCCCAAGCGTGGAGAGACTGCTCGCTTATCCGGGATTTTGCTCTACAAAAAGAAAAACTACACCGAAGCCATTGCCGCACTTCAGAATTCCTTAAAACTCCAGCCTTCTGTCGATGGTTATTACTATCTGGGGATGGCTCAATATGCAGCCGGACAACTTGAAACTGCAATCAGCCAGTTCAGGAGCATCCTCGACCGTGTGCCGAATCATCACCGTTCTCGAATAATGATCGGCATGATTCTTCTTCAACAGAAACGTCTTGATGACGCAGTAACAGAGGCCAAAAAGGTAATTGACTCGGAACCTAATAATGCGCTGGCTCATAACGTACTGGGTAGTGCATATATTGCCAAAGGGCTGTTTGATGAAGGGATGCGCGAGCTTAATCGTGCGACCGAATTGGACCCGAAACTTGTTGATGCCCATATCAAAAAGGGACTTATCAATCTCAGCAAAGGGAGGGAGCGAGAAGGGGAAGCTGAGCTTCAAACAGCCATCAATGTTAATCCTGAGGTTCTGAATTCGAGGATGATGCTTTTTTCTTATTACATGCGTCAGGGGAAACTGAATAAAGCCGTCGCAATTCTCAATAAAGGACTCACCGGCAAACCTTCCGATGCCCCGATATATAACGCCCTCGCTTCAACCTCATTGGCGCAACGTAAGCCTGACGAAGCGTTTAAGTACCTCCAAAAGGCCAAAACTGCGGATCCGTCGTTTTTCCCCGCCTATTTCAATATTGCAAATTATTTTGCGGCAAAGGGTGAGCATGACAAATCGATTGCCGAGTATAATGCGGTCCTTGCTAAGGATCCGGCCAACTTAAGAGCATTACTGAGCCTTGCTGCGCTTCAAGAATTGAAAGGGCGCGATGCAGATGCGCTCAATGCATACACTAAGGCGAAGGAGACCAAGAAATCTGCCGCGTTCCTTGCTCTTGCCGGATATTATGCACGTAAGAAGGATAACAGCAAGGCTATCGGCGTTCTTGATGAGGCCATAAAAATCAACTCCAAGGATATTTCTGCCCTTGAAGCTAAAGGGAAGCTTCTGACTGCTGACAAGAAGTTCAAAGAAGCGATCAAGGTCTTTGACGAAATTGAGCAGATCAGCCAAGGGACGGGAATCGGCCTGAAGATTAATGCTTATATGGCAATGAAGGATACTTCCAAGGCTGTTGAACAAGCCCAGCGTGTTGTCACTTTGAAGCCGAATGCTGCCATTGGTCATATGGTGCTTGCTTCAATTTACGAGAATCAGAATGATACTAACAAGGCAATTGATGAACTCCGGAAAGGTTTGAAAGTCGAGCCGTCAAATCTTCAGGCTAAGTTGCAACTAGCTGATGTGTATACCAAAAAGAAAGACTATGTTTCTGCATCATCGTTAATTAATGAAATTATCAGGGCAAAAAATGATTATGCGCCGGCGCATTTTGCATTAGGGTCAATATATGAACAGACGGGGAAAAAGAAAGAGGCTATGAAGAAGTATCGTGACGCTCTTGCCAAGGCGCAGAATTTCGTACCAGCGTTGAACAATCTTGCCTATCTTTCTGCAGACGGCTATGGCTCCAAAGAAGAGGCGCTGCAACTTGCCATAACAGCGTACAAATTAGAGCCAGGCAATCCCGGTGTAATGGATACTCTAGGGTATGCACTATTGAAGAACGGCAAAGTTTCCGAAGCGGTCAAGGCTCTTGATAAAGCTTCGTCGGCATTGCCAAACAGCCCTACAGTACTTTACCATTTCGCCTTGGCTTTGAAGGATTCAGGCGACCGGGCTAAAGCAACCGAAAAGGTTCAGAAAGCACTACAATCAGGAGATTTCCCGGAAATTTCTCAGGCTCGGCAGTTACGAGCCGAATTGTCTGCTTCTGGCGGGGGAAGAAAATCTAAGTGACCAGACGTTTTCTCTTTTCAATAGTCTGTGATGTTGTATTTGCTTTTCTGGCGCTTTATTCTGCCTACTTCATAAGGCTAGGATTCGTGCCGCAGCTAACCAAGCTTTCCAGCCTGGAATTTACCAGGATTGTGCTGTTTGCAGTAGTATTGCTCTTTTCATCTTTTCTGCTGGAAATTTACTCCACTTCCCCGGAGATTGGGAAAAAGGAATACCTGATCAGGATAATTCTGTCTGTAGCAGTCTCATTTTTTATACTGACAGGCCTTTTTTATCTAACGGAATTTCAGCTGTTCGGTCGAGGAGTATTGCTAATATCCCTTCTTATATTCGGGTTATTCCAGTTTTTGTCACATCTGCTTGGTTGCATAAGCACAAGTCTCCCGGGATTTGTAAATAAGGTTCTCATTTTGGGGACCGGTCCTTTGGCAAGGCAGATAGGAAATCTGATTGCTGCTCAAAATCATTCTTACATCTTGGCCGGTTATTTTAATTGCGCTTCGGAACCGGTTATGGTTCCTTATCACAACATAATTGATTCTGAAGAAGGTTTGTGTGCTGCGGTACGGCGGGTAGGTGCGCAGAAAATTGTAGTATCACTCTCGGAGAGGCGCGGAGTCTTCCCTCTTCAAGAGGTACTTAGCTGTAAACTCACCGGCATTGAGGTTGTAGACGCTCCATCTTTTTATGAACAGATGACTGGTAAACTGCTGCTGGAGAACATTACCCCAAGTTGGTTTATTTTCTCCCACGGTTTCAGGGTAACATTAGGGTTACGCCTGATAAAGAGAATTACAGATCTTTTATGTGCTTCTTTTGGGTTGCTATTAACTTTACCTTTTTTCCCATTGATTGCCCTTGTTATCAGAATAGATTCTCCGGGGCCTATTCTTTTTCGTCAGACAAGAGTTGGAGAAGGTGAGAAATTATTCAACCTGTACAAATTCAGAAGTATGCGTCAGGATGCAGAAACCGGAACCGGCGCGGTGTGGGCAAAGGAAAAGGATCCTCGGGTGACCAAAGTAGGTGAATTCCTTCGCAAAAGCAGGATTGATGAAATCCCCCAGCTTTTCAATGTGCTGCGCGGCGATATGAGTTTGGTTGGACCTCGGCCGGAACGTCCTGAATTTGTGCGCAAGCTGACAGAAGTAATCCCATATTATTCTGAACGCCATTATATTAAGCCTGGAGTTACTGGGTGGGCTCAGGTACGTTATCCTTACGGAGCGTCTGTTGAGGATGCCATAGAGAAACTGCGGTTCGATCTATATTACATAAAGAACATTTCTCTTCCTTTTGACATATTGATCATACTGGAAACTATCAAAGTTGTTCTTTTCCGCCGAGGGGCTAGATAATTCAGTGGGGTAATATATGAAAAGATTTTTGATGTCACTAGTTTTAAGTTTGTTGCTTGTCGGCCAGGCTAAGGCAGCTGATTATGTTATTGGTGAAGGTGACGGACTTGATATTGCTGTTTGGGGAATTAAAGAACTATCGTTTTTTGTAAAGGTGAGGCCTGACGGTAAAATTACGGTGCCCGGTCTTGGTGATGTAACAGCAAGTGGATTTACCCCAACCGGTCTTCAGGGCTCATTAACAGATAAGTTAAAGGATCTTGTAAAGAATCCGATAGTAACAGTAACGGTTCGGGAAATCACCAACAGCAAGATATATATTTTCGGTGGTGGAATAAAGTCGGGGATTTATGACCTTACCCGTAAATCGTCACTCCTCCAGGTGCTCTGTTCCATTGGAGAAGTTAAGACAGCAGACCTTAAGAAATCCTATTTGCTTCGTAACGGTAAAAAGCTGAAAGAAGACTTTTACAGGCTTTTTGTTGAAGGAGATCTGAAAGATGATGTGGAGGTTGTGTCTGGTGATGCCATATTTATGCCTCTACTGCTCGACAAAAACGTATATGTGCTTGGAGCTGTCACTACCCCAAAATCCATCGAATATCGGGAGGGGATGACAGTTATGGAAGCCATATTGGAATCAGGTGGTTTTACCAAATTTGCCAGCCAGAATGATACTATGATACGCAGGAAAACCGGTGCAAAAGAAGAAACTATCGAAGTGAAGGCGAAAGAGATCACAAAATATGGTGATTTTTCCCAGAACGTCAAGCTGAAACCCGGTGACTATATTATTGTAAAAGAAAGCATATTTTAGATTGTTTTCTAGAGAGACCTTGCATGAATAACAACGAATTCGATTATAGAAAATATCTCGACCTTTTACTCCGAAGGAAACTTCTGTTCATTATTGTTGCCCTGTTGATAATGTCTGGAGGAGTAATTTTTAGTTACTCTCTGCCCAAGATATATGAGGCCAAGAGTACTGTTTTTATTGAGAAAAACGTTATAAGTGAACTAGTCAAAGGGATTGCGGTTACCCCTTCGATGGAGCAGACCATTAAGGTGTTGACCTATGCACTGACCAGTCGCACCATCCTTGTCAAAGTAATCAATGAACTCGATATGAATGTAAAAAAGCATACAGATGCGGAGTTGGAAAGTATTCTCGCCCGTGTGAACAAGAATATTTCAGTAAAAGTCAGAGACAATAACCTGTTCATGATTACCTATAAGGATACCGATCCCAAGATTGCCCGGGATTTTATCAACACGCTTGTGCGAACATATATTGAACAGAATGTATCATCCAAGCGGGAAGAGTCATATGGAGCAATTCAGTTTCTTTCCGACCAGATAGGTACGGTTAAGGAAAAGCTTGATAAGGCTGATGAGGAATTGAATCAGTTCAAGGCGCAACAAGGTGGAGTCGTTAATATTGATGAGGCGAAACTTTTTCAAGAGATCAACTTTGCTGAGCAAAAGCTTCAGGATATCCAATTGCGCAGAAGGCATTTGGAAGGTCTTAAGCCAGTAACTCGTCGTGAGTCCGATCCCTCTCAGATTCAATTGCAGATACTCCAGAAACGCGAAAATGAACTGAAAACACAGTTCAACGATAACTACCCAGAGTTGATAAGAATCCGCGGTGAAATTGATTCACTCAAACAGCAGATAAGCAAGGGTCCGGTTTCTGGCGGTGGGAGTGCAGATCCCCAAGAGGTAGCAAAGATCGGGGCTGAGCTTGATGCCTTAAAATTGGCCGAAAACAGTCTACGAAGATATATTGCCACCAATCAGGCACTTTTGCGCAAGATTCCTATGGTCAAAGCTGAACTGGAAAAGAAAGACGTTGATAAACGCAAACAGAAAGAACTTTATGACCAACTGCTTTCACGACAGGGGCAATCCGAAGTATCAAAGCAGATGGAGGTTCAGGACAAAACGACAACTTTTCGAATTGTAGACCCTGCTGTTTTACCGGTAAAACCGGTTAGCCCAAACCGGGTCAGAATAATCCTCATGGGGATTCTTGCCGGGATAGCCTGTTCATTTGGTCTGATAGTCGGCCTTGACCAGTTGAGCAACAGCATAAAGTCGGTAGATGGGTTAAAGCCATTCGGGCTTCCAGTTTTGGCGGTTATTCCCAGAATTCCTGATGCAACCTCTGAGATGAAGAGGCAGAAAAAGGACAGGTTCATTTATTTGGGAGCGTCCTGTTATTTCGTGGTCATTCTCTGTTTTCTTGGTGTCGAAATATTGGATCTTCAGTATGTTGACAAGGTGATAACTCGAATAAATTCTTTATTCTAATTCAATAGAAGAGGATCAGATGAGCAGGATAGAAAAGGCCCTTGAAAAGGCTTCACAATTGAGGCAGCGAATGCCGGACGTTCAACCCGAGCCGGTGGAATTTCCACCGAGCACATCAAACGTCCAGGCTTCAAGCGAATATCCTTTACAGACCGTAGTCACTGAAATTAGTAATCCTCTTTTGGTTTCCATCACCGATTCGAGTTCCCCTATTTCTGAGGAGTACAGAAAACTCAAGTCATTGCTTGTCGCTACGGCTAAGGAGCGAGATTTTGCCAATGTGATTATGGTTACCAGTGCCATAGCCGGTGAAGGCAAAAGTATTACAGCTTTGAATCTTGCTTTGAGTCTTGCTCAGGAAATGGACCATACTGTTCTGCTGATAGATGCGGATCTTCGCAAGCCATCAATAAATAACTATCTGGGAATTAATGGTGATATTGGACTTGCAGAGGTGTTGGAGGATCGGTCAGACCTCCCCAGTGCGTTGAAACACACTGGGGTTGGTAAACTTGTGGTGTTACCGGCGGGTCGTGTTACTCTGAACCCGGTTGAGCTTTTTACTTCGCAAAGAATGGTCAAACTGATTCAGGAGATCAAGCATAGATATCCCGATCGTTTTGTTGTTATCGATACACCGCCAATTCTACCGTTTGCGGAAACAAGAACAATAAGCAGGCTGGTTGACGGAGTCATATTTGTTGTAAAGGAACGGCTTGCTTCTCAGTCCAGTATTGCGGAAGCCATAGAAGCTCTCGAAGGCGCTAAAAAGATCGGCATTGTTTATAATGAAGCTGAAATCAGCGTTGCTGATGACAGGTATGGCCATTATTATAACCGTTATTACCAGAAGCAGAATGATCAGAAGTAAGTCTTATCGTGTAACATCCCTGGAGCAATTATAGTATGTATGAATCATATTTCAGCCTTTCATCAAAACCGTTTGAACTGTTACCCAACCCAGACTTTTTATTTCTGAGCAAATCTCATAAAAGAGCTCTTACGTACCTTGATTATGGCATTCAGGAGAGAGTGGGATTTATCCTGCTGACCGGAGAGGTGGGTTCCGGTAAAACAACCATAATTCGAGACATGCTAAAGAAGCATCATGAACAGGTTGTCATATCAAAGGTTTTCAATACCCGGGTAAATTCAGAGCAACTGATTGCATTGATAAACGATGACTTTGGTATTTCGATTGCAAACAAAGATAAGACCGTCATGCTCCGAGATCTTAATGACTTCCTCGTGGAACAATATGCGGTCGGTAATTTTCCTGTACTCATTGTGGACGAGGCGCAGAATCTCACTCCAAAGCTTCTGGAGGAGATCCGGATGCTTTCCAATCTTGAGACTGACAGCTCAAAGCTACTGCAAATTATCCTTGTCGGTCAACCGGAACTCAGGGACACCATCAGTTCTCCGGCGTTGCGGCAGTTGCGCCAACGGATCAGCATCAACTGTCATCTCCAACCTCTATCAAGAACCGAGATGGAGCAGTACATTTTTCATCGACTCCAGGTCGCAGGTAATCGTGATGCGGTTTCTTTTTCTAAAGCTGCTTTGGATCTCATTGCCGCCAACAGTCAAGGCATCCCTCGTTTGATTAATATTATTTGCGATTTTTTGCTTATTTCCGCTTTTGCCGAAGGGACAAGATCCATTGATGAGGCAATGGTAAAGGATGTCACTGGCGACCTTGATTTCGATAGGCATTTTTGGGGCAATGAACAAGGCATCGTCAATAACCAGACACCTCCGAACAAAATGGAAAGCAACATAAGTTTCGATTTGTCGGAAATTTCCAAGGCCCTGCAAAAAATTACCACTCGATTAGATGTGATGGAGAGAGAATCGAGACTGTTGTCTGAATCTATTAACAAAGAATTTGGCCAGAAATTAACTGAGTTACAGAATGCATTTATGTTTCATGTCAACGAAACTGATTCGGCAATCACTACTTTGAGTACGAGAGTTGAAAAGATAAAGATTCTAAATGAGGACTCTGACAAGGATACTGCCAAAAGCGGAAAAGGCGGAATCGTGAGAAAGATTCTGGGGAGTTGATTTCCATGGGGAAAACGTGTCAACTGTTTATATTAATCTTGTTTTCCTGGGGATGCGTCACTTTGTTTCCGGTAATCTCTGAAGCTGCTGAATTCGAAATCAAACCTCGAATCGCAGTCAGTGGAGAGTATACCGACAGAGTTGATGAGGCTGCTACTATAAAACAGGAAGAATATATAACTAGGGTTTTACCAGGGTTTTCTCTGAAATATCATGCGCCTCGGCTGGATTTAAACTCTTCCTATAATTTCGACTATCGGCATTATGCTAAAGGAACCAGGGGCGATGAGTATACACACAATCTCAACGCTTCAACCAACATTGTAGTAATAGAGAATCTATTTTTCATCGAAGGGGGAGATACTTATAAAAGAGTATCTCTTGATGTCGCGCGAGACAACACAAATGAAAGTCTGTTTGTTAACCAGAGCGATCAGAATATCGGGACTGTTTCTCCCAATTTTGTCTTCAGGGTTGGCAATAATTCATCAATCAAAACCGGTTACAGATATACTAATACTTGGTACAAAGAGCCGTCTGGGGTGGACAAGAGAGAACATTACGCATTTGTGGACGCAAGTCATGAGGTTCTGGAAAAGTTCTCTCTCACATGGGGGTACTCATTTTCTGATACTGACACATCTATTCAACAATACAAGCGGCATAATGCTTATGGCGGTTTCAGATATGAATATGCCGAAAAATCATTTTTGTTCGGCCAGGCTGGAAATAGCTGGCAGTCTTTCAACAACCACTCAAGTGTAAGTAACTTGTACTGGAACGCCGGACTTACTCACGGCCTTTCATTTGCAACGGTTACTTTGGAGACCAAAGTTCAGTATACCGAAGATCCGCTTCGCTCTTCCATAAAAGAAACCATCTATACCGGCCGGCTTGCGAGAAATTTTGCGAGAGGCAGCGTCGAAATTTCCAGCGGGTATTCTGAGTTTGAAATTCTCGAAACCGGAGTTACGGACAGGAAAAGGATTACAGTTGCTGCTTCCGGGAAGTATGAGTTGGTTGACAGTCTTGTGCTCGCCGTAGGGGTGCTAGGAGAACATTTCACCAGAACAACTGCGACCGATTATCCATATAGGTTAACTGGGAATACCGGCCTTACCTATTCATTTAACAATGATCTTTCTCTGTCCCTCAATTACTCCCACATTACATACCGTTATAACATTCCCGATACATCAAGCAGCAAGGATATAAATAGAGTGATCTTGGAAGTTGCCAAGAGCTTTTAATGATTTACAATGCGCTTACCGTCGATGTAGAGGACTATTTTCAGGTAAATGCCTTTGCAAATTGCGTCAGTCGCGACCATTGGTGCAAATTCCCTCTTAGGGTTGTTGAAAATACGCTGCGCATCCTTGACATGTTCGATCAGCTTGATGTCCGGGCGACATTTTTTGTTCTTGGCTGGGTTGCCGACAGGGAAGGATCGCTGGTTAAGGAAATTCGGCGTCGAGGCCATGAGATAGCCTGTCATGGTTACGGCCATGAACTGGTGTACGAAATTGGCCCGGCACGATTCAGAGAGGATATCTGCAGGGCCAAGCAGATTCTCGAAGGTTTGATTGGCGAACCTGTGAAGGGATATCGCGCTCCTAGTTACTCGATAACCGGGAAATCGTTTTGGGCTCTGGATATCCTGATTGAAGAGGGTTTTAGTTACGATTCCAGCATCTTTCCCGTTTATCACGATACGTACGGAGTTCCGGATGCACCTAGATTCCCTCATCTTGTCAAGTGTCAGACCGGTACGATTATGGAATTTCCTTTGACAACATATCCTCTGCGTTTATGGAATAAGGAACTGCGTCTGCCGATCGCGGGTGGTGGTTATCTTCGCTTACTAACCGCCGCTATTCTGCAGCATGGCATTAATTCGATCAACAGAAATGAGTGTCAACCGGCGGTGTTGTATTTTCACCCCTGGGAGATTGATCCGGACCAACCGCGAATCAAAGCGGGACTTAAATCTACTTTCAGGCATTATCTGAATCTCCATTCTACTGAAGCCAAATTGCGCAAGATAATAGGATCGGTTCAATTCACCAACATGTCAGAGGTGCTTGACAGGGCCATTATTCCATGAATGTCAGAACAGTGACAGATAATGACCAGGTTGCCTGGGATGCTTTTGTGCTTAAGGCAGATGGTTGCACTGCCTATCATCAGTTTAAATGGAAAACCATCATTGAGAAAAGCTTTGGCCATGAAGGGCACTATCTGGCGACGGTCGATGAAGATGGGGAGTGGCAGGGGGTCTTGCCGCTCATCCATATGAAAAGTTCATTGTTCGGCAATTTTCTGGTATCGGTCCCATTTGTCAATTATGGCGGGCTTCTCTGTTTAAATGCAGTTGCAGGAGAAGCGCTTTTGGTTGCTGCGGAAAAAGTTAGACGAGAATGCGGGGCAGATCATGTTGAGCTAAGGCATTTGCGCAATGGTTTTGATGGCTTGCCGACACGACAGCATAAGGTTACTATGATTCTTGAACTTGCAGGGACAGTTGATGAGCAGTGGCAAGCATTCAATGCCAAGCTTCGCAACCAGATACGAAAGCCAGAAAAATTCGGGTTGGTTCCAGAGATTGGTCATGTAGAACTGCTCGACGGTTTTTATGATGTGTTTGCTCGCAACATGCGCGATTTGGGTACACCGGTATATGCGAAGAAATTCTTCTATACAGTGCTTGATGAACTGGCAGACTCTTCACACATAATTGCAGTCAGACATGAAGGAAGAATAATCGCAGCCGGTATTGCCCTTTGGTTCGGTGATACCATAGAGATACCTTGGGCGTCATCTATTGCCGATTTCAAGAATTTCTGTCCAAACAACATGCTCTATTGGGAAGCAATCAAGCTCGCAATAGGTAACGGATTCAATAAATTCGACTTTGGACGCTCCACCCCTCACGAAGGGACCTATAATTTCAAGAAACAGTGGGGGGCAGAGCCCGTACAGCTTTACTGGCAGTATCTGTTGCCAAAGGGAGAGACGCTACCCGAACTGAATCCAAAAAATCCTAAATTTGAACTGGCGATAAAGGTTTGGCAGAAACTACCTGTTGGGTTAACGCGGTTGATTGGTCCGCCAATCGTCCGTAATATCCCGTGAGCTGCCTATGCAATTTTCCATAATTATCCCGGCGAAAAACGAAGAGGCAAACATTGGCCGTTGTCTGGATTCGATTAACAGAGTCGAATTCGATAAAAACCAGTTTGAAGTTATCGTTGTTGACAACGGGTCTTCAGACGGCACAGTTGAAATTGCCGAGACTAAGGGAGCTACTGTATATATTAAGCCAGACTTGACAATATCTGGGCTTAGGAATTTTGGAGCAGGACAAGCTTCAGGCGAAATTCTCTCATTCATTGATGCTGACTGCACTGTTATACCCTCTTGGCTGAGAAATGCCTCAGCCTATCTCATGAAAAATGAGGTGGCTTGTTTCGGCAGTCCGCCGATCGTTCCTGATAATGCGAACTGGGTACCGAAGGTGTGGTTTGCAGTCAGGAGAAAGGATGCCGATCTTTGCGAAACTGATTGGCTTGAGTCGATGAACATGTTTGTTCGCCGGGAAGCTTTTGCCGCGTCCGGAGGTTTTGATGAGTCGCTTATTACCTGTGAGGATTATGATCTGTCCATGCGGCTGAAGCCGTTCGGAGCGATTATAAGCGACAGTTCGATTGTCGCCGTTCACCATGGCGAAGCAGCGACAGTAAGTCATTTTTTCCGAAAGGAACTCTGGCGAGGAAAGAGCAATTTTACCGGAATGCTGCAGCATGGTTTGACCCTGTCAGAAATTCCAAGCCTGATTGCCCCATCATTTCATTGCTTGATTTGGATCTGTTGGCTCTTTAGTTTGCTTTCTGGACACAATTCCCTGATACTTGATTTCTCCGCAGGTTTGATTATCTGGCAGGTTTTGCTTCTGCTTAAGAGCTTCAGAAAACTACCCCCTCACAACTCTATTACTGGACTGCTCCAACTTCATTTTCTCCTCAATATCTATTTGTTTGCTCGCGGAGCCGGGGTATTCTCCAGTGGGCGTCGGACCGGAGTTTCCCAATGTGCGGGATAGCAGGTTTTTTCAGGGCGTCTTCACCTGATGCCAACGAAACTACACTCCGCCGAATGGGCGAAGTTATCCGACATCGTGGACCTGACGCCGGTGGTGAATATCTTGACGAGCATGTAGGACTGGCTCATCGACGTCTTAGTATCATTGATCTTTCCCCTCAGGGGAACCAACCGATGTTCTCCAGTGATGGCCGCTTGGTCATAGTTTTTAATGGCGAAATATATAATTTTCTCACTCTGAGGAGTGGCCTGGAGACAGAAGGGGTCCAGTTTCGTACCAAGACTGACACCGAGGTTATCCTGGCGCTCTACAGTAAGCTCGGGACCGGATGCCTGAAAAAACTTAACGGCATGTTCGCCTTTGCCATCTGGGACAAAGTTGACCGGACCTTATTCCTCGCCCGCGACCGTATCGGCAAGAAGCCGCTTTATTATTATCATGCCGGCGGCGACCGAATGGCCTTTGGCTCCGAAATAAAGTCGATTCTGCAGATTCCGGGGATTTCCAGGGAGATTGAGCCGACTGCCATCCCTGATTATCTTTCTTATCATTACATACCTGATCCCAAGACTATCTACAGGAATATATTCAAGCTTCCCCCGGCGCATTTTATGGTACTCAAGGCTGGCTGCGAGCCACGGATAGCCGAATATTGGGATATCAGCTTTGCAGAGACCGGTAGAGCCTCAATAAATGAGGCGGAAGAAGAGCTTCTGGAACTGCTTCAGGATGCCACATCTTCCCGTATGATCTCGGACGTACCTCTGGGCGCCTTTTTAAGCGGCGGGGTCGACTCCAGCGCTGTGGTGGCACTGATGACAAGGGCATCTGAAAATCCGGTGCGAACCTGCACCATCGGTTTTCAGGACAAGCGGCATGATGAGTCTCCCTATGCCCGGGAGATCGCAACGCTTTTTAATACCGATCATCAGGAGTATTTCGTTCAGGAGAACCTGCTCGACACAGTATCTTTGTTGCCGAAATTCTTTGATGAGCCGTTTGCCGATTCCTCTGCAGTCCCTACCTATCACGTCTCGCGACTTGCCAGGCAGGCCGTCACAGTTGCAATTGCTGGTGATGGTGGAGATGAGAGTTTTGCCGGGTATGCTAAATATGTGGTTGAACTGAAAGAAAATCTGACTCGGCAACTAGTTCCCCGACCAATCCTCAGCCTGATTCATTCAGGGGTAGAAGGTTTGGAGAACAACATCCTTGCCAGGAAGGCCAGGTCTCTTAGCAGTAGCGCTATGATGGATCCCGGCCGGGCGTTTTTCAGAACCAACAGCTGCAAAGGGCAAGCGGCCCACTCTTTATTACTCTCTGAAAATTTCAGGCTCGCTTGTCGTGGCTATGACCCGGCGCTCCACACTCTTCAGTACTGGGAGAAGATGCAGGGTGCCGATCATGTTTCTCACATGCTTTACACTGACTTGAAAACCTATCTCCCAGGGGACATCCTGGTGAAGGTGGATCGGATGAGCATGGCCAACTCTCTGGAAGTGCGGGCGCCTTTTCTCGATTATCGGATAATCGAATTTGCCGCATCACTTCCCAGTCGCTGGAAAATCAAGGGTAACAGCAAGAAGATTATCCTTAGGAATGCCTTCCGTAGACTCCTCCCCCGCAGCATTCTGAATCGCGCCAAGCACGGTTTTACCGTGCCGCTCGATAGTTGGTTCAGGTCAGAATTGAAACCGCTTGCGGAATCCTCTTTCCTTAATTACCAGCCGTTACACGAGATTTTGGATATTTCTACTGTCAATCAGATTTGGCAGGAACATCAGGAAGGTAGAGAAAATAATGGAGAAATTCTCTGGAATTTGCTGATGCTGGCTCTTTGGCACAAGGAATGGCTGAGTTGACCCAGGTATTATTAGGGGTACAGAAATGTGCGGGATAGCTGGAATCCTCAATATGAAGGATGCAAGCCCTGTCGAGAGATCGTCTCTTGAACGAATGATCGCTATGCTGCATCACCGGGGGCCTGACGGCACAGGTTACTACCTGAGGCCGGATATTGGGCTGGCACATTCCCGTTTGAGCATAATCGATATTGATGGCGGCGCCCAACCGATTACTAACGAGGACGGCTCACTCTGGGTGGTGTTTAATGGTGAGATTTTCAATTATTTAGAGCTTCGTACCGATCTCGAAAAGCTTGGCCATCGATTCAGTACAAATTCCGATACGGAGGTAATTGTTCATCTCTTTGAGGAAAAGGGTGCAAGGTGCCTGGATGATTTGAATGGGCAGTTTGCCATAGCGTTATGGGACGGAAGAAGGCGGAAGCTGTTGCTTGCCAGGGACAGGATGGGGATACGCCCGCTTTTTTACACGATCCATGACGGGAGATTCTATTTTGGTTCAGAGATCAAGGCAATATTCGCTGCGGAAAGTTCAATACCCAGAGAGATCGATCCGGTTGTGCTGAAAGAGGTGTTTACATTTTGGATGCCTGGAGACCGGGAGACGATATTCAAGGGCATCAGACAGCTTGCGCCAGGACATTATGCCTGGGTCGATACTGATGGGATAAGCGAGAGCGAATATTGGGACATCCCCTTCACTTTGTTGGACAAGAACATTTTCCGGTCAGAAGTTGATTATGCCGAAGAATACAGAGAGCTTTTGATAGATTCAATCAGGCTGCAACTCAGGGCTGATGTGCCTGTTGGCGCCTATCTGAGCGGTGGACTGGACTCTTCTTCAATTACATCGTTGGTCAGGAGTCACACCAGCAACAGGCTCAAAACTTTCTCTGTCACCTTTTCCGATTCTACTTATGACGAAAGCAGTGAACAGCAGGAAGTGGTTTCTTTTCTCGATACGGATCATGCTTCTGTAAACTGCATTTCTGACGAGATCGCTTCTGTATTCCCGGATGTCGTCTGGCACGCCGAAACTCCGCTATTGCGCACTGCTCCGGCACCTTTATTATTGTTATCTCGGCTGGTGCGGGAAAATGGATATAAGGTTGTTCTTACAGGTGAAGGGGCTGACGAGATCCTCGGTGGTTATGATATTTTCAAGGAGGCTAAAATCCGGGCTTTCATTCACCGAGACACCTCCTCCAGTTTAAGACCATTGCTGCTTAAGAGGCTGTATCCATATCTTGCGCTTTCTCCCACGGAATCTGCTGCTTATGCAACAAAGTTTTTTGATACCGGCGCTTCTCCGCTGGATCCATTTTATTCGCATCGTCCAAGATGGAAGACCACTTGCTGGACCCATAATTTCCTTAGAAATGAAATAGCAGACGGTTCCTTTTCCAACCCCATCGACAAGATAGAGTCGAGATATGGGCATAAACTATCTGGCCTTGATTTTTTTTCCGCAGCTCAGTATCTGGAGGCAAAAACTCTCCTCGGAAACTATCTCCTGTCCTCGCAGGGAGACAGAATGGCCATGGCCAACTCTGTCGAGGGGCGGTTCCCGTTTCTGGACCATAGATTGGTGGAGTATGCATGTCAAATACCGCCAGGTCTACGCATGAAAACGCTTAACGAAAAAAACATCCTCAAAAAGGCAATGGCAGGGCGGCTGCCATCAGGTATAATCTGCAGAAAGAAACAGCCTTACATGGCTCCGGATATTGCAAGTTTTTCCGGTAAAATTGGGAGAGAGCACATCGAATGTTACCTCTCTAAGGACGCAATAATTAACGCTGGCATCTTCAAGCCACAGGCTGTAAGGCATCTGGTCGAAAAATGTCTGCGCAACCAGAGACAGGGTTTTCGAGAGAATATGGCTTTTGTCGGCATTCTCTCAACACAGATACTGATTGAAAAGTTTGTTAACAGCTTTACTTATCAATGAAAATCGGAGAATCAAATGTCGGAATATGCATCAAGGGTACGGGAGTTCATCGTTTCGAATTTCCTCTTCGGTGAAGACGGGGGCAATTTAGGGGAGGATGACTCTTTTCTGGAGACTGGGGTCATAGACTCAACCGGTATTCTGGAAGTGGTGGCATGGATCGAGGAAGCATTCGGGTTCAGGGTTTCAGATGCGGACCTGCTTCCGGAAAACTTCGATTCGATAAGCAGGCTAGGAAACTACATATCCAGAAGTCTGGCCCAGTAACCAATTCATAAAATTGGGATTCCGATTTAATCAGAGGCATTGATGATGCTGGTGCATGATTTTCTGCTCGAATCAGGCAATAGATGGCCGGATGCGGAGGCACTTGTAGCTGGAGGTCGGTTTACTTATGCCGATCTGCTTAATGCATCTTCCTCACTTGCTGCTTCACTAGCTGAGTCAGGGGTCAAACCCGGAGATCGTATCGCAGTTCTTACGGATGTGCCGTTCGACTACATTGTTTCATATTTCGGGACATTGCTTGCAGGAGGGGTGTTCGTCGGCTTGAATACCCAGACGTCAGAAAGGACAGTACTGAAACTTCTGAGTGACTCCGGTTCGTCCGCAGTTTTGACTAACAGGAAATTTCTTAAATTCTTTAATACGAGCAGAATCACTATCGATTCGTTAAATCTGCTGGCGTCTCCCGGGGGCGGGGTTGTTTCCGGAATTGCTTGTCGTGACTTAAATGAAATGTTACATGCAAAAACCGATAGCAGTTTTGTTCCGCCAATTATCGAGTCCTCAGCCCTTGCCCAGATAATCTATACTTCCGGTACCACCGGCACCCCGAAAGGGGTCATGTTAAGCCACCAAAATCTCGTCGCCAATACCCTGTCAACAGTCAAGTACCTGGGGCTGACAGAGAATGATTCTGTTATGGTTGTTCTGCCGTTCTTTTATTCATACGGGAATTCGGTTTTGCTCACTCATATTGCGGCGGGGGGGAAGCTGGTTGTAAACCAGAGTCTCATGTACCCCAATCTGATCCTCGATCAGATAATCAAGGAGAGAGTCACCGGTTTCTCCGGCGTGCCCTCAACCTTTTCACTGCTCTTGAACAAGTCGGCAATCCATGACAATTCTTTTCCGCATCTCAGATATCTGACCCAGGCAGGCGGTGCGATGTCTATTCAGTTAGCGGACCGCCTATCCGGGGCTCTCCCTGATGTCCCCATTTTTGTAATGTACGGCCAGACAGAGGCTGCTCCGCGGCTATCTTATCTGGAACCAGAAGAGCTGCGACGTAAACCCGGTTCAATCGGCAAAGCGATCCCAGGGGTAACACTTGAAGTCCTAGACCAATCAGGGGGGCCGGTACAGCCGGGCGAAATCGGCGAGCTTACTGCGAGGGGCGAAAACGTGATGCTCGGTTACTGGGGGCAGCCCGAAGCAACTGCGGAAGTGCTAAGAGATGGCCGGCTTTGGACCGGCGACCTTGCTACTATTGATGCCGAGGGATATCTGTATCTGCATGGCCGTAAATCCGAGATGATCAAGAGCGGTGCCCACAGGATCGCCCCTAGAGAGATTGAGGATGTTCTCCTGGAACACGAAGCCGTGCTTGAGTCAGCCGTAATTGGAGTTGATGACGATATTCTGGGCGAATCGATAGTTGCTTGTGTAGTTCTGAAGCAGTCAGATGCATGTTCGGAAAAGGATCTGATTAATCATTGCCACAGAATTCTTCCGGCGTTCAAGGTCCCGCACCGTATCAAGTTCTGCATTGAGCTGCCAAAGACCGAGAGCGGAAAGGTCAAAAAGACGGAACTTAAAAGTTATAATTAAGACCTGGGATTAGTGTCATATGGTAGGGCATCGGTTCAATATTTCCGGATACGCGTAATGGCAGCCAGCTACTTGTCCCGAATGAAAGGTGAGGTGATTCATGAAAATATGTAATAGCTGCATCCTTACTGAAAACTTCCCGGGGATATCATTTGACGATAAGGGCGTCTGCAACTTTTGCCGTTCCTATAAACCTGAGAACGTAAGCCTGGAAGCCAAGAAACAGTATGAGGACAGATTTGTCGCCCTTACTGCAGAGCATTGCAATCCAAGCGGTTACGATGTTCTCATGGCATATAGTGGCGGCAAAGACAGCACCTATACCCTTGATCTGTTTGTCAATTATTTTCGGCTTAAAGTTTTGGCTTTGACTTTTGACAATACCTTTATTTCTGAACGTTCATTCGTGAATATGAACAACGTTACCGAATCGCTGGGAGTAGATCATCTGATTATTCGCCCCAATCCGGTAACACTAAGAAAAATCTTCATGGTAGCGGCAGAGAAGGAGCTATACTCACCCAAGGCCATGGAGCGGGCCAGTACCATCTGCACCAGCTGCATCGGCTTGGTAAAGGCGGTAACACTACGCACTGCCCTGGAAAAGAGGATACCATTTGTCGGCTTTGGATGGTCCCCGGGACAAGCTCCCCTACAGGCATCTGTAATGCGCACCAACCCGAGTATGGTCCGTATGACTCAAAAAGCGATTCAAGAACCGCTGTGTTCTGTAGCGGGACAAAATGCTCTTTCCCAGTACTTCGTGGATGAAGAGCAGTTTGCAGACCCCCAAAGGTTTCCCTGGAATATCCATCCGCTGGCATTTCTCGAATATGATGAAGATAAGATCGTTGCTCGTAACCGGGAGCTTGGATGGGAGAAGCCGCAGGATACGGACGCAAATTCAACCAACTGCATGCTGAACGCCTATGCGAATCAGGTTCATATGAACCGGTACGGCTTTCACCCTTATGCCTGGGAGATCGCAAACATGGTCAGATCCGGAGTCATGGCGAGGGAGAAAGGGTTGGAGAAATTTGTATGTGGGGAAAATCCTGATCTCGTCAAATACGCCAAGGAAATACTGGAGGGGCGTTAATGGTAAAGTTGTTGGAAAAGATTTCACAGTTTTTCATTGGTATAATGGCGAGGGTAATTTATCCTACTCTTCTCATACTGATGTTATTGGGTTGCGCTAAAGGAGACCCACAGATGGCCAAACAAAACAATAGTACTGATCTTTCCGCTTCCCAATTGGAGAAGGTTCGGTCTCTAAGGGTATATTTCGGCCATCAATCGGTTGGCAAAAATATACTTGATGGGTTGCAGGCACTGGGTGTCGAAAACGCTTCCTACAAACTGAACATTGTTGAAACTGACTCTCCCGAAAATGTAACTGGACCGATGTTTGCTCACTTCCGAGTAGGAGCAAACATGACCCCTGACTCGAAGATTGAGTCCTTCAGAGAGCATGTCTTAAAGTCTGGGAATGCAGTTGATCTGGCGTTTTTCAAATTCTGCTATGTCGATGTCGGCGCCGATACGGACGGTGAAGCGCTCTTTGAGAAATATCAGAAGATGATGTCAGCAATCAGGCAGCAGCATCCTAGATTGCCCATCATGCATGTTACTATTCCTGTTAAATCCATTGATGGCGGAATTAAGGGTATCGTAAAGAAAGTAATCGGAAAATCTACAGGTGAGGAAGCAAACATCAACAGAACCAGGTACAATGAACTCTTGAGAAAAGAATACCAGGGGAAGGAGCCGTTTTTTGACCTGGCTGAAGTCGAATCAACCGCGCCTGACGGTTTGAGAGTCCAGGGGAATAAGAACGGCGCCAGGTATGAGGCGCTACACCCAAAATTTACCGACGATGGCGAGCATCTGAACCGTGAGGGGGCCAGGCGTGCGGCAATAGCGCTCTTGCATGCATTGGCAGATGGTGCCGATAGGATAATGAAGAAATAGTGCTTTATTATCTTGGAGTCTGTAAATTATGAACGAATTCAGACAGATAATTAAAAGGATAGTGTTGGTATTGGCATATATACCAGTATTGCCACTCATTATTATAACTAGGCTTGGGGATTCGTTTGGGAATGACGACTTTTTCACTGCATGTGCCTGTTTTCTGGCCTTGCTTCCGGGGAAAACGGGTAGTTTCCTGAGACTGGCATATTACAGGTGTACTCTTGAGTCCGTTTCTCCTGATGTATTTATTGGATTTGGCAGTTACTTCTCTCGCCGAGGCGCGGTGCTGGGAAGGAACGTAAGCATTGGCGCATATTGCATTTTGGGCGATGTGACTCTGGAAGATAGGGTGCTGTTGGCGAGCCGGGTCAGCATTACAAGCGGGAAACGTCAGCATGCTCAGCGATATGATATTGAAAACCCTTCAGAAGACATGATTTTTGACCGAGTGACTATTGGCCGGGAATCCTGGATTGGAGAAGGGGCGATTATTATGGCTGATGTAGGGGAGCGCAGTATTGTATCCGCAGGGAGCGTCGTATCTCGTGAGATGCCTGCCGGACGGATTATTGCAGGTAACCCTGCCCGGGTTTTGCAGGAGGTTCAGTCTCAGCCGTCAATGAAATCAATATGATTCTTACTGGTCTCGATAGTTCTATGCTTACGGGAGTATCTTAAGGATATGGAATGACTGAAAATCGATCAAATGTTTTAGAAGTCTTGGTCACTGAACTCTGTGGCATTGATAGAAAACATGAATTTGTACGTATCGGAGTGCCTTGTCCAAAAGGGGCATTACTTGACACTGCAGGTCTGCAGCTATTGTCCCCCGAAAACGAATCGCAGCAATTGCAGTCACAGATCCTCAAGAAGTGGCAAGATGGCAGTGTAAAGTGGTTGTTGATTGATTTTGCTGCTACAGTACCTGCAAATTCAAATAGGTTGTATCGACTTATTGAGCAGAATGACTCAACTAAATCCGAACTAAGACCAATTCAGATTACGAAGGGTTCGGACCATTGGCGAGTTTCGACTGGTGCCGCCGAATTTGTAATAGACATCAGAGAGTATCGTCCATTCAGAAGTATTATAGTGGGAAATGAGGAACTTCTTACCGGAGACGGTTCGTTCTGTTTGTTTGGGGCAGATGGAAAGAATCTAAAACCCATAATTGAAACGATCGAAGTCGAATCCGAAGGACCAATAAGATCAATTCTGCGTATTGAAGGACGATTTGAATCAGAACGGCGTAATTCACCTCGTTATGTAAGTCGTATCCATTTCTTTGCCGACAGTAGTTACATTCAACTGGAAATTACCCTGCAAAATCCCGGTGCCGCCAGTCATCCTGGTGGGCTCTGGGACCTAGGAGACTCCGGGTCTCTCCTATTCAAGGAGTTTTCCCTGGTTTTCCCCCTTAACCCTTCTGGAACAAGCCGGATTCATTGTTCTCCTGAACCTGACCTTTCAGCTTTCGAGTTTGATGTTTCATCAGGTGGTATGAGAATTTATCAGGAATCAAGTGGCGGTCATAATTGGGACAGCCCTGTCCATCGCACAAGGGATGGTAATGTCCGGCTGCGGTTTAGCGGCTACGAAATAACCAGGGGAGGAGAAACAGTTGCAACAGGAAAACGTGCAACACCAATCGTATGGTATGATAATGGCGATGCCGGGGTATCTGTAGCAATGCCTTGTTTTTGGCAGGAGTTCCCCAAGGCATTCTCAATTGATAAAGATGACTTAAAGGTGGAATTCTTCCCTGGATGTTCTCCAGATTTACACGAGTTACAGGGGGGGGAACAGAAAACCAACTCACTCTGTCTGGATTTTGCTGCTTGTCCTGAAACTCTTGCGTGGGTACGCGCACCTCTGATTGCAGTCCCTTCACCTGAAACCAGTCATAATTCAGGTGTATTTATTGATCTGCCTTATTTGCATGGTGATAAGAATGTCACTGATCTTGTTGATCGATTTGTTACAGCGGATGACCTTTACAAAAAGCGGGAAGTTGTTGATGAATATGGATGGCGCAATTTCGGCGACTTGTATGCTGATCATGAAGCGGTCTACCATAAAGGTACAACACCATTTGTATCTCATTATAACAACCAGTACGATGGGGTTGGTGGCACATACAGAAAATTCTTTGCCACTGGAGATCCCAAATGGGGCGAGATTGCTTCTGCTCTGGCCAGGCATGTTCAGGATATTGATAGTTATCACACCGACAATGATAGAGAAGAGTATAACCGGGGGCTGTTTTGGCATACCGACCACTATATTGATGCAGGCTTGTCAACGCATCGTTCCTGCTCAAAAGAACATCTGGCAGTAAAAGATCCACGTTTTTGCGGTGGTGGGCCAGCCGCAGAGCATTGCTATACTACTGGTCTTATGTACCATTATTTTCAAACCGGGAACCCTGTGTTTCGGGAAGCGGTTATTGATCAGGCGGACTGGGGTTTGAGGTCACTCTCCGGCCCTATGACTGTCCTGGCAGTTCTCAAAAGATCAGTGGGATACATTCAAAAATTGCGTAATGCCGGTAATACTCTAAAAACACTTTTCCCTAAATATCCGCTGACAAGAGGGACCGGAAATGTCTTGACTGCATGCCTTGATGCATACGAAGTTTCCGGTGACAACAGATTTATTTCAAAAGCAGAAGAGCTAATTCGAGGGGCGCTTCATCCCGAGGATGATATTGATGCGCGAAATCTGCTTAATGCCGAGATAGCGTGGTCTTACACTGTACTACTGAATGCTGTTGCAAAGTTTATTTACAAGAAACATGAACTGGAACAGCATGATGCCGGATATCACTACGCCAAAGCCAGTTTGCTTGCATACGCAGAGTGGATGCTCGTAAATGAATACCCATATCTTGAAAAACCACAAATTCTTGAGTACCCGAATGAAACTTGGGCAGCGCAGGATCTTAGAAAAAGTGTCATATTCTATCACGCGGCACATTTTTGTGCTGCCGTAAGGGTTAATGCATATCTTGAGCATGCAAGGTATTTCTTTAATGCTGCTGCTGATGAACTTCAGAGGCATAAAACGAGTACGTTGACCAGACCAGTGGTGCTGATGCTACAGAATGGGTGGGTGGGTTCAAAACTGGTCTCTCTTGAAAGCATTGTTTCTTTTAACATCAATGATGACGAGCAGTCTGTCCCTGGATCACCGACCCCATCTTTGACATTTAGCTCGGTATTTTTACGAATTACTTCAGAATTGTTGAGCGCATTGAGGCAAACTAGTTTTAAGCGAGAACTCTCATGGCTAAAGGCAAGGATGTGACTGAACCATCCTCCCCAAAGATTCTCCATGTAATACTCTCAATGTCGGTAGGTGGTGCCGAAACACTTGTTTATAACATGGTGCGTCACCACAGTTTTTCAGGGAACAGGCCGGTTATCTGCTGTCTTAAGTCCTCTGGTGAACTTGGAGACAAGCTCAAAGAGGAGGGCTACACGGTATACAACCATTCCAGTGGAGCAGGTACTGACTGGAGCCTGATAGGCTGGATTCGCGACATAATCCTCACTGAAAAAATTGACGTTGTTCATGCCCATCAATACCCGCCATTTTTCTATGCAGTGCCTGCGGCTTTTCTCGCGGGAAGAGTTAAATTCGTCTATACCGAACATGGCCGAAATTATCCTGACGTACGTCGCTGGAAACGGTATCTGCTTAATCCTTTTCTCGCTTCAATGGCTGGTCATCTTGTTTCAATATCCTCCAGCACGGCCAGGGCGATGGCTGACATGGACAATTTACCGTTTGACAGAATTCAGATCATTCACAACGGCGTGGACTTCAGCAGAATGAATCCGCCCATTAATCTTGCTGAAAAGCGACTGGAACTGGGCATTGGGGAAGCATGCCGGATTATCGGTACTGCAGCCCGGCTTGAGGAGATTAAGAACATCCCGATGATGCTGAGGGGGTTTAAGCAGATTCATGCGGAGAAGCCTGACACCTGTCTGATGATAGCAGGGCAGGGTTCACAGGAGGCGAACCTTAAAGCGCTTGTTTCTGAGCTGGGGATTGATAACCATGTAAGATTCATCGGACTGCGGCATGATATGCCCGAAATTTATAAACTTATGGATGTTTTTCTGCTCACCTCTTTTACCGAAGGGATCTCTGTAACCTTACTGGAGTCCATGGCAAGTGGGGTGCCGGGAGTGGTAACCGATGTCGGTGGGAATCCTGAAGTAGTTATCGATAAGGACACCGGGTATCTGGTGCCGCTCGGGAATGATGGTCAGTTGGCAGATCGAGTCATAGATTTACTTTCTGACCGGTCACTTGCAGAGAAGATGGGATGTAGTGCCCAGAAAAGGGCGGTTGAACATTTCTCCTTTGATACGATGATGGCATCTTACAGGCATCTGTATGAATAAAAGTTAAAATTTATGAGAGTGTTATTACTACAAATACTATTCCCACTTATGGCATTGACAGCATTTATCAATCCATTCTGGGGGATACTTAACTATACATTTATTTCTGTCATTAGACCTGAGCAGCTAACCTATGGGAGATCATCCATATCAAATGTTTTTGCAATTGCTATAAGTTGCTTATTTTTATCATGCCTAGTCAAGAGGGAAAGACTTCTTAACAGTCTCAATACAAAGTTTTTCATGTACTATATTTTATTTGTAGGAACTTTATATTTATCTACACTAATTAGCTCATACACCGATTTTTCAGAAATAAATGGAAGTATCTATTATCAAAATATTATCCTGCAAACTATGGTTTACTGTATTTGCCTTTATTCTGTTTTATTAAAATTAACTGACAAAGAGGTTAACAATTACATAAAATTCACAGTATTTTGTTTTATGTTTATGGCAGTATGGGGTATTGAGCAATATTCTCGAGGAAATACACTTGTTGAGCAGCTGTTTGGAACAGCAATAGTCGATAGATGTGCAATAACAGGTGTTTTTGTCCTGTATCTTCCGGTATCAATTTATTTAATAAATAAGCATGACAAGTTTCAGAAATATTTTGGATTCTTAAGTTTTATTGCTTTTATCAGCATAATTGTTCTAACTCAATCAAGGGCAGGTTTTTTGGGATTTGTACTGTCATTTACAGGGGTTTATTTTTTTTCAAAACGAAAAGCCAGAATGATCGGTTTTGCTTTCCTTATATTAATAACAGCCCTTCCGTTTATTCCTGACAGCTATTTTGAACGAATTGGTACTATCAAGACTCAGGATATCCATTCAGATGAAATATCAGACTATTCATCAGCATCTAGGTTGCTGTTGTGGAAAGTCGGCCTTAGAATCTTTGGAGACCACCCTGTCTTTGGTGTTGGCAATCTTAATTTTTCCAAGGCTAGCGGCGAATATGCTGCAGCCTATGCAGGATCAGTTGATGATAGATTATATATAGCTACTTTCGGAAGTGAGGGGCAGCGAGGGCTTTCCCATACCCACAACACCTTTGTCAACATTCTGGCTGAAGGCGGGTTGTTGTCTGCAATTCCGTATTACTTAATGATATTCTTCCCTTTGTGGAAAGGGTACAAATTAAACCGTAAATATAGATTCCGTGATGATGAGCGGTTGAATCTTATCAACATGTTGAACTGCGGTATAGCCGGATTTTTGGTAACTGCTTTTTTTGCCAATCTTATTCTTATCGATTTCCTTTATTGGAACCTGACCTTGTCTTTTTTTCTCACCCAAAAATTTGAGGCTTCAATAGAGACTGAAGCGACTTCATGATACTTGTATATTTCCGCAAATATCGGGTTGTCCATCTCACTTTACTATTTATGATACTGGTAAGAGTAACATCTGGCAGTGAATTATCATCAGACATTACGTCGAATGATGATCGCGATTTCTGTCCCCAACTTTCTGCGCCAACAGGCAAGACCTTTGTTGTCGATAGTGTTGAGCAACTGAAAAGGGTTTTATCCGCTGCATCCCCGAGCACAACAATTATGCTGGTTGATGGCATATATAATCTTAATGGTTACTGCCTTATTATGAAAATCCCCAATCTTACTTTGAGGTCACAGAGTGGCAACAGAGATGCAGTAGTTTTAGACGGGAATTATAAGTCCGGTGAAATCATTCAAATTGCTGCTTCGAATGTTACAATTGCCGACATAACTATTGCCAGGGCCTATAATCATCCTGTCCATGTATATACAGCAAACAATGGCAACACCATGCATACAAAAATATATAATATACGAATCATCGATCCTGGCCAACAGGCAATCAAAATCAATCCCTCATCGACTTATTTCCCCGATAATGGAGAAATAGCCTGCTCTCATATTGAGTTAACCGATGCGGGTAGGACAAAAATCAGAGATAATTGTTACACCGGTGGCATTGACGCCCACAGGGCAGGAGAGTGGCTCGTAAGGGACAATCTTATTGAAGGTTTTTGGTGTGAGAAAGGTATTTCGGAACATGCGATCCACTTCTGGGGGAGTTCGAATAATACGGTAGTAGAGAGAAATCGTCTCGTCAACAATACGAGAGGGGTTGGTTTTGGCATGTCAACGTCTGGAACCAAGAGGATTCCATTACATAACAATTGTTCAGATACTGGAGATTATGTCGACCACTTTGGCGGGGTGATAAGAAATAATTTCATATCCGCAATTTCCCTTAAATTGTTCAATTCTGAATATGGGTTTGACAGCGGTGTTTCTCTCTGGCAAGCATGCAATTCGAAAGTATTACACAATACCGTATACTCCTTGAAACCAAATAAGACGTATTCTTCCATTGAATGGCGATTCCCAGCTACCAATGCCGTGGTAACAAATAATCTCACCAATGTGAAAATGGTAGAACGCAACGGTGCAAAAGCAATTTTGTCAGGTAACATTGAAAATGCCCCTTCAACTTGGTTTGTAAATGCATCCACTGGTGATTTTCATCTTGCAGAAAAAGCAGCCCCTGCCGTTGGGCGTGCGAAAACCCCTTTGGAAGTAACTGATGATATTGATGGAAATCTACGACATAAATTTTCTGATGTTGGAGCCGATCAATTAAAATAGTGCGCTGTATTTCAATTTGGTTGAAATCCGCAGGAATAGGAGGGCAATATGATCGTTAACAATCAATTCAACATTGGGCATATATGTACCAGACTTCAATGCGAACAGGGGCGTGCTGATAAACTTGCATTTCGCTGGCTATCTGCACATGAAGACAGACTGGATTACACGTATGCCGATCTTGAAACAGATAGTAATAGATTTGCAAACCTCCTTGCGGGGCTAGAATTTTCCAAAGGTGATGTTTTTTTACACGTTTTTACCCAAAATGCCGGAACAGTTTTTTGCGTTTCTTGGTTCATTAAAGATGCAGCTCATAACTGGCACTCTGTTCGCAAATTTCGGTGAAGAAGCGCTTCTTGACAGGCTTGGTGATGCTCGTGCAAAGGGAATTATTACTAAAAAAAGCTTTTTAAAAAAGATCGATCGAATTCGGGGACAGCTTCCTGATTTAAGATGGATTATAGTTGTAGACAGCGATGAAGATATTTCGGAAAATATCCGGAGTTACAGTCGGTTAATGTCTCAATGCTCTTCAGAGTTCACGGCACCGTTAACTGGTCCGGACGTACCGTCAGTTCTGCACTACACATCCGGTTCAACCGGTAAACCAAAGGGGGTTCTTCACAGGCACAACAGCATCCTTCACCAACACCCGACTACCCGTGAAGTTCTTGGGCTGTATAGTGACGACATGTTCTGGTGTACCGCTGATCAGGGCTGGGTAACTGGAACGTCTTACGGAATTATCGGCCCTTGGAGTCACGGTATTAGCCAACTTCATTATGGTGGCGGTTATGATGCGGAGACATGGTTCCGTATGCTTCAAGATGAGAAGATCTCAGTTTGGTATACGGCGCCGACAGCGCTAAGGATGCTGTTGAGAGAAGATCCATCACTGTTTTCACGCTTTAAACTCACATCATTGCGTCATATCTGCAGTGTCGGTGAACCGTTAAATCCTGAAGTAATCCACTGGGCTAGGAATGTACTGGGAAAGGATATATATGATACCTGGTTTCAGACTGAGACGGGTGGTATCATGATTGCTAATCGGCCTGGTATTGAAATTAGACCCGGTTCGATGGGGAAACCTGTTACCGGAATTGCACCGGCAATATTGGCAGATGATGGTAAACCTGTTAACGATGGCAATCAAGGTAATCTCTGTGTCAAGGCGGGCTGGCCGTCCATGTTTATTTCCTTTCTGAATAATGATACTGCCTACAGGTCCAAGTTCCGGGATGGATGGTACTATACAGGTGATACTGCTTATCGAGATGCTGACGGCTACTATTGGTTCATGGGCCGGAGTGATGATGTTATCAATACAGCCGGCCATTTAGTGAGCCCATTCGAGGTCGAGAGTGCTTTGCTTGAGATTGAAGAGGTGGCGGAGTCTGGTGTAATTGGTGCCCCGGACGATCTCTTGTATGAAAAAATAGTAGCATTTGTCAACTTGCACAAACAGTATGAATACACCAAAGAACTTGAGCTGAAAATCAGACTCTATGTTTCGAACAGAGTATCTTCCCTTGCCACACCACAAGAGATTATCCCTGTTGATACGATCCCGAAGAACAAAAGTGGTAAGATCATGCGTCGTGTACTTAAGGCACAGTACCTTGGAACCGATGCCGGCGACACTTCAACTCTGGAGATATGAACAATGACTACAATTGAGAAACTTAATGCCATTTTCTGCCAAGTCTTTGACGATGATTCCATACAGATTGAGAATGAGACAACCGCCAATGATATTGATGGCTGGGATTCACTTTCTCATGTCAATCTGATTGTTGCTGTGGAGACGCAATTTGGCATCAAATTCAGTCAGAAAGAACTTGTTTCATTCAAGAATGTTGGCGATTTATTGAAGAGAATCGAGAGCAAGATATCTTGAGAGAGCACAGCAAAATCTTGTCTCACCTTGATCGGCTGTGATTCTTATGGATTTTGGTTCGCAAAATTTTCTCTTTTTTTTCCTGCCGATTATTTATTTTGTTTACTGTGCAATCGGCATCAAAATGCGCAGCATAGTTCTGCTGTTGGCAAGCCTGTATTTTTATGCCAGCGGCGACAGTCGGTCTATTTTAATATTTCTCGATGTTTTGATCCTGAATTACCTGTTTGGCCTGTTGTTGGATCGTTGCGATGACCCTGCCAAACGTGCTAGGGGGGTGGCTATTGTTATAGCCGCCAATCTCGCAATACTTTTTATTTTCAAATACCTTGGCTTTTTCTGTGGCACTCTGAATAGCGCATTACAGAGCATCAGCCTCCGACCTGTTGGCATTCAGCAGTTCCCCATCCCCCTTGGTTTATCATTCATAACATTTCAGGCAATTGCCTATCTTGTGGATATCTATAGGGAAGATATCAGGGCAGAACGTAACTTCTTCAAATTTTCTCTGGCGTTTGCCATGTTCTCAAAAATCACGGCAGGACCAATTGTTAGGATGCACCAGATTGAAGAGCAGATTGCACAGCCCGTTGTCACTCTTGATGACTTTGTGGGAGGGGCTAAGCGGATTATTATCGGTCTAGGCAAGAAATTGATCATAGCAGATACTATTGCAAAGGTAGCAGATCAGATATTTTCAATTCCTTCCTTTGAGTTGACGACACCTGTCGCATGGCTGGGTATCATTTGCTATACGCTTCAATTATATTTCGATTTTTCCGGATATACCGACATGGCTATCGGGATTGGACGGCTGTTCGGCTATAGACTCCCTGAAAACTTCGATTATCCGTACACGGCAAAATCACTGACCGAGTTCTGGCGTAGATGGCACCTTTCACTTTCTACATGGTTTCGTGACTACCTCTATATCCCACTTTCATATGCCTTAATGACCGATAAGATCCGGCAAAAGATTTCAGAAGGAACATACAAAACGAACTACAGGGCTCTGCTCAGCATTGTCGTCGTGTTTACGCTTTGCGGGCTCTGGCATGGCTCAAACTGGAATTTTGTAATTTGGGGAATGTTGCATGGAATAATCCTGGCACTTGAAAGCTGGAAACTTGGGAAAATAATGAAAAAATGGTGGGCTCCTTTTTCGCATTTGTATCTGCTTTCTGTAATCATGATCAGTTGGGTATTTTTCAGGATCCCGGAACTTGGGAGAGCCCTATATTTCATTAAGGCACTTACTGGATTCGGTCATGCTGGGTTTACGTCAGACCAGTTGAGAAGTTATGTAACGATCGAGTTGCTGCTGGTGCTTGGTATTGCGACTATTGCCTCGATTCCTATAGCTAAAGGAGCTAAACATCTGTTGAAGATAATTATATCCAGATTTTTCTCTGAAGAATCCACCCAGCTGCAGTTCATTGGTATGGCTGAAGCATTTATGCTTGCGGCAGTTTTTGTCGCGTCAATGCAGTCTGTAATGGGAACGGCATCAAAACCGTTCATATATGCTCAATTCTGACGGTGGTATAAGAATGAGAGCACTTATTGCGTTATTAGCAAGTTTCCTGCTTGGTATTTGTTTTTGGCTAGGTGTAAGAGTTTATTTGCTGGATTATGTGCATATGCCGGAAAGGGCTATGTGGCTGGCAAAAGCAAAGATGATTGAAGACTTTCGATACAGACAGGGGGATATAATAATTATAGGTTCATCTCGGGCGATGGCAATTAGCCCTGAGTTGCTCAAGTCCAAATACAATCAGAATGCAATTAATTTTTCTGTCGGTGGGGCAACAACACCATCCACTTATTTTTTCTTAAAAAGGATATTGAAGAAGAATCCTGATATTAATAAATTATATCTGGAGTTTGCACCTATAAACATGACTAGGAAGGACACTGCCCTGGACGCCTCTCTAGGGGAAAATTTTCTCCGTTACGTAGCAACTGAGGAAGAGGCGATGGAGTTGGATGAAGATATGCCAGGTGCCCTTAAAAGGTTTAGGAAGATACATAAATTTCCGTATACTGAATATTTCAACATGAAAGATACATCTCTTTTGGAAGGGGTAGTCATTCGTTGGAGGACTGGTAAATCTGATTCGCAGTTTATTTCAACGATGGAAAAGGGGGCTGGATATTTTCTCTATCCGCAAATCTTTTCACTCTCGGATAAGCAAAAAGAGATATTTGATAAAAAGGCCAGAGAGGGATATGAAAAACAGTTAAAATTAACAAAAGACCTCCCTCCAGTTACTGAATTATATTTTAGCAAAATAATTTCTTTACTGAAAAAAAAGAATATAAGATATACCATTTTTTTCTCACCTGTTTATGAAATCGGATTGAATTACGATAAACTTGCGTTTGGTGACACCTATCAACTATTTGCGCATGAAAAAAACAATATAAGTACGAATATTCCTGTTTTTGAAAGAGAATTATTTTCTGAGCCTAGTCATGTTAACGCAAAAGGAAGTGAAGAATATACAGAAGTATTTTATAAATATGTGTTCAGGAATGAGGTATATAATCACACCAGTATTGACTTGTTCAATAATATGTGATCATACGGCATGTTAAGAGATAACATTAAAAACATATTTAAGCATACTTCTATATATTCACTGGGTTGGATAGCTAGTTCTTTAGCTGGTATTATATTACTACCGATATACTCAAAATATATGTCAAGGGCTGATTATGGAGCTGTAGATTTAGTTCAGCAGGCGAATGCTATTATTCGAATAATATTTTCATCAAGCTTTAATGTTGCTGTAAGCAAATTTTATCATGAAGCGGAAAATGACAGAGAGCGAAAAAAATGCCATATCAACAAGTGTTATCGCAGTATCTGTATCCGGAATAATTGCATCATTTTTTTGTGTGATATTTAATGATGAATTTGCAAAATACATATTTGGAAGCATTGACTTTATCAAGTTAGTAAATGTCGGAGCTGCAACACTTTTATTTGACCTGGTGTATATGGCCTTGAGTTTTCAATTTTTAGTAGCTCAAAAATCAATCCAATTTGTGAAATTAAACTTGGTTAAACTTGCAGCAGGTATAATTGGTAATCTTATTTTTATTGTCTGGTATAAAATGGGCGCTATAGGGATGCTCTATGGCAACCTCTTATCGTATGTGCCTGTTACTGCAATTGGACTATATATTTTTTATAAAAATGTTGGATTTAACATAAGCTTGAATGTAATGAATAAAATGCTTATATATGGCTATCCTATGGTGCCTGCATCGCTGTTAGCTACATTTCTGCATAGTGGAGACAGATTTTTTCTCAGGACATTGGGGTCAATTGAACAGGTTGGTCTTCTTACAATGGGTCTTACATTCCCAAGCATGCTGAATTCAGCGCTTCTTACATCGTTTAACTCAATTTGGGGTGGAGCTGCAATGTTTCGAATTTCGAAACAAGCAGACTCTGACTACCAGACCGCTAAAATTGCTACATATTTTATGACTGTTTTTGTTGTAATTCAAGCCACTCTTGGAATATTCTCCACGACATTAATGAACATATTTGTAGATGATAAATTTTTTGAGGCTAATAAAGTTATAGCAATTGTATGTATTGGATATTCTTTTCATGCGTTCTATACTTTTTTAACCATGGGTGCTTTTACTAAAGCTAAGACGTCCAGAATGGTGATTGCATACGCTGTACCTGTATTAATTAAATCCTTAATTAGTTATCTGGTTATTAGTTCATTCGGATATATTGCATCAGCATATATTATTTCAATAGGTTATTTAGTTTTTTCAATTACTTGTTACGTTCTGTATAAAAATATAACTACTGCAAAATTTGAATTTAAACGACTTATAATTCTTTTTGTTATTTCTATAAGCGCTATAATAATTTCAAATAGCCTATCTACTTTTGGTGTTATAGTTAATTCTATTATTCAGCTGAGTACTTTATTAGCAATGTTGTTAATAATGTGGTTTTCGCCATTTATGTTGCCAGATGAAAAAAATATGCTAAAACAAGAAATAAATAAATATATCAAAAACTACAAATAATAAATTAACAAATTACCACTAAACTCAGAATTAAACAGGCGCTATTTGCTGATAAACTCTTATTATGTATCTGGCTTGAGATCATAAATGAAAGTGATATTTAATTGAAATCTGTTAGGCGATTTCTTAAGCGATTAGTTGGTGTGGAAGCCTTAATTGGCTACAAGGCGCGATTAGACTGGCGTAGTGGCATTATGTCTAAAAAGCGTGCCCAGGAAGTTATTGTAAGTCTAACTGCTATTCCAAGTCGTTTCCATAAATTACATCTTGTAATCGAGACTATTCTAAGTCAAACGGTCAAACCTGATCGAGTCGTTTTATGGTTGTCCCATGTTGACAGACATGGAAATCGAATAATTGATGATGTTAATCAACTTCCTGATATTTTGCAGCGCCAAATCAAACGTGGTCTTGAGATCAGATTTTGCGAAGATTTACGCTCTTATAGAAAGTTAATACCAGCACTTCAAGCATTTACAAATGAAGTCTTGGTAACAGCAGATGACGATACATTGTATCCAAAATTCTGGCTTGAAAAGCTCTATTATGCACATCTGGTAAATCCACAAGACGTGATCTGTTATAGGGGCAGCAGGATATCCTTTGATTCAAATGGTCATCTGCTTCCATACCTTCAGTGGCCTGAATTTATTGAACGAGATACACCATCGTTTGCTTTGTTTCCTACTGGAGGAGAAGGTGCACTGTATCCACAAGGTGTGTTTAATGAAACTGTAATGGATAAAGATGTCTTTATGGATATTTGCCTTACTGCAGATGATGTATGGTTTAAAGCTATGTCCTTATATAATGGCATAAAGAGCCGCAAGATAACTGAAAAACATCAGGATTTTGCACGAATAGACGGTACTCAGGCAAAAGATGATACTTTACATTTTATAAATAATGTTATGGGGCAAAATGATGTTCAGATAAAAGCTGTTTTTGAACGATATAACCTTGTCTCTAAATTAAAGTTTCTGGAAGGATTCTATAATGAAAGAAAATAGTCATAAAAACATCGGTTATGTTTGTTCAACTCTACAATGTGATCGAGGTTTGGGTAGTAAGGTTGCTATGCGCTGGATTGACGCACATGGTTCTCGTACTGATTTTACTTTCGCTAATTTAGAGCAACAGAGCAACCGATTTGCAAATGCACTAGTTTCTAATGGGGTAAAGAAGGGAGATATTTTTTTTACATTTCTTCCCAAAATGCCAGAGCAGTTTTTTGCCTTCCTCGGTACATTGAAAACTCAAGCAGTCTGCGGCACCCTTTTTTCCAATTTTGGAGAGGATGCACTGCTTGATCGGCTTGGTGACTCGGGCGCAGTGGGAATTATTACCCGCAAGAGCCTTTACAAGAAAGTAGCCCGTATTCGTGAGCAGTTGCCTTCCTTACGATTCGTCATTCTGGTAGATGGTGAAGACGATTTTGCTGCCGGGGTCCTCAGCTATTCACGAATCATGGCTGAAGCAAGTGACCAGTACACAGTACTGCCCACCTCACCAGATACCCCATCTGTTCTGCACTACACATCTGGTTCTACCGGAAAACCGAAGGGTGTGCTGCACCGCCATGGAAGTCTGCCTAGTCAGATGGCGACAACAGCGGGTGTTCTTGGTCTGACCGAAGATGATATTTATTGGTGCACTGCAGATCAAGGGTGGGTGACAGGCACATCGTACGGAATCATCGGTCCCTGGAGTCTTGGAGTAACACAAGTCCATTATGGTGGTGGGTATGATGCGCAAGCATGGATGGATCTGCTGGCAGCAGAAAAGATTTCGGTCTGGTATTCAGCCCCCACCGCTTTACGCATGTTGATGAGGGAAGAAGAGAAGATATTTACCGGTGCAAATCTCGCGTCGCTCCGCTCAATATTCAGTGTCGGAGAACCGCTAAATCCGGAAGTGATTGCCTGGAGTCAGCGTCTGTTGAAGAGGGATATTTATGATACCTGGTTTCAAACGGAGACTGGTGCCATTATGATCCCGAATCGACCTGGAATCCCCATACGTCCGGGTTCAATGGGTAAGCCGTTTGATGGCATTGAGCCTGCAATTTTGGCAGATGACGGAACTCCGGTCGGGGATGGCGAGCAAGGAAACCTCTGCCTCAAGGTTGGCTGGCCTTCCATGTTCGTCACCTACCTGAACAACGAATCAGCCTACAATTCCAAGTTCAAAAATGGCTGGTACTACACCGGCGACACTGCACGCCGTGACAATGACGGCTATTACTGGTTCATGGGGCGTAGTGATGATGTCATAAACACTGCCGGCCATCTGATAAGCCCGTTTGAAGTTGAAAGCGCTCTTCTTGAGGTGGAGGAAATTGCCGAATCTGGTGTAATCGGAGCACCGGATGAGCTGCTTTTTGAAAAGGTAGTAGCCTTTGTTCATCTCCATGAGCGCTATCAGCCAAGCAAAGACTTGGAGATCAAGATCCGTTTGCACGTCTCAAATCGGGCATCAAGCATAGCGACGCCGCAGGAAATTATTTTTTGCGAAGGAATACCAAAAAACAAGAGCGGGAAAATAATGCGGCGGGTTCTAAAAGCCCGTTATTTGGGTGAAGACCCTGGCGACACTTCAACTCTGGAGATATGAC
>NZ_BAZF01000015.1 GCF_000813145.1 Geobacter sp. OR-1 | reverse complement strand
TCACCATTGAATCTGAGTACTTCTTGCGAGGTGCTCAGATTCTTTTTTTGTGCCGTGTATTTGATGGCTCCGGCCAATGATACATAGCTACCGCGTACCGTCGCCTGATTCCCTTTCAGTTCAATTCCCCTAACCAGCAAGTGCAGATACTCCTTTGAAAATGGCGTATCCCTGTTCAAGAGCTTTTCCCGCAACAGACCGGCAAACACCTTGACCTCTTCCATGTCGATGCTGTCAACCATAGCCTGTGTTGTGCTGCTATACCCTTCTATCTTGCGGCTGATTTCCGTTTCCTGCTTCTTCAGTTCATCAAGCCGCTGTTTCAGGATAGCGTCAATCTGGATGCCGTTCTCAATCGAATGATACAGGTTCTTCAACTTGAAATGCACTGCTTCAAGCTGCTTGTTCAGTTCGGTGATGCTCTGAGGGTTGTCACCCCGCATCTTCTGTTTAAGCTCCTTAAGTATCATCCCGACACGTTCGGGAATAAAAACCTTGTCTGCCAATGCCGACAGCACCGACATTTCAAGCTTGCCCATCGGAACCATCTTTGACGAACAGAGGTCAAGGTGCTTCCGTGTTCTGGTATTACAGCGATAATAGAAATATGTATTGCTCTTGCCGGTTGCTGCGGTCATGGCTGCGCCACACTCCCCGCAACGCAACAAGCCGGTTAGCAGTTTCGGCGACGTCAAGCGCCGCGGGTGGTTCATTTTCGGGCTTCGCTGGATTCTCTTCTCCTTGACCAGTTCAAAAACTTCCGGTGAGACTATAGGCTCAACCGGAATGCGGATGATTTCAGCAACATCCTTCTTTTCACCGGTTTTCCATGTTTTTTGATTGAACAGCTTTTCACCTTTATAAACGGTATTGGTCAGAATCTGATACACGGTTGTAGTACTCCACAACGAGCCACGCCGGGTAATTCCCTCTTTATTCAGCAATGACGCAATATCTTTCACCCCCATGTTACGCTCAATGTAAAGCTTGAAAATCCGCTCAACAACCGGCACTTCAAGCGGGTCAAGCACTAACAGTTTCTTATGTCCCGTTCGTGCCGGTTCATCTGTTTCCTGTATCCGATAGCCAAACGGGACAGTGGAGCCATTGAAGAAACCCCTTTCAGCGTTACGAATCATACACCGCAATGTGTGCTTCGCATTCTCCCGGCTGTTCTGTTCGTCAACCATTGCTAGCATTCGGCGCAAGAATTCGTTTTCTTGGTTGTTGATTCCTTCCTGGCTGATAGATGCAAGTGCAATCCCGTGCTTAGTCAATCTACGCTCATAAAGCGTGAATTCAACCTCGTCACGGAAAAACCGGGAAAAGCTATGCACGACAATGATATCAAAGGGCCGATGCTTGCTGGAATTGCAAGCATCGGCCATCATGCGCTGAAATGCGGGGCGGCGGTCGTCTGTGCCGGTCAACCCCTCATCGCAATACTGTTGCACAATTTCATAGTTGTTCTTAGTGCACCAGTTCAGCATACTCTCAATCTGGTCGGGCAAAGAGAGGTTAAAATCTGCCTGACGTCCGGTGCTCACCCTTGCGTACAGCGCTGCTCTCATCAGTTTTCTCCCTCTTGTCAATCAATAGCTCTTGCAAAATGTCTTGAAAGTATACCTCAATCAAAGAGATTTCTGCAGTCAATACGGAGCGTTCGACAAAGTCCAGTTCTTCAAATTGTATTATTACTTCTTCTTCGGGGAATTTCTGTTTCTTTACATTCGGCGGATGTGACATGATTCTACCCCGCTCGCCGAACAAGCGGGGTAGATGCCCAGAAAATCAATCATGTGCAGTTCCTCCCTGTCGGAAGCGGCCCAACGTCGAAGACGAAAAGGCCGGAGAATCTGCACCCCAGGCATATTTAGGCGGTGTGACGCATAAGTCACACCACGAATAATGATTGCGTTTAACGATTGCGGTCAGGTTGACTGCTTAGATCATGTAAAACGTGGCCTTTAGGAAATCAGGACGCACGTATGGCGGAAAAGCCTGGGGGAATGCTGCCCCGCGTGCAGGAATCACGGGCGCAGTCTGGCGACGCTCCAATTCATTGCGTCGATGGAAACAAGAAAGTGTACATTTATTAACATAAAATCAAAGCTATGTCAATATGATATGCCCAAATAAATAATTATCTGTATTGTGAATATTTTTATTACAGTAAATCGGTGACTAATGATTGCAAATAACCGACATTAACTCCATATAAACAAAGCGGCAAGGTGTATTTATTGGTATATTAAGGAGGCAATAAATACAGGTAAAAACGCCATACAAGCCTGAATTATATAAAAAAATATGCAAAACAGCCTTGCATCGGAAGTCGAATTCTGCTACTGTTAAATCACTTTTCTTTTTCCCACTTTTTGAGTGCTATCGCACCTATCTTTACAATTGACTACAGTTTAATTCCATCCATTGTGACGAATTATACTCATTGTCAACTTATCACTTTATTTTACAAGTCATAATAATATTATCTGGTACAAATATGTACTGCTTATAATAGAAGTTGTGCGATAGCGCAACTTCCATATTGGAAATCACAAAAACAGAGGCGGTGTAAACCAACTCGATAACATAAAACTGTTAATCGGTTAAAAAGTTACTTTAGTAATGCCAAAAATCTGCACAAAGAAGAGAAGAGCTGCTCGTTGATGCGAATGCCAATCGCTATATACGGGTATCATGGCGCAACCACCTGTCGCCAAACAGGAACTGTAGCCATGATGGGGCTCGCCGAGTGCATTGAGAAATGCCCGCTCGGTGGGGAGGGGCGCTGGCTGGTGAAAATCCGGTCTTCGACCCACTTACATTGAAATCGGGCGACGTGGAAATAGTCTCAATCAAGCTATCATGATTGGGGCTCGTCATACATGAAAGGGTGAAAATCCCGAATCGGGGGGGACACATTGTGTACTACCCGGTCGTGGCGGGGGAGCGTGGAAGGGTTAACAACCTTCTTGGCAGTAATGTCGAACGCATACAGCTGAACCCGTTAAAGGACTGCATTGATGCTTGCAGCCAAAGCGCCTGTTAAAAAGGTGCAACCACGTGAGTTTGCAGGAAGTGGCCAGGTCAAAGCGCGATGAAGGCTATGCGTACAGAAAGCCAGTTTTCAGGGTGAGTAGGGGGGAGCTTGTGATTTCTGCCCCGTGCTGTGATGCACACAAACATAGCTGGAGCAACCAGAGCCTGCAGATGACATGTATGTCTAACACGGAAAGGGCCGAACGGCATAGCGTCTTGCGATATTGAAGACGCTATGTGCGAGGTCTGATTAGCAATCCTGAGTACCGTCTGAGCTATCCTTGCTTGACCGTAAGGGGCAACGTCCGCCAACTTGGCACTTGGCCGCCGTGAAAGCAGTTAAAACGGCAAAGGACACGGGAAAGGGATTCCCTAGCAATTAATTCTCTTCTTTGGGTTGTTTGTTCGCAGGTGCCGGCGTGGCAACCGTTCACCTGCGAATGCAGTAACAGCAGCAACTGACTGGAAGGTCGTCTATCTTCAAGTAACCGGAAGGTGAAAAAATGGATGCGGATGAGAGCTCACAGCAGTATTTATGTGGCTCATGGCAAGGTTTCATTCAACAGATCGTTTATCAGTTTGGGCGCGGATATGAACATTTCTGCTTAACTGTTCTTCCCGACGAAAAGCGCGATAAATGGCTGATGATAGACAATAAATTGATAAGCAAGTATGGCTGCAATAGGAGTAAATACCAGCGTTACCGGTCGAAAGCAAAGGGCGAGGCGAATTATGTGTATCTTCGGTGGCAACATCTCGCACTTTTGTTACGAACAAAGGGAACGCTAAAACCTGAATCTGACCGGTTTTGTGATATACATGAGCATGATTTGAGAATTCCGATTAGCTCGCTTGTAACCATGAAAATCCATAAAAGACGCAAAGAGACCACCACCGTCTTTTTGTCAAAAGATACAATCAAAGGAATGAAAGCGGAATTTGCCGATATCATCGGGAAAGACCATTTTGATAAATCATTCATTACAAAAAGAGTCCTGACGATCTGGGACTATACAAACGGTTTTCCGCAATACTCGGGACTGATTGAACAACGGTCTCAAATATTGGATTTTGTTGTCAAGAAGTGCCGGAAACATAACATTCCGTTAAAGCGTGAAGATTTCAGATTCAACACAAAACGGAAAATTTACAAAGTATGGTTAGAATCCCCGGATACAATACCGGAGGACGCATAGTCAAAGCCCCGGCAAGCGCGCACGTTACGTGAGCCGGGGCTTTTTGCGTTATATTAAGCAAGATGGAGGGTAAAAAATTTGGCCTCAGTTTGAATACGATCTCGAAAATTGTGCATTGTCAGAAATTATCGGGTGGCCACATAATAATTGGTGAATCAAAATTTAAGTTGTGTTAATTATTGTATGCTTGCAGTGATTATATTCCGAGTGGGGTCGGTGTGAGTGACCTTATAGACTTAGAAAAAAACATGTTAGAGAAGCGAATTGAAGCCATCCTCGATGAGCGCCGCCAACTGCGAGATGAACTGATTATGTTTCAGCGCGCTCTTGTCGGATTAGGGCCTATCCTTGTAACCGTATGGGGTGGAATATTCGTAGCTATTCTCGGCAAAGATGCACCCAGATTTTTTCAAGAAAATCGGATTTTAATCCTAACCTTCCTTAATCAGCTTCTATTTTTCCTCGGACTCTACGTTGCAATGATCGTTGTCAATGGTCAAATACACAACCGTTATATTGCTCATCTGGAGAATGAGCTTAACAATTTGGTTGGAAAGCCTACATGCATTTGGGAAATATCGGGGGATGCTTTCCAGCCATCATTTGTTGTGTTGACTGTGGTTTTGATTTTGACATTGAGTGGCGGATTTCTAGCTTTAACAAGCTTGACATTCGGAGCGACTCAATCCCATTGGCTCCTTATTCTCAATATTAATCAGCTAATTCTTGTTATTGGAGCATTCACGTATCAGTTTCTCTGGGGGGATAAACGCTATGACGAAAAACTCAAAAAAACTTTTTCCTAGACTGCATCAGCATCCGAACCGAAACATGCTAATAATTAATGTCATGGCTTTCATTAGCAAGTGACTACTTATGTTTATTGGATTCGACACTGAATTGAAGAGGTCGTTATATGGAGAACATCAAGCAGAGAGTAAAGCAAGGAAGACGTTTTCGCCTATTGCAATATTTATTTCTGATTATGATTGTATTAACACAGGGATTCTTCAACTACGCATACGCAGCGGATTTCGGTTATATTAATGATAAGAGTGGGAATCCTGTTCGAGTACAAATTAATGGAAATCAAGTTTATGACACTAATAATAATAAAATTGGTCAATTACGAGAGGATGGAAGAGGGATAATAGATTGCAGTAGGGGTGATACTTCAAATGTAGGAAGGTTTAACAATTTTTCTCAAATACAAAATGATGATGAGGCAAGAAGAAGAGCATTAATGCTTGAATCTAATTCATCACAAGCACAGCAAAAGTACACTTATGAAAACATGCCACTTCCACCAAAATCATATAACTATAAGACAGCTAAGCAGTATCAAAAGTCTGCCACCCAAGCATATAAAAATAGTAAATTTCTAGAAGGATATTTTATTTGTAATGAAGCAATAATAAGGGCAAATAGATTGGAGATAAAAGCTACTAATAAAGTTTTGTTTGATTTAGGTAAATCAAGAGAAGTTTTTCTATATTTATTAAATAATCAATAACAATGATTATTTTAGATAATAATGTAACAATTACATGTTAGTGACATTAGGTAAGTTATTAAAATAGATGCGCCCATTGTATGGCCTAAAAAGTAGTATTGTTGTCGCCATTGATTGGAGTGATAATTGCAATCAATAACTAGTAAATTTTCCTTGAAAGACTTTATCGCTTATCTGTTCCCAGGATTAACCTGGTTACTTTCGCTATTTGTAACGCTATCAGTAAATAAAGGGTTTCGTGATATTTTTCTGAATACTGAGTATATTAATAAATTTATTGCCGCTGCAATATTTTATTGCATTCCTCTAGCTTACTTACTCGGCGCAATAGCATCAAGTGTTGGTCATGTTTTGGAAGATTTGTTGATCAAAATCTGTGAAATACCAATAAAATCAACCAATAAAGAAAAAAAGAAGACTGATGACGAAAAAGAAAAAATTGATGCCTTCTTTTACGTAGTTAATGATGTTTTGAATGTCAAAATAGACAAAGATTCAATTAATAAAAGTACTGATTTAATAAGAAGTAACTATTTTTATTTAGCTCGAACATTTGTCGGAGAATTATTGCCATATTCTTTAGAGCATTCCGAAAGACAAGATACTGTCAGGCAAATGCGTCGCAATTCTCTTGTCCCTGTCATTTCTTGGGTGCTCACTGGAGTTACGTGGTACTTTTTGGGAGATCAATTATCCCCCCAACAGAAATCTATATTGTTAACAACATCTTTGTTCTTCGGCTTTATTGTTTTATGGGCATTATGTTATGGAATTTATAAAAATCGAGCTAGTCAGTTACGTGATATCTATTTGGGGTTACTTGCATTACCTTCACTACTAAACATACAGAAAGAAAATAAACCTAGCAATAATCGACGAAGCATCCGCTGTTTGTGTGTCTCTAAACGTGCAATATATTCTAATACTAAGTTGCATCCAAGAAGTCCGTAGGGACACTTCTTGTGGACGCCCAATCAGTGGCAAGTTTCATCCGCCACCAAGAGAGTGTTTTTTGTCATCTTGAATGCAATGCCGAATAAACACAGTTAGATGCGAAGAATATGATCTTATAAAATTGATAAAGAAATCAATTGTAATCTCTAACCATATACAATTACAGACATTTCCCAGTACTCTGATTCATTGCCACTGGCGCGCCAATAAAATTACTGGCCGATTCCTTAAATGGAATCGGCCAGTTTGTTTGTGAATGGGCAAAACCATTCTGAATCACATGGTTATGAGGTTAGGCTGAACCGGAGTGCACCCTCCTCGCGGATTCTGGCAAGCATGTCGAACCTCTTCTCACACGCTACTTGATTACGATATTATCCAGGATTGCGGATCCCTGGCCGACTGTAACCGTACCTTGGATCTCCGTACTGCTTGCCGCATTGACGAAGCCGGCATCATAACCACCTACTATCGTGACGGAGACTGGCTGGTTGAGGTTCAGGTCCTGATTGAAGGTATATGACTGGGAAATTATGGTATTGCCGCTGAGAGCATTGTTGTATGCCTGCTGCGGCGTAGTGTAAATACTCGACCAGTTCTCCGCGATCTTTACCGGGAGGGTTGCCGAAAATTCAGCCTGGATTGTAACATCCGCGCCAAGGGTTACGGAGCACTCCCCGGTACCGCTGCAGTCGCCCCCTGTCCAGCCGCTGAATTGTGAATTTGGAGCTGCCACCGCCTTGAGAGTAACAACGGTTCCCAGAGCAAATCGCCCGCTGCAATCCGGCCCGCAGTTGATCCCCGACGGCAGGCTCTGGATGCTTCCGCTCCCCGTGCCCGCCTTGGTTATGGCCAATACCGGATCAATGCCGTTTACCGCACCGCATACTCCCCCCTCGGCATAGAAGCCGTCGCCGTCATGGTCGGTGCAGAGCTGCACAACTTCACCGTTGAACCCGTAATATCCTTCATTCCAGTTGATTGCGAGCCTGTTGCCGCCCATGTGGATCATGAATGGATTTACCTGATCCTTGTTGCCTGAATGGACCCAAACTCCTGAACTCCCCCAGCGATACGAACCGTTTGCCTTAAGGTGTTGGATGAAGATGTCGAAGTTGCCGGAACGGTCGTCATGCCAGGCAAAGAGGGCGCCGCCATCACCGTCGGGGATGATGGTCGGAGCGTCCTGTTTGCCGTCGGCCGCGATTACCGGGACCCCTTCGGCCCCCCATACCGGTTCGCCCGCGGGATTGAGTCGCTGGGCATAAATGTCCCATTTGCCGTGGATTGTCGTTTCCCTGTTCCTGAGATCGAGCCAGGCCACGATGGCCCCACCCTGGCCGTCGCTCACCATATTGAGCCTGCTGGGACCGCCGGATGGTGAGATCCTGAACGGCATCGCCGTGAAGCCACTGGCAACCGGCACTCCGGTCTGGTTCCAGAGATGCTGCCCGGCACTGTTGAGACGAACGGCGTAGATGTCGTTCCGGTTGACGGCATTGTCTTCCGGATAAAGAAGGTGATTCCTCAGATCGTGCCACGCAAAAATGGCCCCACCGGCGCCGTCGGACATGACGTTGGCACCATAGCCGGAGCCATACGTGGTGCTTTCCGGGCTCAGCCGCTTGCCGGTTGTTTCCCACAAGGGGATACCGTCGCCGTTGACGTGCTGGCCATAAACGCCCCACCATGCAGAACCGGCCCAGGACAGATACGCACCACCGCTGCCATCTTCTGCCATTGCCATATCAAACTGGCTTTCTGTTGACTGGGAAGCCCGAACGCCCGGCTTCGCCCATAAAACGTGCCCCACTGGCGCTCACCCGCTGAACATAGAGTTTGCTGTCTGCAACGGAATACCACCCGACCACCGCTCCGCCCGAACCGTCAGGGATCATGACCGGATTAACCGCTGATCCCCCAAGGGTGACGTCTATCCCGGCGCTCCCCCAGAGGAGCTCGCCGGTATTGCTGACCCGCTGGCCACGGATATTGTCGTCGCCATAGTCCCCGGTGTTGTTGTCCTCGATCCAAAGCACGATGGCGCCGCCGAAGCCATCGCTGATGATCGCCGGCCCATGTTTAGATTTGGTCGAGGAACTGATCCTCAGCCCGTTGGCTGTCCAGAGAGGGTTGCCATTACTGTCGATATGCTGGATCGACATGTCGGGGTGCCCCTGGAGGACATCGTATGAAACGTAGTAGGCGCCCCCGGCCCCGTCCGGGATCCCGGGGGGGTTGGTATTCCGGTCCGCGTCCCACACCCCTGAGGACAGGCTAATGGAGCAATTGGAGAGCAATATGTCCTGCTGTACTGCCACCGAAACCGGGAACTGGATCGTGGAGCCGCTCCCGTCCGGCGAGATGTCGATCGTACCGTTCACCGAATCAACGGCGTTCAGACTCATGGCCGGGGAAGAATTTGCGGTTCCAGACGTTGCGGCGGCGGCAATCCACGGGGGTGCGGTAAGCGACCAGTTCAGGGTTCCGCCGCCAACGTTCAAGATACCGAAGGAAAATGTGCGATCCTGACCACAGAGGAGCTTGGGAACCACAAACGAGAGGCTGTCGGGCTGGGTCTTCAATACCGGCGGATCGGATGGGGGTGAAGCGGCCATCGCTACTGCCCGGGCAGCATTGACCCTGCCCCAGCCAAGGTAGGGATCGTAACCCGGCGTGTCCTTCGTCGGATTGCCGACCTGGTCGTCAGCGCTGTGCCTGATAATGGCGAACAGTTGTTCGCGGGTAAGCGATGGGTTGGCGGAAAGCACCAGGGCCGCAACCCCCGAAACATAGGCTGCAGAAGCGGATGTCCCCGCACTTCGCAGATAGCCGGGGGCAACGGCGGTACTTCCAGGCAGGAGCGGCTGTGCTATCCCCAGTGACAGTATCGAGATATAATCCGGGGCGTAGCTGACACTCAGACCGCTGTTACCCCCCCGGTGCTGCCACATCGACAAGATAGCCTCGATTCGAATAGAGGGAGAAGTCATCATTCACATCTGTTGCGGAAACGGTGAGCACCTCCGGGATCATGGCAGGAAAAGCATCCTTGACATCGCTTGCCCGGTTGTCGGCCGAGGCGACGACAATTGCGCCGAGAGCGTTGGCCACAGCTACGGCATCTGCTATGGTGGGAGAATTGAAGCAGTCGGAACAGCCCCAGCTGAGGTTGATGACGTCCGCACCGTTATAAGCCGCATAGAGAATGGCGTTAGCAAAGGGGCTGTCCGGCTCGGGGCCGCTGCTGATGCTCCAACCGCTGGAGTACGCTTTTACCGGCATTATCCTGGCCTTCGGGGCAACACCCACGATCCCGGTGCCGTTGTTGCCGACAGCTCCGATGATACCGGCAACAAATGTACCGTGGCCGTTGCGGTCCATGACATCATTGTCGCTGGCATATGGTTCGTTGATCCCCTGGGGGGATTCGAAATGCCAACCCCTGACATCGTCCCTGAAACCGTTGCCGTCATCGTCAACACCCGGTGCACCCGCGGCTTCCGACGGATTCGACCAGACATTGGGGGCGATATCCACATGATTGTAATCAAGCCCGGTGTCAACAACTGCGACCACGACACCTTCACCCTGGGCGGTATCCCAGGCAACATCGGCTTTGATTCTCTTCAGTGCCCACATGTCATCAACTGAGTTGCCCCATGAACCTCTTGACGAGAAAAACGGATCGTCGGTTACCGACTGGGACTGCATCATGGAGCTTGGGACGGCATATTCAACAGCCGGATTGGCAGAGTAGCTTTTGCACGCAGCCTGGATATCCGTCCCCTCAGGCAACGAAAAGATGTAAACATGGGACAGGTCTGGAACTTCTCCGGCCATTGAGGCTCTCGCCGCACGCTTGGCGTATTTAGCTCTCGACCTCTCGAACTGTTGGATGAAATACGCCTTTCGTTCTGCTCTCGAGTTCCCAAATACCTTCTCCTTTGGGTCTCCGGCGTTTATCTGCAACATGGGAGAGATCTTTTTCACCCCCCATTTTTTGTTAAGTTCGTCTAGATCGCCCCCCACTTTCGGCGCGACATGCTCAAACTTGAGACCTGCGTCATGAATCAGGTCTGCCGATTCTACAATGCGGTCATTGAGCTTGACAATAATCCGGTCATTGGCGAAGCGGGTCTTCTGAGGGGGAGAAGGTTGTATGTTATCCTGCGGAAGAGGCGATTGCCTCCTGAAAGCACTGTTTAATTGCACATCGGGGCAGGTCAATGAGTTAGCGTAAAGGGGGGGTGCCGGGAGGAGCAAAAGAATGAGGGGCAACGATACAAAATACTTGCATAACCAATTCATTTCCGGGTTCATACAACTCTCTCCAATCAGATTGATTGTATACAAGCAGAACCTTAAATATAATAAATGTTAGCCGATATCAATAATAAATGATTAAATTTGGTTCAATGAGAAATATTGGGTTGAAAGCAGGCGGCAAGCTGGGAATGGCAGGCAATCCGTACCCCTCTTAATTGGACTCTAGAAAAACGTTGACAAATCGTCGTTGAAAGGTACACTGCAACAAAATTTGTTTGAGAGATAGCCGATAATACTTAACCATCCGCGAGGGTGGGGCGGAAAGCCTACAGGGTCTCGACTAGAGACAGCCGGGTTGCCGAAATATCCAGTGATATTCGGTCCCGGCTTTTTTGTTGTCAATGGAGTCGAGACAGCAAGAGGTGCGACTCTGAGGGTGCCATATGCCGGTTCGCGCCGCTGACTGAAAGCGGCAATAAAATAGTTGTGGTAAACGATAATACTCAACCATCCGCGAGGGTGGGGCGGAAAGCCTACAGGGTCTCGACCAGAGACAGCCGGGTTGCCGAAATATCCAACGATATTCGGTCCCGGCTTTTTTGTTCATATTGTTATCGAGAAAGGTGCTTACGTAACCCATGTGTCGATTCTTTGGCCTGTTACTCCCATCAAGTTGGCTTCGTCTGATAGCTCTCTCTGTATTCATCTTCTCTCTCCCTGGCTGCGCGGCCATGAAAAGCGCTCAGGAGAATTCATGGCTTGCCCCGGACCACCTTGAAAAGGAGATCGAGCGGAACGAGTTTCCGGTTGCCAGAGGAGAAGATGTCATTGGTAGGCTGGCAGTCATCAGACTTGAAAAGGGGGATACGCTGCCGGATATTGCCAGGCACTTTAGTTTGGGGATCAATGCAATCAGTGCTGCTAATCCAGGTGTAGATGTATGGGTGCCTGAGGCTGGAGAGCGCATCCTGTTACCTCTGAATTTTATCCTTCCGGACACGCCCAGGAAGGGGATTGTGGTCAACCTGGCCACCAAGAGGCTCTTTCAATTCAAAGAGGATAAAAACTCTCTGGTGGTGTCGACCTACCCGGTCGGTGTCGGGACCAAGGAGCGTCCCACCCCAACGGGTCAGATGCGTGTAGCGCGCAAGGCAGCCCGGCCGACCTGGTATGTGCCTGCTTCAATCGCCGAAGATCATCGGAAAAAAGGAGATCTTCTCCCAGCACAAGTCCCTCCGGGACCTCTGAATCCCTTGGGAGAATACGCGCTCTATCTGAGCAAATCGGGTTATTTGATCCACGGTACCAATAAACCGGCCAGCATTGGTCTTAATGCATCAAATGGCTGCCTTAGACTCTATCCGGAAAACGTGGAGATGCTCTTCAACGACACGCCGGTCAATACTCCTGTACTCATTGTCAACCAGCCATATCTCATCGGTCAACGTGATGGCGTAGTTTACCTGGAAGCCCATACGCCTCTGGAAGATTCGGGCGCTGTTGAGCTGGAGAAGGTCTATGCAAAACTGAAAAATTTTGAAAAGAAATCGGCGGCTGCCCTTGACTGGAAAAGGGTTAAGGAGGTACAGGCCGAGGCCCGGGGGATTCCTGTTCCGATCTTGGAGATGAGTCAAGGACGTGCAAAAGGGGCTGCGAAAATCATAGAAGTCGAGCATCCGGCTGCATTGTATGGCAGACCGGAACTCCCGGAACTGAAACTGGAGGCATGGTACGTTTTGGCTGCTGATCTGCGCGACGAGATTGAGGCTTTGAGGATTGCCGCCATTATCAATCACCAGGGCCCGCCAATCCCGGCACGGGTGCTCACAAAGAGCAATGGCTACCGAGTGATCGCCGGCCCTTTCAATGATATGAGTGAGGCCAAAGATGCAGCAAAACGCTTGAAAATTGATTTGGAAATAGACGGGATATTGATTGAGCCTGTCAAGAAGGGGTAGTCGATCCCGCTTCATGGCAAGGTAACCTGAACAGAAAGGAGGTGAAGAGATATGAAGAAAAGTCTTTTGCTGATCGCAATGATGTTTGTTCTCGCCAGCATGATTGGTTGTGCTACATCCGGAGACCTCGAGAAAGTGCAGGCACAGCAAAATCTGATAAATGCTAAAGCCGAGCAGGCATTGCAGGATGCGCAAGCTGCCAAGGCAGCAGCCGACGAGGCTAAGGTAAAGGCAGATGAAACATCAGCCCGCGCCGATAATGCTGTAAAGCAGGCAGAGGAGAGGGAACGGATCGCTGATGAAAAGGCGAAAAAAGCTGACGCTGTCTTCCAGAAATCGATGAAGAAGTAAGTCAATGCCAAGGGAACTGTCAGTTTTGCCTTTGTGTTCCGGATATGAAAATGGCAGGGTCTCAAAACCCTGCCATTTCAATGTTCATCACTTAAGTTCACCCGGAACAATTCACACATCTGACTTGTTAGGTTAGAATATCAGACGGTCAGCGCAAAGATATTTCAGGTTATTCTGTCAAGGGTAATGAGATGAGGGTGAGAATCTTTCAAATGATGCTGTCTAAGGCAAATATGGATAACAGACAAGGCAGGATGGGTGGACACTTTTTCCTTTTCTTCATCGTTATCATAATGACACCAATGTTACTAAGCGGATGCAGTCACTTTACCGAAGGATATCAGACCAAGTCGACCTTTCAAGAAGCGAATAATTTGTTTAATCAGGGAAGCTATAAGGCCTCTTTGAACATGTATGAGCAGATTAGTGAAAAGTATCCCACGACGTCAGACAGAGTTCTTTTCGAGATGGGTATTATTTATGCGTATCCGAAGAACGAACAAAAAGATTATCAGAAGTCACTGGAGTGTTTTCAGAGAATCATCAAGGATTATCCCGGTAGTGAGTACAGGCAAAACAGCGAGACAATGATATTTAATATCAACAATGTCGCTATCAAGGATAAGAAGATTGCATCGCAGCAAACACAGATTGAAACTCTCCGGCAAGAGGTCAAAGGCAAGGAGAATGAAATAGCGGTATTGCAGAAAAAGATCGAAGCGCTCGAACAAAAGGTTTTTGCCTATGCAATCCAGAAGGGATCGGCAGATAAGATACTGATAGAAAAACAGGCGCGGCGATTGATGTTGATCTCAAAGGGTGAGGTGCTCAAGACCTACAAGATAGCCTTGGGGGGAAACCCAATTGGCCCCAAAGAACGGCAGGGCGATAACAAGACCCCGGAGGGAATCTACTCCATCGATGCAAGAAACAAGGACAGCCGTTATCACCTGTCTCTTCATATTTCCTATCCAAACGAGCGAGACAGAAAGCGGGCCAAGGAACTGGGTGTTTCTCCGGGCGGAGACATCATGATCCACGGCATTAAGAATGGGTTCTCGTGGGTCGGTGACTCTCACTCAGAGGTTGACTGGACAAAGGGGTGCATAGCCGTAACAGACGATGAAATCGAGGAAATTTCCAAGTTAGTGCCGAATGGCACGATTGTGGAGATAAGGCCATAAAAAGTCACTTCCTGCTATTGTCAGATCTCGGTGGTTCTGAGACGATACCCCACCCCCGGCTCAGTGATGATGTGCTGCGGAATTGATGGATTCTGCTCGATCTTGCGGCGCAGGTTGCTGATATTGACTCGCAGCACATGCGGCTGTTCCAGGTAGGCGATTCCCCATACCTGTCTGAGTATCTGGCTGTGGGTCAGAACCTTCCCGGCATGAGTAACCAGTAAACGCAGGATATCGTATTCTGTAGGCGTCAGAGATACCTCCTCCCCCCGGCATAATACCCTTCGATCAGTGAGATTTACAATAAGATCACCGCTGGTGAATACCGGTTCCGGAGTTTGTTGCAGCGTTCGCCGGAGCGCGGCGCGTATGCGCGCCTTAAGTTCGCTTACCCCGAACGGCTTGGTAAGGTAATCGTCGGCACCGGCATCCAGAGCTGCCACCTTGTCATCTTCCCGCTCCCTTACCGAAAGCACGATGATTGGGACCTGCGACCACTCGCGGATGCGTCTGATGACTTCGATGCCATCGAGGTCGGGGAGCCCCAGGTCAAGGAGGATAACATCCGGTTTGGTCGTTGCCGCGGCAGCCAGAGCAGCATGCCCACCTTCCGCAAGGTGCAGACGAAACTCTCCCTCAAGAATTGTCTGCAGGAAACGACGTATCGGTTGCTCGTCGTCAACGACCAGGATGCGCACGGGATTGTCGGAGTTCATTGCTTTCCTTCGTATTGAATATCAAGAGTAGCCGGCGGCAACTTCACTTCGACCATCAATCCGCCTTCCGGCCTGTTCGATGCGGTAATGCTGCCATTGTGCGCCTCGATGATTCCTTTGGCAATGGAGAGCCCCAGTCCGGTTCCGCCGGTCCGCTCCGGCACCTCGATACGGTGAAACTTGGCGAAGATCTGTTCTTCCTGTCCTGAGGGTACGCCCGGTCCAGTGTCAATCACAGCAATTATAACCGACTTTCCGTCGAAACGTGCTGACATGGTGATATCAGCCGACGCTGGGGAATGTTTGAGGGCATTGTCCAGCAGGTTAACCAGTGCCTGGGTCAACAGGGCGAGGTCGGCAGGGACCAGCGGTAATTCCTGATCCACCGCTGTCACGATCTGGTGATTACCGATACGCGGCTCGACAGCGCCGATGGCACAGCCGATGATCTCTTCGACCTCACAGGGGATCAGCCGGGGAGACAGAGCACCTGCCTCAAGCCGCGTCATGTCGAGCAGGCTTCCCACGAACCGGTTCAGGCGACCCGCTTCTTCGGCCGCTGTCGAGATCATGCTTCGCCGTTGTTCCGGGTCGAACTTCTGGTCATCGGTCAGCATCGAGTCGAGAACCCCGGATATGGTCACCAGCGGGGTGCGCAGGTCATGGGAGATCGAATTCAAAAGAGCCTGTTCCAGGTGGCTCTTCTCGCGCAGAAAGCGGGCCTCTTCTGCCTGACTGGCAAGATGGACCCGCTCCAGCGCCATCGCGACCTGACCGGCGAACGCTTCAATCAGTTGCAGGTTATCGATTAGCGATGACTTCTCTTCGATCACCATGACCCCCACAACCTCGGTACCGGCCTTGAACGGCACGAACAGGCAGGGAGACTCCGGAAAGGCGGCAGTCCCGGCCCCGGCTCGCCGGCCGCTCTTCATTACCCAGGAAACAATCTCCTGGCTCCCGTCATCAAGCTGGATCGCCATGTCGTCCGGGACCTGCTCAACTGCACCGTCCTTGTTCAGGAGAACCGCCAGTCTTGCCCCGAGATTCCGGAGCACGGCACGCCTCAGAGCCTCGACGATCGCCTGTGCATCACCGGAAACAGACAGGTCCCGGGTAAGGGAATACAGGCTGTTGGTCCGGCTTTCCTGTTGCCTGACCTGTTCAACCTTCTCCTGGATTCTGGCGACCAGAGAGCTGATGACAACCCCGACAACGAAGAGGGCGAAGAAGGTAACCAGATATTCCGTATCCGAGACCCGCAGCGAGAATCGTGGCGGGATAAAAAGGAAGTCGTAGGCTAGCACCGACAGGAGGGCGGTCAGTATTGCGGCCCGGAGCCCCAGCCTGGTAGCGGCCAGCACAACTGCCAGCAGGTAAGCCATAACCATATTGACCGGTGCAAGCGACGTGCGGACTAATTCGCATATCAGAGAGGCCACTGCAACAAGGCCGATGGCACCAAGGTAGCTGGAAAGCAAACGAGCAGGCTTCATGAGGTAAATCATACCCCTGAATCAGGATGTTGCCAGTAGCTGAATTATGTCCGCACCCTGATCGGCAGGATCACCGTGGTCAAGCCATCCCATTGCAGTCGGCGCTGGATGGCAAAGGCAGTCTCGTTGTGCAGGAGGCGGTGATAGAACTTCTCCAGCCGGAAGGTGATCTGACCGGTGAACACTGTCGAACGGGGGTAACTCCTCGGCGGTCTGTTTGCAGAGCTCCACTGCGGTCTCAACCACATCAGTCGCCATGGCGGTGCGGTATTGAGCGGCAAAACCGAGTTTGCGGGCCATTGCCACATATTTATCAAGCCCCTGCCTGACCGACTCCTCCAGCGCCTCAATCTCCTTGGCGCCCTTGAACGATCCTGAATCTATCATGGCAACAGAGACAAATATCACGTTTCGGTAGGTCTTCGGGAAGGTTGACATGATCGACAGCAGGGTATGAACGCCAAAGCCGCTGTATCCGGAGACCAGCTGGATGGCAGTCGGTGCATTACGGTCAAGGGGCGGCGGGTCACCATGAGGAGAAATAGGCAGATCCAGCAAGGTTTCATCAAGATCCCGCATTCCTTTGCGCACCTGCAGATAATGGCCTTTGATCAGGTAGCAGAGCCCGATAACGACCGATGTGATCACCAGGGTCAGCCAGCCGCCTTCGGCGAATTTCTCCACGGTGGTGATGACCAGGATGGTAACGCACAGGATCAGGCCGACAAGATGTACCGAGAGGTGGCGCAACCATTGGGGGTCTTCTTTACGTCGCTGGATGAAGAGTTTCGACATGCCCAGCTGCGATAATGAGAACGTGATAAACACATTGATGGAGTACATGACTACCAGAGCCGAGACCGATCCACCGGTATAGAACAGGAGGACAATCGCAGCGATACCCATCAGGATGATGCCGTTACGCATGGTCAGCCGCACCGACAGGGCGGCAAAGCGATGCGGGAACCAGGAATCGATGGCCATGTTTGCCATTACCCGCGGACCATCCACGAAACCGGCCTGGGCTGCCACCAGCAAGAGCGCTCCTTCGGAGAAGATGGTGACGAAGGAGAGCCCGTTTCCCATGGGCCAATGGGCGAACAGCCCGTCGGCCAGCACGGCATTGAGAGTTTTTCCTTCTACCGGCTTGATCCCCACCAGGGCATAGCATAAAAACAGGATACCTGCTGTGAAGGCCAGTGAAGTGGCCATGTAGAGCATGGTCCGCTTGCCGGTCTGCACTCGCGGCTCCCGCATGATCTGCAGCCCGTTGGAGACCGCCTCGATACCGGTGTAGGTACCGCCGCCGAGCGAGTAGGCCCTTACGAACAAGAGCAGGATACCGAAGAAGCCGACACTGGAGAGGTCATTGCTGATGCCGCTCCGCATATCGCTTGCCAAAGGGGCGATCTTGTCTGTGTGTGCGCATACACCATAGACAAGCATCAGGATATGGCTGATTACGAACGTCATGAAGATCGGCGCCAGCACGGATATCGACTCCTTGACACCGCGGATATTCAGGACGATCAGCAGCACCGTGAGGATGCAGGCAACCGGTACCTTATAGTAGTGAAACCCTTTGGGGATATAACTGAAGATCGCGTCGCAGCAGGAGGCGATGGAAATGGTTATGGTCATGACATAATCCACCAGCAGGGCGCTGCCGGAAACGACCCCGGCCTTTTCCCCTAGCATGTGGCTGGCGACGATATATCCGCCGCCGCCATGTGGGAAGTGCTCTATGATCCGGGAATAGGCATAGGATATGATGAAGACCGTCATGGCCGTGGCCAGGCCGAGGAAAACCGCCAGATAGGTATGTTCTCCCAGAGCCTTGAACGCCTCTTCCGGGCCGTATGCCGATGATGACAGCCCGTCGGCACCCAGGCCTACCCAGGCGAGGATGGGTATCAGAGCGATCTTATGGAAAAGGTGAGGGTCCTTGAGGTATTTTGGCGCTCCGAAGATTACACGGCGTATCTTTCCGACAAGAGACATATTAGCCGGATGAGTATCAATCATTCCCGTTTCTCCAGGCTGTCGCCGGGGACCAGCTTCCAGTTGCCTGAATTGCGGTCAAACACAGGTACCACCCCCGGCTGTCCGGTCGGTGGCGAAAGAATGGTAATGCCATCTTCTTCCTGCACCTCTTTCAACTCGCAAAAATCCTCGCCTGCGTACAGACCGCTATCGACATCGAACAGATAAACTCTCATTGCGATCCTCCCATGAGTACAGCGTAGCTCGATAGACATAATAAATGTGTCAAGATAGGGATGAAGGGCATCAAGAAAACATCAAGATCGTTTCGAGAGGAGTGCGCTGGTCAAGGTTGGACAGTACCCTGACCGCATCCGGTATCTCTGCTTTGCAGGTCACCCATGGGGATTATGATAATATTGATAACGGTATTGAACGGAGGCGTTCAGATGGGAATCTGGCCCAATAAAACCGAGGCAGTTTATCAAAAGTGTCAGGAGGCCTGACATGAACTTTCTGTGCCACCTTTATCTTTCCGGCGATGACCGGATGCTCCTGACCGGCAACCTGATGGGGGATTTTGTCAAGGGCCGCCTGGAAGGCCGTTATCCCGAACCTCTCCGTAACGGCCTTATCCTGCACCGCCGGATAGATTCCTTTGCCCATCATGATAGTAGCTATCAGCAGAGCAGAAAGAGGATTGCCGCGCAATACAGTCTGTTCCGCGGGGTACTGGTGGATCTCTTCTATGACCATTTTCTGGTCAGGGAATGGGGTCTCTGGTCAGACGAGCCGCTTGACCACTACCTTGGCCGCGTCAGGCAACAGGTGGAACAGCAATGGCAGCTGTTGCCGCCGACGCTTCAAGGTTTCCTGCCGATCATATTTACTGAGCTGATCCCTTCCTATGAAGAAGTCGGCGGGGTGGCAACTGCACTCGACCGGATGTCGCGAAGGGTCAAAAGGCCAAATCCGTTGCGTGGGGGGGAAGTTGAACTTGTGAATAATTACGAGGGGCTGAGGGACGATTTTCTGGCCTTCATGCCAAAGGCGCTCCAGTTTGTGGCTGAGTTCACTGCTGCTGCAGAATAAAGCTTGTGCACATATCACATGCCTTTGGACCTATTTGCAGACCTGGTTTCTCCCCCGGTTCTTGGCCTTGTACAGGGCATTGTCTGCTGTTTTGATGACCTCATGCTTCGAGATCTCGCCGCCGTTGCTGTCGGCAACCCCGATGCTGACCGTGACGTTCGTGGTAATGCCGCCATCGACGCGCCCCCGGTTCTGCTTCCCTTGCCGTTTGTTTTTCGGCCGGTCAGAATTACGGATAACCAGCGGGTATTCTGCGATTTCCTTGCGAATGCTTTCCAGATGTTCCAGGGTTTCCTCGGCATTCTTCCTGGGGAACAGGATGGTGAACTCCTCACCCCCGTATCGGTATACTTTTCCGCCGCCAGTCACATTTTGCAGCTTTTTCGCGACAAGCTTGAGGACCTGGTCGCCGATATCGTGGCCGTAAGTGTCATTGAATTTTTTGAAGTGGTCTATATCTACCATGGCCAAGGCGTAATTCCGGCCGATTCCGTGCAACTGTTCGTTCAAGGCTCGTCGCGACGGGACATTGGTCAGTTCATCCCGGAACGCCATATTGTAGAAGTCCTGGAGTATGCTCACGGTGACTATGATTGCTGCCGACGAGGAGAAAACTACGAGCATGTTGGGTGTAGTAAGCCAGTTGCCGGCGATGAAGAAAGATATCATTGCCCCGAATAACCCGCTATCGACCGGGGCCTGCCGGATGATTGCAATGGCCATGACTGCAATCAGCTCGAAAACAAAGGCCAGTAAAGGGATCTGGGCAAAAGTGATTCTGTCGAAAATGCCGGCCAGTAGCGGCGAGTGGAAAATATTGGGTAAATCAGCCAGATGGTGATTATCGTGCAGAATGAGTGCGATCAGCGCCTGCAGCGCAAAAAATACCATCCTGATGCGTCCGGCCGCCGAGAAGAGCCCCTTTTCACGCATGGCTGCAAGCAGCAGGATGTTGAACGGGATGAACAGCGATAGGGTGTTGAAGATGGATTTCCCCTCTATCCCCTGGATCCCGGTTGGGAGGTAGGTTCTGCAGGTCCAGTAGCCGGTAATGATCAGGACAAGGGCGAAGAACGGCCGGCCCCGGCGGAAATTTGCCGCCATGAACATGCCGATGAATGAGATCAGATATGGGGTGGCAAGGGCTAGTTCATATTTTGCCGGCGGCAATCCGGCGATATATGGTATGGCAAGCCTTGAAAAAATGATGAGGAATATCGGGGTGGCAAAAACGATGATTTTGCGGAAAACCGTAACGGTCACGATTAACCTCCTCTATAAACACCTTCGGCATAATCCGCGATTGATTAAGGTGAATTTTGCATCAAGAGGAGCGGTTTCCTGACCGGAAACACAAAAAGGTCTTCCCTTGTGCCATTGTTTACAATGTACACACGGGAAAACCTTTTTATATCGAAAGCTTGCCTAAAATCGGCTAGTTGGTTTTAATGGGGTGGCTAGTGGGATTCGAACCCACGTATGTACGAGTCACAGTCGTAAGTGTTGACCGCTTCACCATAGCCACCATAAAGTGGGTATTCAGTTGGCACGCCCGACAGGATTCGAACCTGTGGCCTACGGCTTAGAAGGCCGTTGCTCTATCCAGCTGAGCTACGGGCGCAGAGTTTGGTCGGGGTGAGAGGATTCGAACCTCCGACCCCCTGCTCCCAAGGCAGGTGCGCTAGCCAGACTGCGCTACACCCCGTAAGAACTGACTTGTAACATACCATCTGTTTCCATGCAAGCATTTTTTGCTCAAATGTAATCAGAAATCGCCGGTCGAAATATGCTCCAGGAATCGTTGAAACGCCTTGGCCCGGTGGCTGATAAGGTTTTTGGTGGTCGAATCGAGCTCAGCCAGAGTCTGGTCGTATTCGGAGACCAGAAATAACGGGTCATAGCCAAACCCGTTACTTCCCCTTGGTTGCTCGATTATACTTCCAGCCAACTGACCGGAAAACGTCAGACAACTTCCGTCCGGTTGGCAAAAGGCTATACAGCAGGCAAATCTCGCACCTCTTTGCTTCCTGTCCACATGCATGAGTTCGAGGAGGAGCCTGCTGTTGTTCTCGCCGTCGGTAGCCGATTCTCCGGCAAATCTTGCTGATAGGACTCCGGGGCGACCACCGAGATAATCCACCTCCAAGCCGGAGTCGTCGGCGATGGTCGGAATTCCGGTTTCCCTGGCAGCATGGCGCGCCTTGATGATCGCATTCTCCGCAAAGGTCCTGCCGGTTTCCGGAGGGAGAGTCAATTGCGGGAAATCGGCCAGGGAGAAAAGCTCAGCCACTCGGGGCGCAAGCATTGCCTTAAATTCGCCGAACTTGCCGCGATTGGATGTGGCTACAAGCAATTGTTTCATTCTGCCAGAACCTTTTCCTGGATTGCGAATAGTTGCTTGATACCTGAAATCGCCTGGTTCCGCATCTGGTCCATCTGTTCGATCGTAAACGGTTCGCTTTCTGCGGTCCCCTGTACCTCGACAAATCTTCCGGAAGAGGTCATGACGAAATTCATATCCACATCGGCGCCGGAATCCTCGGAATAATCGAGGTCGAGCAATGGTTCGCCCTTGATGATCCCCACGCTCACTGCCGCAACAGCTTCGCGCAAAGGGGAGGAAGAAATGATATTGCGTTTGATCAGGCTTTGCATGGCATCGGCAAGCGCAACATATGCGCCGGTGATCGAGGCGGTCCTGGTCCCGCCGTCGGCCTGAATGACGTCACAATCGATCTGAATGGTTCTCTCGCCAAGAAGCGTCATATCCATGACGCTCCGGAGGGACCGGCCGATGAGACGCTGGATTTCATGGGTTCGTCCTCCCACTTTTCCTCTGGTAGATTCGCGCGCTGATCTTGTATGTGTGGACCTCGGCAACATTGAATATTCTGCTGTTACCCACCCAGTGCCTTTTCCTCTCAGGAAGGGGGGTAACACTTTCCTCAATTGAAGCGGTGCAGATCACTTTGGTATGCCCGAATGTCACCAGTACGGAACCTTCGGCATATCTGTTGAAATTCCTTGTAATAACAACTGGCCTGAGTTCTCCGGCGTTTCTTCCGTCAGCTCGCATGGTACTTCCTTTCAATGTGGTGCGGGTATAAGTAGCAGAGGGGGTGGCTGCTGTCAACGGGGCTCTTGCAAGTAGATTAGACAAAAAAAGGGCACCGAAAGGCGCCCTTTGCTTTTTGTGTGGTTGTAAGTTCTACCCCAGGAAATGATTGTGGCTTCTTGCCCTGTTGGTCAGTATGGTCGGATCCAGAACCTCTCCGCAGCAAGTGCATTTCCAGGCGTCGAAGGATCTTACGTAATCATAAAACTTTTCATTGAACATACGACCTTTGCATTTAGGACATTTCATGATTTATACCCCCCAAGGCATGAATATCAAACAGACGAAGCATATATATTCAGCTACTGTGCCGAACTGCAGGTATTTAAAAAAATAAAAAGTTTAATTAGTTGTCTTGGCGGCAAAAATGCTCTAAAAATCAAATAATTAACTGCTGTCGGAAATTTTCTGCCATGAGCCGCAATTTTGAAGATATCTCTGGAAATGGTCGAAAAGCAAGATGCTGACGGGCACCTAACGACAATTCATTGACGGTCAGCAGTCTTAATTAAACCCGCGCGCCCTGAGCCTTAGGGCATATTGACTTTGGTGCAGCCGGTTTCCGGGGCGGTTTCAGCAGAATAATGAGCCGGATATCTCAACAAAAACAGCTAATAAGTGACCTTGGTCACTGAAAACCATGGATATTGCCTCTATTGGATATGGTGCCGTCATAATTGTGACGTCGGCGCGGCGTGAATATCCGGTTATACTCGCCTGGGGTTCATCTGCATTGACGTAAAGATGCCGATTGGGTATGCTCCTGACATGACAAATTGTGACTCTACCGAAATAAAATGGGAAAATCTCTGCCATCAATGCGGCAGATGCTGCTTTGAAAAATTGGAGAATGAGGATGGCACCATTTTTTTTACCGCTACCCCTTGTCGTTACCTGGATGTCGTTTCCAGGCAATGCAAGGTGTATGAGCGCCGTTTTGAAATAAATCCCGACTGTATCGCCCTTACTCCCGAACTGGTCAGATCTCTTGATTGGCTTCACGATAAATGCGGATATCGCAGTCATTTCGGCCTGAAGAGGCGTCAGTCAAAGCAAGGCAAAAAAAATTACAAAGGAATGGAATGAGCCCAAACAAACCGAATCTTACTTTGATCCGGGGGGGGAAGCTCTCCCCTGCAGAATTTTCGGCTTTATTGCCGGAAGAAAAACTGGCGCACCTTAGAGAGCTCCCGGCCCAGCGCCGCCTAGAACTTATCATTGATGATCCTGACGGTGAGAAGCTGGTCAGAGGTTTTTCTCCCCAGGAGTACTATCTGATGATTAAGGAGATCGGCGAAACAGATGCCTCGCAACTTCTGGCCAACGGTTCTGCCGAACAGCTCTCCTTATGCCTTGACCTGGAACTCTGGCAGAAATGGGAGTTCAATAACGAAAAGGCCATTGAATGGCTGGAATATCTTCTTTCCGCTGACTCCGATGCCATGAAAGTTCTTTCCCGGCTCGATCCGGAACTCCTTCAACTGCTGCTTCTCGACGAAATTGAGCTCGGCGGAGGTTCCGGGGAGCTGGCAACCGATTCCGAACGGCTGGGCGATTGGGATCATTCGTTCGACAGCATGTACTTCCTGACATTTAAAAACGATAAACATGCTCGGATAATCGGCACCCTGATCGACGTTATCTACAGAAATGACCATGAGTTGTATCTCGATCTGATGGCGGGGTGTCGCTCAGCCGTAAAGAACGAACTTGAGGATCATTGTTACCGGTTCAGATCCGGTCGCCTGGCAGACCTCGGCTTTCCGTCACATGAGGAAGCGATTGAGATTTATGCCCCGTTGTCACCCGACAGGTACACCCCCGGCGAGGAGAAGATCCCTGTCATCAGTGAGATGGAAGGCCTTACCCTCTCGATTGCGCCGCTTGCTGACGGCACACTGTTATCCGGAGTGCTCGCAAAGGTTATGACAGAGCCGTTGCGTCAGGAACTGGAAGGGTTGCTGAATTGTGCCATGGTTGCCGAAGGCGGCTATGGGCTGGATGGCGAAAAGGCCCGCTCGGTAGCACAACGGGTATATGGCTGGTTGAACCTGGCATTGGAGTATCTCAGCGGTTCTGATGAATCTTATGCCGCTAATATTCTGCGCACCGAACAGCTGAAACGTCTTTTCCGGCTCGGGTTCGGCATCGTCCGGCAGGTGGGTCAGCAGGCGCGGAGCCTGGCTTCCGACGAATATGCAACTGCCAAAGCCTTGAGAGGTTTCGGGAATGATCGCCCGCTATTTTACCGGGGGCTGGATGCAGACCGTACGGACGGTTATCGCGAGTTCGGTTCCATGAAAGATGTTGAAATCGCCCGCGAATTTCTGAACCTTCTGAAACGGTGAGCAGTTGCAGGGGAGGGTGAATGGCGCAATATGTCGTACTGGCGGCAGGGGTTCTTCTTGGCGGCATTGTTGGCTGGGCTGTTGCGTGGTCGCGCCATAACCACGTAAGGCAGCTGGAGAAATCCTGCCTGGAAGCTGAGGCAGTCAAGCTGGCGGAACGGCTGCAGGCCAGAGACGACCGGATCAATGTGCTGACCGGAACGCTGGAGAGGCAGGAAGGGGAACTGCGGGAGGCAGGTGCTGCAATATCCAGGCTGCAGATTTCCCTGAGCGCGATGGAAACCCGGCTGCAGGAAGAGCGAAAAGGCGCGGCGGAAAAGCTGGCGGTCGTAAACGAAGCGCAGGCGAAACTGTCGGATGCCTTTCAGGCGCTTTCCGCTCAGGCGCTGCAGAACAACAACCAGGCCTTTCTTGACCTGGCCAGGGCGACCCTGGAAAAGTTCCAGGAGGGGGCCAGGGGAGACCTGGAACTCAGGCGGCGCGCCATCGATGATATGGTCAGGCCGATGAAGGAGTCACTGGAGAAGGTCGATCAGAAGATCGGCGAATTCGAGAAGGTGCGCGCCACGGCTTTCGACACCCTTGCCGAGCAGCTGAGGTCTCTTGCTGCAAGCCAATCGCAGCTGCATGGGGAGACATCCCGGCTGGTAAAGGCATTGCGGACTCCGACCGTTCGCGGCCGATGGGGGGAAATCCAGCTCAAGCGGGTGGTCGAGATTGCCGGGATGCTGAACTACTGTGATTTCTTCGAGCAGGAGAGCGTTAACGGTCTTGAAGGGCGGCTGCGTCCGGACATGGTGGTCAAGCTCCCCAGCGGCCGCAACATTGTCGTTGATGCCAAAGCCCCGCTCATGGCCTACCTGGAGGCTCTGGAAACCGTTGATGACAGCGAGAAGGTGCGTCATCTTCAGGATCATGCCCGGCAGATTCGCACCCATCTGGCAAAGCTGAGCGCCAAGGGTTACTGGGACCAGTTTCAGCCCACACCTGAGTTCGTGGTGCTGTTCCTCCCCGGCGAAACCTTTTTCAGTGCCGCACTGGAGCAGGATCCTGCCCTGATCGAGTTCGGGGTTGGACAGCGGGTAATTCTTGCCACTCCGACCACCCTGATTGCCCTGCTGCGGGCCGTTGCCTACGGGTGGCGCCAGGAACGGCTCGCCGAAAACGCCCAGGCAATAAGCGACCTTGGCAAAACCCTCTATGATCGGCTGGTACTGCTGACAGGGCATTTCTCCGATATGCGCAAGGGGCTGGAGCGCGCCGTTGAATCCTACAACAAGGCAGTCGGGTCGCTGGAGTCCCGTGTTCTTGTCTCAGCCAGACGGTTCAAGGAGCTGGGAGCTGCCCCTGAGAAGAGCATCGAAGATCTGTCCTCAATCGACATGGCTCCCCGGTCCCTTCATATTTCGGAAGTTGCACCGCCTGACAGCGATGCGACCTGATCCGGAAAGGTTTTCCGGAGCTATATTTTCCTCAACCCTCTGTACAAGAGGGAATCTTTCTGCTATTCTCTCCTACATCCAACACTGAAGGAGGTCTGATCATGGCTGAAGAAGAAAGCGGGATGGGCACCGGCATGGTTCTCCTGTCATTTCTGGTAGGCGCTGCTCTGGGGAGCAGTCTGGTGCTTCTTCTCAAGCAGAACGAATCAGAGGACCAGGAATCATCGTCCGAGGACGGTCCGCTCTTTATCTAGTGTCTCCTTACTGCTTGCCGGCTCGTGCGGCAGTGATATTTTTTCTTGCATCGGGAAGCGGCAGGTGGTATATAAATTCTTCCCATGAGCCCAGGTGGCGGAATTGGTAGACGCGCTAGATTCAGGTTCTAGTTCTCGCAAGGGAGTGCTGGTTCGATTCCAGTCCTGGGCACCAATTACGAAAAAGGCCTCACAGTTGATTCTGTGAGGCCTTTTTTCTGTGGCACTCATCAAATTCGCCGGCAGAGTGGTCCCTGTTTTCTGCCGTTGCACCGGGTCCGATGTCTCCGATAGCTTTTCTGTTAATAGTTGTTTCGGCCGTGATGCATGCACTCTGGAACCTGCTGGTGAAGCGAAGCCGGCACAAGACCGTCTTCATCTGGTGGATGTTTGTCGCTTCTTTGAGCCTGTTTTCACTGGCCCTTCCCCTCTCTCCCGACCGTTTCACCCCTCCGGAACCGTTCACGCTCCTGATGATATCTATGGGAGCAGTCTGTTTCGTGCTGTACCACCTGCTGAACGGGCGGGCCTACCGGGGGGGAGATCTTTCGGTGATATATCCGCTCTGCCAAACATCCATGATCTATGTTCCGATATGGGGCGTAGCCCTTCTTGGCGAGCGGCTCTCGATTTGGGGGATCATCGGCATTGTTATGGTCGCCGCCGGAGCGTATTCGATTCAGATGCAGAAAGTGTCTCTGGATGAAATATTCCGCCCGTTCCGCGATCTTCGGGGCAAGCCGGTCCAGGCTGCGCTGGCCGCGGGTTTCATTTACTCCATCGGCTCAATTGCCGAAAAGGTTGGAGTAAGAAACTACTCGCCATTTTATTTCACTTACTATCTGGTCCTGGTCATGTTGATACTGATGTCTTTCAATCTCTGTCGGCACCGATACCGGAGCCTGATCATCCCGGAACTGAAGGAGAACTGGCGGCTGATTCTGATCAGCGGCCCGGTGATGATGGCATCTTTTTTGACCTTCAGATACGGACTTAACCTGTCACCGGTGAGTTATGCCGTACCGGTGCGCCAGGTAAGCATAATGATCGGGGTCATGATCGGAATCCTGTTTCTCGGAGAGCCGTCCGGCAGGATCAGGCTCTTTTCCGCGCTCCTGATCCTTGCCGGCGCAGTCGTGATAAGACTGGGGTAAGAGACGGGAATTCTTTCCTTTTGACACCTTGATTTTGGCCGGTCGGCATGTTATAAGACTAAAGTTTTGTATACTTCATGAACTATATTTCAGCAAAGGGAGATTTGACATGGCGTATTCCGCAGATTTCGAAAAGGCCCTACAGGTTGGGCGTCCACCAAACATCAGGCAGCTTTTTCCCAATTCCAAGGCGCTTATCGTCAGCGGAAAGGTCATCGACCGTGCCATGATAGCAAAGGGCAAGGCAATCACGATGGCGGCCAACGGCCGCAACTACTTTGTCGTGCGCGGTGCGCTCATGGCGGCCCAACGGGCCAATGCCCCGATTATCATCGAAATCGCCAAGTCGGAAGGGGGCCAGAAGGCCTACTGTGCCGTCAACTACTGGAATATGGCACGCATTGTCGATGCCCTGTGCAACGAACTGGGGATCACGGTTCCGGTCGCAATCCACGCCGACCATTACGGCATCAAGAACGACAAGGATCTGGCCAGCGCCAAGGTCGAGATCCCGACCATGTTCGAGGCCGGCATCACCTCCATCGCCATCGATGCCTCGCATCTCCCCGACGACCAGAACCTGCTCGCGAACCTGGCCATCAACCCGTTCATCCCGAAATGGGCCGGGCTGGAGACCGAGGTCGGCGAAATCAAGGGAAGCACCGGACTTTCCACGGTAGACGAAGCACTGTTCCTGATCCGCGGCCTCAATGCCCACGACATCCATGCTGACTGGATCGCCCTCAACAACGGCACTACCCACGGTATCGAGGCTTCGGACGCCGGTATCCAGGTGGGCTTGACCGCTGCTATCCACAAGGCGCTGGCGCCATACAAGATCAATGGCGCGCAGCACGGCACTTCCGGCAACAGTTCGGATCGTCTCCGCCAGATTGCCGCTGAGACCGTCACCACCAAGGCGAATGTCGCCACTGCGCTGCAGATGATCTCCTGGGGGCTTGAGGTCAATGACTACGGCAATGCCCAGCTCGATAGCGACGGCAACTTCATCAAGGTGCCGGGCCAGGGAATGACCGAGGAGTTGTGGGCCGAAATGGTCAAATATGCCAACGACAAAGGGTGGAAGAAGGGGGACTACAAGAACCTCAACCTGCCGTTCGAGAACAAGATGCTGGCCCTTCCCAAAGAGGTCCGCGACCGGATGGCAAAGCGGGTTGAAGATTTTGCGTTCAAGATGCTGACCGAGGTCTTCAATGCCAAAGACACCGCGCCGCTGGCAATAGAGGCGATACTGAAGGCCGGTTCCCATGACATCGGACCGAAAGGAAGCAGGATCGAAAATCCTGCGGAATGGACCGAAGCCAAAATTGTCGAAAAGGCTAAGAACATCAGCGGTGACAAGGGCGCTGCAGGAAACTTCGACGACTAGTCAGGAAGCCATGCCTCCGGAGCATGTTGCTTTTGCCGCGGTTTAGATTCGTTCCGGTTTGATCTTACGGGAATTATTGTTAATATTATGGGGGCCATACGGCCCCCATTGTTTTACCGGGCCAACCAAACGAGGAGATCGGCTGCATGCGGAACTATTTCGGACTCTTGGGGATCTTGGCCATTACTGCTATGGCCTGCTGGATTTTGCTCCCGTTCCTCTCTGCGTTCATCTGGGCGGTTGTCATCTTCCAGGCCATGAGACCTGTGAGCCGGCGCTTGTCCGGCCATGTTTCCCGGACCATGGCTGCAGCGGCCATGGTTTTCATCGTTGCCCTGGCCGGGGTTGTCCCGGTTACCCTGGTTGGCGGTCAGCTTGCCTATGAAGCTACCGTAGCGGTGCAGTCGATCCAGGCCAAAAATCTCAATAAGCTTTCCGTAGCATCGGTGCAGAAAAAGCTGGAGAGTCTGCCGCTCCCCAAAGGGATCCGCAGCATCGTCAACAAGTACCGGGTTGACGAAGACGCGCTTGCCGCCCATGCATCCGAGGCCGGGCAAAAACTGCTTCAGTGGCTGGCAATCGCAGCAGCAGGGATTGCCCGAGGTGCCGGTTCCTTCATCTTCAGCGTGATTGCCTTCCTTTTTATCTTTTTCTTCCTCTGCCGTGACGGGACCGGCTGGTATCGCCGGATTTCGCAGGCGATTCCTATGGAATTCGATTTCGACTCGCTGGCAGCGCGGATGGCTGCAGGCGCTTCCGCCATATTTTTCGGCGTGGCCGGCACCTGCCTGTTACAGGGGATCGCGGGCGGGATTGCGTTTGCCGTGCTCGGCCTGCCGTCACCGTTCCTGGCCGGCGCCCTGATAGCCATCTGTGCATTGGTCCCTGCGATCGGCACTGCCCTGGTCTGGGGACCGGCGGCCATCTGGCTGATGGTCTCGGGCGCGGTCACCAAAGGAATCATCCTTGTAGTCATCGGCGCCGGGGTGATCGGGATGATGGACAATGTCACCAGACCATTGCTTGCCAGGCTCGGCGGCTCCGAACTGTCGGTGCTTACCATTACCCTCGGTGCCATCGGCGGGATTGCCGCCTTCGGGTTGACCGGGATAATCATCGGTCCGCTTGCCATTGAGGCTTTTTCCTGGTTGATGGAACATCTTGCCGCCAACAGGGGAGAGCCTGCAGCGGCCGAAGAACGAGCAGGACAGCCCTGAGTTACCTATCAAGAATGGCGCCATGACAACGCCGATCCGGGAAAATCCGGCCATGGAGCCGGAGCAGTGGCTGCGCCGCGAGGCCCGTGAGGTCCTGTCTCCTTTGGCTGCCGCAGTTGTTCTGGGTGTTGCCGCTGGAATCCTGATCATTGTTCAGGCCAGGCTCCTGGCCGGGGCCTGTCACGATCTGATCATCAATGGCGCCGGGTGGCAGGAGATCCCTGCCGTTGCCGGCACCCTGGCGCTGCTTGCCCTGCTTCGCGGGGCAGGGGCCTATCTGGCGGAGAGACAGGTGACCCGGGCCGCGACAGAGGTCAAGCAGCGGGTATTAAACCGGCTCTACCGAAGGCTGCAACTGCTGCTCCCTGCCGGAATTGCCGGCGAAGATGCCGGAACGCTCGCCGAAATCGTTACCTCCGGCGTGGAGGGGCTGGAAAGCTACCTGACCCGCTTCCTGCCGCACCTGTTCCTGGCGGCGCTCCTGCCGCTGCTCGTTCTGACGGTCGTTTTCCCTGTTGAATGGCGGGCCGGCATCGTCCTCCTGTTTTCGGCCCCGTTTATACCGCTAATGATGGTCTTGATCGGCAAGGGTGCGGAGCGCCTGAACCGGGAGCAGTGGGGCAAGTTGACCCGGATGGCCGGACACCTGCTCGACCTGGTGCAGGGGCTGCCGGACCTGAAGATCTTCGGCGCGGCCCGCCGCGAAGCTGCTATGGTCGCTGCGGTCTCCGACGACTATCGCCGCAGCACCATGGCAGTGCTCAGAATTGCATTTCTCTCCGCCCTGATGCTGGAGTTTTTTGCCACGGTCGGAACCGCACTGGTTGCCGTCATTATCGGTTTCCTGCTGCTTTCCGGCAAACTGGCTCTTGTCGACGGCCTGTTCGTGCTGCTGCTCGCCCCGGAATTTTATCTCCCCCTTCGCACCCTCGGCCTTTCCTGGCACAGCCGGATGAACGGCACCGCTGCTGCAGCCAGGATACTCCCTTTGATGTTACAGCCGCTACCGCTGCCTGAAAGTGGCGACCTCCCTCCGCCCGAGTCGGCTCCCGAAATCCATCTGGATAAGGTTTCCTTTTGTTACGGCGCTGATCGGGGCGGCGTCCGGGATATCGACCTGGTTATCCCGCCGGAGTCAGTTACCGTCATTGTCGGTGAAAGCGGCAGTGGCAAGTCGACCCTTGCCCGGCTCCTGCTTGGGCTATCCTTGCCGGAGCAGGGGAGGGTGCTGGTTGACGGGCACGATCTGGCTTCCTATGATCAGGGCCGCTGGCGCGAACGTCTTGCCTGGGTGCCGCAACGCCCCTTCTTCGCCGCTACCAGCATCAGGGAAAACCTTCTGGCTGCCGGGAGAGGGGCTACCGATGCGGATATTAGCGCTGCCCTGGAGGCGGCGGCGCTGTCCGAAGTTGTGGCGCGGCTGCCGCAAGGGGTCGATACACAACTGGGGGACCGAGGAGCCGGTCTTTCCGGTGGGGAACTCCGGCGGCTGGCGCTTGCCAGGCTGATGCTGCGCAAACCGCTGCTGATTGTGCTCGACGAGCCGACCGCCGGCCTCGATCAGGCCAACGAGCGGCTGATTCTCGATACCATCCAGAGGCTGGCGATAGGGCGGACAATGATCATCATCAGTCACCGCGAAGAGACGCTCCGGAACTGTACCCAGGTGGTGCAACTGGCAAGCGGGCGACTGACGGAGATTTCCTCGGGCGGGGTATTGTCATGAAGGGGCTGGTACAGATCTTTCGGGCAATGGCAGCGCGCCAATGGCGCTGGCTGCTGGCCGGTATCGGCGCCGGGTTTCTGGTCATCGCTGCCAACATTGCCCTGATGGCTGTTTCCGGCTGGTTCATCGCCTCCATGGCAGTCGCCGGGGTCACCAAGCTGGCCTTCAATTATGCCGTCCCGGCAGCAGCAATCAGGGGGCTGGCCGTTGCCCGGACCATTGGCCGTTACGTCGAGAGGCTGGTGACCCATGAAGCGGCCTTCAGGATGCTGGCCGACCTCCGGTGCTGGCTGTTCGACCGGTTGATCCCCCTGGCGCCTGCCGGACTGGAAGGGTATGCCGGCGGGGATCTTGCCGGGCGCCTTCGGGCAGACGTGGACAACATGGAGAGCTTGTATCTCCGGATCATTGCGCCGATCGCAACCGGCTTCAGCGTCATCGTGATCGCCCCGTTGTGTCTCTCCCTATTCAACGTCGCAGCCGGACCGGTTCTCTTGTCTGCCTTGCTTGTCGCCGGGGTAGCTTTGCCGCTGTTAACCAGGAGGATGGCAGCCGAACCCGGGGCAAGAGCGGTGAAGGTTGCCGGGGAGCTGCGCATCGCGGTTACGGAAGGGTTGCAAGGGGCTGAAGAACTGTTGTTGCTCGGTGCTGCCGACGAACAGGCTGATCGGGTGGCGCATCTTTATGCTGAACTGGCAGGGGAGCAGCGGCGCCTTGGCGGAATTAACGGCGTGGCAATCGGCGGGATTCTGGCCGCAAGCGGGATCGCCCTGGCCGTTCTGCTGGCAGTGGCTGCCGGGGAACTCGGCAGAGGTGCAGTCAGCGGGCCGGTGCTGGCCATGATCCTCTTTTTCGCTGCTGCCTCGTTCGAGGGGATTGCGCCGTTGGCCGCTGCCCTTCAGGCAATCCCGGCCGCATCCGCCACCGCCGGTCGCCTTACCGAACTGGCCGCAGCGCCCCACCCGGTTCCAGAACCGGGTGTCCCGCTTTCGCCGGTTTCAGGGTTTGAGATTGTTTTTCAGGGGGTCTGTTTTTCTTACGCAGGCGGCCCAGAGGTACTCAGCGATTTTTCCCTGACCATACCCGCGGGGGGGAGGGTGGCCCTGACCGGACCGAGCGGCAGGGGGAAGAGCAGCGTTGTCGAGCTGCTGCTCCGGTTTCGCCCCTATCGCGGCAGCATAACCATCGGCGGTGCCGAGCTTCGGGAGCTTCCGAGCGAGGTAATGGCGACCCTTATCTCGGCCGTGCCGCAGCGGCCGCATCTGTTTAATGCCTCGATCCGGGACAATATCCTGCTTGGCGCGCCGGATGCCGACAGTAGCCGGATCAGGGATGCACTCGATGATTCCGGGCTGGCCGGCTGGATCGACACCCTGCCTGCCGGCCTCGATACCATGGTCGGCGTTGCCGGGAGTGCCGTATCCGGAGGGGAGGCCAGGAGGATCGCCCTGGCCAGGGCGCTGCTGCACGATGCCCCGATACTGCTGCTGGACGAGCCGACCGAGGGGCTGGACCCTGCCACCGAAAGCAAGGTAGTGGCAGCCCTTAACCGGCGGCTCCGGGGGAAAACCCTCCTGGTTGTGACCCATCGCCCCGCCTGCCTGGCACTGGCCGACACGGTGATCGCACTCTGAAAGTTCCCACCCTGCTGTTGGTCTCCCCCATGAATCGACCGTTATCTAGTATCCATCCGGAAACTCCGGATGAGACACTAGTGGTTTCCGGATCGGAAAGGAGGGATCTTTTGTCCTGGCAAGGAAATCAAGGGATTGCGCGGAGACGTACTCCAGTACGTCGCACAAAGCAATCCCGCAGATTGACACCGCCAGGGCGAAAAAGAACCCTTTCCGGACGGAATCTCATGGCAGAACCTGCCGCGTGTTGTACTGCTGCTGATAGAGCGTATGCTCCGCATCCTGGGGGTAACTCTCGGTGGTGGGATACGGGTAATCGCTCATTGCATGGAACGGCAGCGGTTCGAGCAGGTTATATTCCTTGAATTCCTTGTAATACAGGTCGGCCTTGAGGATAAATCCTCTGGTCATACCGGTTTGAGGTGCCGACAGGGCCGGGAATTTCAATTCTAGCTTGTCGGCGTAGTTCATCAGGACATATTTGTCGTCCCTCTGTGTCAGCAGATCCTTCACGTCACCGTACCTGGTGAAATTGCCGTAACCGTAATAATCAGGTCTGAGCGGCAGGTTATCCCCAACGAGAATACGGTGCTGGGTCGTATTCATTGCCTGGATGGCGTGTCCCTCCATCTGCAGATCAGCTACAGAAGCTTGCAGTTCCTGTGTGGAGACGGAAACCGGTGAGGAGTCGTCGAGCCTGACCCTGTCGACAACCCATACCTGGGCCTTCTTGATCCCCAGATGCAGTCTGATACGGTGGTCATTGCTTAGGAAGCTGTTGGCGAGATCAACGACCATGGTCTTCAGGTCGCCTGCCGGCATGCCGAAGGTTTTGACCTTGACCCAGGCGCCGGAGGCATTGACAACCTCAATGTAAGGCTGGATGGTTACGGTTGACAGGTAAATCTTGGAGTTGATGATCTGCCAACCGTCGATCACCAGCTTTGCGTATTCCGGATGCTGCACGGTTCCGAAGTCCAGGGTGTAGAAGTTGTCGGGATCGTCCGGAGTCATCGGTGCTGGGTTGTCATCCACGTTGAGAAGCAGCGCCTTGATGTCGTTACCGTTCTTGTCGCTGGCGGTCAGCGGCAGCACCGGATCCTTGAGGGTATAGATCCGGAACGGATTGGCGTAGCCGTAATAGTAGGTGTTCTCCGCGCTTGAGGAGACGATTTCATAACCGTCAGGGTAGTCAATCGCTAGTAGCTTCGCCTCATCCAACAAGGTCGCTTCTTCCAGGGATTCCCAGATCTTCACCCGGTATTGATTGTTCGCATCGGGGGCCAGCCCTTCCAGCACCATGTATGACGGCTGGTAGAGTGTAACGTTTCTGGCCCCCTTCTTGATCTGGGAGATTGCCGGCCCCTGCAGGTCCGATTCGTACCCGTATTCCGTTCCGTTATAGGAGTAGACCAGCGGGCAGCTGGAACTGGTGCAGCTGCCGTCACAGCTGCAGTCCCAATAGTATTCGCCATCGGTAAAGGTTCCGGTCGTCGACCAGGGGGAGACCTGGCTTATGTGGCCGTTGTCCCGTGACTGCACGCGCCAGTACCAGGTAGTGTTGGTGGAGCCGAGATAATAGTTCCAGGTTGTGGCAGAGATCCACCCCGATTGGACCAGGCTAGCGCTGTTGAAGGAAGGGGAGGTATCGAGCTGGACATTGTAGTAGACAGGATCGGTATCCTGCGGGGTAACGCCAGTCCAGCTGAAGCTGTGCAATGCTGAGCACCAGACGCCGCCCACGCCGGTTGTCGGGATCAGGATCGGAGCCGCCGGCGCCGGTGGTGGCGCCGATACCGTTATGGTGAACGATTGCGTGTAATAGGATGCCCCGCCGGTTGTGGCCCGCACGGTCACCGGGTTGCTCCCCAGCTGCGCCTCGCTCGGCGTCCAGGTCACCAGTCCGGTGGCGGAGACGGTCATGCCGGTGGGTGCGGCGTCGAGTGCGTAGGTGAGCGCGGCGCCGGTAGCAACGGCCTGGTAGCTGTAGTTGTTGCCGGTTGCGGCTGTCGTGGCCGGAGACGAGGTTATTGCAACGGTTGAGATCGTGAACTGCTGGCTGGCAACTGCTGTGCCGACTGTTGCGGTCAGGGTGACCGGCACGGCATTCCCACCCTGGCCGGTGGCCGGTGTCCAGCTCACTGCCCCGGAGGTCGCATTGATCGTCATCCCTGATGGGGCTGTCGTGAGCGCATAGGTAAAGGTTCCGCCGGCCGGATCGACGGCAACCGGGGTATAGCTGTATGGTTTGCCGACTGCAGCAGTTGCCGTGGCTGTGGAGGTAATTGACGGCACGGAAACGGTAAAGGTCCGGGTGGCATAGAGCGGCGGCGTATAGGAACCGATGGTCGCCTTGACAGTGACCGTATTGCTGCCGGTCTGCCCGCTGGCCGGCGTCCAGCTGATGGCGCCGGTGCTGGCATTGATCGTCATGCCGGTCGGTGATGCCGTGAGGCTGTAGACAATGGTTCCGGTCCTGCCGGCGGCGTTGGCGGTTGCAGACAGGCTGTACGCCGCACCGACCGACGCGCGCTGGGTTGCCGGAGCGGCAATGAACGGGGCCGATACCGTAAAGGACTGGGTGGCGGCGGCTCCCCCTGCCTGAACGGCAACGGTTACCGGGATGGCCGTTCCTCCCTGGCCTGCCGACGGCGTCCAGGTCACCACTCCGGCTGTGGATATGGTCATACCAACCGGTGCGGTAGTCAGCGAGTAGGTGAGGGTGTCGCCGGATACCGGGGCATAGGCTGCCAGGCTGTAGGAGTATTGCACCCCTTCTGATGCGGTTGTCGGCGGGGTGGAGCTGATGATCGGCGTATGGTTGACGCTGACCGTGACCGTGAACTCCTGGATCGCGCTCAGTGAGCCGTCGCTTACCTGGAGTGAAACCGGGTGGCTCCCGGCGTCGGCCTGGGCCTTGGTCGGGGTCCAGCTGAGCAGGCCGGAGGCGGAGACGGTCATCCCGCTCGGTGCGGCAATGAGGCTGTAGGTCAGCGGATCGTTGTCCGGGTCTGAGGCCACGACCTGATAGCTGTATGCCGCGCCGTCCGCAGCAACGGTCACCGGTGATGACGATATGACCGGCGTCTGGTTGTACCCGACATCGATGGTAAAGCTCTGCTCAGCAGAGAGGCTCCCGTCGCTGGCCCGGACGGTGACCGGATTGGCACCATACTGGATAACGGTCGGGGTCCAGGTCAGAAGGCCGGTTGCCGAGACGGTCATTCCTGCAGGCGCGGTCACGAGCGTGTACGAGAGCGGGTCGCCTTGAGGGTCGGCGGCAATGACCTGATAGCTGTAGGGGTGGAGTTCCACCGCACTCGTTACCGGCGTAGAACTGATGACCGGCTCGCTGTTCTGGTTGGCGACGCTGATCGCATAATGCTGCTCAACCATGTGCCCGCCGGAATCAACGACCCGTACCGTGACGTTCTGATTGCCGGACTGGCTGTAGAGCGGGGTCCAGCTCACCAGACCGGCCGGGGAGATGGTCATGCCTGCCGGTTTTATCGCCAGGGAATATGACAGGGTCCTGTTCCCCACGGCAGTGGCGGTCACCTGGTACGAGTACGAAGCACCCTCGCTGACTGTTGTGACCGGTGTGGAAGTGATCGTCGGGGCATTGAGGTCTGTGGTGATGCAGGTCCCGTCCGACGGCAGGTACGCCGGGGTTATGACCGGGGCAAGATTGCTGTAGGCCGAATACTGGGCCCCGGCAAACGATCTGATGCGATAGGTGTATGTTTTCTGCGGTTCAATGCCGATGGTGTCGATGTAGGAGACGGTATCCGCCCCCAGGCTGGCGACCACGGCCCATTCCCCGTTCCAGAGCAGGGTTTCGAGGTTGAACCCGTTGACATCCGCGGTTCCGTCCTCCCAGGTCAGCTGCACTGTCTGGGAATTGAGGGGGGTGGCGGTCAGTGTGGTCGGCGAATCAATAGCCGTTGCGCTGCAGACGGTGGAACTGTATCCGGTAGTCCAGACGCCGGTCTTGTAGCCGCGTACCCGGTAACAGTACGTCGTTGTCGCTGCCAGCCCGGAGTTGCCGTAACTGCGCGGCGTTGCCCCGACAGCGGCGATCTGGGCGAACATAGAGCAGTTCGCACCGGCGCAGCGCTCGATGTAGTAGCCATCCGGAGCCGAGGTGTCGCTCCAGGCCAGGTTGATCAGGCTGGCTGACGCGGACTGGGCCGTCAGACCGGTTGGCGGCGCCGGAGCGTTCTGGGTGGTTGCCGAGGCGGTGTTGCTGTATCCGGAGTCCCAGGCATACGCTGTTGTTTTTGTCGCCCGAATCCGGTAGCTGTAACTCGTGCCGCTGGTCAGGCCGGTATCGGACCAGCTCACTGCGCCGGCAGCCGTTGTGGCGATTTCGGTAAACACTGAGCAGCCGGTGCCGGTACAGCGCTCGATCCGGAAGCCGGTCTCTGTAGCCGTCGTATCGGTCCAGGAAAGGGCAATCTGGCTGGTGCCGGCGGCCAGGGCAGTCAGAGAGCCGGGTGTCGCGATCGTGGTGGTCTGGGTAGCGATGGCACTGGCGGATTCCCAGCCACAGGTTGCCGTATTGTTGAAGCTCCTGACCCGATAGCTGTAGCTGAAGTCTGGGAGCAGTCCGGAATTGGCATAGCTGAGCGTATTGGCCGCTAGATTGTCGGCAATGGTGACAAAATTGCTGCACCCTGCGCCAAGGCAGCGCTCGACCCGGAAACCGTTCCGGTCGCTGTTGGCATCGGTCCAGGAGAGATTCAACTGAGCCTCGGAAATGCGCGTCGCGGTCAGGACCGGCAGGGTCGGGGCCGGGGTCACCGTTACCGGGGCGCTGTAAGGGGTGGTGTAGTAGGAGGTCCGGTATGCCGAGACCCGGTAGCTGTAGGTGGTGCCGCCGCAGACCGTATTGTCCTGGTAACTGGTCACACCGCTCCCTACCTGGCCGATCTGGCTATAATCCTGGTCCAGGCAGCTGCTGCCGGTACATCTCTGGATGTAGAAACCGGTCTCGTCCACTGTATTCCTGGTCCAGGTTACTGTTACCCTGGTTCCGGTAAAGGTGGCGGCAAGGGCCGACGGATTTCCCTGGGACGGGGTCGTGACCACAGCGGTGCCGCTGTAGTCCGAATCCCACGGCACTGTGGAGTTGGTGGCCCGGATGCGGTACTGGTAGGTGGTGCCGCTGACCACGGTTGTGTCACTGTAGGATATGGCGTTGGCGGTCGCAGTGGCGATCTCCGGACCGCTGAAGGTGCAACCGGCGCCGGTGCACCGCTCGATCTTAAAGCCGGTTTCGGAGCCGGAGTTGTCTGCCCAGGTCAGGTTTACCTGGGCGGAATTCGGCGCCGCTGCGGCAAGGGAGGCAGGGGCGATGAGCGTGGTGGTTGCAGTTACCACGCTGCTCACACTCCAGCCGTTGGTAGCGGTCTTGAAGGCCGAGACCCGGTAACTGTAACTGGTGTTACCCTTGAGCGCCGTATCGATGTAAGAGGCGCTGTTGGCGGCCAGATTGCTGCCGATCTGGCTGAAATCCGAGCAGCCGGCCCCTTCGCACCGTTCGACCTTGTACCCGGTTTCATCACTGGTGCTGTCGGTCCAGCTAAGATTCATCCTTGTTTCATTGGTACCGCGCGCCGCAGACAACGAAGCGGGCGGCAACGGCTTCGGGGTGGTGGCGGTGGCGATGCCGGTGTATGCCGTATCCCATGGGACGGTACTGTTGGTCGCCCGGATCTGGTAACGGTAGACCGTATCACTTGCCGCCGAGCTGTCCAGATAGGAGGCGGCATTGGCGGCTGTCAGATAGAGCTGGCTGAAGTCGGTGCAACCTGCGCCGGTACACCGTTCGACCACGAAGCCGGTCTCCGACCCGGTTTTATCCGTCCAGGCCAGGTTGACACTGGTGGTGCTGGTCGGCGTTGCCGTCAATCCGGTTGGGGCCGCAACAACGGTGGTTGCCGAGACAGTGCTGCTTGCGGTCCACCCGTTGGTGCCGGTCTTGAAGGCCGAGACCCGGTAGCTATAGCCGGTATTTCCCTTCAGCCCGGTATCGCTGTAGGAGACGCTGTTTGCTGACAGATTGCTGCCGACCTGGCTGAAATTGGCACATCCGGCCCCTTCGCACCGTTCGATCTTGTACCCGGTTTCATCGCCGGCGTTGTCGGTCCAGGTCAGGTTGATTCTGGTCTCGTCGCTTCCCTCAATGGCGCTCAGGGCCGAAGGGGCTGTCGGTGCGGTTGTGGCGGCCCCGGCTATGCTGCTGTAATCCGAATCCCAGGGGACGGTGGAGTTGGTTGCCCTGACCTGGTAACGGTAAGTAGTGCCGTTAACCACCGAGTTGTCGGGATAGGAGGTGGCATTGGCGGCCGTGATCGTAAGCTGCGAGAAATCTGTGCAGTCGGTGCCGCTGCAGCGCATGATCACGAACCCTGTCTCGGAAACGGTATTGTCGTTCCAGGCAAGGTTTATTGTGGTCGTATTGACCGGAGTGGCGCTCAGGTTGCCGGGCGGTGTGATCGTGGTGGTTGCGACTGCTGTGGTGCTGTAAGAGCCATCCCAGCCGCAGCTTGCAGTCCGGTAGCCTCTTACCCGGTAGGTGTAGGTGGTGTTGGCGGCTAGCGACGAGTCACTGTGATTGGTCACATTGGCGCCGGTCGTGCCGATCTGGCTGAAATCCGAGCAGCCGGAACCGCTGCACCGCTCGATCTTGTAACCGGTCTCGTCTACGACGCTGTCGAGCCAGGATAGATTTACCTGCCGTTCGGAACTTCTGGTGGCGGAAAGCACGAAATCTGCCGGAACGAATTGTATGGTATCAAAGTAGGCCGTTCCCTGCGGCGAGCCTGATGCAAAGCAGCGGATACTTACGCTGCCGGTGCCGGCCGGGATCGCCACGGTTTCGCTCAACTGGACCCAGCCGGTGTTGTTGTTGGGGCTGTCATAGGCGATGGCGATTCCGGGGGAATCGATCCCGGTCCCATAAACATCGCACTGGGCAGTACCGCTGGTCAGGGCGGTATTCAGGTAGCCGGAAAGGGTATACTGCCGACCAGGCGTGACGGCAAGCGACTGTGACCTGCCGAGTTGCGACCCGGTGGCCGTTATTTTGAGGCTCCTTGCGCCGTCATGCACGGTCGTCGTATCGATTTCCGTACCGGTCAGGGTGGTGACAGCCGTAGTCCAGCCGGATACGGCATTTTCAAAACCGGCGTCAGGCAGGAAATTGGTAATGCCGCTGGTTACGGTTGTGGCCACACTGCTGAATCCGGTCTCCCACGGCACCGAGCTGTTGACCGCCTTGACCCGGTAGCTGTAGGTAATGCCGCTGCAGACCGACGTGTCGGAATATCCACTGCTCGCTGCTGCAGCTGTGCCGACCTGGACAAAATCGCTGCAGCCAATCCCTGCACACCGTTCGACGGAGAACCCGGTTTCATTGGCCGTGGTCCGGGTCCAGCTCAGGCTTACCTGGGTGGTTGCACCGCTGGTTGCTGTCAGGTTCGCCGGTTCGAGCAGCGTCGTGCCGGCAGATAGCTGGCCGCTCTGCTTGGCCCAGCCGGAGGTAGCGGTCTTGAAACTCTCGACGTAGTAGCTGTAGCTGTTACCCGAAGTCAGTCCGGTATCGGTGTAGCTCGTTGCCGTAATGACGCCCCCCACCTGGGTGAAGTCCGAGCAGCCCACTCCGGCACAGCGGAACAGCCTGAAGCCGGTACGGTCAGTATTACTGTCGCTCCAGGTGACCTGCAGCTGCACTTCGGATACCCGGTTTACCGAGGAGAGGACCGGTGCCGAGGCGGCCGGGGTGGACCTTTCCACTGCTGCGCTCGGCAGGCTGTCCCAGCCAAGAGTGCTGTTTGTCGCCTGTACCTGGTACCGGTAGGCGCTGTTTTCGGCAACCGTGGTATCGCTGTAGCCGGTAGCGTTGGCAGCCGCGGTACCGATCAGGGCGAAATCCGAGCAGCCGCTCCCCTGGCACCGGAAGACCTTGAAGCCGGTCTCTGAGCCTGTTCTGTCCCCCCAGCCCAGGGTGATCTGGGTGGTGCTGTTGGCCGTGACGGTAATGTTGTTCGGTTCCAGGAGGGTGGTAGTGGCGCTTGCCTGGGCGCTTGGTCGTGACCAGCCGCAGGAGGCGGTTTTGAAGGTTTCTACATAATAATGGTATTCCGTGTTCGGGGTAAGGCCGCTGTCGCTGTAGGTTGTGGTTGTAAGAATGCCGCCGGTCTGGCTGAAATCGGAACAACCTGCTCCGCTGCATCTCCAGAGGCGGAAACCGGTCCGGTCGCTGTTGGTGTCGCTCCAGGAGAGATTTATCTGGCTTTCGTGCGCCCTGGCAGCCGACAGCACCGGCGTAGAAGGTGTCGGGGTGGTTGCTGTCGCGGTGTTGGAGTAAGCGCCTTCCCAGGGGGAGGCGAAGGTGAAGCATGCCGAAGATTCCTTGCTGCCGAAAACCGCTGTCGGTTCTGTGGCTGCATACCGGCGCACCCGCACCCAGTCGACGAGCATGTTGTCGATAGCAGTAGTTCCTGCGGTTGAACCGGTCAGGTAACCGAGCCAGAGAAATGACGGTACGTTCCAGGTTCCGGAATAGCTCTTACGGGTTACTTCGCTGTAGTTCGTCTCTTTGACGAAATAACTGATGGCGCTGTTATCACGGAATTCGTAGCCGACGATCCGGTAACTGTTGAGGGCATTGACCGGGGAGATGCCGCTCACTAACACTTCGGTCACATTCCCGCCAACACCGTACTGGACACTGCCATCGGTATGGAAAACTGTGTATAACCCGGTTGTGGGCGCAATATCGACCCACTGGTTGACGGTGCCGTTATAGGTCCCCAGCAGTGTTCCGGCCGCATTGTAGACATAGAAATAGTCATATCCAGTTTCCGATTGCGATACGACGTGGATTCTCGTGATATCCCCCCCGCCCGGCGGCGACCAGACCCCGCTCGCAGGCACACGGGTGTTCTGGCCGTTGGCCAGGAATGGGTTGTAGAGAGCGGTTCCGGTCGAAATGGTGGTTGTTTGCGTGCCGCTGGCGATATTGTATGAGGCGGCGGCACCGTTGGCGCCATAGGCGAGCAGATTGGCGGTCGATCCGTTATCGGTAACGAACGAAACGAGCGGATTGGACCCGGCGTTGCTCAACTGGGTTGACCTGGCGTTGGCGATACTGAGTCCGGAAGACGCATTTGCGCCGGTCAGCCACTGGCTTTTCATCTCGAACACGCGGTTCTGTGGTGAGGAGACAGCAGTGGCGTTGCTGTAGACTGCACCGGAATCGATCCTCAGCGCGCCGCCGGCAACAGAGGCAGCGCCCGTTGCCTGCCACCTGGCACTGTCCAGTGTGCCGTTGAATTCGTCGAAGAACTCGAATACCTCTACCCCGCTACTCGAACTGGTGGCAGCGGCATTGCCGAAATACATGGATAAGGAGTTGTTATTGCCGGTCTTGATCCAGATCGTTGCGGAAACCCCGTCCACCTTGTCTTCGATCCAGTAGGGGATTTCGAGATTGGCATTGTTGTCCAGGAATCTCAGGTCGGCAAAACTGCCCTGCATGTCGCTGTCATAAGGAACAGTCAGCCGCATCTGGAAGTTGGGCTGAAAATTGCTCACCGTAAGGGGTGTTCTCCTGGTCCAGCAACCGTTGTTGCCGTTTGACAGCGTCACCGACCCCCGGGTGGCCTTGACCCGGAAGGTGGCAGTCTCCCCTGCGCAGGCCGTGCTGTCCGAGAAGTTTGTGACATTGGACCCGGCGCTGCCGATCTGGCCGAATATTACGCAGCCGCTGCCGACGCACTTTTCGACCTGGAAACCGGTTTCGCTCACGGTATTGTCGGTCCAGGAAAGGTTGACTGCAGTGCTGTTCCCTGCATTTGCCGTCAGGCCGCTCGGCGGGTTGATAGTGGTCGTTGCCGAGGCAATGTTGCTGTATGTTTCCCAACTGCAGTTGTCGGTCTTGTACCCCTTTACCCGGTAGGAATAGGAGCTGTTGCCGGTGAGTCCGGTGTTCTTGAACTGCGTCGAATTCGGGACAAGGGTGGTGACCGGCTCGAAATCGCTGCAGCCGGCACCGTCACACCGCTCAACTATGTAACCGGTCTCGTCGCTGTTCGGATCGTTCCAGGAAAGATCGATCTCGACTTCCGAAATCCTGGTCGCCGTGATGAGCGGCGCAACCGCGACCGGGGTTGTTACCGCCGCTGCCAGGGTGCCTGCAGGAGACTCCCACCCGGAGCCGTACGCCAGAATCCGGTACAGGTAGCTGGTACCGTTGCAGGCGGAGCTGTCCGAGTAACTGGCGACATTAGGGGCCACGGTGCCTATCTGGCTGAAATCGGCACAGGATGGGCCGCTGCACCGTTCGACCCGGAAGCCGGTCTCTCCGGAGGTGTTGTCGGACCAGGCCAGATTGACCTTGGTCGTGTTGATTACCGTGGCGGAAATGTTGGCCGGGCTGCTCGGGACAAGAGTGGTTGTCTGGGCTGCCTTCCAGCGCGATGATTCGCCGCTGGTCAGGTAGGTCTGGACGTGATAGCAGTATGTTGCCCCTGGATTCAGACCGGAATCAGTATAGGTAAGGGTCGTGGCCGGTACGGACGCGAGAGGGGTCCAGGGGTTGCCGTTTGCGGAGGAACAGTTCCCCACCTTTCTTTCGATCTTGAAGCCGTCCTTGACGGAGGCGACGTCCGCCCAGGTCAGGGCAACGGCCGCATAGCCGGGAACCGCAGTCAGAGTGCGGGGGACTGACGGTTTCGTGTTGTCCGGGGCAATCTTGTAAACCAGGGCATCGGCGCTTCCGGAGGCGTTTTCCGTGTAACCTGCGACAAAAACCTCATCGAGGGAGTTGACGACCAGTGCCGTCGATTCATCGTAACTGTTGGCAGAGCCGTTGTAGAGTGTCGCGGAACTGATGTTCCCCAGATTGTCGAATTTGACTGTCAGGCTGTCGGTGGAAAAACCGTTGCTGGTGTTACCGGTCAGGTAAATATTGCCGTTGGAATCGATCCCCATCGCCTTGGCAAAATCGTCGTTGGCGGGGCGCTGGTAGATCTTCGACCAGAGCTGGTCACCGGCAGAGCTGTACTTGACCACGGTAATGTCATGGTTTTCACTGCCGCTGAGCGTGGTTCCCCCCACGACGACCGCGTCATCGACCGGATCTACCCTGACAGCTACTGCCTCGTCGTCGCCATGGGCTGAGCCGTCAAACGTCCTGGTCCAGATCTGTTGTGCCGTTGCTGCTGTGCCGCTGTATTTGACCGTGTAAAAATCTTTATTGCCCGAGGCGTTGACCGCAAACCCGGTGACATAAAGATCACCAGCGCTGTCAAGGGCCAGGCTGTTGAACCTGCTGTCTCCTCCAGGCACAATGCTTGACAGGTCGGTCCAGATTCTGGCGCCGGTAGCGCCGTTGTACTTGGAGACGAAATATCTGTGGATATTGGTATTGGGGCCGGTTTCGCTGTACCCGGCAACAAAGACGCTGCCGTCAAGCGCCAGGATTACCGTTGTCGGGAAGTCATCCCCCTGGTTCCCGTCAAACGGCGTGGCAACCCAGGCCCGGCTCCCGTCCGGATTGTACTTGATGACATAGATGTCGTCGTTGGAATCGATATTTTTCCCGTACCCCACGACCACCACGTTGTTGGAACTGTCGGATGCCGAGGCGATGGCAACGGCAATGGCGCGGTCATCCGTGGCTCCGCCCGGCACCGGGCCGTTGTACTGGTCAGCCGACAGTGCCGGAGGGCCGGCGGCTGCGTACCTCATCGTGTACAGCGAGTTGACGTCGTTGCTGGCGCCGTTGTGCAGAGTGGCATAACCGGAGACCACGATGCTGTTGTTCCGGTCCACGGCCACGCAGGTAGCGATGTCGGAAGCGTCGGTCGGGTCATTGTAGCGATCTGTCCAGAGCGCATTCATAGCGGTACGGTCGAGTTTCAGCAGCAGGTAGTCGAACGAGGTCTCCCCGGAACTGTATCCTGCCGGATAATCGTTGCTCTGGCCGGCTATGACCGGATTGTTGTCCGGGCCGACTGCAATGGCGTTGGCGAAATCATCCTTGCCCGCTAACCCGCTGTAAACATAGGGCGATACCGGGGCGACAAAGCTGACGACAACCGTCAGGGACGTGGCCACGTTGCTGTAGTGCGAGTAGCCACTGGCACTGCTGACTCCCCTGACGCGGTACGAGTAATAGGTGTTGGGGTCGAGGCCGGTATCGGTATGCGCCGTGACACCTGCAGCCGTTGTGGCGATTTCCGAGAAATCCGTGCACCCCTGGTTTGCGCACCGTTCGATACGGAATCCGTCTTCATTGCCGGAGTTGTCTACCCAGGAGAGGTCCACGCTGCTGTTGGTAACGGCCTGGGCGGTAAGGGCCGTCGGCGGGTCGAGCAGGCCGGGATCGTATTTTACCACCAGGAAATCAACCCCGTTGGCGCCGCTGTCAGACCATCCGGATACCAGCAGTTCTCCCGTAGGAGAAAGCCCAATACCGGCCGGCCGTTCGTTCAGGTTGGCCGCCCCGTTCAGTCTGCTGTTCCAGAGCAGGGTGCCGTTGTCTTTCTTGTATTTGATGGTCTGGAAGTCGTAATTCTTGTCGGCAACGGTAAAACCGGTTACAAACAGGTCGCCCAGCGGGTCAAGGACAATCCCGGTCGGGGAGGCGATGTCGTCGTTACCGTTGTTGGAGTTGAAGTTTTTCTCCCAGATCACGGCGCCGGTGGCGCCGTCGTATTTGGCGGTGTAGAAATCGTTCTGGGAGGTCATGGTCCAGGTGTAGCCGGTGATGTAGACATTGCTGTCGGGTCCGATCACCAATCCGCTCGGTTCGTCGTCAAAGGCGCCGTTGTAAGTCCTTTCCCATACCGGCTCCCCGGTGGCCCCATTGTACCGGGCCGTATAGATATCCAGGTCCAGGCCGTTCGAGGCCGACCCGGTAATGAACAGGTCACCGCCTGTATTCATCCTGACATACCCGCCAAGGCACGGATTTGCGGCGCCGGTAGAGTAGGTGCGCTCCCACAGCTTGGTGCCGCTGAAGTCGTACTTCAGGGTAAGGATGTTGAATGCAGTGCCGTTCCACGATTGACCGGTTACAGCGACTCCGTCACTGCCGGTTGCCACTGAGGCAATCTTGTTGGCTCCGGCTGCCGTGCCATGGGCAATGGCCGTCCAAAGCGGGGTGCCGTCCGGATTAGGGCCGGTGGCCGAGTACTTCAGCAGGATATAATCCTCGTTTCCGGCGCTGTTCTGCGAATATCCGCCGACATAAACGTTGTTCAGGCTGTCCACGGCAATTGCGGTTCCGTAATCGTTGCCTTTGGCAATGCCGTTATAGGTGTGCTGCCAGAGTACTGCGCCGGTCTCGCCGCTGTACTTGATCGTATGGATATCGTAGTTGGTCCCGTTCCAGGTATGACCGGTCACGATGACGTTATCCTCGGAATCGATGACGATCGAGGTGGCCTGGTCCGAGCCATGCGCCCGGTCATAGGTTGCCCGCCAAGCGATGCCGCTGCCGTCGGCCTTGAACTTTACCGTGTAATAGTCGTCATCTACGCCAGCGGCAAGGTTCTGGTAGCCGGTGGCAAAGACATTGCCGGCTTTATCGACTGCCGAGGCCCGCGCCTCCTGTTTTCCCGGCAACTGGTCGGCGAGTTGCCAGGCAACGTCTCCCCCGGCCCCAAATGCCGACAGCGGCAACAGCAGCATGAAAACAGCCATCATGAGGTTTACGATACGGGCCAGTTGACGTTTTCCAGCAGCTCTACCACCGTCACGGCTGTCGTTGGTCAAAAACGGAAAATTCATCGGATACCCTCCGAATTGCTTGACTGAATGATCTTGCGGTGCATAACCCATAACCCGGTGCCTTACCATGGTGTTTTCGTGTTCCAGCTGTTGTCCGGCCAGGCGCCGGTCGGATGGCAGTTGACCATGTAGGATGCAGATGCCCCGCCTTCACCACCGCCGAGCGGGAAGCTGCCGCCGCCGTAGCCGGCGCCGTTGTTACCGCTATACTCATTACACCCGGTGCAACTCCCTGAGCCTGCCGAACCACCGGTTTGCTTACGACCTTGGTGGTTGAAGTCGAGGCAGTTGGTTACCATGAGCCGAGGCAGTCCGCTCGTGTGCGGAGCATGGCACTTGGAACAGGTGAAGGTGTGCTGGATGGTGGGGTTTGCTGTTTTCCAGCCCTTGACCGATTCGTGGATTCTGTCCGGGCTCTTCCAGGTATGGTCGGTGCCGTTGGTCAGGTTGTTTTTGTAGTGACAGCGCAGGCATAGCCCGGCGAACTTGCTGTCGTCTTCGGTCACTATCTGGCGGATGTCGGCATAAGCGCTCGCTGTTCCGCCGGTAGCCGGGTTGGCGGCATCTTCTCTGTAGGGGGTTGTCATCCAGGTTCCCTTGAGCATCGGAACGGCATACGCCTGCTTGCTCCCCAGAGATGGGCTCACTCCATGCGGGTCATGACACGGGGTACAGAGGCCGTTGATCTTGTTCTGACCGGCGGTGGAATGGTTGAGGTAGCTCGATGCCTTGAGGTGTCCCCCTTTGATCGGCATATTCATGTATGGATAGCGATCCATGTAGGGTGCAGCAGACGCCCCGAACATATCCGAATCAACATACCCCTTGATCGACTTGCTGGCGCCGAATGTGGATTGGTAGCCCCACGGGGTTGTTCCGCGGGTGCTGGTCAGATGGCAGTCGAAGCATTGGCCGGCCCCGGCGCTGTATGGGTTGATCGCGTCGGGTGCGGAATTGGCGGATGCCTTGTAAGACATGGTATAACCGCCTTTGCCAGCCTGGGTTTCCTTCAGGTTGGCGCCGTTTTTGGTGCCGTTGAAGGTCACGTAGCTTGATGTTGTTCCGACCACGCGGGATCCGTGCGAGTTGTGACAGTCATAGCAGGTAACGTTATAGGCGCCGTTTCTGGTGTTGGCAAAGGACTGGTCGGTGCCGTTGTTCGGGTCGAACCCGCCCTGGTTGGCAACGGCATTGCCATGGCCGGAGAGCGCCTTGGTTACTGTACCCTTGCCGTTGGTCTGGTATTTTCCCCAACCGGTCGTGCCGGTCTGGGAATACCTGGCGGCAATACTCTGCCTGTCCCAGGCGTACTGACGCGGGGTCTTGCAGTCACCGAACGGCTGGGTGGCGTTGTTCTGGTCGCTGTGGCAGCCGAGGCAGTGATTGGTGATTTTCGCTACTTCCTGCCGCTCGGTGGTGATGTTGCCGAGGGCCAGTTTTGCCGGCGTATACTGGATTGCGGTCGAATAAAGCCGGTAGGTTGCCGGTCTGGTGCCAGGACCCCATACGACCAGGTCCACCTTGGAGTTTTTCACCGAGGTGTAAGTTTTGTAGTTGTACCCTTCATGGTAGCGGACATCGATAAGCCCTTCCGGGGTTGCTTCCCAATGGCAGGAATAACACTGCTTGTTCGAAACAGTTACCCCCTGGACATGGTGCGAGGTGCCGTTGAACTGTCCCATGACGTCAACGCGGTTCCCGACCGTGCCGGTATGGCAGGTGGTGCATCCGCGCGGCTGGCCGAAGGCTGAATGGCGTGGCACCGGCTTGTTGTTGTGGCAGCTGTTGCAGGGCTTATTTTCCGCATGGCTGTCAGTGAACCGGTGCTGGTGGCAGTTGGTGCAGACCCTGCTGGAGTTGTGGCCGTCGCCGTAATCGTTGCCGTAGTGTTTGCTCAGCTTCGCCCCCTGCAGCGCATGGCAGACGTTGCAGATGCCGTTGTACGGGGCAACGGTCCTGGCATAGTCCAGGCCGCTCTGCTTGCGGGTGAAGGAGACCTGTGCCCTGGCCAGCGGCAGACCCGATTTGCCGTCGGTTGCTGTGGCCACCTGGTCGTGAATCATGTAGATATTGCTGTCGCCGTGGGGGTCGTGGCAGTCCCAGCAGAACTTGCCCCCCTTCCACACGCCGTTGGCTTTGTATTCGCGGTAATGCTTGTAGCCGAAGTGAGCGGACGAGGCCCGCGCCTTCTTAGGCTTTATGAATCCCGTTCCGGGGTCGAACCCGATGGCATACTTCAACGGGTTGTTCGCAGGCGCGGTATGGCAGGAGTTGCACTCGCCGCTGCTGTCGTCGTCATGACACTTGAGGCAGACCCCCATCATTATATACTGGTTCCGGACATCTTCCTTCTGGTCTTGTGACCAGAGTCCGGCTCCGGAATTGTGCAGCTTGATGTCGTGAGTCGGGTTTGACGGATCGATAAAGTGGCATTGAGATGTTATGCAGGAAACCTGTCCCGAGACCATCGGGGCATGGTCGGGGCGATTTGCCGGGGTGCCGTCCGGCCAGGCGGCATTAGGGTTGGCCGGGATATCCTTCAGTTGCTTGGCCAGGGACTCCTTGTTGTTGTGGCAGCCGAGACACTCGCTGTCCAGCCCGCTCATGTGGCAGTAAACGCATTCCTTTTCAAAACGGTTGGAAAACTGGGAATGTCGTCTGAGACGGAACAGGTTGGTTTCGTCATTGTGCAGGACCGTATTGTCGTGGCAATACCAGCATGGGTTGCCGGGGAAGTTCGCCGCCGGGTTCCCTGATACCGGGTAGCGGCCGGAAGTGGAGTACCGGCCATGGCCGGTTGCATACCATTGCGACAGGTTTATCCGGGCGCGGGTCCCGTTGAAGGTAACATAGCTGTCCTGGTCGGGATTCGAGGTGCCGTGGCAGCCGAGGCAGATAACCGAATTGTTGACCGACCCACCCCAGACCGGGTCGGTACCGCCGGCGTGACATGCCGTGTTGCTGCAGATTTTTGAGACCGGGTTGTATGAGCCCCCCTGTTTGAATACCACGTCTTTTGTCTTGTTGACATGCACTGCGCCGTTCAGGTGCGCCACTTCGGTCATGCTCCCCGGAGGTACGCCGGTTGTATGGCACGAGGTGCAGGAACCGTTGATTATGGTTGCCGCATGGCACTCGTCGCAGGTGAAATTGGTCTCCGTATGGCGTGGATGGGAATTGGCCCTGGCATTGCCGGCCCCCAGGTTCGGGAACATCGGCAGAGAGGCCTTCCATTCTTGCCCCAGCGGCCAGTGGTAACTGCTCATGCTGCCGAATGCCGCAGGGAGCACCCATACCTTGCCGATGACGTCTACCCTGCCGTCATGGCAGCCGGCAGTGGAACATGATTCACGGGGGTGTCCGTGGCATGAATTGCAGTTGGTCTTGGGTTCGTTCCAGCCAAACTTGCGGACGGCATCGGGATTGGTGGTGCCGTCGCTGTGGCAGTAAACGTCGCTGCATTGCTTGGTAGCCGGATCGTAGGTCGGGTTCGGTCTGCCGACGATGTTCCATTTGGGATCGAAGACTATGTCCTTTGAGCCGTTCAGATGCCTGGTAAAGGTGGTGACGGTGTTGAATCGGGTGACCGTGGCGTTGTGGCAATAGTAACACGGGTATTTTCTGATCCACCGGTATCCGACCAGGCGGTCATGGCCATTGGAGGCCATGGTCAGGGGCGGGGTGCAGAACCCCCGTGCCGAACTCCACACCCCTTGGGTCGAGGCGCAGTTTGCGGCGGTGTTCTCATTTGCCGTCCCTTTGTGGCAGGAATCGCACTGCATGGTTATGCCGGTATCCGACCATTTCACCGGGATTCGCGGCAAACCGTTGCGGGCATCGCTGTGACAATACGTGCCGTTGCAGGATTTATCGGCACCGTAACTGCCACCTTCCTTGAAGGCGACATCCTTGACATTGTTGACGTGCAGTTCCCTGTTGACGACGGTATTGGCGGTATCCACCGTATTCTTGTGACACCGCTCGCATTTGAAGTTGTACCGTGCTGTATCCGTATGCCTGCCGTGACGGCCGCCGAGAGTGGTCTCCGCACCACCGCCGGCGTGACATCCTGTGCAGTCTCCCTGAAGAGTGCCCCCCCATGTCGGTACCACTATCGGAGGACCGTTGTTGCCGTTGCTATGACAGTAAAGGTTGGCGCAGCTGCCGTTTCGCTCGCTAGGGAGCTTTTTGAGATAGGTCGCGTAACTCACGTCCCCGGAATAATTCCCCCCGTTGTTCGGCGGCGCGGCAAATTGGACCGACAGTCCGCGTTTCCCGGCGCTGGTGGCATGGGCAAATGGTGCTGCCGATGCCAGATGGTCGAGGTGGCACTTCGAGCAGGATGTCGCAACCCCGTAATAATCACGGTGTTTAGTGCCGGAGCCCGATGCTGCTGGATGACTGCCGTCAGCCGGCGGGAACTCATGACAACCGTTGCAGTCGCTGGTGGCAACGTAAGCGGGGCTCCCCCATACCGGGGTGATCTTTTCAAAATGACAATTCACATTGGTGCAGCTGTGGAGCAGGGGGGTGGGGGTCTGGGGAAAGTAACCGCTGTAACTGTAATTGTTGTAAGTTGCTGGGGAGGCTGAGTTGTTGATATTGCCGGACAGACTGATGAGGCCGTTTCTGTGGGAGGTGTTGTACGACTCGCTTCCGGGGTGGCATTTAGCGCAGACTGCCGGAGCTCCCGGACCGGCTATGTGGGTCCGGTGACTGCCCGGAAACGCCCCGGTGACCGCGTTCCGAACCGGATCATTGGCAGGGGAGTCGATAGGCCGGTAGTCGCTCTCGCTCCGGTTGCCGTGACAGTCATAACACTGGATAGCGGCGCGCGATATAACCGGGGCCAGAATGAATCCTGACAAAATTGTCATAATTAATAAGCATTTAGAGAAGTTTGCGGCACATTCTTTCTTTGGCCCGCCCATGTTCGCTCCTTCTTGTATCGCATGGATATCGCTTGCGCATTCCTCCTCCGGCACCAATCTAATGATTGCGCGGGATTAGAGGCAGATTACAAAAATGTTTGAAAATCAACATGTTACCGATATCGAAATTACAAGTACGGTGCCAAACAATAGAATATATAATTATGTGGAATTGTTAATAAAAGTCTTTTAACTGGTACGCGGCCGCAAGAAGGGACAATTCTGGTGATCGAAGACCGGAAATGAAAGAACGGCAGTGACTTGGATCTGCTTTCAGAGTATGTTGGCAACTCGACTAGCAATTTCTCATGTAAGGTAGAGTGAAACCGGTTACGGCTAAATCAACGTTGCAAGTAATTTACGAAAGTTTCATAATAAATTTTTTAAAAAATCTGTCGAACGCCTCAGGTTGTGGAACTGGAATCACCAGTTTAAAAGGACGAGGTTTCTGCTGGAGGAGGCCGCTCACAGGGATCTTGGAAATATGTAGGGTTTCGGTAGGGGGCTTTTGTTGTGAAAACGTTTCTAGTTTTTATTGAGGTTTGTTGTATTTTGTTCGGGTCTTATTTACTTGCTGCGGGAGAAGTCATTCCAAAACCATGGCAAGCTCGATACGGGGCCAATTTAGGTCCACTGGGCCGAGTGACGATCTTAACGCAAAAGGGTATAGACGCGACTACGAAAAAAAGATTACTGGAATTGATTCAAGGCATGACTTCCGAAGAAATTCTTCAATACGACCTAAAGTCAAATGCCTCCGCAACAAAAACTCTGATAATGCTTGGCTCCCCAACTGACAGCAAAATTGAACGATATATTAACATGCTGAATCTTAACCGTGATTGGAGTCAGTTAGGCAGTCAAGGTTATTTGCTTTATGCAGGGGAAGTCAAAAATAAAATTATAATTCTTATGGTTGCAAATACGGAAGTTGGCAGATATTACGCGCTTCAGTCACTCAAACAGCTTCATGTCACTAACGGGAATGAATTTTATTTTCGGGCAGCGACCATTGTTGACCGTCCCTTGTATGAAACAAGGGGGATTGTTTTCGGAGATTTTAAAAGATGGTTTAATGGCCCGCCAGTCATTCATGATCGCAAAACAATTTATACGGGTTGGCCATATCGGGAAAGAGCCCAACAACTCAAATTCAATTTTGTATGGTTGGCTGGCTGGGATGATGCTCGAAAAAGAAGTACGTTGCCCTTTAATGATTCAGACAAGAAAAATTTAAAGGCATTTTTTGAAGATTGTTCAAAAAACTTTATAACGCCATCTGTTGGTCTGAGGCCTTATCGACAGTTTCCTTTCCCCGGACGTGAGAAGGGCGGGGTTATGTATTCATCTCAACAAGACGTTGAAGGGGTTACGAGGAATCTTCTCACCTTATATTCAATTGGATTTAGGAATTTATATTTGGCATTTGATGATATTCCGCCTGATTCGTATTTTTTATATGACCAAGATAAAGCAATGTTTAAACATTTGGGTGAGGCGCATTATCATTTTATTTCACGAGTATACTCTAAACTGAAAAAGGTGGCTCCAGACATTGTGTTTAGAATTATTCCAACAGAATATTCGGGAGTTCATAATCTAACAGAAGGCGGGAAAGCTTACCTGAAATCTGTTTCAATGCTGCCGAAAGAAATAGAATTCGTTTGGAGTGGAAGGACATATAGAGATCCAGTTGCAGACAGCAAGGAAGCCCAAGATTTCTCGCATGTATCGGGTGACAGAAAAATAATCGTTTGGTCAAATTATTATCCTGGAAAGTATTATCCTAAAGCTGCCGGTCAAACACCTATACCGAAAATAGTTGCTCCATTTAAAGGTGGTGATGAAAACTTATTTCGTTTTACATCCGGGTTTTTTTTCCTGCCTGTTGACCAGCCTAACGAAGATGGCGCCCATGTCTCGTGGTATACAACTTCTGATTATATGTGGCGCCCATCAGATTACTCGCCTGACGATTCATTTAACCGCGCATTGAAATATACAGCAAAATAATGTGTAAGAACGTTTCAGTTTTGATTTTGTGCGATGGAGAGTAAATAGAATTTATGGGACAAATTGCCAACGCAATATTGATTATAGGGGCATCATTTTTTGCAATTAGTCTTTTATTGAACGTGGGCAATTTTATAAAATATCTTCAGAGCATTAGAGGTTCAGCTAAGTTTCTTGGCTTAGTTTGGTTTATTTGGTTAATAGGGCTCGGGTTATGGTTCGGCAGGGATGAACCTCGTGTCGCTTTGGGTATTATGGACCGGTCGGCATTACTGCAGGTAATGTCAGTAGTAATCGGTGGGATTGCATTTATTGTTTTATCAATTAATAATGCGTGGGTTAAAAATTTGCGAGGGCCTCTTCTCTTCCTCATACTGTATGGAATATACGGAGTTTTGACCTCTCCGGTATCACCGGCTGTTTATCTTTCAGTATTTAAGGCGATTTCAATTGTTATCCTGGCATTGTTGGGTGTTGTAGCTGTTAATATTCTTCGTAAGCAAAACCACTCAGAATTTCTTGTCGAAATATCCTGTTTCTACTTCAGCATACTATTATTGTTGTCTGCACTCGGAGGAGTATTAGTCCCGCACATAACGCGTAAACCTAATCCCGGTCTTTTCGGGTTTCTGTTAGAAGGCTTCCCACATCTTAACTCGAATTCTTTATCATATATTGCTGCAATCGTAGCGATCACGGCATTATGTCAATATGGCAGTAATAACTATAAGTTCTCTTCAAAGACCTATGTTATAAGTAAAATTATTCTGGCAATGTCGGTATTGTTACTTGCCCAAGGTAGAACCGCAATAATAGGGCTTTTGTTATCATTTGTCATGTTGTCAGTTTATATGCCAAAGCTGAGATATCTTCTCTTTATGATATTTTTCGCAATACTTCTCGGTTACGCAAACTACGCAATTACAGGAAATTTAGGGGACGGTTTTGGTACCGTCGAAGCATATCTTCGCAGAGGAGCCACTGAAAAGAGTCTTGCCTCTATGAGCGGACGTACCGATGCTTGGTCAATCGGGTGGGAGTCTTTTTTAAAAGCACCAGGAATCGGCCATGGTTTTTATTCATCAAATTTTATTGGAATTGCAGCTCATAATTCATATATTAATGTACTGATAGACTGTGGAATGATAGGTTTTTCAATATGGTTTGCCATGCTTGCTTCAACTTTAAACAGATGTCTATTTGTAATAAATAGATGGTCTAAAAACGAAGATTTTGACCGCTATACATTTAATTTACAAATCGGATCTATTCTAATAATTCAATTTTTACGCACAATAACTGGATCTGATATCACGGTTAATTCATACTCACTTATATTATTCACTTCAATTATTGTATATGTTTATTCTGTTGATACAATGAAATGCGCAACGGAAAAGACAGACCTTGTTCAATATCCAACCAATTAACCCGGAACTATAGATCTAAACAAATGCGCAGCAATACTTGCTTCTCTTATTAAGATACTTATGCATATCGGAATGAGTATATGATCAATATTCAAAGATCTTTAGGGCTATTGATAAATCCAGACGAAGTATATTTCGATTATGAATCTCCCAGTGCCAAGGTAATGAATTACGGCTGTGGCAACCGCAAGAAGCCTGGGCATATAGGTGTTGATATCGTCAGCAGTGCTGATGCGGACTATGTGGTTTCGCCAGGGGCACCTCTACCATTTGCTGATAACACGTTCGATATGGTTATCAGCCGTTATGTATTGGAACATGTGCATGACCTTGACCAGTTACTATGTGAAATCAGCCGAATTCTGAAACCAAATGGCGTGTTTCGGTTCTGTGTTCCGCACGCATTCAGTATTGATATGTACGATGACCCCACGCACTGCCGTTTTATTACTTTGCGCACGATGAACTATTTTACCGGGTTAAGTAACGTGCACTATACGAGTTCAAGGTTTACTCGGTCTATCCCATATTTACGATTGACGTTGGCTTGGCCGCGTCTTCGCTTGATTCGCTATCCGGTAAATATTATTTTGGGGGGGATCGGGATGCTGGCGCCTTTTTGTGGGGAGCAGTTGATAAAATTGCCATTTATCAACGGAACACTCTTTTTCGAACTGAGAAAGTGAATTTCAATAAAAAATTCCAGATAAATATTTTACGTTTTGCATTAAGCTTCCATGATTGAACATACTTTTGCCATTGCAGGAAAATGACCATGATTTATATATTTTATAATAATGATCCTTATGCTGATGATCAAGGAGGGGGCGCAGAACATTTCAGATGTATTCATCGGGCATCAAAAAACAGCCATTTAAATTTCAAATTTATTGCGACACGCATTGCTCAAACAAATGAACCGGTCCATTCTGATGTTGAATATATATCGAAAGGGACTAATTTCTTCAGATATTATATCGGATTGTGGTTTTGGTTCTTTGTTAATAAGAATGCAATATCAGAACATGATGTCTTTCATTTTCATAGAAATTACGCTGCTTGGCCAAAATATATTCTGATCCCAAAAAATGGAAAAGTAATAATTACCTACCACGGGATAACAGGTATATTTCTTAAGAACAAACTTGGAGTGTTGTCTTCCCCGATCAGGAGGATAATGATGTTGCTGGAACGAAAGGCTGTTAATAAAGCTGACCGTTTGATTGTTGTTTCGAGACGAACTGCTGAATCTCTCAAAGAACAGATCCTGCTTAATAATTACAATCGAGTTAGTATTATCCCTGCAGTATTGAATACAAAAAACTTCTCAGAATCAATGCCACCTGATCCGAATTTGGCTTATAAGCTGGTTATTGTTTCAAGGCTTTCTGCTGAAAAGAACATAAAGCTGGCTATCGATGCTCTGTTTGAACTTGTCAGCACCGGTCATAATTATACTCTCACTATTGCCGGTGATGGAGACGAACGGAATAAGTTATTTGTACAATCGCAAAATCTCGGCCTTGCTGATCGGATAACATTTCTTGGCCGTATCCCCAATATACAAGTTCCGAGTCTTCTTCAGCAACATGGGATTGTTTTGTTAACCAGTCACGTTGAAGCATCTCCGACAATCGTAAAAGAGGCAATTTTCGCCCAACGTCCGATTGTGACGACTGACGTTGGCGACGTGCATGAATGGCTTGATAATAAATCCTATGGTTTTATTTGCCAACATACTGTCGAAAGCGTTGCAGAAGGCATTCAAAAAGCGAGTGTTTTGGTTTCCAGTGGCATGTACAATAGGACAATTAACTTGGACGATATCTCGGAAAGCTCAATTATGAACCGCGTGCTCAGGATCTATGATGACCTTTCGGCAGGATCGATCTCAAGAATCGATGACATTTAAACTTTCCGGTCGCACATTATCGCTCCTCTGCCGATCATCTTGGGTCTTTTTCGCAAAGATATCCTCGGCAATATGCGGTTTTGGCATTTTCTGGATTATTGCCCGACATTATTCCATTCAGCAGGTGGGAGAATATGTCTTTCTTCAAAGTGTTTCTGCTTTGGTAGTTATGACCTCTAACTGGGGGGTAAACGAACTGGTTTTCAGGGAGTGTAGTCTTTATCCTGAACAGTCCGGTTCTTATCTCAAAATCTCAAGAAAAGCCAAAGCAATTTTGGGCATAATGCTTGGTGTTGCCAGCGGTTTGATTTTATTCGGATTGTCACACTATTCAGTGAATATTTTCCTGGCACTCTTGATTACAGCAATGACAGATGCGCAAACAATCAGTTACTTTATGATTTTGAGGGCTAATGATGACAATTTGACTGAAGGTATTGTCTTGCCCACTAGAGCAATAATTAAATTATTGTTCTGTTCCAGCTTGTTCCTGGTTGACTTCAATCTGCTGGAACTTTTGTTGGTTATGCTCATTGCGAACCTTCTGGCACTGCTAATAGTTGGGCGGCGAACTAATTACAAGATACGATCAATTATTGCCGAGTTTCCTGAAGCCAATAATACAGTAGTAAATATTTTAAAAAGATCGACTCCTTACGCTCTTAGTGGAATAGTCGGTAGTATGAGTGCTCAGGCAAGGGTTGCATTGGTAGGTGTGCTTGGTGGTTCAGCGCTAGTGGCTCAATACAGTGTTGGAATGCAATTTTATCAAGTGATAAACTTTATTCCGAGTGCCTTGAATATCACCATACAACCCCGGATGGCAAGGCTTTATAGTAATGACCAAATGCTCTGGAGGCATGAAGTAAAAGTCTTGCTTGGCGGTGTGGCTCTCCTGGGAATATTGATCGGAGCTGGTTGTGTATTTATATTACCCCTTATTGTTGCCAAATTTTTTGGTGAAAGATATGCATCTGCACTGGAGCTTTTCCCATTTTTGGGTATTGCATGTTCTCTGAACGTTATGTGGGTTTCTATTCTATCCGCAGCAATTATTGGTGCGGGAAAAGTTCTTAAATTTGTTCGGATGTCCATTATTGAATTGGTTGTATCACTTAGTTTGGCCTGCTTGCTGATTCCGCAATTTGGATTGGTCGGCAGTGGGATAATGTTCATTACCAGTGATTTAATTATCTTCCTATTGTTAATGAGATGGTTCTGGGGCGAGTCAAGAGATATTAGGTCATGTAATTACGAAAAACATTGAGCTGTTATGGTGAAACAAACACAGACTTTGGTCCTGTTTTATAATGCCATTAAGGTGTAATTTAATAAAGTGCTTAATAATACGAAACAAAACAGAATAATCAGCATTCACTGGGGCTTTATCCCTGGTGGCGTAGCTGTTTATGCAAGTGAAATTGAGAATGTATCTAACTATGCCCCGATTAGTTTGAAAAGTTATTGTTTGCATGCGCAGAAATGGCAACTTGATCATACCAGTATTGATAAAATGAACATTGTCCTCTTGCCAATAGTTTCGAGACTTGATCTGTCATGTATACTGACATTGCGAAAAATACTTTTGAAAGAGAAACCAGACCTGATTCTTGCTCATGGTTTCAACGGAGTCTTTGTTGCGGCTCTTTCAGGAGTTGGGTTTGATATTCCAATAGTATCCTCTTGGCATGGAGACTATTTCCCCAGCACACCGGCTCAGAAATTGAGAAAACCTTTATTTGACGCTCTGCAAAAGATCCTCTTTCGTTATGTTGTCAAGGATGTTGTTACCGTGTCCCGGTTTTCCAAAGAAATACTGGTTTCTAAAGGTGTCGACGAACAGAATATCAGTGTTATATACAATGGCATCCCTGATATCGAGTATCTCCCTGAAAAACGTGAAGAGATACGTAAGTCTCTTGGAGTGCCAGATGGTTGTTTTCTTGTCGGGACGGCTTGTCGTCTGGCGTCTCAAAAAGGGCTGCAATGGTTTCTTCATACAATTGCTTTGATAGTCGAGATCAGACAGGATGTTAGATTTGTTATCTGGGGTGATGGCCCATTAAAGAACCAGCTCTTAACATTGGCACAATCACTTGGGATTAATGGTTATATAACTTTTGCCGGATATCGATCAGATATTGCTTTATGCCTTACCGCCCTGGATTTGTTCGTAATGTCTTCCTTTGCCGAATATTTTTCAATTGCCCTCCTGGAGGCGATGCGGGCCGGATTGCCCATTGTTGCAACACGGGTTGGAGGGAATCCTGAGGCTATCGAGGACATGGTTCACGGCATTCTTGTTCCATTTGCCGATCCGCAGGCGTTAGCCAACGGTGTCTTGACATTGCTGTCCGATGAAAAATTAAGGAGAAATATGGCGATACAGGCACGTGAGCGATTTCAGGCCGAGTTTACCTCAGAAAAGATGGTGGAGAAAACTGCACAGTGGCTTATGGATTGTAATCGTAGACATACATCGCTTCTTGCAGGCGAAGCATAAGAATGAGGCTGTTGTTTTTCTGCCATGATTTCAGGGCGAAAAATCTTCGCTTGATGCCCTGGCGCTATCTACTGGAAGTGTCTTCAGGTCTTGCCAAATCAGGACATGAGGTGTCACTGTTGTCGGTAGAAGACGAGCGGACAGTTGGTGGTGAGATTGTTGAGGGGGTAACGGTATATAGACTAACTGCACGGGAACTGTTTGTCCCAGGAGTGTTTACAGAGTTGACCGCCAAGGCCGAGTGTATCGTTTGGTCAGCCACTCCACAGGCAGTGCTCTATTATCGCTGTCTTTCACGATTGAACCGCCCGATAATTCTTCTGTTCACTGGGCCATTTTATTCGCTGAAGGAGGTCTTGCTTGCACAGTCGCAGCATATCCCTTTCCGGCAGCTCATATCTCATTACAAGAATGTCCTGGTGCCGCTTCGTTTTACCTCTTATTTGATTAATGCGCCATTTGTAAAGGCCGCGGCGGTTTTGAGCGAACGGAATGCCGGCCTCTTAATTGCTAATGGGGCTCTGCCTGCCAAAATCTGCCTCGCTCCCCCCGGGCATGAGCAGAGCAACGATATGATTGCACCTGCTGCAGTAGCGGAAATGCGGTGCAAGTATACCTTACCTCACGATAAAAATATATTGATGTATCTTGGCTCGTTGTACCGAATTCGTGGCGTAGATTTCCTGCTGGAGTCGTATGCTGTCGCTTGTCAGCGCAGTAACGATACCGTTCTCCTTGTCCTTGCCAGGACTGATAACCATGAGGAAACGACAGCACTGAGCCGCCGTGTTGAGGAGCTTCGCATCGCTGATCGCACAATTATTGTTCCAGGGCTCCTTCCCAAAAAATCAGTCCATGAGTATCTGATGGCTGCCGATGCGATTGTTATTCCATTTATTCTGGTGCCATCCGATATGCCGATCGGGGCCCTGGAAGCGATGGCGCTGGGGAAGCCGGTTATCACCACTAATGTCGACGGTATGCCGGAAATGGTTCGCAACCGGGGGATAGTCGTTCGGCCTGGGGACAAAGAGGGGTTGGCGTCAGCCATGAATTCAATTTGCCGACATGAAGAGCACTATGCTGGTTTACAAAAGAATTGTTTGCAGTACATGAGTGACTACCCGACATGGGACATGATAACCGAACGATTTGCCGGGGTGGTTGGTTCTGATGCGCAATGACCTTGCTGGACTGCCCCGGGTGATTTACATGACCGGTGTCGACGGGTCCGGGAAAAGTTTTTTGACTGAAAAACTTATTACCGAACTGCAGCGACAGGGTATTTCTGTCAGCCACCTTTGGCTACGGTTCTCCAATATAACATCAAAACCTCTCCTGGCTATCTGCAGGTTGCTGGGGCTGAACTACTATCTCGAAGTAAATGGTGTTCGTATCGGCTATCACGATTTCCATAGATCTTCGCTTATTGCGTGGCTTTTTATACTGTTTCAACTTATTGATACTTGGCTTATGACGGCGCTTAAGGTGTGGCCGAAGCTTGGGAGTTCAAACGTTTTGATATGCGACAGGGGCGCGTATGACACACTGATTGATGTCATGGTTGATACGAAATTACAACGCTTATATCGGACATCTTTGGGGCGGTTATTCGTCAAGCTGCTTCCTGCACCGCACAAAGTATTACTTATCAGTAGAAAGCCGGCGGCGATTTTTTGCTCACGACCGGATGTACAAGTGGACAAAAACTTTGACCTGCGCTGTGAACTATATGAAGATTGTGCCGCATATTTCAAGTGGTCTGTTATCGACAATAATGGAACCCCTGAGCAAACAATGCAGAAAATCCTGCAGGAGTTAGTATAGAAATGGCGCAAAAAGAAGTTCATCCAATACTACAGAGATTACATCTCGATAGATTAGCCAAGTCATATTTTGGTATTATCGCTTCTTACTGGTTATTTCAGGGAATGCTGTATATGGATAGGCGTGAGGCGGCTTTCAAGATCTTTTTGGATTCAATACTGGTTGGTTTGTTGGTTGTTTTACACGTAAATATTGTTGTATCAATACTCATAGCACACTCAATAAATATGTTTATCAACGGTCATTTGTATGTATTGAGAAAAAATATTGGCAAATGCCATTCAAACCCTAAAGATTTCATTGCCTATGTAGAGAAAATGTATTTACGAATTCAAGGGATCAAATTTTTAACTGGGGCTGCTGCCTATGGAAGCCTTTCAAGAAATGAATTCAAGTCGTCGTCTGACTATGATCTGCGGGTGTTCCCGGCTAATAACGCTACATCATGGTTAAAGGCAGTGGTATGGGTGTTTATTGAAAGATTCAGAGCATTGTTGCATGGTTTCCCGCTTGATATCTATGCGTTCAACTTGGAGGTACATGACAGAAAAATACGCTCTGATGAGCCGCCGATAGTTATTTTTGACCCATTAGGCATTATTGCGAGAAAATATTCAGCTTCAGTCTCATTCGCTGATTTCGCTGCGCGATTTAAGGCGACATACATTCCGAACGAGAATGATAGGAAGCACAATTATGTTTAACAAGCATAATGAATTGTGTGTTGTCTGTTCTGCAGGGGGGCATTTGACTGAAGCTTTAATGGCAATAGAAAATATACAAACTCCCGCATTCGTTGTAACATACCGTCTTCCTCATTTGGTTAATAATCCATCCGGATATGAAACTCACTTCATAATCAATCCGCATAAAAACCCTTTTAAATATCTTGTTAATTTTATTCAGGCATTCAGAATATATATTATGAAAAGGCCAAAATTTATTTTAAGCACTGGCAGTGGTATGACCATAGGGATGTGCGTGATAGGTAAATTATTTGGTTCAAAAATAATCTACATTGAAACAGGTGCCAGAATCTACAATCCTTCGTTGACCGGAAAGTTCATGTACTATGTCAGCGATCTGTTCATAGTCCAGTGGGAGCCTTTGTTAAAGCATTTCCCGCGAGCCAGGTACGGAGGTTTGTTGATTTGATTTTGGTTCTTGTCGGCACAAATCCTTACTGTTTTGAAAGACTGGTTCGCGCAGTGGATCTGTATGCCGAGCAATCGGGAGAAGATTTATTTGTCCAATTGGGGCACACCGCATATATTCCTCGGTACGCAAGCCATAGAAGATTTCTCGAAAAATCCGCGGTTCACGAGAAGATTCTTCAATCTGAACTGGTAATTACCCAGGGGGGATTTGGCAGTATAGCAGATTGTCTTAGAGCAGGGAAAAAGGTGGTGGCAGTTCCACGTAAACCGGAACTCAACGAAGCTCCTGACTGTCAAGAAGAATTAGTGCGCGAACTCGAAAGATTGGGATTAGTTACTGGGGTCTATGATATTGCGGATCTTCCTAGGGCCATAAATGAGGCGCGTACACGTGACATTGCTATTAAGCATTGTAACAGAATAGCAGAAATCATATCCGGTTTTATTGAGGATAATATTTGATGGACTTGAGTGTCATAATTGTTGAATATAAAGATACGGAAATAATTATACCAGCAATAAATTCCATCATCACTTGGTGTAATGATTCAACTGAAATAATTGTAACAAGTAACAGTTGTTATTCAGATGAAAAGCAAGCTGATATAATTTCTAAATTCTCAGCAGCCAATTTCATCTTCAATAGTGAAAACGTTGGGTTTGGCAAGGCGTGCAATCAAGGAATTTTGAGATCAACAGGGGAATATGTCCTGTTGTTTAACCCTGATTGTAGAATGCTGGATTCGTCAATAAAATATGCTGTCAAAATGATGGAAGAAAACCCTTATATTGGTGTAATAGGCCCTATGATTATCGATAATGCCGGAGAAATACAGGATTCATGCCGGTATTTCATGACACCGCTGAAGCTTATAAACCGATTATTGAAGCGTACCTTTAAATCAAATACCGGCTCGGTACTCGAAAGTGTCGATACTTCTAAACCCCAAACAATTGACTGGGTATCTGGCGCCTGCATGCTCGTTAGACGCAGCGCCATAGATTCCGCAGGGATGTTTGATCCCCGTTATTTCATGTATGTAGAAGATATGGATTGGTGCCGGACTTTTTGGAAGCATAATTGGGAGGTTTGGCATCAGCCTTTGTGGAAAGTCGAGCATAATGCCGGGAGAGAGAGTACGACAAGATTTTCAATAATGAATCGATTGATGTGGATACATATCATAAGTTTAGTCAAATATTATGCAAAGTGGTTGTTTATGAGACCAAAAGAAGCAGATCAAAATAATGCCAGTTAGTGTCGAGGAGACTTCTGATACAGGGACAGAATATGCTTTGGCAGTGAAATGAGACAGCCTTGTCGGAGCAAACTTAGGCCAATCAATGAGTCAAATAGGTAAGACACTGAAGACACGCACAGCAAACATATTTATATGCTCGGCTATAGCTGTTATTTGCGGCCTGTTGTACTTCGTACCCTACTCAAATATGTTGAAGTTATGGGGAAATGAAGACTTTGCTTACTGTTACTTCGTGCCACTTATTGCAGCCTATCTGGTATGGGAAAAAAGAAGGGAATTAGATAGAGTTCCTTCAGTGCCCTCATGGAGCGGCTTCGCTGTGTTGTTGCCGGGCATTGCGCTTTACTGGCTGGGTGAACTGGGGGGGGAATACTATGCCCTTTCTCTGTCATCTTGGCTGGTTCTGGTAGGTCTGCTTTGGATGTACCTGGGGTGGAACAAGCTCAAGCAAATTGCCTTCCCGATGTTATTCCTTCTGGCCATGTTCCCGCTGCCGAACGTGGTTTACAGCAACATGAGCTTTAAGTTGAAGCTCCTCTCCTCCCAGATTGGGGTCGCTATGATCCGGCTTGCCGGTCTGACCGCATTTCGGGAGGGTAACAAAATTGACCTCGGATTTACCCAGTTACAGGTGGTGGATGCCTGCAGTGGTCTTCGTTACCTGATCCCTCTACTGTTGCTCGGTCTGCTGCTTGCCTATCATTTCAATGCTGCCAGGTGGAAGAAAGCTGTTCTGGTTATCTCCACGATCCCGCTGACGGTACTCACCAACAGCCTGAGGATAGCTTCTGTCGGCTTTCTTTACCAGTTCTGGGGGGCAGCTGTTGCCGAGGGTTTTTTTCACGATTTTTCCGGTTGGTTGATCTTTATGGTCAGTCTTGCACTGCTGCTGGGAGAAATGTGGTTGCTACGGCGTATCGGAGGGGCTTCTCCTGCCGAACAAAGTTTCAATATCCAGTCTGGAGACAATGTCGGGAGCCGGTTCTCCTGGCAGATGATCGCTGTAGTCACTATCCTGTTGTTGGGGACACTGGGTGCTTCTCGTACCCTGGATTTCCGTGAAAAGGTTCCAATCGCCAGGCCTCTGCAGCAGTTTCCAATGACGGTAGGCGAGTGGCAGGGTGCCCGATTTGGGCTGAATGCTGACCTCTTGGCATCTCTACACTTGAGCGATTACCTGATGGCCGAATACCGCAATCCGCAAGGCAAGGTTGTCAGTATATATGTCGCCTACAATGACAGTCAGCGTAAGGGCGAATCGAGTCATTCACCGGCGTCGTGTCTGCCGGGAAATGGTTGGTCGTTTGAGGAGTCCGGTGTTGTCACTACTCCGGGAGCCGCCGGGCTTATGACGGTTCGACGCGCTTTCATACAGAAGAGCGGTGACCGCATGCTGGTCTACTATTGGTTTCCCCAGAGGGGTCGGATTCTTACCTCCATGGTACAGCTTAAGCTGTATGCCTTCTTGGATGCCTTGACCGTGCACCGCACTGACGGCGCTCTTGTCAGATTAATCACTCCGGTGGAGAACGGAGAACCGATCGAGTTGGCCGAAAGACGTCTGAAAGAGTTTGTCCAACTCTCAGTCCCAGCTCTGAATACTTTCATCCCGGGTTCCAGATGATCTTTCTTTCCACATTGCTGTTTTCGGTGATTTTTACCACTATTGCCATCCCGTTGCTGAGCAAGCTGGCATTTCGTTATCAATTGCTTGATATGCCTGACGAACGCAAGGTTCACACGCAACCGATCCCGCGCATTGGCGGGATTGCAATGGCAATCGGTGCTTTGCTGCCGATTTTTTACTGGGTATCGGAAGATAGGATGGTTCTTTCCTATCTTGCCGGCGCTGCAGTAATTGTGGGGTTCGGTTTGCTTGACGATATCTCCGGCCTTTCCCCTGTCGGGAAGCTGGCCGGACAGATTATTGCGGCACTCCTGGTGATATTTTGGGGTGGCATCAAAATCACCTACTTGGGGATGCTTCTGCCAGAAGGGGTGGTGCTGCCGGAGGTGGTTGCCCTGCCGATTACAGTGCTGGCCATCGTCGGCGTTACCAATGCAATTAATCTTGCCGATGGTTTGGATGGCCTTGCCGGTGGAATATCGTTGTTAAGCCTGGCTTGCATAGGGTTTCTTGCGTATCTGGAAGGGGACTTTTCGGTCGGGCTTGTTTCTTTGTCTCTTTGCGGCGCTGTATTCGGATTTTTACGGCACAATACCTTTCCTGCTACGATTTTCATGGGGGACACCGGGAGTCAATTTCTCGGTTACTCGGCTATTACCATGGCCCTGGCCCTGACCCAGGGTTCAACTCCCCTCAGCCCACTGCTTCCGCTGATCATCCTCGGGTTTCCGGTACTCGACACTCTGACGGTCATGACCAGCCGCGTAATAAGGGGGAAATCGCCTTTCTTGGCGGACAAGGCCCATTTCCATCACAGTCTGCTGGGTCTTGGTCTGCATCAGACCGAATCCGTGCTCGCCATCTATCTGATTCAGACGTTTCTCATTCTCTCTGCTTATCGATTCCGATTTTACTCCGATTGGCTGTTACTTCTTGCTTATATAGGATTTTCGGTAACGGTTCTGATAATTTTCTCTCAATCCAATCGTTATCATTGGCAACCTAAACGGCTGGCTCTGATTGTTAAGATCAAAGGTTTTCTTGGCTGGTTACGCGATGATACCGATACAATCAAATATCTTTTTGGCGCTCTTAAGGTAGGGATGCCGGTAATACTGTTGTTGACGGTTCTGTTGGCAAATCCTTTGGGAACATACTTAAAGATAGCAGCATTAATAACGGCAACGGTCTTGCTTTTGATAATGAGGTTCTTCCGGAACGGATTGGATGACTGGTTAAGAACGATTCTTTATTTACTGATTCCGATATCTATTTATCACAGCGACATAGTAGTCAGCAATTTTAGCAGCATGACCTTTAGAATATATAATTCTGCCTTTATTATCCTGGCAATTCTGAACATTTTGGTGTCTAAGCTGACTAAAAGGAAAATCGGTTTTAAAAGCACGCCGCTGGATTTCCTGATTCTTTTCATAGTACTGGCAATTCCCAATATTCAACAGACAAATTTGCATGATTTTCGTTTGGGGCTTGTTGCCGCCAAGATAATCATCATGTATTTCAGTTGCGAGATATTGTTTGCCGAGCTGAGAGGGAATTATCGGGGCATGACGAAAGTGACGCTGATAGCGCTGGTTGGACTTGCAATAAGATATTGATCGTAACTCTTTGATTTGGTTATTGCGCTGTTATTTTAAGGCGATTTCCACCGAATTCATCGGTCCGAGCGGATCTGTAAGGGAGCCGAACCAAATTACGGCAACATTCTTGTAGATCCCGACACCAAAAGCGAGAAGGTTACTGCTTTTCCAGATTCCTGATTCGAGGATCAGGGCATTGTGGCTCGGGCTTGCTTTCCAAGCCTTTAGTACATTGGCCGGAGTCACTTCAGAGTCACTTGTGGCATAGGCGTTTTCATACCCGTCGCCGGTGTAGATGAAGTTAGTGATTTCCCGCGGTTTGTCCCACATGGCTTTTGCGTAGGCATGGTCTTTCGTGTAGCAGACCGGCGTCCAGGAGCCATTGTTCGACCAGCTGTGGAGGGAGCAGTCAAACCCCCGACTGTCCGTTCCATCAATAGGACGGTTTTCGACCAGGTCAATCGCATGCATACGGGCAACCTTGTTCAGTGACCTGGAATTGGAAACCGGCGGGAGCCCGTTTGCTTCTCGATAGTTATTAACAAGCCGGGACAGCTCTGCTTCCGTTGCCGAGAGGCGAGAGAACTCGCCAGATTCGTCAATTACGCGCTTCATGAGTGTTTGAGTCGAATCCGGGATGGGGTCGGCATAACTTGTAGTGCTCACTCCGAGGGAAAGGATGGCTGCAAGAACCGCTTTCACCAGCATCTTTTGTAAGCGGATGCCATGCTTGACGCGGCTGGGGAGGATGTATCCCGCTTCTACGAGTACCTCACCAAGTTTCTTATTGGATAGTTCCTGCCTGCGAAGGGCATCCTCCAACTGCTCACGAGTAATATGCCCGGTGGCAACAAGCAGCTCGCCAAGTCTGAGAGGTGAAGTCTGAGGTGTTTGCTGGTTGATCTGAAAGTCGAGTAAGGCGTTCAGTTGTCTTTGCGTGAGTATGCCGAGGCGTTTGAATACCTCGCCAATTTTCTCGCCGCTTCGCTGCTGTTCGGCAATTACAAGATCAAGCTGATCGTTGGTAATATGCCCTGAATGAACGAGTAGCTCGCCAAGCAGCTGTCGCTCTCCAGCAGCAATTTTTACTGCATTGTTGATGTCTCCGAGGTGTTCTTGTACTATCAGCGGGGCCTTGACATCATCAGATGCCAGTACCCCCATCCTGACTAATACCTGCCCTAAAAGCTCCTTGGTATGTTTTTGCTGTTCGAGCGCATAATCAAGATTTTGTTGCGACATAAATCTGCCGTCCAGCAAAATCCTTCCAAACAGGCGGTTAGTTGATTGTCCCATGGAAATTATGTCCATACACTTAGTGGTGATTGGATGATGTAATACTTTAGTCCTAATTTACCATTTTTGGGCAGTTGATGTCCATACTTCAAATTATGCCTTTAGTTGATTAAGCATTTCCTGTGCCAGGCTGTTAACTGATTGATATGCGAGATGTATTGTCGGGGGAAAGCAAGATTAGCTGTCTGGTAGGTGGCTGATTGTTCAGAAATCTAACGAAATAATAAGAAAAAATGTTCACGAAATTAACAGGGATCGGGAGAGGGTACCATTCACCGGAAACACATGATCACTCATTCTTTCGATTGAGAACCAATCCTATGACTTTTTCCCTGGGGAGCATCTGGAGGGATTTCTGCACGTCGTTAACCGAAGTCTGCCCGTCAGCGCGCACCACTACAACAATAAAGTCAACCAGAGGGGCGAAGGCAAGGGCATCTGCAGAGGATAGCACTGAAGGCACATCGAAAATAATGAATCTCTCTGGGTACCGGGACTTCATCTCCTGAACAAGGGTCTTCATCCCGGGGGACCCAAGGAACTCACTGCTTCCGGTAACTGGCTGCCCACCGGAGATAACGGTAAGCTTTTCGATCCCAGGCCAGACAATGAGGTTTTCCAACGGCTCGCCGTTAGTAAGATAGTCGGCCAGACCTTTTGTACCGTTATACCCTAGAAGTTCATGGATCTTCTGCTGGCGCAGGTCGCAATCCACCAGTAGCGCAGTCTGGCTGAACTCTCTGGCAAAGGTCAGGGCAAGGTTTATTGAGGTCAGCGTTTTCCCTTCTCCTGGTAATGCGCTCGTTATCATCAGGGAGTTGCCACCGCTTTTCTGCGCGTGACGAATGATTTGCGCCCTTATCACCTTGTATGATTCAATTTCCGGCGCCAGACCATTAACGGCAATGCATCTGTTCCCCAGAAGGGTTTCGGGTACCACTGTCACTGACCGGGAAATCGAGTAGTTGGGCGATATCCAGCCCATTTTCCCCTGTTCGTTGGAACGATTGTCAGTTGTAATCTGCTGCGTTTTTGAATTTGCTTCCGTTGTCATGCGATCGGGTCTCCGGTGATCTTCAAGGCAAGGCTATATGGCCAGTTTCCGGGCAATCTTTGCCCAGAGAACATCCAGATCCATTATGAAAAAATGAAAGAACAGGAAGGCCGCTACAATTGTCAGAAAGACGGCAAAAATATATATTCGCCGCCTTTTCCCGGAACGAAGCAGGTCTTTTTCAGAAATAATCTCCGGGATTGTAGCAAGAACAGGAAAACCGGTAAGCCTGGTCAATGACTCTGCGGTTCGAACCGTCTGGTCTCCGGATTCCTTGATCGCCGCTACACCTACGCCGGAGCCGATTCCAAGAATCAAACCGATCAACAGCAATGCCGGCACATTGGGGCTGGCAGGTTTCTCCGGTATCCGGGCAGGATCGACAATTGTAAACCGCTCTCCCAGCTGCTCCTTTTCCATTCCGTGTGCCACTTTAGCTTCCATGGCCTTCCTGGAGAGGTCGTCATACTTCTGTTGCAGGTTGTTGCGCTGCACGAGCAGAGATTTATATCCTTCCTCGACCCGGGGAGAAGCGATAAGTCGGCCCTGATAACTGTCCCGTTTCCTGGTCAGATCAGACAGCTGTCGCTTGATGGAGTCAATCTCAGACTTGATGCTGGCCAGTTGCGCGGAAAGGGAGATGTATGCGGGGTTATCGGGGTTTGAGCCGGATATATCGCGATTTCCTGCTTTCAGTTGCCGCTCAAGAGCAGCAATCTCGGATTTCGTTTTCACAACATCAGGATATTTTTCTGAAAACCGGCTTTTTAGATCGACCAACCGTAGTTTAAGCTGATTCAGGGATTCCTTGTCGGTTGTCGAGAGTTCCGGCGGGGTATTTGCCAGCTGGGTTTGAAAATAAACCTCTTTTTCCCTGAGGGTACGGAGTTGATCGTTAAGTTGGCGTATATCGCGATCCGACTGTTCAAACGCCTGCATGTTGACCTGATTCAGTTCCGGCAGGGTATTGATGTTTTTCTGTTTGAAGCCGGCAATATTTGCTTCTATTGCGGCAAGATTATCCTGAATAGTCTTCATTTCCTCGGATAGAAATCTCGATGTGCCTTGAGACTGCTGTTCTCTGGCCTTTAGGTTCTCGGCCACATACAAGGATGAAAGCTCGTTGGCGACCTGTTGTGCGACTTCAGGTGATTTTGCTTCAAAAGAGATGCTGAATGCAATGGTGGCCTGTGCCGGCGCGACGGGATCAACGACATCAGCGCTGATTGTGTTGAACTTGAGATCCTTTTTCCGCATTTTGTCGACTATTTCATCCATGGTCAGCCGCGTTTTCAGATCAGAGTATAGATTGAAACGGTTAATTATTTCGAGAAGTTTGGGCGTACCCATGATCCTCTGATTAATCGTTTGCAGCCGCTGGTCGGCAAAACTCGTTATGTTGGCTTTTACGTATTCAGCAGGCACCTCCTGGGCCTCGATGAGAATTGTTGCGGTGGAGCGGTACTTTTTGGGCAAAACAAAAGCAGATATAGCCGCAATAAGGAAAATAGCGATGGCAGGTCCCAAAATATGGCATTTTCGTCGCCTGAAAATAACTAGAACTTCGTGAAGATTATTTACTTCTGCGTTCACTCCGTACCCCTGGTAATAAAAATATTGTCTGATTAATTAGAATAACGGTATCGGATATTGATAGGTCAGCCTGGCGAAGATTCTATTCCGATCGGAATTTGTATCGTTCAGACGGTCATGGACAATCGCATATTCGTAGGCGAGATTAAAAAACAGATTGCGGGTGAGTGCATATGTAAGACCCGGACTGATTAAATAGGTTGTTTTGTTGGTATCTTGGTTGGCCTGGCCGCTATTTTCGGCACTGTTCAAGAAGAAACCGGCAAAAAGGGAGCCACTGAATTCAGAGGAAAACTTGCGGGTTAGAAGAACGGTAACAGATGTCTGTTCCGTGGGAACGGCATATCCGGTAATATTCTGAAGATTGTGAAAAAAGTTGAGGTACCCTGTGGTAAAGTCATCGTGGTATTCGAGCGCCATCTTGGCGATCCATCCCCATCTCTCTTCATCCAGTTTACGCGGCACAAGAAAAGAATATTCCGAGACCCTGCCACCGACATCTGCCGAAATCGACCATAGTTCATGCAGTGACCGGCTGGCCCCGATTGTAGCGGAATATGTGTCCACTGTTGAGACATCCACTGCCGCTGTCGAATAGTCGGCATGGTTAAATCCGACGTCACCGCGTACTTTAACCAATGGGAGGATCTTGTTGAGATCGTACTCCACGCCGGCATACGCAAAGTGGGCAAAAATATCGGTCAGTAAGGACGAGTTGTAATTTATCTGCTGGTATGCATAGGTAAGGTTGCCTGCCAGTTTTTCGGTCATAATGTACTTGCCGGTGAGCGAATAGTCCTGCTGTTCCCTGGGACTGTTGATAACCAGACCTGACGATTCCAGAATCCTGTCGACTGGCGAGTCGCGGATATAACTCGCCGATGCTCCGGCTTTAAAGAGAGGGGTGAATTGATAGGATGCGGTTCCCCAATAATTCTGGTCCGTAGAGTTCAGGTCGCTTGCCGATGAATAGTAGAGCAGATCAAGGCGTGCCGATAAGTTGGTTGACAGCCGCTCCGACTTCTGCAGGAGCGAAACGGATGGAGAAACGGCAGTGATGAACGAACTGTCTTTTGATCGCTGGGAGAAGTGAATGTTATCGTTATATTCTTCCTTGAGGGACACTGCGGGTACGATGGCAAACTCTTCCTCAGCCCTGGCCTGGCCTGCAATCATGGTAACAAGTCCGATTACAAATACGTATTGACGCAGGGAATTATGGAACATAGATAACATCACCACGTTTCAATTCGATATTTTCATGGAGATTTTTCCCCTTGGTCACGGCATCGTAATCAAAGGGGAAAATAGTGGTCGTCCCATTTTCATAACGGAACAGTTGTATCTGATCGCTTTTGGCAAATGGGTTCAGCCCGCCTGCCATTGCCAGTGCCTGGAGCACGTTGATATTGGACACAAGGGCAGAGCGCCCCGGAGTATTGACGCGCCCAAGAACATAGATATGCATGCTGTTGCACTGCTTAATCTCTATGGTGAGAACTGGGTCCGGCACGAATTGGCTCAGTTTTGCCGTTATCTCGTTTTTTAATGCGGCCAGGGTTTTGCCTCCTGCCGTTAACTCACCGATGAGTGGCATGGAAATCTTGCCGTCCGGCAGTACTACGACAGTGCGCGTCAGGGTCGGATCCTTCCAAACCTCTATGCCGATGAGATCTCCAGGGCCGATGATGTAGTCACGGGTTGCTCCGTCCTTTTGGGCATTCGGAGCGGTCTCAGTAGTTTTTGGCAAGACATCGGCTCGCACAGTCTGGCTGATAGCCGATATAATGAAGAGAAAAATATAGGTAATGATGGCATAGCGAGACATATCAAGAGACTTTCACTTCTGTTTTAGAATTCTCTTACCTTTGATTTTGAGAAAAATAATATGATTCTGCGTAATTGTCAAAGGAATATCCGGTTGTCGTCACAGCTTTTTAAGTGTTTCCAGAGCTTCTTGCCGGCCTTCGAACTCACTCCCTGGTATGGCCTTTTGCAGGAGCGACCTAGCCTGGGATGTCTTGTTGTTCCGGAAAAAGGTCATTCCGAGATGGTAATTGACAATCGCCGAATTAGGGAGTTTTGCCGAAGCCTTCGCCAGGATCTCCTCGGCCTTACGATAATCCCCTTTGCGATAATATGCCCATCCCAGCGTGTCAAGGCCGATCGCATTCTCCGGTCTCAATTGGCAGGCCTTTTCCGCCAGTTTCACTGCTCGTTGAAAATCAGCGCTGTTGTTCCCTTTGTCATTTAAAAAGGAGGCGTAGTTGTTGGCTGCAATCCAGTTGTCCGGCTGTTGTGCGACCAACCCTTCAAAGGTCTCTCTCGCTCGTTTGGTATCATTTTCTCTGACAAACAGGTTGGCAATAACCAAAGCAATGGTTCCGGGATCACCGCCGGCATTTTTTGCGGCATTGATTGCATCTTCTGCCTGACGGTATTTGCCTTGCGCCGCAAAAATTTCACTCCGAAGTAAATGGGCGTTTAGATTCCGGTTATTTTTCCGCAGGGTGTTATCGCAGAGGATCATTGCCGCGTCATAGCGGCGAATTTTCAGATAAGCCTGTACCAGGGGCCTCAGCAGGGAAGAATCCTCCGGTGACACTCTCAGTGCCTGCTCAAGTTCGGTAACGGCCTTGTCGGATTTATTCTGGGCTTGAAGGAGTTCACTCATCTTGACAAAACCGATGGGGAGCGTTGGGGCAAGCCGTTTCAGGGCGGAATATTCCGATTCCGCTCTTCTATACTCTCTCATGGTCAGAAACATATCCCCCAGAGCTATTCGCGTTTCCAGATCATTTGGTTGCCTAGCAATCACTTCCCTGAGAAAGCGTTCAGCTGTGACGAAATCTTTTTGCGATGCATAGAAGCGGCTGAATGCCTTTTGCAGTGCCCGAGAGTTGGGCTCAAGTTTTTGAGCCTGCAATAAAGCCTCTTTTGCCAGCAAGGGCTCGTTATTCAAAAGGTGGGCTTCTGCCAGAAGGAGATAACCGGCAAGATCTTTCGGCCTGTCGTTGACATAGGTGCGAAAGGCAGTGACAGCTTTGGCGCCGTCTCCTCTCAGCAGGGATAACTCTCCCCTTATGAATGTTGCATTAGGGTCTTGCGGGCTTGCTTTGATAACTTCCGAAACGTAGCGCTCCGCCTCAGCGGTATTCTGCCTGGCCAGTGAAATCTTTGCCAGCGTATTCTTGGTTTCAATGATTTGCGGGTGGTGGGAGTCTTTGTTCAACGCCAGGCATTCCTTCAGGACTTTTTCCGCCTGATCGAGTCTGCTGGTATTGGCGTAGAGATCGCTCAGCGCAAAACGGAGCTTGAAACTTTTGTTGTTGGCAGAAATTGCATTCCGGAGAACCTGTTCCGATTCGGAAAACTGGTTATGATAACCATAAAAACCGGCAATATCGATGATCTTGTTTTCCTTGTTCGCCGATCGCGCCAGCAACTCTTGCAGTACAGCCCGTGCCTTTGCTTCCTGGCCAGATTCCCAGTAAAGACCGGCAAGGGCAATCGGGTAGCTGTGATTCTCAGGCTCAAGTTCCATTATGGCTTGGATCTGGGCGGCTGCTTTATCTACCTGTCTTGATTCGGTATAGATTTCAACAAGGATTCGGCGCAGGGTAACAGATTTCCCATTTTTTTCTATTCCCTGGAGAACGGTCTGTTCTGCGGCGTTGTTGTTTTTCCCGGTCCGGTAGGCAATCGCGAGCAGCTGGTAGATGTCGGGATCTGTTTTGCCGCTGCGCAGCATTTCATTCATGATAATAACTGCTTGTTCCGGTTTGTTGGCTGCAAGGTAGATTGCACCTTGAAGAATCCGGCCTTCCTGGTGGCCGGGATTGGCCTTGAGGACCAGATCCGCTTTTTCCTGGGCCTTATCCAGCTCTTTGCTCATCAGGAGCAGTCTGCCGAATTGTGCTTGGCCATCAAGGTTTTGCGGGTTCAGTTCAATTGATTTCTGGAAGCTGGAGAACGCGCCGCTGTAATTCCCCTTTTTTAGCTCCACCAAGCCGAGTAGATAGTGGGCATCGGCATATTTGGGGTCGATCTGGATGGCATTCTTGAGTTCCAGGGCAGCCTTGACCAAGTCTCCCTTATCATACAGGCTTTTGGCTTTATTGAAGAACTTGAGCTTTTTTTCATCCGGCCCGCTGCAGGCTAAGATGACACCAACAGTGCCTGCCAAGCAGATCATCCCGAACCGTTTCAATCGCATTAAAACCCCATAAAATGAATTACTAATTGCTTAATGATTGTGAAACTCTGCAGGTCAATTGATCAGATACATTGTGAGTGATAAGCAAAGAAAGAAAACTAGATAAAAGTTGCTGAACGAATGCGCATCATTGTCACATAAAATCAGATCATGACAGGATTCGAAAAGCCTCTACTACCTCATTTTGCGAAAAATGGTCCGAAGTATCCCCAACCCCGCAGCGCCGGAACCGAACAGCAGGAATGTCCCAGGTATGGGGACAACCGGCGGAACTTCAAGAGGAGTAAGATAAGGTACCTGTTTTGTGGGTAAGTCGATGCCGCCAGTCGGCGCTCCTGACGAGTTCTGACCGGGCGCGCCTGCCATCCCTTGGAGCGCGGCCATGGAGACGATATCGCTTAAGTAGGGGGCACCTGCTGAGAGCTGCCGGGCCGGGCCGGCAACGATTTCCTGTTGGGGGTCAGCGCTCGATTCGCTTGGCGGCGGAGCAATTACATAGTCATTGCAGCAATAGGTCCGAATATACCTGGTCCCGTCGGTGATATACCGGTCACCCTTAGGCAATCTAACCGGTTTTCTCGTTTGCTTGATGGTGCTCCCTTTACGGTAAGAAACATACGTGAGGAGCGATTCTTCGAGCCTGCCCAATCTGGCGTTTTTCCAATCAAACCCCGCAAAATGTTTGGCCAGTACCGGGTCGTTTGCCACCAGCTTTCGGAAATCCTCAATCGAATGGATGCTGTTCTTTTTACACAGGCCATACCATTTACCGGCAATTTCACTGCTGGCATCGGCAGGCTCTTCTTCATCAGCCGGTTGTGCCGCAACGGCCTCGGCTTGCGGCTTCAGAACCTTTTCCGCAAGAGGCGATTTTACTGACGCTTTGTCAGCGAACTTGTCTTGCATCAGGTAAGCCGCAATCAGCACCAGTATTGCCGCCAGGAGAATTGCCGTATATTTTCGGTTCATGTTCTATCCCCGGAATAAATCAGAGCAGACCTGAAATATATTATTTTACGCAAGCAGACATTTCATCATCATTGGCAACCCCTTCACCAAACCAAACCGAGGCATAATTCCCGTAAATCCCTATTCCCATCGATGTCCATCGGTTTCTCCTGAAGTTCCCCTGCTGCAGGATGATATCTTTTTCATCCTTCTTGTTTTCCCAGCCGTTCATAACCATTGCAGGATTCAGAGGCGCTGAGGTCCAGTAGATATTTTCGTAACCGTTAGCCATGTAATTCACTATTTCATGGGGTTTTTTAAACATATCCAGAGCATATTTATGGTCTGCGGTGTAGCAGAGCGGTTTCCATTCACCCCTGCCGGCACCCTTGTCAGACCAGCTGTGCAGGTCGCACGGCTTGCCGGAACTGTCAGTCTTGTTTTCATGGGGTGCGAAGAGCGCAAGATCGATCACATGCCATTTTGCCACCGTATAGAGCGACTTGCTGACCGGCAGGGGGGGGAGCTTGTTATCTACGCGCAACTTGTTGATTTTAGCGGCAAGTTCGGCTTCATCCTTGGACAGGCATTTCCCGGGTGTCGGTTCAGGGGATGCGGCGGTTGGCCCGGCGCAAGCCGGTTTTATTGCAGTGACTGAGAAGGCCGCGATAAAAAGAACTGAGATGAAGGTTTGCAGAAAACGAGTTGCCGCCATAAGTTTTTCTCCAGGAAGAGCGGATATGATCGTGATGAAGTGAATACACTGGTGAAGCGACATGATTTGGTCATGCCGCTTCATGGGATTTCCGGATTAGGCCTTGGTGCTGTTCCTGCGCTTCAGGCCGATCAACCCGATGATTCCTGAACCGAGCAGCCATGCAGCTCCCGGAATCGGGGTGGCGCTGACATCGGCAGTTACGCCGCCGCAATGGGTTTCTGCAAAAATGGTGTGTCCTGTTATCGTAGATGGCGAACCTGACGGCAAACCCCACATTAATAGTTTCAAATCGCCTGAATTCTTGGCTGTAAATGTGCTTCCTGAGCCGATGGTATAGTAATCTGAACCAACTTGCCCGACAAGAGAGCCAATATGAAATGTGCTGCCATTATAGGTAAGATCCTGTTGATTAAAATGAGCGTTGGTGCTGGTGCCGTCGGGGTTTACAAATCCCCTGGAATGAAATGCATTCGCATTGGTATCGTAAAGACCAAGCATAAACTGTCCTTGAACGTTTGTTACTGAAACAGATTGACCGGCTGTAAGATGCATGATGGCATTTAACGGATTTATGGCTTTGTTTTGGGGGTCACCCAAGTCATTACTGCCAAATACTTCGTATTGGTAAGTGTATGCGGATGCATTTCCGCAAAGCCCGACCAGCAGAGCAAAGGTTATGGCAAAGAGCAATGATTTGTTTTTCATTTGGCACCTCCAGTTACTTATTAATATGAAAATATTGATGAATTTATCATTGTAATCAGCAGCTTAATTAACGGTTATTACCTGAAATGTCAACTATTAATATGCAATAATGTCACCAAATTGTAACAATACGTTTTTGTTGAATTAATTCTTACCTAAGGCGGCAATTATGAAGGTATGTAAAATTATCTGACATTAATTCCGCCAGTCCAAGGTAAATAAGTAATGCTTTTGCGTGTTAGACCTTGGTATTTAAATAGTTACGCCCGATTGCGCAGAGGTGCGAGGTGTAAAAATTTCCGACAAATGGTCTGTCATCTTGTAAGCTTGTCCTGCGGGGGCGCTGTAATAATACGATAGAACTAATAGAGTGGTATAAAAATGGTAGGATGTGGGTGGTTTTAGGCGATTGCTTATCTAATAAAAGAGAGTGCAACGCTTTTGGGGGGCAGGTTTTTTGCTTGATGATGATGTCGGGATCAGCGCTGCATGCCGAGGCGGCGCATCTTTTCCACCAGGGTAGTCCGGTTCAGGTTCAGTAAGGCGGCTGCCTGCGCCTTGACCCCGTTGGCCAGGGTCAGCGCCTCGTCGATCATCTTCATCTCGATCCGGCTGACGGTCTTGGTCAGGTCGATGCCGGAAATCGGCACCCGGATGCTGTATTCGTCCGGTTCCCGGAAAGCGCCGCTGACATTGGGAGGGAGGTCTTCCTGGGTAATATGGTTAGCTTCCGTAAGCGCCACGACCCGCTCGATGACGTTTTCCAGCTCACGCACGTTGCCTGGCCAGTGGTAACCTTCCAACGATTCCAGCGACTCCCGGCCGAGATTCATGAGGGGACGGTTCATCTCCTGGCAGTATTTTGCCAGGAAGTGCCTGGCCAGGGGGAGGATGTCCTGGATTCGCTCCCTTAGGGGCGGCAGGATAATCGGGATAACATTGAGCCGCCAGTAGAGGTCTTCGCGGAATCTCCCCTGCCGTACCTCCTCCTCCAGCTGGTTGTTGGTTGCGGATATCACCCGCACGTCCAGTTTGATGGTCCGGTGCGAGCCGACGCGCTCGACCTCGTGCTCCTGGAGGACTCGGAGCAGCTTGGTCTGGAGCTGCAGCGGCATGGTGCCGATTTCGTCCAGGAAGATGGTGCCGCCGTTGGCTGCCTCGAACTTCCCGATCTTGTCCTTGTTCGCGCCGGTGAACGCCCCGCGGACATAGCCGAACAGCTCGCTTTCCAGAAGGTTTTCCGGGATGGCGCCGCAGTGGACCGCCACGAACGGCATGGTCCTTCTAGTGCTGTTGAAATGGATCGCCTTGGCGACGACCTCCTTGCCGGTGCCCGACTCACCCATGATCAGAACTGTGGAATCGGTCTTGACCACGCGCTTCAGGAGGTTGAACACCTGCTGCATCGCCGGTGAGTTGCCGATGATATTGGAGAATTCGTACTTGTCCCGGAGCTGTTTCTTCAGGTAGACGTTTTCGTTGACCAAGTGATGCTTCTCGATCGCCTTTGCCAGGACGATCTTCAACTCTTCGAAGTTCACCGGCTTGGTGATGTAGTCGAACGCCCCTTCCTTCATCGCCTGGACCGCGGTTTCGGCAGAGGCGAAACCGGTGATCAGGATGACCTCCATGGTGGCGGAGATCCGCTTCACCTCCTTGAGGATGTCGATGCCGTTGGAGTCCGGTAAAAACAGGTCGGTGATGACGACGTTGAACGGTTCGGAAGAGAGGTGCTGCAAAGCCTCGTGGCCGGTGGCAGCCCCCTTCACCACGAAACCGCTCCGCTTGAGCAGCAGGGAAAGAGGCTCACGCCCCATCTCGTCATCGTCGACCAGCAGGATTTTAATCTGATCTTTCACGGGGGGCAAGATATCATGTTCGGCGCATATTGACAATACTCTGCTATGTCTTGAGAACAGTAATGTATGATTCTGTGGCATGAAGCGCGATTTCATGGTAAAAATGCGGGGAGTTGGCAACCGATATCAGAAGGCGGTAGATAGAGATGGCGCAGAAGGGTTGGCTCTCCGGCATATTCTGGCAGCGGCTGCGGCGAAACCGGTTCGCCATGGCCGGCGGCATCGTGGTGGTGCTGCTGTTTCTGCTGTCGTTGCTGGCGCCGTGGCTGACCCCTTACTACCCTGACGCCATCGATGCCTATAATGTGCTGATGCCGCCGTCAGCGACACACTGGCTCGGAACCGATGAGCTGGGGCGGGACGTATTGACCAGGCTGCTTTTCGGAGCGCGGATATCGCTGAAGGTGGGATTTGTCGCTGTCGGCATTGCCGTGGCCGTCGGGACCGCAATCGGCCTGGTGGCCGGCTATTACGGCGGCTGGTTGGACTCCCTGCTGATGCGGCTGGTGGACATCATGCTCTGTTTCCCCACCTTTTTCCTGATCCTGGCGGTGATCGCCATGCTGGAGCCTTCCATCTGGTACATCATGGTGGTGATCGGGCTGACCGGCTGGATGGGGGTGGCGCGGCTGGTGCGCGCCGAGGTGCTGTCGCTGAGGGAGAGGGAGTTTGTCATGGCCGCCAGGGGGCTCGGCGCTTCGGACCTGCGGATAATCACGCGTCATATCCTCCCCAACGCCCTGTCACCGGTGCTGGTATCGGCCTCGCTCGGTGTGGCAGGCGCGATCCTGACCGAATCGGCGCTCTCGTTCCTCGGCATCGGGGTCCAGCCCCCCACACCCAGCTGGGGGAACATCCTGACCTCGGGTAAAGACTATATCGAGTTTGCCTGGTGGCTGTCGCTGTTTCCGGGGGTGGCGATCCTGGTCACGGTGCTGTCGTACAATCTGGTGGGGGAGGGGATCAGGGACGCCCTCGACCCGCGGCTTAATAGATGAAACGCGCCTTTTGCGCGATATCCGCGTAAGTCTTCGCGATCCATCGTGCGACGTAGCGTTGCTACGTCTCCTCAGGCCCGCTCGACAGCCTTGATCTCGCACAAAAATCGCGTTTCATAATAATCTGGTTTTGGAGAACCTTGATGCAGATAGAAAAATCAGCTTTTGACATTGCATCTCTTGACGACGAGATCCGGGTGGATGGGCTCTGCAAGGGGTTGCTGATGGCATTCTACGAGGCGCTGCTGGCTGAGGGGCTGGACCAGGCGGCCGCAACCAGGCTGGCAAACGGAGCGGACCATTTCATCCGCGACTTTGTTATCGGCGTCAAGCAGCGGAACATTTTTGACGAACGCCCCGGCCTGGTGCGGCAGTTTGCCGGCAACTGGTATATCGTCAATACCCTCGAACCGGCTGTGGCCTACCTGGCCGACTCCCTTCCGGGGGTAGCGAGATTTTACCGGTATCTGGCCGACAACGGCCTGGTTTCAGCCGGTTTCTGCTCCCGGGTTGAAGCGGAGTGCTGCGCCTTGGAGTACTATGGCAGCCGGATCGAGGGGTTCTGGGGGATCACAGGCGACGGTTATTTTGACTGGGACAACGAGTGCCCAATGAAGGAGCCGGAGCATGCCTGAGCGCTGGGAAACCGTTCTTAGCAGGCTGGAATCGGTCCTTGACCGGGCAGACCGGCTTCTGACCGGCCTGGTTACCGACCCGGCAGTCGACCCGGCCATGTTCGAGCGGTTTATCGCCTTTCGTTGGGAACGGGCCGCCAGCGGCGGCAATCTGGCGCCGGTGGCGCACCCGCATCTGCTCGACCTCGACGACCTGATCGGCATTGATTACGTCAAGGAAGAACTGGTGCGGAACACCAGCCAGTTCGTGGCCGGCCGGGCCGCCAACAATGTCCTGCTCTGGGGAGAGCGCGGGAACGGCAAATCGTCCTGCATCAAGGGGCTGCTGAACCGTTTTGCCCCCCAGGGGCTCCGCCTGGTGGAGCTGCAGCGGTGGGACCTGCTGAGCCTGCCGCTGATAACCGGGCTGCTCCGCAGCCAGCCGTACCGGTTCATCCTGTTCTGCGACGACCTCTCCTTCGGCGAAGGGGAGGTGGACTACCGTTCCCTCAAGACCCTGCTGGACGGCGGGATCGAAGAGCGGCCGGACAACATGCTCATCTATGCCACCTCGAACCGCCGGCACCTGATGCCGGAACTGACGAGCGATAACAGCGGCTCTGCCGAAATCCACCCCGAAGAGGCGATATCCGAGAAGCTTTCCCTGGCCGACCGGTTCGGCCTCTCCCTGGGGTTCACCGCCTTTGATCAGCAGACCTACCTGGCGATCGTGGCGAATTACGCCGGCCAGCTCGATATCCCCCTGGCAAGCGGCGAGCTGCGCCGCCGCGCTCTGCTCTGGGCCATGGAGAGCGGTCGCCGCAGCGGCCGTTCGGCCCGGCAGTTCATTGCCGACCTCAGCGGCCGGCTCTCCTGAACGGTCTTTTCTTTGCTTATTATTTATTAATCTAATTAGTTGTATTTCCAGGCCATATTATTTCACACTAAAATAATTCTAAAGTTTGACCGGTAAATTACAGATAAATTACCTGTCTGAATCTCTGCAGAAGCACTGCCGGTTGCAAATCGCCTTTATTACGGTATATATGTTTACACTCTAATACAGTTCATATAGTCAGGAGGAGAGAGATGAAACAGATCATTCTGCTGGTTGTGCTTTCCATGCTGGTCTCGACCGCTGCCGGTGCCGAAACCATTAAACTCGGCGGTTCCGGGAGCATGATCCCCCTGCTGACCCAGCTGGGGAAGGCGTACATGAAAAAGTACCCCAAGGATACCGTGGAAGTGAACCAGAAATCTCTTGGCCAGCCCGGCGGGATCGCGGCGCTCAACGCCGGGGCGATCGATATCGCCATGTCGGCCATGGGCATCACTCCGGAACAGAAGAAGCTTTCCCTGCAGCCGGTCGAGATCGCCCAGGTCGCCGGTGTCGTGGCGGTGAGCAACAACGTGACGGTCAAGGAGATCACCAGCCAGCAACTCTGCGACATCTATAGCGGCAAGATCAGGAACTGGAAGCAGCTGGGCGGCGCCGATGCGCCGATTACCGCCTATACCAGGCCCGAGAGCGACTCCACCAAGGTCAACTTCAGAAAGGCCTTTGCCTGCATGGCCAATCTGAAAGAGGCGCCGGAGATCATGAACCTGGCCAAGCATCAGGACATGATCAATGCCCTGGAAACCAAGCCCAACGCCATTGGGGCACTGGACACCATCTCGCTTGCCAACGCCAAGGGAAAATTCAAGGCGCTGAAGATCGACGGCAAGGGCCATGAGATGTTGGCCGGCGGCAAGTGGCCGTTTATCCTGCACAACAACCTGGTGCTCAAGAACAAGAGTGAGGCGGTCAAACGGTTCCTCGGCTTTGTCAAGTCCCCGGAAGGGCAGGCGATCATCAAGGGGGACAAAGCAATCCCGGTACCGTTCTCATTCTAATTTCCCAGCGGAGTCGTTCTTTTGCCTGAATTCGTCATGCTGAAAAAATCCTATTCGAAGAGCCTGTCGCGGCGCTTTGTTCTCAGGCTCCTGCTGGTCCTGTTTCTGGGGCAGAGCATTGCCCTGGGGTGGTCGCTCTATACCAACGAGCAGATCCAGAAGAACGACATCCGCGAGAAGCTGACCCTTACCGGGAAACAGCTCGGCGCTCTGGCAGTGGTGTCGCGCGGTACTTTCGATTTTACCTATCTCGGCCAGCTGATCGACGAGCTGATCAAGGACCCGGATATCCTGCGGATCACCTATATCGACAAGGGGATGACGATTGTCGACCGCACGGAGAAGAAGTCCAAGGGAGAGATCCTGAAGCTGGAGATCCCGGTGGTCGACGGAGGGGAAACCGTCGGGAAGATGGTCTTCGAATATACCGATTACCGGGTCGTGAAGAACCTGGTCAAGCAGGCAACGACATCTGCGCTGTTCATGCTGCTGCTGTTTCTCGCCCTGGCCTGGTTCGTCTTTTATTTCTTCAACCGGGACATCGGTTCCAAGGTTGCCGCCATCGGCGAGACCATCGAACAGATGACCAAGGGGGACCTGACCAGCCGCACCGTGGAGCAGACCGACGATGAGTTCGGCGCCATCTCCGGCGGGCTCGGGTTTCTCATCAGCTGGCTGGCCACGACCATGGAGCGGTACAAGGGGATCTCCGTGAATGTCGCCAAGGCCACGGAGGTGCTGAACAAGACCTTCAAGGACCTGATCAACGGGGTGAACCGGCAGCAGCTTTCCACTGAAAACGCCATGGTATCGGTCCAGAACGCCATCGATTCCCTGGAAAACGTTATCAAAGCCACCGATAACCTGCTGGAACTGTCGGACGAGAGCACCCAGGCGCTCAGTGCGATCCTGACAACCTCCCAGGGGATTGCGGACAAGATGGAGCGGCTCAGCAACAATATCCACCAGTCATACGATTCGGTTCTGGCCATAACCCGGTCATCGCGGGAAGTGGCGCTGTCCGCAGGCAGGGCCAACAGCTCCATGGGGTTCGCCGACTCTGCGGTCTCCAACATCAGCGAGTCGGTCACCAGTATCAGCGGCTTTGTCAGGGAAACCACCGAGATCTCGAAAAAGACCAACGCCATCATTGCCGAGCGCGGTATTCAGTCGGTTCAGGACGCCATTGAGAGCATGCTGCGGATCGAGCAGTTCGTTTCCGCGCTTTCCGCCACAATCGAAAATCTCGGCACCCGCTCCAAGGATATCGCCAAGATCCTCGACGTCATCAAGGAGGTCACGGAACAGACCAAGCTGCTCTCCCTGAATGCCCAGATCCTGTCCGGCCAGGCCGGGGAACACGGCAAACCTTTTGCGGTGGTTGCCTCGGAGATGAAATCGTTGTCGGACAAGACCGCGATCTCCACCAAGGAGATCGAAACGATCGTCTCGACCATCCAGGGAGAGATCAACAGCGCCGTCAAATCGACCCAGGACACGACCCGGATGGTCTCGGAAGGGAAGTCGGTTGCGGCCCGCGCCAGCGACGCCCTGCATTCCATCCAGGAATCATCGGGCCGTTCCGCGGAAATGGTGGTCTCCCTGGAGAAGGTGGCATCAGAGCAGAACCATAGCCTGGATCAGATCGTTGCCGCATTCGGGGAGATCCGAAACCTCATCAGCGACGTCAACCATGCGACCAGGGAAGAAGAGAAGGGGATGAACTCCCTTCTCGACGGGTTCGGAGCGATCAAAACCGCCATGGACGTGACCAAAAGCGCCTCCGAGGAGCAAACCCGCTCCATCCAGCTGATATCCGAGAACCTCTCCCATGCCAATGACCGGACCAGGGCGATCTCCGACGCGGCGCGGGAACAGCGCGAAGTCAGTCAGGAGCTGATCAAGTCGATGAAGAGGATCATCCAGATCGGGGCGGAAACGGTCAATGGCGTCCGGGACGTCTCGGTCCGCATCATTGCCATGGGCTCCGAAGTCGAGTCGCTCAAGCGCGAGATCAACAGTTTCAAGACGAACACCCCCGAATAGATCCCCTTCAATTCTCCCTCTATCCCTGTAGTTGGCAAAGACATTGCACAATTCCCTCAGACAATGCGGATTCAGCGGTGCAGCAGGCCGCTTAGCCGCTGTTGGCACTGTTTTGGAGCCGGCCGGTCCCTGTCGGAATTTTGACTGCATGGCGCCGAGAAGTCGTATATTTGAAACCTGTTCGTGGGGGAACCGATGCGAATTTCGTTGATCCTGATTTCGTCCATACTGCTGCTGTCCGGTTGCGCCTCCCAGCTTCCGATCCCGGCCAACTATCCGATCTCCACCCAGAAAAAGGCGCGGGCCGCCCATCACTGGGATGTGCTGGCCGACGACATTGCGCTGCAGACCCAGATTGCGGCGTACGGCAAGGAGAGCGCCATCAGGGACAAGCCGGTGTATGTCCGGGAGATGCGCGAAGCCACGCCGTTCAACAAGGCGTTCCGGAACTTCCTGATCACCCGCCTGGTGAACCGGGGGCTGGCGGTGAACGACCACCCGGTCGGCGGCACGGTCGAAATAAACTATGACACCCAGATTGTCCGCCATGCCAGCAACCGGTACACCCATATCCCCGGCACCGTGACCGCTTTGACCGCCGGGCTTTGGGTCATCCACGGCATGGTGGAGTCTGGCGCGGAGGCGCTGCCGGCGGCGCTCGGCGTTTCCGCCCTCATGGACTGGGGGCTGGGGCATTATGCCGGCGGGGCGACCCATACCGAGCTGATCGTCACCACATCGATCGTAACCGACAACCAGTACCGGCTCCGCAGCAGCTCGATCTATTACATCGAGGAGGAAGACTCGGACCTGTTTGTCGAGGCGCTGGAGCGGCCAATCAAACGGATGGAGGTGGTGGGCAAATGAATGGCTTCGCCAAAAGTCCAATAGCTGTGTTACTCAAAACCTTCGTCACTGCGGCGTACCCCAGTACGCCTCATTCCTCACGTTTCTCGCGCCTTGCTCTTGGAGCTTTTTGCTGTGCCATTTTGTGCTTCAGCCTTTCCGGCTGCGCCTGCTTCAGGGGTGGCCAGAACGAGAGCTGTTCCGAAGACGGCGATTGCCTGATGGCAGCCAGCTACCAGGCAGTGGACCGGATGCTGGCGGAAATCCCGGCATCGCGCCGTCTCCCCAAGGAGCGGGCGGTGCTGGTAGCCACCCTGGTCGATATCGATACCCTGTCCGGTTCCCGCCTGGGGCGGACACTGTCTGAGCATCTCTCCACCCGTCTGACCAAGAACGGCTACAAGGTTGTCGAGATGAAACTGCGCGACAGTATTTTTGTCAAACAGGCCGAGGGAGAGCTGATGTTGTCGCGCGAAGTCCGCGAGATCGGGCGGAACCACGAGGCGCAGGCCCTGCTGGTCGGCACCTATTCCGAATCGCGCGGCCGGGTCTATGTCACCGTCAAGCTGGTGGGGGCCGCGGACGGCACCGTCATCTCGGCCCAGGATTATCTCCTACCCATTGACGCCAATGTCAGGGCGCTTCTGTGGGGGAAAAACGGCAAGTGACGGCGCAGCCAAAAGTCCGTCTGCTGCGTTACGCTCAACTTTCGTCATTGCGACGTAGCCTCCGGCTACGACTCATTCCTCAAGTTTCGCAAGCCTTGCATACGAAGCTTTTTGCTGCACCTTTCGCGGGATAGTCCTAATTGATGGCGAACTTTCAAATGCTAAGGAGGGATATGTGAAGAAGAGAACCGTATTGGCATTGGCCCTGATTATGGCGACAGTTGCCGCCGGAAGCGCCTCGGCGGCAGACGAGCCCTATGTGACGGCCCGGGGAGGCCTGTTTCTCCCCAATGGCAAGGATGTGGGTTTCAAGTATTTCGACACCGGTTACAACTTCGAGGTGGCTGCCGGATACCGGCCGGTGCCGTATGCCGCGATCGAGGCCGGGACCGGGTTTTACTCCACATCGGGGAGCCAGGCCAACGCCGGCAAAAGCACGGATCGCACCGCCTATGGGGTGCCGGTTACCCTGAGCGCCAAGGGGATTCTTGAATTCGAAAAGCTCATGCTCTCGGCCGGGGCCGGCGTCGGCTATTACTTCGGTTTCATCAATACCGACCATACCAACTCAATCACGCCCGGCCAGAATTTTTCCGAAAGCAACCATGGCGCTGCCGTCGGCTACCAGGTCCTGTTCGACGCCGATTTCAAACTGTCGCAGCACTGGACCGTGGGGGCCAATTTCAAGTGGTTCTCGGCCAAACCCGAGATTGAGCTGAAAGACCCGACCGATTACACCGTCAAAAAGCAGAAATGGGAGTTCGGCGGCATCAACATCGACGTTGGGGCAAAGTACTTCTTTTAATTGGGCGCCACAAGCAGCGCCCCTACAGTCCGTCTCACGAAAAAGGCCGCTCCCAAAGGGATGCGGCCTTTTCTTATTCCATGTCTCTCTCCGGGTCAGTTCACAATTGCAAAGGAGACGGTCGTCAGGTCGGTGATCGACTCTCCCCCTTTGGTAACCACCGTGACATTGGATGCTGTGAAGCTGGTGTTGACCGGGGGGGAGATGGTCGGCGAGGTCTGCAGCATGACCGTGGCGAATTCGCCGGAACCGAAACCGGTGCTGCTGATCAGGGCAAAGCTAAGGGTATTGGTCGAACTGTTATAGCCGGCGGGCTCAAAGTATGAACCGATGGCCGCATTCCCCGAGGCGGTGATGATGCCGGCCAGCGGCAGGCTATCCGTGCCGGTCTTCACCGACATGCCGGCCGGCAGGGTGATGGCGAGCTGGATTCCCTTGATGATGTCCGTTGTGGCGAAGTTGCCGGTGGCGTATATCTTGAGGGTCGTGGTGTAGTAGCCGAATTTCTCCAGGCCCGCGGTCAACGCCTGATAACCGGTGTTGTTGAAGGCGCTGGCGAAAAAACCGGTGGCCGGGTCGTTCAAGGCCGCCTTGAAGGCATTTACCGCGGCCAGCGAGAAACGGCCGGTATTGAAGAGCTGCTTGCGGTAATCCTCGATGACCCCGGTGAGCGATGACGAGGTCGCGAGCTTGGACACGGCGGCCAAGGCCAGGGTGTAATCCTGGCGGGGCGCGCTGACGCCGTTCAGTTCACTGTTCAGCGGTTCGACCGGCAGGTCCGAGAGGATATCGAACGGCAGGAGGCCGGTGAGGAGCGCGTTGGCGGCTGTAACCGCCTCTTCCCTCAAGATCGTGCCCTGGGTGCCGTTGACGGTGAGGGCCAGCCTGACGGCAACCTCGGTGAACGGGGTGATCGCCACATTGACCGTGCCCCCGACGCTCCCGATCACCAGGGCGGCGCGCAGCGGGGCGTCCAGGGTTTTCCTGGTGCCGTCCGCCTCATTGGTGTAGCTGCCGCTCGCTTCCAGGAGCACGAGGCCGGTATGTGACCCGATATTGATCTGGTATCTGCCGTCAATGCTGCTGGTAACGACGGCTGCGGTCAGTAACTGTTTCTGATTGATGTCGCGGGATGCGGGCAGGGTATAAACCTTGACGGTCCCGCCTTTGAGCATCCCTTTGGACGCGACCCCGGTGATGGCCGTTGTTGTTGGCGGGGTGATTACCCCACCCGAAGAGCTCCCCCCTCCGCCGCAGCCGTTCAACAGGGTGAGCGCCATCATCGCGAAAATGGTTCCGATTATCTTATATGGGTTCATAACAACTCCTGATAACATTTTCTACCAATTGGAAATTCCGAGTATCCGCTCAATAATGACCACTGCGTCGCTGATGTCGATGACGCCGTCGGCAAGCGGCCTGCCGTTCTTGAGCGGCCCGACATCGCCATGCAGCAGTGCCGCCCCGGTTACGGTCTGGCGGCCGACCGCCGCTTTCAGGGCAATCAGGGCGTCCGCTATGTCTACCTTGCCGTCCAGGTTGATATCGCCGTCGGGATCGGTGGTAAAGCTCCAGTTGACGTTTGCCGTCAGGCCGTTGCCGGCCGGATCGGTTATGCCCGGAGTCACGGTTGCGGTATAGGTTGTCGCATAACCGAGCGCTCCGGCCGGGGCAAAGGAGGCGGTGCGTGTTGACTGGTTGTAGCTGACCGCCCCGGTAGCGCCATTGTTCAGCATAAAGGTCGAGCCATTGATGGTTGCCGGCTTTATATCTTCGCTGAAACTGGCAGTTATTGCCGCCCCCGAGACCGGGATTCTCGTGGTGCCGTTGGCAGGGGTGACACCGGTTACGGTCGGCGGAATGAGATCGATGGACCAGATGTAAGCCGGCGGCGCGGTTTCGACATTGCCGGCGCGGTCGGTCGCCCGTACCGAGAAGCTGTGCGGTCCGTTAGTCTTGCCTGAATACCCCATGGGGCTGTTGCAGGGGACACTGCTGCCGTCAAAGGTGCAGACATAGGTCGATGTTTCATTGGCGCTGAAGCTGAATGACGGCGCGCTCAGGTTTGAAGGATCGGGCGGCGCCGCGGTTATGGTCGTTACCGGAGGCTGATTGTCGAGGGTAAGCGTCACAGTTGACGGCGGCAACTGTATGTTGCCGGCCTTGTCCTGGGCAGTCACCTTTACGATGTAGGTCCCGTCCGGCAATTGGGCGCTCTGGAAGCTCCAGGTCCCGGTAGCGCTGTCATAGGAAGCCTGGGTGGTGACGGCATTGTTGGCGCTGTCGGTCACGGTAACATCCACCTTCTGCACCCCGGACAGGTTGTCGCCGGCGGTCCCGGTCATCTGCAGCAGATGACCCTGAAGGTGAGGATTGGCAATGGCGTCGATGGTCGATGTGGGGAGCGTCTGATCGATGGTCACCAGAACGCTGCTGTTGCTGTCGGCCAGGGACGGGTTGCCGGCCGTATCGACCGCTCTCGATTGGACTGTATAGGCGCCGTCGCTGGAACCGCTGCCAACCGTCCAGGGGTAGCTCCACGACGTGGTGCCGATGGCATCGATCCAGGTCAGGGTTGCCGGGGGGGAGGCGGTGGGGTAGATGGCCGTCTGGACCTTCTGGAGCGGGAGCCCGTTGCTGTCGGGAGCGGCGGTTCCGATAATGGTGGTGGAACCGGCCCTGCCGATGAGCGCGTTCGTGGCCGGGTAGGTGATTACGGATTTCGGAACCGGGTTGCTTATGATGATATTGGCGGTGGCATTGGTCGCCTGCAGGTTGTCGGCATTATCTTTGGCCCGGAACTGCATGGTGTAGACCCCGTTTGCCGGTAGGTTCCAGAGATAACTCCAGGTGGTGGTGCCGTTTACGTTTGCCCAGTTGACGCCGTCGATGGAGGCCTGAACGATCTTCACTCCGGATACGGCATCGGCTGCGGTTCCGTTGAAGGTGAAGGTGCTGCCGGTCAGCGGGGCCGCCGGGGCATTGGTGATGACGGATACCGGCAGGTCGTTCTTGTCAACCTTCCAGGTATAGCTCTGCGTTGTTGGCGCGGATGCCGAGGTGTTTCCCGCAGGGTCGGTCGCCTGGACGGTGAAGGTGTGGCTGCCGTCGGTGAGCCCGCTGTAGACCTGGGGGCTGGTGCAGGAAAGAAATGGGTTCGCGTCGATCTTGCACTGGAAGGTACAGTCGGCCTGGTTTGCTGAAAAGGTGAAGCTGGCTTCGGAGAACTGGGTGTTTTGAGTCGGAGTGGCCGTAATGCTGGTGGCCGGAGCCGTGGTGTCGACCGACCAGCTGTAGTTCGCCGGGGCGCTTGAGTTGCCTGGTAGCGGCTCGACACCGTCGAACGCCGTAACGCTGAAGGTATGGCTGCCGTTTGCCAGCGCTGCGAGGACGTACGGCGAACTGCAGTCAGAGGGCGCCGCTGAATCTACGGTGCATTGAAAGTTTGCCCCGGGGTAGCCGGCGCCGGTCTTGGTGGAGGTGAAACTGACGCTCGGGGTGAGGTCATTGGAGAGCGGCAGCGGCTTTGCGGTTATCGTGACCTCGGGCGGCACGTTGTCCACCGTTACATTGACCTGGGAGAGGGCGGATTGCACAAAACCTTTGTTGTCCGTGGCTCGGGCCTTGATGATGTAATCACCGCTGGTTGCGGCGTTCCAGGGGTAGCTCCAACTGGTCCAGGAGTTCAGGGTCGGATTTTTGTTCGCCGTCTTCCAGAGGGCGTCGGCGCTGGTCCAGATCTCAACGCTCGCCAGGGTGGAACCGTCGCCCGGATTTCCGGCTGCGTCCGTGTCAGTGGCGGTGCCGGTCATCAGAAAGCCGCCGCCCCCAGTGGTTCTGATGGTCGCATTCAGGAGCGGGGCGGTAATCAGCGCCTCGGGCGGGTAGCCTGCTTCCCCCTTGAGACTGACAACTATCGGGTTGACCGGCGCATCATAGCCGATGGTCAGGTCGGCCAGCTTGATACCTGAGCCGGCCACCGGGGTCGGCGAGAACTTCACGCCGATGGTGCAGTAGTCGCCGGCATTGATGGTGAAGGGGAGATTGGTCTGGTCGCCACACTGGCGGTTGCCGGCCCTGACGACCTCGAACAGGGCGACGTCGGCCGCTATGCCGGTAAAGTTGAGCGATGCCACGTTCAGCTGGATGGTGCCGGTATTGCGGAGAGCAAAGACAATGCTCCCCGTGACGCCGATGTTCACCTTGCCGTAGTTTTGCGTGCCGGTAACCGGGGTTTCTGAATTGTCGGCCGGGTTGACGGTTCTGACCGCGGCATCGGGAGCGACCGATAGGGAGAATATCCGGCCGCCGTCAGTGGCTGCGTAGACCTTGACCGGGTTTGTCGCTACCGCGGTGAGCCCGTTGACATAAAGATCGATATTCTTAAGCCCGTTATTGATGGGGGTCCAGATGTCGCCGTTGTTGTTGGAGAAGAACACGCCGCCGCCGTTGGTCCCGGCGACCGTAAACTGGGGGGTGTTCATGGACGCCAGTGAGCGGATGTTTTGATACTGCGCCTGAATCCCGGTGTTGACAGCGTTCCAGCTGTCCCCCTGGTTTACGCTCCGGTAGACGCCGCTGCCTTTAGTGCCGGCATAGATATACACGCTATCGACCGACAATGAGGTTATCGAGGTGCTGGCCGCCAGTCCGGAAATCTTCTGGATCCAGTCGCTGCCGGCAAACTCTCTCCGGTACACCCCGCCGCCTGCGGTGCCGGCGTACAGGTAGGTGCCGTCATGAGCCAGGCTGGTGACATCCTTGTTCCCCAGGCTGTTGTTCGGGTTCAGCTCGTTCCAGGCGCCGCCCACGGAATCCCAGAAAAAGACCCCGGCTGCTGTTCCTGCATAAAGGGTGTCGGCCGGGTCCATCAACAGGGTCCTGACGTCAAGAACGGTCAGGCCGGTATTGAACGGATTCCAGTTGATGCCGTTGTCGATCGAACTGAACACCCCGCTGCCTGTGGCTGCATACGCTGCCGACCCGGCCGAGTCATAGACCAGAGATGCAGCGAACAAGGTGGTCGCCGCTGGCGTCGCGGTCTGGATCCAGCTGTCGCCGCTGTTCGTGGAACGGTATATCCCGCTGCCGCTGAAACCGGCAATGACGTTGTTGACGCTGGCCGGGTTGAAGGTGACGCCCTTTCCCACGATCAGCCCGGACGAGAAGACGCTCCAGGAGTTGCCGGAGTTGGTCGACCGGTAGATGCCGTTGTCGGTGGCGGCATAATAGGTGGTCCCGCCTTCGAGCCGCGCCAGGCCGTAGACCGCTGTCGGCGAGGGGAGGCCGGTGACCGCTGTCCAGGGGGAGCCGGCGGCGATGCTTCTCTTGTAGAGCCCGTTGCCGGTTCCGGCAAAGAACAGGGTAGGGTTGGTAGCGTTGTTGACCAGGAGCGCGTTGATCGCGAGATTGGCGGGCTGGCTGAGGTCGGCGACCCAGCCGCTGGTGCCGTCATTGGAATAGACCCCTTCTGCTGCCGTGCCGGCGATGATCGTCGCCGGGGTCGTGGCGGCATAGGCAAGGGCGGAAACCGCCTTGCCGGCCAGTTCCTGGCTCCAGCTGGCGGCGCTGTCCCCGGATGTGTAGACGCCGTTATTTGTGGCTGCATACAGTATTGCCGGGGTTGCGGGGTTGACCAGGAGGGCGCGGATATCCAGATCAGCCGGGTCAATCCCGATGTTGGCATCAGTCCAGCTGTCGCCGCTATCGATGCTTTTGAAGACCCCTGCGGCGGTGGCGGCATACAGGATCGATGGGGTTGCCGGGTTGACAGCGATTGCCCTGACATCGGTGCTGGTCAAGCCGGTGGAAGACGGGCTCCAGTTCGCCCCGCTGTCACTGCTTTTGAAAATGCCGTTTTTCGTGGCTGCATAGACGACATGCGCCGCAACCGGGTCGATCGTGATCCCCTGGATCTGCCGGTCGGTAAGCCCGGAACTGGAAGGGGTCCATTTGGTTGCCGCAGTTGCGGCGAGGTAAATTCCGCCGCCGTCACCCCCGGCGTAAGCCGTGGTTGCCGAAACCTTCACCGCCTTGAAGAGCGCCGTGGAGGGGCTCGGTCCTCCGGCGCTGCTCCAGTTGTTGAAACCAACGGCGTGGGCAGAGGGGACCAGAAAGCAAAGGGCGACCAGGAAGAAGATGACGGTAACGAAGTTTATTCCGGTACTGCTGAGTAAGGGATTGCGCATAGGATTGTCAATAAACCCTTGTCTGATGGGGATTTGCGAGGCCGTCCCGCGGACTCAGGGTAAATGAGCAATTTCCATGCCCTCAGGGCCGGAGGGGGAGTGAAAAGGGTGCTGCCGCTGAAACCCTTTGCCTGCGCCGCTCCGGCGGGAAGGATCAATGGCGCCTGGACAATGGCGCCATTTTCACCGGGTCAAATAGTTGACGCGAGGTGCCAATAAGGGTGTGAAATAGTGAATAGTAAAAAAAGCCGTCTTATTAAGTGGGTTTCACCAGTCCCTTCAGCTGGCCGACCAGCTCTGCCAGCAGGTCGTAACCCTTTTGCCAGAACCCGGGGTCGTTGATATCGATCCCGGCGAGCGCCGCGGTATCTGCCGGCGATCTTGAACCGCCGCTCCGGAGTACCGCATCGAATAGCGGGACAAAGGCCGGGCCGGTCTCCCGGTACCGGCTATAGAGGGACAGGACCAGCAGTTCGGCAAAGGTATAGGCATAGCAGTAGAACCGGGTGTGGATGAAATGGGAGATATAGCTCCACCCCCAGCGGTATGGTTCGATCATTTCCACTGAATCGCCGAACAGCTTGCCGTTCTCTTCCCACCAGATCTCGCAGATCCGGTTCGAGGGGAGGAGCCCGCTGCTCCGTTCGTTGTGCAGCCGCTGCTCGAAGCGGGTCAACACCACCTGGCGGAAGGTGGTGGCGATGATATCCTCAATAGTGGCGCAGAGCAGGGAGATCTTCACCTCCCGGTCGGTTTCTTCGGCCAGCATCCTGCTGGTCAGCAGCATCTCTCCGAATACCGACGCGGTCTCTGCCAGGGGGAGCGGCGCATGGTAGTTCAGCATGGTCTGCTCCTGCGACCGGAGGTAATGCAGTCCGTGGCCGGCTTCGTGGGCGAGCGTTGAGACGTCTCTCAGGTTGCCGGTGAAATTTAACAGCAGGTATGGCGGCAGTTGCGGCGTGAGCCCCATGCAGAATGCGCCGCCCGATTTGCCCGGCCTCGGCTCGACATCGATCCGGCGTTCCCTGAAAAAGCCGTCGATGAGCGGCCCGTAATCCGGGTTGAAGCCGCTGTAGGCGTCCAGCACCAGTTTCCTGGCGTCCTCGAAGCTGTATTTCCGGTGGCACTCGCCGACCGGGGCATAGACATCGGTATTCTTCAGCTTGTCCATCCCGAGCAGTCCGGCCTTGATCCGGAAATACTCCTGGGCCAGAGGGAAATTACGCTCCGTGACCTGCATCAGGTGCTCCACCGCCTCCATGGCGAGCTCGTTTCCCAGGTTGGTCGGCTGCATCGGGTCGGAGTACCCCCGCAGCTCCATCTCCTGGCCGTGGTCGAGCGCCACCGTGTTGAACACGGTGGAGAGCACAATCCCCTGATCGGCGTGCCCGTTCAGGAACACACTCAGCGCCCGTTCGCGGACCGCTGCGTCCGGGTGGTGGAGCAGCGAGATCAGCTCCTCGCCGGTAAAGTCGCGCTCTTCTCCGTCCAGCTCCATCCTGAAGGTGAGCGACGCACTCAGTTCGTCGAACAGTTTGCTGAATGCCTGGATCCCGGTCAGGTTCTTCCGGGTCAGAAGCTGTTCCTCCCGTTCGGGCAGGGCATACGGCTGGAACCTGCGGATGGCGGCCAGATAATGCCGGTAGCCGGCAAGCCGGCCATCAGCGATTACCGGCGCAAAAGAGTCTTCAGGGATCGCCATCAGTTCGAGATCGAAGAACAGGATTTCCCGGGAGATCTCATTGCCGAACTCCATGCCGCGCTGCATCAGCGTCTTGTGCCGGTCCGACTCGCTGTCTGCAGCGAACAGGAGATGTCCGTACAGCTGGGGGAGCACGGCGGATTCCTGCAGTCGCTCGTATTCCTGCAGCGCGGCCAGCAGCCCGGCAGCATCCAGTGTCCCTACCTTGCCCAGGTAGCGTTCCCGGAACGCACCGGCGTCAGCTGCTGCCTGCCCGTAATCGCGTTCCAGTTCCGGTGCGTCCGGAGAGGAATAAAGGCGTGTTGTGTCCCAGCGCATGGTATCGGTCATCGGTCATCTCCTCTGGATTGGGTAACGAAAAGGTTAGACCAGGAATCGTCATGCGTCAAGGGGGGCAGAGCGCGCGGTCCGGGCATTCTTAGTTATTGCAATTAAATGATAGTCTGTTAATGTATGTAAATATGTACACCTGCCGGTACAGGGAATGAATCTTTGAAACAGACGATCCTCCTGATAATGTCGCTCTCGATCCTGTTCCAGTTTATGGCGGCCTATTTGGCTGTCAGGCTGATACTGGTGAGCGGCGCCATAGCTGCCTGGATTTTCCTGGCATCCGGCTTTGTATTGCAGGGAGTGCGCCGGGCCATCGCGCTGCAGCATCTGTTGAGCGGCAACCAGCAGGGGGACATGACGGTAGAGGTCCTCGGCATGGTGATCTCGCTCCTCATGCTCTGTGGTATCTGGAAGTTCGGACCTTTGTTTGCCGATATCAAGCGGACGCACCAGGATCTGCTGGACCGGCAGAGCGAACTGGCCGCACTCAACAGGAGTCTTGAGGAAGAGGTGGTTGAACGGCAGCAGCTTGAGGAATCGCTCCGCAATACCAATACGATTCTGGAGAAGACCTTTGCCAGCCTGGACGAATCGATCTTCATCGTCGAGACCGGCACCGGCAGGATCCTCGATGCTAATGTCACGGTAGAGAGGATGTTCGGCTACAGCCGCGACGAACTTCTCGGCGCCAACACCACTTGTCTGCACCTGACGACGGAGATGGCGGACCGGTTTCGCAGGGAGATGCTGCAGGCTTATGCCGACAAGGGGGTTTTCGAGACCAGATACCGGATGCGGCGCAAGGATGGGACCGATTTCGATTCCGAACATTTAGCCTCCCCCATCCTTTACGAGCAGGGGGATGTCAAAAACCATGTCAGCGTGGTGCGGGATATCACCGAGCGGAAACGTTTTGAAGATGAACTCCGGTCATTGAACGAAGAACTGGATCAGCGGGTGGCACAGCGGACCATGGATCTGCAGCGTCTCAACCGGGAGTTGGAGACTTTCTGCTATTCCATCTCGCACGAACTGCGGGCGCCGCTTGCCCGGCTTCAGGGTTTCAGCGGTGCGCTGGCCGAATCGCCGGAGGCGAGGCATTCCGGGGCGCTTACATATCTGTCCGAACGGATCGGCGTTGCCAGCTTGAGACTCCGGAGCGTGATCGACAGCCTGCTGCTGATGAACCGGCTCGCCCGGACCGAGGTTCTAAAAGAGCCTGTCAACCTGTCGGTGCTGAGCGGCCAGACCGCCCGGGAACTGCTGGCAGAGACGCCGGAACGAAGCGTCAGGCTGGAGATCGCGCCGGATCTCCTGGTTCAGGCGGACCGGAGCATGCTCACCATCTGTATGCGGAACCTGATCGGCAACGCGCTCAAGTACAGTGCGAAGGTGCCCGAAGCCGAGATCGAGATCGGCCGTACCGAGGTGGCGGCGGAACCGGTCTATTTCGTCAGGGACAACGGCGCCGGATTCAACATGTCATTTGCCGACAAGCTGTTTGAACCGTTTTGCCGGCTCCACTCCGAAGTGGAATTTGAAGGGAGCGGCATGGGACTCCCCATTGTGCAGCGGATCATCGAGCGACATGGCGGCAGGATCTGGGCCGATGCGGCCGAGGGTAAGGGGGCAACGTTCTATTTCACGCTGGGCGAAAGGGTGAAGGGTGAAGGGTGAAGGGTGAAGGGTGAAGGGTGAAGGGTGAAGGGTGAAGGGTGAAGGGTGAAGGGTGAAGGGTGAATGAAGTTCTACTCCGCTCCCCTTGAGGAAGGAGCGGAGTCGAACCGGACCATTGCCTGCTAGCGCACGTGGTCCTCGGGGTAGGCGCCGATGGAGTGGACCGTCAGGTCCGAACCACGGAATTCATCCTCCTCGTGGAGGCGGATACCGACGGTCTTCTTGAGGATCGAATAGGTAATGAAGCCGGTTGCCAGGGCAAAGGCGATGGCGCAAAGGGTGCCGAGCAGCTGCGAGACGAAACTGACGCCGCCGGCCCCGCCGAAAAGCGGCTGGCCGAAGATCCCGGCGGCAATCCCGCCCCAGCTCCCGATGATGCCGTGCAGCGGCCAGACCCCGAGGACATCGTCGATCTTAAGCTTTTCCTGCTCGATGGAGAATCCGAAGACGAAGATAAAGGCAGCGATTACCCCCACGGCAAACGATGCCAGCGGGTGCATGATGTCGCTGCCGGCGCAGACCGCGATCAGACCGGCCAAGGCACCGTTGTGCACGAAACCTGGGTCGTTCTTGCCGGCCCAGATTGCGCCCAGGACCCCACCCACCATGGCGAGCAGCGAATTGACCGCCACCAGGCCGGATACCTTCTCCAGGTTGCCGGCGCTCATCACGTTAAAGCCGAACCACCCCACCGCCAGAATCCAGGAGCCGAGCGCCAGGAACGGGATGTTGCTGATCGGGATCGGGTGCGATTTGCCGCGCAGGTAGCGTCCCATCCGCGGTCCGAGCAGCAGCACTGCCGGCAGCGCCAGCCAGCCGCCGATGGAATGGACCACCACCGAACCGGCATAATCGTGGAACTCCGCGCCGCCGATGCTCTTGAACAGCCCCTGCAACGCCGAATTGTTTTGCCCCCAGATCAGCGACTCGAACAGCGGGTAGGCCAGCCCTGCGAAAATGCCGCCGGCGATCACCTGCGGCCAGAACTTGGCCCGCTCGGCAATGCCGCCGGAGATGATGGCCGGGATGCAGGCCGCGAAGCAGAGGAGAAAGAAGTAATGGACCAGGTCGTACCCCTGGTTGCCGCCGAGAATGGCCGGAACGGGCTTCAAGAACGATATGCCGTAAGCGATGGGGAAACCGATAACAAAATAGGCGACCGTCGAGACCGACCAGTCGGTGAGGATCTTGACAAAGGCGTTGACCTGGTTCTTCTTCCGGACCGTGCCTACTTCAAGAAAGGCGAAACCGGCGTGCATGGCAAAGACCATGACCGCGCCGAGCATGAGAAAGAGAACGTCGGCACTATGCTTGATTGCTGTAGTCGCTGACACTGCGTCCATATTCCTACCCCCGTTGGCAGATATGAAGCCACACCTTCGTGACATCGCCTACCTATGAGCAACCTCTTTGCCAAACTTGCAACTGGCTTGAATCATTCAAAAAAACAATCTGTTCTGGGGTGGAATTGTATAATTAACCGCCGTGCTGCCTAAATAATAGGCTGAATGGAGGATGACCAGGGCGTGGCAATCAGTGCCCCTACGTTTTTGTGTAATGACGTATTCTGTCATGGTCTTGTGTTAGGGTTCGTTCACGTTTATGATGCGAAGCGCGGAGGGGAAGATGGGGTACAACCCGGAAACAGATCATCGCCGTTCGATCCGGTTGCGGGATTACGATTATTCCGGCGTCGGAGCATATTTCGTCACCATATGCGTCCACGGGCGGGAATGCTTGTTGGGCGGCATACGTGACGGTGAGATGTCGTTGAATGCCGCGGGGCAAATGGTGGCGGCGATGTGGCGGGAATTGCATAACAAATTCCCAACGATTGAATTGGATACGTTTGTCATTATGCCCAACCATTTCCATGGAATCATTGTTTTCGTAGGGGCACCCCTGTGTGGGTGCCCAGATTTAGATGGTTCAACGTCGATAAAAGGGCGGCCACACAGGGCCGCCCCTACATTGGGTGATGCGATGGATTGGTTCAAAACCATGACCACCAACGCGTACATTCGCGGCGTGAAGGAATGCGGTTGGTCGCCGTTCCCCGGCCGGTTATGGCAGCGCAATTATTACGAGCGGGTCATCAGGGATGACGCCGAATTGGCCGGAATCCGCGAATATATCCGCAATAACCCGGCCAATTGGGCCGATGACGAGGAATATCAACCGTAGGGGCGCCCCTGTGGGTGCCCGGTTTGATGATTTCGTAGGGGCGAACCTTGTGTTCGCCTTATGTGAGGGGAGAGAAGTGAATTTTTGGGCAATCAACAATGATGGAAAACCTTGCATCTCCGTCTATCCGAGCTTAGAAAACACCTCTTCAGCTGGGATGGCGGAGAATTCCCCTCGCCGGAAAGCCTCTATCCGGTCTTCCGCCTCCATAGCCCAGAGCACATCCAAGGTTTTACGGTCAACATCGTCAAAACTCAGGGTCATTGCCGGCGATTCCGGGCTCGGGCCAGGACTTTGTCTGCAGGGGATGCTTGTGCGCTTCCTTCATCCAGTTCGTTGTCACGACTGCATGCTTCATCGACCCATAGATGCTCGATTTGCGCATCATTCATGTCGTCCAGGCTGGCCAGCAACTCCCGAGCGAGGAACGCCCGTGACACCGGACTCAATTTGAGGGCTTCAGCTCTCAGTTCTTCGATACTCATCGATGGCCTCTGACTGTGTTCAAAATAATTGTGAATTATGAACACACCCTAGCACACCGGAAATGCTGTGTCAAAGCAGTAGGGATGCTGGATTGCGGGCAGTAGGCCGATGTGGCAGCGGCCGATCACAGTTGTTTATTCCGGTATAATCGAATTAGAACGCTTTTGTGGTTGCGACATATTATGTCATTGGCTTGTGTTAAGGTTCTTTTCATTTATGATGCCTGAAGGGATGGCCCTGTCTGTCCGCCCGGATGTGCACAACGATGTAGGGGCACCCCTGCGTGGGTGCCTGGTGTGATGATTTCGTAGGGGCGAACCTTGTGGGTGCCCGGTCTTGGGAGGGGATGATGGAGAAGTATTTCCGGTATTGGGGGAAGGCGGAGAAGGATGGGGATGGTTGTCATTTGTTGCCGTATCATTGTCTTGATGTGGCGGCGGTGGCGGCCGCGTGGTGGGATGATAGCCCGGCTATTCGCCATGGGTTTAAACTTTACAATAACCTGCCTGAAGAGCAGCTTCGGGCGTGGGTTCTTTTCTTCGTAGCACTTCATGACTATGGAAAATTTGACGTACGATTTCAATTACGGGTGATGTCGCTTTGGAAGTTGCTCTATCCGAATGCTAATACATACGAATCACTTCCAAGTATTCAGGAATGTATAAGCTATTATCATGGAGAAGGTGGCCTTTCCTGGTTCATTCAGGATCATGCTACCAAGCAAAATGATACGGATACGCAGCAAAATACGGGCTGGGATTTCCTTGATCAAATGGAAAGCACCTTAGGCAATTGGGATTTGCTGAAACCGTGGATTGAAGCTGTAACCGGACATCACGGGCATATCAAGTCTGCCGATTATGTACCTCAAGCTTCCCTGTCCTCAACATACGACAAGCGTTTAGGTGAAGTTGACCGTTCAGCTCGTAGCGCATGGTTCCACGCGGTTGAATCCCTATTCCTCTCGCCGATCGGGCTTTCTTTTGTCGACTTGCCTCCTGTATTTTCGCCGCTCATGGCTGGTTTTTGCTCTGTTGCAGACTGGCTTGGATCCCGCTGTGATAATGAGAATTTCTGTTATTGTCGGGAAGAGCGGGATTTGCAGACATATTTTGAAGAGCGTTTTGTTAATGATGCGCCGAGGGTTTTGCAACTTTCCGGTGTCATTGGACAGCCCAAGTCCTATGAAGGAGTCAGCGCGTTACTAGGCAAAGAGAACAAGCCACGGTCACTGCAAACGCTGGTAGATGACTTACCTCTGAAAACCGGTCTTACGCTGGTGGAAGCTCCCACCGGCAGCGGTAAAACGGAAACTGCCCTGGCCTATGCTTGGCGGCTTGTCGCCGCAGGTCTGGCCGATTCCATTGTATTTGCCCTGCCGACGCAGGCCACGGCAAATGCCATGCTTGGGCGATTGGAAAGAATTACCCCTCTTCTGTTCGCAGATAAGCCGAATCTTCTGCTGGCCCATGGTTTAGCCCGTTTCAATGATGCCTTTACAAAAATAAAACATAGCGCAATCGATGGATATGACTCCCAAGAAGATGGCTGGGTGCAGTGCAGTCAGTGGCTGGCGGAAAGCCGCAAGCGGGTCTTCCTCGGGCAAATTGGTGTCTGTACCGTGGATCAGGTGCTGGTGTCGGTGTTGCCGGTTAAACACCGCTTTGTACGCGGCTTCGGGGTTGGGCGAAGCGTGCTGATCGTCGATGAGGTTCATGCCTATGACGCCTACATGTATGGCTTGTTGGAAGAGGTTCTTCGGCAGCAGAAAGCCTCGGGAGGCTCGGCAATTCTCCTGTCGGCAACTTTACCGGATTGTCAGCGTAGGCAACTCTGCTCTGCCTGGGGAGCTAATCCGGGGCAACAGGAAGAGAAAGTTCCGTATCCGCTAATTACCTGGACCGACGGAGCTGATCCACTATCTCATGAACTTGATCCTGGGCAGTTACCGGAAAACGTAACGGTCAAAGTCGAGCCAATCCGCATCGAGGGGTTACTTCCCGATGAATCCTTGCTCCGCCGGATTGTTGCCGCAGCCGAAGCCGGGGCTCAGGTGTCGATTGTCTGCAATCTGGTGAATTTGGCGCAAGGACTTGTCCGCACATTGCGGGGCATGACCGGTTTGCCGGTTGATCTGTTTCATGCCCGCTATTGCTATAGCCATCGTCAGGACAAAGAGCTGGATGTCATTGACCGGTTTGGCTTAGGCGGAGATCGTAAAAAGGGAAGAATTCTGGTCGCGACACAAGTTGTAGAGCAGTCGCTGGATATTGATTTTGACTGGATCATTACCCAGCTTTGCCCGGTAGACCTCTTGTTTCAGCGGATGGGGCGATTGCACCGGCATCATCGGCCTGGCAAACGGCCGGCAGGTTTTGAAGAACCACTTTGTACAGTGCTGTTGCCCGAAGGGGGTGATTTCGGTTTACACGGGGTTATCTATGCCAATACCCGAATTCTCTGGCGGACAGCTGAAAAACTGGTTGCCGCTCCGGAGGGAATGATTGTCTTTCCCAAGGCTTACCGTGACTGGATCGAGTCGGTATATCAGGAAGACATATGGGGAGATGAACCGTTGTCAGTAACCGAAGGTTACGAGAAATTCAAATACGAAATCGAAGAGATCAAGCGCTACAAGGCACGGTACATGGTGGATACGGCAATGAATCCGTTTAATGACACCGATGACAAGGTTCTTGCCGTAACGCGCGACGGAGAAATGAACCTTTCCGTTGTGCCGTTCTTCCATACAGCGCAAGGGCGGAGGTTGATGGATGGGACAGTTTTCGAGACCCTGGACGAACTCAGGCAACTTGAGGCGCTGTCTTTGAATAGTGTCGGTGTACCGAAATCATGGCAGTACGATCTTGGAAATCCTGATGAAGGGAGGTTCTGGCTTGAGATGGAGCAGGAGGGGGAAGGTTACCGGGGGATGTCTAAAGGGGTGACTTTTCGCTATCACAAAGACATGGGACTGGAGAGAGAAAAATGAATCTACTTATCGATCAGTGGATACCGGTCCGACCGCTGGAAAGCGGCGGAGCGGTCAAGATCTCTCTGCGCGAACTGCTGTGCGGAGAGGGGAAGTGGGAGTTATGCCTTCCACGAGATGATATGGAGCTTGCGGCGATGCAGTTGTTGATCTGCATTACCCAGGCGCTGTTTACACCGAAAGACGGCAAGGAGTTAATGATCCGTATTGCCAGACCGATTACGGTTGAAGAGTACGAATCAAGTATTCGAAATTTTGCCGACTGGTTTTGCGTTGATCATCCGAAACAGCCATTCATGCAGGTTCGCGGGGTTGCAGCAAAAGACCCGACGCCGATGGATAAGCTGCTGGCCGGGGTGACGGGCGCGACCAACAGTTGTTTCGTTAATCAGGCGGGATTGGCAGACGGCTTGTGTGGAGGTTGCGCGGCGATTGTCCTGTTTAACCAGGCATCGTGCGCACCGAGCTTTGGTGGTGGATTTAAAGCCGGATTGCGTGGCAGTGCACCCATTACAACATTGGCTCAAGGCGACCATTTGCGGCGGACTGTCTGGCTCAATGTGCTGCATGAAGAAGAGCTGATATTGAATTTCCCCTGGCACAGAGATACCGCTCCGCAGAAGCCCACCTGGATTGAGCCACTGAAGGCGGGAGAGACCATTCCTGCGCAGAGAATAGGCGTTGTCCGTGGTTTGTTATGGCAACCGGCGCATATTGAGTTACTGCCGCCGGTGGCGGCAGAGATATGTTCATGCTGCGGCTGCCGTACTGACAAGGCATACGTCGCATTCAATAAGGCAAAGTTTAGTTACACGGTTTCCGGGACTTGGCCCCATCCCCACTCACCCCGCATCATGACCAGCAAGAAAGGTGAGATTGAAGAAAAGTTTGCTTCCTTTACGACCTCGGCGCCTGCCTGGACACAGCTAAGTCGGTTTGTAGTTCAGCAGCAGATTGATAAGACTAATACCGATGGTCAGCAACCGGCTGAGGTTATTACACAAGCTCGCAAGATTCTTCCTCCTCAGCTGCAAAAACTCCACTTGCTGATTGGCGGTTACCGTAACAATCAGGCTTCGGTTCTTGAACGACGACATGAGGTTTTTACGTTGAATCATGGGTGGGACAAACATTCGGGAGTTATCGGTGAATTGGTTTCCTTAGGACGCAGTTATCGTGATGCTTTGTACAAGGCAGTGTTCGTTTTTGTGAATGGTGTAAAGGATGTGAAAGGCGCAGGCGTGAAAATTAATCAAGCTGCGGAAGCCCAATTTTACCGGCGCTCCGAGCCGACCATCGAAGAAACGCTGGCGAGGATAGATTTTGCCGATCCGGCACCGGAACTGGCGATAATGCGTGCTTCATTAAAGTCGATAGCCACCGATCTTTTCAATGAAGCCACTCGTCCCTATCTGAATGATCCACAATTGATCAAAACGCTGGCGGTTGCCAGGCGGACGCTCTTCAAACATTTGAATAATCTGGAACCACAAATGAATACAGGAGGAGACAATGGAACAGCAAAAATTCCCTGATTTCATGGCGCTCTATCACGCCTGGGAGCAGTTGGCGAATGGGCCGAAGGCTGAATTGCGACGAGTCGCCAAGCCTGATGAGTTGCTTGAGGTGCCGACCTTTTATCGTCTGTTCAGTGGGAAAGCCCACGCTGAATGGGAAAAACAGGCATACCAGCGGTTGATTTTTTGTTTGCCGTACATCAGGCACAACAATGATGCTGTCGGGCTTGGCAAGGCACTGACCAGAGGGAAAAGTGTCAGTGAAAAACGACTGTTTCAGGTTGTTCGTTCGGATTCGCCCAACGACATGATCCAACTGCGCCGCATTGTGCAGATGGTTGAACCGTCCGCAAACTGGACTATGGCGGCGAAAACCCTCTGGTATTGGAACGACCGGAGCAAACGCGATCTTCTGGAAGACTATTTTCTCAATCAACCCAAGTAATCAAAACTCATATACGAAAGGAATCAGCCATGAAAAATTTCATCAACTTTCACATCCTTATTTCCCACAGCCCGTCCTGTCTCAATCGTGACGATATGAACATGCAGAAGTCGGCCATCTTTGGCGGCAAGCGGCGGGTGCGTGTTTCCAGCCAGAGCTTGAAGCGAACCATGCGCAAGAGCAAGTATTATGCGGATAATCTTGGAGAGGCAACTATCCGGACCAAGCATCTTGGAGACTTGAAAGCTTGTCTTGTCGATCGCCTTGCTGATCGGTTTGATGCTGAGTTGATTGGTAAAACTCTGGCGTTGCTGACAGTAAAGGATTTGAAAGCAGAGGTTGCTGTTGAAGGGGATGCCGTTGCTCCATGGGCTGTTGAAGAGTTTGCATGGTTCTGTGATCAGGTCAAGAAAGGAGTTGAGCAGGGGCTTGATGAAAAAGGGCTTGCCAAGCAGATCAAGGATCAAGCCGCGGCTATGCGACAAGCGCTGGCAAAAGGGCTTGATATAGCGCTTTCCGGACGTATGGCTACATCTGGGCTTTTGAGCGAACTTGGCAAGGTTGACGGTGCTCTTGCTGTCGCTCACGCCATCACCACCCACACTGTTGATGCAGATATTGACTGGTTTACCGCAGTTGACGATCTTCAGGAACTGGGTTCCGGTCACCTTGATACCCAGGAGTTTTCCAGCGGGGTTTTTTATCGTTATGCCAGTCTGAATATTGATCAGTTGCAAAAGAATCTGGGCAATGCTCCACGCGAAAAAGCGCTTGAAATCGCCGCCCATGTGCTGCATCTGATGGCGACGATAGTCCCTTCCGCCAAGCAGCAGAGTTTTGCCGCCCACAATCTGGCTGATCTGGCAATGGTATCGTTTTCCGACATGCCGATCTCTCTTGCCAATGCCTTTGAAGAGCCGGTCAAGGCATCTTCAGGGTTTCTGAAGCCTTCAATCAAAGCGCTACAAGACTACCGGCAGGCAGTCTATACCGGGTATGGCCTTGATGAGCGGTGCGGCCAGTTTGCGCTCTTTGCAGAAGTTCCCGAAGGGGTGAAAGCGGCAAAGACTCTGGATGAGTTGAAGACATGGGTGAAAACCGACGGAAAGGGGTAAGCCATGGGCGACTATCTCATTTTAAAACTGCATGGCCCCATGCAGGCGTGGGGAGAGCATACTTTTGAGGGATTGCGCCCGTCGGCAAATTTCCCAACATGTAGTGCTCTACTCGGACTTCTCGGTGCTTGCCTCGGCATTGGCCGTAATGAGCGTGATCGTTTGCAGGCACTGGCGGATAGTGTCGGCATGGCGGTAAGGGTTGATGAACGCCGCGTTCCCCGCAAGAATGGATCAGTGCAAACGGTTCGCATGGTGAAAATGACTGATTACCACACGGTCAAAGATGCTCGCGAGGATTACACCGGCTTGAAGAGCCATGAAACCATCCAGACGTGGCGCGAATACCTCTATGACGCCGAATTTACCATAGCGCTCTGGTGTCGTGCCGATGCCGAAGTGTCTCTTGCCGAACTGGAAAAGGCAGTTCAGCAACCGCTCTTTACGCCTTATCTGGGGCGGCGCAGCTGTCCCCTTGCCAGACCATTGTTTCATGCCTGCGTAACAGCAAACGGTGTGGCGGAGGCATTGCAATCGGTTGCCCCGCAAGGCGGAACGATCTACAGCGAGGAAAAAATCAGCGACACGATGAAACGGGTCCGCGATGTGCCGTTGATCCAGCAACCGCGCCAGTTTGCTGGGCGTAACCTCTATGTTCTGGGAGGTGGCCATGTATCTGAGTAAGGTCATGATCAGCGGCACTGCCTGCCGCAACCCCTATGAAATACATCGCGCACTGTGGAAGCTGTTTCATGAGGATGCGGAGGCAGAGCGGGATTTTCTGTTTCGAGTCGGGCAGTCGGAGCGCAACAGCGCAGAGGTATTGCTACAGTCCTTTCGTAAGCCGGAGATATCTGTTGAAACGGCACGAATATTGGGGTGCAAGGAGTATCCGCTGACATTGCAGGAAGGGCAACGGTTACGCTTTTTACTGGTCGCCAATCCGATCAAAATGATCAACGACGAAGGGGGGAGAAAAAATGCCTCTGGCGAGCCCAAAAAATGCAGGGTGCCGCTTGTAAAAGAAGAAGACCAGCGAGCATGGATCGAGCGGAAGTTTCTAGATGTTGCTCAGCTGGAAAATCTTGTCATCGATCCGGTATTTCCGCTTCGCTTCAGGAAGAGCAAAGAAGATCGAGCCGGAAAGATTCAGCAAGTCAGCTTTCAAGGGGCGCTTTCCGTTCAAAATCCGGAATCGATGATTTCCTTGATAAAAACCGGCATCGGCCCGGCAAAGGCCTTCGGTTGTGGGCTACTGTCGCTGTCGCGGGCCTGAGTTATTCAGAAATCCTGAATAACTGGAAAGGGAGGTGGCAAAATGCCACTACCCTTTCCAGGAATGGTTGCAAGTTGTACCTACCCTTCGTGAAATCAGCTGTCGACAAGTTGTCGACAACTTGTGCCGCAGATTTTGACAGAATCATCAAGGCGGGCGATCGCAAGGATCGCCCCTACGGAATCGGTACATCAACAGCGGGCGGCCAAGGGGGTCGCCCCTCGGGAATTGCTGCGAGAGGCAGTTGTTGCAAATTTGCAACAACTGCTGTGCACGATCATCCCACAATCTCATTCAGCCCCTCGATCACTTGGGCCAGCTCTTCGGGACTGGCCTCGGCAATCTTCTTGCCGATCCGTTCTACGGAGAGGGTGCGGATCTGGCTGATCTTGACCCAGGACTGTTTGGGAAGGACGGAAGAGGTGAGTCCCAGGGTGAGAGGAAACCCGGCCCTTTGGGGCTGGCTGGTTATGGCGACGGCGATGACCGTGCCGGAGCGGGCGTTGAAAACATCGGCGCTTACGATCAGCACCGGCCGCAAACCGGCCTGTGCGTTGCCGCGCGTGGGGTTCAAATCTGCCCAGCGGATATCGCCTCTCAGTATGCGGGCCACTGGTCGATCTCCTCGCCTATCCCCTCTTCGGCCATGGACTGTTCAAAGGTGGGGTCCAGTAGGGAACATTGGTCGGCCAGGCGGCTTTTGGACAGGCGGTCGAGCTTTTCCCGCACCGCCAGTTCAATGACTCGACTTCGATTGGGGAATCTGTGTGACCTGACAAGTGAATCGACTTCAGCCAGGATCTGTTCGTCCATTGTCACTGCCAGCTTGGCTTTTGCCATGACGAACCTCCATAATGGTTATGGTATGATGATATGTCATACCGTGGAGGGAGTCAATATGTGCGCATGAAAAAGGAGTAATGCATGGGACAAGGCGCAAAGAAGACAGAGCATAGCGGAGCCAAGAAAGGTTGTGGCGCATACAGGGGCCGCAAACAGGCGGCAAAATCAGAATCCAACCGGGTGAGGCGGGAGTCTGACAAGGCAGAAACAAAGCCGGAATCGGAGGAGTAAGACATTCATGACTCAACCAATCCTTCCCCCATTAAAACCGCTTCCGATCAAGGACCGCATTTCGGTGGTCTACGTGGAGCGGGGAAATCTCGACGTTATTGACGGCGCATTTGTGGTGGTGGATGTCACCGGCGTCCGCACCCATATCCCCATCGGCTCGGTGGCGTGCCTGATGCTGGAGCCCGGGGCACGGGTATCTCACGCCGCCGTGGTGCTTGCGGCGCGGGTTGGATGCCTGCTGGTCTGGATCGGCGAAGCCGGGGTGCGGCTCTATGCAGCCGGTCAGCCGGGCGGTGCGCGGTCGGACCGGCTATTGTATCAGGCCAAGCTGGCGCTGGACGACTCGGCGCGGCTCAAGGTGGTGCGCAAGATGTATGCGCTCCGGTTCAGGGAGGAACCGCCGGAGCGGCGTAGCGTGGAGCAGTTGCGCGGCATCGAGGGCGTGCGGGTGCGGAAGATGTACGACCTTCTGGCCCGCCAGTACAACGTGGAATGGCAACGCCGCAACTACGACCATACCGAATGGGAGAGCGGCGACCTGCCGAATCGCTGTCTGTCGTCAGCCACTGCCTGTATCTACGGCATCTGCGAAGCGGCGATTCTGGCAGCGGGCTATGCCCCGGCAGTCGGGTTCATCCACACCGGCAAGCCGCAATCGTTTGTGTATGACATTGCCGATATCTTCAAGTTCGATACCGTGGTGCCGGTGGCATTCCGGATTGCCGCCAAAAAACCTCGCGACCCGGAACGGGAGGTGCGGCTCGCCTGCCGGGACGCCTTCCGCCAGAGCAAACTGCTGGATCGGATCATCCCCACCATTGAAGAGGTGCTGGCTGCCGGGGAGTTGGAGCGGCCAAAGGCGCACGAAGAGGCGGTAGCACCGGCCATCCCCAATAAGGAGGGTATCGGCGATGCTGGTCATCGTAACTGAAAATGCGCCGCCACGGCTGCGGGGGCGCCTGGGGCTCTGGTTGGTGGAGGTGCGGGCAGGTGTGTATGTCGGGGATGTTTCGCGCCGGGTAAGGGAGATGATCTGGGACAACCTGGAAAAAGGGATTGAGGATGGCAATGCGGTCATGGCTTGGACGTCCAACAACGAATCCGGTTTCGACTTCCTCACCCTCGGGGAGAATCGCCGGATGCCGGTGGAGATGGATGGTATCAAGCTGGTATCTTTTCTGCCGGAAGTTTCAGCAGATTCGCCCGGCCGTGCAAGTAAGTAATTACTTTGTATGTCACATATTATAATGGGGGAGAAGATAATGCTTATTCATCTCGTTTCAAGCGGCAATTCCAAAGTGCTGCGCATCCCGGCGGCTCTGCTGCGGCAGTACGATTTAACAGACGAAGTGGAACTTCTGCCGGGTAAGGATGAAATAGTTATTCGTCCGGTGGCGCGGAAGGCGCGGCGGGATTGGGACAAGGCGTTTGCCTCCATGCATGAACGTGGCGACGATGTCTTGTTGATCGATGATGCCTTGGGTGCGGAGGATTGAGAATGGAACTGAAATGATACCATGCCTATCTGGTCAACCTCGATTCCACTATCGGCCACGAAAACAGAAAAACACGACCCTGTCTGGTCATCTCCCCGGATGAGATGAACCGGCACTTGAGGACTGTCATTATTGACCCCATGAAAGGGTGGAAATAACCGTTCAAATTTCGGTGGCATGAAGCTCTTTGAAAATCGAATGAAATTTCGATGAGATAGAGGAAGTATGTTCCCCGCAGGCGCGGGGATGAACCATTGTCACAGTCGAGAAGTCAGACGGCTCGGAGATGTTCCCCGCAGGCGCGGGGATGAACCGTAACTTATCCATTTCTGGTTTCCTTCCATGGCATGTTCCCCGCAGGCGCGGGGATGAACCGCAACCCGGTGGCGCAACTTGCCAACGACCGGGATGTTCCCCGCAGGCGCGGGGATGAACCGGGACGCTTCTCCCAGGACAAGAAAAAGATATCATGTTCCCCGCAGGCGCGGGGATGAACCGATGTACAGCAGACACGCCAGCA
>NZ_BAZF01000016.1 GCF_000813145.1 Geobacter sp. OR-1 | reverse complement strand
GCCGCAGGCAGGCTCAAAACAACCGGCAAGGCCACCGATCTCGGCAAAATCATCTTCCACGACTCCTGCTACCTCGGGAGACACAACAACATCTACGACGAACCGAGAAGCGCCGTCGCCCGGGCTACCGGAGAACCGCCGGTGGAATTCGAGCGGCAGCGGAACCAGGGGTTCTGCTGCGGCGGCGGCGGTGGCCGGATGTGGCTCGAAGAGCATACCGGCGCCCGGATCAACATCAACCGGGTCGAAGAGGCACTGGCCAAAAACCCGGATACCGTCTGCGTCGCCTGCCCCTACTGCCTGACCATGTTCGAAGACGGACTCAAAGATAAACTGTCCGGCCAGACCAGGGTCAGGGATGTTGCCGAAATCGTCGCGGAGGCGGTTAGGTGATCGCTATGATGCCGAAATAAACAGCAAAAAAATCCGTTCCGGCAAGGTTCGGATTTTTTAGTATATTAAGACTATGATGACAGACAACACAGTTACACTTGTCCTGCTTAGCGGCTTACTGTTGGGAACCTGGGCAGGGTATGTGATGCATCGCTCCGATTTCTGTATCGCCGGGATGTTCAGGGATATCTTTCTCTTTAAATCGATGTTTAAGTTGCGCATCCTGCTGCTGCTCGTTGCCACTGGTATGCTGCTGTTTGAACTGTCCCGTCTCAGCGGGCTGCTCCCTCTCTACCCGTTTCCCCTGATCGGTTCACCATCACTCGCCAACCTGATTGGCGGTTTTCTGTTCGGGATCGGCATGGTGCTCGCCGGTGGATGCGTGGTTGGAACACTCTACAAGATGGGTAGCGGCAGCATTCCGGCGCTGGTGGCCTTTATCGGTTTGATAATCGGGAGTGCGATTTATGCCGAGTATCATCCCTGGTGGAGTTCCGTCATCAGGAAGACAACGTTTTGGCCCGGAACGGTTACGGTTCCACAGTTGCTGGGGATCACCCCTGTTTTGCCGGTAATACTGCTGGCAATTCTTTCCGGCTGGTATTTTTATCGGGTTCACAAAATGGGAGGATGGGTACGGACCACCTTTGCCGAGGGCGCCTTGCAGCAGTGGCAGGCAGCGGTTTTATTGGCTTTGATCGGCACCCTGTCATATGTCACTGTGGGACTGCCGCTGGGGATCACCACCGCCTACGCCAAGATTGCCGGTTATTGCGAATCGATCGTATTTTCAGAGCATTTTGGGCAACTTGCCTATTTCAGATCAGTTCCCCTCAGTTACCGGCATCCACTGACAGGATCATCGCTGATCGGGGGGCCTGGCCCGGCCATCGATGCGATAGCCGTGATTCAGCTCCCGGTAATAGTCGGGATAGTGTGCGGGAGCGCCGCCTCTGCCTGGATGTTAAATGAATTAAAGATTTACGCGAAAATGCCGTTAAGACATTATATATGCGCATTTATTGGCGGCATAATCATGGGGCTGGCATCGCGAATGGCGCCGGCCTGCAACGTCTGGCACCTTCTCGGCGGCTTGCCGATCCTGGCGTTGCAGAGTATCCTTTTTGTGGCAGGCATCATTCCCGGGACCTGGCTTGGCACGTTATTTCTGAAAAAACTGGTGATCCGCTGACGACATCGGCCGTAAAGGTGATTAAAGATGGCAGCTCCTGTCAGAACCATTGAATTCGATATCCGCGGGCAGATATGCCCGTCAACCTTGCTGGTTGCCCTCAGAGAGATCAACAAGAACTTCGTTGATCTTAACAATGGTACGGTTCAACTCGTTTTTCGAACCGACAACAGGGACTCAACCACGACCATTCCCGAATCTGCAGGCAATATGGGGCTCCATTGTTCAGTAATGAAAAATGAATCCTGTTACATGATCCAGGTCTCAAACCATGATTGCGGCCAACAGGCAGGCACCTGGGAATCGGCTTAGGGAATGAGATGAATAATGACTCTTCTCCCTATATAAAGCCGGATCAACCAGGCGCTTCTCTGGACGCACTCTATGCCGAGTTGAAACGGTTGCGCGAGGAGAACGGCTACCTGCGCGATAAAATTGCTGGCAAAAGCGCCTACATTCGTACAAAAACCAATGAACTGCTGGGTGTAATGGGCACACAGCCGCTCAAACCAGAAGAGCTGGATGATGAAACACTCGTGGACGTTGATCCGATCGGCATTATCTCCAGTTCTATCAAGCATGTTCTGGAAAACCTGAAGGAAACCAACCATCAGCTGCATATTGTCAATGAAAATACCTCGGCAATTTTTGCTGCCGCCGAGGTGGGTATACTCGTAATTGACGGCCGGAAAAAGATCCTGTCATGCAACAACAAGCTTCGCGAGCTGTTTTTCCCGGACAAGGACCTCTCTGCCGTCATCGGTAGTTACTGCAGCGACGAAGTATGCCGGCATAACCGGCCGAAAGAGGGATGTGCCTGCGAGATGATCCAGGACGGCCGGGGTATAGGTCGGATCGAGAGCTGGAAGTACGGTGACCGGATATTCAATGTTGTTGCCACTCCTATCAAGAACGAGGATGGCGAATTAGCGGATGTGGTGGTTGTTTACAATGAAATAACCGAACTGAAAACAGCGGAAGAACAGCTCAGTCACCTGAATGCGGAACTCGAAAGCCGGATCAGGGAACGCACCGTCCAGCTGGAATTGGCAAACAATGAACTGGAGACATTCTGCTATACCGTATCCCACGATCTGCGGGCGCCTCTGCGCCACATCAAGGGGTTTGCCAATATCCTCTCCGAGGAATGCGCCAATTCTCTGAACGAACTAGGGATAGACTGTCTGAAACGGATAAGCAATGCCAGCAGCCGGATGAGTGCACTGATCGATGACCTGCTGCATCTTTCCAGGGTTTCCAAGCTGGAGATCAGGCATACAAATTACGATTTGAGCCGGTCTGCGGAAAAGATCATCGCCATGTTCCGCGATACTGAACCGAACAGGAATGTGCGAACCTTTGTCGAACCGGGGCTCATCGCCTCAGGTGATGCCACGCTCCTGGATCTGGTGCTGCAGAACCTGATCGGTAACGCCTGGAAGTACTCATCGGAAAACCCTGAAGCTGTTATTAAAGTAGGAAAGGATAACAGTAAGGGAAAACAGGTTTTTTACGTGCGCGACAACGGTGTTGGCTTTGATATGGCTTACAGCAAGAAACTGTTCCAGGTTTTCGAGCGACTCCATGGTGATGAGTTCGAGGGGACCGGAATAGGACTTGCGACGGTAAAACGGGTCATTGCCAGGCACGGCGGTCGAATCTGGGCTGAAGCCGCGGTCGGGGAAGGGGCAACATTCTATTTTACCCTTCCGGAGATAAAAAAGAGCTGACAGCCAGTTCTTGTTTTCGCTGGTTCTGGTAGTTGCCTCGTCCCGGCCACTGTCATTCTTGACTTTTCCCCCCCTTTAACCTACTATCCCGCTTCATGAAAAAGCTCACCAGACAGATATCAATAGGGGGTGTGGTTGTCGGCGGCGGGGCGCCCTGCTCGGTCCAGTCGATGTGCAGCACCGATACCCGTGACGAGACGGCAACCCTTGCCCAGATCAACTCTCTGGCCGGCGCCGGATGCGAGATCGTTCGCTGCGCCGTGCCTGACATGGATGCCGCCGAGACGCTCGGCCGGATCAAATCAGTCAGCCCGATTCCGGTTATTGCCGACATCCATTTTGACTACAAGCTGGCGCTGAAGGTGCTTGAAGGGGGAATCGACGGTCTCCGCCTCAACCCCGGCAATATCGGTGAGCAATGGAAGGTGGAGGAGGTCGTGCGGGCTGCCCGGGAACGGCAGGTGCCGATCCGGATCGGTGTCAATGCCGGCTCTCTGGAAAAGGAGCTGCTGGTTAAGTACGGCCATCCCACGGCGCAGGCCATGGTCGATTCCGCGCTCGGCCATGTCCGGATTCTTGAGGATATCGGCTACGACCAGATCAAGATCTCGCTCAAGGCTTCCGATGTCATGAAGACCGTGGCAGCGTACCGGTTGCTCTCGGATGCGGTCGATTATCCGCTCCATATCGGTATCACCGAGGCCGGCACCATTTTTTCAGGTACCATCAAGTCGTCGGTGGGGCTCGGTATCCTGCTGGCCGAAGGTATCGGCGATACCATGCGGGTCTCGCTCACCGGCGATCCGGTGGACGAGGTCAGGGTTGGGTTCGAGATTCTGAAGGCCCTGGGGATCAGGCAGAGAGGGATCAATTTCGTTTCCTGCCCGACCTGCGGCCGCTGTCAGATCGATCTGATCACCGTGGCCCAGGAGGTTGAGCGCCGCCTGCAGACCGTTGACGCCCCTGTCACGGTCGCAGTCATGGGGTGCGTGGTAAACGGCCCTGGCGAGGCCCGCGAGGCCGATTTCGGCATAGCCGGCGGCCGGGGCGAAGGGCTGCTGTTCCGGCACGGCGAAATTGTCCGGAAGGTGCCGGAGAGGGAGCTGGCCGATGCCCTGGTAGAGGAAGTGATGAACTCTGTTAAGAAGGATTAGTGAAAGCAGGAGATTCCCCTCTTTTAGGCCGGGAGTTTCAAGGTAACGTCTGAAAGCCGCTGCAAACCGATTCAAAGGTTTGGGCGGCTTTATTGTTTTTCGCTACATTTACCGCCTGATAATGCCGATATATTGTTAGAGCAGTGGTATTTGGTCGCTGCAATAACATTTTGAAAGGTAACATGCGTTGGAAGCGGCAATTTTCATCATGCTATTTCTGACAAGCGACGAGCTGGTTTTTGCCTTTAAGGCATTGGCTCTCTTGTTTTGCGCCGGTTACGCGATTGCTCAGGCGCTGATCAGTTACAGCGAAAGCGAGAACCGGAAGGCTACCGAACAGATGCTGCAAGAGGCAAAAGCCCGTGCGGAATCCAGCCCTCAAGTGCTTGCAATACAAAATGCAATGCAAAATGCTATGCAAAAGAGTAATACGATTGCCACCAAGGAAAAGGAGGCTGATTCCGGCGGCAGCCCGACTGTTTATGTAACCGACGAAGAGCGGGCACTGGCTAAAAAGTTAGCAGAAGAGATGAGGAATGCGGGGCTGGGTTGATCCCGTGAACTCCATATCTTCCGTGATAGCTATTCAAAATTGCTTGCATACGAATCATAAAGAGTATAAGCGGCCCCGTATGACCCTCCCTTGACTTTTCAACCCCTTTCGCCTATTATCCCGCATCTTGAAGGTTGTCCGCAGGCTCGGTGAGGAGCTGTATCGCGGGCTCAGTCGGGTATGCAAATCACGCAATGCACATTTTATCAAACCAGAGGTTTTTCAATGCGATATTCCCAGTATTTTATACCAACAGTTAAGGAAACCCCGGCAGATGCCGAGGTGATCTCGCACCAGCTGATGCTCCGCGCCGGGATGATCCGGAAGGTTGCGGCCGGGGTCTACAACTACCTGCCGCTTGGACTCCGTTCCATCCGCAAGGTGGAACAGATTGTCCGCGAGGAGATGAACCGGGCCGGCGCCATCGAGCTCCTGATGCCGATGGTGACCCCGGCCGAGCTCTGGCAGGAGTCGGGGCGGTGGGAGTTCTACGGCAAGGAGCTGCTCAGGTTCAAGGATCGGAAAGACGGCGAGTTCTGCCTCGGACCGACCCACGAAGAGGTTATAACCGACATCGTCCGCAGGGAGATTCGCAGCTATCGCCAGTTGCCGATCAATCTCTATCAGATCCAGACCAAGTTCCGCGACGAGATCCGTCCCAGGTTCGGCCTGATGCGCGGCCGGGAGTTCATCATGAAGGACGCCTATTCCTTTGATGTGGACAGCTCTGCTGCGGATATCTCCTACGACAAGATGTACCAGGCGTACCGCCGGATCTTCGAGCGGTGCGGACTGAATTTCCGCGCCGTGGAGGCGGATACCGGCAGCATTGGCGGGTCATCGTCCCACGAATTCATGGTGCTGGCCGATTCAGGCGAGGATGCGATCCTGTCCTGCAGCGCCTGCGACTATGCGGCTAACGTGGAAAAGGCCGAGTCGAAGCCGTTCCCGGAGTCGACCGGAGAGCTGCTCCCAAAGGAAGCGGTGGCAACCCCGGACCGTAAGACGATCGAAGAGGTTGCCTCGTTCCTGGGAGTCCATCCCGACCAGACCGTCAAGGCGCTGATAGTGGTTGCCGATGACGAGCCGGTCATGGCGCTGGTCCGCGGGGATCACGACCTGAACGAGCTGAAACTGAAGAACTTCCTTGGCGCTGCCGAGCTGGAGATGGCAACCGACGAGGTTTATGTCAAGGCGAGCGGCGGCCCGGTCGGGTTTGCCGGACCTAGCGGCGTGACGGTGCGGGTCATTGCCGATCAGGCGATCCAGGGGATGTGCAACTTCATCATCGGTGGCAACGCCAAGGATCTGCATTTCCGGAACGCCAACCACAGCCGGGATTTCGATGTCACCGCGTTTGCCGATATCCGGACCGTTGTGTCCGGCGACCCTTGTCCGCGCTGCAGCAGCGGGGCGATGGAGGTGTGGCGCGGGATCGAGGTCGGCCATGTCTTCAAGCTCGGCACCAAGTATTCCGAGAAATTGAAGGCGACCTATCTCGATGCCGACGGCAAGGAGCAGGTGATCTTTATGGGGTGCTACGGCATTGGCGTGGGGCGGTCCGTTGCCGCCTGCATCGAGCAGAACCATGACGCCAACGGCATCATTTTCCCGATCCCGATCGCGCCGTTCCATTGCATCGTCTCTGCCTTGAGTGTCAAGGAGGAGCCGGTGGTCAAGGCTTCGGAGGATATCTACAACCGTCTGGCCTCGGCCGGCGTGGAAGTGCTGCTGGACGACCGCGACGAGCGGCCCGGATTCAAGTTCAAGGATGCGGACCTGATTGGCATCCCCCTTCGGATTGTTGTCGGCGCCAAGAACCTGACCGAAGGGAAAGTGGAACTGAAGCACCGCAGGAGCGGCGAGGTGGAGCTGCTCCCTATCGATGAGGCAGTGGCCAGGGTCCGGAAGCTGGTTGCAGAGGCGCTGGCGCAATAGAACCGCGGTAGCGATGGTTGTATCCGTGAGGCGGGGAGGTGACTCCCCGCCTTTTTTAATTGTCATCAATGTCATGATGCGGTAGTTTTGCATCAGGTGTGAATTGATAGCTGAAGTCAATTAGTTGCAGGGGAAAGAACATGATCCGATGCATTACCTTAACGCTTTCGATATTTATGCTGTGCCAAGTATCCACATTGCTGGCAGCTGAGTCGAGCCGTGATTCTCAACCATGGTATGCAGGAGATGAGCGTTGTCCTCCCCCCAAGAATGACGGAACGTATTCGGCTCCTTATAACCCCATGGATCATAAATATGAATACCCGATGTTTGACGGCGCCGACAAGCCCGGATGGTCATGCTCATACCAGCGGGAAGATGGGATAATCGTTCAATTCGGGGATAGCCGGACCCCTCAGGAGCAGTGGCTGGCCGTCTGGGGGGACTTTGACAATAACAATTAGACAGCCGTTGATCCGGACTGTTTATGGATCTTTCGGACAGACTATCAGTTGTATTTTCTCGCCGCTCCTGCTATGTAAGTCTCAATATCAATCCCGAAAAGGTTCTCAATCATGACCCGCGATGAAGCACGCAAGAAGATCATTTTTGCCCTGGATGTGCCGGGGATGGCAGAAGTACGGAAATGGGCGGAACTCCTTTCCAACAAGGTTGGGATGTTCAAGATCGGCAAGCAGCTTTTTACCGCCTGCGGCCCCGAGGCAGTGCGCGCAATCCGCGCTACCGGCGGCGAGGTGTTTCTCGACCTGAAATACCACGACATCCCAAACACCGTCGCCATGGCCACAGTCGAGGCGGCTCGGCTCGGGGTGCAGCTCTGCAACCTGCACGCACTCGGCGGTTACGAGATGATGGCGACCACAATGGAGACGCTCCGGAAACAGTGCGGTGATAACCGGCCAAAGGTGCTGGCTGTGACCATCCTGACCTCGTCGAATCAGCAGACCCTGGCGGAGATCGGGATCGAGACGCCGATCAGCGACCAGGTCGTGAGGCTGGCTAAGCTTGCCCGGCGGGCAGGCATTGACGGTGTCGTTGCCTCGCCGCAGGAAGTGCCGATGATTCGGGCGGCATGCGGCAGCGATTTCCTCATCGTCACCCCGGGGGTGAGGCCTCTGTTTGCCTCAGCTGACGATCAGAAGAGGATCATGACCCCGGCCGAGGCGGTTTCCGCAGGCGCCGATTACCTGGTGATCGGCAGACCGATCTCCGCCCATAACGATCCGGCGCTGGCGTGCAATCTGATCATTGACGAGATTGTTGCCGGGAAGGCGGTTCTCTAGTGGCCGAAGAGATCGTTTACGGGATCAATGCCGTTACCGAAGCGCTCCGTGGGAAACGGAAAGCGTTCGAGCTTTTTATCTCCGGCCCCATGGATGAACGGCGCATGGAACGGATCATAAAGCTGGCTCGAGAGCGGGGGGTGTCGGTACGGCAGCGGCAGAAGCAGGATCTTACCCGTCTTGCCGGTTCTGACCATCATCAGGGAGTTGCCCTCAAGGTCGAACCGTTCCCTTACAGTGAGTTGGAAGATATTATTGCTGCAACCGCTGGCGACGCAGACTCTCTGCTGCTCTTGCTGGACTCAGTTCAGGACCCGGCAAATCTCGGTTCTCTGGCAAGAAGCGCGGCCTGTGCCGGCGCATCTGGTATTGTCATTACCAAAGACCGTTCCGTAGGTGTGACACCATCGGTTGAACGGGTCTCTGCCGGTGCGGTGGAGACACTGCCCGTAGCCCGGGTCACCAATCTGGTTCAGGCGCTGGAACAGCTCAAGGAAGCGGGATTCTGGATCTATGGGCTTGCCGATGATGCGTCTGCCACGATCTACAGCCAGAAGTTCTGCGGCAAGGTTGCTCTTCTGGTCGGCAGCGAAGGGGAAGGGATCAGGCCGCTGGTCCGAAAGGCGTGCGATGTGGTCCTCTCCATTCCTATTCATGGCGGTGTTTCGTCGCTTAATGCCGCGGTCGCCGGGAGCATCGCTCTGTTCGAGGTGGTAAGGCAGCGGAGCGCCGGCAGCGCCGGTTGAAAATCCACGGCCTGCTTGCAAATGTAGATTCTTTGTATTATTATGGCCTGATTTTAATCCTATCAGGAGGTAGGAAATGTTTGAAGATTCCGGTGAAATACCAAAGGATATGGAAATTATAGATTCAATACTTACCAAGACCCTTAAAAGCGGATTTCAGGTGGAGGTAAAGCTGGTAAAGCGGCCGAGACAGTATGAGGCCGCCCTCTTTATCAACGATAAATACAAGCCCGGCCCTCCGGTGCCACGACCTATGGAAACCCCGGCCGGTGAGGCCACTCATTGGATGGGGGTAAGGCCAAAGGTCGGTTTTACCGCGGAAGAGGCCGATAAGATCCTTGATGAGGTGAGCGGCCAGAACGTATTGCGCAGAATCCATTTCATCGATAAATGGGGCGTGCAGGACGATATCTAGATTTCATCCCCCCAATAACCCGTATAAAAGGAGAATAACGATGGTTGCCATCGATTTCGGCAAGATGAACGGCCTGATCCCGGCCGTCATCCAGGACCATGAGACCGGCGATGTCCTTATGGTGGCGTTCATGGACGAAAAGACCCTGAACCTCACCCTGGAGTCCGGCAAGACCTGGTTTTTCAGCAGGACCAGGAACAAGTACTGGATGAAAGGGGAAGAATCCGGCAACACCCAGGAAGTAGTCGAGGCCTATACCGACTGCGACAGCGACTCCGTGGTCATCAGGGTGAAACAGAACGGGCCAGCTGCCTGCCATACCGGCAACCGGAGCTGTTTTTACGTTAAATGGGAAAACGGCCAGTGGGTGGAACACTCCAACCCTCTCTTTGATCCCAAGGAGGTATACAAGAAGTGAGCAATGTCCTGCAATTCGGCATCCCCAAGGGGAGCCTTGAGAACGCCACTGTCGACCTGTTCAAGAAGGCCGGGTGGCAGATAACCATATCGTCCCGGAGCTATTTCCCTGGCATTGACGATGATGAAATGAACTGCAAGCTGATCCGCCCCCAGGAAATGGGTAAGTACGTGCAGCGGGGAACCATTGATGCCGGCATTGCGGGGCGTGACTGGGTGCGTGAGAACGAGTCGGATGTCATCGAGGTCTGCGAGATGGTTTATTCCAAGGTCTCGCGCCGGCCGGCACGCTGGGTGCTGGTGGTAAACAAGGACTCCAAGGTGGAAAAGCCCGAAGACCTCCATGGAGCAACCATCTCCACCGAACTGGTCGGTTTCACCAAGCGTTATTTTGCCGAGAGAAATATCCCGGTAACGGTCGAGTTTTCCTGGGGTGCAACCGAAGCCAAGGTCGTTGACGGCCTGTGCGACGCCATTGTCGAGGTCACGGAGACCGGTTCCACCATCAAGGCCAACGGCCTCAGGATCGTCTGCGAACTGATGGAGTCGGTGCCGGTCCTGGTCGTAAACAAGGCAGCCTGGAATGACTCCTGGAAACGGGAGAAGATCGAGACCATTGCCAAGCTGCTCAAATCGGCCCTGGCTGCCGAAGGGATGGTCGGCTTGAAACTGAACGCCCCCAACAGCGCGGTCGAGGCGATTACCAGAATCCTGCCGAGTCTCAATCAGCCGACCGTTGCCCACCTCTTCAACTCTGACTGGGTATCGGTCGAAAGCGTGCTTCCGGAAAAGGATGTCCGGAAGATCGTGCCCGAACTGCTGAAACTGGGAGCTCAGGGGATCGTCGAATATCCGCTTAACAAGATTATTTGACCGGCTATTACTCAGCCTGGAATAAGGGATAGCGGTTGATGCCGCTATCCCTTTGTTTGTAGGACAAGTATTATGAGAGGTTCTAACCATGCCGAAAATTGAGATCGATGTTGTGCGCTGTAAAGGGTGCGGTCTCTGCACTACTGTTTGTCCCCACAAGATCGTGGCGATGAGCGAGACAATCAATTCCATGGGATACCACACGGCATTGGCCCCGGATCAGGGGAAATGCACCGGTTGTTCGTTTTGTGCCCAGATCTGCCCGGATGCGGCAATCATTGTCTTTAAATAGCGATTCTGTTCGCGGAGGTTTGTTGTGCAAGCACGAAAGTTTGTAAAGGGGAACGAAGCGGTAGCCATGGCGGCAATTGAGGCGGGTTGCCGACATTATTTCGGTTACCCGATCACACCGCAAAGCGATATTCCCGAGTATCTCGCCCGCGAATTCCCGGCCCTGGGTGGAGAGTTCATCCAGGCTGAGAGCGAAATAGCCTCCATAAACATGCTCCTTGGCGCCTCTGCCTGCGGGGTTCGGGCCATGACCTCCTCATCTGGTCCCGGCATTTCTCTAAAGCAGGAGGGGATCTCCTACATGGCCGGTTCGGAACTGCCGGGCGTCATTGTGGATATTTGCCGGCAGGGGCCGGGACTCGGCGGTATCGATGCCTCCCAGGCCGACTATTTTCAGGCAACCAGGGGTGGAGGGCACGGGGGCTATCGCATTATCGTTCTGGCACCGGCATCGGTTCAGGAGATGTATGACCTGACCATGCTGGCGTTTGATCTTTCGGATATCTACCGGATGCCGGCCATGGTATTTGCCGATGCCGTCATCGGCCAGATGAAGGAGGCTATCATCCCTAATCCGAGACCTGCTGCCACTCTACCGGCAAAAGACTGGGTAGTGCGCGGCAGAAAAGAGGGTACGGAGCAACGGGTGGTCAAGTCTCTGAAACTCGGTGACGGAGAGATGGAGGCCTTTCACTGGCAGATGCATGAGCGTTACCATGAACTCCAGGAAAAGGAATCCCGGTGGGAAGAGTTTGAGACTGCCGATGCCACACTGGTAGTGACAGCCTTCGGGTCTGCTGCCCGGATCGCTAAATCTGCAGTAATGGCGGCTCGCGAAGCAGGGATGAAGGTCGGACTGCTGCGACCGATCACGCTGTTCCCATTCCCGGCCAAGGCGTACCATGACCTCACCGGACGGTGCCGCAAGATCCTCGATATCGAGCTCAGCACCGGCCAGATGATCGATGATGTCAGGCTCTCCGTTCAGCCCGGCACTGAAATCGATTTTTACGGCCGGCCTCCCGGAGCCGGGTCGTTGCCGACGCCGGAAGAGATTTTCGAACAGATAAAAAACGCATTACTGATATTCACAAATCTTTCACCTTTCACGAGGTTTTGATATGCAACAGGTTTTTAAAAGACCGGCTTCTCTTATGGACGTACAGACCCATTTCTGCCCCGGCTGCCAGCACGGTACCATCCACAGGATTGTTGCCGAGGCGCTGGACGAACATGGTCTGCGCGATCGTACCATCGGTTGCGCTTCAGTGGGGTGCTCGGTATTTCTCTACAGCTACTTTGACATCGATGTGGTCGAGTCGCCGCATGGCCGGGCTTCTGCGGTTGCAACCGGGGTCAAGCGGGCAAGGCCCGAATCGATAGTCTTCACTTACCAGGGTGACGGCGATCTGGCTGCCATCGGCACTTCCGAGATCATTCACGCCGCAAACCGCGGCGAGGATATCACGGTAATTTTCGTCAACAATACCACTTACGGCATGACCGGTGGCCAGATGGCGCCAACAACGCTTGTCGGTCAGAAAACCTCCACCACTCCCTATGGCCGCAATCAGTCCAAGGACGGCGCCCCGCTCAAGATGGCCGAACTGCTGTCAAACCTTGACGGTGTTGCTTTCAGCGCCAGGGTGGCGGTCAATGACCCGCGCAACCTGATCGACGCCCGGAAGCAGATCTCCAGGGCGTTCCGTTACCAGGCTGAAGGGAAAGGATTTTCTTTCATCGAGGCCCTTTCCGCATGCCCTACGAACTGGGGGATGAACCCCCTGCAGGCAAATGCGAGGGTTGGGGCCGAGTTGATTCCATACTTCCCGGTCGGAGTGTTTAAAAACGTTCACAACCTGTGAAGAGTGCATTGTGAAAGGTGAATAATTACCATTCATCTATTCACTATTCACCATTCACATTTCACGAGGGTCCTTTTATGCGTCACGATCTCTTTATCTCCGGTTTTGGCGGCCAGGGTGTCCTGCTCGCCGGAAACCTGCTTTCGTATGCAGCAATTCGGGAAGGGAAGAACGTCTCGTTTTTTCCGGCCTACGGCGTTGAAAAGCGCGGCGGTGCGGCGATGTGCACAGTGATTATTGCCGACGGAGAGGTGGGATCTCCGGTTGTGGGCAACCCGAGCGTTTCGGTGCTGCTCAATCAGCTCTCCTTTGACAAGTATTATCCGAAGGTCGCCAGCGGCGGGATATGCATAGTCAATACATCTCTGGTCGATACGGCTGGCCATGTCAGAAGCGACGTCGAGTTGATAGCAATCCCCATGAACGAGATTGCCAACTCGCTCGGTGACCCGAGGATGGTCAATATGGTGGCTGTCGGGGCGTATGCCGCAAAAAGTGGCGCCGTCTCCATCAAAGCTGTTGAAGATGCCCTGAGTGACGCACTTCCTGAGCGGAATCACCGGTTTATACCGGCCAATGTCAAGGCGATCGCGGCCGGCGCGGACCGGACAGTCTGAAAAATGAAATAGGCTCGGAAAAAGGCTTGACCCGGGAAGATCTTTCTGCTAAAAAACCTCTGGTTTGATGGGGTGTCGCCAAGCGGTAAGGCAACGGACTCTGACTCCGTCATCCCGAGGTTCGAATCCTCGCACCCCAGCCATTTCATTCGCCAGCCAAGAAGATTTGCATACATTTTTCAGGTCCCATCGTCTAGTGGTTAGGACACCGGCCTTTCACGTCGGTAACAGGGGTTCAAGTCCCCTTGGGATCACCATCTTTTAACAGTAATTCTTGTACAAAGGGTTGCTGTTTTTTTTTATTTTGCATTGAACCGGAGAAGTTGGTTATTTTACAGGATCGTAATACCTGTAAAGCGCCCAAGGAGACATTGATGACCAAGTTCAGATTAATTTCATATCTTCTGTGTCTATTGTTCTTAATCTCAACCCCGGTTTTTTCCGCGCAGGTCAACAATTTCGAGTCACCGGAATCCGAAGGGGTATATACCGGCGAAATGAAAATGGAAACCCCTCTCTCCCCTCTCCCGACTAACCAACAAGGAATCCTGCCGGGCGTCGAAGACCAGAAAACACCTTCGCGTCTGCAGAGAGGGATTTCCCCCCTGGACAATCAACAGCAACAGCAGGGAATGCGGCGGATTCAATCTCTGGACAAGATCACTGTGGATACCGGACTGCAGCAGAAAACCCTGCAGAAAAAGCCCAAGATCATTCTTAAAGCCGTGTCCGGAGACAGCATGGTTTCGCTCAGTTGGAAGGTCAACGGGCTGACGCAGAAACCCGGCGACCAGCCGGCGAGATTTACAATTTACTACGGTATAGAATCCGGTCGCTATGACAATAAGGTGGAGGTCGGTCCGGTATCGGAACACAAGTTTCGCTTTCTGCGCAATAAACAAATCTATTACTTCAAGGTCCAGGGTACGGTTCAGACCCCGGTAGAGAGCACTGAGCCGCTACTCGCCGACGAACCGGTAAAGCAGGAGTTGATCTTTTTTTCCAATGAGGAACGGGTCCTCCCTGTCAGTGAAGAAGAACAAGGGTCGCTGCTCGAAAGATCCTTTGCCTCCAAGACGACCACCCTGCAGGATACGGTTGAGGTTGAGCCGTTTATCAGAACATTGAAGCAGTTCGGCTACGAGTTCTTCAAAAACTCCCTTGCTGCCTCCACCCCGCTCGATAATGCGCCTGTTGGCGAAGATTACGTTCTCGGCCCGGGTGATTCGCTCCGGATTGACCTGTGGGGGTCCATTCAGGGGCGGTATGAGCTTGTTGTGGACCGGAATGGAGAGATTACGCTGCCCAGAGTCGGGACGGTCAAGGTCTGGGGTGCGGGCTTCGGCCAGGCCAAGGAGATGATTTCCAAGGCGGTTTCCCGTTACTACAAGGGTTACGAACTTAATGTCTCCCTTGGCCGGCTCAGGTCGATCCAGGTATTTGTAGTCGGTGAAGTCGAGTCTCCCGGCGCCTATTCGGTGACCTCCACAGCCACTGTCATCAATGCGCTCGCCTTGGCAGGAGGGCCTTCCAAAAGCGGCAGCCTGAGAAATATCCGGCTGTCGAGGGGGGGGAAAGCGGTCAGACAGATCGATCTGTACGAGATGTTCCTTGCCGGTGACCGGTCAAACGATGTCCGTCTTGAAAATGGCGATACCATCTTTGTCCCGGTTATCGGACCGGTTGCGGCCGTGGCCGGCGAAGTCAGGCGCCCGGCGATCTTTGAGTTGAAAAACAAGACCTCGCTCGGCCAGCTTCTTGAGATGGCCGGCGGGCCATCGGCAAGTGGCGATCAGGGGCGGCTCCAGATCGAGCGATTTGATCCGAAATCAGGCCGGGTTGTTTCCGATCTGAAACTTGGCGATCCCGAAACCGCTGCAAAGGAGATAATGGACCGGGATATGGTCAAGCTTTATCCGGTAATGAAGGCATTGCGGCAGGTTGTCACGCTTCAGGGAAATGTGGCCCGTCCCGGAGAGTATCAATTCAAGGCCGGCATGAGAGTGTCCGACCTGATCCCTTCCTTTACCGCCGTAGTTCCCGATGCCTACCTGGATGCTGCCCAAGTTACCAGAATCGTTCCCCCGGATTTCCATCGCGAAACAATTGTGTTCAACCTCAGCAAGGTGCTGTCCGGAGATGAAAAGGAGAACGTCCCCCTGCACGAACAGGATACGGTGAAGGTATTCTCGCGCCAGGAAATGGTCGAGAAACCCACTGTATCCATCAATGGCATGGTAGTAAACCCCGGCACATACGATTACTACCCGAACATGACCATTCGCGACCTGGTTGCGGCCAGCGGCAGCCTCAAGCGTAACGCCTACATGGAAAAGGCCGAGCTGACCCGGATTATTCTGGACAAAGGGATCGCCCGGGCGGAACGGGTAGATGTCGATCTGGCAAAGGCAATGGCCGGCGACTCCGGTCATAATCTGACGTTGAAGCCTGATGATGTGTTCATTGTCAGGGGTGTGCAGGAGTGGCTTGATTCTTCCGATCGATTCATCAATGTGCAGGGTGAGGTCAGGTTCCCCGGCATTTATTCGGTCTCTAAAGGTGAAAAACTCAGTTCCATCCTGAAGCGCGCCGGCGGTTATACCGACAAGGCTTATCTGAAAGGAGCCCGTTTTTTCAGGAAAACGGTGCAAAAGGATCAGCAAAAACGGATGGATGAAATCATTCTGAGATCCGAACAGGATATCATGAAGAAACAGGGCGAGCTTGCATCTGTAGCAGCTTCGCGGGAGGAACTCGAAGCAACCAAGGCTGCTCTCGAAGGGTTGCAGAAAAACCTGGATAAACTGAAGACCTTGAAGGCCGAAGGGCGCATTGTAATTGCCATTGCCGGGATTGGCGAATTCGAGAACAGCCCCAACGATGTTGAGGTTCAAGGGGGCGATGTCCTTGATATCCCGCCGCGGTCGAGCGTAGTCAATATAATGGGGCAGGTCTACAACCAGACCTCCTTTATTCATAAGCCGGGAGAGCAGTTGTCGTATTACCTGGAAAAGGCAGGAGGCACGACTCGCGACGCCGAGGGGGGTGAGATGTATATCATCCGCGCCGATGGCTCGGTTTTCAGCCGGCAGCAATCGTCATTCGGTATTAAGTGGGACGACGAAAGCCGTAGCTGGACCTTCGGCAGTTTCATGGCGACCCCGCTCCAGCCCGGCGATACCCTTGTCGTGCCCCAGAAGCTCGAAAGAACGGCTTGGCTTCGCGAGATCAAGGACATAACCCAGATATTGGCCAATGTCGCCTTGACTGCGGGCACAGTTCTTATCGGGTTGAAGTAGCCCATAATGCCGATGACAGAGCCAGAACAGCAGTTAACCGGTCATGAACCAGGGGCAATTCCCGGGACCAGAAGTGTGGCGACAGCCCTCTTGATCTGCTGGGTATTGATAATAATCTGGTTATCTCTCACCCCATCGCCTCCGAAAATGCCCAATAAGTTTCTCGGGTGGGATAAGCTGCAGCATGCTTCGGCCTATGCAGTTATGATGTTTCTTGGCGTCAGGGCTTTTGCCTATTCCGGAAAGGCGATTTGGCCTGTTTTTATCGGCGTGGTATGTTTCGGTGGGGCCATGGAGATTGCCCAGAGTTTGCTTACCAGCCATCGAACGGCGGATATCTTGGATCTGGTAGCTAACATGACCGGGGCTGCTGCTGTGTGGCTGATGCATTGTTTTTCCAGACGGCGCAAGCTTGCAACCGGCAGCTGCAATACTTTGTTCATGCTGACATTTGTTGCCGCCGTCCTGGGGCCGTCAGGTGAGTCCTGGGGCGGAGAGTCGGCATTTGCCCCTGTTGGCGAAATGAAGTCAGCTGCAGTGCGCATCGCTGATGAAGCCGTGGAAATAGGCAAGGCCCCGTTCGGCATCGAAAACAACGGACTGCTGACAACCGCGCTGGTTGCCGGGTCAATTGCCGTTACCGCTCTATATGACGAGGATATCCGCGACAAGGTCGCAACGCGAAAAGGGGGTAATCTGGATCGCGCAGCCGATATCGGTTCATTTGTCGGCGATCCATTTGTCCATCTGGGGATTGCCGCTGCAGTCTATAGCGGCGGAATTCTGGGTGATTCCCCCAAATACAAGGAGCTGGGCGAGATGCTCGGTGAAGCTGCACTGCTTGCAGATGCTTCCACACTGATTCTCAAACAGACCATCGGGCGGGGGCGACCCTCGGCTTCCGGTGATTCCGGCAGTTTCCGCCCCTTTCAATTCAGGACGGATTACGATTCCCTCCCTTCGATGCATACTGCCAGCTCCTTTGCAATGGCGTCGGTCGTCGCGTCTGCTGCAGATAGCCCGATTACGGCTATTGCTTCTTATGCCGCGGCAACCTTCGTGGGATTCTCACGAATTTATCAGAATAAGCACTGGGCCAGCGATATACTGTTAGGCGCCGCAATCGGCGAACTCTGCGGCAGGGTTGTTACCCGTTATCATGCGACCGCGCGCTACCGGAGCATTGCCATTGCCCCGGTGGTATCGGATTCATCCGCGCTCCTGGCGCTGGTGGGGAGATTTTAATGGAAGACAATATCCTGAAGGGTGTCATTTTTGACTTTGACGGCGTTATCGTAGATACCGAACCGCTTCATTACCGCTCTTTCCAGGTAGTGCTCGAACCGCTCGGCCTCGGTTACTCCTGGGAGGCATACGTCGAGCGGTACATGGGGTTTGATGACCGCGATGCCTTTGTCGAAGCGTTTCGCGCCGGCGGCCGGACCCTTGATCACGATGCCCTCGAAGAGCTGATTGCACTCAAGGCCAAGCTGTTTCAGGACGTGGTTGCCGGTGGTGTTACGGCGTATCCGGGTGTTGTCGACCTGATATCTGCATTGTCGTCAGAACTGCCGCTGGCTATCTGCAGTGGCGCCCTCAGAAGCGACATCGAGCCGATTCTCCACCAGCTGGCCATCGATAATGCCTTTAGCGCCATGGTTACTGCCGAGGAGGTTGCCGCCAGCAAGCCGGATCCGGCCAGTTATGCCCTGGCAGCGAAAAAGCTCGCGGTTGCCTTTCCAGGCAGCGGCATACTGCCGTCAGGCTGCGTGGCAATAGAAGACACTCCTGCCGGAATTGCGTCCGCTGCCGGCGCCGGGATACCGGTCCTCGCGGTGACCAACAGCTACCCGGCGGAACAGCTGGGTAGCGCGCAGCGCATCGTCTCATCTCTGGCGGACATCTCGATCGCCGATCTCAAAAAGATAGTATCTTACTGATCATGCACCCCTTGCCGGTCGATTCGGTAATCCCGGAACTCCTTTATTCACTGGAGTCTGCTACCGGGGCCGTGCTTCAGGCCCCACCCGGTTCGGGCAAGACCAGCCGCGTCCCTCTGGCATTGCTCAACTCTTCGCTCGGCGCTGCCGGCAGGATCCTGATGCTCGAGCCGCGCCGGCTGGCGGCAGTGAATGCTGCTTCCTGGCTGGCGAAAAGCATTGGTGAGAGGGTCGGGGAAACAGTCGGTTATTCGATCCGTTTCGATCGGAAAGTCTCGCCTCGGACCCGGGTCGAGGTGCTTACCGAAGGGCTCCTGACCCGGAGGCTCCAGGCCGATCCCACACTCGACGGCATTTCAACGGTGATCTTTGACGAGTTCCATGAGCGGAGCCTGCACGCAGATACGGCACTCGCTCTTTGCCTGGACGTTCAGAAGACGATCAGGCCGGATCTCAAAATCGTAGTCATGTCCGCAACCCTGGAATGCGGGCCGGTGTCCGGACTCCTGGGAGACGTTCCTGTCGTGTCTTGTGCCGGGGTATCCCATCCTGTCGATATCCGTTACCTCGGCGATCCGGCCGGGGAGATCGCGGCTGCGGCTGCCGGGGGGGTAAAGAGGGCATTGGCGGAAACTTCCGGCGATCTCCTCGTATTTCTGCCTGGTAGCGCAGAAATCAGAAGATGCGGCCTCATGCTCGCCGATTCCAGCCCCGGCGATATCCTCATCTCTCACCTTTACGGCGATCTCCCTTTTGAGGACCAGGAACGTGCCCTCTTGCCGGGCAATAAACGGAAGGTGGTGCTGGCGACAAATATTGCCGAAACCAGCCTCACCATCGAAGGGGTATCGGTGGTAATTGATGCCGGCCTGTCCAGGACGGTCCGGTTCGATCCTGCCACCGGCCTCAACCGGATCCAGACGGTCAGGGAATCGGCGGCATCTGCGGCGCAGAGGGCAGGACGAAGCGGGAGGCTCGGCCCCGGCATATGCTATCGCCTTTGGAGTGCCGCGACCAATGCCACGCTTGTCCCTTATGGGCAGCCGGAGATCAGGGTAGTCGATCTGGCCCCGTTGGCCCTCGAACTGGCGAATTGGGGCGTGGCCGACCCGGCAGCGCTCTCCTGGCTGGATCCGCCGTCAACCGGTGGCATGGAAGAGGCGAGGTCTTTGCTGCAGATGCTCGGAGCGCTTGATGCCGGTCACAGGATCACGAACCGGGGGAGAAGAATGGCCATGCTCCCCCTTCACCCGAGGCTTAGCAGCATGGTTCTCGAAGGCGAAGCGCTTGGGGCCGCACCCATTGCCTGTGACCTGGCAGCGCTTATCTCCGAGAAAGAGATATTGCGGCGCGACTATCTGATGAATCGTCCGAGTAACAGCTGCGATTATACCGATCGGCTGGAACTTCTTGATGAATGGCGCTCCGGAAGCGGTTTGTCCGGCGTACTGGATACCAATGCCTGCAGGCAGGTAGACAGGGTCAGTGGCCGGCTCAAAAGACTCGTGAATTCGGGCCGTGACGACCAGGCGCCGATGTTGGACCTGGTCCCGCTACTGCTATTGCAAGGGTTTCCTGACCGGTGCGCCATGCAGAGAGAAGACCGGTCCGACCGTTATCTGCTGGCCAACGGCACCGGGGGAAGGCTTGGCCCGGGCAGTTCGCTGCATGACCGGCAGTTCATCGTGGCGGTCGAGATATTGGGCAGCCCGGGAAAAGAAGGGGTTATCCATGGCGCCTCCGGCGTGACCGGTGATCAGATACGACGCCAGTTTAGCGAACAGATTGCGATCGAGCGAAAGACCTCCTGGGACCGGGAGAGCGGCCGGGTTATCACGACGGCAGAGGAGTGTTTCGGGGCACTAAGGCTTTCGATCAGGAGTTGCGCCTCAAAGGATGAAGAGGTAGTCAACGCTTTGCTGGGGGCGATAAATGAAGATCCCGAGCTCGGTATGCTGCCGTGGACGGACGGTGCCCGTCAGTTCCAGGCTCGACTGGCGTTTATCAACAGGGTAGCCGGAGATAAGAGCTTGCCCGACCTGTCCAATGATGCTCTTTCCTCCAGACTGGCCGAGTGGCTTTCGCCAGCGCTATCCGGGATGAAGTCGGCGTCAGATCTGAAGCGACTCGATATGCTCGGATTGCTGCAGTCGCAGTTGTCCTGGGAACAGCTTCGTCTGCTTGACGAGGGGGCGCCCACCCATATTACCGTCCCGAGCGGATCGCGTCTGCGTCTTGATTATTCGGGCGGAGAACCGTTTGTGGCGGTAAAACTTCAGGAGATGTTCGGGTTGGCAGAGACTCCCACAATAGCGTGGGGGAGGGTTCCGATCATCCTGCACCTGTTGTCCCCGGCCCAGCGGCCGATGCAGGTGACCAGGGATCTCCGGAGTTTCTGGGACAAAACGTATCCGCAGGTAAAAAAGGAGCTCAAGGGGAGATATCCGAAGCATCCCTGGCCGGATGACCCGTGGAGCGCTGTTCCGACGCGGAAAACCGTTCGGGCGAAGTCAGCGTAAATTGGTGAACAGGATGGTGCCGTCCGGTTGCAGGTAGCGGCGTACCGGGGCGCTGGCGACTTCCTGGTGAGGGGCTGTTCCTCCGGAGGGGAGAAACGAGGCGGTAATGTTTTCCCCGTTCTTCCATGCCTCAAAATGAAGATGTGGTCCGGTGGAGCGGCCGGTGGAACCAGACAGGGCGATTGTCGTGGAGCGGTCGACTGCGGCGCCTTCGCTAACCTGATTACTGCTGTGGTGCGCATATAACGTATACATGCCGTCGTTATGTGCGACAATGATGGCGTTGCCGTAGCCGTTTCGCCAGCCGCTGAAGATCACGGTTCCGGGGGCGACCGGTTTCACCGGAGTACCTGACGGTGCAGCTATATCCATGCCGTTATGATGCCGCAGCTTGCCGTCGAATGGGTCATTACGGTAACCGATGCTGGATGTGATGACACCCTGCAACGGGAGTTCATTGGGAGCTGAAGGGTGCTGTTCGCCTGATTGGACGGCTGACTGATCCGGTTTTGGCGCCGCAAGCCTGGTGGCTGCTTTACGGGGCTTTGGTCTTTCATGCCTGGGTTCGCGCATGATGAGGGTATATCGTCCGTCACTGGGAGAATCGGTATACGAAATGGTCTCAGTGTCGTCTTCATGACGGAAGATGTCGCCCCATCCGGGTGAGGCAACAGTCAGCATGCCGAGCAACAGTATGGTAATCTGATTTGGTTTCATAAAAATTCTGGGTGATGTTACATAATTATCGGTTTAAATACAAGTATCTTGAGGAGAATAAGGGAATGCGAATTGCGGTTGTGGGGTCCGGGGCGCTGGGATTGTATTATGGGGCGCTGCTTCAGCGTGCCGGCAACGATGTAACGTTTTTGCTGCGGCGCGATTATGAGGCCGTGACTGCGTCGGGTCTTACCGTCAGATCTATCAACGGCGATTTCCGGCTCGAACAGGTAGCAACGGCGTTTCGCCCCGAGGATATCGGGGAGGTCGAGCTTGTCCTGGTAGGGCTAAAGACGTTTGCCAACAGCAGTTACCGGGAGTTGATCACTCCGCTGGTGGGGGCGAAGACCCGCATCCTGACTCTGCAGAACGGGCTTGGCAACGAAGAAATGCTGGCAGAACTGTTCGGGCCGGATCGAATTCTGGGTGGGGTTGCCTTTCTCTGCGCCAATCGTGGCGAGCCTGGGGTAGTGCACCATCTGGGGGCTGGGCGAGTCGAACTCGGCAGGTTTGCCGGCGTTGCCGAAGAATTTCTTGCCGAAGTTGCGGACAGTTTCCGGAATGCCGGGATCGAGTGCAACATAGTCAAGGACCTGAAAAGCGCGCGGTGGCAGAAGCTTGTCTGGAATATCCCGTTCAACGGGCTGTGCGCGCTTCTCGATACCCCTGTGGATCGCCTTCTGGCGCATCCTGCGACCCGCTCCCTGATCAGGGATATCATGATGGAGGTTATTGCCACGGCAAATTCCCAGGGGCTGCTGGAACCGATATCCTTCGAATTTGCCGAAAAGATGCTGGTCTTCTCCGACGCTATGGGCCCTTATATGCCTTCTATGCAGATCGACAGGCAGGAAGGGAGGCCTTTGGAGCTTGACGCTATTTTTGCCAGGGCTGTTGAGGCCGGGACTGTCAGAGGCGTGCCGCTCCCCAAGACCGCCATGCTCCATTCGTTGCTGGCATTCGTTGCTGCAGTGTGATGAAAAAATAGGCTTACAGCGAGTCGTTGCTGCCTTGTTTTTGTGCTCATTTGCACCACTCCGGCCTTTGACGAACAGTGTGATTTGTAACTAGCTGGAATAGCGACTGATATTTTTGTCGGTTGCGTTGGCAGATTTATTGCTCAATTTGTGCTATCTTCCTGCATCTGTTTTGACGAGGACTGACTTCTGAAGTACAATGACTAACCATTAATCAATAAACTGCATGGGGGTGATCAACTTTGAAAAAAGTAGAAGCCATAATAAAGCCTTTCAAGCTTGACGAGGTGAAGGACGCACTCAACGAAATCGGCATTCAGGGGATTACGGTCAGTGAGATCAAGGGATTCGGGCGCCAGAAGGGGCATACTGAACTATACCGTGGTGCCGAGTATGTAGTTGATTTCATCCCGAAGATAAAGATGGAGATCATCGTATCAGACGACATTGTCTCCAAGGTAGTCGAAACAATAGAACAGGCTGCCAAAACAGGCCGCATCGGGGATGGCAAGATTTTTGTCACACCAGTCGAAGAAGTTGTCCGGATCCGCACCGGTGAACGCGGCGAGGATGCACTCTAGATTAAAAAACAGCTTAACACAGCGAAAGGAGATTTTTTGATGACACCAAAAGAGGTAGTAGCATTTGCCAAAGAAAACGGCGCACTGATGGTAGATTTCAAGTTTATGGATTTTGTCGGTATCTGGCAGCATTTTTCCGTGCCTATGTCCGAATTCGGCGAAGATACCTTTGAAGAGGGGCAGGGGTTTGACGGTTCGTCCATCCGGGGCTGGCAGCCGATCCACGCTTCAGACATGATCATCGTTCCTGATCCGAATTCCGCCAAGATGGACCCTTTTGTCGCAGTTCCGACCCTGTCGTTGATCTGCAACATCTTCGATCCGATCACCAAGGAAGGGTATACCCGCGATCCGCGTAACATCGCTTTAAAGGCTGAGTCGTATCTCAAGTCCACCAACATCGGCGATACCGCATTCTTCGGGCCAGAGGCCGAATTCTTCATCTTCGACGATGTCCGTTACGACTCCAGCTCCAACCAGTCGTTCTATGCCGTTGACTCCATCGAAGGGACCTGGAACTCCGGCCGCGAGGAGTTCCCTAACCTCGGCTACAAGCCGCGCCACAAGGAAGGGTATTTCCCGGTTTCTCCGACCGATTCCCAGAACGATCTTCGTAACGAAATGGTCATGGAGCTTCAGAAGGTCGGTATTCGTGTCGAATGCCAGCATCACGAAGTTGCCACCGGCGGCCAGGCAGAGATCGACATGCGCTTCAATTCGCTGGTCGCAATGGCTGACGACCTGCAGTGGTTCAAGTATGTCATCAAGAACGTGGCCTGCAGAAACGGCAAGACCGTAACCTTCATGCCGAAGCCTCTTTATGGTGACAACGGCTCCGGCATGCACTGCCACATGTCAATATGGAAGAACGGTTCAAACCTGTTCGCCGGCGACAAGTACGGCGGGCTTTCCCAGATGGCTCTCTGGTATATCGGTGGCATCATCAAGCATGCCAAGGCACTCTGCGCCTTCACCAACCCGACCACCAACTCCTACAAGCGACTGGTGCCGGGCTTCGAAGCGCCGGTTAACATGGCTTACTCGGCACGGAACCGTTCCGCTTCCGTCCGTATCCCGATGTTTTCCTCCAACCCGAAGGCGAAGCGCATCGAGTACCGTACTCCGGACCCCTCGTGCAACGGCTACCTTGCCTTTGCCGCCATGCTGATGGCAGGTCTTGACGGTATCGAGAACAAGATCGATCCGGGCCAGCCGCTTGATAAGGATATCTACGGCCTTTCACCAGAAGAGCTCTCTGATATCCCTTCGGCTCCGGGTACTCTGGAAGAGGCCCTCAACTGCCTCAAGGATGACCACGAGTTCCTTCTCAAGGGCGATGTCTTCACTTCTGACGTCATCGAGAAGTGGATCGAGTACAAGATGGAGGCCGAGGTAAATCCGGTCCGCATGCGTCCGGTACCGCTTGAATTCGCTCTTTACTACGATATCTAATCCCAGCCTTCAATAGGCTCGACCTTAAAGGCCCGACAGGTTTTGAATCCTGTCGGGCCTTTAATGCTCTTAAACCTGCCAAAATTGACATTGGCCCCTCTTTCTGCTAGAAATGGCAGGCTTGACTTGAATCTGCCGCGCAACCGGGGTCCTTTTGGAACAATTTTTTTTCAAACTCTCAATCATGCTGGTCCCTGCGTTGATGGCGATCACCTGTCATGAGGTATCGCACGGTTTTGTGGCCTATCGTTTCGGCGACGGCACTGCCAAGGCCCAGGGGCGGTTGACCCTCAACCCGTTCAATCATCTGGACATCATCGGCACGCTGATGATCTTCATTATCGGCATCGGTTGGGCAAAGCCGGTGCCGGTGAATTTCAACAATCTCAGGAATCCCAAGCGGGACATGATCTGGGTTGCCGCTGCCGGGCCGATTACCAATTTCTGCATTGCGCTGTTTTCCGCAATAGGGATGCGGCTGGTGATTGCCGCCGGAACCCAGCTGTCGGAGATGAAGTTCTTTGTTGAGCCCATGGTGCTGATGCTGGCATTTTCTGTTTACGTAAATCTCTTGCTGGCGATTTTCAACCTGATTCCGGTGCCGCCTCTTGACGGCGGCAGGGTGGTTGTGGGGCTGCTCCCTTACAAGCAGGCGGTATTCTGGTCCCGTATCGAGCCATACGGCATGATCATTATCATAATCCTGGTGTTTTTCACCAACATGTTCAGTTACGTAATTTCACCGGCACTCGGCCTGGGAATCAGGCTCCTGGCAGGCCCGCACAGCAATGTGGTCTTCGGGGTAACCTCTCTTTTGATGAAGTGACCGGTAACGGAGGTTGGCAGATGGGCAGAAATAGGGTAGTAAGCGGCATGAGGCCGACAGGAAAACTTCACCTGGGGCATTTTCATGGTGTGCTGGACAACTGGCTCAAGCTTCAGGAAGAGTATGACTGTTTCTTTTTTGCTGCGGACTGGCATTCGCTGACAACCGAATACGCCGATACTTCGGCTATTCGCGAGAATACCAGGGACATGGTGCTGGACTGGCTGGCATTCGGACTCGATCCGAAAAAATGCACGATTTTCGAGCAGAGCATGGTGCCTCACCATGCGGAACTAAACCTGATCCTGGGTATGATTACCCCTGTTTCTTGGCTGGAGCGCAACCCGACCTATAAAGAGATGCAGGAAAATCTCGAACACCGTGATCTCTCCACCTTCGGTTTTCTCGGTTACCCGGTGCTGATGGCGGCAGATATCATCCTTTACAAGGCAACCCGGGTACCGGTCGGTCATGACCAGATACCGCATCTGGAGATCACCCGCGAAATCGCCCGGCGGTTCAACCATCTATATACCCCGGTCTTTCCGGAGCCAGAGGCGCTTCTTACCGAAACGCCGAAACTCCTCGGCCTTGACGGCAGGAAGATGAGCAAGTCTTACGGTAACTCCGTCTATCTGTCCGATGATGCCGATGAGACCCGCAAAAAGGTGATGTCCATGGTCACCGACACCGCCAGGGTCAGACGGGCGGATCCGGGTGAGCCGGACAACTGCGTGGCGTTCAACCTGCACCGTTTGTACGTGCCGCAGGAGAAGCTGGACGAGATCGTGCCGGCGTGCCGGTCTGCGGCGATTGGCTGCGTGGAGTGTAAAAAGATCCTGGCCGAATGCATGGTTGAGCGTTTGGCGCCGTTCCGCGAAAAGAGGAAGGAACTGGCTGCCCAGTCCGGCTTGGTGAATCAGGTGCTGGAAGAGGGAAGCAGACGCGCCACCGAGGAGTCCGGCGCAACCCTGGCCGAGGTCAGATCTGCATTGAAGTTCTGATAAATGACCGGTTCTCCGACTCAGTTGCTGTTTGACCCCCTGCAGTACTCCGGCTACACGGTCCGGGTAGATACCTTTGAGGGGCCGCTGGACCTGCTGCTCCATCTCATCAGGAAAAACGAGATGGAGATCTGCGACATCCCCATTGCCTCCATTACCCGTCAGTACCTCGAATATCTGGAACTGATGAAAGAACTGAACCTGGAGGTTGCTGGAGAGTTTCTGGTAATGGCATCGACCCTGCTCCAGATCAAGTCCCGGATGCTGCTGCCATCGCCTGAAGAAGACGAGGCCGGGGAGGCTGAAGAGCAGGACCCGAGGGCCGAGCTGATCAGGCGGCTTCTGGAATATCAGCGTTACAAGGATGCTGCAGCGGTTCTGGGCGCCCGGGAGCTGTTGGGCCGGGACCTGTTCTCGCGCAGTCTGCCGTTTCCCGACGAACTGGAAGAAAAGGGGGAGGACCAGCCGCTGGTGCTGGAACTGTTCGATCTGGTCGAGGCGTTTCGCCAGGTCTTGTCAAAGGTCCCTTTCGAACGATTCCATGATGTCATCAGTGAAACAATCAGCGTTGCAGAGCGGATCGGACGGATTCTCGATAAGATCGATCAGTCCGGGTCCGTTCTTTTCGAAGAGCTCTTCGACGAGGAGCCGCTTACCCGTGAACTCGTTATCGCTACCTTTCTCGCCCTCTTGGAACTCTGCCGTCTCAATAGCATCAAGGTAGCCCAGAGCGAACCGTTTGCCGCCATACTGCTTATCCGTGGCAATGAATCATTGTCCAGTGAAATAGAATATGTCGAGTCTTGAATGTAAAGCATTGGTTGAGGGTTTGCTCTTCGTTGCCGATGGGCCGCTCTCCATGGATCGGCTGGTCTCGATTCTGCCGGAACGTGACCGTCAGGAGATTCTTGCGGCAATCGAAGCGCTACGGCTGGATTGCGAGCGGAATGCCAGAGGGATAACGCTTGCTGAAGTGGCCGGGGGGTATCAATTACGCACCCGGCCGGAACATGCGGAGGTCATGAGGCGTCTGCAAAAGAGCCGGCCGCTGAAGTTCAGCCAGTCGGCACTGGAGAGCCTGGCAATCATCGCCTACCGCCAGCCGGTTACCAGGGCTGAGATTGAATATCTCAGAGGGGTGGACTGCGGCGGGGTGGTAAAGACCCTCCTGGAGAAGAAACTGATTCGCATCCTCGGTAAAAAGGATGTTCCGGGCCGGCCGATTGTGTACGGCACCACCAGGGAATTCCTTGAAACCTTCAACCTGAAAAATCTCAATGCCCTGCCGACCCTGAAAGAGATTCAGGATCTTGCCGAACTCCCGGTCTATGAGGAACAGGGGGAACTGCCGCTGGATCCTTCGCTCTCGGTCCCATTCATCCAGCCCTTGCTCCAGGGTGAACCGGAATCTTGATTAAATGCCCGATTGTAGTAACCTGAATGGATAGAAACCTGCCGGGTCATGATCCGGCACCGGGAGGGGTCATGATCCGTCAGCCAGCTGTTGCCAGCCAGTTTTACCCCGGAGACCCCGCCAGTCTGAAGGCCGAACTCTCATCATTCATCGCCTCGGATGTCAAACCAGAGCCGGTCATCGGACTCATAGCCCCGCATGCCGGGTATGTTTATTCCGGAGCAGTGGCCGGCAAGGTTTACGGTGCTGTAGAAATCCCCACCGCGGTCATAATCCTCGGCCCCAACCATCACGGCATCGGTGCCGCCGCAGCGCTCTACCCGCCAGGAAGCTGGCAGACCCCTCTAGGCAGCGTTCCGATAGAAGAGCGGCTTAGCGCTCTGGTCAGACGTCATGCCAAGCTTGTCGAGGAAGACGCTGACGCGCATCTCTATGAGCACTCTTTGGAGGTCCAGGTTCCGTTTCTGCAATATCTCTCTCCCGAGATCGCCATTGTCCCGATATGCCTCGGATTCGGCAGTTTCAGTTCCTGTCTGGAATTGGGAGAGGGGATCGCAACAGCGATCAGGGAGTTCGGGGAGAGGGTACTGATCGTGGCCAGTTCAGACATGACCCATTATGAGTCTGCCGATAGCGCGAGGGTAAAAGACGAAATAGCACTCGAACGAGCCTTAGCCCTTGACCCGCAAGGTTTGCTCGATGTCTGCCGCGCCAAGAGGATAACCATGTGCGGGGTAGTGCCTGCCACCGTGATGCTTGTAGCGGCAAATTTGCTTGGCGCCACCCGGGCACGATTAATTAAATATGCCAACAGCGGCGAGGTGAACGGCGATTTCCGGCAGGTGGTGGGATATGCGGCAGTTACGGTCAGCTGAACCTGTGTCCTGCCGGAAATCGTAATGACGAACTTAATTTAGTCTTCACCTTCATCTCCGGCCATTAAATCAACACGATGCAGATTTTCATCCTTTCGATAACCAAGCCACACCGGGATGAAGAGTATGATTGATATCAGTGTAAGCATCAACAGGTCAAATTTTACGCTCCAGAATTCCCATCCAGTGGTTGTCATATTCTTTACCCCCTTTCAAGGGATCAGTTTACATCTTTCTTCCTGATGAAATTATAGCACTAATGAGGAAACAGAAGGGAAATTATGCTTGTCAGCAATGATCGCTAATTTTTGCGGACCAGCTATGCACTCTACTTGACCCCTTTTTTGTTCAGATAAGGGCCGTATCGCTTGTCCATCCCCTGAATATGGTTGACCAGCCAGTTTTTCAGGAAGGTCATGATCTCCTGGCTGAGCGCCGCGCCGGACTTGAACTTGCCGTGAATCTCCACCACCTGCCTGATCAGGCTCTCGTGAGCCCGCTTTTGGTCTTCGTACCCCGGGTATCCCGATTCTTTCATAAGCTTTTCTTCGTGGCTGAAATGGGTCTTGGTGTATTCGATCAGTTCGTCCAGGATTGCGCCGATGGACTCGTTTCCGTGTCCTTCCCGCATGGAGATGTAGAGATTGTTGATCATGTCGATCAGACGTTGGTGCTCCTGATCCATTTTTGAGACCTTGACGCTGAAGCTGTTGCTCCAGTTGATCAATTTACCGGATTCGGAGAGCTTGAACTCCGAAACAACCTTCTGGAGCTCTCCTGCCAGGTTGGAGAGCAGCTGTGAGGCATCATAGGTATTGCGGGCCTTGTCTACGGTCATGTGAACGACATTGTTGATCTGGTGGATGTTCGTGCTGATCTCGCTGGTGGTAGCGGTCTGCTCCTCGGCAGCGGTGGCGATCTGCTGGACCTGCAGGTTTACGGTGTTTATTTCGTCCTGAATCCTTCTAAGTGCCTCACCGGATCGCTCGGCCTCGTCAGTCCCGTTCCGGACTTCCGCCACCCCTTCATCCATGGCTGATACCGCTGTCTGGGTGTTATTCTGGATAACCTTGATCATTTCGCCGATCTCTTTCGTCGCCTTGGTGGTTCGTTCGGCCAGCGCCCTGACCTCATCGGCGACTACTGCAAAACCCCGCCCCTGTTCGCCTGCTCTGGCCGCCTCTATGGCCGCGTTCAAGGCCAGGAGATTGGTCTGGTCCGCGATTTCCTGAATGGTGCCGACGATGGTGCCGATCTGGTCGCTTTTCTGCCCAAGTTCTATGACGGTCGTGGCCGAGGATGTTACCCGGTCCGCGATCCGTCTCATGACAATAATGGAGTTGTCGACCACAGCAGCGCCATGATCGACCGCGTCGTTAGCCCGTTTGGCGCTTTCCGCCGCCAGCAGACAATTATGGGCAATATCCCCGGATGTTGCCGACATCTCCTCGCTGGCAGTCGCAACAGTGGTCGCCTGCGAGGCCACCTCCTCGGCGCCGGATGCCATCGCTTCCGAGTTTGTCTTCATCTCAGCGGACGATTTCGATACCTCCGAGGAGGTGTCGGCAAGTCTGCCGATCAGTTCCCTGAGGCTGTTGACCATTTTTTCAAATGACCCGGCCAGTTGACCGATTTCATCTTCCGTATCGATCCGGAACTCTACGCTCAGATCTCCGGTAGCGATCTGCTCGGCATCTTCTGCCAGCCTGCGAAGCGGGGCGCGAATCGCTTTCAGTGTCGCGATGCCGAGCAGAATGCCGATAATCAGAGCTGATATAATCAGGGCAATAATGATGTTCCTGGTCTTGATTACTTCCTTGTCGACCTTATTGATCGATTCGTCGGCATTTTTCTGGCTCAATCCCTGTAATTCGCCGAGGATGGTGTTTGTGTTGTCGTATAGTTTTTTGCCTTCGCCGCGGGTCTGTGCCTGGGCATCGTCAATGTTACCCGCCTTGATCAGGTCAACCGATTTCTTTGCCGCTTCCAGATACGAATTCCAGGCCGCATCAAGTTCCTTGATTTTCCCTTGTTCTCCGGCGCTCAATTTTAGTTTGCCGTAAGATTCAAGCGAAGATTTCAGCTCTGTCTGCATTTTGCCCATGCGCTCGTAATACCGGTTGAAATCGTCAGGCGTGTTCTTCAGGTAAAACTGCAGTTCCGATCTCCGGTATGTGTCGACGTTGTTACGCATCTTGGCAAGCATCATAACTGCCGGCATATTCACCTGGCCCAGTTCATCGGCGACACGCGCCAGTTCCCACAGTTTGAGACATGCAATCAATCCGACCAGGCACATTAATGAAATAATTACCACCAAAGTACCGGTAATTTTTGTTTGAATCCCTGTCTTTACTGCCATTAGAACCCCCCTCTGAAGTCTGTTGCTTTAAAAATCTTATCGACCTTGACCGGCCAATATTTAGACCAAATTACTATTTTGTTGTCATAAACGCTAAGCCATTAGTCTCTGTATTGCCTAACATCTAGGCATACAAATCAGTAATGAATTGCTTAGATCTGACAGGTTTTGGGAAAACAGTATGTTACGTATTGGCACATCATGTGCTTATTTAACCTCAAACCGCATGATACGTATTTGGCAAAGGCGCCCATTGATCAGCAATGAGCGCCTTTATTTATTTGCAGCGCAAGTGAAGCGAAGATGCAAACGGGCGCTGTTTCCGGAGGCAGGTATGGAACGTAACGAAACCAAGCTGTTTATCGATGATACCACCTTGAGGGACGGTGAGCAGACTGCCGGGGTATCATTCACCATCAAAGAAAAAAAAGAGATCGCCCGAATGCTGGATTCCATCGGCGTTCACGAGATTGAATGCGGGATTCCGGCCATGGGCGAGGAGGAGCGGAAATCGATCCGGGCCCTGGTCGATATGGGGCTTAATGCACGTCTCATTACCTGGAACCGCGCGCTCAGAAGCGATATCGACGCCTCGCTTGAGTGTGGCGTCAGTTCCGTTGACCTCTCGCTGTCGGTTTCGGACCAGATGATCCGGAGTAAACTTGGGAAGAGCAGGGAATGGGTCAAGGAACAGCTCAGGAATGCCCTTGGTTATGCCAAGGAGCGCGAACTATATGTCTCCATCGGCGGCGAGGACTCCAGCCGGGCAGACCTGAATTTCCTGGCCGAACTGATGGATCTTGCCCGGGCCTTAGGCGCTGACCGGTTTCGGTTCTGCGATACCCTTGGGATACTGGATCCGTTCACCATGTATGAAAAGGTGCGGGCGCTCAGGTGTGCCGTGCCGGGGTTGGCTATCGAGGTCCATACCCATGACGATCTGGGGATGGCCACTGCCAACGCCCTTGCCGGAATCAAGGCCGGAGCCGCATTCGTCAACACAACGGTAAATGGTCTTGGCGAGCGGGCCGGGAATGCCGCCCTTGAAGAGGTAGTGATGGCATTGAAGGTGTCGTGCGGTATTGACTCCGGTATCGACACCCACAGGTTTGCCGAGATTTCCCGTTATGTCGGTCGCGCTTCGCATCGACCTGTACCGGCCTGGAAATCGGTTGTCGGCGAACGTGCCTTTGCCCATGAATCAGGCATCCATGCCGATGGTGTTATCAAAAATCCGCACAACTATGAAGGGTTCAACCCGGAAGATGTCGGCCTCAGCCGGGTTCTTGCTATCGGCAAACATTCCGGGAGCAGGGGGATGATAGAGCGCTACCGTGGACTCGGGATTGAACTGTCGCACGAGCAGGCATCGATGCTGCTTGTCCGGGCACGTGCCTATGCGGAGAAGGTCAAGCGGTCACTCAGGGATAGTGACCTGCTTCGCCTTCACGAGGGGTTTTGCAGTTCTCTCGCAGCCTGAAGGCAACATCAGGTATGGATTGTGCTTAACTCAGATTAACGACTCCAGCTCCAAGAAGGGAATATTATGAAATCTGTATTGATATGCGATGACGAACCGGTCATCAGGCAGGGGTTGAAGGCGATGCTAAAGGATCTCGGTTTTGACGAGATTCACGAATCAGTGGATGGGATCGCCGCGGTGTCAGCGGCATTGGAAAAGATCCCTGATATCATCATCATGGATGTTTCCATGCCGAAAAAGGATGGCATTACCGCTGCTGCGGAAATCCGGCAAAAACTGAAAGTGCCGGTTATCTTCCTCACTGCCTGCCATGACCCAGATGTCGTAGCCCGTGCGGTCAAGGTAGGTATTGCCGCGTTTCTGACCAAGCCGGTACGTAGCGATGAGCTTTGGCCGGCTATCGAGCTTGCCTTTGCCCATAACGACGAGGTTGAGAACCTCAAAGAGCAGGTAAATGATCTCAAGGAGACCATTGAAAGCCGTAAAGTGATCGAGAAGGCAAAGGGTTTATTGATGAAGAACCTTTCCCTATCCGAGCCGGAAGCGTTTCGCAAGATGCAGAAGCTTGCCATGGACAAACGCAAGTCCCTCCGGCAGATTGCCGAGGCCATCCTGCTCACCGAATGATGCTGAAATATTGTGCAGCTGCATTAACCGGATGCTCGTTGTACCGGGGATGTGACGCCAAACAACGAAATAACGCCAGGTTATAAGTTGGCACGGTCAGTGCTAAATAAAAAACAAAACCGAATACCGGATACATTGATGTAACCGAAACAGTGAGGCAAAGAGGCCCCGACGAGCAGCAGTCGGGGCCTCTTTTTTCAGGCAAAGGCGCCGCCATTTCTAAAATGGGGCGCTTTTTTCGTTCCCCACAACAAGACCCAGGCTGTTCGATTTTTGTGATGATTCGTGCCATGGCGAGGAAGAGACACCGCAGGTGTAGCAGCGCTACATCGAGGATGTCGATAACGCAGCCAGGGCGCGAAGGGCACAAAAAGCGGACAGCTCAAACGAAAGGAGAAGAAGTAATGAGACAGATAGCTATCTACGGCAAAGGTGGCATCGGCAAATCGACCACGACCCAGAACACGGTGGCAGGACTCGCCTACCTCGGCAAGAAGGTGATGATCGTCGGCTGCGACCCGAAAGCCGACTCCACCCGTCTGATTCTGCACGCCAAGGCGCAGTCCACGGTTATGGACCTGGTAAGGGAGCGTGGCACTGTCGAGGATCTGGAACTGGAAGATGTCCTGAAAGTCGGCTACGGCGACACAAAGTGTGTCGAGTCCGGCGGTCCCGAGCCGGGTGTTGGCTGCGCCGGCCGCGGCGTCATCACCGCCATCAACTTCCTGGAAGAGAACGGCGCTTATACCGATGATCTTGACTTCGTATTCTACGACGTGCTCGGCGACGTTGTCTGCGGCGGATTCGCCATGCCGATCCGCGAAGGCAAAGCCGAAGAGATCTACATCGTCTGCTCCGGCGAGATGATGGCCATGTATGCGGCCAACAACATCGCCAAGGGGATTCTCAAGTATGCGTCATCCGGCAAGGTCCGCCTCGGCGGTCTGATCTGCAACGCCAGAAAGACCGACAAGGAGTTCGAACTGGTCAGCGCCCTGGCTGCGAAGCTCAGCACCCAGATGATCCACTTCGTTCCCCGCGACAACCAGGTACAGCGCGCCGAAATGCGCCGCATGACCGTTATCGAATACTCACCGGAGCATCCGCAGGCCCAGGAATACCGCACCTTGGCGGAAAAGATCCAGAACAACAAGATGCTGGTGGTGCCGACCCCGCTCGAAATGGAAGAGTTGGAAGACCTGCTGATGGAGTACGGCATCATGGAAGCGGAAGACGAGACCATAGTCGGCAAGGCGGAGAACGCCGCTTAGGTGACGAACGCCTTTGGGCCATCCCGGCAGTGCCCTTCGGCTCGTCCTTGTGCGGGGTAGCGCTGGCGGCTCACCTCGGGAGCTACCGGGCTGACCGCAAAATCGTTCGCCATAAGGTTTTAAAAAACATAAAGGAGTGCGGATTTTTTGTCCTGGCAAGGCTGTCGAGGGAGTGCGCGGAGGCGTAGCAGCTCTACGCCGCACAAGGAGTCCTGAAGACTTACGCAGCCAGGGCGGAAAAGCCACACTCCTCAGGAGAGAGATATGTCAAAGAAAATAGACGGCATTACCAAAGAATCGACCCAGGAGATGATCGACAACGCCCTGGAAATCTATCCGGACAAGGCCAAGAAAAAACGCGTTCCCCACCTGGCTCCAAATGAAGGTGAAGGGGCCTGCGTCAAGTCCAACAGGAAGACGATCCCCGGTGTGATGAGCGCCCGTGGTTGCGCCTATGCCGGCGCCAAAGGGGTGGTCTGGGGGCCGATCCGCGACATGGTGCACGTATCTCACGGCCCGGTCGGCTGCGGCTATTACTCCTGGGGTACCCGGCGCAACCTGATGTCCGGGATCAACGGGGTGAATCAGTTTGCCATGCAGTTCACCTCTGACTTCCAGGAAAAGGATATCGTCTACGGCGGCGACAAGAAGCTGAAGACGTTGCTCCAGGAAGCCAAGGATCTCTTTCCGCTCGCCAAGGGGATCTCGGTCCTTTCCGAATGCCCGGTGGGACTGATCGGCGACGATATCAACTCGGTGGCCAAGGCCTCTGCCAAGGAACTGGACATTCCGATCATCCCCTGCAACTGCGAGGGGTTCCGCGGTGTGTCCCAGTCCCTCGGCCATCATATCAGTAACGACACGATCCGCGACTACATCATCGAGACCCGCGAGTTCCCTGAGCCGATCGGGCCGTACGACATCGCCCTTATCGGCGAGTACAACATCGGCGGCGACGCCTGGTCAACGAAACCGCTCTTGGAAGAGTGCGGCTTCAATGTCAAGTCCGTCTGGACCGGCGACGGCGAGATGGACAAGATCGCCGCCACCCACCAGGTGAAGCTCAACGTCATCCACTGCTACCGTTCCATGAACTATATGTGCAAGGTTATGGAAGAAAAGTACGGCATCCCCTGGATCGAACTCAACTTCTTCGGCCCGACCAAGATCCGGAACAGTCTGCGCAAGCTGGCCGAACTGTTCGACGACAATATCAAGGAGAAAGTGGAGGCGGTCATTGCCAAGTACGACCCGCTCATGCAGGCGGTGATCGACGAGTATAAGCCGCGCCTGGATGGCAAAAAGGTCATGCTCTACGTCGGCGGGCTGCGCCCCAGGCACACGGTCAACGCCTATGAAGACCTGGGAATGGCAGTGGTCGGCTCCGGCTACGAGTTTGCCCACGGCGACGATTACGAGCGAACTTCACCGGAAATGCCGGAAGCGACCGTCATCTATGACGACATCACCGAGTACGAATTCGAACAGTTTGCCGACACCCTGAAGCCCGACCTGATCGGCAGCGGGATCAAGGAAAAATACCTGTTCCAGAAGATGGGGATTCCCTTCCGGCAGATGCACAGCTGGGATTACTCCGGACCGTATCATGGCTACCTGGGGTTTCCGACGTTTGCACGGGATGTGGATATGGCGATAAATTCCCCGACGTGGAATCTGGTGAAAAGCCCGTTTTGATGAGGAATGAATGTAGGGGCGACCCATGGGGCGCACTGGGCGAGGCATGCCTCGCCCCTACGAAAAACATAAATCTACCGTGATACGGATGAGTATCCGGAGAGGAGATATATCATGGCTAACAACTTGGGACTAGCAGTCAAGCCCGTGACCGAGACCCCTGTGGAAGAGGTTGAGCGGGTTGCGGCCTGGATCAACACCGAAGAATACAAGGAAAAGAACTTTGCCCGGACGTCACTGGTCATCAACCCGGCCCACGCCTGTCAGCCGCTGGGTGCCGAGCTGGCCGCCCACGGCTTCGAAGGGAGCCTCCCTTTTGTGCATGGCTCACAGGGGTGTGCCTCTTACTACCGCTCCACCATGAACCGCCACTTCCGCGAACCGGCACCGGCAGTCTCCGACTCCATGACCGAAGACGGTGCAGTGTTCGGCGGCCAGAACAACCTGCACGAGGCGCTGGAAAACGCCTATGCCCTCTACAAACCGAAGATGATGCCGATCTTCACCTCCTGCATGCCGGAGATCATCGGCGACGACCTGACCGCTTTTATCAAGAACGCCAAAAACAAGGGGTGCGTGCCCCAGGATTTCCCGCTCCCCTATGCCAATACTCCGAGCTTCAATGGTTCCCATGTTCACGGCTATGACGCCATGCTGCTCTCCATCCTGCAGACCCTGACGGAAGGTAAAGCGGTGGAAGGGCGTTGCACCGGCAAGTTGAACCTGATCGCAGGTTTCGACGCCAATACCGGCAACTATCGCGAATACAAGCGTATTCTCAAGGAATTCGGCATTCCCTATACCTTGCTGGCCGATATTTCCGAAACCTTCGATTCTCCCCTGGATGGTCATTACCGGATCTATCCCGGCGGCACCAAGCTGGATGACGCTGCCGATTCCATCAACGGCAAGGCAACCATTGCCCTGGGGAGCTATTCCACTGCCAAGACCTTCACCTGGCTCAAGGATACCTACTCCGGCAAGCATGTCTCCATGCCGATGCCCTTCGGTATCGCCAAGACCGACGCGTTCCTGATGAAGATCTCCGATCTGTTCGGCAAGCCGGTTCCCGAATCGCTGAAGGCCGAGCGCGGCCGCGCCGTTGACCTCATGACCGACGCTCACCAGTATATCCATGGCAAGAAGTTCGCGGTCTACGGCGACCCGGACTATCTCCTGGGGTACGTCTCATTCCTGCTGGAAATGGGGGCGGTCCCTTATCACATCCTCTGCAGCAAGGGGACGAAGAAGCTGGAGAAAGAGATCCAGGCTCTTCTCGATGGCTCCATGTACGGCAAGGAAGGAAAGATCTACATCAACAAGGACCTTTGGCACCTGCGGAGCCTCGTCATGACCGACCCGGTGGACGCCATGATCGGCGAGACCCACGGCAAGTTCGCGGCCCGGGACGCCAAGATCCCGCTGTTCCGGTTCGGCTTCCCGATCTTCGACCGGGTGAACCTCCACCGCGTGCCGCTGATCGGCTATCAGGGGGTGCTGAACATGCTCGCCACGATCTGCAACAAGTTCATCGAAATCACGGATGAAACCTGTGATGACCGGCACTTCGAGATGATGCGGTAGCCGCAACAGTATCTTGATCGCATAATTGACAGCTGGCAATTAGCCGGTATTGTTAATATGTAACAATAATACTGCCAAACCCCGGGTGACCGGGGGACGGAACGCCACGGGACTAAACAGCTTATAGTCGGCCGGGTTGCCGGAGCCTTCACCGTATGGAGGAACCGAGCAGTCCGGCCTTTTTCGTTGCGAAATTTCTATGAGGATGGAGGTTTCTATGAAACGCTCTCTCGGTCTGGCGTCGGTCCTGCTCCTGTTCTTTGCTGCTCCCTGTCTGGCAGGTTTTTTCGATGATCTATCAAGAGAAGTTCTCCCGTCACTGCGACAGCAGGATTCTCTCGACAACAGCACTATTGTCAAGGGGCTCAAGGAGGCACTGGCCACCGGCACCGAGCGGGCCGTTACCGAGGTTGCCAGGCCTGACGGCTACTTCGGCAACCAGCTCATTAAGATCCTTCTTCCCGACAAGATCCAGCAGGCAGCGGATATTCTGGGGCGCATCGGCTACCAGCAACAGGTTGACGAGGTTGTCCTAAGCATGAACCGGGCCGCGGAAAAAGCGGCGCCCAAGGCGGCCAGCTTCTTCGGTGATGCCATCCGGCAGATGAGCGTGGAGGATGCCCAGGGAATCCTGAACGGTGGGGATACGGCGGCAACCAGGTTCTTTGAGAACAAGACCCGGTCGCAACTCTTTGATGCCTTCAAACCGACGGTAACCAGGAGCATGGACCAGGTGGGAACCGCCCGTGCCTACAAAGAGATGATCGGCAAGTACGATGTCTCGCCCTTGACATCCCTGGCAGGCATCCCATCCCTGGATCTCGATACCTATGTAACCGACAAGGCTCTGGACGGTCTGTTCATAAAGGTGGGTGAGGAGGAGAAGAAGATCAGGACAAACCCCGCGGCCCGGACCACCGATCTTCTGCGCAAGGTATTCGGCAAATGAACAGGGGCGCTGCTGTAAACGACTTATTCTAGAAAAGGAGGAAGCGTATGGATAACCTTGGACAGTACCAGCAGCTTGTTGTCAATTATGCCACGGAATTCGGGACCAAGATAATTGCCGTCATCCTGTTCTGGGTCGTCGGCCGCTGGCTGATCGGCATGGTGGGGCGGATGCTGCACACGGTGCTGGAAAAACAGAAGGTCGATCCAACCCTGATGCGCTACATAGGCAACTTCGTCGCCGTGACGCTGAATATCATCCTCGTTGTCGCCATCCTGGGGTACTGCGGGATCCAGACAACTACCTTCGCCGCACTGGTTGCCGGCATTGGCATCGCCATCGGCGCCGCCTGGGGCGGACTCCTATCCAACCTGGCGGCCGGGATCTTCCTCGTGGTGCTGCACCCCTTCAAGGTGAGCGATTTCGTGACCGTGGCCGGTGTGACCGGCACGGTCAAGGAGATCGGGCTCTTTGTCACCACCATCAACACGCCGGACAACGTCATGACGCTGGTTGGGAACGCCAAAATCTTCGGCGACACCATCCAGAATTTCACAGCCAACGATTTCCGGCGGGTCGAGCTGAAGTGCCAGCTTGCCGGTAGCGCCGATCATGTCGCAGCCATGCAACTTCTGCGGGAGAAACTGGCAGCGGTTCCCAACGTGCTGAAGGAGCCGGCGGTGGAGGTGGAAATCTTAGATTTCACCCTGGTCGGGCCGGTGCTGGCAGTTCGCCCGTTCTGCCATAACGATAACTACTGGCAGGTCTATTTCGACGGCAACCGGACGATCCGCGAGGCATTGGCAGCTGCCGGCTTCCCGTCGCCAATGCCCGCGCAGATGGTGGTTGTGCAGAACCCGGCATAGGGTCGGTGGTTCGATTCGTAACAAAAAGGGCACTCCGGAAACAGGGTGCCCTTTTTGTTGTGGCTTGATGGAGCAATTTCGTGCGAGTCTTTCACTCCTCGATTATGCTGATCAGCTCGGCGTTCTTCTCCAGCAGGTTGATCGGTGCCGCCAATAAGGTAGACCATTCCTGGTTCAACACCTTGAGCTCCTTGCCGTCGGCGCTCTGCCTTCTCTTTCTAGCAACCGCAGCCAATGCGGCTTTTTTTCTGCCACCAGATGGAGGCTCCACATAGGGATGCCGTCAGCAGCGCGACCACCCATTTTGGAATGGTGAAGGTGCCAATGCCGAAGATACCGGCGTAAACGGCAAACATGGGCGAACCGCAACAGCCGGTGAGAAAGCAGCCTGCGGCGGCGAGCCCTGTGGTCAACACTGTTCCACTCGCTGCTCCTGCCGCTGATGATTTGGAACGACAAGACATGAACAATATGAACGACCATACCGAGAATGCCGCACCAAGGGCGTAGGAAAAGCCGAGAAACACGTCTCCGTTACTGAAGTAGCCTGAGAGGGTAGGGGGTGGCCCGCAGCCGGGCTCGCGGAAGACGAGTAGATATATCAGGTGCATGGCAAAAGCGGTGACAAAGATTGCCGATGGCATGAGTTTTTTCATTGAGACCTCATTTCCGAAGCGGCCAGCAGTCCGTATTATTGATCTGTTCTGAAAAGAAGTGCGTCGCTGGCAACAGGAGTGAGGTAAAGCGTTCGCACAGGCTTTATTTGGTAGTCCCCGGTTTTTTGGGAGTTCCGGCTCTTTTTGCATGATACTTTGTCAAGGCGCTGATGGTCAATGGCCCCTTTAACCCGTCAATTTTCCCAGCATAGAAACCGGCAGTGCTCAAGCATAGCTGTATTTTCTTGGTGTCCATATTGGAACTGCTTTTCTTGAATTGCTCCACGGTTGGAAGGTTGGCGCAATCAGTAGCGGCGTATGACGGAGCAAAAAGGGTTAACGATATGGCTATGATAAGAAATATTTTCATGTTCCCTCCTGATTCAATCTCGGGGTCTGCCATTGAAAAAAGAATGTTGAGGAGTTAGTGGTAATAGTTTTCCACATTCAAGGGCTGACCCCTTTTCGCTCTCCGGGCCAACAGGTGGTGTGAATGCTGGGGTCCCCCAGCTACCTTACGTACTTATCTTTCCACAACTAGGGAAAAACTAGGGACACTCCCCAGATTTAACACACAACGAGTTCCTGATGCTACGCATTGCAGGCGCACTGCCTCACAGACAAAAAAAGCCGCTCCGCCGGGTTACCCGGCGTGCGGCTTTCTTGCTGTAGAATCGTTCCCTTCCCATGCCATCATTGGCTCCATTACATAAACATGCGCTCACAATAGTGCGGCGATGGCGATCTGTCAAGGGGGAAGAGAACTTGGGTCACGTCGTTGTTTCGTAGTAACTCCTCATATCTTTCTGGGAAATACGGAGTGCGTAGCCCGAACCGCGGCAAAATAAATGGTCTATCGCGGAATTGTCGAATGGTGTCGATCTGTTATGAATTGGGGTGCAGGGAAGCGGCACTGCTTCTCAATTTGACACAGGAGGGAGGGGGGAATCGGCAATGCGGCACTGAGCTGGATCGGCTGACGACAGTTTCATGAACGATTCGGGGCTCCCACAGGCCGGGAGCCCCTTATATTATTGAGCCGGTTGTTTAAAATATCGCCCGGCCCCGACCAGCGGGCCGGTTGCAGCGATAAACGCTTCGAGCAGTCCGGGGACCGGCGCCATGGCCTGTTCGCCCAGCTCTTCGCTGGTGAAGGCGAACAGCGTCACCAGGGTCGGGTGATTGGGGTAGCCGCTGCCGAAGCCGAACGAGCTCTTCACCCTGTGCTCTGCCACGAACTGCTGCCTGGGGACGATCTTCCGCCCCTGGCCGTCGGTGTCCGCTGCCGAGTCGCGGATGTGCAGGACCCCGCGAAACCTGTCCGCGCAGCCGGTTACCACGACCGTTTGTCCCCAGTCGTCGAAACAGCTTGTATCGAGCCCAACGGATGCAAACTGCCGCGAGAGCATGGAGAGGGATGATACGAATGCCGCGGACGGCAGCGGGATACAGCGGAAATGCTCCGATCTCGTGCGGTCGTTCCATTCCGGTCTGGTTCCCCTTGAGGCCAACAGGGTGAAGATCGGCGTTGCGTCATGAATGAGGTGCGATGTACCGCTGTCCCGGCCACGGGCATTCACGAACAGCCGGTCCGGCTCCATGAGCCGGTCGTAGCGCATGGTGACGAACAGCCGGAGCAGCACCAGCGATTCGCTGAAACGGTTGAACAGTGCGTCAACAAGCATCTGCGCCGCATCTTGGGCAGTGGCGCAGCCCGGCAGGCCGGACAGCTCTTGATAAAGCGGTTCATAATCGGTAGTAGTGGCAGCAGCAATTCTTGGCATGATCCCCTCCTTAGGAAGCCTCATCTCATGCAGCAGCCGGCCTCCTGTGTTCTCCCGGTCCCGGTTTCCGCCGTTGCGCTGAAGGGAGCAGAAAACTTGTCCATCTTGGCTCCGGCGCCTTTCCGCACGCATCTGCCGATTTCAATGGCGCTGGCGATCTCTTCCGGTGCGGCACCGTATTCGGCGGCCTTTTCCGCGTGGTACTGCAGGCAGGGCTGGCAGTTGACGGTGAACGACGCCCCGATGGCAACCAGTTCCTTGATCTTGTCAGACATTCCCATGATACGCTCCTCCTTGTGTGGTTTTGATAGGTCGATATTGCGACAATTCCGCTAAAAGCGCCAGACACAGCAGATCTGATTTGTTACGGTAACAGATAGTGGAAATGGCAACTGTTACCGGTATAATTGCTCCCAATTGTATCTGTATTGAATTTCGTAATTGGGTATCATGCAGAGAAAGGGAGAGTGGGGTGGGTATGACGGCTGGCAGGAAAGTGTTGTACGAAGAGGTTGCCGACCGGATCGGCGGTATGATCGACAGCGGTACGTACCGTCCCGGCGACCGGATTCCTTCGATCCGGGAGTTGAGCGGTCAGATGCGGGTCAGCGCCAATACGGTCATGGAGGCGTACGCGCTGCTGGAAAACCGGGGGATGATCGAGGCGCGGCCGCAATCGGGCTTTTATGTGCGGTCAACGATCCTTGAACCGGAAGATCGCCCGGCCAAGCGGGAAGAGGGGGAGGGGGTTGCGCCGAGCCCGGTGATTCTCGATGAGGTCTCGCTGCAGGTGATGCGTAACGTCTCCAATATATCCCTGGTGCCGCTTGGCGGCTCCATCCCCAATTCGGACCTGCTTCCGGCTCTGAAACTCTCCCGGATGATCGCCTCCGAGTCGCGCCGCCAGCCGTTGCAGTCCATCTCTTATGCGCCGGCCAAGGGGATCAAGCGTCTCCGGGCCCAGATAGCCAAAAGGTCGATTTCTTCGGGCTGCCCCCTCTCTCCTGACGAGATCGTGATCACCTCTGGGTGCATCGAGGCGATGACGCTGGCGCTCCAGGCCATCTGCCGCCCCGGTGACACGGTTGCCATCGGCTCCCCGGTCTACTACACCTTTCTCAACTTCATCCAGTGGCTGGGGCTCAAGGTGCTGGAAATCCCTTCCACCCCCAAGGAGGGGATGAGCCTGGAAGTGCTGACCTATGCCATCAGGCAGACCCCGATCTCTGCCTGCATCTGCATCGGAAATTTCAACAACCCGCTCGGCAGCCTGATGCCTGATGAAAAGAAGCGCGAACTGGTCAGGCTTCTCAGCCGGCATGACATACCGCTGATCGAGGACGATGTCTACGGTGAGCTGTCATTCGGCGCTGTTCGCCCGACGGCGCTGAAGAGCTACGATGAAAAGGGGATGGTGCTTCATTGTTCGTCGTTTTCCAAGACTGTTGCCCCGGGTTATCGGGTCGGCTGGATCGCGCCGGGGAGGTATTACCAGAAGATCAAGCAGCTCAAGACCCTCTTCAATATCGCCACGGCAACCCCGACCCAGATGGCAGTAGCGGAGTTCCTGGCCAACGGCGGCTATGACCACCATCTCCGCACGATCCGCAGGGTCTATGCCCGCCAGGTCACCCAGCTCCGTGACAGTGTTGGCCGGTATTTCCCGGCCGGAACCCGGGTGAGCCGCCCCGAAGGTGGCTTTGTGCTCTGGGTCGAGCTGCCGGACCGGTTCGATGCGCTCAAGCTGTACGAGATGGCATTGGCCGAAGGGATCGGGATCGCACCGGGTCGGATCTTCACGCTCGGGGAGAAATACGGCAACTGCTTCCGCTTGAATGCGGCTTTCTGGTCGGAGGAGATCGAACGGGCAGTGAAGACCCTGGGAGGGATGGCTGGGGGTTGCTTCGAGTGAACAGTAAGATATCCTACGCCCGTTTGTTCAGCAAGTAACGTACGGTTGTCAGCAGGTTGGTCGGCAGGTACGGTTTGGAGATCATCATGCCGTTATCGCCGACCTGGGCTTTCCGCTGTACGGTATCGGTTGCGTAACCGCTGGTAAAGATGACCTTTATCCCCGGTTCATGCGCTATGATCTCGTCATAGGCCTCTTTCCCGCTCTTTTTGGGCATGATCATATCAAAAAGCAGGAGCTGAATTTTCCCCTTGTGCTCCAGGTATTTCTGCACCGCATCTTCGCCGTCAACGCTAACGATGACCTCATAACCGAAATTACGCAGGACCGACAGCGCCATGTTGCGCACAGTTTCGTCATCCTCTGCCAAAAGGATCGTCTCTGTCCCTCGAATCGGCTTATTGTTGGTCAGATCGGCATTCTGTTTGTTCGCCGGCTGTGATGTCAAAGGGAGATATACCCGGAATGTCGTGCCCTGGCCGGGTATGCTGCTGACCGTGACATGGCCGTCATGTTGCTTGATGATGCCGTAGACAACCGACAACCCGAGACCTGTGCCTTTGCCGACCTCCTTGGTCGTAAAAAACGGATCGAAGATTTGCATGCAAGTTTCTTCGTCCATCCCCATACCGGTATCCGTAACGACCAAAACCGCTTTCGCATCGCCGGGTTCAACCCCTGCAGGGCTCTCGTCAGGCCTGATCCTTTCGGTGGCAATCGATAATGTGCCGCCATTGGGCATTGCATCGCGCGCGTTGGCGGCAAGATTCATGAGTACCTGCTCCAGCTGGTGTTCATCGGCAAATACCGGCAACGCCTCGTTATCCAGGGAGATGGAACAGTCGATATCTTCGCCGATGATCCTTTGCAGGAACTTATCCATCGACCGTACCATCTCATTCAGATCCACATTCTTCTTGACGCTGATCTGCTTCCGGCTGAACAGGAGGAGGTCCTTCGCCAGCGACGCCGCCTTGTGCGACGCAGCCAGCATGAATTCGATATTCTGCCGTTGCGGATCTTCCGGCCCCATGTTCATGAGGGCAATATCCCCGTAACCTATGACTGCGGTCAGAATATTGTTGAAGTCATGGGCAATGCCGCCGGCCAGGGTGCCGATCGATTCCATCTTTTGCGCGTGCAGCAGCTGGGCTTCCAGCTTCTTGTACTCGCTGACGTCCTGAAGACTGAGAAGAACCATTGCCTGATGAGAGACAGTGACTTTTGTCGTTGAAAAGAGGAATGTCTTGGGGGTTTCTTTTCCAGAGATAAGGAGCGGCATGGTAGTTTCCACCTGATGGTGGCTCTGGCCGGTCTTGAAAGTGTCCATAATGGTCTGCCGGATGATGCAACCCTGGCAAATTGAGCCAAATCCGCACCCTTCGGCTGAATCAAGGGCACGAACGCAGCGCAGTGCTTCACCGCTCTTACGGGCAACCATCTCGTGAACTTCAGATGAGGTCAATGAACATGCCAGGGCGTTGACCCGGCGCACTTTACGCTCTTCGTCAAGCAACAGCATGACGAAAGGCGCGTTCTCGAAGATCGTCGCCAGTTCCTGTTCCTGCTCTTTAAGGGCATTTTCAGCCTGCTTGCGCTCCCCGATCTCCCTGGTCAGCTCCGCATTGAGATGGCGGAGTTCATCCTCTGCCTGCTGACGAAGCGTCAGGGCGGTTTCGAGTTCATGGACCTTTTCTTCCAGCTTGGTCGCGACGATCCGGCTGTACTCGCGCAGATACTGCTCGTCGCTTTCGTTGATGACGGCAAAGGCAGCCGGCTCCTCTTGCCGCGCTCGCCATTTTTTCATGACTGTGCAGGTTATTTCCCATACGGCCTGGGGTTCGGCAGGTTTGGCGACAAAGGCATCGGCGCCGAGTGAAAACGCCAGTTCGGCCTCTTTTTCGCCGGTATAGGTCGATGAATAAAATATGAACGGAATTGCCTTGAGCCGTGGCTCGGCCTTCAGAGCGCGCAGGAGCTGGAAGCCGTCCATGCGCGGCATGAGGGCGTCGGACACTATGATGTCGGGAAGGTGTTTCGTCGCCTGTTCAAGCCCTTCCACGCCGTCCTGCGCCTCTATGACCGCGCAGCCGTAATGCTCGAAGGTGATCCGCAGCAGTTTGCGCGCATTTGGGATGTCCTCCACGATGAGAACATTCATGGCTGCTCCTTCTTAGTACCGGGATATCCCTTGATCTGGTCGAGCAATTCCAGAATCTTGTCGGTGATGGTCAGAGGATCAATAGGTTTCTCGAAATAGCCGTTGCAGCCTGCGGCGATGATCCGGTCACTGTCGCCCGACATTGCGTACGATGTGATGGCTATTATCGGTATGTCGCCATTGGCCTTGCTCCCGCGGATCCGTCTGGTAGCTTCGTAGCCGTCGATGTCCGGGAGGTTGATGTCCATGATGATGAAATAGGGGTGGGTGCTGACCGCCAGTTCGACCCCTTTCATGCCGGTATCCGCGGCTATTACCTCGAATCCGTGCCGCTCCAGCGCATAGGTGATAAGGCGGAGGTTATCCTTATTATCTTCTATTACCAGTACCTTTTGCATCGATTCTCTCCGGAATGCTTATGGTAAAGGTGCTTCCCTTGCCAATCTCGCTTGCGCAAAGTATATCACCGTTCAGGACTTCGCCAACCAACTTCCGGGTAAGATACAGCCCGAGCCCGGTTCCCGGCACGGTTGCCTTCATCGGTGAGTCGAGGCGGACAAAGGGTTGAAACAGCCGCGGGATGTCTTCCGGAACGATCCCGATGCCGGTGTCGCGGACGGAAATCATGACCTGTCCGGTTCCCTCTCCGGTATCCCCGCACTCGGAAGCAACTTCAACGGCAATGCTCCCGTATTCCGTAAACTTGAGCGCATTGGAAAGCAGGTTGATGAAACACTGCAGCAGCCGGCGGCGGTCCGAGTAGATAAGGAGATGCCGCAGATGTGTCTGCAGTTCAAGCTGTTTCTCCTTGATATCTTTCTCCAGGTACTGGATTCCCTCGGTCATCAGATCGAACAGGTCGAACTCTTCGTTCTTGACCTCGATCTTGCCGGCCTCGATCTTGGAGACATCGATGACATCGTTGATCAGGGTCAGGAGATGTTTGCCGGAACGGAGGATGATGGCAAGATTCTCCTTCTGTTCCTGATTCACCGGGCCGAGCCATTCGTCGCAGAGGATGCTGGAAAAGCCGATGATCGAGTTGAGCGGTGTCCGCAATTCATGGCTCATCGAGGCGATAAACATCGATTTCAGCCGGTCGAGTTCCATAAGCTTGGCGTTGGCCTGTTCAAGTTCGTCGGTTTTCTGGTTGAGATCATCCACAATATTCATCAACGCCTGCTGGTTGTCCTGAAGCTCGCTGCTCCGCTCCAGCAGTTCTTCGGTACGTTTCCGGATCAATTCTTCCTGGTTGGTGCGCTGCGTTTGCAGTTCATTTGCAAGCCGGACCTGTTCCGAAATATTGCGTGAGATGATCGAAGCCGAGACAACGTCACCTGCCGAGTCCCTGATCGGTGAAACAGTAAGTGATACGAAAATCCTTTCCCCGTTTTTACGGAGCCTCTCTGTCGTAAAATGCTCGATTCGCTCCCCGTGCTTCAGGGCGGTCATGATATCATCAATTTCCTTAATCCGGTCCGGTGGTACCAGCAGCATTATGCTGCACCCGATGATTTCCTCAGCCGCATAACCGTAGATACGTTCCGCCCCCCTGTTCCAGGAGAGGATTATCTCATCCATATCCTTGCTCATGATCGCATCATCAGACGATTCCACGATGGCGCTCAGCAAATGTTCCGATGCGGATATCTTCTGCCGGTCGGTGACGTCGAACATGGTCGAACGGCTGATAACCGGGATGCCGTTTTTATCCTTGATTGCAGTGGCGCTCACGAGAACCGGAAAGGTTGACCCGTCTTTACGAACCATCTCGAACTCAAGGTCCTTGATCCACCCCTGGGCTTTGAAGATAGGGAAGTTTTCCCGGAATCCCTCCCGGCTTTTCTCGCTGAGCAGGTCATTAAAGTTCTTGACGCCGACGATTTCTTCCCTTTTGTAACCGAGCCACTCCAGCTCCGTATCATTGATCCGGACAAAATTGCCGGACATGTCCAGGGAGTGATAACCGCACGGAGCACGGTTATACAGATCTTCCACCTCTTCCGAATACCTGCGCAGCGCCTCCTGCGCCTTTATGCGCTCGTCAAGCTCCAGCTGAAGATGCTCATTCGCTTCTCTCAGTTCAAAGGTCCGCTTGGCAACCTTATCTTCCAGTTCGTCTCTGGCTGTGCGTAGCTCATTTTCGATCAATTCGCGCTCAGCCACTTCCAGTTCCAGCTCTTCATTGATTTCGCTCAATTGATCATAGGCCTGTTTGAGTCTTGATTCGCCCAGGATCTCATTCTTCAGGACCAATGCGACGAAGCTGAAGAATGTCGGCAGGTATTGATACAGATCGCGGACACCGATATGGAGGCTCTCCATTTTGAAGACACCTACGAGATCGGGGCCGACCAGGAGCGGATAGACCCAGGTGTAGGCCTTGGTGAATTCCGGGGTTTGCATCATGGTATCGCTGAAAGGATGCTCGGCCTCAACCGGTTCTTTTGTAACAATGACCCGTTGCACCAGGTCGTCGTCGATGGTGTCGAGCCGCAACCTCTTGCCGTAGGCATCGGCAGAGAAGATGTCACTGTCTATGAAGTAGTATAGGATAATGTTGGCACCGCCAATGACATCCAGGATGTTGCGCAGCATGCAGTCGACCGTATCCTCCAGCCCCGAAACGGCGCTCACCCTGTTCATAAGCCGGATCACCAGCTGGAGGTACGACTTGTCCATGGAGCTTTTGGCGGCGCGCTCCTTCAAGTGCTCCAGTTCTTCCCTGGATATCGTGATCATATCAGTCATCTGGCCTCGCCTTGTTTGCGGGTAATCGCTTCGAGGAGGACCGACTCCAGGTGGTCGAGGGAAACGTCCAGCCAATGGAGCGGCATCCCGACCGTTTGCCCTGCAGCCTCTGCCTCGGCTGTGAAATCGCCGGAACAGGGGGTCCTGATCCCAAGAAGGTATTTCCGGTCACCCTGAAAGATGTCGCTGATCAGCTCCAGATTCTTCGTGTTGAATGTCTTGGTCAGGATCTGGTCCCAGCGGCGAGCCCAATCTTCCAGAAGGAAGTATGCGCCGTTGGCAAGCTCACTGCTGAAGAGATCATTACCCAATAGCATCTCGCAGCAGTTCTGCCCGCAGGTTCTAAAGGTGCCCGCTTTAGCCAGCATCTGCTCCATAAGGGGGTGGCAGGTGCCGTAGAGAACAATGACATCCTCTTCCCGGTGCCTGGCAAGGGAGGATGTGAGCGCTTTGGCCAGGCTGTCGAAGTCGACGTGGAGGGCGGAGTCGAGAAAGAGTGTCTCCATCGGCCAGTTGTTCCTGGCGATCAGGAAGTCGACCTCCTTTTTCAGGATACCGCACCCCAGGAGCAGCAGCCGGTCGCCGGTCATGAGCCCTGCTTTTCATAGCTGCCGTATTCATAGGCTGCTTCGAGCATGGTCCTGATATTTTCCTCCGGGATCTGGTACGGCATGACCCCGGTGCCGAACAGGAATTTTCCGCCCGGCATGCCGGCCTCGATCAACCGGCGAACCTCGGCCCGGATCTCCTCCCGGGTCCAGTCGATCAGCTTCATATCGTTGATCACCCCGCAGGTCAGTCCCCGGCCGGCGATGATCTTTTTCCCTTCGACGAGATCGTCGAGAGGACTCAGGTAGTAGACGCCGATGCCGGTCCTCTTCAGCACTGAGTCTATCACCCGATTGAAGCGGGACGTGCCGCAGTAATAGACGATACCCGCCGTACCGACTGCCTTGATGTCCCTTTCTATCCAGGGGAGGGAGTGATCGTGGAAATAATTCATCGAAACGGTATCGGTCGAGCCGAACGGGTTCGAGTAGACCAGCACATCGGCGCCGGCATCGCGATAAGCGGTCATCTCCTTGACAAAGAACTCGTGGCACTTGGTCAGGAGCGCGTCACGCAGGTCTGGCGGGCCGCACAGGAGCAGTTCCAGCCATTTGTCCATCCCCATCAGGAGGGCCGGCAGGGTCATGGTGGAGGTGACGTAGGCGCAGATCGGGTACTTGCCCCCCACTTCCCGCTTCAGGATCTGCAGGCATTTCAGCTCCTCCCGGAACGCCGGATGCGCATTCAGGTCAGTGGGGATCCGGAGTACGGCGATATCGTCGTACACCTTGATGACATAATCCTCCACATTGGGGGGGCCATCCTCTGCATACCTGATCTTCCGGCAGCCCAGCAGTTCGGCTTCCTTGCCGACATAGAAAAGGCTCCAGACGTTGTCGTGGCCGTAGCGTTCCCGCATCCTGAGTTGGGCTTCGGCGACATGGGCGCCGTCGGCGTAATACTCCTTAAGCGGCATGCCGAGTTCCTTCGCTCCCTGGTCGATCAGGTTGCAGAACACCGGAATCCGGTCCGAGACTCCCCCATTGATTGCTGCCACGAGCCTCTCCATGCCGGTAATCATGGTTGCACCTCCCGGATCAGGTCGGTGATGATCTTACCGGCGCTGATACCGTCCTCTGCCCAGGCATCGGCCTGCACGGTCCGGTACAGCTCATGATCGAAACGGAAAGGGGCGCCGCCGACAATGATCTTGATCTTTCCTTCGAGCCCCCGTTCCTGCAGGAGCTGCCGCACCCTGAGACAGCCGTTTTCGCCCCGGGCGGTATGGGCCATCATTGCCGAGATTCCTATTACCCGGGCGCCATGGGCGACAGCTTCAGCAACGAACCGTTCCGCAGGCACATTGACCCCCAGATCGGTCACCTCGATCATCTGGGCCTTAAGGCATCCCATGACGATCCTTTTACCGAGGGAATGCAGGTCTCCTTCGGCGGTGCCGATAACCACCCTGCCGATCACCTGGGGAGGCTTGCTGAAATGGGCAAGCATCTCTTCCGTAACCTCGGCTGCGATCTGCGCGGTCATGAAGTGCTGGGCCAGGTTGGCGTCGAAATCCTCGCTGATCGACTTGACCATCTGTTCGATGGCCGGGATCACGATCTTGAAGATCACATCCTCCGGCGAAACTCCCTGGGTGATCGCTGAGTGAATAACATGCAGGGCCTGCTCCCGGTCGGTGTCGAAGATCGCCTCGTTGTACGATTTTATAATCTGCTCCAGCATGGGGCCTCCTGTGGCGGCAGCCGGTGAGCGTGGTATGGCTATCAGGGTTCCAGTGCCATCGGCCGCAGGTAAAGTGCCGATATGAACTGCTCTTCAAATTCCGGTACCTGGGCCAGGTTGATGATCCTGGCAATGTTTCTCATTTTATCCATGGCTGCCGAGCGGTCAGGGTGAATAAGAAGTATCTCGCAACCGGTCAGCGCGCTGTTGCCGCACAGTTCGACCCGGTCAGGGTCAACTTGGGGCAACATGCCGATCTCCCGGGCGTTTCCCGTATCGAGGTAGCGGCCGAAAGCTCCGCAGATACAGATGCGCTGCAACTTCTCCGGAGTCAGACCTGCTTTGCTCATAACGGTCCGGATACCAGCAGCGATGGCTGCCTTGGCTCGCTGGAACCCGTCGATATCGCGCTTTGTCAGCGCCAGGCCGGTTCGCCCCTTTATGATGGCCAGTCCCTGGTCGCCGATATCGGGTAAAAACTTTCCAATGTTATTCAGTATACCAGCCCTTCTCAGGTTGGCGATTATATCCACCAGACCGGAGCCGCAGATCCCGAGTGGTTCGCCTCCCCCGAGCACTTCAAAACGAAAGCCGGCAGGGTGGGATTGCGGTTCAAACCTGTGGATAGCCCCTGGCTCTGCCGGCATGCCGCAGCTGATGCCGCACCCCTCGAAGGCCGGTCCACCTGCTGCGGAAGTAGCCCAGAGGGTAGTGCCGTCCCAGAGTGCTATTTCGGAGTTGGTACCGAAGTCGATCAAAAGCGCGCCTGCTGTTTGTTCGGTCAGCCGGGTGGCAAGCGCCGCGGCCAGGAGGTCGGAGCCGATGAACCCTGCCAGCGGCGCTACCACATCTATGGAAGCTTGGTCGCTGATGCCCCAGAGGCGGCGCCAGGAATCGGTTTCCTCCGGCTGGCAATCGATTGCGCCGGTCCAGTGGGCAGGTTTTAAGAGCAGATCGTAATTTCTCCCTGTCAGCAGGGTGAGCATGACGCTGTTACCGACAATGACAACCCTGTTGATCTTCGCCGGCCGATACCCCTCGATTTCTGCAATATCGATCAGTGCCGCGCCTATGGCATTCCGCGTCAGCTGCCCGATCTCGGCGGCGCGTTCCAATGACTCGCAAGCGGCGTTAAGTCTGTTCATGATGTCGCTGCCGAAAACCGCCTGCGGGTTGGGGCCGATGCGGCCGGCCAGTCTTTCCCCTGTGTTAAGGTCCCAGAGGGCAAGGCGTATCCGGGTTGTCCCCAGGTCGATTGCCATGCCGAGGGCAGTCTCTGCTTTCCGGTGGCGCTCGTCCCGGGAGGGTTGCCAGTCGGCGTCCGGTGGTAAACTTCGCCAGTCAGCGGCCAGGAGAGGGGACGGGATCGTCAGGGTGAGATCTCCGCATGGGTATACCTGGCAGGCAAGCCGATCCCCTTTGCTGATCTGCTCCGGCCGCAGTCTTCGCAGTTCGTTCGCTGCAGGGGGATCTGTGTCCCCGGCTTGGATCCGCACGATACAGAGCCCGCAGGCCCCAATCCCACCGCAGCCGGCGCGCACCGGGAACCCAGCGTTCACCAGGATCTCCCTCAGTGACATCCCGGGGGGGCAGGGAACAACATGTTCCCCGTTGTCGGTTATTATCCGTAAGTATGCCAAGCTCGTTGTCCTATTTGCCGTTTTCCAGCTCCCTGATCCGCTCTTTCAGCTCGATCATACGGAGTTCCCTGCCGACAAAGATCTTGTTCAGCCGAGCCAGTTCACTGTTTTTAGCCTCCAGCTCCGCGGTCCGTTCCTGAACGCGTTGATCGAGCTTTTCATTGAGAACCTTCAATTGTTCCTCGGTCTGTTTGCGTTCCGAGATGTCGCTCCAGATCGTGAGGGCGCTTATGACCGTCCCGTTGGCATCGAACTCCGGGACTACGCGGACATACCAGCAGATCGGATTGCCTTCCTTGGTCCAGGAAAGGTCGATTTTGGTTACAATGCCGGAGTCCATGGCTTCCATCAGCTTTTCCGTAAAGGCCACAGCCATCGGCGACAACTCGGTTGAGAGTTCGATCGGCGATTTGCCCAGCACCTGCTCAGAAGTGAGATTATTCACCCGTTCGAATTCCGGGTTGACGTAGATACGTCGCCCTTCCCGGTCGTAACGAACAATGACATCGGGCGAATTCTCCACCACGGCGCGAAAGGCCTGCTCGCTGGCGTGGAGCTGCAGTTCCGCCTCTTTCCGCTCGGTGATATCGGCAATGAGTTCAGTTGAGGCGTAATTTAATGATTTCTCAAGTGTTTCTATCTCGATTGCATCATGTTCGACCTGAATCAGGTTCCCTTTGCATTCATGCAGCTCCCGGGCAAATTGAGCCAGTTTGTCGAGTGCAACCGCGGTTGGCCGGAGTACGATGAAAATCATGGCGGCGCTGCCGATGATCCAGAGCAGGGCGAGGATCAGACTCTGCGTCCATGTCGCCACCTGAGCCTGTTTGATGGACGCCAGGGAGAACTCCGCCTTTATCCAGCCGAGTCGGCTTCCGGCCGAGATCGGGTACCAGAAGGTCATGATGTCCCCGGTGATTACATGGGATGGTACGGTAGTAGCGGGAGGGCGTGTCTGTCGGATCCCCGACTTCGAAACCAGGTTGCCATCGGATCTTCGTATGACATCACCGACGATCCGGCCGTCAGGTTCGCAGACCTGCAGACTGATTACGTTTGGCAGCTCCGCAGATTTGAGGAGAAATGCTTCCAACTCGGAGTAATCCTGGAGAATCAGATACCGGGCGCAATTCTCCGCAAAATGTTTGACCATGACCGACGAATGCTCACGCATCTCCGTGATTAGCCTGTCTGAATGGCGCGTTGCAGTCACCCATCCCGAGAGAATTCCGGTAATGCAAAGCACAATCGAGACCAGAAGGATCATGCGGTTGTTCAGCCGCCCAGGGAGCAGGGTCATTTATTTGCCCCAATCAGTCAGTGCCCTGATGTCGATAATCTCCAGGGGCTGGTAGTCTTTCCGGTAATCGGCAACAACCGGAGCAGGGAGCCTGATGGCACGTAACAGTTCGGCCCCGTTCTTGTCCGAGGCTATTTCAAGTATAGCCCTTATTATGCGATCCTGAACCTCTTGCGAAACCCTGGGGTGCGCGGAGAGCGGATGGGGAGCAATCTTCGGGGTCTCGATTATGGAGTGAAGCTGCTCTTGATTCTCCTTTGGCTCCCGTTCCAGTTCCGGAATAAACACCGCACCCGCGGCCGACTTGCCCAGTAGAACGCTTTTAATCACGTTTCTCGTCGAACCGGCGTAATTACTGGCAAATGATAACGGTTGTTCATGTTTGGCCAGCAGATGGCGGACAAAGACGCTGCACAGGTTTTTGTTCCCCACGAACGAGATGGTCTTGCCGCTGAGATCGTCAATGGTCCTGTAGGGGGAATCTTTCCGCACGAACAGCCCGATCGAAACAGGTTTAGCACCCCGCACCAGGGGAACGTACCGGTGTGTCTGGTAAGCGATAACAGTCTGGATCGGGGAGGCGAAGATGAAATCCGGCGTGCCGTCGCCGATCTCCCGCTCGAAGTCGGCCATCCGCACGAACAGTTTCAGGTTGAACCTGACGCCGGTCTTTTCCGTCAATCGCTCCAGAACGGGGGTCCATTGTGTATGCATGGCAACCGTCTGTGCAGAAGGGATGACCGCAATGCTGTACAATTTCCCTTGTTCCGCATTCGCCTGGGGAACGGCCCAAATCAAGAAAATGACCAGAAATTTGACCAGAATAAACATTTTTAGCCGGCCAGACGAGAATATCCGCTTATCCGGAATCAATATCATGTTGCACCTCAAGTTTCCGTTTCCAGCTCCCTGATCCGTTTCTTTAGATCGATCATCCGGAGTTCCCTGCCGATAAATATCTTGTTCATCCGTTCTAATTCCGTATTCTTGGCTGCCAGTTCCGCGGTCCGTTCCCGAACCCGGTTTTCGAGCTGCTCGTTCAGCGCCATGATCTGTTCTTCGGCCTGATGGCGCTCGGTGATATCTATGAGCGAAACCAGGATTTTGGAAAATGTCTGTTCAGTGCCGGGGCATATGGAGAAATACACGGTCACTTGCCGGGGCTCGCCCGTAAGGGTCTTGACCACGGCGTCTTGCGTCATATTCGTTCCCCCGTTCCACAGGCAGACCAGTTCCTTCCGGAATGTCTCGAACGACTCCGGGGTAAAAGTGTTGACCAATCCTGCGAACAGCTCTTCCTTGGTTGCTGCCCCGTGCAATGCCAGGGTAGCCTGGTTTATATCAATGATCTTTACCTGTTCCGCACAATGCAGAACGGTTTCGGGATGCTTGGTTAAGTACTGCTCGATATCGGTGACACCCTGATTTTTCAGGTCATCGAAAATGGCCTTAACCGCGGAAAAATCCTCTTCCCAGATCGAGACCGGCGAGTTTTCGAAGACCATGCGATACCGTTCCTCGCTCTCATGCAGATCACGATACATCAACAAACCGGTCATTGTGTCGGCAAGCCGTCTGCCGATCTCCTGAAGGATTCTTTCCTCCTCTTCGGTCCAGACACGCGCGTAAGAGCACTGATGCAGCCCGAACATCCAAGGTTTGCCGATTTTGGGGTGGATAGCCTCGCAAATTTGAGAACGCCAACCGAAATCCTTAGCCACTTGTACAGGCACCAACTCCTCTGCTCCGGGACCCAATTTCACCGGGCCGTTTGTCGCCAGCACCACCCGATACAGCTTGGCGACCTCTTCGTCCATCGGATAGGGCGTTCCCATGGCCAGATTGCCAGGATACTCAGGCTTGGTGCGTTCAATGAGCGCTTGCCAGAAGGACGCTCGGGATCGCACGGATGGATCAGCCACGCCCGGTCGCACTCGAAGATCGCAAGCACAACATCGAGCAGATCGCTCATCATCTGTTCAAGGTCGTTCGCTCCCTGCATCGCCCGGTTGACCTGGTCCATGCTTTCAAAGAATCGGAGGTGAGCGAGACGCTCCTGTTCCAACCGCTTGCGGTCGGTCATGTCGCGCACCAGCGCCAGGTTATAGCTCTGTTCGTTGTATTTAATGAAATTTGCGTTGATCTCGACGGGAAGAATGCGACCGTCCCTGGTCTTGTGGCGCCCCTCCATGGTTATCGTGCGTTGGGCCGCGAGTTCCTTCCAGTGTTCGGACCAGCGTTCCGGTGGAAAGTCGGGGTCTACATCAGCAACCCCCATGCCGAGCAGTTCGTCGCGGCTATAGCCCAGGATCCGGCAAGACTCTTTATTCACGTATTGAAAGTGGGAGTGCTCATCGATCAGGAAGGCTGCCTCATGCACGTTGTTCAGGGCAAATTCCATTAGCGCCGCGTCCTGGCCAGTCTGTTTGACGGCAGTGCGTGTGCGCAGCACCGTAATACCGAATGCCAGATCGCCAGCAAGTTCCTCAAGCAGCCTGATTTCATTGGGGGAGAAGGCGTTGGCTTCCGCGGCATAGATGCACAATGCTCCGAAGGGGGTTTCGTTTTCATTTTTTAGGGGGAGGGCAATTGACGAGCGGTAGCCCCGTTGTGCAGCATTATCGCGCCAGGGAAGGGCTTGCGGGTCGCTGGCAAAGTCCTGGATGCAGCTGATTGCGCCGTCTCTGATAGCTTTGCCGGAAGGGCCGCGTCCCCGGTCCGTATCGCCCCAGGTGATTCTGGCCTCGGTGAGATACCCTTCCTCTACTCCGGCCCAGGCGACCGGACGGATGGTCTTGACGTCGTCGTTTTCCGGGTATCCCACCCAGGCCATGCGGTATCCGGCCTCGTCGCAGATGATCCGGCAGAGGTCATTCAGCAGTCTTTGCTCGTCGGAGGCTTTCATCAGAATCTGGGTGCAGTTGCTGATGGCCCGCAGTTCCCTGTTCAGCCGATGCAGGGCTTCCTCGGCCCGCTTCCGTTCGGTAATATCCTGGATGACCCCTATGACCTTCAATGGGTCGCCGTGCTCGTCCCGATGCAATTCGGCGATGGATGCTATGATTTTCGGTTCCGAGCTGTTTCGGGGGTTGATTTCAAATTCCAGGTTGTATGGCGTGCCGGCTTCAATCAAGTCGATCAATGCCTTATGAACCCGTTCCCGTTCCGTGATGCACTGTTCGACGTCATCGGTTGAAAAGCTGTCCTGGCCGGGATCGAAGCCGTAGATGCACTTGGCTTCATCCGATCCCCAGAACTCGGTTGTCTGAAGATTGTATTCCCAGTTTCCCACATGGCTTATGGCTTGTGCCATGCGATAACTCCCCAGGCTGGTCCGTAACAGTTCTTCCGCCTGCTTGCGCTCGGTGATATCAACAAAGGAAACGATAATCATCGTTATCTCCCCGGAATCGTCGTATTCCGGTTCGGCATTCACCAGCACCCACAAAGCATGATCCAAGTCTGGCCGGTAGATTCCCAGCAGATGGTTCCTGAGCGGCCGCCGGGTGGAGAGAACCAGGCTTACCGGATATTCGGCGACCTGCAACACCGAGCCGTCCTCCCTCAGGAAACGCCATTCCTGATCGATCAACTCCTTGCCGAGGAGCTGGCCGGCGGAAAACCCGAGCAGCTCCTGCGCCAGAGGGTTGCTGTCCATTATGCGGCCCTGGCTGTCATGGAGTATAATGGCGGCCCGGACCTTATGGATGAGCGAATTCGGGTTTGCAGCTCGCATACTTTTCCTCGAAATTGGCGTAGTCCCGCGAAGCCTCCAGGATCTCTGGGTTCGGCTATGCCTGCTTCCCCTCCAGCGCCGCGATCTTCTCCTTCAAAGCCACCATCCGCAGTTCCCTGCCGACAAAGGCCTTGTTCATCTCTTCAAGATCATGATTTCTCCGTTCAAGCTCCCTGGTTCGGTCCCTGACCCTTTGTTCAAGTTCCTCGTTGAATCTGAGCAGTTTCTCTTCGGCAAGTTTGCGCTCTGTTATGTCGGTAATAATTCCATCGTACGACAGAAGCTCTCCCTCCGGACCGATGCGGGGAACCAGCGTGGTCTGGACCCAGCGGATCGAGCCGTCTTTGTGTTGAAGCCGGTGTTCAAAGGTATCGGTGGTTCTGGATGTAAGTACTTGTTGGGCAGCGTCAACAACTGCCTGCCGGTCATCCGGATGAATCATCCGGTACCAGAGCTCGGGGTCGTCTGTGTACTCCTTGGCCGAAAAGCCGGTTACCGACAAGCAGCCGGGACCGTGCACTGTTGAGACAGGCTTGCCGTCTTCCATGACAACCGTGTACAGGTAGCTGGTGACCGATGCAAGAAGGTCCCGGAAACGGCCCTCGCTTTCTCGCAGGTTATTCAATGTCGCATTCAGTTCAGCGGTACGCTCTGCAACCAGTGCTTCAAGCTGCTGTTCGTTCATCTCGATCGTCAGACGCTGTTGATACAGGTCGCAAAACAGGCGGATCTTGCTCCGAAGGATGGTCGGCTCAATCGGCTTCAGCAGGTAGTCGAACGCCCCGGCCTCGTACCCCTTGAATTGATGTTCCGTGTCATTCATGGCCGCGGTGACGAAAATTATCGGCAGCCGGCTGGTTTTCGGGTTTGCCCTCATCAGCTCGGCGGTCTCGTAACCATCCATGTCAGGCATCCGGACATCCATGAGAACGATCGCGAAATCATGCTTCAGTGATAGGCGCAGCGCGTCATTACCTGATGTTGCCTTGAAAATATCAAGCCCCATATTTTCCAGGATCCCTTCCAGGGCGGTCAGGTTTTCGGCTCGGTCGTCAACCAGCAGGACCGGTATCTTGGTGTTTTCAGTCATTTTATTGCCCCCTCACTGACAGGAGTAATGCCGCAACCAAGCTCAGCATCTGCTGCATGTTATCCTTTGATTTAGTTCTCCAGCTCCCTGATCCGCGCCTTCAGTTCGACCATTCTCAGCTCCCTGCCGACGAAAATCCGGTTCATCTTGTACAGCTCGGCGTTTTTCTCCTCCAGCTCAGCCGTGCGCTCCTTTACCCGCTGTTCAAGGCTCTCGTTCAATCGCTCCAGTTCTTCCTTCGCCTTTTGCCGTTTTTCAATCTCTTCTTCCAGCAAAAGAGCCTTCTCCTGCAAGCTTTCCTGCGCCCTCTGCCGTTCGGCGACCTCTTCTTCCAGCTCTGTCGTCTGGAGATGCAGCGTCTCCTCGGCTCGTTTGCGCTCGTTGACCTCGGCCTGCAATGCGCTGTTGATCTCGGCCAGTTCGGCGGTTCGTTCCTCAACTCGTTTTTCCAGGGAATTCTTTGCTTCCCGCAGCTCAGCGGCACCATTGGCAAAGGCTTCAGTGAGAAGGTTTACTCCGTTCATCAGGTTGCGCCACTCGCCACGGAACGACTCGGCGTTGCCTCGGCAATCCAGTCGCCCTTGCTTGACCGCCACAACAAGAGCGTCAGTCTCGCGCAGCACCTGCTGGATAATCATTTTCATCCGCTGAAATGCGTTGGCCAGTGTACCGATCTCATCGTGCCGATGTTTTTCCAGGTCCTGGCTGAACTCCCCGTCGGCTATGCCGTTGGCAATCTGTACGATCCTGGTGAGCGGCCGGAGTGCCAGAGTTATCAGAATGTACACTATGGCGCTGCTCCCTCCGGCAAAGAGAAGCAGCAGCAGCACACTCCGCTCGACAATCTTCTGTTCGGCGGCCCACATTGAGGCTTTTGAAAATACCAGTCTGACCCAGCCGATATGCTCTCTGAACGTCTTATCGCTGTCGGTTTCATGGAGGATATCCGTATCTTCCGGCACTCTCTCCGCAAAAATCGGGGCATAGAAAACAAAGGAATCTTCCCGTTCCGAGATGACAACCGGCACCTTCGGCGTCAACTGCGGCACTGTTCCGGAGATCCGTGGGCCTTCATGAATCAGCTCCTTCATGCTGCTGTCATAGAACGTAACGGCTGCCACATCGCCCCTGGCTTTCAGGAATGAAGTGATATCCTTCAAAAGCCGCGGGCTGCCCGAAAGAAGGGGCAATTCACCATTCTTGGTCGCCATTGAAGTTATGGCTTCTGCACGTTTGACGATCTCGCTCCGTATGATCCCTTTCTCGGTTCTGATCGACTCGTAGGTATAGATGAGCGAGATACTGACAATGACGGCAATGGTAAAAAGAAGCGCTTCTATTTTGACGGTTATTTTCATGGGACGATCCCCTTGGCGGCTCGCATAAGCCCATCCGGCACCTGAATGCCCATTTTTTTAGCGGTTTCCGTGTTCAGGTATACATCGAACCGTCTGGCAGGCGCGGGGGGGAGTTGATCGGCGTGCGCCCCCCTTATTACCAGCGATGCATATTCACCGATTTCCCTCCCCATGTCGGTCAAATCAGCTACCAGAGCGAGCAGGGCGCCATCGCGTACCTGCCTTTCCGAAATCCCCAGCAGCGGGATTCTTTTTCTGAATGAAAGCAGGTAGACCTCTTCCATGGTCGCGGGGGTCAGCAGTTGCGCGTTTGGCAGGAGCAAAATAGCATCGGTATTACTGAGCGTTTTCAGGGTATCAACCAGTTCGATACTGCTTTCCACGCTGTAGGAATCAAGACGCGACTTGCTGCCGCCGTTCAGAAGACGTAACTGCTCCCCGCTGCCGACAACGGCTACGTATTTTATGGAATGGAGATGTCTGTTGAGCAGATCGGCATACTCTCGGGCAGGAGTGGCCATGTAAATACCGGTTGTGTTCGGTCTTTTGAGCGCAGAAGGGGTGAGGACAAAGCCGTAAATAACGGTGATGTGTGCCGGCAGGTTCTGGGCTTCGGCAAGCGCGCCCCTGCCAAGCGGGATTACGATGCGTGGCTGCTCCTTGGCAACCACCGAACGGAGTGTCCCTTTGACATCGTCGCTGGAATAGACCGTTATGGAGCTTTTCAGGGTTTTCCTGATGCCGGAGATGATTTCGGCGACCAGCTTCAGCCGGGTATCTCCGATAATCAAGACCTCTGCCGCCGTGGCCTGTGACGCAGGCATGGCCAGAGTCAACAGGATCAGGAGCACGGTCAGTATGTGGGCAGATAATTTTTGCATCAAAACCTCTAACTACTTAAAACTTGTACAGCAGGTTCGCCAGCACCGAGATCCCTTCACGGGGATAATCGCCCGGAATCTTCTGGGCGGCCCCGGAGGTGTCCGGATCGGAGTAGCGCTTGTCAAACAGGTTGTGTACCGCCACCTGAATCTCCAGCCCCTTGTAAAAATCATGGGCCGTAGCGGCCAGGTCCACGGTGGTATAACTCGGCGACTCCGCCCTGGTGTCGCCCGTGTCGCGCGGCCTCGGACCGGTCCAGTGCAGATCCGTGTGCAGAGTCACATTGCGGGTCAGGGCGTAATTCAGGCTGCCGGTGGCGCGATGGGCAGGTACGTAGGGGAGGCGCTGTCCGGTGAGATCATCGCGGGGGGCCTGCCAGGCATAGGTCGCCCGCCATTGCAGGGTGGTAAAGGCGCTGCCGTTCAAGCCGAGCTCCACTCCCTGGGTCACGGATTTGCCGATATTGCGCTCCACTGCAGGTGTGACGGAGCTGTCCTTATTGATCAGGTTGTCGATGGCACTATAGAAGTAGTTCAGGTCAATGTTCAGCGCCCGGGAAAGGCGGTAGGTGGCGCCGGCCTCCCAAGTCTCGATCCGCTCCGGTTTGAGCGCCGGATTGCCGAGCACTGCCGGGTTGTTGATGTCATACAACTCTTGGAAGCTGGGGGCCCGGAAGGCCCGGCCGTAGAGGAGTTTCAGATCCACTTCGTCCAGCAGGTTCCAGACCAGGGCGGCGCGCGGATTGATCGTGCCGCCGAAGTCGCTGTAGTGATCGTAGCGTACCCCCGCCGTCAAGTTGAGCCTCTCCAGCAGTTGCCACTCGTCCTGCAGATAGGTCGCCCAGATCTGTCGGCTTGTCTCCCTGTTCCAGTCTGCAACCTCCTGGAACGCCCCGATATCAGCGTAGGTCAGCGGATTGAAGTTGGCCATCTGCTTGACGTAGTACTGCTGCATGCCTTCATAGGCTAGGCCGACGATCAGCCGGTTCCCCTTGAAGGGGGCCCAATCGACCTGAATCTCCGTGCCGAACGTCCTGTCTTTCACCTGGGGATTGCCGATCATCCCCTGGGGAAAGCCTCCGCCGAAACCGTTCGGGAAAATCTTGACGTGCGAGTCCTGGCCATAGTGGTCGTAGGAGAGCTTTATATGGGCAGCCAGGGTGCCGGAGAGGCGCAGGTCGTAGGCCAGTTCCCCCCAGTAGTTCTCCTTATCGCTGTACGAGTCGTCCGTGAGGGCATTGCCCATGCCGATGTAGTACCCTTTACGCGAGGTGAGGTAGTGCCCCCGGAAGGAGAGGTCGCCATAGATCACCTTCAGAAAGGCATCGGTCTGTTCGGCATCGAGATGCGCCGTGCCGGGCGCCATGGAAAAGGGTGTGCTTCTCAGGGCGTCGGATTCCACGTGCAGTTTCGGGCCGTTAGTCCGGAAATAGTCGAAGCTTCCCGAGGCGGCCAGCTTGTCGCCTGAGGATACGGCGCCGACCAGATTCCCCTTGAAGGTGTCGAAGCTGCCGCCGTCGATCTTTGCCTCCACGCCGTCGATCTCGTCGGCATCGTGGGTAATGACGTTGATGGTGGCCACGAAGGCGCTGCTGCCGTAGAGGGCCGAACCGGGGCCGCGCACCACCTCCATCTGTCTGATGTTCTCCACCGGGAGCGCATCCGCCACCTGATACAAGGCGCTGCCGTTAATGTTCCTGTTCAGGGAATGGCCGTCGATCATGACGAGGATCTTGTCGTTCATGCTCGTCCTGATGCCGCGCACCTCGACCATGTTGACCCCCCACGCGTTGGTCGATATCCCGATTCCAGGCACCATCTTCAGCACGTCCCGCAGGTTGCGCGCCCCCATGTTCCTGATCTCGTCGGCGGTGATGACCGTGGCGATGGCCGGGGCTTTGTGCAGCGGGGTAACCCGCCTGGTGGCGGTGACCAGGTCGCTTTCTTCGTACAGGAGTTGCAGTTCGGCCTGTTCGTCGGCGGGTGCCGCCACTTGGTCCTGAGGTACAGCGCTCTCAACCGCCCTGGCATGTGCGCCAATTGACATCAGGTACAACAGCAATGACACCGCGATTGACGTTTGGACTCTCATAGCTTTACTCCCTTCAGCTCCCGCCTCATCTTCAGAACTTGTACAGCAGATTCGCCAGCACCGAGATCCCTTCGCGGGGGAAATCGCCCGGAATCTTCTGGGCGGCGCCGGATGTATCCGGATCGGAGTAGCGCTTGTCGAACAGGTTGAACAGTGCCACCTGGATCTCCAGCCCCTTGAGGAAGTCATGGGCCGTCAGCGCCATATCCACGGTGGTGTAATCCGGCATCTCCTTCCTGGTGTCGCCGGTGTCGCGCGGCCGCGGGCCTGTCCAGATGAGGCCGGTATGCAGGTTCAGATACTGCGTCAGTGCATAGTTGAGGCTGGCGGTGGCCCGCTGTGACGGCACATCGGCAAGCCGTTTGCCGGTCACATCGTCACGGGGATCCTGCCAGGCATAGGTGGTTTTCCATTGCAACAGTTCGAAAGCCCCGTTCAGCCCCATTTCTATCCCCTGTGTCACGGCCTTGCCGGCATTGTTGAAGCTGGTGGGGGTCACGCTGCCGTCACGAACGATCAGATCGTCAATGGCGCTGTAGAAGTAGTTGAAGTCGAGGTTGAGGGCACGGGAGAAACGGACGGCCACGCTCCCCTCCCAGGTGGCGATCCGCTCCGCTTTCAGGTTAGGGTTGCCGGTGTTGGAGACGGTATTGATATTGTACATTTCAACAAAACTTGGGGCACGGAACGCCTGACCATACAGCAGTTTCAAATCGACATTATCCAGGGCGTTCCAGACCAGACCGGCTCGCGGGTTGACCGTGCCGCCAAAATCGCTGTAGTGGTCGTAGCGTACCCCGGCAGTCAGGGCGACCTGATTCAGCAAATGCCATTCGTCCTGGAGATAAAACGACGTGGTTTGCCGCTCCGCATTCTTGTTCCAGTTGGCCACCTTCTGGAGCGAGCCAAGATAGGCTCCGGTCAGGGGATTGAAGTTGGCAATCCGGTGAACGTCGTACTGTTTCATACTTTCAGAGACAACACCGGCGATAATGTGATTCCCCGGAAAAGGATCCCAATCAAGCTGCAATTCGGCGTTGATCGACTGATCCTGCACGAGGGGGCGTCCGATTTTTCCCGCGGGGAAGCTGTTGTTGTAACCATCGGGAAGCGATTTTACATACGGTTGCTGCTGATAGTGGTCGTAGGATACCTTTAGTGTAGCGGACAGGCTTGTCGTTATCCTCCGGCTGTACGCCAGTTCGCCCCAGTAGTTGTCAGTGTCGTAATAGTTTTGGGTATCGTTGGTGAGGGCATAGCCCATACCGATAAAAAACCCTTTTTTCACACAAAGATAGTGCCCCCGGAACGTGAAATCTCCATACAGTAGCTTCAGGAAACCCTCGGTCTGTTCAGCATCGAGATGAACCGTTCCGGGCGCATTGGAAAACGCCGTACTTCTCAAAACATCGGATTCCACGCGGAGCTTGGGCCCGTTGGTCCGAAAATAATCGGCACTCCCGGAAACTTTGAGATTGTCTCCGTACTCAACAGCACCGACCAGATTTCCCTTGAAGGTGTCAAAGCTGCCACCGCCGATCTTTGTCTCTAACCCATCGATGTCGTCGCTGTCTCGGGTGATGATATTGATGGTAGCCATGAAGGCATTACTGCCATAAAGGGCCGAGCCGGGGCCGCGCACCACTTCCACCTGCCTGATGTTCTCCACCGGTAGCATGTCCGCCAACATATACAGACCACTGCCGGAAGAAGTCTTGTTCAAGGGATGACCGTCAATCATCAACAGAATCTTCTCGTTAAAGGCAGTCCTGATACCGCGCACCTCGATCATGTTCGCCGCGTATTCGGTGGTACTGATTCCGATCCCCGGCACCATTTTCAAAACGTCCAGCAGGTTGCGCGCCCCCATGTTCCTGATCTCGTCGGCGGTGATGACGGTGGCGATGGCCGGCGCCTTGCGGAGCGGCGTTGACCTCTTGGTGGCGGTGACCAGGTCGCTTTCTTCGTACAGGAGTTGCAGTTCGGCCTGTTCGTCGGCGGACACGCTTTCCGCGGAACCTGTAGGTGCGTTTTCAGCGGCCTTGACAGGGGTAACGAATAGTGCAAGGCAGATCAACGACAGCAACGGCACTGCGAAAAGCGATCGGTTTTTCATGGGCTGGCTTCCTCCAATTTTCGAATCCGCTCCTTCAGTTCAACCATCTTGAGTTCCCGGCCGACAAAGATCTTGTTCAGCCGTTCCAGCTCTGCGTACTTCTCCTCCAGTTCGGCGGTCCGTTCCTGCACCCGCTGTTCCAGCTCTTCGGAGAGTTTACGCAGCGCATTCTCCACCAGCTTTTGCTCGGTAACGTCCTGAACGGTACCTACCGAACGGAGCGGTTCGTCATTTTCATAGAAAGTTTCACATTGCTCATGGACATATTTTATCCGGCCCCCCGGCAATAGCAGCCGATGGCCAATGGAGTACGGTATCCGGGTTCTGACCGAATCGGAATATGCGGCGTTGACCGCATCCCGGTCATCGGGATGAACTGTCTGCAGAAAAGCCTCATACGATGCGCCGAACGCGCGTGGATCGATCTCGAATATGCGAAAGATTTCATCCGACCAGGTGAGCTGATTTGTTAGGAGATTCAATTCCCAACTCCCCAGATGGGCGATGCGCTGGGCTTCATTAAGATCCCTGGCCTTCTTTAGCAAGGACTCCTCTGCCTGCTTGCGCTCGCTGATGTCACGCACCGAGGCGCAGTTGTATTCCTGGTCTCCAAACACGACATGGTTCGCATGAATCTCGACCGGGACCTGCGACCCGTCCTTCCTGAGGAGTTCGGCCTCAAAGAAGAGCGTCTTCAGGCGCTTGAGCTCCTCCCAGTGCAACGGCCACATCTCAATGGGGTGAGCGGGGTTGACGTCGGAGGTCTTCATTGCCAGAAATTCCTCAATGCTGTAACCGAGGAGACGGGTAGCCGCTTCGTTTATGTAGCAATACCTCCCATCCGGTTTTATCCACATAATGCTATCGGCAGCGTGATCAACTGAGGACTGGGTCAGCAGAAGGGTTTTCTCCATCATGGCCCTATCGTCCAGTTCGAGCTGTAACTGTTGGTTGACCTTTAGAAGTTCGTCGGTTCGCTCCTCTACCCGCTTTTCGAGCTCTTCGTTCGCCGTTCGGAGTTCCTGATCCATTCGCCAGAACTCCGTCACGTCGCGCATGATAACGACCGCTCCTAGCTTTTGCCCGGTCTCATCCTTTATCACACTGCCGTTTGCGATGATGAATCGAATCGGCTGGCCTTTCGCCTTGATCGCCATTCCCGCATCTCTGACACTCTCTCCCCTGAAGGCGCGGGCAAGGGGGATCTCGTCCGTCTGGAGCGGGGTGATCCCGTCCGGCCGGAACAGGTCGTAGTGCTGCGCCCATTCTTCGGGGGGTAGTCTCAGCGGGTCGAGACCGTGCCACTCGCGTGCCGAACAGTTGAACAGCGTCAGTATCCCGTTGGCATCGCAGGCTACCACGCCGTCTGCCATGCTTTCGAGCAGACAGCGGTTGAATTCGCGCTCCCGTGTCAATTCCTGTTCCGCCCGCTTCAGGGCGTCGATTCTGGGTTGATCGCTCATGGCCCCATTCCCTCGTTTCTATCTGAAGCACATCTTCCCGGCATTAAATCTTACCTCCCATCCTCCAGCTTCCTGATCCGCTCCTTCAGCTCCACCATCCGCAGTTCCCGGCCGACGAAGATCTTGTTCAGTCGTGCCAGTTCGGTGTTTTTCGCCTCCAGTTCCACGGTTCGCTCCTTCACTCTCTTTTCGAGGTCCACATTGAGGCCGCGGAGCTCTTCCTCGGACTTCTTCCGCTCGTTTACGTCGGTGACAATCCCTTCAATGGCAACCGGGCGTCCGTCCTCGTCGCGGATCAGGATGTTTCGCTGGTTCACCCAGCGCACATCCCCGGACTTATGGATGATCTGGTACTCGTAAGTGGGAGGCATCTCCCCGCGTAGAAGTTTCGTCAACTCTTCTTCAAAATATGACTGCCAATCCGGATGAATTACCTTCCGGACCAGGCTCGGCGATGCGTAAAATTCTTCAGGAGCGTAGCCGAAAATCTCTGTTGCGGCAGGGCTCATATACTCGTAGGCACCGTCTGGCAGCGACATTCTATAGATGACATCCCTGGCATTCTCGGCCAGGCGCCGGAATCGGGCTTCGCTGTTTTTCAAAGCCTCTTCGGTACGCCTGCGCTCGGTGATGTCCTGAAATACCACCACAGCGCCGACAACGGCGTTTTCGTGCCGCATGGCGGAAACGGCAAGTGCAACCTGGAGCACGATACCGTCCTTGCGGATGAACGTATCTTCACTGTTCCGCTTCAAGCTATCTTGCAGGGTGAGGGAAACCGGACAGTTTTCGTAGGAGGAGGGGAAGTTCTCCTCTTCCCGGACATGGAACAGATGGTGCGCATTGTGTCCGATTACTTCGCCCTCGGTAAACCCCAGCATGGTCAAGGCGCCGGGGTTGATGAACATGCAGTTTCCCTGCATATCCACGCCGTACACACCTTCGGCCAGGCTTGCCAGCAGCAGCTTCTCTTTTTCCGCCAATCGTTCCACGTCGCGCAGCGATTGCCGGGAGCGCCGGTATATGACGACAAGGCCGGCGCTTGTTACCGTCAGCAACAGCAGCAATCCGGTCAGCACGACGATCCATGAGGCATATCGGCGCCAGAGGTCTGCCATGGTGATTTCCGGGGCGCTGTCAAATGGTGGGAGGCGCAGCCGGCGCAGCAGGTTCTCGACGCCGTCGTAGTTGGCGGGGATTCCAAATCCGTGGATGTCGGCAGCCGGACCCGGGAAACTGCCACGCGGCATCAGGAATAGGGCGGCTGCCAGACGTCCGGCGAGTTCCTCGTCGATCTGCGGCATCACTGCTACCGGCCATTCAGGGTAGAGGCGGGTGGAGAGTATAAAAGGGAAGGCCGGGAGTTTCTGCCGGTTGATGATCTTAACCCGGTTCGGATCGAGCTTCCCTTCCAGGCTAAGGGATTCAATCAATCCGGCGCGGACGAAACCGGCCTCGGCGCGACCGGCAAGGACCGCTTCGACGACACGGTCTTGTGGCTGACCGGTGAGTAAAAGACGATCGCTTGCTGGCAGCGGCATCCCCGCTTCCAATAACTCAAACATCTGTATCAGATAACCGCCGAATGCATCCGTGGCTACGGCGGCAATGCGTTTACCGGAAAGATCCGCGAGCGACGAGATGTCGCTGCGATCGGCTCTGGCAAAGATGACGCCGCCGTAACCGCTCAGTTCGTGCGTCCCTTCGTGGGTGATCATCGTCGCCAAAGGCGCCGAAAGGCCTGCAGTGTGTTGGAGGAGAATGAAATGGTTCGGCGTGGTGACCACCACGTCCACCATGCGCCGGCGCACTGCGGCGCTCAGTTCGCTATGATCGTATGCAGCGAGTTCCACGGGGCGTTTAAGAGTTGACTGCAGATAGGTTGCCACCGGTTGCCATAGCGTCATGGTTTGCGGCTTGGGGCGATAGGCGAGTATGCCCAGTTTCAGCGGGGGAGGACCTTGCGCTGCGAATGCCGCAAAGGCGGCCAGCAGCAGAGTTATGACGGCAATGAGGCGCTTCATGTGCTACCTCTCGTCGATGTCCTACTCCATTCCCGGTCTCCTGAAACAGGGAGGGCGGGAATCCGTTATTCCGTCGTCTTTGCTTCCAGATTCCTGATCCGCTCTTTCAGCTCGATCATCCGCAACTCCCGGCCGACGAAGATCTTGTTCAGCCGTGCCAGTTCGGCGTTTTTTGCCTCAAGTTCGGCAGTCCTCTGCAGTACCCGTTCTTCAAGCTCTTCGTTCAATTTGAGTATGGATTCTTCCATCCGTTTGCGTTCAGTGATATCCCTGCCGATGGTCAGAGCCCCGACAATGTTGCCGGGCTGATCCCGTTCGGCAACGAAACGGATATGATGGGTATGCGGTTCGCCCGACAGATGCGGCATACTAATTTCGATCTCCCCGGGTTCGCCGCTTTCCATGACCTTACGGAGCATATCCTCGTATATTCCGGTTTCCTTGCGGTCATATTCGTCAGCCTCCCGTGGCGTTTTCCCTAACTTGTGGTCAAAATCGAGATGCACACTCTTTTTCAGTGACGGGTTGAAATATTTCAGACGGCACTGCAGGTCGTAGCGGGCAATATTGTCGGGCGAGTTTTCCGCCAGCGACCGGAATTCCCGCTCGCGCTCGGCAAGGGATTCCTCCAGTTGCTTGCGGCCGGTAATGTTGCGCGCAACCCCGAGCACGCCGATGACGCGTTCAGCGGCATTGTGCAGGGGGGTCTTGCTTGTTTCCCACAGTTCGCGGTGGTTGTCCCCGACGAATGTCACCCATTCCTCATAGGTCTGGGTATGTCCGGCGGCAATGGCGTCTCTGTCCTTATGCTGAAAGAATTCCGCCTGTGCCGGCTCCAGGTAATCGAAATCGCTCTTGCCGATAAGCTCGTATTCGGAAACATTGAACAACCGGGCAAAGGAGGAGTTAGCGATCAGAAACACCCCTTGCGTGTTTTTGAGCCAAACCGGGTCGGGTATGGTCTGGACTAATGATTTGAGCAGCAGTTTTTCGTTTTCCAGTTCGGCAGTGCGTTCCCTGACCTGCTCTTCGAGATGGTCATGTGCCTTCTGGAGCGCTTCTTCCGTTTGTTTGAGTTCACGGAAAGTAAGCTCAAACGGCCGCTTGAGTCCGGTCACCAACAGTGCCCGGTAGATCTGGTAAAAGGCTGCCAGCTTGAGAAGATGACCGAACATGTTGGCAAAGCCATATACGCTCAGGTATGCGGTGAATGCCAGCTCCGACAGGGTCGTGCAGATAATCGATGAAACGATGAGGGCGTAAACGCCCCTGCTGAATCCGGTCCGCATATTGTGGAAGAGCGGCAACGACGAGAGCAGGATAACGGTGATGACGTATTCACTGGCGATCTTGAAAGTGGTGAGACCTTGACCCTCGATGTAACAGTCCGGGAAATTACCGGAGTAAATCATTGCCACAACTGTTGAGACGACAAGAAAATATCCGGCCATTAAAAAATACTCGTTGATTTTGCGGCGGACAAACAAGGGGGCCAGGCAAAGGGTGGCTGCTTGCAGGAAACGTGCAGCTATCCAGAGCTGGGTCGGCAAGTTCGCACCAAAGGCCGGAAAGATGTTCATCCCTTTGTAGGAAAGGGTATGAAGCATGTCGATCATGGCGATAAATGCGTAGCCGATGCCGAGAATCTTGAGACAGTCGTTTGCCAGAACGGGACGCGCGTTCCAGGTCAGGATGAAGAGGGTGAAACCGATGGCAATTGTGATGATTTCGATGAGTGTGTGGAACAGAAGGTAACTGTAGATGCTCGTAAGGTATAGACCCAGTACAATGGCCGTAATGGCGCCTATACAGGCGATTATGTCGATCCGGCTGTTTTCGGGCAATGTGCCTTTCAACTCAAGCTGGATTTGTTCTCCAGGTTTCGTAGCGACTCCTTCAACCCGTTCTTTTGCTGAGAACAGTCCTTAACTTATAGTTTGCGTCGCAGGACGATCTCTTGGCTTACTATTGCATTTTCTGGCCATTCGACCGTATTCAGGCGCAGTCTTTACGCCACAGGCAGCTCTCCTGTCCGCATTGTGCCGCTTTGCCGTTATCAAAGCAGGGCTCGTTGCCTTCAGCGTTCTGGATCGCCCTTACCAGCTCCGATTTTTTTGCCTTAGCTGTTTTGATGCTATGAACCTTGGCGATTTCCTTGATTTCATCGAGTTTCATGGCGTTCATCTCCTTTGCATATTATTCCGGCAATTTAGTCCGATAATTTTATCGGATAGTGACGGTATTTCAACAGGTAAAATGAAAAATAACTCAGAATTGCCCGCAACGGTCACGGGCTGATGATTGTTGATGAACGTGCATGTATTATTGCCTAATAAATGTACATTGCCCGGAGTGATGCCGCTGGTTGCCGGAGGCTGGCAGATGTAACAGCCTGGAAACAGGTTGGTTGTCTGTTTGGCATGTGGAATGCTTATTGATATCGAAATCATTGTGATGCAGGGTTGAGACGATCGGCAAAGGCGCCACCATTCTCGTAATGGGGCGGTTTTTTTATTAAAGACGAGGAAACTTATGGCCAGACCAGACTATTACGATGCCCCGGAGTGTGACACCCACCAGGAAAAGGGTGCGCCCAAGTTCTGTAAAAAATCCGAACCAGGGGAGGGGGCTGAGCGCTCCTGCGCCTATGACGGCGCCAGGGTTGTGCTGATGCCGGTCACCGACGTTATTCACCTCGTTCACGGCCCGATCGCCTGTGCCGGCAACTCCTGGGATAACCGGGGCGCGCGCTCCTCGGATTCCCAGCTCTATCGACGCGGCTTCACCACCGAGTTGCTGGAAAACGATGTGATCTTCGGTGGGGAGAAGAAACTGTACAAGGCGATCCTCGACCTGGCCGGCCGTTATCCGGAGGCAAAGGCGTTCTTTGTCTATGCCACCTGCGTGACCGCCATGACCGGCGATGATGTGGAAGCGGTCTGCAAGGCTGCTGCGGAAAAAGTGCCGATGCCGGTAATCCCCGTGAATACCCCGGGCTTTATCGGCGACAAGAACATCGGCAACCGGCTGGCAGGCGAGATCCTGTTCAAGTACGTCATCGGCACGGCCGAGCCGCCGGTACTGGGTGAGTACCCGATCAACCTGATCGGAGAGTACAACATTGCCGGAGACCTCTGGGGGATGCTCCCGCTCTTTGACCGGCTGGGAATCCAGGTGCTATCCTGCTTTTCCGGCGATGCCAGGTTCGAGGAGTTGCGTTACGCCCACCGGGCCAAGCTGAACATCATCATCTGTTCCAAGTCACTCACCAACCTGGCGAAGAAGATGCAGAAAACCTATGGTATGCCGTACATTGAGGAGTCGTTCTATGGCATGACCGATACTGCCAAGGCGCTGCGCGACATAGCCCGGGAACTGGATGATGCGGTCGGCGGGCTGGAGAAACGGGTGCTGCAGGACCGGGTGGAACGGCTGCTGGAAGAGGAAGAGGCGAAATGCCGCGAACGGCTCGCCCCGTATCGGGCCAGGCTTGAGGGGAAGAGGTCGGTCCTCTTTACCGGTGGGGTCAAGACCTGGTCAATGGTGAACGCGCTGCGGGAGTTGGGGGTAGAAATCCTGGCAGCCGGCACCCAGAATTCGACTCTGGAAGATTTTTACCGGATGAAGGGGTTGATGCACCAGGACGCCAGGATCATCGAGGATACCTCCACCGCCGGATTGCTGGGCGTCATGCGGGAGAAGATGCCGGACCTGATCGTGGCCGGCGGCAAGACCAAATTCCTGGCCCTGAAGACCAAGACACCGTTTCTGGATATCAACCACGGCCGTTCCCACCCCTATGCCGGCTATGAAGGGATGGTCACCTTTGCCAGGCAGCTGGATCTGACCGTCAACAACCCGATCTGGCCGGTGCTCAATACCCCGGCGCCATGGGAACAGGGTGAAGAGCGGCTACAGGAGCTGTTGCAGACCGCAGTTCGGCATGCCGAAACCTTTCTTGGTGAAGACATTTCCGTCTCTCGGGTCAAGGTTTCAACCAAATTCGCCACCGTGAACCCGCAAAAAAACTCTCCGGCGCTTGGCGCGACCCTTGCCTTTCTAGGCATCGATCAGATGCTGGGGTTACTTCACGGAGCCCAGGGATGTTCGACATTTATCCGGTTACAGTTGTCGCGACACTTTAAGGAATCCATTGCCCTCAACTCAACGGCAATGAGTGAAGATACCGCCATCTTCGGCGGCTGGGAGAACTTGAAGAAAGGGATCGGCCGGGTCATTGAAAAGTTTCATCCCGGAGTAGTGGGGGTGATGACCTCCGGACTGACCGAGACCATGGGGGATGATGTCCGGAGCGCCATTGTCCATTTCCGCCGGGAACATCCCGAGCACGACAATGTCCCGGTGGTCTGGGCATCAACCCCAGATTACTGCGGTTCGTTGCAGGAGGGGTACGCTCGCGCAGTCGAGGCTATCGTCGCTGACTTGCCTGAAGGGGGCGAACCTGTCCCGAAACAGGTCAACCTGCTCCCCGGAGCCCATCTTACCCCGGCGGACGTGGAGGAACTGAAGGAGCTGATCGAAGCATTCGGCCTGAAGGCGCTCTGTATCCCGGACATAGCCAATGCGCTCGACGGCCATATCGATGCCGAGGTGTCGCCGCTTTCCACGGGCGGTATCACAGTCGATGAGATAAAAATGGCCGGTCGCAGCATTGCTACGCTCTATGCCGGCGATTCGTTGGCCAAGGCGGCATTGGCACTGAAGGAAAAGTTCGGCATTCCGGCCTACGGTTTCACCTCTGTTACCGGCCTGGCAGAGGTCGATCTTCTGATGGCATCCCTTTCGATGATCAGCGGGCGACCGGTTCCGGAAAAGCAGCTCCGTTGGCGGAGCAGGCTGATGGATGCCATGGTTGACAGCCATTACCAGTTTGGCAACAAGAAGGTCGCCTTGGCGCTGGAAGCCGACAATCTTAAGACCATTACCGGATTTCTATCCGGAATGGGATGCGAAATCCAGGTTGCCATCAGCGCTACCCGCACCAGGGGGCTTGATGGGCTGCCGTGCGCAAATGTTGTTGTCGGCGACCTGGAAGATCTGGAGTCGGCTGCGGTTGGCGCCGACCTGCTGGTGGCCAACTCCAACGGCCGGCAGGCTGCGGCAAAACTCAAGATCGGCGCCCACCTGCGGGCCGGACTGCCGGTTTTTGACCGTCTGGGCGCCCATCAGAAGATGTGGGTTGGCTACCGCGGCACCATGAACCTGGTCTTCGAGGTTGCTAATATATTCCAGGCTAATGCTAAAGAGGCCCAGAAGCTGGCGCATAATTGATGCACGAACTTACCGGTACTATTTGGGATTATAGGTCCCTTCCGATCTTATGAATAATTGACGCAATGCTTCTATATAGTCCCGATCCTACACTCTGAAATGACCCACCAGCTCCTGCAGAGTCCGGGCATTTCCGTGGAGCTGAGCGGCTGCGGTAGCTGCTTCCTGGGCGCCGCAGGAGGCGCCCCTTCCTGCGGCGGTAATCTGTAGCATGCTCTGTGAAATCTCGTTGGTAGTAGCGGTCTGTTCTTCGGCGGCAGTGGCTATCTGGTTGACCTGAAGGGCCACGTCATTGACCTGCTCCAGGATCTCCCGCAAGGCATCGCCGGAGCGGGACGCTTCTGACGTGCCGGTTTCGACCTGGCAGACTCCCTGTTCCATTGCCGCTACAGCACCCTTGGTCTCCGATTGTATCGCCTTGATCATCTCGCCGATCTCGCGCGTTGCTTTTGTTGTCCGCTCTGCCAGTGCCCGGACTTCGTCGGCAACCACGGCAAAGCCACGCCCCTGCTCGCCGGCCCGGGCTGCCTCAATGGCGGCGTTCAGTGCCAGAAGATTGGTCTGATCGGCAATCTCCTCTATGGTGCCGATAATTTCTCCGATCTGGTCGCTTCGTGCCCCCAGCTGTTCAACTGTTTTGGCCGTTTCCTGGACCTTTGCCGCTATCAACCCCATTACGTTAACGGTCTTTTCCACTACCTGGGCGCCGTTTTGCGCTGTTTGGGATGCAAGTTTTGCCCCTTCGGCGGCTAATTGGCAGTTTTGGGCAATGTCTCCCGAGGTTGCCGCCATTTCCTCGCCTGCCGTTGCAACCGTAATGGTTCGGGTGGCTACTTCTTCAGCGCCGGTGGCAATCTGTCCTGATGTGGAGTGGAGGAGGTTGGCTGCCGAGGCCACCTCAGAAGCGGAATCGGCTACCAGGGCAATGACCCCTTGCAGTTTTTCGATAAAACGGTTGAAGCTGTTGCAGATGGCTCCCAGTTCATCCCTGCCGGTATAATCCAGCCGTTTGGTCAGGTCTCCCTCTCCCTGGGCGATATCGTCAACGATGGCCTGGATCTGGTTGAGCGGCCGCTTGATGGAGCGGATCAGCAGAATCACCAGTACCAGTACCACCGCAAGGGAGACGGCCACAATGGTTACGGTCAGGGTGACGGCGTGCCGTTCATCGGTCTTGAGTATCCTCAACTTTGCTTTCATGGTTTCATCGTTTGCACTGGCAAAGTCAATGATGTTTTTTTCGGCAAGGTGGGTGGCTTCCTTGTAAGCGCCGATCGCCTCGTTGGCATCCTGCGGGGCAGAAATTGTTCCGGATTTTATCTGGGCGATTACCTTGCCGAACCCCGCCTCGTAATCATCCAGACTCTTTCTTATGGCGGTCAGGGTCTCCCGGTGTTGGGGCTCATCTTCCAGCTTTTGGAGTGTTTCCAGCCGGCTGGCGGCATGATTGCGGGCCTCTTGCCACTTTTTCAGATAGTCATCGACTTTGGCCGGGTCAGCGATATTGAAAAAGGCGTCTTTCTCGTAGCGCCGCATCATGTTGATGTTGGCCCGCATTCGCTGGGCATGTTCAACAACTTGCGAGTCCACCTCTATCATTCTTTCGCTTTTTGCTGCCTGGTCCTTGATTTCGTAAATACCGACTCCGCCCAGAAACAACAGAAAGGCGAGGCAAGCGCTAAACCCCAAGATCAGCCTTGTTTCGATTTTCATCTCCTTTTACCTCCTGTTGTTGATTGTAGTTCTGTTCCCCGATGCCACACAGAAACCGGGAATCGGAAACCGGATATTGATCGCGTCGCATTTTACTTCATCATTGCTTCGATCCTTCGGCCATCCGATACTCTGGCGTGCTGTTTCCCAGTTTAGAGCGCATGGTTTCCAACAGCCTGCGGTGAGATACCGGTTTTTGCATGAAGACGATATTGAGTTGTTCTATAGCTTCATGGTCGATGCAGTTATATGTATGGCCGCTCATGAGTATTACCGGCAGTTTAGGTTTTTCCCGCCGAATCAGCTCAATGGCCTCCCGACCGTTCAGACGCGGCATGATGAGGTCGGTCACCATTATCCGGATATCATCGCGGTGCGACTCGAACACCTCCAGCGCTTCCTCGCCGTTGGAGGCGGTCAGGACGGTATAGCCGAAGTTTTCCAATAGTTCGCGGAGCAGGCTCTGAATCGTCGGGTCATCATCCACCACCAGTACGGTCTCGGTGCCATAAATACCGATCTCCTCCGGTACTGGTGAGTGATCCGTTGTTTCCTCTCCAGGATATAGCGGCAGATAGATCCTGAATCTTGAGCCTTTCCCCGGTTCGCTTGCCACGGAGATGCAGCCGTTGTGACTGCCGACGATGCCGAAGGCAATGGAGAGGCCCAGCCCGGTTCCCTTGCCGATCTCTTTGGTGGTGAAAAATGGTTCGAAGATCCTGGCAGCGGTCTTTTCGTCCATACCCTCTCCGTTGTCCGTAACCTCTACTACCGCATATGAGCCGGGATGGAGGGTCACCCCTTCGGAAATCGTCTCTTTGTGCAGCGATACAACTGATGTGTAGACATCGATTGCGCCACCGGAACAGAGGGCGTCGCGGCTATTCACCATCAGATTTATCAACACTTGCTCGATCTGCACCCGGTCCGCGAAGATCGGCAACGGTTCTGGGCAAAGTTCGAATGAGAGGTTGATGTCGGTACGCAGTAGACGGGAGATGCTCTTGCGCAGGTCTGACACGATCTGATTGAGGTCGATCCGCGTTTTCTTTGTTTCGTGTTTGCCACTGAACGCCAGCAACCCCCTGGTCAATTCCGCTCCTCGTTTCACTGTCTCAGTAATCTCGTACGCATATGAAAGCTTGCCTTCGTCCCCCTGGAGAGAAAAAGCCAATAGCTCGGAATAACCGCCTATAACGGTGAGGAGGTTGTTGAAGTCGTGGGCGAGCCCTCCGGCAAGAGTGCCTATGGACTCCATCTTCTGGGAATGCAGCAGCATGGCCTCAGTTGTGCGCAAGGAGGTAATGTCGCGCGAGATGCTCAGAACGCTCCGCATCTCCCCGGTCTCGTCGCATTCGGGGACAAAGCTCGACTGGTAATAATGCGGCTTCCCGCCTTCATCCTTCCAGGCCAACTCGACGTTGACCTGAGCGCCTTTGGCAAATGTCTCGCTAACGGCATCGGCAACCTGACGCCCCACATGGGGATCGGCAACAAAGGCATCGGCAGGGTTTTTGCCGACTAGGAGAGCGGCAGATTTGCCGGCAAGGCGCTCCAGTGCTGGATTGACATAGGTGCGACGGCAAAGCCGGTCGTACCTGGCGATGGCGTCCGGCGAATTCTCCACCAGTGCGCGGAACTCCTGTTCACGGGTCAGCAGCTTTTTTTCGATCTGCTTGCTGGCAGTAATGTCCATGAATGATGTCAACAGAAGGTCCGTATCATTGATCGTAATCATGGCCACGCTGAACATCAGCCAGGCATCGGTTATCCTGCCTTCAGCCCCGATGGTGCTAATAACCGTTTCTCCGCTCCGGGGATGCTTGCTCAGAGCTGTCTCACGCAGTGCGCGCATGAGGCAGCAGGACTGGCATGCCGGGGACCTGCCGCACCCGTCCGTTTCCCGGCGGGCGTTGGTGCATCTGAGGATCGCGCCGCACCGTATGTCCAAGGTTTCGTCATAGCCGACACAATACGACCTGAGCGCTGCATTGGTTCGTATCACTTCAAACCGGTCATTCAGCAGCAGCATCGGCATAGGCATGGCGTCAATAATTGCGTTCAGGTTTTTCATGTTTGTCTAATTTTGTGGCAAAATTTTAACAGGTTATGGTATCAGTCTGCCATGTGTGATCATTGTGGACAACGTTCTATTGTCGGAACGTAATGGGGTAGGGAAATCCCTAATAGGCGGATTCTTTAGAGGGAAATACGATTAAACGAAAGGTGTAATTGGTCTCTAATCGATGGAGATCAGTCCGATACGGGCGGCATAGGTGGTCAGCTGGGCAATGCTCTTCAGGCCGAGTTTCTTCCTGATGTTCATCCGGTGGATTTCAACCATCTTGGTGCTGATGCCGAGGTCAAAGGCGATCTCCTTGGTGTTGCTCCCTTCGGCCGTCAGTTTGAGCACCTCCAGTTCTCTTTTCGTAAGTGTTGGCGCGATCCGTTCATCAGGGGGGTGAGGGGCCAGGCCTTTGATGAGGATATCCATGGCATCGGCGCAGTAGTATGGTTTCCCGGCGAACACGCTCCGTATGGCGGTCACCAGTTCTTCTGCGGCGCAGTCTTTGATCAGGTATCCCTTGGCGCCTGCTTCCAGGCTTTCCAGCAGACAGTTCTTGTCCAGCAGCATGGAGAGGACCAATACCCTGATGCCGGCATGTTCCGCCACGATCCGCCGGGTTGCCTCTGTTCCCCCAATGTCCGGGAGTGTCAGGTCCATAACGACCACATCTGGTGAATACTCCCGGGCCTTTTCAATAGCCTCGCCACCGGTGGCGGCTTCAGCCACGACATCGATCTCTTCCGCCGGGCTCAGAAGCGAAGCCAGGCCGTCTCTCATGATTTTGTGGTCATCAACCAGCAGCACTTTAATGCTCATTATTCCATTCCCTTTGCACGGCTATTGTCATTGGCAACTACAGCCAGTGGGAATCCGGATTGTTACCCGTACTCCTTCGCCAGGAGCCGACGTAATTTCCAGTTTCCCGCCGAGATAATGGATTCTGCGCCGGATATTGAACAGTCCAAATCCGCCTTCATCCACGGCGAGGTTTTCATCGATGGTATCCAGATCAAAGCCGATACCCTTGTCTTCGACTTTTATGACGTAATCGCTGTTTTCGCAGGAGACCGATAGACTGGCGGTCTCCGCTTGCGAGTGTTTGGCGATGTTGATGAGCAGTTCGCGCACGGCATGATAAAGCACCGAACGCAGTTCTGCCGGCATTGTCCGGGCACTGGAATCGTCGGAAAACCGCACCATTATTCCGTAGTCGGTCTCTATCTGCCTTCCAAGCCATTTCAGGGCGGTCTCAAGGCTGCCGCTTTCCAGAATCGGTGGGCTTATCCTGTGGGTGAGGGCGCGGACGTCACGGATTACGCCATCAAGCAAGCCTCTGGTCTCGTCTATCAGGATGTCTGGAATCGATTTTGCCAGGACTCCGAGCTTGATCCTGGCGAGGGTCAGCGACTGCCCGATATTATCGTGCAGGTCTGTGGCTATTCGCCTCCGTTCGCGTTCCTCGGTCATGGAGAGTTCCAGAGCAAGGTCGGACAGCCGCTGCTGTTTGTCCCGCAATGCCTGTTCCGACGCTTTACGCATGGAAATATCGCCGGCAATGCCGAGCAGTCTGGCTGGGCGGCCTTCAGAATTATACTGGAGATCGCCGTGTGCTGCGATCCAGCGGATGTCGCCATCCGGATGCATGATACGGTATTCGACGTTAAAGCCGGATTCGCCACGTAGCGCCTTGTCCAAGGCGTCCATGACGCGTTCCAGATCGTCAGGGTATATCCCGGCAAGAAAATCCGCAAGAGTGGGGTGGCCGCGGCCGAACAGCTCGGCGACCGGTCCGGCTTCATGGTGTTTGCGGGTGAACGGATCAACTTCCCATGCGACAATTCGAGCTGCTTCAAGCGTTGAATTAAGCCTTTCGTTACTCTCACGCAGCGCATCCCCGGTCAATTTGTGCTCGGCCAGGGAGTGTTCCAATTCGGTCACCTTTTCTTCCAGCTTGGTGAACAGGACCTGGCTGTACGTTTTCAGGTATTCGTCATCCGCCACGATCGGCCGGGGCGCCGGCCTTATTCCGGAGCTGATTATCCGTTCGATCTGCGCCATCAACTCGTTCGGTGCCTTCGGTTTGATCAGGTAGGCGTCTGCTCCCAGCGCTGCGGCAAGCTGCATCTCCCGGTCACCTTCATATACCGCGGAGTAAAAGATGAAGGGGGTGGCGCTGGTCTTTCTGAATGATCTGAGGAACTGGAAACCGTCCATTACCGGCATCAGGACATCGGAGATGACAAGGTCAGGTGTCTGAGCTGCTGCTATCAACAGTCCCTCCTCACCGTCTGATGCCGTCACCGCCTCATGGCCGTGCGCTTCAACAGTGTAGCGAAGAATGTTTCGATCATTTATGTTGTCGTCGACAATAAGTATTTTCATCTGTGTCGGGTCCGGTGATTCGGTTGATCGTTGTCCACGGCTGCATTTATGGCAATTCCTGGCAGCCAATATACTGAGTTTAGTCATTGCGGAGTGATATTACAATTATTTAGATGCTTCGAGCGGCGATTGCCCCCGGTCAATCGATCATGCAGTCATGCAGCCGTGTCGCTGTCAATCATATTCCTGAATATATGTTTCCCCTGGTTTCCGTCTGTCAGGCAGCGGCCTGGCTGCAACCTCCCTGCATCGATTCCAGATCTTCAAAGGTAAAGACCTTGTCGATGTTGAGGATCATGATAAAGGTCTCGTTATGCTTGCCCATGCCAACCAGGAACTCGGTGTTGAGCTTGGTCCCGATCCGCGGCGCCGCTTCGATCTGCTCCGGTTCCAATTCCAGGACCTCCTGAACCGAATCCGCCAATGCCCCGACTATGGAGGTCTCGCCGTCCAGGGCTTCGGCAGCAACCTCGATCTCCTCGGCAGCACCAAGGACCGAAATCAAACCGTCGCGCATGATTTTATGATCATCGACCAGCAGTACTCTAATGTTCACGAAAGTGGTCCCTGCCTATTCGGCTGAAATGTCCGCAATCGGAATTCTGATCGTCACCGCGCGCTGTTGCCAGTAGAAGAGGGGAGTTGATAGGAGACCCTCCGGCTGATGACGGCAACTTATAAAGCAACATACGTTGCATAAGAACTTTACCGCATCGCTCAGCATATTCATCTGGGGATGAAACAGATGGGAAGTTATCTTCAAGTAGATATTTATCTTTTCTTGATGGAAATCAGCTGAATCTTGACCCTGCTTTGATACCGGTACCGCTATCATGGAATCATCAAGTAGGGGAGGTGTCACTTCATGAAACTGTATCTGTTTGACCCGGGGAACGGAGTGTATGAGGGGGAAACATTTGATGAGAGTGGTATCATTGATATTAATGATGGGGCTACAACGCTTGCTCCTCCAGCATATGCACATGGACAGGTTCCGGTTTTCGACCGTCAGAAGAATGAGTGGACCGTGGCCCGGTCAGTATTGCCCGGCTACTGCTTAATAACAGCACCATAGACACAACGGAGTAAGCACCATGAACGCATATGACTGGCTGCAAACGATCCTCTTGTTTGTCGTCCTGCTGGCACTGATCAAGCCGCTCGGCAGCTTCATGGCCAAGGTCTATCAAGGGGAAAGAACCTTCATGTCCCCGGTACTTGCCCCTTGCGAAAACCTGATCTACCGGATCTGCGGGGTGAAGAAAGATGAGGAGATGGGGTGGCAGCGCTACGCCCTGGCGATGCTTTTCTTCAATTTGGCGCTCTTCGCGGCGCTTTTCACCATCCTGATGTCCCAGCACCTGCTGCCGCTCAATCCGCAGAAACTGCCGGCCTTTTCCTGGCAACTGGCGCTCAACACGGCGATCAGTTTCACTACCAACACCAACTGGCAGGCCTATGCCGGCGAACAGGCTGCCAGCTACTTCACCCAGATGGCCGGACTGACAGTGCACAACTTCGTCTCCGCCGCCACCGGCATGGCCATTGCCATTGCCCTTATCCGCGGCTTTAGCCGCCGCAAGACCTCTATGCTGGGCAATTTCTGGGTGGACCTGACCCGCAGCACCCTCTATATACTCCTGCCGATCTCCCTGGTCGCCGCTCTCGTCCTGGTCTCCCAGGGGGTGATCCAGAACTTCACCCCTTACAAGACCGTGCCGCTGGTGCAGTCAACCAGCTATGACAAACCAAAACTGGACGACAAGGGGAGCCCGCTCAAGGATGCCAAAGGGAACCCGGTCACCGAGAACGTGATCGTCAAGGAGGTCTCTATCCCCATGGGACCGGTCGCCTCCCAGGAGGCGATCAAGGAACTGGGGACCAACGGCGGCGGCTTTTTCAATGCCAATTCGGCTCACCCATTCGAAAACCCGACACCGCTCACGAACATGCTGGAAATCCTGCTGATCCTGCTGATCCCGGGCAGCCTGACCTATACCTTCGGCATTATGGTGGGTAACACCCGCCAGGGGTGGGCGATCCTGGGGGGGATGCTGCTGTTGCTGGCCGTCTCGTTTGGTGTGCTGCAAATTGTTGAAACCAACGGAAATCCTCTGGTTGCCGAGCTGGGGATACGGGGTGTCAACATGGAAGGGAAGGAGGTGCGTTTCGGCCTGGCAGGCAGCAGCCTGTTCGCAGTGGCGACGACCGGCACTTCCTGCGGCGCAGTCAATACCATGCACGACTCCCTCACACCTCTCGGCGGTATGATCCCTTTAAGTCTGATCCTGCTGGGTGAGATCGTGTTCGGCGGGGTCGGTTCCGGACTCTACACCATGCTCGCCTTCGCCATCATCGCCGTCTTTGTCTCCGGGCTGATGATCGGTCGCACCCCGGAATACCTGGGGAAGAAGATTGAAGTGCGGGAGATGTGGCTGTCGATCCTGACGATCCTCACCGCCGGGGTCGTTGTACTGATCCTCTCCGGTATTGCCATGATCACCCCGCAGGCGGTGTCATCCATGGCCAACCCAGGAGCTCATGGCCTCTCCGAGGTTTTCTACGGCTTTGCCTCCATGGCCAACAACAATGGCAGCGCCTTTGCTGGTTTAAACGCCAACGTCAACTTCTATAACATCCTCGGTTCGCTGGCCATGACTCTCGGCCGCTATGTTCCGGCCATCGCGGTTCTGACCATGGCCGGGTCTTTGGCGGAAAAGAAGTACGTCCCCCCCAGCCTGGGGACCCTCCCCACAGACAAGGCTCCGTTCGCCATCTGGTTGACACTGGTCATCATCATAGTCGGTGCGCTCACTTTCTTTCCGGCCCTGTCGCTCGGACCGATTGTCGAACACCTGACCATGCTGGGAGGTAAATAGCAATGTCGAAACATACAGCCGAACCGATATCCATCTTCGACTTGCGGATAATGAAGCCCGCCCTGACCGAATCCATAAAAAAGCTCGATCCCCGTATTCTCTGGCGCAACCCGGTCATGTTCTGTGTCGAGATCGCCAGCGTCATCACCCTGATTACCTTTATCATGTCTCTTACCGGAGCTAACCGTGAACCGGCCTGGTTCACCGGTACCGTCTCCATCTGGCTCTGGTTGACGGTTCTATTCTCCACCTTTGCCGAAGCGCTGGCCGAAGGGCGGGGCAAGGCCCGTGCCGCATCTTTACGTAAGAGCCGCACGGACGTAACTGCCAAGCGGTTGGACAAACCTGAATTTGGCGGCAATTACACCACGGTCGGCGCCAGTCAGCTGCGTAAGGGGGATCTGATCCTGGTTGAAGCCAACGATATGATTGCCGGTGACGGTGATGTGGTTGCCGGCGCGGCCCTGGTGAACGAGTCGGCAGTCACCGGTGAGTCGGCCCCGGTGGTGCGGGAGTCGGGCGGGGACCGGAGTGCCGTCACCGGCGGCACAACAGTCATTGCCAATGCCATTATTGTGCGAATCACCGCCAATCCGGGCGAGACCTTCCTGGACCGGATGATAGGCCTTATCGAGGGGGCCAAACGGCGCAAGACCCCCAACGAGATCGCCCTGGAGGTGCTGCTCATCGCCTTGACCCTGGTATTTCTGCTTGTGTGCGCCAATATCAGTCCGCTTTCGATTTACAGCGTCAAGGCTGCCGGGCAGGGGACACCGGTGTCTCTGACCATACTTGTGGCGCTCTTTGTCTGCCTGGCGCCCACCACCATCGCCGCGCTTCTTCCAGCCATCGGTATCGCCGGCATGGACAGGCTTTTCCAGAAGAACGTCATTGCCCTTTCCGGCCGGGCCATTGAGGCGGCCGGCGATGTCAACGTGCTGTTGCTCGACAAGACCGGCACCATCACCCACGGCAACCGTGAGGCGGTATCATTTGTCCCGGTCGGGGGGCATAACGAGAAAGAGCTCGCCTTGGCAGCTTTGTCAGCATCACTGTTTGACGAGACCCCGGAAGGTCGCAGCGTGGTTGCATTAGCGCAACAGAAATACGGACTGGGGATGGAAAAACCCCTGGATGCCGAAGTTGTTGAGTTCAGCGCCGAAACGCGTCTCTCCGGAATCAATATTGGCGCCAGCTGTTTCCGAAAGGGGGCATCCGATTCGATCGTCTCCTTTGTCACCAAGCTCGGATGTACAGCAATTCCAGAAGATTTGAGAGGTCTCGTGGACCGGATTGCCCGGGCCGGGGCCACTCCGCTGGTTGTATCCCGTGATTGCGACATCCTGGGGGTGATAAACCTGAAAGACATCGTCAAGGCCGGTATCCAGGAGCGCTTTCTACAGCTGCGCAGCATGGGGATCAAGACGGTGATGATAACCGGAGACAACCCCTTGACCGCCGCTGCTATCGCTGCCGAAGCCCAGGTGGACGACTTCCTCGCCCAGGCCAAGCCCGAGGAGAAACTGCGGTTGATCCGCGAGTACCAGGAAGGCGGCTTCATGGTGGCCATGACCGGCGACGGCACCAACGACGCCCCGGCCCTGGCTCAGGCGGACGTGGCGGTGGCCATGAACACCGGCACCCAGCCGGCCCGTGAGGCTGCCAACATTATCGATCTTGACAGCAACCCGACCAAGTTGCTGGATATCGTCGAGGTCGGGAAACAGATCCTTATGACCCGCGGCAACCTGACCACCTTCAGTATCTCCAACGATGTTGCCAAGTATTTTGCCATTATTCCGGCGATGATGCTCTCCATCTACCCGCAGCTGGAAGTGTTGAATATCATGCATCTGGCGAGCCCCTTCAGTGCGATCCTCTCGGCGGTCATTTTCAATGCAATCATCATTCCGATGCTGGTGCCGCTGGCCCTGAAAGGGACCAGGTTTCGCCCCATGCCAGCGGAGAAGCTGCTGATCCACAATCTGCTTATCTACGGGGTGGGGGGGATTATCGCTCCGTTCGTGGGTATCAAGGCAATTGATCTGATGATCGGGATGGTTGTGTAAGTTTATACAATGTAGGGGCAACCCTCCGTGGTTGCCCAGATTACGGGTGGCCACAGGGGGCCGCCCCTACAAAAGGGAAAACCAATGAAAGATATAAGACCTGCAATTCTGATGCTCATAGTTTTCACCATTATCTGCGGCGGCATCTATCCGGCCGTGGTCACCGGCTTCGCTAATTCCGTATTTCCGAAGCAGGCCAAGGGTAGCCTTATTGTTGATAAATCAAACAGGGAGATCGGTTCGGACCTGATCGGTCAGCCCTTCTCAAGGCCTCAATACTTCTGGCCGCGCCCTTCCGCCACCACTGATTTCGGCTACAACCCGGCCGGGTCCGGTGGTTCCAATGCCGGCCCGACCAATCCCGATTACCTGAAGACGGTCATGGATCGGGTCAAGGCCCTCCGGGATACCGGAGTGATTGGTTCTGTCCCGGCCGATCTGGTACAGGCATCGGCCAGCGGCCTCGATCCGGACATCACGCCGGAAGCGGCCATGGTACAGGTTCCCCGCATTGCCGGTATGCGGGGCATGAGCGAGGATGCCCTGAAAAAGCTGGTTGCCGACCATACAGAAGGGCGTCAGTTCTCTATTCTGGGGGCGCCGCGGGTCAATGTCCTTGCGCTTAACCTGAAACTGGATACAGTTTCCAGATGATGACAAACGGTGACGACATACGCCCTTCTCCGGAGGCGATGCTCAAGCTGGCCCAGGCGGAAGAGGTCAAGGCCGAGGTGGGAAAGCTGAAGATCTTTCTCGGCTATGCCGCGGGAGTAGGAAAGACCTATGCCATGCTGGAGGCAGCGGATCTGAGGAAACAGGAAGGGCGTGACGTGGTGGTCGGCTATGTGGAATCCCACGGCCGGTTCGAGACCGATTCGCTGCTGGCGTTCACCGGTCTGGAGATCATGCCGAGAAAGCTGGTGGAGTATCAGGGTGTGCAGCTTGCGGAGCTCGACATTGACGGGATTCTGGCCCGCAGGCCCCAGATCGTTCTTGTTGATGAACTGGCACATTCCAACGCTCCCGGTTGCCGTCACGAGAAGCGCTGGCAGGATGTGGAAGAGCTGCTGGCGGCCGGGGTCGATGTCTATACCACGGTCAACATCCAGCATTTCGAGAGCCTGAATGACGTGGTGGCACAGATCACCGGGGTAGTGGTTCGGGAAACCGTTCCTGATCGGTTGCTGGACCTGGCATTCGAGATCAAACTGATCGATATCTCTCCCGAAGACCTGTTACAGAGGCTGAAAGAAGGAAAGGTCTATATTCCGGCCCAGGCTGCCAAGGCGATGGAGAAATTTTTTCGGCTCGGCAACCTGATGGCGCTTCGTGAGCTGTCGTTGCGCCGCGCTGCGGCCAGGGTTGACGACCAGATGCGGGCCTACATGGAGACCCAGTCTATAGCCGGACCGTGGCCCACGGCAGAGCGTTTGCTGGTTTGCGTCAGCGGCAGCCCCTTCAGCGAAAGGCTGATCCGTTCAACCTGCCGGCTGGCTGAAGAGTTGAAGGCGCAGTGGTTCACGGTTTATATCGAAACCCCGGGGGGCGGGCGCCAGCTCCAGGAGAACCGGGAACGGATCTGGCGCGACCTGCGCCTGGCAGAAAGCCTGGGTGCCCAGGTGGCAACCGTAACAGCGGCCGATATTACTGATGCGGTTATGGAATACGCTGTCCGGCACAATGTCACCAAGATCGTTATGGGCAAGCCTAACAAGCCTCGCTGGCGGGAAATTCTGCAGACGCCTATCGCTGATCGCATTATCCGGAGAAGCGGCGCCGTTGATGTCGTTATTGTCAGTTTTGACCAGGAGGACACTGCCGCTACAGCATCCGTACACAGGCGCAGCCGCCCCTTGAAACTGACCGGCTATGCAGGCTGTCTGATGCTTATCGCAGCTGCCACGTTACTGTGCGAACTGCTGCGCCCATTCCTCGCTCCGACCAATATGGTCATGTTCTACCTGCTGGCTGTAGTTGTCGCATCGGTAAGGCTCGGCCGCAAACCGGCCATTGCCACGGCATTCTTCGGGGTGCTGGCCTTCGATTTCTTTTTTGTCCCGCCGCGTCTGACCTTTGTGGTGGCCGATACCCAGTATCTGCTGACTTTTCTAGGCCTTTTCGTAGTGGGTGTTGTTATAAGTTCCCTGGTGGCAAGGGCTCGAGAGCGGGCCGAGGCGATGCGTACCCGCGAGGTCCAGACAGCCAGCCTTTACTACCTGAGTCGCGACCTTGCGGCCTCCGTTGATACCGATGCCGTGCTGAAGGCCGTGGTCAGAAATGTTGAGGAAGCCCTTAATGCCCAGGTGGTGATTTTTCTCCCTGAAGGAGAGCGGCTCGACATCATGGCGGCTTCCGACGAACTCACTCTCGATATCAAGGAGCAGGCAGTTGCCGACTGGGCATTCCGCAATAACCATCAGGCCGGACGGGCCACTGATACTCTGGTATCCGCAAACCTGATCTACCTGCCGTTGCAGACAACGACCGGCGTGCTCGGGGTAATGGGCGTACTGATGCAACGAGAGCAGGATTACCACGCCCAGGATAACCGCCGGCTGCTGGAGGCGTTTGCCACCCAGGCCGCCATGGCCATGGAGCGTATCCGCTTCTCCCGCCAGGCTGAGCAGGCTCAGATACTTCAGGCCCGGGAAAACCTGGAACGGGCGCTGCTTAACTCCATCTCTCACGATCTGCGCACGCCTCTGTCGTCTGTAACCGGGGTTCTTACCTGCCTGAAGGATGAGGGCGAACATCTAAGTGACCATGCGCGGCAGGAACTGCTTGACAATGCCTGCAACGAGGCTGAGCGGCTCAACAGATTTGTCGGCAATCTCCTGGATATGACCCGTATCGAGGCCGGCGCCGTCAGATTGAATCGTGAGCCGTGCGATGTTCAGGATCTGGTCGGATGCGCCTTGGCTGCCTTGGAATCGCGCATAGAAGGGAGAGAAATATCATTCCGGATGCTGTCGGATTTGCCGCTGGTGCCGATGGATTTGGTACTGATGACACAGGTTATGGTCAATCTGGTGGACAACAGCCTGAAATACTCGCCTGTAGGAACGCCGATAGAGATAACTGCTGCGGCTGACTCTGAGTGGTTGACCCTAGAACTTCGAGACCATGGCCCTGGGGTATCCGAGCATGACCTGCGACGCATCTTTGACAAGTTTTACCGTATCCCTGTCCCTGAAGGGGCTGGTGGTACAGGCCTGGGGCTCTCGATCTGCAAGGGGATAGTGGAGGCTCATAATGGTCGTATTGTGGCGGAAAATCTCCCTTCCGGCGGTCTGAGGATCGAGCTGCGTCTGCCGTTGAATACAGCCAAGGGGTAGCAAGTGACGCCTTCCAAACGTGTCACATCATCACTGAAGCGCCGGGTGGCGACAGTCTGCTGTGCGATTCGTCTTAATCCTCATCCTCTGCGGGGTGTTGCAGGACCTGCCGTATGGACTCGCTCAAATCGGTCATCCGGTACGGTTTCTGAATAAACCCGATGAACCTCTGACCGGAAAACTTTTGGGCGACTTCGTGTTCGCAGAAACCGCTCGATATGATTACTTTGACCCCTGGGTCGATCTGTCTGAGTTCCCGGAAGCACTGATCGCCGTCCATATGCGGCATGGTCAGATCGAGGATGACCAGGCAGATGTCATCTCTGCTTTTATAGACATCCAGCGCCTCACGGCCATCGTTTGCCGTGATGACGTCGTACCCGAGCTCCCGCAGCATTTCACTGCCTACAGCCCGCACGGTATTCTCGTCGTCTACCAGCAGCACAATTCCGCTACCATGCCAGCTGCTGGTGCTTTTCGCTTCGTTGACAACTGCGACCGGCTGCCCGCTGACCGGCAGCAGTATGGTGAAGCTGCTTCCCTTGTCCGGTTCGCTTTGAACTCTGATGGTCCCTTTATGGCCGCGGATGATGCCCAGGACAGCAGCCATCCCCAGGCCGCGGCCGGTGAATTTGGTGGTGAAGAAGGGATCGAAGATCTTGCCCAGCGTCCCCTTGTCCATGCCGCAGCCGGTGTCGGCAACTTCCAGAAAGACGTAATTACCTTCGGGAATCCGTTCTGGCATCCATGCCTCTTTCAGGTACTCTTCATTGCAGTTCAGGCAACCGGTAGTGATTGCGATGACCCCGCTTTTGTCCCCGATCGCTTCAGAGGCGTTGATAACCAGGTTCATGATGATCTGGCGGATCTGGGTGGCGTCGGCCTCGACCGAAGGGAGGGGTAGGGTAAGGTGATAGCGCAGGATCGCCTTCTTGGAGATGGAGACCTCCAGCATATGCCCCATCTCTTCTACCAGGCGGTTCAGATCGATGTATTCGATCACGAATTTACCTTTGCCTGAGTAGGCCAGCATCTGCCTCGCCAGGTCCGCTGCCCGTGCCGCGGCATTTTCGATCCGCTGCAGGTTCTCCAGTGCGGGCGATTCCGGGTTGAGCCTCATCAGTGCCAGCTCGGCATTGCCGATAATTGTGGTGAGGATGTTATTGAAATCGTGGGCAATGCCGCCGGCCAAGACACCGAGGCTCTCCAGCTTCTGGGTGTGAAGGAGCTGACGCTCAAGATTAAGGTGCTCTTCTTCCAATTTCTTTCGGTCTTCTATGCACCTGGAGATGGCGATCACACCTTCGATAAGGGGGTTCGAGAGCTGATTGATGGCGCTGCATTCCATCCAGATGTAGCTTCCGTCCTTGTTCCGGTAACGATACTGGGTGCTGACCGCCATCGAAGGAGAGCTTAATACCTCCTTGAAGGTGTTATCCACCTGCCGCTGGTCATCGGGATGGATCAGGTCAAAGGTGTTGCGCCCGATCATCTCTTCCTGGATATAGCCATGGATTTTAAGTGCAGCAGGAGAGTTGTAGATGAGCGTGCCGTCTTTGCCGATAATGCTGATGATATCCGGAGAAAGGGCCATGATGCTCCGGAACCGCTCTTCGCTCTCCTGAATGGCAACCTGGGCCTTCTTCAGCTCGGTAATGTCGGTAATGTGTCCAACAAGCGAAATCAGGGTGCCGTTTTCATCCTCATGGCGCCGGCCAGACAAGTACCCCCAGAAATCGCTGCCCTCTTTACGCAGGTAATGGCGATCTAAACCGACACGATCGATCTCGCCGCTTATGAGCTGCTGCATCCGTTCGCCGCCGGCATAACGGTTGTCCGGGTGCAGGTGGTCCGGGTAACGTGAGCCGATCAGGTCAGTCAGACTGCAGCCGAACATCTCCGCCATTCTCAGATTGGCAACGGTGATGATGCCGGTTGGATCAACAAGGATGATCCCGGCATTCGAGGAATCAAACAGGACGCGCAACTGTTCTTCGCTGCGGATAATGGCTTGCTGGGCCTTTTTCTGCTCGGTAATGTCGTTTGCCGATCCGACAAAACAGAGGAGTTCGTTGTTGTCGTCAAAGTATGCGGTATTCCGGTCACTCAGCCAGCAGTAACTGCCGTCAGCCTTGCGCAGGCGATATTCCAGCACGAAATTGACCGACGGACCGGTTCTGGTCCGGAAAGTCGCAGCGAGTTCACCATCGTCCCCAAAAATCCGCTTCCGGTCGTCGGGATGGAAATATTCCTCTAGTTCGTCAACGGTGATTTGCATGAAGACAGAAAGGGGGTGGCCGGTCAACTCCTCGAAAAAGGGGCTCAGGTAGTCATACCCCCCTTTGTGCACATTCAGGCGGTAGAGAATGTGACGGGCACTCTGCAGGGCTTCCTGGAACCGGTTGTCGGCAGCATAAAGCGCTTCTTCGAGTTGCTGTCTCGACATGGTTGATACATCGTCCATTACCCCTCCGCTGCCCGGCTCCGATAAGTTGAGACAAGAATAAAACAGTGACATTTTAACATACAAATGCACATTATCCAGGCAATGCCAAAGCAACAGAGGGACAAGACTGCTGTCAAAGTGCCTTAAATCAGTGGCATTACCTCTTGGCATATCATGTGCTATAACACGGAAAACAGAATATGACGGTTAACGGCAACAACGGCAAAGGCGCCCCATCGTTCCAGATGGTGCGCCTTTGTTGTTTTGACCTTGCAGTGAAAGGATAATATGTCATGAAAGTTGCTTTTAGCTCCTCCAATGGAGAAATGATCGACCAGCATTTCGGCCAGTGCCAGAACTTCCATATCTGGGAGATCGGGCCGGAACAGGCGGTAGCGCTGAATATCGTCACTGCCGTAACTACCGCTGAGGACGAGGAAGACAGGATAGCGGCGCGGGCCGGCGCCCTTGCCGGCTGTGCCATTGTTTACACCATGCAGATCGGCGGCCCTGCAGCAGCCAAGCTGGTGGCGAAAAAAATCCACCCGATGAAGACCAACACCGAAGTCCCGGTGGCTGAAATCGTCGCCAAGCTTCAGGAGGTGTTGCGGGGTAACCCGCCTCCCTGGCTCAAAAAGGCGCTTAACAAGGATAACTGCTCATCATTTCTCGACGATTAATACGGCGCTGTCAAACAGGAAAGGAGAAGAAAAGTGGCATACATCACCGGATTACGCAGGAATAAAACTGAATACACACCCGAGTTCATAATGTCGATCGACGAGGAAACCTGTATCGGCTGCGGCCGCTGTTTCAAGGTCTGCGTTCACGACGTGCTGGCTTATGAAGAACTGGACGAGGATGATTCGGCGAAGATGTTCATGAAGGTAGCGAATCCCGGCAATTGCATCGGTTGCCAGGCGTGCGGCCGGACCTGCTCGAAGAAGTGCTTTTCTTTTGAGCCGGTGGTGTTGTAGGGCAACCCCCTGTGATTGCCCTGATCATGGGCGGCCGTATGTGGCCGCCCATTCAGGAGGTTTAATATGCTCATCGCAGTTGCATCGAAAGATGGACGGGATATCAACCAGCACTTCGGCCATGCCGAGCGGTTCCTGATCTATGATGTCGACGGGGAATCGATACAGCTGGTTGATGAGAAGAAGGTGGAGCGTTACTGTTCGTATGATCCGGACCATCCGCTGCGCGGTCATCTACTCCGGGCCATAGCCGAAGCACTGAAGGGGTGCCGGGTGGTGGCCTGTTGTCAGATCGGCGAATGTCCGCAGCAGGAGATGGCGAATCTCGGGGTCGAGACCTTTGTGGTCAGCGGCCCGATAAAGACAGTTCTTACAGAACTCGCAAAAGCTTTGTAGGCAGCTGCGAAATCTGCTCCCAATAATCACGACGAGGTGATGCCCCATGACCGGCCTAGGTTTCAATCTCTGCAATCTCCCTCCCTGGGTCATCGCTTCGCGCCACTTCAATGAGCACCCCCGACCGCTTGAGATCCAGGGGGTGCGCCTGGCCAACCGTCATTTCTTTGCCAAGCTGGACACCATTGCCAGCGCTGCCGAGCGGGCAATCATCTTCAACGATTATATGTCCGTAAAATATCAGCTGCATCACTGGCAGAGCCACACCGACTCGGCGCGCAAAAGTTTGAAGAACAGCTATCTCCGTTTTCTGCGCGGCTGGATGATGGACTCTAACTCAGTCGAGGGGGCGGTGCTCAAGGGGTGGGTGGAAAGCCGCATCGGAATTCCGCCAACATTCCACAAGATCCGAATTCCGGGCATCCACTCGGAAGAGTATATGACTTTTGCCATTGACCGGACTAAAGGGAGCGCCCGGACCAATGCCATAAACTCGCAGCTGGATCTTCTGTACGAATACTGCCAGTACGAACTCGGGAAGTCCAAACCAAGCGATGGGGTCGTAACCCTTTATCGTGGCACCAATGACGCCAACGACTATAATGTTATCGAGCAGCTCGGCAAACGGGAACAGGTAGTGCGGCTGAACAATCTGGTTTCCTTTACCGGCGATGAGGAGCGGGCCTGGGAGTTTGGTGACACGGTCTGGGAGATCAAGGCGCCGGTTGCCAAGATATTTTTCTATGACGATCTGTTGCCGAACAGCATTTTGAAGGGGGAGGGGGAGTGTCTGGTCATCGGTGGGGAATACCGGGTAAAGCGTATTTTATGTACATTGTGACCGGGAGACCCTGGGTAAGGGGGCTATTTGACGAGACTCAGGGCCAGATCCTCAATCTCTTTGGCAACCGACCGGTCGAGTTTTTTCAGCCAGCGGCCAGGTATGCTTTCAAAGCCGTAATAGGCGCCCGCCAGACCGCCGATTATCGCGCCGGTGGTGTCCGCATCTCCACCCTGATTTACGGTGGCAACAACGCACTCCTCAAAACCTTTGGCACGGAAAAAATAGTGGCATACGGTTTGGAAGGTGTCGACAACGTAGCCGGTTGCCAGCCCTTTGTAAGGCTCGAAGTTGAAATTCGGGAATTCTTCTGCCAGCAGGTTTACCTCCCTCCTGATCCGGTTCCGTGACGCGCCGGAAATTGCGAGGTGGAGCATCTTGCCGTAGCAGACGCAGGCAGCGTCGGAGAGGGGATGGTTGTGAGTCAGATGTGCCTGTTCGATTGCGCACCGGTGCAGTAAAGCATCGTCACTGACCGTATAGATTGCCACCGGAACCATCCGCATGAGAGCCCCGTTGCCGGCATCCCATTCATTGGGGGGTGTTTCGAGCTGGCCGTGAAGCATGAAATTTCTTATGCCGCGGCGGCAGGTATCGCCGACATCGATCGGCCTGGTCTTGAGCCAGGAAGCGAACTCAGTGGCAATTCTTGTAATATCCCAGCCATTGCCGGCGCATATTCCCCGCGCAATACAGAGTGACATATCCGTATCATCGGTAACCTGTCCCGGTTTCAACCTGAGCCAACCCCCGCCGGTCATCTCCCTGAGAATGCCGTGTCTGGCCTTGATTTCACCCGGCATCATGAATTCAACCGGAGCGCCGAGGGCATCGCCGACCGCCATCCCGAAGAATGCGCCTCTTATCCGGGAGAGCGTGTCATCGCTCACCCTGCCAGAATCTCCTTCATGCAGCTGACCAGGAAATCGAACACCTCTTCCCGGCTGGATATGAAAGCCGGCATGTCCCTGATCATCAGTTCTTCCATGAGATGCAGCGTGCGCTGGTCATCGCGGCCGAGTTCGCTCATGACTGCAGAAAGCATCGGCAGGACCTCGTAAATGTCATCGCGATTGAAACGATTGGGATCGGGTTTCCCGGAAAACTTCGGCTTGAACCGGTTTTCGGTATCCTTCTGGTATTTATTGTACAGGTCAGACCCCTTAACGCTGATCAGCGGCATCCGCACCCTCCGGACGAGCAGTTACTTTTGCATCCCATCTCTATCTTGATATCGCTGCCGTGAGACTTGAAGCAGTTCAGCGAGTCCCGGTTCACGTACCACTCTCCTCTGATCTCTTCCCCGAGGATTGCCTTGTTCTTCACCAGCATCAATACCTTCAGTTGGGTTGTCTGCAGCTCTGCCGCTGCCTCTGTTATATGTATGTTAGCTGTGCCACTGTTCATAAGGGCCCTCCTGATTTGATCTATTTCAACATGGTATTACATGGAGCGTGCCACAGGGTGAACAGCTGTAATGGCAGCTCTTTTGCCTGGTTGATATGTAAATATTGCCTGTGGTGCCTAATCTGTAATCAGAAATGCCCCGTCACCCGGCAGATCTCGTAAACAGTAAACCGGCATTTTCCCATAAGCTGCTGCTTTAGCGCTGTTCCGGCAATATTGCATCTTGTGGCACGATTCGTGTTAATGAAATACGTAAATTACAACAATCACAATTGAATACGATGGCGTATTCACATTCATGCAAAGAAGCCCGGTGCCCGACAGCGCCGGGCTTTTTTTGTCGGCAAGGGAGGCAGTTATGGCCACAGCATGTTCCGAAAAGAAAAATATTCAAGGTCACCCCTGTTTTGGCGGTAATCACCACAAAAACGGCCGGATGCATCTAGCCGTCGCTCCCCGCTGCAATATCAAGTGCGGTTACTGTTCCCGGCGTCACGACTGCGCCAACGAGTCGCGCCCAGGGGTAACCAGCAGGCTGCTGACGCCGGAAGAGGCGATCGCTAAAGTCAGGCAGGTGATGGTCAGCGAGGTAATGGGGCCGATAATAAAGGTCATCGGGGTTGCCGGACCCGGAGATCCGCTTGCCAATCAAGAGACCTTTGAAACCTTCAGGCTTGTGGGTGAAGAGTTTCCACAACTTATCAAGTGCCTGAGCACCAATGGCCTGCTGTTGCCGGAAAAGATCGACACGCTCAATGAGCTGGGTCTGCACTCTCTCACCGTAACCCTGAATGCGCTCGATCCTGAGGTGGGCGCGCGGATTTACAGCTATATCAACTATCATGGCCACAGATACACCGGTGAGGCAGCGGCGCGGATACTGATTGCGAACCAGATAGAGGGGTTAAGAAAGGCCGCCAAGTTCGGCATGACGATCAAGGTCAATACCGTTCTGATACCCGGCGTAAATGATCAGGAAGTTCCGGCCATTGCCGAAAAGGTCAAGGAACTCGGGGCATTTGTCATGAACGTGATGCCGCTCATTCCGCAGGCCGATTTTGCTCGATTTGTCCCTCCGTCGGCGGAAATGCTCGAGTCGGTTCGGAACGCCAATGAAAGGATTATCGGCCAGTTCAAGCATTGTCGTCAGTGCCGGGCCGATGCGGTTGGCTTGATTGGCGATGAGATGCAATTTGCCAAAGCCGCCTGTTCCGGGAATTGAAATGGTTCTCGATTCCTTCAGGATGTTCGACATCGGCCCATTTCTCGACCTTGCCGCAGAAGAAGGTTGGATATGCGATCCCTGGGAGTTCGAATTCCTTATCCGCACCTATCCGCAGGGATGTCTTGTCGTGCGGGAGACCGGCGGATCGGCGGTTGGGTTTGCCACTGGCGTTGCCTACTGCAAAAGCGGCTGGATCGGCAATCTCATTGTGCGTAAGAAGTTTCGGCGCCTTGGTATTGGAGCATTACTGATGAACAGCTGTCTGGATATCCTCTGCACTTCAGGGGTACGCACGATCTGGCTGACTGCATCAGCAGCCGGTGCGCCGCTTTATGAAAAACTCGGCTTCAGAATCATAGATCGTGTTGCAAGATGGCAATTAAATGGTTCACTGGATGCTGGCATGGGATATACACCTTCGGAACTCGAAATCCATGAACTCCTCTGCAGCGATAGGCTGGGGTGGGGGGATGACCGGTCCCTCATCTGCAGGGAAAAGGCCCGGCTGGGGAAGTTAATCCGTAATGACCGTTCCGCCCTGGTTATCCATAATACCGGGTCAAGAACCAACATCGGCCCCTGGAGCGGGACAATAGCAGGCGCTGGCGACCTTTTGGATATCGTGCTCACCGGCTTATCTGAAACCGGTACAACCTATCTGGACGCTCCGGCCGGGAACAGTGCTGCTGCGGCAATTTTCGAGGCAAAAGGTTTTACCAAGGGCGGCGAAACGCTGCTGATGTATCGTGGCGCTGCACCTGATTATCGACCCGATTCAATTTATGCCCTGGCCTCAATGGGAAGCATCGGCTGACAGCCTGATTTGCATATTTAGCCTTCCAAAGGACACGCGAAATGCAACTGGTAGCATGTATCAAGCAGGTACCTGACACGACGCAGGTAAAGATCGATCCGGAGACGAACACGCTGGTGAGGGAAGGGATACCGTTCATCATGAATCCGTACGACACGCATGCGCTGGAAGAGGCGTTGCGGTTTCGGGACCGGTACGGGTTCAAGGTAACGGTAATATCCATGGGGCCGCCCAATGCCGAGGCGACCCTGCGCAAGGCGTTGGCATTGGGTGCCGACCGGGTGGTGCTGCTCTCCGACCGCTGCTTTGGCGGCGCCGACACCCTGGCCACCAGTCATGTATTAACTGCCGCCATCCGGAAGCTGAACGAAGAAGACGAAGTAGCGCTGATATTATGCGGCAAACAGACCATCGACGGCGACACCGCCCAGGTCGGGCCCGGCATTGCCACCCGTCTTGGCTGCATCCAGCTCACCCTGGTCGACAAGATCCTCGACCTTGATCTTGAATCCCGGCGGTTGCGGGTCAGCCGCAAGCTCGAAGGGCGGCACGAGATCGTCGAAGCCCCGTTTCCGGCGCTGCTCACCGTAGTGCGGGAACTGAACCGGCCCCGGTATCCGACCGTACCGATGCGGCTGGCCGCTGCCGATGCTGCGGTCGAACTCTGGAACAACGAAGTCCTGCAGCTCGACGTCAACGAGATCGGTCTCAAAGGGTCGCCCACCTGGGTCGCCAAGATCTTCTCCCCCGAGCGGGACCAGGGCGAGATCATCGGCGACGGGATGAACGATCCCGACGGCACCGCCCGGCTCCTGATCGACAAGCTGCTGGCCAAAGATTTATTGGCGGTATAAAAAGCTGTGAATGGTGAATAGTGAAAGGTGAAAAATGCCTTGGTTATATTCACTATTCACCTTTCACCATTCACAGTTTTTATTATATTCACCATTCACAAAGGGAATTTGAAATGACCGAAGCGAAGAAACCGAAGAAACCCCGCGGCAAAGCGCGGCTGATTCCGGGCAAATGCATCGCCTGCGGGGCCCGGTGCCAGAGCGCCTGTCCGGTCAACTGCGTCGAGATGACCGACGCCGGCGAACCGGTCATCTTAAGCGACAAATGCATCGGCTGTTTGAAATGCATCAAAGTCTGCCCGGCCGAAGCATTAGAGATCCAGTTCACCCCCGAAGAGCTGGCCCTGCTTGAAGAGCTTGCCCGGCAGCAGGGTGGGGCGGTTGCCGAAGAAGAGCCCGACGACGAAGCAACGGCCCTGGCCGCCATGCTCTCCGCCTATCGCGGGGTCTGGGTCTTCATCGAACAGACCGAAGGCGAGGCGGCCAAAGTCTCCTGGGAACTGCTCGGCAAAGGGCGGGAACTTGCCGACGCCATCGGCGTACCCCTTAGTGCCATCGTATTAGGCGATCAGGTCGAACCGCTCTGCCATGAAGCCTTTGCCCATGGCGCCGACCGGGCCTACCTCATCGACGCCCCGGTATTAAAACATTACCGCACCGAATCATACCTGCGGTGCGTCTGTCACCTCATCGGCCAA